>NZ_JAVIYW010000001.1:0-97081 GCF_031453175.1 Sphingomonas sp. SORGH_AS_0870
GAGGAAGGGTCATACGGTTTTCCTCGCCGTCCCGTTGACATAGGCGAGCGCATCCTGGCGACGCTCGAATGCCATAATTTCATAACGGCCGATCTCCACCGTGGATTCGTCGTTACCCGCCCCTAACAGTTCGATATGCAATGCGCCGACTGGGGCGTCGCACCATGTCATGCCGGCGACGCTGCACAAAGTGGTGTGCTCGATGGGAAAGCCTGCAGAGACGCCACTCGTTCCGGTCACGGTCAGCGCCACCGGCGGTCCAGCGGCGAGCCGGCAGTCGATGATCCACGCGACCCAGCGATTGCGTGGGGCATTGCCTTGAGGGAGCAACTGGACATGTTCGCCAGCAGCAACGCATATAGCCTGGCTGGCCGATATCTGTCCTTCGATGATTGCCGAGGAGATGGTAGTGCCGCCCGTCGATGCGATCCGGCCATCGCGATGCGATAACAGCGTCTCCCCGTAGGTTTTGCGCACCGCGCGCCAGTTGCGCGGCGGCATGGCGAACGACAGCGCTCGATTGGGACCGAATTGATACGTGGCCGCGATACTGGCGACCAGTCCCTTGGGAGCAAAAGTGCCGAACCCCCGGGCATCATAATGGACCAGTGTCGACATTCGGTCGGCAGTGACCGATTTCAATAAATCCAATGCGCAGTCGCGCGTCACGACCGTAGCATTCGCCAGCTGCAGGTCGCCGATCGGGGTATCCTCGAACCGGACGAGGCCGGTATCCTTCAGATAGGCATAGACTGGTCGCTGCGGCCGGTCGATCGTGACGGATTCTGCTGTGGCATTCTGCTCGTTCCAACAAGACTGTACCAGCATCCCTGGCACGCCCTCGACACCGTTCAACGCGTTGATATAGAAGACGTAACCTGGATTTAGCTCCATGATGCAATGGTCAAGTGTGATCTGGCCGGTGCCGATAGCGGAGCTGTTCATGAAGAACACGGCCTTGGCTGCCCCCGCGAAGTGACAATCGCGAGCCACCAAATTGCCCGCGTGCATCGGCTCGCCCGGAGTCATCGTACCAACCGAATGAATGTGGTAATCGGCCGCTCCGAACACGCAATTCTGCAACCATAACCCAATCTGGCCATAGGGTCGGCTGATACATGTCTGTAGCCGGTCGAAGCGCACATTGCGGAACACGGTGCGGCCGGCAAATTCATCGAGCGGCTGTCGGGGCAGGTGTCCCGCCCGAAAGCCGATGCCTGTGCCGGTGCCAATGACCGACAGATTGGCGATCTCGACGAGCGACCAGGATCCGGAATTGTAGCCTGCCTCGAGTACCGGGCGATCCGCTGCGATGGGAGTCAGGATCGTCGCACCCATTCCTGCCCCCGCGATACGGACTGTTCGTGAAGTCAACGCCAGCGCGACGTGGTGCGTACCCGCCGCGAAGAACAAGGTACCGCCGCCACTGGCGGCCAACGCATCGTACATTTGTTGGACGCGCTGTGACGCACTGCCTGGAGCGACAATGGTGGTCGCTGGCGGAAAGGGGCCGGAGGGTTCGAAGGAAACTGTGGCGAGGCGGACGCCATCGCCTGTCGGCACGAAGACGAACTGAGCCGCACCGATCAATCCCCCGGTCACCTTCCGGGCTTCCGGTAGCAGGACGTCAACACGCTGCTCGTCGGGGTGTATCAGATACCCCCCCTCCACCAGCGTAAGCGGGACGCCCTTCAGTCGTGCCAGCAACGAGGTGCCGCGGGCATCGTTCAGTCCTGCGATGCTTGGTCTAGGTATGCCGAGATCATCAAGATAGTCCGGAAGTCGGCCCTGACGGATGGCATCAAGCAGAGCGCGTATCGGCACTGTGTAGCGTTGCGATGGCGCTGTGCCTTGCGCTGAGCAGCCGGAACTAAGTGCGGTCGAGCCTCCAATAATGAGCGCAGTGGCAAGGGCAGCACGGCGGTTGATAACACCTGATGTGTTGACCGTATCGTTCATGCCGTCTCCGCCATGTCGGACAGCGGATGGCCACGCTCCGCCAGAGCTTTTTGCAGCAACGTCGCGTCCTGTATCCCCCGGCTACGCCCAAATAGGGACTTTTTCAGGAACGGAAAACCCTGTGCCAGCAACTCGGGGGCGACATAGAGCGACGGATCCCCGCACACCGCGGCATCGGCATACCATAACGCCCCCACCGTCATATGTCGGGCCGCGATCCGCGCGAAGCGCGTCTCTTGCAGGTAAATCACCGAGCGATAGTCTTTGAAGGCCCAGCGACCTGGCATCACTGTGCGCAGCGCTCGCACACGTCGAGGCGTCACGTCGCGCATCTGGAAAGCATAGGACTGGATATGGTTCTCGATCAGCGAAAAAGCCGTGAACCCAGTCAGATCCCAAGGCGCATTAGCCAGCAGCGGCTCCAAATCGGTAAATGGCCCGTAGATGGAGTCGTTCAACACCAGCACGTCGGCATGCGGCGATGCAGTCGCGATCATTCCTAATCCAAGGCGATACGCCGAAAAATCATATCCGCCGAGCCCCTTCCAATACAGCGCATCAGCATAATCACGCAAGGCAAGCGGTACTTGATCGGGCTGAGGCGCAGCGCATATGACCATCAGTGGCTGCGCCATCGCACGCAGGCGTGCCAGGGTGAAGAGATGAGCCTCTGACAACCGGCCCTCAGGTGCGTAAACGAAATAGCAGGTCCAGCGCGGTGCGGGGAAGACTGGCACGATCGTAACGGATCGCGGGCGGCGTTGAAGACCGTTCAGCAGGGAGTATAGGCGGATCGCCTGCACACTGGCGGGCGCCCGACCGGACTTGAACGTCCAGCCCTGCTCCAGGCTATCGAGCGGCGCCTTTTCAAAAGTCTGCGGCGGCTTGCCCCGCCACCGCCTGAGGGCGGCCATCAATCCGATCCGCTTCACCGCGCGCCATAACCCGTCATCATCGTCTTGACTGTCTTGGCGATGATCAAGATGTCCATCCAAAGCGAGAAATTTTTGATGTAATAGAAGTCATAGTGCAGCTTGCTTTGCACGTCCGCCACGTCGGCAACATGGCCCTGCAGCACCTGCGCCCAACCGGTGATACCCGGACGCACGATATGGCGATAGCGATAAAAGGGAATTTGCTCTTCGTACCAGCGTGACAGGACTGCCGCTTCAGGGCGTGGTCCAATCCAGCTCATCTGTCCCTTCAAGATATTCAGGATCTGCGGCAACTCGTCGATCCGCGTGCGACGAAGAATCTTACCTAGCGACGTGATCCGTGCGTCTCCGCTACGCGTCATCGCAGTCTCCCGTTCAGACATCGCGCCACGTTCCGCCACCCGCATCGTGCGGAACTTATACACCATGAACGGTTCGCCTCGGAAACCGATGCGCTGCTGCTTGAACAGCGCGGGACCATTCGAGGTAAGCCGAATGGCGAGGGCGATCGCCAGCAACAGGGGCAGGAGCATAAGCCCCATGATCACGGCCACGATCCAATCTATCAGACGCTTGAGCATCAGAAACGACGTATTAGGGATTAGTGAGCCAAAGCTGTTTTCTGACAGGTGTTCGAGTTCGACGCGGCCGGTCAATGACTCTGCCAGATGCTTCACGTGATATACAGGAGTGCCGGCGAGGGCGAAATCGCTGAGCGTGCGCTCCCATTGATCAGGAAGGTCAATCCTCAGGTCGGCTGCAATCGCATCCAAGCGACCGATGATCGGATCGTGGTTGGAAGGACAGCCATCGGCAGGTAGTTCCACCCAGTTTATATGCGGCACCTGTGGCAGCTTGTCGAACGCTCCGAATGGCAGATAGCCGATGCGCAGCCATTGATGACGGTGCAAAGTGGAATGAACGAAATAAAACCACGCAACGCTCAAGACATAACCAGCAATTAATTGCGTGCGCGCATATTCAAAACGGCCGACTGTCAGCACAATTGCTATCGCGGTGAAGGAGACCGTAAAGGAGGGCAAAAGGAATGCGCTAGCCTCGACGCCTGGATAGATGCTGACGTTGCGGAACAGCCAGTTTCCCAGAATGACTGCACAAGCGCACCACAACAGCGTAAGGTGGAGTTGACGCATTCCAATTTCGTCGTTCGCCACCATCAGTCGCACGACATAAGGAACGAGCGTACTGACCAGCAGTCCGCCAATCGCTTGGTATCGCCATCGAGCCAATACTCCCGCAAGCGAATGAGGACGTGCGACACGGGTGTTGATGGGCGCAATCAACATTAAACGCCTGTGCCGTGCGCCGGAGTCAAAAGCGTCATTATAACCCTCGTCATTCGGTACATGCATCTGCAATCGGCACCGTGGTTCTGTTAGCGGTGCGCTGGAGGCCGCCTGCATGCTGCATGGCAGCGGTGTGATGCAACTCAAAAACGACTAGATACCCTACTGGGACGGCCGACAGCGGTTCTGGCGTCCTCATGTGCCTGTGCGGCCTCATTACCCTGCCCAAGCATGGTTAGCTTTTCACGCGTGATGCGCGTGTCTATCCGCGTCTCACGGCGTGATAAGATCCGTCCAGTCGATACGCGGCCGGTATTACTATTGTCTTGCTCGCTGATCGCTGTCTGCTGACCAAGAGTCGTGGTTTCCTGAGCCTGTCCCCCCTCCGAGGGATAGAATGGTCCCAAGGCGGCAAGGAGGAGCCATGTGGCATAACAAGTACTCATGCGAAACTTACCTCACCCGAACCAAGTCGATATCGCTGACAGCACCAGCAATCCCGTCGGGATCGTCTGTCGCCGCCAGCACCAACTCCAGCCACTGCGCCGGGCACCTGGTCACCGTGACCAGCGCCTGGACACGCTGCGGCGTTCCAGTGACCACAGGCAGCGGCAGTTCCCCTAGATCCTTATTCTGGCCGACGCAGCGCAACCGCCAGACTGGCGCACTATCGCCAGCATGGTTGTTCGACATCACCTTGCTCGACAACCGATAGGTGCCGGGGGGGAGAAGCAGCATCTGGCGGGCGACGACCCCGCCGGTGCCGACCGGCGCGTTATATCCGAGCCGGCGACCATTGCGGTCGTCGATCACGACGCCCGTCGCACTGCCATCGACGTCAAAGGACCAACCAAAGGCCAGGCCTTCGCTGACCATATCCTGAAAACGCGGATTGCGGATGGTATCGCGCCGTGCCGAAGGGAAGGCCGCAGCGAAAAGCGCCCAAGCATGTCTATAATCGCCAGCCTGGATCAACCTGCCCTCCAGCGATTGGATTGCCAAGGGCGTCACCGGATAGCCTGCCGCAAGCAATATCGCAATCAATCGAACCATGTTGCCGGGAGCATTGGAGGTCGACGCCGCCTGCAGAAGGAAGGTGTTGCCCCATGGTGGCTGCCGTACGATCGTTTGCGCAAGCGGCAAGATCAACGCTGGGTCGCTGGTTGCGGCGGTAAGCGGGCCAAACAGGATTTGCGGGGCACGCTTCGACGCGCGCAATGCTATGTCGTAATGCCTCAATGCCTCCGCGACGTCGCCCCGGTTGACGGCATCCTCGATCAGCCACAATTGCGTCTCGAAATCACGGCGCGACAATGCCGCGGCCTGACGCAACAACGGGCGTGCCCTGTTCGGGCCGCGCTCAGCCTCCGTTGCGAAACCGATCTGCCGTAAAGCCGCAGCGGACACGGGTTCGCGGAGATAGGCACGCCGTGCGAAGTCGGCAGAGCGCCGTACGCCTTCAGGTGTCAACGATGCCATCGCCTGCGTCGACATCCCCACCAGCGCTTCAGCATTGTTGGGCGCAATCTTCAGCGCGAATGACGGGGCGCTTCCCGCCGCGACAATGCCTAGGCCGACCCGCAGCACCGCGTAGCATAACGCCAGCAGCAACGCTCCCCAGCCCAGATACCAGATGGCGCCATGCGATGCGCCATCCGCATCTCCTCGATCAGGCCGGGTCGCTGAGCTTCTCGCCATAACCATATCCGTAATCATAGCCCTGGCCGTATTGCGCTTTGTCGGATTCAAACTTGGTCAGGACGACGCCTAATGTCCGGGCATGAGCAGCAGAGAGACGACCCAGCGCGATTTTGACCGTCGTAAAGCGGATTCCGTGGCTTTCGACCGTAAAGAGTACCGCCTGCGAACGGCTGGCGATCAGCGGTGCATCGGCCAGGCCGACTACCGGAGGGGAATCGATAACGATGTGATCGTACCGTTTGCCCAGCAACGATAGGACGTTGCTAAAGCGAGGTCCTGTTAGCAGTTCAGCGGCATTGGGCGGCACCGGTCCGGCAGTCAGCACGTCCATATCGAAAGATTCCGACCTTAGGATTGCGTCGAGCCCGGTTTCGTCGCCGGCAAGATAGTTGCTGAGTCCCTTCTTATTGGGCAGGTCCAGCACATGGTGGACCGACGGCGAACGCATATCCGCGTCGACCAGCAGCACGCGCTTGTCCGACCGTGCCAACAGTACCGCCAGCGACAATGCCGTGGTCGACTTACCCTCGGCAGGCCGCGTACTCGTGACTGCGATCGTCGCCGGCACGCCAGTATCGGTCGAGAAGGCCAGATTGGTCGCAACCGCAAGATAGGCGTCGACCAGTTCCGACTTGCGGTCGTTCAGCACCTGAACCGGGCGGCCATTCTTCAATTTCGGAATGACGCCCAGCAGCGGCATCCCAATCAACCGTTCGGCCTCCTCCGGATCGGTAATTGTCTCGTCGCTCTGCTCAAGGACATAGGCGATGCCTGCACCGATCAGCGCGCCAGCGATGACCGACAGGAGCAGATTGAGCAGCAGACGCGGACTGGAGGGGGCTTGTGGCACCTCTGCAGCATCCACCACCGATATATTGTTGACGCCTATACCGCTGGCAACGCCGATTTCCTTGTAGCGTGCGAGCAGGCCATCATAAAGCGAGCGATTGGTATCCACCTCTCGCTGATAAATATTATACTGGATGCTCCGACGGCGCAAATTCAACAGGCCGTCCTTAAGCGTATCGACCCGGCGACGCAGGCTGTCTTCGCGGCTCGCTGCGGTCCGCAATGCGGTGCCAAACGAATTGGAGACGCGGCGTTCCTCGCGTGCGATGGATTGATCGATATTTGCGATCTGCACCGCAATTTCGCGGGCGCTCGGATAGTCCGGTGTGAACTGGACCATGAGGCGCTGATAGTTTGCAGCGAGTTCCGCTCGGCGCTGCCGCAATGCGTTAATCGCGCCATTTGTCAGAGCCTCGGTAACGGCGCCATTCGCTTTGGAAGCTTCCTGGAACTGCGCCTGAGCTTGGATACGGCTCGCCGTCGCGCGATCAAGCTCTTGATTTAGATCGGCCAGATCCTGCGCAATCAGCGGTCGGCTGCCGGCTCCGCCACCCAGTCCTGGTAATTCGAGAATTTTCTCGCGAGAAGCGAAGGCGACCAGCGAGCGCTCCGAGTCTTCCAGCCGCTTACGCAGCTGGTTGAGGCGCTCTTCTAGGAAGCGTCGGGCATAGGAGCTGGCATCATAGCGCCGCTCAAGCGACAGGGCGATAAAGTTGGATGCCCAAGCATTAACGATCTTCGCCGAGAGTGTCGGATCTGGGCTGGAAAACGAAATCTTGACCAAGCGTGAGGCACGCGCCGGCACGACATCCAGATGCTTGAGCAATATGGCACCAGCCACACGTTGCCGTTGTGCCCGACCTGCCGCCGTAAAGCGACCGTTTGGACCTGTGACGGCGTCTGTGAGCTTGATCGAAAAGGTTTTGAAGAAAGTGGGATCGTCGACGATTCCGGTGCGGACCGCAACGCGCTCTGCGAGGGTGCGCGATTCCAACAAGCCGTATTGCGTCTGATAGAATTCCTGATCCCCTTCGCTCGCCTCTTGCTGGACGCCCTGGATATTCACGATCCGGTTGCTCTCGCGAGCAATCTCGAGCGTGGTTGCCGCCTTATACATCGGGGTCATCAAAAACGTGATAATCAGGCCGACGAGGACGCAAGCGACAATCGCACCTAGAATGTAGCGACGCCAGCGCATCGCGATGCGCAGATACTGACGGAAGATCGACGGCTGCACATCGGCAACGGCCGCCACTTCATGCTGCGGCCGCGTTGCTTCAAAGGTGGTGCCGGATCCGAACCCTAGGGCTGCCGGAATTTTGTTCATGGAGCGGCCTTAATTCAGCGGTTCAGAAGAGCGATAAGTGGCGCGGTGAGGAGAGGCGACACCGCGATCAAGTTACGGAACATGCGACGGGCCGGGGAGTCTCCGACCGTGATGATGTCATTGGCGTAAATCGGAGGATCGCCATATGCACCACGGCGGATCGCATCGAGATTATACAGCCCAGCCACCTTATGGCCGTTCACCATTCGCAGGATGACCACATCGTCCGTCTTCGCATATTCGGTGAGGCCCTTCGCGGATGCCAGCGCGCGCATCAGGGTCATCTGATTGGTGACAGGATACAAGCCGGGTTCGGTTACCTGTCCGTCGATCGTGACAACCTGACTGACCGAGCTGCGAATATTGACGGTCACTTGCGGGTTCCGAAGGTACTTGCCACGCAATGCGTCTTCGATCTTGGCGGCCAGTTCCTCGCGGGTCTTGCCGATGGCATCGATATTACCGACCAGCGGCATGGATATGCGGCCGCTGGCATCCACCTGCAGTTCGCGTGTCAATTCGGGCACGTTGAAAACGTCAACGAAAATCACGTCCAATGGCCCCACGAACGTCGCGCGATCCGGCGGAGTCAGGTCAGCACGCGTTGGCTCGGGCAGCGAAACCGCCTGGAGAACCGTAAGATCGGGAGAGCTTTCGATAGGCTCGCGGTGTACACAGGCCGCCAGCAATAACGCGCTGGCAACTGCCAAGCCAATTGAACGCATGATTAAGTTATCCTGATCTCAGGCTGATCCGAAGCCTATACCGGCTAGCTTCAGCGTGGTAAAGGTCAGCGAGTTAAAGCTGCGTCTTTCCCATTTTCCGGGCCCTGTCGAACACGCGGCTCGTGCAACCAAACCGCGAACAGGGCGAACAGGGCCGCCATCAAGGGGGTCCTCAATGGGTAATCCACGACGCTGGCGCCGAGCATCAGTATCATCAGAACCGATGCGAGGCGGGCGAGGCGTGTGGCGGTACGATTCGGCGGGGATCGCCAAGCAATGACCATCTGGAACGCCAGCCATCCTAGCGCGACGGCCAAAATCAGCGTGCCCAATAAACCACCCTCTAGAACGATCTGGACAAAATCGTCATGAGCTTGATTAAAATATGTAAGCTTGAGGTCATTCAAACCCTCAAAGCGGCGGAACGCCAGGTTGAAAGTTCCAAAGCCCGCCCCCGCCGGGAAAAAGGCTGAAGTCATCTCCACAACGCGAGGGAACAAGCGTGCGCGCGTATCACCGGCAATATCCATGGCCATCAATCGCTGCACGCTTTCAGCACGATTTAGGGTGGAAGTGAGGCCGATTAAGCCAATAAATCCAAATAGCATGCCCGCGACCAACAACTTGCGGGTACGGCGCCTTTTAACCTTCTGAAGGAGTCGCTTTGCCGTGTCCGATAGAAAGGTGAGGGCCATCACCAGTGCGGCAGCACCGAGCAACAAGCCCGTGCGCGAGCCAGTTGCCGGAATTAAGATGATCAGCAATAGGGCACCAGTGGCCGCCGCCCCCCATCTCAGCCAAGGCGTCATGCGCGACAGCTTGTGACCTGTAACCCATACCGCTAGCATCGGAAGTCCGATGACGAACAACAAAGCCTGGTGATTGCGGTTGGCGAAGATCCCGCTACCTCCGCCATCAGTCGATTGCCTCAATGCTATCCAACCACTACCCGACATCAGTCTTGCCAGTACGATAATTATGCTGAAGCCCACGACAGCCAATACCACTGAAAGAAATTCAGCCCGCTGGCGATAATGCATTTTTGTGAGCAGTGCGACCACTGAAATGGGCACGATAAGCGACAGCAGTGCGTTCCAGGTTTGATCGGGCGACAGCGTCAGCGGTCGCCATATCTTGCTCATGCCTATTAAAGAACCCTGTTGTGCATACAGTTCGCGCCCAGAAAGGGACGACCAAATCGAGAATGGCAAGGGAATAAGCTGGACGGCAACTAGGAAGGCCGCCGCGGCCAGACCGACCATGACGGGGCCGGTAGCGCGATCAAGTTTGGCGGGACGGCTGAATATGGCATACATCAATGCGAGGATTGCGCTCATTCGCACAATCACCTGGACGGGTTCGTCAGCTCGCGATGCGCCACCGAACAACATGAGAATGACGAACAGCGCGATCAGAATCAGTTGCTCGGCCGGCATCCATCGGATGCGAGGTGCGCGACGTCTCAACGGCGAAAATCCTTGCTCTTGGCCATATGCCGATTGGGCGAACGGGGGTATCTGCAACAGCGGAAAACGGGCAAATTATGGCGTATGGTGATTACCTTTGAGGGATTAGCATTGAGTCATAAGGTTGGCAACGCAAGCGCCAAGCTTGGCCACCCACAAACTTGCGCGGTACGATAGGCGCATCATATAGTAGCGATTTTGGCATTGGCCGGTATTTCGGGCATGTCGAATAGAATAGAGAGGTAGGTTGTGAGCGATATTACAGCTGAGATTGAGGGCCTAGTTAACCGTAACACGATGGCCGATTTTATCCTCGCACGCCTGGAGAACGAGAAAGATAGAATACAGGAGATGATAATTTCTTCATCTCATGGTATACCTTATTTCTATATTGATGACGTTTTGCCTTTGGAAGTCACAAGATCCATCGGCTTGGCGTTTCCTGCGCCCGAATCCATGCGCCTAAAAAAAACGATCAGAGAGTATAAATATATTGCCGCGCAGATGGATAATTACAATCCTATCCTGGAGGAGGCTGTTTATGCCTTCCAAGATAGTAGGATAGTGAAACTTATTGGAGAAATGATCGGCGCGAACACCCTTTTTCCTGATGAGCATCTGTATGCAGGTGGCATATCTCTAATGGGTGAGGGACAGTATCTTAATCCTCATATCGACAACTCGCATGACAAAGATAGAGAAAAATGGCGGATTCTCAATCTTCTGTTCTATGTTTCGGAAGATTGGAAAGAGGAAAATGGCGGAAATCTGGAGCTCTGGCCTGACGGCGTTGAAGGTAAGCAAATAACGATTTGGAGCAAGTTCAACCGCTTAGCCGTCATGGGGACTCATGATAAGTCTTGGCATTCGGTGAGCCCAATCCGCGTAAATAATTTTCGTCGTTGCGTTTCAAATTATTATTTCTCTGATAATCCTTTGAGAGATGATGACAACTTTCATGTTACGTCATTTCGTGGACGTCCGGAACAACCAGTGATTGATAAGATTCTTCAGGCGGATACAAAACTAAGAACGGGTATTCGTGGTATTTTGTCGCAAGGGATTGGCAATAAAACGCACGTCTACAGGAAAAGTGACTGATATTCTGGCTGGCTGCAGGTCTCCTGGGATTTATGCCCGGCCTGGAGCCAGCTCTGCGGTTCCGGAAATAAGACCTTGTGTTGCATGGCGGAGGGCAATTGTAATGATCATGCGAGAGCGATAGGCTGTCGTTCTCAGATCATGACGTTGAGGATGACGAGGAATTGTCGTGCGATGGCGATGCCAATTGCCTGTGGCGCCTTGGTCCTTGGCGCGCATCCCATTGCGCATGAAAGTGAGGGCGGGGAGCTTGCTCGCTAGAGCGAGCCGAAGTACGGGGAGTTTACCAATCAAGGCGGCCAGGATGGTGGGTTCGGCGCACGGGACGGCGTTCAGCAGGCGGGCCTGCTCGGTCAGGGTCAGATCTCGGGCGACGAAGTCTACAATTTAGGTCTTGTCTGCTGAGCTGGCCCCCATTTCGACCGGACGGATTCAAGCCTAAGAAGGAGGCTTGGGGCTATCCCCTAAGCATAGGCTTATGTCCGTGTCCGAGATCATCACCGACGGCGGTCGTCGCCGTCACTGGAGCACGCCTGAGAAGCTGAGGATTGTCGAGGAGACACTCGACGGTCGCGAGAGCATCTCGGTGGTGGCGCGCCGCAACGGCGTGGCGCCGAACCTGCTGTACCGCTGGCGGCGGCTGATGCTGGAGGGCGGGAGCGTCGCGGTGGCTGGCGACGACGACGTGACCAGCAATCGCCAGGTCCGCGAGATGGACAACCGCATCCGCGAACTGGAGCGCCAGCTCGGCCGCAAGACGCTGGAGGTCGAGATCCTGAAGGAGGCGCTGGAACGGTCGCGCCCAAAAAAAGCGAGCTTACTCATGCACTCGCCGCTGCCGGAGACTATCCGGTGAGCCTGGTCGCCAGCACGCTCGGGGTCGGGCGCTCGACGGTGTACGACCGCCTGACCGGCCGCACCCGGACGCGCGGGCCGTACGCCAAGGCCGGGGACGCGGACCTGCTGCCCCGTATCCGCCAGATCGCCGCGCAGCGGCCCACCTACGGCTACCGCCGCATCGCGGCGGTCCTCAATCGACAGCAACGCGCCGAAGGACTGGCGCCGGTCAATCACAAGCGCGTCTACCGCATCATGGCCGCGGACCGCCTGCTGCTGGCGCGGCGCTATACCGAGCGGGCCGACTATGGCCATGACGGCGTCGTGGTGGCGATCCGCTCGAACCTGCGCTGGTGCTCGGACGGCTTCGAGTTCACCTGCTGGAACGGCGAGGTCGTGCGCGGCGCCTTCATCATCGACGCCCATGACCGCGAGATCATCGCCTGGCGCGCGGTTGCCAATGCGGGCATCAGCGGCTCGGACGTGCGCGACATCATGCTGGAAGCCGTGGAAACCCGCTTCGGCGGTATGCGCGCGCCCGTGCCGGTCGAGATGCTGTCCGATAACGGCTCGACCTATACTGCCCGCGAAACACGCACCTTTGCCCGGCAGCTGGGCCTCAAACCCTGCTTCACGCCCGTCCGCAGCCCGCAGTCCAACGGCATCTCGGAGGCCTTCGTTCATACCCTCAAGCGCGATTACGTCCGCGTCTCGCCGCTGCCTGATGCTCCCACCGCGTTGACATCGCTGGCCAGATGGACCGAGGACTACAACGACAACCCCCCCCCATTCAGGGCTCAAAATGCGTTCACCGCGCGAACATCGCGCACTGGTTTCTGCAACCGCTTGAATCCGTCCGGTGAAACGGGGGCCAGATCATCTGCATTTATCGTATCCAGATCATGGCGCATGCGACGGAAGCGTTTAAGTTTGTTGAAGAAGCACTCGATCTGGTGGCGCTCTTTGTAGAGCCGCCAGTCGATTGCCGGCTTTCGGGTCCGGCTGGGATTAGCCTTGATCTGCGCCGTTGTGCCGAGATCATCGGCAATGAAGATGCGGAGCGGATCGGCACCGCAGGCAGCATCGGCGATGACATGACCGACGCCGCGCAGGCCTTTCAGCAGATCCAGCGCCTGGGGAGCGTCGCCACGTTGCCCCGGCGTCGGGTGAATACGGATCGGCAGTCCGATGGCGTCGACGGCCGCGTGTAGCTTGGTCGTCAGTCCGCCACGCGAACGGCCAATCGCGGCAGCTTCAGCCCCCCTTTTGCGCCGCTTGCATCGGCATGGACCTTCGAGATCGTGCTGTCGATCAGCACGTATTCGAAGTCCGGCGTGTCGGCCATCGCATGGAACAGCTTTTCCCAAACGCCAGCGTGCGACCAACGGCGGAACCGCGCATGGACCCCGCTCCATTTGCCGAACGCCTCCGGCAGATCACGCCAGCGTGCTGCATTGCCCGCCATCCACAAAATCGCATCCACAAACAGCCGATTATCGACCCCGCTGCGCCCACGCAGTCCATCCCGCCCAGGAAGATGTTCCGCAATCCGCTCCCATTGCTCGTCCGTCAGCGTTCGCCTGCTCATGATCTGGCTCGTTCGCCAGCCTTGAATCAGAACTTACCGGCAATGGGAATCCTCAAATGCAGACAGGGCCTAGGGGTCGAGCAGACTGGTCATGACCTTTATAGCTTGGGCAATTTCGAACTGCCCCACGCCCTAGTGATGCAGCTTTTTGGCGTTGCGCATGCGGGAGGGTCGGTCTTGTCAAGCGTACCGGTCGCGCAAATCACCTCGTGCGCCTGACGCGGATTAACGTGGGAGAAGGAATGTCCGTGGGGCGCCATTGAAGTCAAGCCAAACGGCAATGGCGGCCGGCATGTTAGCGATCAAGGGCTGCCGAAGTGCTCGATAATATTTGTTATGTAAAATAGATAATACGGTCAGCCTATTGAGCTTGTTGTTCCCAACACCGTGCACCTCAAAAAAAGAATCAAGGGAATATACCAACGTGGCCACAGCGCGAACCCAGTTTTGGGCCTCCCTGCAAGCAGCTGCGTCAAACTCCCGCGCCAGTTGCCCGTCGGTAACCCTATGACGCAGAGATCGTCCGTGGACGCCCCATACGAAACAGCGAATGAGGGCCCGAATATCCGACCAGGAACGGGACCCATCCGAACGTCGTGCTCGATCACCGACCGCCTGGCGCGGTTTGGGTTTTCTTTTTCGTAAGATTTTGTAAAGAAGCATGGCTAACGCAGGCGAAGCCATTGTTTTTCAATGGTTAACTGAGTTTCAAAATAGCCAAAACTGTAACATGCCGCAATATGATTGTGTAAGTCCTTGACCCTCCAAGGACTTGCCTGGCGCAGTCATGGGCGTCGATACGTCCCGCCTGCCTCAGACTCCGTGCCACATGCGTTTGGCGAGGTTTCGTTCTTCGTGCCCCGTGGCGTGGGTGTAGATCGCGGTCGTCTTGATGTCGGCATGGCCGAGCCAGCGCTGGACCATGTTCAGGGGCACGCCGGACTGCACGGCGTTGACGCCAAAGGCATGGCGCAAGCCTTTGGGGGTCGCATAGCTTCCCCGGATTCCAGCGGCTTGCATGACCTCGCATATGCGGCGATAGCCGGTCATCCGGCACCAGGGGAATAATCGTTCGGGCGGCAGCTGGCCCTTTTCCAGCCCGTGGCGCAACTTGCTGATGATCGATCGTTTGACCGGGACCGATCGGAACATGACTTTATCTCTCTTCTTCAGGCATTTGATGACGATGCACTGTTGATGGAAGTCGATATTGCTTTCCTCCAGCGCCAGCGCTTCGGATATCCGGCATCCGGTATAAGCAACGATCAGGCAGAATATTTCTATCTCGGGAGGATAGCATCGCGTCAGCTTGATGAACGATTGCAGCTCGTCCCGCGTCAGATACTTCCGCTGACCCTTCGCGTCGTACATCGACCAAGGCATGTTCGAAGCCTCTCCCCGGTTTGAAGGTCCCGAAGATAGCGGGATTATGGTTTGAATTCTGTTCAATGGCTGACGACCCGGTTGTTACAGTTTTGGCTATTGCGTCACCGGGCGGCGATCTGCGGCGGATCGCGACGACAGGGGGGGAAGGTGGCGCGACATTCCGACGACGGGCCATGGGCAGACCGCGAAGATACCGGGGCCGATCGCGGCGATGGAGGGGCTATGATGGCATGCCCGTCGGCATCGATGGCGCTGGTGTGGCAACCCGTCCGCGACGTCCGGCCGGGCGGCGCGATCCTGTATCACGAAGGGCTGGTGCGCTTCCCCGAGACCGATGGCTGGGACGCCGCGCCGCACGCGACGCTGGCGATGATCGAGCGTTGCGGCGGAAGCCTGTCCTTCGACCGGCTCATCGTCCGCCGCGTGATCGAAGCATTGCGATCCGATCCCGTCGCGGTCCTCGGCGTCAATCTGTCCGCCGCCAGCACCGATCCCGATGGCTGGAGCGATGTGGTGGCGATGCTGCGGAGCGATCGCGCGATCGCGCGCCGCCTGATCGTCGAGATCACCGAAACCGCGCCCTTTGCCGACATCGACAGGGCTGCCTCATTCTGCGCGCAGCTCCAGGCCGCCGGCGTGCGCGTCGCGCTGGACGATTTCGGGGCGGGGCATTCGTCCGTCGCCACCGCGCTGGCGTTGCAGCCCGCGATCATCAAGATCGACGGCGCGTTCGTGCAGCAGGCCGGGGCGAGCGCCACCGGCGCGGCGCTGTTCCGGCATTTGGTCGGCATCGCCCGGTCGATCGGCGCCCTGACCATCGTCGAAGGCATCGAGACCCGCGAACAGGCCGATATCGCCCAGGACGCGGGGAGCCTATGGCAGCAGGGCTATTTCCATGGCAGGCCGATGCGGCTGCGCCCCGCCAGGACCCAGGCCGATTTCATCGCGTGGAGCGACCCCGCGCATCGCGCCGGGGCGGGACTGTTCACCCCCATCTCCTGGCGATGATGGCGGCGCGGCCGCTTCACGCACCCGAACAGGCAGCAGGCGCGTCGGCCGGTCGCGGCGTGACCGGCGCGGGGCCGGGCGACAGCGCTTCCCATTCCTCCACCGCCAGCCCCGCATGGCGGTCCCCCGCCCCCGACGCGTCCATCACCGCGCGCAGGCAGCGGGTGGTGACGGGGGCGAAGCGCACCTCCTGGAATCGCTCCACCCCGGTCGGATAGGTTCCCGCGATCCGCCGCCAGCTCCCCTGCCCCCAATATTCCAGATGCCAGGCGGCGGGCGGGGCGACGCCTTCGTCCGCGCCGGCGGGATGGTCGGCGAAGAAGCGGATGCGCGCGCCGTTCAGCGTCACCGGCCGGGGCCAGCGATATTCGATCCAGGCGCTCGCCGGATTCTGCTTCGTCCAGTTGCCCCACATATCGGGCGGCAGCGGACTTGCCCGCACCACGCCGTCGTTCAGTGCGGCGATCCAATATTGCACCGGGCCGGGCGCGTTGGAGGCGGTGGCCCAGGCGCTCAGTGCCCGGTTGCGCGTCGGCGGGGGCGGCGGGGCGGGCGCCCTGCTCGGCTTTACGGGGCGGATCGCGGGCGGCGAGACGCTGTCGTCCCACGCCATCGGATCGAGCGCGACCGAGCGGCGGAAATGCCCCCCGCCCTTCGCATCGGCGGTGTGATAGGCCAGATACCAGCGTCCCTTGAACGGGACGGCCCCCGCATGCGAGGTGGTCGACGACACCGGGGGCAGCACCACCCCGCGATAGGTCCAGGGCCCCATCGGGCTCGGCGCCGAGGCATAGGCCTGGCACGCATGATAGAGCGTCGGCGTACAGGCGCTGCCCGGCCCGGTCGTGTTGGCGGCGTAGAGCAGATAATAGGTGCCGCGCCGCTTCATGATCCAGGGCGCCTCGAAGAAGCCGGTCGCGCCGGTCACGACCTGCTCGGGGCCCTTGGGGGTGACCATGTCGGGGGCCAGCTCCATCGCGCGCAGCCGCCCGAACGTGCCCCAATAGATATAGATACGGCCGTCATCGTCGATCAGCACGGTCGGGTCGATATTCTGGATGTCGTTGGCCACCGGCACCGTTTGCGAGATGATCGGGCCCGAGGGGTGCGCGTCGCGCCACGGCCCGGTCGGGCGGTCGGCCACCGCCACGCCGATCGCGAACCGGTCCTTCGCCCCGCCGTCCCGCTGGAGCACCGGCGCATAGAGATAGAAGCGCCCGTCCCGCCCCTTCACGATCTGCCCGGCATAAGCGCGGCCCGGCTCGGCCCAAGCGAAGACGCGCTCGGGCCGGGCGATGGCGGGATAGTGCCGCCACACGCCGCTGGCGGGGTCTTTCGTGGAGAGCAGCTGCCACTCGTTCATGATGAAGTCGTTGACGCCGCTGGGCGCCTCGTCGCGCCCCGCCAGGATCCACAGCGTGTCGCCATCGACCAGCGGCGCGGGGTCGGTGGAATAGTAACGCCCATCGGCGAGGATCGGATTGCCCCGGCTGTGGATGGTCTCGGAGGCGAGCTGGGCGGCGAGGAGGATCAGCGGGATCATGGCGGGCATAGTGGCCGAGCCTGTCGCGTCTGTCGATATAGTATACGGTTTTATCTACCTCGGGAGGGGGAGAAACGGCTATCGATTCAGCAACGCCGCACCCGGACACCCCGCCGCCCCCGCCCCCGCGCCCGGCCGATAGACCAGCCGCACCCGGCTCGGCCCCGTGGGCACGCAGGCGGCCAGGTGATAGTCGCGCGCCAGCACCTCGCGCAGCACCGCGCGGGTCGCCGGGTTGCCGAAGGCGAAGCGCGGATAATCGTCGACGATCGCGCCGGGCCGCGCGGCCAGGATGCGGCGGACCTCGGCGACGGGATCGACGCCGATCGCGGCCGCGCTCGCCTCGTCCCGGGTGGCGAGATGCCCCGGAAACACCCATTTCGACGGCAGGCAGCTATGCGTCAGCAGGTAAAGCGCCGGATAGCCGTCATAGACATAGAGACAGCCGCGCGTCGGCATCGCGGCAACGGCGACGGCCTGCGCCTCGGCCGCGCCGCCCTTGGTCCGCTCGCTGAGGTGCAGCACGATCTGCCCCGCCGCGCCGATCGCCAGCAGGAAGGCCGCGATCCCGGCGCGGCGCCAGCGGGCCAGCGCGGGGGCGGCGACCAGCGTGGCGGGCAGGACGATGGGCAGCGCATAATGCGGGCTGCCGAACCGGCCATAGAGCAGGACCGCCGCGCCCGCGACCGCCAGCCAGACGAGCAGCAGGCGAAAGCCCTCGCGCCGCTCCGCCGGGACATGGCGCCAGGGCCGCCCGAAACCGATCGCCAGCCCCAGCGGCGACAGGATGCCGACACAGGCGGCCAGCCCCTCCAGCTCGTCGGCCAGCGGCCGCGCCGCCTGTCCGCCGAGCGAGACGATATTGGCGAAGAGCCAGGCCTGCCCCTGCCCCATCGCGGCATAGCTGCCCAGGGCGACCAGCGTCGGCAACAGCGCCAGCGCGACCCAGACCAAGGCCATCCCCGCCAGCCGCCCCAGCGGCACCCGCTCACGCCAGCCCTGCCAGAGCAGGATGCAGCCGAACGCGAACCCCTCGGGCAGCACCGAATATTTGACCTGGAGCGCCAGCCCCACCGCCGCCATCGCGACCGCGCCGCAGGAAAACAGCCGCCCCCGCCCCTCGACCGCGCGCAGCACCGCGCTCGCGGCGACCAGCATCGCCGCATTGTAGAAGACCGGGGACTGGCCCCCTTCCCCCTCCATCAGGTTCAGCCAGAGGATATAGAGGATCGCCGCCACGACCGCCGCCCCCGGCCCCGCAAAGCCCCGCGCGACGCGCTGGATACCGAAGGCGGTGGCGATGACGAAGCCGGTCGCGACCAGCTTATAGGCGAGGAACCCGTCCCCCCCCAGCCACCGCGCCCCCGCATAGAGGAGGAACAGCCCGATCGGCTTGCGGTCGAAGATATCGACATAGGGCATCGCGCCATGGAGCATCCGGTCGCCGACCAGCAGATAATATTGCTCGTCGAACCCGATCACCGGATTCCCGAACGTCCGCGCCCGCACCACCAGCGCGACCAGCGTCAGCAGCAGCAGGACTAAAGCCTGCCCCCGCCACCCGCTTTGCCCCTGTCCCTTGCTCATGAAACGCGCGGGTGGGTCGCTTTGCGGGCAAAGGCAAGGATAAAGAGGGCCATGTCGAACGGCCCCGCCCCCGTTTGACGAAGGAAAGGGCATCGATCAGCATCGCGCCATGTCATCCCTCCTCTCGCGATTGAGTCGCGCAGCGATGCGCAAGCCACGGTGGCGAACACCATGGAATATCGCCGCAACAGGACTGGCCTGGCTGTTGAGCCGGTTGTCAGGCTTGAGCCGATGGCCTCTGAACCGCCATGATTGTCTTGTCGCCGCTGCGTTTCTGAGCGCGGGCCTGGCGGTGGATATAGGGGGTTTGCGGTCCGAGAGGCGGTAAGCGTCAGCCTGCGGTGTATCGTTCCAACATCGGCGGTCGATGCAGACACTCCGAGAAGCGGAAAGGTCGGGTGGACAGAGGGGCTATGTCGGCCGCGTCGGCGTGCAGCGGGTTCATCAAAATTATGTCGGCTTCGGGCAGGACGGCGGACTGGACGGCAATGGCGAGCGACCGCCGCTGCTTTGCCCAGGCGTCGACGAAAGCGACCTTTGCCTCGCTGCCCAATGCGTGGGGAACCCGCTCGACATCACAATCGATGGTCGTCCAACCCAAAACGAAATCGTCGTCGGAGAATGCCGGGGTGGCCTGGACATAGCGCAGTGCTACCAAGACCGCTAATCCCGGCTCACTTGCGAAGTTGACCAATGGGACGCCGGGCGATGAATAGCGCCCACCCGATTTCGCCGCACCCGCCCCATCGAGGGCGACATATTGTGGTCGCGTAAGCCGCCATAGTTTCATTCCATCGCGTTTATCAGGTCCGGCGCGATTGTCTCAACACACCAGCCTTGCCGATCGGAAACGACGAGCGAGACGCTGTGGGCGCTCCCGGAATCGATCGGGAAAGGAGAATGCGTGCGGCTTCTCCAAACCCGCGGCGGATAGGGAAATGCGAACTATCGACGCACCGTGATCGTCTGCGATATATGGAACATCCGGTATCGAGACGGGGGTTGCACGGTGAGCAAGGGGTATGATCTACTCGGGCTTTATCATGATGCCGACGATCCCCGCGTGATTGTTCCAAAGCGCGTCAAGGCGCTTGGTTGGACGATCAATGTCGGCCATCAAAGGGGCCGATTGGCTCTTGCCAGTGTCGGCGTGGCGATCCTGATAGCTGCCGCCTTGCAGTACGGATGAAAGCACCTGCCGCGCAGGATCTAATCCCTATCGGGATCGAATATCAGGAACGACCGAGTTCGGTGGTTAGCTGCCGATCCGGTAATCAATTCCCGCTTCGATCTCGCGCCAACGCCTGACAAGATTAAACGGCAACAGGATTAGCAATGCCCAAGGTGGCGTTAGCAAAAGGCCAAAAACGGCGGTAAAGCCGAAGAACGCTGTGGCATCGAAAACGCGGGTGTCCAGGACGGTAAAAACATTCGCAGCCAGTGAAAGCAAGAACGGTAACCCGGCCCATATTACCAAGAGGGTGGTGCGTGCTTTTGACTTCGCCAGAAAGCCGAGGCCGATCCCTACTGCCACTGCGGCAGCGGCGAGGCCGACCAACGTCGAAATAGGCAATTCATCCCACACGGAGCTAGATTAGTTTCATGCCGGAGTGCCTGCTACTGGGTGTTAGCGGAATGTCTGCTCGTGGTAGCTTCCAGCCATTCTCGTTTGGGAATGGCCGCACGGGACGGCGTTGCTCGATGGGCCTGAGCACGCCTGCCTCCGCCGCTGGCGTCTCGCAATCCGGTCCCAATGGCTCTTCCCCGAAATGGTGCCGGATCGACGGGGAAACGGGACGCAACTGCCGTCGTCCACCCCCCAATCGCAACGATGACGCGCAAATTCAGTCCACGACCGCGATCAGCGCCATCAGTGCAAAGCCGAACCAGGGCATGACCCATCGCGCCCTGCCGGACGTGGGCGCGCGGGCGCGATGGCGTTGCAGGCCGAAATGCAGGAAGGTGCCCGCGCCCAGCGCCAGGATGGTCGGCTTGGCCAGGGGCCAGGCCCGTTCCTGCCGTATCGCCACCGCCCCCAGCGCGACGCCGAGCGGCAGCGCGGCGATGAACATGTTCTGCATCGTCAGGGCCCTGCGGCGGGAGAGCGGGCTTTCGGTGAGCACCTGCGCCAGCGAAAACGACGCCGCCCCCTTGTGCGCGATCAGCGCGAGGAACAGCGCCAGGACCGCGGCTTCGCGCGACGTGGCGCCCAGGGCCGCCCCGGCCAGGAAGCTGTGCGCCGCCAGCGCGATGGCGGCCGCGAGCGCGGGGACGGCGGAACGGCCGCTGCCCAAGGCCAGATGCTCGAGCAGGGCAAGGCCCAGGATCGTCGCGCCGCAGATGACGAAGGGCCAGGGATAGCCGGTGCCATAAGCGGCATAGCCCTGCGCCGCGTCCGGCAGCATGTGGATCAGGCCTGCGCCCAGAAAGATACCGGCGGCCAGCGCATCGCCCGTCGCGGCGATCGGCGACCCGTGCAACGGGCGGCTCGTGCGGAACCAGGGTATCGCCGCGACCACCGCCACGACGACCAATGTCCCGGTCAGCAGGATCAGGAGAAGCTCCCGGTTCACGCTGTCACGCCTCCCATCGCCTGCGCATCATGGATCGATGGCGATGTGATGGTGTATCATTGGGGATCGGTCAACATGGCCCGCGTCCGACCGCCGCCCCCCTCATCACGAATACGTCACGACAAGGTATCGTTTTTGCCGTCAGTCATGCTATCGGCCGGAAATATGGGCGGGCTTTCGGTGGATCCTCTGCGGCGATCGGGGTGGACGGCGTTTTGCGCGTCCTGACCTTCCTTCACAGTTTCGAGCCGGGCGGGGTCGAGCGGATCGCGTTGCGGCTCGTCCGGCGCTGGCGGGACAGCGGTGTCGATGCGCCGCTGTTCCTGGGGCGGACCGACGGCGCGATGGCGCGGGATGTCGGGGCGGGGCTGGACTTCGTCACGCCCCGGCGCCGCTGGCCGGGCATCGCGCATTGGGAGACGATCTGGATGGTCGCCACCCTGCCGCGCGCGGTGCGGACGATGCGGCCGGACATGCTGTTCTGCGCGGGCAACACCTATGCCTTTGTCGCGGTGATGCTGAAGCTGATCCTGGGACGCAACTGCCCGCCGATCGTCGCCAAGATCAGCAACAATCTCGATCGCACCGACGCGTCCTGGTTCTACCGGTTCTTCTACCGCATCTGGCTGCGCATCCAGGGGCTGGCGATCGACCATTTCGTCGGCATGGAAAAACCGATGCGCGCCGAGATCGTGCAATGCGTCGGCGTGTCGCCCGCCCGCGTCGCGATCATCCCCGACCCGGCGCTGTCCGAGGCGCAGATCATGGCGCTTCGGACGCCGGTGGCCGCGCGGACGCCTGTGGCGGGGCGGCGCTTCGTCACCATCGCGCGGCTCGCGCCGCAGAAGAATCTCGCGCTGATGCTGCGCGGCTTCGCGGCGGGCAGCGATCCCGCCGACACGCTGACCCTGTTCGGCGAGGGGCCCGAGCGGCCCGCGCTGGAGGCGCTGGCGGCCACGCTCGGCGTCGCGGACCGGGTCGATTTTCGCGGCTATGTCACCGATCCGGCGGGGCGACTGGGGGAGTATGACATGCTGTTGCTGTCCTCCGACTATGAAGGCGTGCCCGCGGTGATCCTGGAGGGGCTGGCCGCCAATATCGGCATCATCGCCACCGATTGCAGCCGGTCGATGGCCGCGCTGTTGCAGCAGGGGACGCTCGGGACGCTGGTGCCGGTCGGCGACGCGGCGGGCTTTGCCGCGGCGATCGCGCGGGCCCGGCCGGGAGCGCAGGACGCGCACCGCACGCTGCACCAGGCGCGGCGCTTCGCCATCGAACAGGGCGCGGACCATTATCTGCGCGTGATGCACGGCGTCCTGCGGCGTCGCGCCGCGCCCGCCCCGCTCTGCGGCGAACCGGTCCTGCCGCTCCTGTAAGTGGCTTCGATCAGGGGGGAATTCCGGACCGGGCGAGAGGCCCCGCCGGATAAGTCAACCCTCCCGAAGAAATTCGCCTTAATTGTGACATCATCGCCACAGTATGAAGGGCCCATCACGTCGGCGATGGGAGTGGCTGGACGATGTTCTACAAGGGGAGCGCGCGGCCCGGGTGTCGCGCGGGATGGTCGACGATCGCGCTGGCCTGGGGCCTGGCGACACCGCTCCAAGCGCAGACCGCGCCGCCCCCCGCCACCACCGACATCCCCCCACCCGAAGTCACCGTCACCGGCAAGCGCATCCCCGGCTCGGTCGTCGGCGCGGTCGAGCCGGTCGCGGTCCTCGATGCGCAGGCGCTCGACGCGCTGGGGGTCAGCAGCCTGAGCGACCTGTTGAAGAAGGTGAAGGCGCTGGCCAGCTCGTCGGGCGGGGGCGATCCGGTCATGCTGCTCAACGGGCGGCGCGTGTCGGGCTTTTCCGAATTCCAGTCGCTGCCCTATGAGGCGATCGAGAAGGTCGAGGTGCTGCCCGAGCAGGAGGCGGCGCGCTTCGGCTATCCGCCCAATGTCCGGGTGATGAACTTCATCACCAAGAAGAAATTCCGCGCGGTCACCGTCCATGTGCTGCCCGGCATCACCACCGAGGGCGGGGGCGGCACCAAATACACCGAAGTTACCTCCGCCCGGATCGACGGGCCGCGCCGCCTGACCTTCAACGTGTCGCATCTGCGCCAGGACCCGGTGCTCCAGAGCCAGCGCGACATCGTCCCCGATCCCGAGACGCTCTATGCGACGACCGGCAATGTGACGGGCGTCGACGGCGCCAGCCTGGACCCCCGGCTCGATACGCTGGCGGGGCGGGCGGTGACGATGGCGGGGGTGCCGGTCGATCCGGCCGCGCGGGGGTCGCTGGCCGCCTATGCGAACAGCCCGGCCGGGGTTACCGACCTGGGCCCCTATCGCACGCTCCAGCCGCTGAGCGACACCATCCATAGCGAGGCCAGCCTGGCCGCGCCGCTCGGCAAGACCATGTCGGGCTCGCTGATCCTGTCGATGGAGGCGGTCCAGTCCAAGGGGCTCAACGGGCTGGCCCCCGCCCTGCTGCGCGTGCCGGGCGGCGCGGGGAGTTTTCCCTTTGCCAACGACACGCTGCTCTATCGCTATCTGCCCGGCAGCGTGCTGCACCAGCGGACGACCAGCATGGCGCTGCATGGCGGGGGCACGCTGACCGGCGATGTCCGGCGCTGGAGCTGGGCGATCACCGGCAATTACGACCGGATGGTGTCGCGCGGCACCTCGGAGACGGGGGTGCCGCTGGGCGCGCTCCAGGCGTCGATCGATGCCGGGGGCGATCCGATGGCGGCGATCGATCCCGCCCTCGCCACCGAGCGCAACCTCAACCGCAGCCGCGCGGTGTCGGACACGCTGGGGGTCAAGGCGACCGCCAACGGCCCGGTCGCCCGCCTGCCCGCGGGCGAGGCGATGCTGACCGTCACCACCGACTATGCGCGGGTCGACAGCGATGCGCGCACCGATCTGGCGCTGCCCGCCGACGGCATCGGGCGCACCACGCGCGGGGCCAGCGTCAATGCCAGCGTGCCGCTCGCCTCGGCGCGCGAAGGCTCGCTGGGCTTTCTGGGCGAATTGCAGCTCAGCGGCATGGCGGGCGTGTCGCAGGTGTCGGGCTTCGGGCGGCTCGGCACCTCCAATCTGGGGCTGAACTGGACGCCGTTCCGCCCCGTGCAGCTCAACGCCTCGGTCAATGTCGCGCAGGCCGCGCCCGCCGTGACCCAGCTGGTCGCGCCGGTCGTGGCGACGCCCAACACGCCCTTTTTCGATTTCGTCACCGGGCGCAGCACGCTGGTCACCACGATCATGGGCGGCAATCCGAACCTGGCCCCCGAAAAGCGGCGGGTGACGACGCTGGGCCTGGCGGTGCAGCCGATCAAGGACAAGGAGATCCGGCTCAGCCTGGACTATCTCGACACGCGGATCGACAACCAGGCCGCCTCGCTGGGCGGGGCGACCCCGGCGTTCCAGCGCGTCTTTCCCGACCTGTTCGCACGCGACGCGCTGGGCGCGCTGACCCGCGTCGACCTGCGCCCGGTCAATCTGGCGTTCGAGCGCGAGCGCAAGCTGCGGCTGACCTTCGACGTGCAGACCCAGCTGGGCAAGAGCCCCCCGCCCCCCGCCGCGCCTCCCGCCCCGGATGCCGCCAAGACCGCGCCCCCGCCCCCGCCCGCGCAAGCAGCCCGGTTTCCTGATGGTGTCGGCGACGACCAGTTACCGGCTGGAGGACCGGCTGACCCTGCGCGACGGCGGGCCGGTGCTCGACCTGCTCGACGGGGCGACGCTGAACGGCACGGGCGGGCGGCCGCGCTGGGATGTCGAGCTGAACGCCCATGTCTCGAAGGGGGTCGCCAATCTGGGCGTGTTCGGCCGCATCCAGGGCCCGACCCGCATCCGCAGCGACATCGCCGCCTCGGACCTGCATTTCTCGGGGCGGACCTGGCTGGTCCTCTACAGCTTCATCAGGGTCGAGAGGATCGTCGACAAGCCCTGGGCCAAGGGGTTGAACGTCAGCATGGCGGTCGAGAATCTGCTCAACGACCGGATCAACGTCACCGACCGCGACGGCCAGACCCCCAACCGCTTCCAGCCCGCCTATCTCGACCCGATCGGCCGCTCGATCCGGATCGGGGTGCGGAAATTGTTCTGAGGGGGCATTGCGGGAAAGGTTTCAGATAAAAGCAAAAATCGGATAGATCGTCGCGATGCTTCTACGTCTCGTCTTCATGGGGCTGACCTTCGCGACCGCGACGGCGGCCATCGCGCAGCCCCCTGCCCCGGACAGTCGATTGCTGCGCGCGTCGGGCCGCTTCGTCGATACGACGGTCGGCTTCTGGGAAATGCACAGTCAGCCGGAATTCGCCAAGGAACCGACGCTTGCCGAGCTGACCCGCGCGGCGCCTCGCGAGGCGGCCGTCGACTTCAGCCTGTCGTTCAATTGCGCCGTCAGGACGAACGGCAGCCTGTCCGATTGCCGGCCGATCTACCTGTCCCCCGAGTCCATCGACAAGGCCGCGTTGGTGCGTGCGCTTACACCGCTATACCGGCTGAGCCGGGCGAGCGCCGCGCTGGCCCATGACCAGGCCTATCGCCTGACGATCGATGTCGCGCTCGACGCCGTCGACAGCTATGGCATGCCGAAGGAATGCCACCCGCCTTTCTGCATGATCGAGGGCGCCACGCCTCCCCCGCCGCCACCGCCCATCCACGACCCGGTGCTGGCCGCTGCCCTGGCACGCACACGGGCCTGTTTCGACCCGGCATGGGAGCGATCGGGAACGCTGAGATTCGCGGCGGAAAAGGCATTGCGGGATCGGTCGGGGCGACCGGCGACCGACGAAGATCGACGGCTGGCGCTCGATTATGTCCATAGCAGGCATGCGATCGTCGCCTGTATCGCGGACCTTCGTGCGACGGCCCGGCTCTTGCCCCTCAATGCCACCGACAGCAAGTCCGTCCAAGGCGCCATCGACGGGATGACCAGCGGCTATGAGGGCCAGACCCGCTATGAACTGGCGATTCTGATCGGCTTGCTGGACCCTGCGGCCGCCAAAGTCGAGGCGTCCATTCAGTGAGTCCTGACGCCCCCCCGCTTTGATCGGGACACCCCGCCTGGCGATGTCACCGCAGTCGCACGCGAGGTGGCGACGGAGCGCGCCTGAGGCGTGCCCGCGTCTCCAACCCGACATTCCTGAACGCCAGAGAACAACCGCGTTCAGCCTCGCGAAGCACGGCGCGTGATACGTCCGTGCCATGCCCGGTGATGGGCATGGAGGGACCAGTCATGAAGGTGACGCGTATCATTGTCGCCGGCCTCGCGATCGCAACGCTGGGGCTCAGTGCAAATGCCAGTGCGCAGGAATGGGGACCGCCCCCGCCTCCGCCGCCTCCGGGCTGGGGTCCCCCACCCCCGCCCCCTCCGCCGCCTCCGCCCCCGCATTGGGGTGGCTATGACGGGGGTTATGGCTGGCGCGATGCGGGCTATGGCTACCGGCCCTATCGGCCGTATCGCCCCTATCATCGCTGCTGGACCGAATATCGCGGCTGGGAGCGGGTGCGGATCTGCCGGTGATTGAATTCCTCCCCTGCAAGGGGAGGGGGACCATGCGCAGCATGGTGGAGGGGTGTCCCGCTCGCGAGAGGGTGACACCCCTCCGTCAGGCCTTCGGCCTGCCACCTCCCCTTGCAGGGGAGGAATGGGGGGCGATCAGTCCGAGCCGAAGATGTCCCGCGTGAACAGCTTGTCCGCGACATCGGCCAGTTCGGGGTCGTTGCGATTGGCGATGATGACGTCGCAATCGGCCTTGAACGCGGCCAGGTCGCGGACCACTCGCGAGCCGAAGAACGCGTCTTCGTGCAGGGACGGCTCGTACACCACGACCTCGATCCCCTTGGCCTTGATCCGCTTCATGATGCCCTGGATCGAGGATTGGCGGAAATTGTCCGACCCCGCCTTCATCGTCAGGCGGAAGATGCCGACGCGGCCGGGCTTCCTGGCGATGATCTGGTCGGCCAGGAAATCCTTGCGGGTGCGGTTGGCGTCGACGATCGCGCGGATCAGGTTCTGCGGCACGCTGGTATAGTTTGCCAGCAGCTGCTTGGTGTCCTTGGGCAGGCAATAGCCGCCATAGCCGAAGCTGGGATTGTTATAGTGCGTGCCGATGCGCGGGTCGAGGCCGACGCCCTCGATGATCTGGCGCGTGTCCATGTCGCCCGCGATCGCATAGCTGTCGAGCTCGTTGAAGAAGGCGACGCGCATCGCAAGATAGGTGTTGGCGAACAGCTTGATCGCCTCGGCCTCGCGGGTGCCGGTGAACAGGACCGGGATGTCGGCCTTCTCGGCGCCCTGGACCAGCAGCTCGGCGAAGATCCGCGCCCGCTCCGACTGTTCGCCGACGATGATCCGCGACGGGTGGAGATTGTCGTGCAGCGCGCGCCCCTCGCGCAGGAATTCGGGGCTGAAGATGACCTGTGTCGTATCCAGCCGCGCGCGGACATCGTCGACGAAGCCGACCGGGATGGTCGACTTGACCACCACGGTGGCCTCCGGTGCATGGGTCTTGGCCAGGGTGATGACCGCCTCGACCGAGTGGGTGTTGAAGCTGTTGGTGTCGATGTCGTAATTGGTCGGCGTCGCGACGATGACGTAATCGGCGCCCGCCAGCGCCTCGGCCGCGTCGGTCGTGGCGGACAGGTCCAGGTCGCGGCCGGTCAGGAAGTCCTGCAACTCGGCATCGATGATCGGCGAGGTCCGCGCATTCACCATCGCGACCCGCTCGGCCGAGATGTCGACCGCGACGACCCGGTTGTGCTGGGCCAGCAGCACGGCATTGGACAGTCCGACATAGCCCAGGCCGAAAACGGCAATCTTCATTTCAACATCCCCAGACGGGGCGGGCCATCGGTCCGTCCGTCAGCTTGCGTTGCACCTTGTCCCGCGTGCCATGCATGAGCGGTCCCGCAATCGCAAATGCCGTGGCGAAGGAATGGCCCCCCCTTTTCTCCCCTTACGGGGGAGGAATGCTGCGCCTTCCCCTACAACCCCAGCGCCTTCCGCACCTTGTCCCAGCCGACATATTTGAAATTCTGGGTATCGGGCGCATTGTCGCCGTCCTGCGCGACGAACAGGCCCTTGGGGTAAGCGGGGCCGAAATCGCCCAGCGCCAGCTCGATCCCGTCGGTGTCGCTGGTCCCGTCGATCGCCCCTCCGCCGATGCGGAAGCGCCCGGCATAGATCACGCCGGGCAGGCGATAGAGCGTATAGGCATTGTCGCCCTGGCTGGAGACGACCAGATAGCCGCCCTTCGCGCCCCGGGGTGCCAGCGCCAGCCCCTCGGCATCGGCGACGAGGGTGCGGCCGTCGACCCGCGCGATCGGGGTGGCGGTGCCGGGTGCGGCGGGGTCGGCCGCGAAGCGCCACAGCCCGACATCCTCCTCCGCCACATAGAGCAGCCCGGTCCGGTCATCGACCACGCACCCCTCGGCCTGGCTGCCCAGCTTCATGCTGCGCACGGTCTCGACGCGCGGGGCCGCCCCGGACAGGTCGATGCGGACCTGATCGATCCGCCCGTCCTTCAGCACGACAAAGCCGAACAGCGCCTTGTCACTGGCGCGGGTCCACAGGCACATGCCATACGCCTCGCCCGCCCCCACCGGATAGCGGCCCATCGGCACCAGCCGACGCGCCACGGTGTCGAGGGTGAACAGCGCGACATGCGCCTGCGCCTTGTCCGCGCGGTCGCTGGCCGCGACGATCACCCGCCCCCCCGTCTCGCGCAGATCGACATTGTTCAGCCGCGCGGCCGGGGTGAAGGACAGCCGCCTGCCCGCCAGGTCATAGACATGGATGCCCGCCTGCTTGTCGGTGCCGATCACCAGGCTCGCGGCCGGATTGGCGGCGTTGCGCCAGATGGCGGGATCGTCGGCCGCATCGGAGGTGCTGTCGACCGGATCGGTCTCGGCGCTGGCCGCCACGGTCGGCGCGGCGATCGGCGTCGCGCCGGGCACGCTGGCGCACCCGGCGAGCAGCAGCGCCGTCAGCGCCGCCCTCACAGCTTCACCCGCACGCCACCGAACACGGTGTAGCCGAACTTCTCATATTCATAGGTCCGGTAACGCTGCCCGAAATAGCGGACGCCCGGCGTGTTGGTCAGGTTCTTGCCCTCGGCGAACAGGTTGATGCCGCGTGACAGCTGCACGCTGCCCGTCACGTCGAGCTGGCCGCGCCCTTCCCAATACAGATCCAGCGCGGGATTGTCGGCGTTGATCTCGTCCAGATAGTCGCTGCGCTTGGTATAGGCGACGCGCAGGTTCACCGGCCCGCGCTCGTAGAAGACGCTGGCATTCCACATATGCGTCGACTGGCCCGGCAGCGCGAAGCGGCTGCGCCCGGCATAGGTCCCGTCGAAGCGCGCGCTCCCCTTGGTATAGGTGTAATTGGCGAACACGCCCAACCCGCCCAGCATGCCGGGCAGGAAGCTCAGCTGCTGCTGCCAGTTCAGCTCGACGCCGTACAGCTCGCCACGCCGCGCATTGACCGGACGGCTGAGGATCGCGCCGCCCACGCCATTGTAAACGCCCGTGCTGGTCAGCGTGTAGCGATAGTCGGACAGGTCCTTGTAGAAGCCGTTGACCGAAATCACCCCCAGCGGCCGGATGTAATATTCCAGGCCCGCATCGACATTGTTCGACAAGGTGGGCTTCAGGTCGGGATTGCCGAACTCGACCCGGACCGTGTTGCCCTCGGTCGTCTCCAGCACGCGCGGGGCGATCTGCGGGAAATTGGGGCGGTTGATCGCGCGGCTGAGCGCGGTGCGCAGGATCAGGTTGGGGGTGAAGGCCTGGCGCAGCGTCAAATTGGGGAAGACATCGGCATAGCCATTATGCCCCCGCGCGGTCGTCACCGCCCCGGTGCGCGAGACGCTGGGCGCGCTGCTCTCGAAATCGGTGGTCTCGACGCGAAGCCCGGCGATCAGGGTCGTGCCGTCCTTCACATATTTGGCCATGCCGAACAGGCCGAGGATCTTCTCCTCGGCGGTATAGTCGGCGGTCAGCGATTGCGGCAGGCGACGCTCCGAGGCCGCCTTGGTCGCGTCGAAATAGGCATCGACCAGCCCGGTGTCGAAGCGCTGGCCCAGGTCATAGCCGAAATTGCGCGACTCCTGGTCGGACAACAGCCCCGCCAGGCTCCGGCTCGGTGCGGCGGACGAACGGCGATCGCGGAACCGCTCCTCATCGGCATTGATATGCCGCGCGCGATATTTGCCCCCGGTCGAGAAGGTCACGAGATCGCCGACCGGCAGGTCGGAGCGGACGGCGACGGTGAATTCGTCATTCTTCGTCGTGTTCGACCGATAGGCATTTTCGCGGAAGCTATAGGTGCCGAGCTGGAGATGCTCCTTCGAGGTGAACAGCGAATAGCCGGGCAGGTCGGAATCGCTGAAATCATAGGACAAGGTCGGCCGCAGCGACGATCGGAACAGCAGTTCGTCGCGACGCGGATAGGTCTGCGAGCTTTCGCTATACGCCACGTCGGCGCGGATCGTGCCTTCGCCCAGCCGCTGCTCGATCCCGGCGGTCGCCGACCAGATCTCGTTGACCTGCTTGCGGTGGCGGACCTGCTTTTCGATGCGGGTGTTGCGGTAGGTCGCGGCGCGGTCGGTCGATCCCGACAGGAGCGTGCCCTCGCTCCACAATATGCCGATACGGTCGCGATATTCGTCATCCTCGAACCGGGCATAGGTGCCGCGCACCCAGGCATGCGTCGCGTCGGTCGGGCGCCATTCGAACGCGCCGGTGCCCGCGATACGCTGGCGCTTGGTGTCGTAATCCTTGAACAGCGTCTCGGTGACGCGCAAGCCGGCGGGCGTCTGGCTCCAGGTATTTTCGACATTGTCGGGCCGGCGATGGGTCATCGAATAGCTGCCCGAGAGCAGCAGGCCGAACTGGCGATCCGGGCCGAAGGTGTCGCTGACCGAGGCCGACCCGCGATAGTCGCTACCCTTGCCATATTGGTTGTAGCTGGCGCCCGCCATGCCGGTCAGCGCAAAGCCCTTGCGGTCGAAGGGCGAGCGGGTGGTGATGTTGACCGCGCCCGCGATCGAATCCGCATCCTGATAGGGGAGCAGCGACTTGGTGACTTCGAGGTTCGCGACGATGTCCGAGGGCAGCGTGTCGAGGTCGACGGCGCGCGTCGTCGGATCGACCGAGGGGATCTGGATGCCGTCGACCGAGACGGCGGACCATTCGCTCGGCGCGCCGCGCACGTTGATATAGCGGCCCTCGCCCTGGTCGCGCTCGATCCCGACGCCGGGCGCGCGCTGGAGCGCCTCGGCGATGTTGGGATCGGGGAAGCGGCCGATCGCGTCCGACGAGATGATGGTGACGGTGTTGTCGGCGGTCCGCTGCTGGTTGAGTGCGCGCGCGGTATTGTCGAGCAGCGAGGCGCCGGTGACGACGACCTCATGGTCCGGGCCAGCGGCGGGCGGCATGGTCAGCACCACCGGGCGTCCGCGATCGGCCGCGGGTACGACATGGGTCACCGACGCGCGGCCGAGATAGTCGATGCGCAGCGTGACGTCGCCCGCCTCGTCGGGGGTGACGATGCTGAACGCGCCCTGGAGATTGGTGGTCGCCTGCGCCTCCGTTCCCTCGACGGTGACGCGCGCACCGGGCAGCGCGACGCCGGTCGCGTCATAGAGGCGGCCCGACAGGATCGGCCCCGACGCAGGAACGCCCGCCGGCGCTCCGCCAGGAGCCTTGGCCAGAACGGGCGAGGCGGCAAAGCCCAATGCGATGAGCGAGGCCCCCGCGAAACCGCGGATGCCGAAACGGATGGCGTGCATGATGCTTCCCCTGGGCGCTTGGTCATGCCGACACCCCCCGGCGCCGGTCGTTCCCGCCCCCGTGGCGGGGGTTTGTTACGAAGCGATGTGAAAGGGATGACGATTGGGTGACGCGGGCGTCACGCAATCGTTTTTCGAGGCGCATTCGCCAAAAGCTTATTCCTCCCCTGCAAGGGGAGGGGGACCGGCAAAGCTGGTGGAGGGGTGTCACCCGCCGTGAGGTGTCCCGACCTCTCCGACCGGGACACCCCTCCGTCGCGCTGCGCGCGCCACCTCCCCTTGCAGGGGAGGAATGACGGTCACCCCCGCGTCAGGTACAGCGCGCGCAGCTTCGCGATCTTGGCCGCGTCCAGCCCCAGCTCGTCCTTGAGATACCCCATCGTCCCGCCCGGATGGCGGTCGGTCATCGCGAACACCGCGTCGATATAGCGGCGGTCGACCCCGGCAAAGGCGCGCGCCGCCTCGGGCGAGAGTTTCGCCCAGAAGCCGGTCGGGTGGGCGGGCGGCGGGGCCATGTGCTGGTTGGAGAGTAGGTAATCCTCGACGATCGTCGCCCTCGGCACGCCAAGCGCGGTCAGCAGGAGGGCGGCCGCGACGCCCGTCCGGTCCTTGCCCGCCGTGCAGTGAAAGGCCAGCGGCACGTCGCCCGCCAGCAGCTCGGCGAACATGCGGGCATACTGGCCGCGAAACTGGTCGAGCAGCTTTGGATAGGTCGCGGTCATCGCCGTGACCACCTGCTCATGCGTCCAAGTCGACGGATCGCCGGGCAGCATCATGCCGCTCATGTCGAGCGCATAATCGTCGCTCAGCAGCTTGGGCTTGCGACCCGCAGGCCAGAGCGTCGGCTCGCCCGCCCGCTCGCGCGTGTCGCGAAAGTCGCAGACGGTGCGGATGCCCAGCCTTTGCAGATAGGCATAGTCCGCCGGGGTCAGGTCGTGCATCTGCCCCGAGCGATAGAGCAGCCCCCATTTCACCATCCGCCCGTCGGCGGTGCGATAGCCGCCCAGATCGCGGAAATTGCGGCCGCCCTGAAGCGGCAGCACGCGCCGGTGCACCGCCCCCGCCACCGGGGCGGGCGCCGAAGCCCCCACCCCCGCCGGGACCGACAGCAGCATCGCCAGGGCGACCGCGCGGCGCATCAGAACTTCACCGTCGCTTCCAGGCCATAGGTGCGCGCCTCGTTGAAGAAGCCCGACACGCCGGTCGCGGTGTTCAGCGTCTTGTAGAACAGATGCTGCTCGTTCAGCAGGTTGCGCGCCCAGGCCGACACGCTCAGCCGCGCGCCGGTGTCGTTCAGCGCGATGTCGGTCACGCCGATCCGGCCGTTGACGATGAAGCCCGGATCGCCCTTGGGCTGGTTCACCCCCGGCGCGGGGTCGTTGTAATTGGCATAGAAGCCGCTGTCGTAATTGGCGTCGAGATGCGCGACCAGGCTGTAATCGCCCATCGGCCGCTCATAATCGATCGCGCCGCTGGCGGCGTGCGCGGGGGTATAGACCGGATAGATCTTGATCGGCGTGGCGACGACCGTGCCGTTCACCCCCTGCGGGAAGGGGTTCACCGTCGCCGGGATGGTCAGGTCGTTATAGGAATAGCTGGCGGTCAGCGTCAGGCCCGCCATCGGCGCGACGGTCAGCTCCGCCTCGATCCCCTTGGCGCGGCCGGTGCCGGGCGCATTGGTCGTCTCGATCGTGGTGCGGGTGGTCTCCAGCAGCTTGCCGTTCGCGTCGAACTGCAGATAATTGGCCTGGAAATCGATCTGGATCGACTTGTAGGCGCCGGTATAGGCGGCCAGGTTCAGCCGGACGCGGCGGTCGAGGAACTCGCTCTTGGCGCCGATCTCGAACATCGACAGCGTTTCCGGGTTGAACGGCGCATAGGTCAGCGAGCGCGAATTGGCGCCGCCCGACTTATACCCCTCCGACCATTTGCCATAGACATGCACCGCCTGGGTCACGTCATAGGCCAGCGTCACCAGCGGATCGACCCGCGACCAGGCCGCGTCCAGCGCGCGCGGCGCGACCACGCCGTTGACGCTGGGGGTCTTGCCGTTGACGATGAACAACTCGCCCCGCTTCATGTCGCGGGTATAGCGCGCGCCCGCGGTCAGGTGCAGCCGGTCGTCGGCGATTCCCGGAGTCCAGGTCGCTTGGCCGAACGCGCCGATGCTGCGCGTCGTGATCCGGCTGGCGCGGTCATAGGGGACGGTGGCGATATTATAGGTGGCGACCGTGGCGGCGGTGCCGTCGGCGTTCCACAGCATCGAGTTGAACGCCTGGGCATTGTCCTCGGTATGCTCGCGGTACGCCATTGCGCCCAGCACATATTTCAGGCGCGGCGTGTCGCCGATCAGCTGGATTTCCTGGCTGAACTGGTTCTGCGCGAACCCGGCCAGGCTGTAGCGGCTGAACGCGCCGTTCGGCTTGTAGGTCGAGCTGTTCTGCCCGCCATTGTCATATTGGCTCTGGTTCAGCTCGCGATAGGCGGTGATCGACTTGAGCTGAAGCCCCGGCGCGATGTCCAGGCCCAGGGTCAGGCGGTGGCCATGGGTGCGCCCGATGCTCTCCTGCTGCGGCACGCCGATGCTGGCGGTGCGGACGCGGTCGGGCTGGAGCGGCAAGGCGGGCGCGCGGGCCAGCGTTCCGGCCGTGATCGCCTGGAGATAGAGCGGGGTCGAGGCGTCATAGGATGTGTCGAAGGCATAGTCGGCACTGACGCCGCTTTCGGGCTTCCACAGTATCTCGACATGCGCGCCGTGCCGGTCGAAGCCGTTGAAGTCCGACTGGCCGGGCAGCGGGTTGGCGACCAGGCCGTCGCGCTTGGTGACGATGCCGTCCAGCTTGACGCTGAAATTATGCCATTCGGGCAGGTTGAGATGCGCCTCGGCCTTGTGGCTGCCGAAATTGCCGATGCCCGCGGTCGCGGTGAGGCCGAACTGACCGGTGGGCTTTTTGGTCACGATGCTGACCGCGCCGCCCTCGGTATTGCGGCCGAACAGCGTGCCCTGCGGACCCTTCAGCACCTCGATGCTCTCGATATCATAGAGCGCGGTGCCCAGCCCCTGGGCGCGGCCCAGATACACGCCGTCGATATAGACGCCCACGCCCTGGTCGCGCGCGGGCTGGTTGCTGTCGGCCAGCACGCCGATGCCGCGGATGTTCATGATGAGCGCCGAGTTGCGCGAATAGAAGGGCGCGACGCGAAGCGAAGGGATTGCGCCGTCCTGAAGGTCGACCAGCGACTGGACGTGGCGGTTCTGGAGATCCTCGGCGGACAGGACCGAGATCGCGATCGGGGTCTTCTGCAGGCTCTGGGGGCGCTTCTCGGCGGTGACGATGACCTCGTTGAGCGAACCGTCGGCATTGGTCTTCTGGTCGTCGGGCGCGGCGGTCTTGGCCGGTTCGGGCTCGGCCGCAAAGGCGGGCGTGGCAAGCAGAAGAGCCAGCGCGCTGGACGCAAAGAGCCGCCCCGCGAAACGCAGGTTGAACGAGGTCATGATATGGATTCCCCCCAAAGGATTATGCGGCCGTCCCTTGGTGCCGGATCATTGCGGCTTGATGACGTTTTGGGGGAATGCGGCGGTTTTTATGATGACAATGGCGTCATCTGGGGTGGCGAACCGCCATCCGCGCCAACTTGAAATCGAGGGGCGCGACCTTCAGAATGTGCGATGACCATGCACGGCCCTTTATCTGCCTTGCACGACAAAGCGTATGATCGGCAACATGGACGAGATCGAAGTCGATGGCGTTTTAAGAGATCTGCGGCATCTTCGCAGTTTTGTGGTCACCCTGCCCGGCAAGGGTAAGGATGGGGCGGATCTGCGGATCCGTATTTGCCTCGGGTTGCATACCATTTCGCAAGGGTGTGAGCGAGGCGAGCACCATCTGGAAGATGAGAACGGCAAGCCACGGCGATTCTGCGAGGATCGCTACGCCTTTTCGCTTGGACTACCCGAACTGTCGAAGCGAATGGTTGAGCAGAATTATTTTTGTTGGGATTCCGTCGATCGCAACCGGGCGATGAATTATGCAATTATCGATATCGCGCCCGGCCGTGTTCGCGAACTGACGGACGGAGAGCATCAGGTAGTATTCTTCTATCTATACCCCGGCAAGGGGCACGAAGCCGATGTGAACCTGATGATTACGAGCTGTTACGTACGCAAGGTGATCTTCAGGCACGTCAAGCGACGCTATAACCTGCACATGCTCTTACGCACCTGCCTGTATAAAGGAAAGAGACTGCCATAACCAGAAAGGGCCCCCGCTTTAGGCGGAGGCCCTTCAAAGGTGCGGGTGTGCCTTACCGTGGTGTACCGGCCCTATAGGCGCACATGCTGCGGCGACCGTGTTACCGGAAGCCCCGCTGTCCGTAGCTGATCCTTCAATGCCACAAGGTGGTAAAAGGTTCAATGAAAAGTTGGGGCACAACCGAGGAGCAAGGGGTGGAGCAACATGGCCCGCTCCACCCCCGGTCGATCAGAAGCGCAGGCGCAGGCCCGCCGCGATCGTTTCCTGATGATCGTCGCGGCCGGTCTGCGCGCTGCCGGTCGCATAGAGGTCGATCCCGTTGCGGAAGCGATAGGCGACCCCGCCCGTGGCCGTGCCGACCAGCGGCGCGCGCGCGGCGCCCAGCGCGACCAGGCCCAGGCCGCCCCCGGCATAGCCGCCCAGCGCGACCGCGCGGTTGCCCTCGATCTGGTAGCGCGCGCCCAGCGTCACGAACGGGCGGAACGGCGCGTCCGACGCATCGCTGCGCCCGACCGTGATCCCGGCATCGGCAAAGCCCGCGACCAGATCGCGCCGCGCGACGGTGAGCGCGAAGGGGCTGCCCCCCGTCTCGCCCACGCCTGCCCGGCGGGTGCGCAGATAGGTGATCCCGGCGCGCGGGGTCAGCGCCCAGCCCTCCGGCATCTCGGCGGCATAATGGACCGACAGATCGCTGGTCCAGGTGTGCAAGTCATAGCGGCCGAAGCCGGAAGCCGTGCCCGGCAGCGCGCGGGTGGTCCGCGCCTGCGCACCGTCATAGACGATCGACGCGCCGAAGCCGAAGCCGTTCGGCATCGCATAGCGGCCATGCACGCCCGCGACCACGCCATCGGCCCTGGTCGAGGCGGCGAGCGGGGCGATCGACTGACGCGTGTCGAGCCAGCCGCCGAACGCGCCGATCATCCACTGGCGATCGCCGTAACCGACCCCGCCCAGGAAGCCATAGCCGCGCGTCTGCGCCGTGCTGGTCCCCTGCGCCCGGTCGGCGCCCAGCGTGTGCCACTGGCCGAGCGTCTGGGCGAAGGTGAAGACGCCCGCATCCTCACGCGTGGTGGCGAAGGCGGGCCCGCGCGCCGCCTGGACCAGCCCCAGCGCATTGTCGACGCCAATCTGCGCTGCCGAGGCATAGGCCTCCGGCGTGATCTGCGCGAACCCGCGCGGATTGGACGCGCCCGAGGCGGTCAGCAACGACGGGAGCGCGGCGAACAGCGTGCTGGTCGCGGGCTGCTTGGCCAGGGTCGCATTGGCATAGTCGATGCTGCGCGCCACCTGCGGGCTGAACCCGGCATCGCCCAGGAACTGGCCGAGCAGCTGGATGCGGTCGGCGCGCTGGACGATGAAGCCGAACAGGTCGGCGGGCTTCAGCACATTGGCATAGCTGCCCGAGATTCCGCCGCTGGCGACGATCAGGTCGTAGGAGGTGCCGGGGCGCAGCGCGCCGCTGGAGACGATCTGCAACGTCGATCCGCTGCCGATCGTCATCGCGCCGTTGACGATCAGCTTGTCCGACACGGTCGGGGTCAGCTCGAAATAGGACAGCGAGCCGCTGGCCAGCGTGACGTTGCCGTTGACCGTCATCGTGCCGGGCGACGCGCCGGGGCTGAGGATGCCCGCGACCGTCACATTGCCGTTGACCGTCCCCGCCGAACCGAAGGTCGCGCCCTGGCGGACCAGGAACTGCGCGGCGCTCATCGTCGACCCGGCGAAACCGACCAGGCGACCGCTCGTCATATCGACCGAGCCGAAGGCGGCGTTGCCCGACACGGTGGCATAGCCGCCGGTCATCGCCAGCGCCTCGACATTGGCGACGTTGGTGAAGGCGACCGGCGCGGCAGCGGTGCCGCCCGACAGCGCGATCGTGTCGGTGCCCGCCCCGCCATCGACCGCGCCCGCAAAGGTGCCCGCGATGGTGAAGCGCTGGTTTCCGCCGGTGAAGGCGACCTGGCCCGCGGTCAGGCTGCTGCCCGAGGCGATGGTCAGGTCGATCGCGGCGTTGACCTGGGCATAGCTTTGCGCGCCCGTCAGGGTCAGCGCGCCGGTCCCTTCGGTCGCCAGCGTCTCGAACCCGGTCAGCGTGCCCGCCGCCAGCATCTGGTTGCCCGCCAGCTCCAGCGTGGCGGTGTCGTTGCCCGCGCCGCCCGCGACGCTGCCGATCAGGACCGAACCCGCCGCCAGACGGAAGCTGTCATTGCCCGCGCCCAGGTCGATGACCCCGGCCAGCGTGCCGCCCTTGGCGACGGTCAGCGCCGTATCGCCGTCACCGAAGCCGAGCGGCGCACCCTGCGACCCCAGCGAACCGGTGACGGTCAGCGCGTTGCCGGTCAGCGACACAGTCTCGAATCCGGTCGCCACCCCGCTCAGCACCACCGGCGCATTGGCGGCGAAGCGCAAGCTGTCGGTGCCCGCGCCGCCATCGTAACGGCCCGCCGCATTGGTCGTGCCCAGCGCCAGCAGGTCGTCGCCCGCGCCCAGCGAAACGCTGGCGATGTCGCCATCGACGCGCAGCTGCTCGGCCGCGTCCGAGCCCGTGACCGATCCGATCCGGTTGCCCGCCAGCGCGACGTTCAGCCCGGTGCCCGCCAGCGCGACCGTGTCGAAGCTCTGGTCGAGCGTCAGCGACAGCGTGCCGGTGCCGGTTACCGCCAGCTGCTGGAAATTGCTGCGCTGGCCGATGCCGCTGCGGTCGCCCGCCAGCAGCACGCCGTACAGGTTGGTGCCCGTGCCGCCATCGAGAGTGCCCAGGACGCGCGAATTGGGCCCCTCGACGAAGCTGTCATTCCCGCCGCCCAGCGCGACCGAACCGGCGATGATGCCGGAATTGACGACCGTCTCGTTCGCATCGGTGCCGGTGATGGTGACCGGGCCGGTGCTGGTCAGCGTCTGGCCCGCCGCGACGGTCACCGTTCCGCCCGCGACCCCGATCGTGTCGAAGCGGAAAGTGCCGGCATAGGTGACATTGCCCTGCCCGACCTGGTTGAAGCGCTGGAAATTGACGAACTGGTCGCCATTGACCGTCCCGCCCCCGGTCGCGTCGACGATCAGGCTGTTCGTGCCCGTGCCGCCATCGACCGTCCCGACCAGCGTCGCGCTGGCGCGGTGCAGGAAGGTGTCGTCGCCCGCGCCGAGGAACACATTGCCCTCGATCCGGCCGTAATTCTCGATCCGGTCATTGCCGTCGCCCAGCGCGATCGATCCGAAGATGCTGCCGGTGTTGACGATCCTGTCGTCGGTCGCGCCGATGCTGTGGATCGCCCCCGCCAGATAGGGACTGCCGATCTGGCGGACGAGGGTGTCATTGGCGGCCAGCGTGGTGCCCGCCCCGCCGCGAATGGTCCCGGCATTGGTCAGGTCGAGCGCGGCGCCGTTGGTCCTGACCGCGACGGACAGCGGCCCGGTCGCCTCGATCGTGGCGGTCGCGGCGTTGGTGATCGTGGCGGTCGCGGTGCCGTTGCCGAAGACCGACACGGCCGCGGCGATATAGGTGGTGGGTGCGGTGGGATCCTTCGGGACGCTGGCGCCCGCATAGGGATCGGTGATCGTCACCCCGCCGCCATTGGCGCGGATCGTGCCGCTGTTCGTGATGGCGATGCTCTGCGCGCCGGTGGTGGCGGTGCCGGAGCCGTTGAAACCGGCGCGGACGCCATAGGCCGAGGTTCCGCTGGCGTCGATCGTGCCGCTATTGTCGAGGCGGATCGAACCGCCCGTGCCCCGGTAATCGTCGATCGTCAGCAGGGCGGCCGACCGGCCCTGCCCGGTCGCGGTGATCGATCCGCTGTTGGTGACGGCGATCGCATAGGAGCGCGCGGCGTCCGATACCGGCGTGCCGTAATAGCTGTAGCGGCCCGCATAGGCGTTGACGCCCTGGGTGACCGTGCCGCTGTTGTCGAACTGGATCGACCCGCCCAGATCATTGTTCATCTGAAGCAGGACGCCCGATCGACCCTCGTCGGTGGAGGCGATGGTGCCGCTGTTGGTCAGCGCGATCTTCTGCGGCTGCGGCGCGTCCGGAGGCGTCGTACCGTAATAGCTGTAATCGCTGGCAAAGGCGTTGAACCCCTGGGCGATCGAGCCGCTGTTGGTGGCGGTGATCGCCCCCCCATTGACCGACAGGTTGACGCCGCGACGGCTGGCGTCGTTCAGGATGCTGCCCGAATTGGCGAAGCTCAGGTCGCCGACCGCATAGACGGAAACGGCGGTGCGCTTCAGCGCCGCATCGCCGACCGTGCCGGTGTTGGTGAAGCGCGAAACCTGGCCCGAAATGGCGCCCTTGACGACAGCCTGGTTGGTCAACGCCGCCAGCATGGCCTGCGGCTGCGCCTGGTAGTAGTAATAATTGGCGTCGCCGATGGTGACGTCGCCATCGACATTGGCGGTGTTGACGATCTGGCCATCGCCCCGGAGGCCGAGCGACGTCAGCGTAGCATCGGCTCCGATGGTCACGACCGTATCGGCGCCGATCGCCTGGACGTCTTCGCGCTCGAAATTGATGGCGGTCAGCTTGCCCAGTGCTGCGCTCGCCGATTTGGTGAAGGCGTGACGGTACGTGTCCGTCCCGCCGCCCCCATCGATTGTCCCGGTCACGCCGGTCTGGCCGTCCGTCTCGACGAACAGGTCATCGCCGTCGCCGAAGCGCAGATTGCCGGTCAGCGTGCCCCCATTACCGGTATAGACCGCGCTGGCGTAGGAACGACCGCCATAGGTGGTGTAGCCCAGATCAACGTCGCCGGTGATCGTACCGGCATTGACGATCTGGCCGCCCGCCACTTGGATCGCAGACCGGCCCGTCGCTCCCGCGATCGTGCCACCGGCCAGATTGCGGATCGTGATGCCGTAACCGGAATTATAGCTCTGGGCGATCGCGACGCCGCCCGTACTGGCGATCCGACCACTATTCTCGATCACCGTGGCATAGCCGCTGTAATCGAGCAGGACGACCGAGCCTCCCACCTCGATCGTGCCGCTGTTGACCAGCGTGCCGATGCCGGTGACGCCGGTTGCCGCGCGGCCATTCGTGGCCTGGACGATGCGCCCGCTGTTCGTAAGGCTCTGCACGCCCTGGGCACCGACCGCGCCGTCGAGCGTGATCGTGCCCTGGTTGGTCACGGTCTTGCCGCCCGAGATCGCCGCGATCGGGTTATAGCCGTTGGTGGCCCGCCCGCTGGCCGCGATGGTGCCGATATTGGTGAAGATATCGGTGCTGCCGAGCAGGACGACCCCGCCCAGATAGAGATTGGTGTTGGCCGGGACCAGCGACAACGTGCCGCGGCTGATGATGGTCAGGGCGTTGGCGGCATAGCTCTCGCCAGGTGCCGTCGTGCGCGAGAGGGTGGAGATCGCCGCCCCCATGGTGGTGGCGATATCGGCGGTGACGTCCACCGTCCCCTGCCCGGCCAGGGTCAGCGCCCGACCCGAGGGTGTGCCGGTCAGGGTCAGCGTTGCCTTGTCGAACAGCTCATAGCCGACTTTGGCGAATGTGGTGGAGGTCGGCAGCGTCGTGCTCGTGTCGTTGCGAACACGCAGGCGCAACCCCGCCCCCGAACCCGACACCGTGCCGTTGATCCCCGCAAAGCGGTCGCCGCTGGTTCCCGCCAGTTCGGCGACCAGCAGGTCGCTGTTCGACAGCGTCAGATCGCCGTTCAGGATACCGCCGGGCAGCGCGTAATAGATGTTGGTGCCGTAGAAATAGTCCGACGACGTCCCGCCGAAGGTCACGCTGCCGTTGATCGTGCCCGCATTGGCGATCTCGGCGCTGAACACGGTGAAATTGCCGTTCGGCCCGATACCGCGCGTGCCCCCGGTGACGACGCCGCCCGCCTGGTTGTTGAGCCGGCCATAGGCGTTGATGAACAGACCGGTTCCGGTCGCGGTGATCGTGCCGCTGTTGTTCAGGCTGCTCGACAGCTGGACCCCGGCGGTCGCCCCCTCGATCCGGCCGCTATTGGTCTGGGTGGCCCCCGACGAGGCCGACAATATCGCACCGATCCCGCCGGTCGAGCGGATCGTGCCCGAATTGGTGAAGCTTCCGATCAGCGACACGGCGGTCCCGCCTGCCGTGATCGTACCCGAATTGACGGCCGTACCTTGCGAAGAGAACGAAAGGCCGCCCATGGTCGCGGTGATCGTGCCGCTATTCTCGAAGCTTTTCACCGAACCCAGCGATACGGCAAAGCTGTCGACCTGCGATCCCGTGCCGCTGATGCTACCGGCATTCTTCACGATGGCCGCGCTGTACGAGGCATATTCGTCGGCCAGGACCGTGCCGGTGCCGCTGAGCGCGGTATTGTTGACCAGCGTGCCGTCGCCGCCCACGCGCAAGGTCCCCGTCGTTGCAAAGCCGCCGGCCAGCGTGGCGGTCATCTTCGCATCGGTAACCAGGGTCAGCTGTTCGAAATTGGTCGGCAGTGTCAGCGCGGAGGACAGGCTGGTGTCGCTCGTCAGGCGAACGCGCAGCGTGTCCGTGCCCGCCCCACCGTCGATAGCGCCGCTGATTCCGGTACGGATCGCGCCGTTCGCATAGCCGACGGTCAGCGTGTCGTTGCCGGAGCCCAGGCGAAGATCGCCCGTGATCGTGCCGAGCGTGTTGTCGACCGTGCTGGTATCATAGCCATATTGGTTGGCGGTCGTCGTGATGCCACCGACGATCGTGCCGCTGTTGACCAGATTGACCCCGCCACTACCCTGAATGGCGATGGTGCCAGCGGTGGTGATCTGACCACCGGTCTGGTTGACGAGCGACACGCCGATGCCGGTGATGGCCGCGCCCGTGCCCGTATTGGCGATCGTGCCGCTGTTGGTCAGCGTCGAGGTACGGACATTGGCCAGCGTCGCTGTGGTGCTGGCGCTGCGGATCGCGCCACTGTTGGTCCAGTTGAAACCATAGACTACAGAACTGTAGGTCGCCCCCACATCGATCGCGCTGCGGCTGCCGCCATCGATGGTGCCGGCATTGGTCAGCGTGCCGACGGGGCCGCTGATCGCGCCGATCGTGCCGCCTGCGCGGTTGGTGATCGTCTGGAAGCCCGCATAGGTCGGGTTGCTCGACAGCAGCGCATAGCCGTCCGAGCCGGTCCCCGTGCCGCTGATCGTGCCGCTATTGTCGATCGACGCGGTCGTGCTGCCATAGCCGTTGCCGGTCTGGCCGATGACGATGCCGTTCGCGCCGCTGATGCTGCCGCCCGCGCGCACCGTCACCGACAGCTGGCCGCTGGAATAGCTGTTGGCGGTGGTCTGGCGGACGAACTGCACGCCGGTCTGGCCTGCGCCATCGACCCGGCCGCCCACGGTCAGCACCCCATAGGGATAGCTGGTGGCCGAGGTCGGGATCGCGAAGGCGATGGCGGGCGCGCCGCTGTTCGTCACCGTCGCCCCGGTCGCCACATCGACCGTGGTGCCCGAGGTCGTGACGGTCAGGCCATTGCTGTCGGTGCCGCTGCACGTCGTGGTGGTGTTGGCCTGGGTCGGATCGGGGGTGCATTGGGCAAAGGCCGGGCCCGCCACCATCACCGCAAGCAGAATGGCACTCGATTCCAGAGCGCGCGCCTTCACCTGCCGAGCGCGCGACATTGCCTTCACCATTTTTCGAAACCCCCAATTGTCGGACGATTCCTATGATGAAGCCGAGGTCATGTCACGTGAAATCATGACATAATCGTCATGACGAAATAAAGTCATTTCTCTTTTCTTGGTGCGACCGGGGTTACCGAATTTCCATCATTGACGGCTCGGGGGTCGCAAAGGATCGGGCGATCCGATCACTTGCGCGGCCAGTTGCCGATCGACGGCACCGAAGCAAATCGGCGCCGCTCAGGGATGCGGCGTCAGTACATGGTCCGGATCGAGCAGTTCCAGCGCCGCGCCCTCCCTCGATTCGTCGGCCCCCATTTCGTCCGCACGGTGCCAACGCCACAGGATCAGCGCGGTGCCGCCCGGATTTTGCGCGGAGGGGACCAGCGCGCCTTCCGCGCCGCTCGCGATCAGTTCCTGCGCCAGCGCCCAGCTCGGCGGGAGGCCGCCTTCGATTCCGGCGATGGCCTTCCAGGGTGCGGCCATAGCCCGGGCGATCCGCTCGTCGGCCGCGCGGCCCTGTCCGTCGGTCAGGTCGGCGATCGCGGTCGCGTCCAGCCGATAGGGGGCAAGGGTGCCGGGCTTGGCGATCTTGCGACGACAGAGCGTGCCGAGTTCGGGAAGTTCACCGAGCAGGGTGGCGAGGACGGTGGGTCCGATGCCGGGGGCGGCGTTCAGCAGCCGCGCCTGTTCGGACAGGAGCTGGTCCTGGGCGATGAAGCCTGCGATCTATCGGTCGAGCTCGGCAATCTGCTGGCCGAGCAGGTCGATCATGGCCTCGATGGCTTGCGCGATATCGGGCTGACCTGTGCTGTGGCGATGCAGCTTTTCGGCTTTTCGCATGTCGACCAACTGCCTGCGACGGCGTACGAAATCGGCTAGGCGAGAACGCGTCGGGCTGAGCGGGATGGTAGCCGGCAGGTCGAGCGCCGCGCCCATCTGCGCGAGCACCCGGGCATCGACGCGGTCGGTCTTGGCGAGCGTGCCGGTGGCTCTGGCGAACTCGCGCGCCTGACGCGGATTGACGCGCGAGAAGGGATGGCTGCGGGTCGCCAGCGCGGCGATCAGGTCGCCGCCGCAGCCGCTGGTGGCTTCGAAGACGACACGGACATCATGGTCGAGCGTGTCGAGCCAGGCGTCGATGGCATCCGGTGTATTGGCGATCTGCCCGATCCGGCCGGATGGCAGCTCGCAAATGTCGATGAGAGCACGCGAAAGGTCGCAGCCGATGACGGCTTGTGGCATGGTATAGGCTCCTGTCCATGTCGTGCGGGATCAGCAGTCCCAAGCAACGGTTCAGGGTTGTGACCAACGCGGAAGGGACCCTTGCTCCCTATCGGGCTCCAGACCTTCGGGGGGGGACGGGCTCCCTTCCGCAACACCGTCAGACCAGCATCACATCAGACAAGGGGGGGCATTGCCTTTTGGAAGGCTCGCTGCCCGCTCAGACAAAAAGATCGCGAATGGCGCTTCCCCGGAACCGGTTGCGCAGCCGCCGCCTGCGATGCTCCCCCGCGTCATGGCGCATGTGACAGGCCTGGCACAGCGCCGCCAGGTTGCGCGGCCGGTTGTCGCCGGGGTCGTGGTTCAGGTGCGCGCTGGCCAGGATCACGCGGGTTCGGCGGAACGGTAGGGGCGGGGCGATGCCGGCCAGGCCCGGTTGCGCGCGGATCATGGCGGTGGGGCTGGGCAGCGCCCTTACCCCCCTGCCCCGGCCGTCGCGCCAGCGGGCGCGGGTGTCGTCCCACCAGGTTCCGTCGCCCAGATGCACGATGTCGCGTCCGTGCGGCCGCCCGCAATGCTCGCACCGCCCCTTGGCGCGGTCGAAGCGGATCAGCGCGGACAGCTCGCGCCAGTCGATCGGGTAGAGCCAGCGATGTTCGCGTGCGATCGGCATGGCCCTTTGTGAATCGATGGGCCGCAAACCCAAAGCGAAAAGGCGACTGATTCAGAAAACTCATCAAGCTCTTCAAAAAAGCTCAAAAAAACATATCCGGAAGGGTTAGAGCGTTAGAAGGGATTTAAAGGGTTAAGCCGTGTTTTCCACAGGCTAAAATGCCGGATTCGCTCGCTTTTTTAGGTCTCTCGCGTTCCCGACATATCGAGTGTCCGTTCCCGGAGTATCGTTATGGGCGTTCCCGATGTATCGCCCGACCGTTCCGGGAGTATCGTTGCCCGTTCCCGATATATCGAAAAGGCGTGACGGACGCCGTTGGAGCGGGTCGGATTGAATCAGTTTTCGACCGATCCCGCGTGGTGAGGTTCAAAGTGGCGACCCGCCGGGACACGCGATCGTAGCGACGATCGAACACGCGATATTTCGGGAACGCGTTTGCGCTGCGCATCCCTCCTGCGTCCCAATTCCAGCGGCTGAAATGGTGGGAAGGGAGCGCCATTGCCGCGCCCCCCCTCCCCTCTCGTCAGCGCAGCAGGTGCCGGTTCTTCGCGTCGAAGCGGCGCACATAGCCGATAAAGGCGTTCTGATAGCTGACCGGCGTGCGGGCCGGATCGCCCTCGACCCAGGCTTTGAATTCGGCGTGCAGGGTCTGATAATCCCAGCCCGGACATTCGGATCGCAGCAGGGCCAGGGTCGCGTCGGTGATTTCTCCGAAGGTCGAGCGGGTCGACAGGCTCTTGACGCTGCGACGGATCAGCCCGCTGGCATCCATGTGCTGGTCAGAGGGGGGCGGCGGAGTGTCCTCCGGCGTCGGTGGCTTGGGTGCTGGCGCGGCAGCGGCCCGGGACTTTCTCGGGGGCGCAGGGACGGCTGGGCCAGCCCCCTCCCCTTCCGCCCGCCGACGCATCCTGAGGCTCGGCTCGCGCTTGCCCTCCGCCTGCTCGAGCGTCAGGGTATAGCCGGGCAGTTCGTTGCGCTCGGCGATCTTGGCGATCTCGAACTTGAAGCGGCGATATTGCCCCTCGGCCCCCGATTTCTCGAACAGGGTCGGCATGGAGATGGCGAAGCCCCCCTCCCCTGCCCCGCCGGCATGTTTGCGCGCGACCTTGTACAGCCAGCGTTCGCGGCCGCCCGAAATGTCGAAATAGGCGCGGTCGATCGACAGCACGCCGCCCGTCATCATCACGCCTTCATAGAACCAGCTCGACAGCTCGATCGTCATGCCGCGCGAGCGTTCGGTCTTTTCGTCGACCAGCTGCGTCCAGCCGTCGAGCCAGCTGAACGTCGCCTCGCGCCTATTCTCGGCGCGGATATTGGTCTTGACCGTGGTCGACACCAGCCGGTCGAGCGCCTGGCCGAGCAGCTCATAGGCACGCCCCGTCGGCTGGCGCCCGATCGCGCGCAGCAGGTCGTACGGCATCAGGTGCAGCTTGCGCGGCACGTCGTTGATCCCCCGCCGTGCCATGTCGGCCAGCATCGAGGCGCAATAGATCAGGATGTCGGCATCCCAGATCGTCGCCATGCCATAATCGGGATTGCCCGAGACATGGACCCACAGCTTGCCGTCGGGCGAGCGATAGTCGATCGGCTTGACCCGTTTCGACTTGGCCAGGCTGAAGAAAGGCCGCTCCATCATCTCGCGCTGGTCGCGCAGCGGCAGGTCGGCGAGATAGGGCAGGAACAGTTCGAACTGTTCGGCCGATCCGTCCTTGGGCTTGGTGCTCATGCGCGCATGTCCCGGCGCATGTTTCCCCGGGGAAACATGCGAGGTGAGCGGGCAAGCGTGTTTCCCCGGGGAAACATCAGGGTTGAAGCCCCCTGCCCGTCTGCTCGAGATGCGCCAAAGCACCACGCAGCGCCGTCACGATTTCCTCGACATCCGCACCCGAACCGGCATGAAGCCGCACCGTCACGCCCTGGCGATTGGCCGACTGGACCGACAGCACGGGGCGGCCATAGCGGTTGTGATAGCTGTAGCGCTCCGGCTCGCCATCCTCGCCCAGCATCATCTTGCGCGCGGTCAGCAGGCGGTGGAGCACCTCGCTGGCCGGGATGGGCGGCTGCCCCGCCTCGCGCCGCTCGGCCTGTTGGCGCGTGATATACTGGGCCACGCTCATGATGGCCGACGCCTCGCCCTTGTCCTGCATCGCCTGCGCCAGCGCATAGCCGGGCTTGAGCTGCACCTCATGCGGCGAGGCGAAGGCGGCGATCACTTCGTCGGGCAGCGCGGCGACCTTCAGCATCTTGGACAGCCAGCCCTTGGACAGCTTCAGCCGCTCGGCCATGCGGGTCTGGTGGTTGCCATAATGGGTGGTCAGCGCGGCCAGGTAGTTGCGCGCCCGCTCATAGTCCGAGACATCGGCGCGCGCCCGGTTCTCCAGATCGGCGAGGCGGAACGCGGCCTCGTCGTCCAGCTGCGCGACCTGCGCCACGAAGACCATGTCGGGATAGCTGTTGGCGCGCAGCCAGCTGATCGACCAGTGGCGCCGCGTGCCCGCGATCACCTCATAGTCGTGATCGGGATCGCCCTCGATCCGGCGGACCACGGCGGGGACCTTCTGCCCCCCCTCGGCGATGATCGAGTCGATCAGCTCGCGGCAATGCGCCTCGGTCAGCAGGTCGTAATTGCGGGCATTGCCGGGCCAAATCTTCACCCGCGCCGGATCGAGCAGCAGCTGCGTGACCTGTCGCACCTCGCCGCTGGCGACGCGGGCGAGCGCGGACTCGCGGCCGAGCAGGGTCGTGCCCCGGCTGCGTTCCGCCACGGGCTCGCGGGCCGGGCTGGGGGAGGGGGCGTCGCCCTCTTCCTCCGCCAGCAGGGCCGCGAGATAATCGGATTGTTTACGCGCCATCTTATGCCTCCGGCCCGGAACATAGGCAGAACATTGTCGTGTAGGAAAGAGGAAGCCGATCAAGCCGCGGCATGGATCACCGCTTCCTCGCTCAGCGGTTCGACCCGGCCCCAGCTCTGGCGGACCAGCTGCTCGACCTGGCGCATCGCCTCGTCCAGATTGGCGCGGCAGCGCTTGTGCGTCTTGGGCGTGCCGATCGGTTTTTCCAGCTCATAGACGGTCATCATCCGCATCGCGGCATGGCTGATCTCGGCCGATTCGAGGATGGGGACGGGGAGGAGCGCGGGGCCGAAGCTCTGCTCCATGATCGCGCGGACCATGGCGTGGCTGGGGTCGTTGCCGTCGAACTTGGAACAGATCAGCCGGACGAACTGGTAATCGACCTCGATGCCCGCCCCGGTCAGCTGGTTGAGGACCTGGTCCATCATCGACAGGAACTGGACGGTCGAACAGAAATCGGGCGTGGTCGCGGCCATCGGCACCAGCAGCGCATTGGCCGCCTGCATCACCGCCAGGCTGATCGTGCCCAGGGCAGGGGGCGGATCGAGCAGCACCACGTCGTAATTGCGCGCCAGATCGGCCAGGCCCCGCTTCAGCTTGCGGAACCGCGCGGCCAGCACCGATCCGCCATCGCTGCCCGCCGCGGCCAGCTCATATTCCACGTCGAACAGCTCGAGATTGGACGGGATCAGGTCGACATTGGGCCAGGGGGTGGGCTTGACCGCATAGGCCAGGTCGGTCTGGGTCGGGTCGATCGACAGATAGGGGTAGAGTGTTTCTTCGCGCGTGACGTTGAAATGCGGGTTGAAGCCGAACAAAGTCGTCGTCGTCGCCTGGCTGTCGCAATCGACGACCAGCACGCGGTAGCCCTGCACGGCGAAATAATGGGCGAGATGGGTGGTGACGGTCGACTTGCCGACGCCGCCCTTGAAATTCTGGACCGCGATGATCGCCGGAATGTCGAGCGGCGCGCGCGCCGGGGAGGCGCCCAGCACCTCGCGCATGTGGAGCAGTTCCTCGACCGTATAGCCCTGGCGACGGCCATTGTCGGTCGTGGGAGCAGGGGGGAGGCGGCCATCCTCCTCGGCCATGCGGATGCGGTTGGTCGAACAGCCGAGCAGCTGCGCGGCCTCGGCGATCCCGAAGCGGACGTGCAGGCCCTTGCGGCTCTCGGGCAGGAACGCCTTGCGCCGCAGCCGCTCGATCATCCGCTCGCCCGCGCTGGCCAAATCCCCGATCTGGGACAGCATTGCATGATCTTCCGCCACTCGCGCACCCCTTGAAGCTTTTGGGGTTGGTTAATGGCAAAGTTCATTCAATCGGGCAAGGTGGGGGAGGGGGGAAGGATGTTTCCCCGGGGAAACTTCCATTCCTCCCCTGCAAGGGGAGGTGGCAGCGCGCAGCGCTGACGGAGGGGTGTCGCGCTATCGAGAGGGGGACACCCCTCCGACGCGCTACGCGCGCCACCTCCCCTTGCAGGGGAGGATTCTACCCGCCCACCACCATCCACACCGCCATCCCGATCATCATCAGATTCTCGGTCAGCGACAGGAAGCCCAGCGGCACGTTGCTCGATCCGCCGACACAGGCGCATTTGAGTTCGCGTCGGTCGATATAGACCGCCTTCACCACAGACACCGCGCCGATGCCCCCGATGAACAGCGCGATCGGGACGGACAGCCAGGTCAGCACCCCTGCGATCATCAGCACCCCGGCCAGCCCCTCGGCAAAGGGGTAGATATAGGAATAGGGGACCCAGCGCTTGGCGAGCAGGTCGTAGTTCAGGAACATGGTCGCGAAGCTCTCGACATTCTGGAGCTTCAGAAGCGCGAGCACCGCCATGCTGAACGCGATGAACCATTCGGCCGCGCGGGTCGTGAAGGGGGTGGCATAGACCGCCTGCGATGTGGCCAGCGCCATCAGCGCGGTCATCGCGAAGAGCGCGGCGACCGGGCGATAGCTGGTCGCCTTGGGATCGGCGACCCGCTTGCCGAAGAAGCGGCGCAGATCGTCATAGCCGCCCACCCGCTCGCCCCCGACGAAGATTTGCGGGGTGGTCTTCACGCCATGCTGGGCCTTGAAGGCGTCGGTCTCCTCGCGGGTGCGCAAGTGATGGTCCTCGACCTCGTAACCCTGGCGGCGGAGCAGGTCCTTCGCCTTCAGGCCGTAAGGGCAGGTGTGGGTCGGCATCACCATGCGGTAGAGAATGGCTTTGCGGGTGGCGGTCATGGTCCTTCTCCGACTGGGGTCCATGCGCCATATGGCATCCGTACCATGGTACGGAGTCAAGACGTGTCGGAATGGACCATCGCCGGATTGGCGCGCGAAGGCGGGGTGGGGGTGGAGACGATCCGCTATTACCAGCGGCGCGGGCTGCTCGACACGCCCGAACGCCCCGCCGGGGCGAGCGCGGGGGGGCGGGTCCGGCGCTATGGCGCGGAGGATCTGGGGCGGCTGCGCTTCATCCGCTCGGGCCAGGCGGCGGGCTTCACGCTGGAACAGATCGGCGAGCTGCTGGCGCTCGACGCGACCGACGACCGGGCGCGGGTGCGCCAGCTCGCGCGGGAGCGGATCGTCGCGCTGGATGCGCAGATCGCCGCGCTCGAACAGGCGCGCGCCTTGCTCCACGCGCTGGCCGAGCGGTGCGCGGGCGAGGGGGCGGGGCCGTGCCCCATCCTCCGGTCGTTCGAGGGGGCATGACGCGGGAATGAAATTCCGCGTCACATTTAATCTATATTGATGGTTAATGGCGCAGGGCCGCCCCGCTCCCCCCGCCATGAGTTGATCCGTGACCGATACGCCCTTTCCGAGCCGACGCCGCTTCCTGACCGGCACCGCCTGTACGATCGCATTGCCGCTGATCCCCGGTTGTGCCGACGACAAGGCGCCGTCGGACCTGATCATCCCGACGCCCACCCCGACCCCGCAACCCAGCCCGACGCCCACCCCCACACCGACTCCCACCCCCACACCGACACCGACACCGACACCCGCGCGGCCGACCACGCTGGCGGCCGACCGGTTGACCATCGCCTTCGCCGGGTCGAGCAGCAGCGCGCAATATCTGTCGAATTATGACGGCCCGGCGACCAGTTCGGCGGTCGTGTCGACCGGCGACGGGATCAGCTTCGCGCCGCTCGGCCGAGGGGCGTTCGGCAAGACGGCGGGGCTGGCGATCAACGCGGCGACCGGGCGGACGGTGCGCTATGTCCGCGGCGGGGTGGGCAGCACGACGCTGATCCAATGGGCCGCGACCCACTCGACGATGCGCGCCGATCTGGTCCGCGCGATCGTCGCGGCGGGCGGGGTCGATGCGGTGCTGTTGCAGGTCGGGCGCAACGACGTCGCGGACCGGCTGACCGGCGATCTCGCCACCCAGCTGGGGCTGATCCGCACGCTGATCGCCGCGCTGCGCAGCGAGACGCGGCTGCCCGACCTGACCGTCTTCATCGGCGGGTCGCAGAATATCGGGGGCAGCGACGCTGGCCTGCACCGGATGCAGGCGATCCAGCGCCAGGCGGAGATGACCGTCGCGCTGGGCGACCCCCATGTCCGCTATGGCTTCACCACCTATGACCTGCCGGTGGTCGACGGCATCCACCAGAGCGAACAGGGGCAGATCCGGTCGGGCCAGCGCTTCGCCGCGCAGGTCCTGGCCTGGTTGCAGGGGCAGCCGGGCCCGCGCGGACCGCGCCTGGCCTCGGCGCGCGCGGTCGGGGCGAGCCAGACCGAGGTGACGCTGGCGCTGGCGGACGGCGTCGACTTCACCCCGACCAGCGCGATCTTGGGCTTTCAGGTCACCGACAGTGGACAGGCCGTGCCGATCACCGCCGCGGTGCGGACCAGCCGGACGACGATCCTGCTGTCGCACGGCGCGATCGGGACCGGCGCGCGCGGCGTCTCCTATGGCCTGGCCACCGATCCCGACGATCTGAACGGCGTGCATGACGGCAGCGCCGACCGGCTGCCGATGGAGCCGTCATTGGGGATCGTCGCCGTCACCGGCTGACGAACCGGGCGCGGTCGGCCATCCCGCCCCGGCACAGCGCCCCGAAGCCGTCCCCTTGTCCCCGGCGCCCCCGCCATCCTAAGCCGGATCGCCGTTCCGATCCGCGGCCGCCCTCGCCTGTCCCGTGGGGGAGGCTTGGGGGAGGCATCCGGGGGAAGCGGGGGACGGCGATGGGGACAGGGTCGTCACGGGGGGATCACGCCATGCCATATCCTGCGCGCGCGCCGTCCGGCCTTTGGCACGGCTTCGCCACCTCGCGCCGGGTGATCCCCGCGATCCTGCTGATCGCCATCGCGTTACGCCTGGGGCTGATCCTCGCCTTTCCGATCGCGCCGCGCGGCGACTCGCTCTGGTATCTGATCCGGGGGCGCGAGATCGCGCAAGGGCTGGGCTATCAGGAAGGGGGCTTTCCCACCGCCTTCTGGCCGGTCGGCTATCCCGCGCTGCTGGGGCTGGCGACCGCGCTGTTCGGGCCGTCGCTGGTCGGCCCGATCCTGGTCAACCTGATCGCGCAGGCCGCCACGCTGGCGCTGATCCTGTGGTTCGCGCGGCATCTGGGGGCAGGGGAGGGGGCGGCGCGGCTCGCGGCGCTGCTCTATGCCGTCTATCCCGCGCATATCGCCTATAGCGGCGACACCGCGGCCGAACCCAGCTCGACCGCGATCGTCATGGCGGGGACCGCGCTGATGCTGAAGGCGCGGGGGCGGATCGGTCCTGCGCTGCTCGCCGGGCTGGTGCTGGGGGCGGGGGCGTTGATGCGGCCGCAGATGATGCTGTTCCCGGTGCTGCTGGCGCTGGTCCTGCCGATGGCGTGGCGCGGCCACGGCGTGCGGCGGGCGGGGCTGACGCTGGCGCTGGTGCTGGCGGGCATGGCGGCGGTCCTGCTGCCCTGGAGCTGGCGCAACCAGGCGATGCTCGGCGCGCCGGTGCTGGTGTCGAGCAATGGCGGCGTCGCGCTGCACGCCGGGGCCAACGACCTGGCCGATGGCGGCTATTTCCAGGTCGAGCGGTCGCCGCTGTGGGATCAGGTCGGCATCCCCTTTGCCCAGCGGGTCGAGCGCCAGATGGAGATGGAGCGCCGGTTGAAGACGCTGGCGATCGACTGGATCGCCGCGCATCCGCTGCGCTGGGGGCTGCTCGGCCTGCGCAAGATGGGGCTGCTCTGGTGGAAGGACAGCGACGGCTTCTGGCCGCTCGACGCCAGCCATCCCGCGCGGCGCGGGCTGTGGCGCGCGATGCAGGGGGGGAACCAGCTCTTCTATCTGGCGGTGCTGGCGCTGGGCCTGGTCGGCACCGGCCGGGCGGCGCGCGCGGCGTGGCGGGGGGCGCCCGGCGCGGCGATGCTGATCCCCGCCGCCATGCCGGTCTTCTGCACCGTCCTGGCCTTCGGCTTCACCGGCCAGACCCGCTATCACTATCCCGCCATGCCCTTCGTCATGATCCTGGCGGGCTGGGTCGCGGCAAGCGTGATCGCCGGGGCGACGGAACCAAGCCGCCCGCCCGCCGCTATCCCGGATCATGGCCGATGACGACAGCAATCCCCCATCCCAGCCCGGGCAGGAGCCCCGGCACCGCGCCGTCCCCAGCGGCCGCTTCGCACGCGCGGGCGCGTTCGGGCGGCTGGCGGGCGGGGTCGCGGGCGGGATGCTGGCCGAGGGCGCGCGGCGACTGGCCAGCGGCGAGCGGCCCAGGCTCGGCGACCTGATCCTCACCCCCGGCAACGCCGCGCGGGTCGCCGACCGGCTGTCGCATTTGCGCGGCGCGGCGATGAAGCTGGGCCAGATGATCTCGATGGACGCGGGCGACCTGTTGCCGCCCGAGCTCCAGGCCATCCTCGCGCGGCTTCGCGACCAGGCGTACCGGATGCCGCCCGCGCAGCTCGACAAGGTGCTCCGGGCCGAATGGGGCCCCGACTGGCGACGCCGCTTCCGCCATTTCGAGGCGGCCCCCATGGCCGCCGCCTCGATCGGGCAGGTCCACCGCGCGACCCTGCCCGACGGCCGGGTGCTGGCGATCAAGGTGCAATATCCCGGCGTGCAGGGCAGCATCGGGTCGGATGTCGACAATGTCGCGACGCTGCTGCGCGTGTCGAACCTGATCCCGCCCTCGGTCGACCTGAAGCCGCTGCTGGAGGAGGCCAAGCGGCAACTGGCCGAGGAGGCCGATTACCGGCGCGAGGCCGATCGGATGCGTAGCTTTGGCGAGCGGCTGGCGGGCGATCCGCGCTATGTCGTGCCCGCGCCCGAGCCGTCGCTGACCACGTCGCTGGTGCTGGCGATGGACTATCTCCCCGGCCAGCCGATCGAGACGCTGGTCGAGGCCGACCAGGCCACCCGCGACGGCGCGATGACCGCGCTGATCCAGCTGGTCCTGCGCGAGCTGTTCGAGTTCGGCATGATGCAGACCGATCCGAACTTCGCCAATTACCGCTGGCAGGCGGAGACCGGGCGTCTGGTCCTCCTCGACTTCGGCGCGGCGCGCGACGTGCCGCCCGAGACCGTCGCCTCCTATCGCCGGTTGATCGAGGCGGGGCTGGCGCATGACCGCGACCGCATCCGCGAGATCGCGGTCGAGACGGGTTTCCTGGGCGAAAGGGCGGTGGCCGCGCACCGCCCGGCGGTCGACCGGATCATCGCCGCGATCGACGACACCATGGCGAAGGCAGGCCCCTTCGACTTTGGCGACCGCGCCTTCGTGCCGGTGGTGCGCGAGGAGACACGCGCCATGATCGCCGACCGCGACACCTGGCACGTGCCCCATGTCGAGACGCTGTTCGTCCAGCGCAAGATCAGCGGCACGGCGTTGCTGTGCGCCCGGCTGAAGGCGCGGGTCGATATACGCGGGCTGGCGGCGCAGGCGATTGGGGCGGTGAAGTAGGGTTCAACCCCTGCGGGCCATTCGAGGCCTCATCATGCCGCCACGTACATGATGAGGCCCCTCGGGATTTTAGAAGTTCAGGCCGAAGAATTCTTCGAGCTTTTCGCCGACAAAGTCGAAATGGGTTTCGCCCAGCGCCGGGAAGACGCCCAGCCAGAAGGTGTCGTTCATGACCCGGTCGGTCCGGGTCAGGTCGCCCTCGACACGGTAGTTCACATGCTGGAAATAGGGCTGACGGGTCAGATTTCCGGCGAACAGCAGCCGCGTCCCGATCTTGTTCTGGTCAAGGAAGCGCGTGACGTCGACGCGCTTGGCATCCACGCCTTCGCGCAGCATGACCGGATAGCCGAACCAGGACGGGTCCGAATTCGGCGTCGCCTCCGGCAGGATCAACACTTCCTCGAGGCTCTTCAGGCGTTCGGTCAGCAACCGGAAATTGCGCCGGCGTGCCTCGATGAAATCCTGTGCGCGGTCGAGCTGCGCCAGGCCGCATGCCGCCTGCATGTCGGTGATCTTAAGATTGTAACCGAGATGCGAATAGACATATTTGTGGTCGTAACCATAGGGCAGCGAACCGTGCTGCTGCGAGAAGCGCGAGCCGCAGGTATTGTCGCAACCCGGCTGGCAATAGCAGTCGCGACCCCAGTCGCGGATGCTCTCGATGATCGGCTTGAGTTCCGCCGAACGCGTGAAGACCGCACCGCCTTCACCCATGGTCAGATGATGCGCCGGATAGAAGGACAGGGTGGCGACGTCGCCGAACGTGCCCACCCACTTGCCGTCATAGGTCGAGCCGAGCGCGTCGCAGCAATCCTCGACCAGCCACAGGTCATGCTCGTCGCAGATACGCCGGACCTCGGCGAGGTTGAACGGGTTCCCCAGCGTATGGGCGAGCATGATCGCACCGGTCTTTTCGGTGATCGCTGCTTCGATCAGGCTGGCGTCGATATTGTAGGTCGGAATGTCGACATCGACGAAGACCGGCACCAGGCCATGCTGGATCGACGGGTTGACCGTGGTCGGAAAGCCGGCCGCGACGGTGATCACTTCGTCCCCCGGCTTCAAGCGGCGGTCGCCGAGCTTGTGGCTGGTGAGGCACGACAGCGCCAGGAGATTGGCCGACGATCCCGAGGTCGTGGTCAGGACATGCGGCACGCCCAGCATCTTCGCCAGACCGGCCTCGAACAGCGAATTGAAGCGGCCGGTGGTCAGCCAGCCGTCAAGCGACGCCTCGACCATCAGCTCGATCTCGGGCGCGCCGATCACCTTGCCGGCGGGCGGAATGACGCTTTCGCCGGGTACGAACGGCTTGGGGGCGAACTGGGCCTCGGCATATTGGCCGACAAGCTGGCGGATTTGCTTGCGGAGATCATCAGCGGTCATAGAAAATCGATCCTGTCAGGAAGAATGGGGAGCGCTGGCGAAGCGTTCCAGTTCGGAAAGGCAATAGGCGCGCATGTCCGCACCGGACAGCCAGGCGCGGTGCCATGCGACGATGCGCTCCAGCGCCTCGGCCAATGTCCAGCGCGGCCGCCAGCGGAGCCGGTCCTGCGCCTTGGAGATGTCGAGCTTGAGGTAGCGTGCTTCATGAGGCTGGACGCTTTCGTCCCGCACCCAGTCGGCACCGTCGCCCCAGGCGGCACACATATGCTCGACGATCCATTGGACGGGACGGGCATCCTCGTCGCGCGGACCGAAATTCCAGGCCTGGGCGGCCGAGGGATCATCCCACAGGGCCTGTGCCAGGACGAGATAGCCGGATACGGGCTCGAGGACGTGCTGCCACGGGCGGATTGCCAGGGGGTTGCGGATCAGCACCGGATCGTTCGCGGCGATCGCCCGCAAAATGTCGGGGACCAGCCGGTCGACCGCCCAGTCGCCCCCGCCAATGACATTGCCTGCCCGGCCGGAGGCGATCGCCGTCTTGCATTCGCCATCGAAGAACGAACGCCGATAGGCGGAGGTGACGAGCTCGGCGCATCCCTTGGAGTTGGAATAGGGGTCATGACCGCCCATCGCTTCGTCTTCGCGATAGCCCCAGACCCACTCCCGGTTTTCATAGCATTTGTCGGTCGTCACCACGACACAGGCGCGGACATGGCCCGCCCGGCGTACCGCCTCGAGCAGATGTACCGTGCCCATGACGTTGGTGGCATAGGTGCCGACCGGATCGTCATAGCTGGCCCGCACGAGGGGCTGGGCGGCCATATGGATCACGATCTCCGGATCGGCCGCCACCAGCGCCTGTTCGAGCACGTCGCGATCGCGAATGTCGCCGATGATCGAGGTGATGCCGTCCGATACGCGCGCCACGTCGAACAAGGCGGGTTCGGTAGGAGGAGCGAGCGCGAAGCCCGTCACGTCCGCGCCCATCTGCTGGAGCCACAGCGCCATCCAGCTGCCCTTGAATCCGGTATGCCCGGTCAGGAAGACGCGCTTGCCCGCCCAGAAGGCGGGGTCGACCATGCCGCGCCGATCGGCGCTCATCGCCAGACGCACCACGGAGCCTTGCCGCTTTCCCAAAGCGTATTGAGCATCTGCTTCTCGCGCAGCGTGTCCATCGGCTGCCAGAAACCATGATGCTCGAAGGCCATCAGTTCGCCGTCGCTGGCCAGGTTGCGCAGCGGTTCCTGCTCCCAAAGCGTATGGTCGCCCTCGATATAGTCCAGCACCTTGGGCGACAGAACAAAGAAGCCGCCATTGATCAGGCCACCGTCGCCCTGGGGTTTTTCGAGGAAATTGGCGACCCGGCCCTCCTCGATCTGCAGCGCGCCGAAACGGCCTGGCGGATAGGTCGCGGTCAGGGTCGCCGCCTTGCCATGACTGCGGTGGAATTCCATCGTCGCGGTGATGTCGATGTCGCCGACACCATCGCCATAGGTGAAGAAGAACAGTTCTTCATCCTTCACATGCTCGGCCACGCGCTTGAGCCGTCCGCCGGTCTGGGATTCGTCGCCCGTATCGATCAGCGTCACCCGCCACGGTTCGGCGCGGCGTTCGTGGACGATCATCTCATTGGCCTTCATGTCGAAGGTCACGTCCGACATGTGCAAGAAGTAATTGGCGAAATACTCCTTGATCACATAGCCCTTGTAGCCGCAGCAGATCACGAAATCGGTAACGCCATGCGCCGCGTAGATCTTCATGATGTGCCACAGGATCGGACGCCCCCCGATCTCGATCATCGGCTTGGGCCGAAGGCTGGTTTCTTCGGCAAAGCGCGTGCCAAGCCCACCGGCCAGAATGACTGCCTTCATGAATGAAAAACCTCAGTTCGAGCTGACGAATGCGTCGGAAAAAAAGCGCCGGGTCGGTAGGCCCAGCGCAAGAAGAGCGTTGCGGGCCGAGGCGATCATGCTCTGCGAGCCGCAGGCATAGACCACCGTGTCGCCGGCATCGATGCCAGCGGCGATCGCCGCATCCTGAACATAGCCGCGCTTGCCTGGCCAAGCCGCCTGGCGATCGGACAGAAGATGGTGAACGCCGATATCCAGCCCCAGGCCGACGGGATCCCAGCAGAAGCTCTCGGCCGCCCGATTGCCCCAGAACACGCTGATTCGATGGCGCGCGGCGCGTGCCGGGTCGGCTGCCAGTTCTTCAAGCAGCGCCTTGACCGGCGCGATCCCCGTCCCCGTCGCCAGGAACAGGATGTTGGTCGGTGCCTCGTCGCGCAGGAAGAAGGTGCCGAACGGGCCTTCGATACGGATCAGGTCGTTGGGCTTGGCCCGCTCGAACCAATAGTCGCTCAGCCGGCCACCCGGATAGCGCTTGATGATCAGTTCGAGCAGGGCGTTTTCACGCGGCGCGTTGGCCAGCGAATAGCTGCGCCGGACGCCGTCTGCGAGGACGTCGATATATTGGCCGGGCAGGAAGCGCATCGGCGAGGCGGGCGGCGTCTTCAGGATGACCTTGACGATGTCCGGCGCCAGCCGGTCGATCGTGACGATCCGGCTGGGCATGGTGCGGATCTCAAGCCCTGCGACCCGGTCGAGCGGCTCGATGTCGAGGCTGACATCGTCGGTAGCAGACCGACAACAAGTAAGGATAAGTCCTTGCGCCACTTCATCGCCCGTGAGGCTTTCGTCTTCCGAGCGGAGTATGAGCGTCTCACCATTCAGAACGAGCGATTTGCAGATACCACAACGTCCTGTCCGGCAGCTATACTCGAGCGCGACGCCAGCAGCGCGAGCTGAGTCAAGGATAGACGTCGCGGAATCCGCTTCAAAGGAACGTCCATTGCTAAGGCGTATGATAGGCATGGGCGCTACGCTGATACTTGTTTATGCGTACTAGTCCAGCACATAAAATGACGAACGCCGCCCTATTCGCGGTGGTCGGGCATTGACACGGCTTGCCAAAGCCGAGCAAGGGATTTTTTAAAGTGAGACCATGCATGGCTGGCTTTTCCATCTTGCTCGAGGGATGTGTTGGTTGATATGTCGGTGTCGACTGCGAATGCCTCGCATCTTAAAAATCGCCTCTGCAAGGCGGACAGATTAATCGCCTTCATCCTGCCTCTTTGCCTAAGGTGAGAACAGCCGTGGTCGAGTTTGCCTTAAGCAGGGCGGCAGTCGCTCAATTGCCTGAACGACAACATTCCTAAATCCATCAACAACCTAACGGATCATCGGGGGACCCGACGTGAATCAGTACGAAAAGCGGATGCAGGCCATCCTTGAAGAAGGTAAGGCGAAGTACGGCATTCTCGCGGTCAAGGCGGAATTCGAGGCCGAAGGAACGCGGGTCGACGAGTTGCTCCGGCTTCTTGAGATTGCCCGACGTGCAGGGGTGAAGGTCGCGATCAAGATCGGCGGATGCGAGGCCATTCGCGACCTGATCGAATGCCGTCTGTACGGCGTCGACTATATCATCGCTCCGATGGTCGAAACCCCTTACGCGCTCAGCAAATATGTCGCGGCCAAGGACAAGGTCTATCCGCGCGAAGAGCAGGCCGACGTAAGCTTCTTGTTCAACGTCGAAACCTATCAGACTTATGAGCAACTCGACGCCTTGGCCAAGGTCGCGCAGGAAGGCCGCGTCGGCATGGTGTTCGGCCGCGTCGATTTCGCCGGTTCGATGGGCCACAGCCGCGATTTCGTGAATTCCGACGAGATGCGCGGTTACGTCGCGAAGGTCGGTGAAGCCGCGCGTGACGCCGATGTCGAACTGGTTGTTGGTGGCGCCGTCAGCCCGGATTCCATCCCGTTCCTGGCGCATGTCCATGAACGCCGACTGGACCGGTTCGAGACGCGCAAGGTCATCTTCGACGGTGCGATCGCCAACACGCCCGACGCGGCGCGCGCCGGCATGGAGCTGGCAATCGAGTTCGAACTGTTGTGGCTCAAGAACAAGCGCGATTACTACAAGACGATCGCGGCCGAAGACGAAGCCCGTATCGCCATGATGGAGAAGCGCCAGCAGACCACGATCAAGGCGGCTGCCTGATCCCATGGCCAAGATGCGCGTTGCCGACCTGATCGCTCGCCTGCTCGTGGAGCAGGGCGTTACCGACGTCTTCATGCTCACCGGCGGTGGGGCCATGCATCTCAACGATGCGCTTGGCCGGGCGAAGGGCCTGAAGAAGGTCTTTGTCCATCACGAGCAGGCAGCATCGATCGCGGCGGAAAGCTATGCCCGGCTATGCGGGCGGCCTGCGGCGGTCAATGTCACCACCGGACCGGGTGGGGTCAACGCGCTGAATGGCGTCTATGGTGCCTATGTGGACTCGATCCCGATGATCGTCGTCTCGGGACAGGTGAAGCGCGAAACCTGCGCCTTCAACTATCCCCTGCCCCTGCGCCAGCTGGGCGATCAGGAGGTCGACATCGTCGGGATGGTCCGCGGCATCACCAAATATGCAGTGGTGCTCGACGATCCCAAGGACGCGAGGCGCGTGGTGGAGAAAGCGATCCATCTCGCACGGCGGGGGCGGCCGGGGCCGGTCTGGATCGATGTGCCGATCGACGTGCAGGCAGCGCCGGTCGATTTCGACACGCTTGCGCCTTATGATCCGTCCCAGGACGATGACGCGCATGAAGCCGCCAATACCCGGGCGGAAACGGGCGCGCTGACGGGCACGCCACTCGATCAGGAGGTCGCGGCGACGCTGGCCGAACTGTGCGCGGCGGAGCGCCCGGTGGTTCTGGCGGGGGCGGGCGTACGCCTGTCCGGGCAGCATCAGGCATTCCTCGATTTCGTCGAGCGATTGGGCGTGCCGGTCGTCACCGGCTGGAACGCGCATGACGCGATCCCCAACACCCATCCGCTATATGTCGGACGCCCGGGTTCGGTCGGCGATCGCGGCGGAAATTTTGCCGTGCAGACGGCGGATTATGTGCTGGTGCTGGGCTCGCGGCTCAACATTCGTCAGATCAGCTACAATTGGAAGAGCTTCGCACGCAATGCGCGGGTCGCGATGGTCGACATCGATCGGAGCGAGCTGGAAAAGCCGACCCTATCGCTGCACCGTCCCATCCACGCCGATCTGGCCGACTTCTTTGCGGCTGCGGCCCGTGCCACCCTGCCCGAGGGCGATCGGCACGAGGCACGCGCCGATTTCCTGAAGCGCAGCGTCGAGCGCGCCGCGCGCTATCCCGTCGTGCTACCCGAATATCGATCGGTAGAAAGCCCGATCAATCCTTATGTTTTCGGCGAGGCGCTGTTCGCCGAGCTGGAAGAAGGCGATATCATCGTGACCGGCGACGGTACGGCCTGCGTCACCATCTTCCAGGCGGCCTATCTAAAGCCCGGTCAGCGGCTCTATACCAATTCCGGCTGCGCCTCGATGGGCTATGACCTGCCGGCCGCGATCGGTGCCTATTATGCGGGCGGCGGCCGGCGCATCATCTGCCTCGCCGGGGACGGCAGCATCATGATGAACCTGCAGGAACTTCAGACCATCGTCGGTCAGAAGCTGCCGGTGAAGGTCTTCGTCCTCAACAATGACGGCTATCACTCGATCCGCCAGTCCCAGCAGAACCACTTCCCCGACAATATCGTTGGCTGCGGTCCCGACAGCGGGCTGAGCTTCCCCGAATTCGCGCGGCTTGCGGAAGGGTTTGGGTTGCCCGCATCGAAGGTGGACAGTCACGCGGGTCTTTCCACGGCGATCCGTGCGACGTTGGACAGCGACGGTCCTCAGCTTTGCGAGGTCATGATCGACAAGCGGCAGGAATTCGCGCCCAAGCTCAGTTCGCGCCGCCTGGAGGACGGCACCATGGTTTCGCCGACCCTGGAGGACCTGTCCCCCTTCCTTCCGCGCGAGGAACTGGCGGAGGCCATGGCACCGTGCGTCACGAACGACTGAGCCCGGTCGGTTCTGATAGCCCGCCGATCGCCCATGTCATCTTCGACCTGGACGGCACGCTGGTCGACAGCTGTGCCGTCTGCATCGATATCCTGTCCGAAATCCTCGTCGAGCGTGGTTCGGTACAGGCAATCGATCCGGTCGGAGCGCGGGCTTATATGAGCCGTGGCGGGCTCGACATGGTGTCGGGTTTGCTTGGCGACGCATGTCGCGATCCGGCAGCGGATCTGGCTGAGTTCCGGGCGCGCTATCAACTGCGTCAGACGCCGGTCGAAACGTTGTTTCCTGGCGTATCGGACGGCTTGGCGCGTCTACGTGAAGGGGGATTGACCTTATCGATCTGCTCGAACAAGCCGCAGATCCTTTGCGAGAAGGTGCTGGCCGATACAGGCTTGGCGGATCATTTCGCCGTCGTGGTCGGCGGACAGCCTGGCATGCGCCCAAAGCCTGCTTTGGATTTGCTTCATGCCGTGTTGAACCGCGTGGACGATCCAGCCGAAGCGTGTCTGTTCGTCGGCGACAGCGAACTAGACCACGCGGTCGCAGCCGCAGCGAACATACCATTTCACTTCATGACCTATGGCTATGCCGAACCCGGCTGGGCGCTGCAGCAAGGCGTCGCCTTCGACTGTTTTCAAACCATGGCCAGTGCGATCCTGGCGCGCACATCAACCTCGCCCCATGCCTGAGGCTTCCATCGGCCATGACCTGGCCTCCAGCGATCGCCACATCGCGATAACCGGCGCAAGCGGTTGGATCGGTCTGGCGACACTTGATCTGCTGGAGCGAACGCTCGGACCAGATTTCTCATCACGGGTAAGTTGCTACGGCTCCACCGCTCGCCTTCTTGATTTAGGGGGGGGGAGGACGGTGCAACAGCGCGCCTTGACCGATCTAGAGACACTCAAAGCGAAGCGGATATCAGTCCTCCATTTCGCCTTCCAGACGAAGGACCGGGCGGAATTGATGAGCGAAGCGGATTACCGCAGCGCCAATCGTGCCATTGCCGATACCGTGCTGATCGCTTTGGATAAGATCGATGCGGAGCGCCTATTCATAGCTTCATCTGGCGCCGCGACCAAAATTGATGATCCCACCGCCAGTCCGGCGATGCGACTATACGGGCAGTTGAAGTACGATGACGAAAACCGTTTTTCGGACTGGGCTGATTTGCGTGCAAGGCGTGCAGTCATAGGGCGGATTTTCAATATTACTGGGCCTTACATCAACAAACATCAGGCCTATGCCATGGCCAGCTTTATTCTTGATGCCCTAGCCCGCCGACCAATTACGGTAAAAGCACCGCGTGAAGTCATCCGCGGCTATGTCGCCATTCGAGAACTGATGGCTTTAATATGGGCGTTGCTCAATGAGGCAGCCGACGGGGTGGCCAGGTTCGATAGCGGAGGTGAGGCGCAGGAGCTTGGTGAAGTCGCCATGGTTGTTGATCAGGCCCTGGGAGGCAACGGCGTGATGCGGGCTGCAATTACTGAATCTGTAGCCGATCATTATGTTGGGAACGGAGTGCATTATGCAGAGCTTTTGTCCAAGCATTCCATTGCCCCCATTCCGCTTGTCCAACAGATTAATGAAACTGCTGCTTATCTTCGTCGGCAAAACTGACATATTCAAAAGTATATATTGCTAATGAGATGTTCCGCATTGCTAAATATATCGTCAATTATTGGAAATTGATCAATTAGCAATAAATTTTATCTATTGAGGCTCTATTGAGCTTTTTTCTTTCCAAAGAGCGCTGGTGTGACTATGATTGAGATTCAAAGCCAGCGACCTGATATTTCGGTCGTGATCCCTTGTTACAACGAAGAAGACAATGTCCAGGCGATCTGCGCTGCGGTTATCGCGCAGCTTGAACCGCTTGGTATATCGTTCGACGTCATCTTCATTGATAATGACTCGACGGATCGCACTGTCGATCTCGTCCGTGGCCTGTGCGCGGCAGATGCTCGAGTCCGGCTGATCGTCAATACCCGCAATTACGGGCAGATGCGGTCGCCGACCCATGGTATCTATCAGGCGCGGGGACGTGCGGTCATCGGCATGTGCGCCGATTTCCAAGACCCGCCCGAATTATTGCCTGAATTCGTACGCCGTTGGCAATCGGGAGTGGATATCGTTCTGGCTCTCCGCAAGTCGGAGACCAAGAACGGGCCGATGCTGCGCATGATGCGTGGTTTATCCTATTGGCTGGCAAGGAATTTCGGCGACTATCCGATCTTGCCTGATGCTACTGGCTTTGGCTTGTACGATGCACGGGTCGTGCAAGCGACGCGTCTTCTGTCCGAGCCCGAACCATTTTTCCGCGGTATGCTGGTTGAAACTGGCTACAAACTAGAAACCATTGCATTTTTACGCCCACCCCGGGCTGGCGGAAAGTCCAAGAACAATTTCTTTGCGCTGCTGGATTTTGCCATGTCTGCACTGGCAGGATCATCCAAGCGCCTTTTACGTGTACCTCTGTATATTGGCGTCTTTGGAGCATTGATGACGTTGGTCATGCTGCTGGGAGGGACGCTGGCCTTTTTCCTCGACAAGCCAATTGCCGGCTGGTTCATTGCGGCAATTGTACAGGCTGAGCTGGCGTTGCTGTTCGGTTTCTTGGGCCTTCTTGGCGATAATGTCCGCATCATTTCCGAGCGAACGCGTGGCACGCCTTTGGTTTTGGAGCGTGAGCGTGTCAACTTCCCGTCGGATTATTGATATGAAGTTTTCACGCGAACGCGTTCGCGAATTATGGCGCTATTATCAAGCAGGCGTAGTCAACACAATTTTTGGCTTGGGGGCATATTCAGCGCTTGTATGGCTTGGACTTGGTATGTTCATGGCGCAATTCATTGCCCATGCAATGGGTGTTGCATTCAACTATCTTACCTATAGTCGTCATGTATTTCGCGATGCGAACCCATCCCCAGGCCGGTTTCTGCTATCCTATGTGGTCAATTATCTGATCGGACTGATCACGTTGGCACTCGTATCGCAATTTATCATTTCTCCTTACGGCACGGGGATCGTGTCTGCCGGCGCTGTATCGGTAGTCAACTATTTTATCCTGAAGCGTTTTGTGTTTTTGACTGGAGCGACTTAATCGGTTGTGATTGGCAGAAATCCGGCAAGGAAGCACTGCGGATTTCTGATGGCGGTGACGGCTATCGATGCCAATCTGACGATGGTGCAGATTTCGTATCGGCTACGCATGCGTGTCTCGACGGTTTTCTGGTTGGCACAAAACTATCCGGCCATGTCACTCATGGGAGCATACATGGCCCCGCATCGACCGATCTTTTGGCTTTTTGGCACTATCCGTACGATTGGCTAGTGATACCGGGTGGTTTGATCTTCAACCAATGCCACGGCAGGACGAGAAACCATGCTGGTTATGAAAGGCCTACGTTGAAGCATGACATTTCACGCCGTGCGCTGCTGCCCGTAGCGACTGGTATAGGATGGGGAGCAGTCGGGCTATTTGCTGGTAGCGCGCCTGCACAAGCCAACCCGCAATCGCTAACCGACACACCTCCAACCGTACTCACGCCTGGTGTCCACCGCGTTGACATCAATCTAACGATCCGTGGCGACCTCATGGTCCCGTCTGGCACGACGATCGAGATCGCGGAAGGCCGGACCCTTACCCTTCTGGGCAGCTTCATGGCACCGCTCGCTCATGTTTTTACCGGAACTGGCACGGTGGATCTCAATCGCAGTCGGATGGTCGAAGCCCATCCCGAGTGGTGGGGTGCCGCCCCAGGCGATAGTAGGCGAGATAGCCTGGCTGCGCTGAAAGCATGCTTGGCCGCGCATCCTGTCATGCGACTGCTCGCAGCGGACTACTTCATATCGGCTACGTTTGCAGTTGAACGCTCCTTCTGTCGGATCATCGGCAGCGGTTTCCGGGGAACGGAACCGGGGCAGGGGACGCGCCTGATCATGACAGGGGGACGTGCCGACGTTCTACGCGTCGGGCCTGCCAGTCGCCCGAAGACGGTCAATGATTTCCTCCAGAATGTTGACGTTCGCGGCATCGCGCTGGCGCGCACGGTCGCACCCGATACCAGCGGGGAGGCCCAACCAGCGGGCCTGCGGGCACAATTCCTTTTGTTTGGTCGCATTGACGACGTCAGCGCTGCTGAGCACGCGGTTGGTTTCGTGGCGCGTGGGCTGGTGCGAACGACTTTTACGAACTGTGTCGCTTTTCGTTCCATGCGAGGAAAGCAAGACAACCAATATTGGCGTGGCTTTTTGCTGGACGGGTCCGTCGACATTGGCTTGGCAGGCGGCAATGCTTCGCTGTCGCTCATCGAATGCAATGCATCGATTGGAGGAGACCCCAAGATTGGGGATGGCGTTGGGCTGTTGCTCGATGGCGCTTTTGCCGACAGTTTCATTCTTGGCTTCGAGACGACGGGCATTGCCACCGGCATCCGTGTGGATGGCCGCGCCGATGCCCTTGCTGCGCGTGGCCGTAACGGTCATGTCAATCTTCACCTGACGATGCCCATCATCGATCAATGCGGGACGATAGGGATCGAAATCCGCAATACCTCCACCCATGCAATGATCGATATCACCGAACCCTACGTCGCCGTCGCCCCTTCTGCCACAGCGGCCCTGCGGTTCGATCGGATGAGAGGCGCGGCGACCCTGACAGGTGGCCAGTGTGTCGGCAACATGGATATGGCTGCAGGGGGCCATGCTGCGGGACTGGAAGCGCTGGATAGTCATGGCTTGCAAACGACTGGGCTCAAGATTTTGGAGCATTCACGCCCAGTGGTCGTGACGAGATGCAACGGCTTGTCACTCCGTTTGCTGATTGCGAATCCCTCCTCGCGGCCTGGGGGCGATGCTATCAGCGTCAGCAACTGCACGGCCGGAACGATCGCTCCCCTGATTTCGGGACAGGACGGTGCGTTTGCCACGGGCGTACGATTCGTTGGAGGGTCGGTGCAGATGCACGTCGATGCTAGCGGGATAATGCCCGCCGCGCTGGACGGAAATGGCCCGCGCGTCATGAACGGCGATCGGCCGTTTTCGCTACCATCCCGTGAAGCATACATCACGGTCGACGGCATCTGATGAACGCCTTGGGCAAACGTCATGGCTGGTATCTCCCAGCCATATTGATGGCGGCGCTGATGATGCGACTGGCAACCATCAGGTTCGGCTTGCCCGGACTCAATGATCCCGACGAATTGATGTTCGAGATGGGTGCGATCCGGATGCTTACGGGACCGACGCTCAATCCAGGCTGGTTCGGCCACCCGGCAACGACCACCATCTATTTGCTCGCCGTCATCAACATAATGGTTTTTGGCGGTGGCTGGCTGAGTGGCCTGTTCGCATCTCCCGACGCCTTCACGAAGGCCGTCTATACCGACCCTAGCTGGATTATCCTGCCCGGCCGGATCGCGATGATGTTTTTCGGAATCGCCACGATCTGGCTCACCGCACGGTTGGCAGCGCGTCTGTTCGGCAACCGCACGGGCGTAATTGCAGCATTGCTCTTGGCTTTCAATCCGGTTCACATGGCATGGTCGCAAATCATTCGGTCCGACATGATGGCCTGCCTCTTCATGCTGATGTGCTTGGGAGCGGCCATAGACATCGCTGAACAAGGACGCTGGCGCGATTATGTTCGTGCCGCCTTGTGGCTGGGTCTGGCGATCGCAACCAAATGGCCCTTTGCCCTATCGGCCATCGGCATCGTATCTGGAACATGGCTCGCCATTCGTTCGGGTGTGCTGAGCAGGCGACAGGGAATGATCCGGCTAGCTGCAGCGGGGTTGATGGCTATCGGCTTCCTGTTCGTAATCTCGCCCTACCTGCTGCTCGCCTATCCCACCGTCATCGCTAATCTGCAGGGCGAGGGACAGGCTCATCATCTGGGCGCTACCGGAGGTGGGTTCCTGGCGAACCTATGGTGGTATATCCGGGTGCCCCTGCTGTCCGGTTTCGGCTTGGTCGGCCTAGGACTGTTTCTTTTGGGCTGGCTGCGTCTGCCGCGCCAGCGCCAGGCTTTTGTGATGCTGGCGCCGATGGCCGCCGGTTTCTTGATCGTTCTGTGTAGTCAAAGGCTGATCTGGGAGCGGTGGGCCTTACCACTGATGATGATTGGCGCCATGGTGGCGGCGCATGGGCTTACGATCCTAACGGCGTGGTTGCGCCAGCACATCGGCACGGACAGAGCGCGTCACGCATCTGTTGGATTATTAGGTCTAACCTTGGCAATATCAGGCCAACGGGCTTGGGCTGATGGGAAAGCCCGAACCCACGACACGCGCCAAATCGCAGCGGCATGGTCCCGCAGCCACATCCCGCCCGGCAGTATCGTATTGGTTGAGCACTTCGCTTTTGATCTGCTGAATCAGCCATGGCATTTTCTGTTCCCGATGGGTAATGCGGGGTGCGTCGATGCTGGCGCGATGCTGCACGGACGTATTCGTTACGCCACGATTGAACGCGCAAGACGTGGCCGTTCAAATGTGGACTATGGGACAGTCTCATCCCATATGCGCACTACCTGTACTGCCGATTTTGCCATTTTGACCCAGGCTGAACGCTATCACGCCGAGCGTAATCTATTTTCCCGCGAAGACGAGGCTTATCAACGTCTAGAGCAACATGGGCGCGTGGTTGCGACGTTCCGGCCGCTGTCGGGCAAAATCGGGGGGCCAACAGTAACCATAATAGACTTCAGGCAAAGGCGGTAAAAGGACAGCAGTTTTCGGACAAAGGTGACTGAGTATCCCGTTTGTCCGTCTACCTGCTCGAACGGCGGGTGCCGGTCGCGACCGGATGCCTTGGCCTTGGCTCAGAATCTGTATTTGCGTCTGATCGGGGGTGGTCCCTTGAGGATCTCAAGTATTTGTCTGCATCGCAAGGGTCGGTGCTGCCGTATCGAGCCTCACGGCGCTGGAGATGACGTGATGTGTTGGACGGCCCCTGCACCAGCGTAGCTGTGCAATGATGTGGTCGTTGAGCCACGTCTAGGAGTCGATCTGGCGAAGAACGTGTTTCAGGTCCACGCGATTGGTGCTGATGGAAAGGTGTGAACCGCGCCGGGTTTGCCGGAGGCCGTTGGATGTGAGTCACGCTGACATATCGACGATGTTCGCGGCAGCATAGTATTGCTCTTCGGCCTCGGCGGGCGGAATGTTGCCGATAGGCTCGAGCAGCCGGCGATGATTGAACCAGTCCACCCATTCCAGCGTGGCGTACTCGACCGCCTCGAAGCTTCGCCACGGCCCGCGGCGGTAGATCACCTCGGCCTTGTAGAGGCCGTTGATGGTTTCCGCCAAAGCGTTGTCATAGCTGTCGCCGACGCTGCCGACTGACGGCTCGATGCCCGCTTCGGCCAGGCGCTCGGTGTACTTGATGGACACGTACTGGCTGCCGCGGTCGGAATGGTGGACGAGGCCGCCACCCCGCATCGGCCGTCGGTCATGTAGCGCCTGCTCGAGCGCATCCAAGACGAAGCCGGCATGTGCGCTCCGACTGGCGCGCCAGCCAACGATCCGGCGGGCGTAGGTGTCGATGACGAACGCCACGTAGACGAACCCCGCCCAGGTCGCGACGTAGGTGAAGTCCGATACCCACAGCATGTTCGGTGCTGGCGCGCGGAACTGCCGGTTCACCCGGTCGAGCGGGCATAGGGCCGTCCTGTCGCCGACAGTGGTGCGCACCGGCTTGCCGCGCATCACGCCGGCCAGACCCATCGCCCGCATCAGGCGGGCAACAGTGCAGCGAGCGACGTCGAACCCTTCGCGTCGCAGTTGCCGCCAGACCTTGCGCACGCCGTAGACGCGGAAGTTCTCCTCGAACACGCGGCGCACCTCCGGTCCGAGCGCATCGTCACGCCGAACCCGAGCCGACCGTCTGGTCGGCTCAATCCTCCTGGCTGCATGAGCATGATAGGTGGACGGGGCGATCGGCAGGACCCGGCAGATCGGCTCGACCCCGTACGCCTTGCGATGCGCGTCGATGAACGACACCATCACTTCACTCGGCGGTCGAGCTCCGCCATCGCAAAATACGCCGACGCCTTACGCAGGATCTCGTTGGCCTGGCGCAGCTCGCGGTTCTCGCGTTCCAGCGCCTTCATCCGGGCGGCAACATCGCTCGGCACCCCGGCGCGGGCGCCACTGTCGATCTCGGCCTTCTTCACCCACTCGTGCAGCGTCTGGCCTGCACATCCGATCTTCGCCGCGATCGATACCACCGCTGCCCAGCGCGACGGGTGATCCTTCTCATGGTCCAGCACCATCCGCACCGCACGCGCGCGCACCTCAGGCGAAAACTTGTTCGTCGTCTTGCTCGTCATAGCCCCTTCCTCTCAGGAGTTGGGGCCTCCGACAAACCCGGCGCGGTTCAGTCAGTAGGTGCGTGACGTCATGCTATCTCCCTTAAAAATACAACCATCGGTGCTGAGCTGGCCCCCATTTCGACCGGACGGATTCAAGCCTAAGAAGGAGGCTTGGGGCTATCCCCTAAGCATAGGCTTATGTCCGTGTCCGAGATCATCACCGACGGCGGTCGTCGCCGTCACTGGAGCACGCCTGAGAAGCTGAGGATTGTCGAGGAGACACTCGACGGTCGCGAGAGCATCTCGGTGGTGGCGCGCCGCAACGGCGTGGCGCCGAACCTGCTGTACCGCTGGCGGCGGCTGATGCTGGAGGGCGGGAGCGTCGCGGTGGCTGGCGACGACGACGTGACCAGCAATCGCCAGGTCCGCGAGATGGACAACCGCATCCGCGAACTGGAGCGCCAGCTCGGCCGCAAGACGCTGGAGGTCGAGATCCTGAAGGAGGCGCTGGAACGGTCGCGCCCAAAAAAAGCGAGCTTACTCATGCACTCGCCGCTGCCGGAGACTATCCGGTGAGCCTGGTCGCCAGCACGCTCGGGGTCGGGCGCTCGACGGTGTACGACCGCCTGACCGGCCGCACCCGGACGCGCGGGCCGTACGCCAAGGCCGGGGACGCGGACCTGCTGCCCCGTATCCGCCAGATCGCCGCGCAGCGGCCCACCTACGGCTACCGCCGCATCGCGGCGGTCCTCAATCGACAGCAACGCGCCGAAGGACTGGCGCCGGTCAATCACAAGCGCGTCTACCGCATCATGGCCGCGGACCGCCTGCTGCTGGCGCGGCGCTATACCGAGCGGGCCGACTATGGCCATGACGGCGTCGTGGTGGCGATCCGCTCGAACCTGCGCTGGTGCTCGGACGGCTTCGAGTTCACCTGCTGGAACGGCGAGGTCGTGCGCGGCGCCTTCATCATCGACGCCCATGACCGCGAGATCATCGCCTGGCGCGCGGTTGCCAATGCGGGCATCAGCGGCTCGGACGTGCGCGACATCATGCTGGAAGCCGTGGAAACCCGCTTCGGCGGTATGCGCGCGCCCGTGCCGGTCGAGATGCTGTCCGATAACGGCTCGACCTATACTGCCCGCGAAACACGCACCTTTGCCCGGCAGCTGGGCCTCAAACCCTGCTTCACGCCCGTCCGCAGCCCGCAGTCCAACGGCATCTCGGAGGCCTTCGTTCATACCCTCAAGCGCGATTACGTCCGCGTCTCGCCGCTGCCTGATGCTCCCACCGCGTTGACATCGCTGGCCAGATGGACCGAGGACTACAACGACAACCCCCCCCCATTCAGGGCTCAAAATGCGTTCACCGCGCGAACATCGCGCACTGGTTTCTGCAACCGCTTGAATCCGTCCGGTGAAACGGGGGCCAGATCAGGTGACAAGTTCGCAATCGCTGATGACCTGTGCGGTTGGACGGTGTGACCTGAGCCCTCCGGATTGGTCCATTCTTTGTGAGAAATTCCCGGTTAGGTTTGGCAGGTGCCGGACTAGGGAATCCGCCGATGAAGAAGTCGAGGTTCAGCGAGCAGCAGATAGCGTTCATCCTCAAGCAGGTCGAGGATGGAACAAGCGTCGAGGAGGTTTGCCGGAAGGCGGGCATTTCCATCCAGACCCCGGCCTACGCCGGGGCAGGCTCTACTACCGATGGCGCAGCAAGTACGGAGGTCTGATGCCGTCGGAGATGAAGCGCTTGAAGGTGCTGGAGGAGGAGAACGTCCGGCTGAAGCGGCTGGTGGCGAACCTCAGCTTAGACAAGGAGATGCTGCAGGACGACATCCGCCGAAAAATGTAGGGCCTGGTCGAGCCCGGGAGATCGTCGGCTATTTGCAGGCGAGCTACCAGGTCAGCGAACGGCGAGCCTGCGGTACCTTTCCGATCAATCGATCGACCCAGCGCTATCAGTCCCGCCGCCTTCGATCAGGCCGGCCTTAAGATGCGGATCAAGGAGTTGGCTGCGACCCGTGTTCGCTACGGGTATCGACGCATCCACGTGCTGCTCCGGCGGGAGGGCTGGGAGATCAATCACAAGCGCACCCATCGCCTGTATCGCGAACTCGGTCTGCAACTGCGCAACAAGACACCCAAACGCAAAGTGAAGGCGAAGCTGCGCGATGACCGGACACCGGCGACGGCCCCCAACGAGTGCTGGTCGATGGATTTCTTGTCGGACCAGCTGTTCGACGGGCGCAAGATCCGCGTGCTGTCGATCGTCGACAACTTCACGCGCGTGTCGCCAGCGCTCGACGTACGGATGAGCTACCGCGGCTCTGACGTGGTCGAGACGCTCGAGCGCGTTGCCGCGGTACACGGTCGTCCGCAGCGCATTCGCTCGGATAATGGCCCGGAGTTCATCTCGAAGGATCTCGATCTGTGGGCCTATCAGCATGATGTAGTGCTCGACTTCAGCAGGCCTGGAAAGCCGACTGACAATGCGTTCGCGGAGGCGTTCAACGGCGGGTGCGGGCCGAATGCCTCAACGCATACTGGTTCTTGAGCCTGGACGACGCACGGGTAAAATGTGAGGCGTGGCGGCGCGATTACAACGAGCACCGTCCGCATAGCTCCCTCGGCAACCAGGCCCCGATGGAGCGCGCTTTTTCGTCAGGGCAGGCATGCCTGCCCTGACGAACAGAGAGCCGGTTTTCTCATAAAGACCGAACCAAAGACAGGGTGAGGCTCAACACCGGTCGGTCTCTGGTCGCCGCTGGATGAAAGATTGGGGTCACGTCAAGCGTTTGCAATCAGCCAGAACTTCTTGGCAAAGGGCGCTTTCGACGACCATGTGATCTTGGCGCCACTTGGTATTGCGAGGATGTCGCCGCCCTTGAGTTCATGTGTCTCGCCGGTGGCTTCGTCGACGACTTGGAAATGGCCTTCGAGCAGCAGCTCGATCTCGTCGCCGAGCGGCGAAGTATAGGTAACGATCGTCGATCCGTCAGGCTCGCAACCGGCTATGCCGACGCCCGCGCGCCACAGGCCGCAGAGCAAGGTTCCGGTGCTTCCCGTCGCGCGCAGTTTGAACAATTCGCCGCATATCATGGAGCCATGCTCGGGCTCGTCCCATGCAAATGGCTCCCAATTGTCGGGATTATCGCTGATATGACCGACGTAGACATCGTCCTCCTTGACGCCGGGCAACGGCGAATCCCACAGGATCCAGAATTTCTTCAGGAAGGGCGCATCGATGTCCCAGGTGAGCACCACGTCCTTAGGCTCAGGACCTATTAAATAGCTTGCGTGAGTGGTGACGGGTTGATTCATTGTCGGTGGAGGTGCCGCCGATGAGTGAACTGTTCTGGCTGACGGACAAGCAGATGCAGCGGATTGAGCCGTATTTTCCGTTATCGCATGGCGTGCCGCGCGTGGATGACCGGCGGATCGTCAGCGGCATCATCTTCGTGATCCGCAACGGCCTGCGCTGGCGGGATGCGCCAGCGGCTTATGGTCCGCCCAAGACGATCTACAACCGGTTCATCCGCTGGAGCCGGATGGGGGTATTCAACCGCATCTTTGCCGGACTGGCAGCCGATGGCGGACCACCGGATCAGCTGATGATCGACGCCACGCATCTGAAGGCGCACCGGACGGCAGCCAGCCTGCTCAAAAAGGGGCTCTTTCCCGATGTATCGGGCGCACCAGGGGCGGCCTGAACTCCAAGCTGCACGCCGTCTGCGACGATCGTGGACGCCCGCGTGTCATGCTGCTCACCGAAGGGCAGATGAGCGACTACAAGGGCGCAGCCCTCATGTTCGACGCGATGCCGCCCGCTACGGTGCTGCTCGCCGATCGCGGCTATGACGCCGACTGGTTCCGCCAAGCGCTTGCTGCCCGTGGAACCGCCGCCTGCATCCCGTCACGCAAAGGCCGCAAGGCACCGATCCCGCATGATGCTGCACTCTACCGCCGTCGTCACAGGATCGAGAACATGTTCGGCCGCCTCAAAGACTGGCGACGCATCCATACCCGCTACGACCTATGTGCTCACGCCTTCATGTCGGCCATCGCACTCGCCGCTTCCGTCATCTTCTGGATCAATCAATGAGTCCTGAGCCTAGGGTGGCTGATGATCGTGCCTGCCTCAAGGCGATATTGTTTGCCGGTCGCCGCGATCGTGACGGTCGCGGTTCCTTCGAGGATGACCATGGTCTCGTCGCCAAGCGGCGCCGAATAGTCGACATGGCACGATCCGTCTTCATTGCATCCTGCGATGCCTTTGCCGGTTCGCCAGAGACCAAGTTGCAGCGATCCGCTTGTTGGCTCGAAAGCGATCGGCGCGACTTCGCCCTTGACCTGGGGACCGAAGACGGGATCGTCCCAGGCGAAGGGCGTCCACTGAGCCGGGTTGCTGTTGCGATTGCCGATACTGATGGACCGGGCTTTGGGTGCCGTGTCGCGCTGGACAATGGGTTCGCTGGCCATCAGAAATCTCCTTGCTCGCGTTGCCTCCCCAGGGCCTTCCCACTCGCGAACTATGGCTGTAGCGTGCGGGGCCGACATGCTGGATCGACCTCGCGAGCCTATGATGAGGGCCAATGCCGCCCTAGGGCCTGAGTGACCATTTCTGCTGGTGCCAGATCGCTGTGACTCCCCCCTGCCTGAGAGCGCAGTCGTCGCGGCGCTGCGCGCTGCCGCGTTCGAGAGGATCTCAATGGTGAGGCGGATCTGGTGAAGCCGTCTGCGACCGTGACGCCCATCGCGACATGCTCGAATGGCCCGCGGCAGCGCCGTATCCACGACCATCCGGTGAGAAGCGGGTCATAGCGCGCGATGCCGATGTCACCGCCTATTGCCGCGACGGTCGCCAGTCCAGCAAATCGGGACAACCGGGCGGTCGCGTTCGTCCGCGATGAACGCCTCCCACTCATGCCACTCGTCATCGGTCTCGACGATGACCGGACAATAGCGCCGGAAAGGAAGCGTCGATCCGACGACGATGCGGCGCGCGACGCCATCGAAGCGGCTGGCGCCAAGCTGCTCTTCCTTCCGCTCTCCAACCCCGACTTCAACTCGATCGAGCAGGTATTCTCCAAGCTCAAGGCACTTCTGCGAAAGGGTGCTGTAGGCGGAGGATGGCAGCCATGTCATCGACCTCCAGCGCGACGACCGGCCGGGGCTGGATGCGTGCATCAAGGCGCTGCGTCATGGCGATACGCTGGTCGTGTGGAAGCTCGACCGGTTGGGGCGCGACCTGCGCCATCTCGCCAACCTAGTCGGCGACCTGACGAAGCGCGGCATCGCGCTCAAGGTGCTCGCTGGCGAGGGCGCGGCGATCGACACCACCACCGCCAACGGTCGCCCCGTCTTCGCGATCTTCGCCGGGCTGGCCGAGTTCGGGCGTGAGCGACGGCCGTATCCTACCAATCACGCTGCAGGAGTTTTACTGACGTGCCTTCCTATCGCAACGCCGATCAGCCCTTAGACCCAATGACTGCGGGAGCCTCTGCGGCTCGAATCTGAGATGCTGACGAAGGATTTGTCAGCAACGGAGACGAGTCATGAGGGAGGCAGTGAAGTACGTCGGTCTGGACGTTCATAAGGAAACCATCGCGGTCGCGGTTGCCGATGGAAAGCGCGGAGGTGAGGTGCGTTTCTTCGGCACGGTCGCCAACGAGGATGATGCGATCAGGAAGCTGATCAAGTGGCTGACCGCGCCGGGCGTGACGTTGAACCTCTGTTACGAGGCTGGCCCTTGCGGCTATGGACTCCATCGGCTGCTGACGAAGCTGGGGCAGGCCTGCATCGTCATCGCCCCCTCGATGATGCCACGGCGACCGGTCGACCATGTAAAACGGACGGGCGTGACGCGATGACGCTGGCGCGGCTGCTACGTGCCGGCGAACTCACCGCGATCTGGGTGCCGGACGAAGCGCACGAGGCGGTCCGTGACCTGATCCACGCCCGACGCAGCGCGAAGGAGAATGCGACCGGAGCCAAGCAGACGGTGCGCAGCTTTCTTCTTCGCCACGACCGGAGGTTTCCTGGTCGTGCGGCGTGGAGCAAGACGTACAGGCGTTGGCTGGCGGAACAGCGGTTCGACTTTCCCCACCAGCAGCTGGCGTTTGAGGAAACGCAAAAGCGGGTACTGGAGGCACAGGCGCGCGTCGGCCGGCTCGAGGCGGCGCTCGCCGAGGCGGTGGAAGGTTGGCGGTTCGCGCCGGTCGTTCGCAATCTCCAGGCGTTGCGCGGTGTTCAGCTTGTCAGCGCTGCAACGTTGGTCGCCGAGGTCGGCGATCTCACCCGGTTCGACACCCCCAAGCAGCTAATGGCGTATGTCGGCCTGGTGCCGTCCGAACATTCCAGCGGCGCCCGTACCCAGCGCGGTCGCATTACCCGTGCGGGTAATGGGCAGGCGCGAACCATGCTGATCGAGGCGGGCTGGGCCTACCGGCTGCCAGCCCGGGAAGCGCAGCACTCTCGGCAGCGCGTGAAGGATCTGCCCGATGATGTGCAGGCGATCGGATGGAAGGCGCAGGTCCGCCTGTGCCAGCGCTTCCGCCGTCTGGTGGCCACGGGCAAGCCTCAGCCCAAGGTGACCACCGCGATTGCGCGGGAACTGGTCGGCTATGCCTGGGACATCGCCAGGCATGTATCGCCGATCGTTGCCGGCTGACCCTTTTCGAGTTGCAGCAACGAGAGGAGGTGCCAGCACACCAACTGCATAGCCTTGGCCGGCGTGCCGCGGGCACTCGACTGTGATGGGCAATCCACGGCGTAGTTGGGGCAGGCATCGCCGACGCCCGATCTTAGACGGAGGACAGGGCCAGCGACGGATACGGGTAGTGCGGTAACCAACCCGCGGATGAGAGCGTGATCAATCGTCGTCGATCAGGCGCCCGCGGCACACCCGCCAAGGTCAATGCGACCGCTGGCCTCGTGGCCAGCGAAGGAGTAAACTCCGCCAGCGTCTCGGATGGCAGTCATGAGAGCGTACGCTCGGAGACACATTCTGCGATGACCCCGTTCTGCACCCGCGCCAATGCCGCGCCCATCAAGCCGCCGCTCGACGCGCACATATTCTATAAAGAACGCAACTATAATGCTAAGCCTCAAACCGTAAGCTGGCGTCGTCCTATTGCTCGGGGCTGCATGCCATCGAATAATGGGAGAAGCCGGGAGACCGCCCGGGCCCATACCGGTCATTGCTACTGTCTACGACTGCAGAACGCGCGGATGCGGATCAATTGTTGGTCGTTGAAAGCGGTGCGCCGCTATGATTTGCGCCAGGCTATCGAGTGCTATTCCCCATAGCATAAAGCACATTAATCCTGGTCGGAGGAAAATTCCAAGCGAGATGCCGATTTCCTCGGTGACGGGGCGTTGAGATAGCCAAGCCGGACTGGATATCTCGATGAATGTCGAAAGTACGTTATCGTAAGGAATGCAAGACACATAAGCAGCTACAATCGCGATTATTGGGCCCGGCCGACGCCACGGCTCCAAGAATACTAAGAAAACTATGAAAGTTGCAGTGTAGCCACCAGGAGATGAACCGACAAGATAGGTGCTCAAAAGAATTAGCGCGATCCGCCGTTCATTTACAATACCCGGCTGCAAAAAACTCCCTATTATGGTAACGATGCTGATCAATCGGCTTACGTTGATAATAATAGGAATAGCCGTCATGATAAGGTCAACTGTACGTGACGGTAAAAAGTCTCGTGTTGGGAAACGATACGTATCAAAGCCGAGAAATGGCGCGTAACTCGTAGAGTAGAAGACGCTTTCCCAAACTTGGTTTCCAGTGAGCTTGATAAAGGCCGCAGCGCCAGCGATGAGTTGGCCCAAGGTGCCGTCACCCAGTAACGCTACCGTGAGTAGATATAGGCCAAGCGTCGCAAAGCCAGCTAATTCCAGGTTACGCCATCGGCGATTTATTGCAGTCGCGACAACAGGAACGAGCAAGTATGGCTTGAAATTGATCAAAAAGGCGCTTGCTATCGCACGAGTCCAATTTGACCGAGCGATCCCGCCAAATGCAAACGCAAAAAATATAAAGCAGACAAGGATGAGGTTGCCACGCTCTAGCGTAAACAGCCATGGCAGTCCGAAAGTAAAACCAACGCCGCGGAACAATGCCGTACGCGGATCCGCCTTCCAAAAAGCATAGGTTGCCACCGCACTACCGATTGCCCAGCAGGACAGGATGGCAATACGACCGTAAACGTCACAATCGCGCGCAGCAAAAGCATCGCTGACGTAACATGATGGATCGCCAGCCAGCTTGAGAAATACGAATGACAGTGGAGGATAGACCGTCTTCCACACGTCGAAAGCGCCACGGTGGTGGGCCCAGTAAGCCGTGTTGAACCAGTCCATGAATGTGTCATTGGGATCGAAAACGAATGGCTGCGGAAGCCGTCCATATACCGAAAAATAATTGACGCACCAAGCCAACCCAGCGAGCACCGACAGCATCAAAAACAGTTCGGGGATACGTCGGCGGGACTCACCGAGTACGCGCGAGGGTTTCACTTAAGCAGACCCGGCTAGATGAATGGAAGCACAATGCAACAAGGCGCCTTTGATTGCTAATAAGCAACTACATCCTTCTGCACTCGATAGTTGCACCTGATATATCCTTTCACTTATTACCCAGAACCGTCCATCAACCAAGCGAAATCAATATTTATAGTACAATCTGCAGGGAGAACATTGACCGGGGAATATCTAATGGGGACTGCATCAAGCGCAATTTCCTCAAGCATAGTTCGATTGGTAAAAATATCAGTTCATAAGCCGCGTTTTAGGTATTATTATGCTCGCGACTAAAAATATGTTTCCACTCCAAACCGGTAAGCGGCGCATAAAGCTCAGTAAAAACTGCCATTAAAATTGTCAGGATAAGCAACGCAACGGCGGATACATTATAATGACGCTCCGCATCAACATTCACGGGTTCGATGGTTTGGATGTAACTAGCACTCTCTGCAGAAAGATTTTCAACTTCTACTTGCTCCGTCGCTCGAGAATAAACCTCATACAGCGCTTCAGCAAAACGATAGTCGCGGTAGAGATCAAGATAGCGGCTGGATACGGCCCCCAATCCTGCAACATTGGGACCGCTGGCGCCGCTCGTAGGTCGACCCGTGCTGGCAACTTGCCCCTGTAACGCCGCAACCTGCGCACGCACTGCGGCAAGCTGCGGGTTTTCGGGACCTGCGACCTGTTCGACGGATCGAAGCTCTACCTGTTTGGCTGCGAGTTGAGCCTGAAGCGACGCCCTTAAAGCGATTGCGCTACCTAATTCCTGTTCCGGCGAAGCGAGATGGTTCGCCCGCCGGAACGCATCCAGTGCTTGCTCCGCCCTTACAACACGCTCACCCGCCTCACGGAAGCGCTGGTGCACGATCTTGCTCTTGTGAGCGATCGTGTTGCGGGTCAATGCCGCGATACGATCGCTAATCGCATCCACATAGGCCGTTGTAATGCGCATCGACGTATCGGCGTCGTATGTACGCGTCTCTACTTCCAATACACCGCCAAGCAGCAGGTGAATGTCAACCTCCTTGGCAAGTGCGATACGCGCATCGCGCACCGTGGCATATTGGCGGTCCGGACCGACGAGCTTCAACGAATTGATCACGCGATCCGTGACCGCCATGCTACGCCCGATGACGACATAAAGGTCGTTGGGTGGCTTCCCCCCCGAGAATAGGTTCGCAAAAGTCGCCAACTGACCACCAAGCGAATTGAGCACCTGCCCTAGACCCGCACTATTGGCATCCTGTGGCAGTAGTTTGGCACGCGCGACCCATGGTCGCGGTACGACACACAGCACGGCAAGCACGAGCGCGATTGCAAGATAGCCAATCCGGCGCCAGCGCGGTTCCAGAATCCAGCGATGCACAGCGGTCACTTTGACACCGTGGCAATGGTAGCTGCCGTCAGCCCTGCAGTAAGCAAGCCCTGCGTGACTTCACGCAATTTTGCCCAAGTTTCACCGCGCGATCCGTTGATCGGCACGAAAATGAGATCACCCGGAAGCGCATCCGCCTTCAGGGCTCCCTGACCTTGTTCGATCACGCTACCATTTGCTCGTATGACAAATACGTGACGGCGATCACCGATCTTCTGCACACCGCCCGCCTGCTCGATATAATCTCGGATTTTGCGCCCTGGGGTGAAGCGAAAATTAGCAGGGCTGGGGACCGAACCAAAAACGCCCACTGCCACGGGCACAGGCGGGATATAGAGGGCGTCGTTGTTCTCCAACGTTACGTTAGCCGGGAGCTGAGCGGCATCAGGCGTTATGTCAAGTACCAGTCGCCCATCAGGCTTGCGCTGCCTGAGTTCCGAGATGACTCTGTTCAGGGCCGTCGCTCGCTGGACGGCGTCAGTGCTAGGGCGCAAAGCTGACGTCAATGCCTCGGCCGTCAACGTCACCGAGGTATCGGTCAGGGCGCGGTCGAAGCTCACACGTTGCTGGATGCGCAAACGTTCACGCGTGAATACAGTACCAAACACATAGGATTGTGGTGTCAGCCCGCCAGCCAAAGCCATCACCTCGCCCAACGAGGTACCAGGCTGAACATAGTATCGACCCGGTTTGGTCACCTCTCCGTTCACCGTAACGAGGACCGGCTGCTGCATCAGTGGTCGAGCTATACCGATAGCGGACAATACACGGATCACCTGGGCACGGCGCGCCACCGTCCCGCGCACGTCCTGCGCGCTCAGCTCCTGCCAACCGCTATCGGGCTTAAGAGGATCGAGCAGCAGCAGTCGTTGATCGTCAGCAACCGTATTGACCCCGCCCGCATAGAGCAAAACATCTTCTAGCGTATCGTTCGCCCGTGTCTCGAAAATCGACTGATTGTTCACGCTGCCGATGACTGCAACCTGGGCACCGACGGGAGCGATGTAAAGGACATCACCGTTTTCGAGTACAGCGTCGGCCCGCTTGTCGCCCTTAAGCAAAAGATCGTAGAGGTCGAAATCGGCGATCAATTGCCCACCGCGGCGCAACTGGATCGAACGGAAGCTACCTCCAGCAGAGGGGCCACCTGCTGCCAATACGGCGTTTACCAGCGTGGAAAGGCTACTGACCGAGTAGGAGCCTGGCACTTGCGCAAAACCGGTAACGTAGACGGTGATGCCATGCAGCCTCGCAGTTGACACCGAGACCCGAAAATCGCGGTATTGCCGCGAAACTTGCCCTGCTATCACCTGCTGGATGTCGCCATAGCGCACCCCACCAACCGAAATCGCACCCACGCGAGGCACAAAAATCCGGCCATTGCTGTCTACGGTGAGCAGCATGTTACTCGATTGGATCGAGCCAGTCAGGCCAACGGCCAACTCATCGCCGGGATTGATCTTGTAGTCTGGCGGAACGGTGGTGGTCGGGGGCGCGGTGAAATCACGCGCCGTCGGTATCAGGAGGTTACTGCCGAATCGTCGCAACGGTGCGTCAACGATATCCGACGCGAACTGCTCGAACTCGCTTGGCGGCGAAGCCCGGCGAGTAACTGCCTGCTCCCCTGATACGGCATTAGCATTTGACCTGTCATCTCTGACAGAGTTGATCTCACCACGCTCTGTAGAGACACTGATTTGATCAGGTACATAACGAGCGGATTCGGCGGCCCTGTTCTGGCTCGCTGCGGCTAGGCGACTTGAATTAGCCTGATCCTGCGAAAGTTGCTGCAATGCGCGATCCTGCTGATCGCTAGCTTGCGCGGCTGCTTCGATCGGCACCGTCAGCGCGACGGTTGCAAGCAGGCATGGCGAAATGCCGCATGTCGTCAAAAGGAAAAATACAGGCTTCACTAGCTATCGGCTCCCGTACGGCGTTATGCAGCCCAGCCCTCATCAAAGCGCAGAGGGAGGCAATGCTGAGCCGGATCAAACAATGGCTTGTTAGCCAAAATCGCGAGCTGAGGAAACTGCCATCTCACCGGATATCAAGCTGGCTGACAGTGAGCCTCACCCCCTTTCGCATCCTACAGTCCAACGGCATTTCGGAGGCCTTCGAGCATACCCTTAAACGCGATTTAGTCTGCGTTTGGTCGTTAGCCGATGATTTCACCGCGCGAGCATCGTGCATTGGTTTCTACAACCGCTTAATCCCTCCGGTGAAACGGGGGCTGAACCGCGCCGGGTTTGTCGGAGGCCCCAACTCCTGAGAGGAAGGGGCTATGACGAGCAAGACGACGAACAAGTTTTCGCCTGAGGTGCGCGCGCGTGCGGTGCGGATGGTGCTGGACCATGAGAAGGATCACCCGTCGCGCTGGGCAGCGGTGGTATCGATCGCGGCGAAGATCGGATGTGCAGGCCAGACGCTGCACGAGTGGGTGAAGAAGGCCGAGATCGACAGTGGCGCCCGCGCCGGGGTGCCGAGCGATGTTGCCGCCCGGATGAAGGCGCTGGAACGCGAGAACCGCGAGCTGCGCCAGGCCAACGAGATCCTGCGTAAGGCGTCGGCGTATTTTGCGATGGCGGAGCTCGACCGCCGAGTGAAGTGATGGTGTCGTTCATCGACGCGCATCGCAAGGCGTACGGGGTCGAGCCGATCTGCCGGGTCCTGCCGATCGCCCCGTCCACCTATCATGCTCATGCAGCCAGGAGGATTGAGCCGACCAGACGGTCGGCTCGGGTTCGGCGTGACGATGCGCTCGGACCGGAGGTGCGCCGCGTGTTCGAGGAGAACTTCCGCGTCTACGGCGTGCGCAAGGTCTGGCGGCAACTGCGACGCGAAGGGTTCGACGTCGCTCGCTGCACTGTTGCCCGCCTGATGCGGGCGATGGGTCTGGCCGGCGTGATGCGCGGCAAGCCGGTGCGCACCACTGTCGGCGACAGGACGGCCCTATGCCCGCTCGACCGGGTGAACCGGCAGTTCCGCGCGCCAGCACCGAACATGCTGTGGGTATCGGACTTCACCTACGTCGCGACCTGGGCGGGGTTCGTCTACGTGGCGTTCGTCATCGACACCTACGCCCGCCGGATCGTTGGCTGGCGCGCCAGTCGGAGCGCACATGCCGGCTTCGTCTTGGATGCGCTCGAGCAGGCGCTACATGACCGACGGCCGATGCGGGGTGGCGGCCTCGTCCACCATTCCGACCGCGGCAGCCAGTACGTGTCCATCAAGTACACCGAGCGCCTGGCCGAAGCGGGCATCGAGCCGTCAGTCGGCAGCGTCGGCGACAGCTATGACAACGCTTTGGCGGAAACCATCAACGGCCTCTACAAGGCCGAGGTGATCTACCGCCGCGGGCCGTGGCGAAGCTTCGAGGCGGTCGAGTACGCCACGCTGGAATGGGTGGACTGGTTCAATCATCGCCGGCTGCTCGAGCCTATCGGCAACATTCCGCCCGCCGAGGCCGAAGAGCAATACTATGCTGCCGCGAACATCGTCGATATGTCAGCGTGACTCACATCCAACGGCCTCCGGCAAACCCGGCGCGGTTCAGACTAACCGTTCCCGAAGTTCCTGTGACAACTCCTACGGCATCCACGCCGACCTCCTGAGCCGGTACAGAGCCTGGATCGGAAAATTGGACCCGTGTAAGTTCTCAACGATTCAGAAGGGGCGGAAACTGCTCCAAGCTTATTCCGATACCAGCGCAGCCGTTACCCGCCTGAGTCAATCAACTCTGTACAGCGGAACTCAGCCGCTGCCTGCTTCCGTACCAGACGCCAAATTCTTCAATACAATTGCCGGGAACAGACCATAGGCTATGACAAAGTCAAATTTGTGCCAATTCGATGCCCATGCCCTTGCAGGCAGATCAGGGTGATGCCGTCATCAACTCGATTGACCGGTCTCGGAAGCAGAACGCCCGCACAGGCGAGCTACAGTTATTAGAATCTCACTGGCAATAGGGTGCCGTTTATATCGCAGCAACAGAAGCCACCCGATGACGCCCAATATGATAGAAAATATAACCAAGATCAACGGAACATGAGGTGACCATTTCCACCACCCCATCAATAAGATCGAAGGGGCAATCGCCACGGCAGTGAGCTGCAAGCTTTCACTATAGACACGATCGATCTCTCCAGGCTCCGTTCCGGCCAAGCGATCGATATGCGGTCGATAGAGAACATAGCCCACGATGGCCTCGCCAATGCGACCTACCGCAGCGGCAGCCAAACCAAATAGGCATCCGACTGAAAAAATTGCAGTTCCTATAATAGCCCGAGACATCTCGATCCGCATTTGCTGGCTTGTTTCTTTACGCAGGACGAACAATTCCCAGTTCATGCCAAATCCGAGTACGATAAACTGGGCTATCATCAACAATGCCAAGGGAGTAGCTGCAGGAAGCCACTTTGCACCATATAATATCAGAACCAATGGACCTGCCAACGTAGCGATACCCAGCAGGATCGGCCACATGGCTCCTGTAATCATCCGCAATGCTCGGATGAAGGTTGTATGAAATTCGCCCTTCTCGCGCAGATCGCGTGAAAGCTGAACAAATATAACACCGGTCGCCAAACCGTAGACGTTGATAAAAACTAGCGTAGCGAGGCCAGATGCGCGAGAATAAAGGCCGAGTGCAAACAATCCCAACATGTTGCCGAGAATGATATCGGAACTCCGTGCCGCCAATTGGGCCACACCACTGATCGTTAGCATCTGGAAACCAAAGACCAGTATCTCTCGAAATCGGTATAAACCTGGCCGAAAAATGAGATCATGACGGCGGGCCATCATATAGAAGAGGGCGCAGACGAGATTCGCGAACACCGGCCCAACTGCCAAGCCAGGCGCACCCGCACCTCGCCAAAGACAAGTCAACGTCACTACAGCTGTAATGACCGCGCGCAATATGTTGACCGCAGAAATAGTGGAATACCGCATTTCCCGCATGCACAATGCCGCGGGCACGAACTCGAGCGCGGAGAACAAAGGCCCGGCCACCATGATTAGCAATACGGCCGATATCTCGTTATCGTGGCGAACAAACATGCTGAACAGGCCAGCGCATAGGAGACATAGCGCTAAAAGGCCGCTTAGGGCTAAATTTACCGTAAACGCAGACCTAAGGGTTTGCAAGTCGATTGTCTTTTCCCGGACGAGAAAAGCCTGTGTGCCAAAGGCAAGAAAAACGCTCAATACACCCGATATCGCCAGGGCAAGAGCATAGATACCCATTTCGCGTGGTGAAATCAGGCGTGCAACTATGACCGATGTTGAAAAAGTAATGGCTAGCGTGATCAGCTGGCTACCATATGACCAGAACAAGGAACGACGTACTGACATCTAGCTCGCTTTCCGCGATTCCTTTCGCGAGAGAATACGAGAATGCATTCGCCTCGGCACGACAGCGAACGCCACCAAAATGCGCAGCGCCACGAGATGCAATGAGTCCCTCCAATCCCCTCGCTTTGAAGATGATCGATAATCAGACAAGACCGTTCTTCGCAACTCAGGCCAGTAAATGAATGGCCAAGCGCTCATAGCACCGAAGCGGGGCAAGGGCTCCACCCCGCGATGGTCTAGGTCCTGTTGAATCATTGATGCAAGGAGTGGATCACGAGACGCAACGACACTCCGCCACTTAACTGCATCTACTACGCGCATACGATTAAGGCGAAGTAGTTCTACTTTTAAAAAAGGAACACCAGTCTCTATTACTTCACGCCAAAGTATATGAGCAGGATTATAAGGATGGCGCCGGGCGATAACCTGCTGCTCATCAAATGAAAAAGCAGCGTAGTAACGCAGTCCAGCAGAAACAAGTGCTTGACTTAGGCCAATCTCATACTTCAAGACAAGCGCAAGCTTGTTTGACATGGCCTGCATCGGCGTGCACATCAAGGCTGAAAAGGCCGATGAGCGATACGCCTCTGGGCGTAATAATATAAACCAACTTTGCAGATGCGGCGCAATTTCAAGAGATTCGACAGCCCCGTAGAAATCTGCATCATGGGACAGCAAGTGATCGATGAAAGAAGATAGATTAGTCAGCGGCCCATAAACGCTATCATTGGCGAGCAGAAGAAGTTGCGCTTTAATAGGAAAGAAGCGTATGCAGGCTTCGATCCACCCTCCAAAATCCATTCCCGTGTTTTCGCGGAGAATGACCTCGGCACCTACTGCCCGCAAATCGTTCAGCGCATCCGGTCTAAGCTTCGCCGTTGACAATACCACGGTTACAAAGCCAGCGTTGCGCAGTGCCCGTAGGTAATGAAGCGTATGCGCAGCAACCCATCCGTCCTGATGGTAGTGCGCGAACAAGCAAAGCCTAGCCGCATCACGGATTCGACGCTCGTCAATTGTAGATATAGAAATGGATGGTGCCCCCATCTGCTAGGACCGCGAAAAGTCAACCAGCGACGCTAAGACGGGCGCGAAAGAGGTCGCCCAATCCCGGTTCAAGCGAGCCGAGGCATGCGCGGCTTTACGCGTGGCATCATCGGCTACACGAGCGACACCTTGCCGCAAGCCATCGAATAACGCATCGATATCCAGCGGTTTGTACAAAATGTTTTCGCTGTAGTGCGCATCTTTTCCCTTGGGGCCGAAGACGTTGGTCACAACCACGGCTCCACTTGCCGCAAGATCTAGCGGGGGATAGCTCGGATGGGGAGTATACATCAGCGAGAAACCAAGATCCGCTTGACGGATAAGTGAGGCATAATCCGACCAGGATAAGCCATTATGATATTGAACCGGCCGCCCTGGAAAAATCATCTTCTGAATATTGATGCCGAAGAAATGAACATTCCATTCGTCAACCGGAAACAGGCCTGCGGCAAAGGCCTTGTCCAACACGGCGACTCCCCGGAGGAACAGGTTCCGGGGATGATCAGGACGGGCGTAGAAGACAAGGTTACGCCGCCCTTCATGGGAATCGGGGTGATAGATGGTTGTCGGGAAAGCTGGCTCGAAGGCGATGCCCCGCTGTGCTGGACCAGCCGTGTCCGTCGCTTGGAAGTGCGTCAACAACAGTTGACTGTTGACCACATAGCGGATGCTAGTGTCGTTGAGGGTTTCGTCGCACAGCAACTGCTGGTCGCCACCAGCATAAAACATTCGTTCGTCTTCCTGCAGCAGATAGACGATTTGATGGGCTGGAACGGTCTGTCTTACTGACCAAGTTCCCCACCACGACGTAGTAAGAACCAAATCGTCCGGTCCTAGCGGAACACCAGGATCGCTCTCCGAGCCATCCGAGAAAATCAGGTCGATTTCCCCGTTATAGGATAATCCCTGAAGTTCAAGCAGTGCACGAAGCGCGGTGTCGTTACAAGGGAGTTCGCGGGTTACGATACGCAGTGAACGCCGTTGAGCTTGTGCGATACTGACAGCGAGTAATACCGCGGTACCGACACCTCCCATTAATTGGCCTGGAGCGACACTGTCCGTAATCATCGTCACATGGTGATGGCCGGATTCAGGTCGAATCTTCAACGGGCGCAGGTTGTGGAACGCCTGCTGCATCAATGCAGCGACCGATCGGGGCTGGGCGGCTTTCCAGCGTGCGACTTTTTGCCGCATTGCCCGGCGCCAGTGCGGTGGCGGGAATGCGGCAAGAGAATGTAGGTTGATCATAGTTGTACTGACCGCTCCTACCGCTGCAACAACGCGGTTTCGATCATCCTCGCCAAGCACCGCTGCGCACGTTCCACCGGATCGGTATGCGAATCATCAACGACCACTTACCGCATTCAGAATTGCACGACCATAATGGGTCTTTTTGAACCGTTCTCCTGCAGCACGCGCCATGTCGGCATCGATAAAGCCCATTTCGAACGCGATCTCTTCAAGACAGGCGATCTGGATACCTTGGCGATGTTGAAGCGTGCGGACAAACTCTCCTGCCTCCAGTAGGCTATCATGAGTGCCGGTGTCGAGCCATGCATAACCGCGCCCCATCTGCTCTACATAGAGGTCGCCTGTTTCCATGTAGAGACGGTTTAGGTCGGTAATCTCCAATTCGCCCCGGGCCGACGGCTTCAGGTCACGCGCCAATTGCACAACGCGATTGTCGTAAAAATACAGGCCAGTGACGGCGTGATTCGACTTGGGTTGAACAGGCTTTTCTTCCAGGCTGATGGCCTTACCGTCCGAACCCAACTCAACGACGCCGTAGCGTTCCGGGTCGTCAACGCGGTAGCTGAACACCGTCGCGCCTTGCGTCCGCGCGACCGCACGTGCCAGCAGGTCCGTCAGATGCGCGCCAAAGAAGATATTGTCGCCCAGTACTAGTGCAACATTATCGTCGCCGATAAAATCCGCGCCGATCGTGAATGCCTGCGCCAGCCCTTCGGGGCGGGGCTGCTCGGCATAGGACAGGGACAGGCCGATCGCGCTGCCGTCGCCGAACAGTCGCTGGTAGTTGCCGAGATATTCGGGACTGGAAATGATGAGCACGTCGCGGATTCCGGCCAGCATCAATACCGACAGCGGATAATAGATCATCGGCTTGTCATAGACCGGCAGCAGTTGCTTGTTGACGGCAAGCGTCGCTGGATGAAGACGGGTGCCCGATCCGCCTGCCAGGATGATACCTTTCACTTCTTGGCTCCGATCAGTTCGTCGAGGATGTCGCCCAGTGCGTCGTGCCACGCCCGGGGGGTAATGCCATAGGCGCGTTCTATCGCTTCATGGGCCAGCAGCGAATTGGCTGGACGCCGCGCGGGCGTCGGATATTGGGCGGTCGTGATCCCTTCGACCTGCGCGACAACGCCGCCACGCGCGCCGGACTGGCGGAAGATTTCCTCCGCGAACCCCGCCCAGGTCGTCGCGCCGGCATTACTGAAATGGAAGGTGCCGGTCGGCGCGTCGGCATCGTCGGCCAACCGTACCGCGATGTGCACCAGTATGTCGGCAAGGTCCGCTGCGCTGGTCGGGCTGCCTTGCTGATCCGCAACGACGCGCAGTATCTCGCGCTCCGCACCGACGCGCAGCATCGTCTTCACGAAGTTATGGCCATGCGCCGATACCACCCAGGCGGTTCGGACAATCGCATGGCGCACGCCGCTGGTACGCACCGCCAGCTCACCGGCCAGCTTCGATGCGCCATAGACGCCAAGTGGTGCTACCGGGTCGTCGACATCCCAGGCGCCGTCACGGTCGCCGGGGAAGACATAGTCGGTCGACACTTGCACTAAGGGCACATTTGCAGCCGCACAGGCCGAAGCGAAGGCAGCGGGTGCCAGCGCGTTGACCTGCCACGCCGCAACCTGATCATGCTCCGCCTTATCGACCGCAGTGTACGCTGCGCCGTTGATGACGGCTGCCCAAGGGCGTTCCGCCACCTTTGCCGCGATCGCTGCCGGGTCGGTCAGGTCAAGCGCGCTACGGTCCAGTGCCACCACCCGCCAGCCTCTGGGCATGTTCACGCGTTGTAGCTCGCGTCCGAGCTGCCCGTTCGCGCCGGTGATCAGCAATTCCCGCATCACGCGATTCCGCGCCGCTCGGATGCCTTCGCCGCGACCAACGGCCGCCACCAATCCTCGTTATCGAGATACCAGATCACCGTCTTTTCAATTCCGGTCTCGAACGTTTCCTGAGGATGCCAGCCGAGTTCGTTGCCGATCCGCGCGGCGTCGATAGCATAGCGCTTGTCATGGCCAGGACGGTCGGCAACCGAGGTAATCTGCTCGGCGTAGCTCACCCCATCGGCACGCGGGCGCAGACGATCGAGGATCGTGCAGACGGTACTCACTACCTCGATATTCTGCTTCTCGTTATGCCCGCCGACATTGTATGTTCGCCCTACCTGCCCGCGCTCGAACACTGCTTGCAGCGCACGGACATGGTCCTCTACGAACAGCCAGTCGCGCACTTGGTCGCCTGCGCCGTATACCGGTAGCGGCTCGCCAGCGAGGGCCTTGACGATCATCAGCGGGATCAATTTCTCGGGGAAGTGATAGGGTCCGTAATTGTTAGAGCAATTGGTAATGAGAACAGGAAGCCCATAGGTATGGCCCCAGGCAGATACCAGATGGTCCGACCCCGCTTTCGACGCCGAGTAGGGCGATCGCGGGTCGTAGGACGTTTCCTCGGTAAACAGCCCGGTATCGCCCAGCGAGCCGTACACCTCGTCGGTCGAGATATGGTGGAAGCGGAACGCCGCCTTACCGGCCTCGTCAAGCGACAGCCAGTAGCTGCGCGCCTCAGCCAGCATGACATAGGTGCCGACGACATTGGTCTGAACGAACGCGCCTGGTCCGTCGATCGATCGGTCGACATGGCTCTCGGCCGCCAAGTGCGTGATGACATCGGGGCGAAAATCCGCGATCGCGGCGCGTACGGCCTCCGCGTCGCAGATGTCGCCCTGGACAAAGCGATAGCGGTTCGACGACGCGACACGCTCGACCGTCGACAACGTGCCCGCATAAGTCAACTTATCGTAGTTGAGCACCTCATGCTCGGTATGTTCGATCAGGTGACGGACCAAAGCCGAGCCGATGAACCCGGCCCCGCCGGTGACGAAGATGCGCATGTAATCGTTCCTCAGGCGAGCGGCGTCAGAGGACGGCCGTCATAGGCGAATGGACTATCGAACTCGGCCAGCGTCGGCTGCACCTTGTCCTTATCGCTCAGTTCGGGAGCGATGCCCGTCGGTATCGGCCAGTCAATGGCGACACTGTCCCATCGTATGCCACCGTCATGAGCGGGAGCATAGGTGTCTGAGCATTTGTAGGTCACCTCGCACTCCGGCTCCAGTGTGACAAAGCCGTGTGCGAAACCGATGGGAATGAAAAGTTGGTGCCCATTTTCAGCGGACAGTTCCGCGCCGACCCACTGACCATAGGTAGGCGATCCTGCCCGGACATCGACTGCGACGTCGAAAATCCGTCCGCGTATGCAGCGGACCAGCTTATCCTGTCCCCGCGTTGGCGTCTGAAAATGCAGGCCGCGCAGCGTAAAGGCGGGGCCGGACAGGGAATGATTGTCCTGCACGAAAGGGCAATAAATGCCTAGCGCAGCGAAAGTCGGCACCGAATACACTTCGGTGAACCAGCCGCGGGCATCACCGAAACGGCGCGGGCGGACAAGCTGGACGGGGGAGGCTACCATGTGTGCTCGATAGACAGGAAGAGGCAGCATGGCAATCCGCCATGATCTGGTACGAGTGATCAGGATCGCGCGTGGTTGATCGCCATTAGCGTTTCAGCGTTGACACGCTTTCGATGAGCATCGAAAAGCCAACCCCATTTTGAGAAATAGCGCAAACCGCTTATTATCAGGTATCTTGTCAGATTTTTGTTCTTAGAGATCTTCGACCTATATAAATGTGTAATGTTAGAATCGGGAACAAATAGGGTTTTATAACGACTATTTATTCTTCTTGAAAGATCTAGATCTTCAAAATACATAAAATAGCGCTCATCGAACCCGCCAACCTCTTCGAGGACATCATGGCTAGAAAGTAAGAAGCAACCAGAAAGGAACGGGATATTTGCCTCTGAAGCATAATTCCAGCTCTTCAGTTCATATTCATCGTTTCGACGGCGTCCCCAGGAGCACCAGCCGAAGAAACGTTTACCGATAAGGTCGGCCGGACGAGGCAAGAGCCGGCAAAGATATTGTAACTTTCCATCAGGATACACGACGCGCGGTGCGACCATTCCGATATCGTTCGATCGCTTCAACCGATCCACCAGGGTAAGGACGGCGCCACCGTCAAAAAGGACGTCCGTGTTGGCGATCAGATGGATGTCGGCGGTTCCGCGCGCCAGGCGGATCGCGATATTATGCGCTCGGCCATAGCCGAGATTGGCGCCAGTGACGATGGTCGTGACATCGCCTTCTGTTGAAATTCCGGGCCTCAAACCGGGACTGTTGTCCACTAAGTACAGATGGGTGCGCAACGGAATGGCTGCTACCTGCTCGCGCATCATCGCGACTTCGGCAGGATCGGTTTTGTACAGCACGCAGCTGACGGTCAGGTCGACAGATAGGCTCATACAATCTCGTCGAAGATCGTCATGGTTTCCCTAGCCACCCGCCCCCAAGACATGGAAGCGGCATTGCGGTACCCGCGCTCGCGCAAAGAGTCGCGTAGCATGGGCTCATCTAGGAGTCGCATCAGGTGTGACGCCAATTGATCGGGAGCCTTGGGGTCGTAGAACAGCGCACCATCCGTCCCGGCAGCCTCGACCAGCGCAGGGTGATGCGAACTTATCAATGGTGCGCCCATGGCCTGGGCTTCGACCGCGGGCAGCCCGAACCCCTCGTACAGCGAAGCGTTCACGACCGCGACCGCATCACGATAAAGGCCTGCCAGTGCGGCGTCACTCACTTTGCCCAGCGCGACGACCGGGGCGAATCCATCGTCGCGCCAACGGGCTAAACGATCGTCGGGATCCCGACCGACATGTACGAGCTTCAGGTCGTAGCCAGCGTGCCGTACCGCTTGCAGCGCGGCCAGGATCGTTTCGACATTCTTGTTGGCGGTCAGATTGGCCACCATCAAGATATATGGACCGACGATCGTCGCCGGCTCGATGGCTTGACCGGGCTGCATTCGACTGGCCAGCTTCGTCACGCGTACCTTGCCGGTCGCGGCAGGCAATATTCGTTCCAGGTCCTGTCGCGTTTGCGTCGACACGGCAATCAGCCGCTGGCAGCGACGGACCGTTAGTGGAATGAACATTTGCCAGTACCGGCGCTGGCGTGGATCGATCAGATCCGGGATGACCGCGTAATACATGTCATGGATGCAGGCGGCGTAGTGACGGCTGCCCCACATCGGCGAAATGAAGCCGGGGCTGAACAGCAGGTCAACACCGGCACGACGGGTCAGCAGCGGTAGCCGTAATTGCTCCCACGCCACGCGCGCCACCCGCCCACCCGGCAGATCGTCAACGACGTGTAGCGCTTCGTGGAGGTGAGCAGGGAAATGCACCAGTGCGCAACGCTGGACGAAGCCCAGCAGTCCGCGATTCGAGCGGGCGGCGACGATCGGGTGCAGTTCGGTAAACAACTGCACCGCGTAATAACCAGGTCCGGTCAGGGGAGTTCCATCGAGGAAGCCCAGATTGAAGGCGATTAGACGCCGATCGTTAGGCAACGCATCAGCAGACATGGGAGAGAGCCGATGGCTGCGAGTTGCGTACGCGCGGGAGGAACTTGACGACGGCAACGACTCCTAGTGATGCGCAGGCCATGGTGAAGGTCCCGCTGAAATATCCAATTCCGCGTACGAACAGTTCGACGAAGAACGACACATAGACGCAGAAGGCGAAGGTCACCGCAACCGGGGCCAGCGCCCTGCGCCCTGCGACCAGCCGTAGGTCGATGACGACCCCGACGAGCTTGACGAGATAGATCAGGAGGATTGCCAACCCAAGGATGCCGAACTCAGCGCCGAATTTGACTGCAAGGAAACTGCCATCGGCCAGGTTCTGCTCACCTCCTCCAACCCGACGGATCATCTCCGTCGCCAGGACATTCGTGGGAGCAAAACCAAGTTGCTGGAAGGCGATTCCCCAACCATGCGTCTTTTCCAGCGCTTCTTGGATCAGCTCGGTACCCTGGAGGTAGACAAGCGCCGAAAGGTTGGTGCTGGTGTAGCTGATATCGAGCCGTTGGGTGTAGTAGGATAGATCGATAAACTGCAGCCCCACTATCCCTGCGATCAGAAAGGCAATCAGTTCGGCAGGCCCTAGCGAACAAATGGCCATGATGACCAACCCGACGGACAGCGAGAGGCTTTTCAGCAGTAGCACGATCAACGCCACCACCCCCAACCATGCCCAGCGCATGATCCGCGAAGAGCGCACTGCGGCATCAATGAAGAACGGCATTGCGGTCAGCGCGAAGTGCGATGGCTCTGTAAAGGGCCAGACCGGACGTTCGGAGGCAAGTGGGCCGGGCGGCTGATAGTTCAGGATCGACAACACTACCATAATGAGAAGCGTCACTCGCACGATATGGAGTGTGTCCGACAGCACCGCATCGTCCGCACAGAAGATCGTGTAGAATATGATCGGCGCGGCCGTCGCCATCAATGCGAGCGCCCCCAGCGAAAAGGTAGCGCGGCTCATGTCGACGGGGAATTGAAACAGCGACAAACCCAGATGGATTGCGATCCCGCTCAATGCCAGGAGGCCCAGCAGCCAGCCTAAATTGAGCACCCGCAATGGAATCCGCCCGAATATGCCAATCGGACCCAATATCGTTATCATCAGGCAGCCAGCGAGCACGCCTGGTGCATAGGACGAGAAATTGAGGTGGTAACGGAGTGCGGATGGAACAAAGAGAATTAGGGCCAGCACCGTCAGGCAGCGTAGCACTGCCAAAAGATGGCGCTCCCTCTGCCGGAGCTGTGCCACCGTTGTGACAGGGGGTGGGGTGATCATAACGCTTTGCCCGACATTCTATGGAAGGCTGATGGCACAGGGCGTCGGCGAAGCCAATGGCCTGTGTCAGCAGCGGCCGACGTGGGAGGAGGGCAGGAGCGGCGGGGCGGAGGCTCCGTCCCACATTCCTTGCAGCTTTGCCTTCGTCATACTCGGTGGATCGAGCCGCAAGAGTGCCCGAACCGCGATCCGGGCGAGGGACGACGCGGCGGTCAGCGCGACGGTTCCTACTCCAAAATGCTTGCGTGCGAACCGCAATTGGTTCTTGTGATATTGGCGGTTGGAATAGATGGACCCGAACCCACCGGACGACTGGCTGACCTTATGGACGATCGTCGTGGTCGCATCCACCCAGATACCGTAGCCGGCTCGCCGAAGCCGCCACATATAGTCAGCGTCCTCCCAATAGGCAAAATATCCCTTATCGATTTCTCCCACCGCCTCGATCGCTGCACGGTCGAAAAGCACGAAGGTAGTCGGCGCATAGTCGGTGGGATAGACTGGCAGAGCCGGCCGGTCGCCCGCCGCGACGTGCAGGCATCGCACCCCGAAGCGCGTCGTGATCTCTCCGCGTTCAAACCACATAGCCGTGCGGTCCTCCTCAAATGCCATGAGGGGGGTCAGTGCGCCAAGCGGCAAGGCATGCTTGGCTCTCGCAAGATCCCGCAAAACATCAGGTCCGAACAGGATATCGTTGTTGCACAAGACGATATGATCCTGCGTGTTGCGCAGGGCGTGGCGCAATCCGATATTGTTGCCCTCGGCCGCGCCGGTGTTCTCGGTACAACGGATCACGGTGACCCGCTGATCCCGCTCAATCGTTGCCAGCTTATCGAGCGTGCCGTCGACACTGGCGTTGTCGACAATGACCAGCGACCAGTCGACACCGTGTTGCGCCTCCAGCGAGGTCCAGAAATCATCCAACACACTGGCAGCGTTATACGTCACCGTGATCAGCGTCAGCTGCGGCAGGGAGGAAG
>NZ_JAVIYW010000002.1:0-27500 GCF_031453175.1 Sphingomonas sp. SORGH_AS_0870
CGCCCGCTTCGCGCGCCGCTACCCGGCCATGAATACGCCGACCGTCACGGTCGAAGGCAGTCTTGCCTGGGGCTTGGGGTGGGGACTGGAACAGTCGGGCTCAGACCGTTTCGCTTGGCACTGGGGCGCCAATGACGGTGTCGCCAATCTGTTCATCCTCGATCTCGTCAGCAACGACGCACTGGTCGTGCTGACGAACGGCGCCGGGGGGCAGCGGGTATACGAACGAGCCGCCCGCGTCCGGTTCGGACGTGAGTTTGACGCCTTGACGTGGTTGCAACCGTGACGTCGGCCAACACGCGGTCGGAAATTGCCGTTCAGACCCAGAAGCCGACATTCGCAGTGAGGCAGACGCTGCCCGAAAGCGGCCGCTCGTTCATGCCAAAGACCCTTTTGTTGAACAGGTAACCTTACCCGGCCCCACCGCCTTTCGGCGTGGGAATAGGGGCCGATTTGTCCCGCCCTTCAGCCAATAAAGGCCGGGCCCGCGATGCGACCTTGCTCGTTGAGCTTCTCACAACGACGAGGCGATGACGGCATGAACACGATTGAGCGCGGTACTGGCCGCACGCTGCTTCTGATCCACGGCCTAGGCGGGAGTTGGCGATCGTGGAGCACCGTCTTGGGCGCACTCAGCACGTCGCGGAAGGTCATTGCGGTCGACCTTCCCGGCCATGGGGCCACCCTTGCCGAGCCCGACAGCGGGACGTTCGATGGCTTGGTCGGCAGCGTCGAGCGCTACATCGCGGAGGCTGGCTTGTCTGGCGTCGATGTCGTCGGTAGTTCCATGGGCGCGCGGATTGTGCTTGAGCTCGCGCGGCGCGGGCTCGTCGGCAACGTCGTCGCGCTTGATCCTGGCGGCTTCTGGCGCGGCTGGGAGCGCACCTTCTTCAGAACTACCATCGGCGCCTCCGGTCGCTTGCTGCGGGCCATCCGCCCCGGCTTGCCGGCGTTAAGCCGAAACGCAGCATCACGCACGGCGCTGCTCGCTCAGCTCTCCGCGCGTCCTTGGGCGCTTGACGGGGAAACCGTCGCGACCGAGCTGGAAGGTCTCAGTAAAACGCCGACGTTCGATGCGCTGGTCCGGAGCCTTGCCACGGGACCTGAGCAGTCCGGTCCCGCCGCTGCCGGCACCGGCCGTGTCGTCATTGGGTGGGGTAGGCACGACCGGCTCTGTCTCCCCAAACAGGCTGCGCGCGCGCAGGCAGCCTTTCCCGGCGCCGAGCTCCACTGGTTCGATGGCAGCGGGCACTTTCCAATGTGGGATACGCCGGAGGAGACAGTTGCCGTCATTCTCAACGCAACGAGGTAATGCCCCACCGGCTGGACGACTCGATTACGCAATGATGGCAGCATGGACCCAAAATCCGACATTCAACCCGCCAGCCTGACCGCCCGGAAGCGGACATTTGTTAATGTGATCCAGACGGCGCTCACAGCGATCAGACCTTCTACGCGGAACGGCGAGATGTGGGACAAAGCCGCCATCCATCGAGGCCTAGCCGAACGGCGGGTTCAACCGAGAGCAGCCGTTCACGAGCGGCCCGATAGGGATCGAGAACCATGAACGAAAAACGGTTCTCGAAACTCAAGGCTAGTGAAAAGTCCGGCCAAACGGTGGCGGAGAATATCAACTTGCCGTACCCACCGCCCTAGCAAGATCGGTCGCCATGCTCCTCGCCAGTCTGCCTTGAAGCGGCACATAATCCTGCATGTCGGTGGGAGCGGCAAACTGGCCGGACCATAGCACGCGATCCGAACCGTCCTCGGCGAGCGTCACGACCACCGTGGTCCGCTGCTGCGTCTGGCGCACGCTGACCCGCGCATGAAGATCGGCCTTTTGCCCGTTGGCTGCCACGGAGTAGTTGGCGGGCAGGCGGCGGCTGGTTTCGGCGATGAAGCTCTCGCGAAGTCCGGCATTGAAGTGCGGGAACAGCACATACTCGCATAGCCCCTTCACCGGCTCGATCGCGATCCTGTGCCGGGTCGGGAACATCGCTCCCTGCGCCCACACTGCGCCCCCGATCGCAATTGCGGTCAGCACGGCCCCGGCCGCGATCGAACGACGGCCTCCGGCAGTTGGCCTCTCTAGTCCAGCCTCTGGATCGTCTGCGTCGATCGTACCGATGAAGCGATAGCCCGACCTTGGCCGGGTCTGAACAAAGCGCGGAGTGTCAGCGTCATCATCGAGCAGGGAGCGGATGCGACGGATACAGGTGTTGAGGGCGGCATCCCCGCCCGTGCCTGATCGCGGCCAGAATCGATCGAGCAGCTCGGACCGGCCGACCGTCCGCTCCCTGTTCTCGATCAGAAAGGCCAGAACCTCGACGGTCTGAGGCGATGCGTCGAGCCCTGCACCGCCACGGCATATCCGCAATGCGGCGGGATCGAGATCGAAGTCGGCGAAGCGGATCATGGCGGGTTACCGGAAAAGCGCGGAAAAACTGGTTCGATCGCAATATGTCAGATCAGGTCACGAATTGTCATGCGGCTTCGGGAGCGGCGGGAGGATAATCGATCGCGGCATCGCCCGCATCATCCCGAAAGGCCAGTCTTGCCGCAGACAATCCTCTCCGCCGCCCCCGACCGGCGAACCGTGCTGGGTGCCGGCCTGACTGGGCTGGTGGCATCGCTGACGTGGTCCACAACCGCGGGTGCAGCGGCGGCTTCCACCGGTATCGACGACCTGCTCGACGTTTCGGCGCGCACCTATGGCACGGTCGGGTACTCCGTCGCCGTGTTGCGCCGGGGCAGACTGGTCTATTCCCGCCACGCAGGGCTGTCGGATCGCGAAACGGGCGCGCCGATCACCGACGCTTCCGTCTTTCCGCTCTTCTCGATCTCGAAGCTGTTCCTCGTCGTGGAACTGCTGAAGGCACGAAGGGCCGGGCTGATCGACCTGGGTGAATCGCTCGGCGCGATACGCTCCGGATTGCCGCCAGCATGGACGGGGATCACCCTCGCACAGGCTCTCGCCCACGTTTCGGGCCTGCCGGACTATATCCCCGATCACGTCGCGCCGACCGAGGATCAGGCGTTCGCCGCCATCGAGGCTCTACCCCTCAGGTTCGCGCCCGGCACGCGGAACGACTACAACCAGACCAATTTCCTGTTCGCCAAAAAGGCGCTCGAACAGGCAACGCAGACACCGCTGACGACTCTGGTGGAGCATCAGTTCCGTAGCGTCGGGATGCGAAGGACCAGCTACCATGTCGAGGGGCAACCCCGGCTGAAGGATGTGGTCTCGAGCTACCGTCCTGCGCCCGGACGTGCTCGGCCGCCGCTGCCCTACGTCTCGCCGTCGTGGCCGGCCTATACTTTCGGGTCGCGGGGTGTCTTCACCACAATGCCCGATTTGGTCCGCTGGTCGCAGGCGCTGCTCCGGGGGGCGCTCGTTCCTCTTGCCCAACTGCACGAATCCTGGTCGCCCTTCATCATGCCTTCCGGCGACGTCGCTTGGCATACGCACGGTTGGGAATATTACCGGCACGACGACATGACGATCGTCGGGCATGGCGGCGATGTGCGTCTCGTCTGGCGGCATTTCTTCCGGCACGCCGATCCTGACGACAGCGCGACCGTGATCTATCTGGACAATGGTGGGCGCACGACGTTCGACCGGCATCGCCTGGCCACTCTCGTCGCCAATTGCGTCATGCCGGGTGCCGCGCGGAAAGGCGAGGAGCAGGAAGAAGCTCTATACCGGGGCCTGGTGTCCGGCCGGTGGGACCAGGCCGTGGCTGAGGTCGCGGCCACGATCCCGGCCGATCGGCTTGAAGCAACCGTCAACCGCGTCGGCTACGACGCCATGAACATCCTCGATGCCGACGCCGCCCTGCCGGTGTTCCGGTGGAATGCGGAGCGGTTCCCAAATTCCTCCAATGCTCATGACAGCTTGGGCGAGGCTCATCGTACCGCCGGCCAACTCGACCAGGCAAGGGAGAGCTACCGGCGCGCGTTGACGCTCGATCCGTCAAACGCCCGCCTTAAAGCGACGCTCAACGACCTGGACCATCCGACCCGTCCCCGGTGACGTGCAAGCCATTCAACCAAGGACGATCACGATGTATCTACTCCTGCGCCTGCTGAGCGCTACCGCCATGCTGCTGTTCGCGACCCGACCCGCCGCAGCGGAACCGACCAGGATCGACGTGCGCGTGATCGCACGCGGCGCCAAGTTCCTGGGCGGCTACACGATGCCCGTGCAGGTGACGCTGACCGACGCGGACACCGGGGAAACGCTGGCGCGCGGTGTCACGTCCGGCACCACCGGCGACACACAACGGATCATGACCGGCGGCAAGGACAGCGGAGGCAAGCGGGCCAGCGCCGATACGGCGGCCTTTCGGACGACGCTGGATATCGTGCGCCCGCGACGGATCACCGCGACGGTGACCGGTCCCTTGAGCCAGGCGCAGGCGACGACGACTGCGACCAGCACGCAATGGGTACTGCCCGGCCATGACGTTACTGCCGGCGATGGCTGGCTGATCGAGCTGCCGGGCCTGATCGTCGATATCGCCGATCCGATCGCCTATCGCTGGGTAAAGGCCGGCGAGACGGTGCCGCTTCGGGTCGGAGTGACTATGCTCTGCGGCTGCGCGATCTCGCAGACAGGCCCGTGGCGCGCGAGCGACACGGAGGTCGAGGCGGTCGTCACGACCAACGGCGGTGCGCCGCGTCGCATCCCGCTGCGCTTCGATCCTGGTGCCGCCATATTCACGGCCGATGTGCCAGCGGTGGAAGCCGGCCTTTACGAGATCGAGGTTATGGGCTGGGTCGCCGCCAGCAACAATGCTGGCGTCGCGCACACCGCCTTCTTCGTTCATTGAAGGCGCCTTGATGCAGCAGCGTACTCCCGATTGGGAACAGCTGACCTGCTCCCCGGAAGCTATGCCATTGGCAGGTTAGCTCGTCCGATGGAGAAAAGCGATGCGGCGAGATCGTTTTTCAGCAAAAGCCGACGCTCGCATCAACGACCCGGGATGTCCTAAGTTGGTCGAGAGCCGCTATCGCGGAAAACGGTGGGAAGCGGACACTCGCGCGATCGCAAAACCCGGGTCCGCTAGGGTAAAAAGCGAACCCGTGTTGGACAGATCATGCAGGAAAATGAATTCCGCATAATTTGTTGCCGTCTGGGTCGCGAAAATAGGCGAGTTCGACTGTTCCCAGCGATGCCGTATTGCGCGGGCCGGGCGGGGCTTCGATCGAGGTGCCGCCGTTGGCGACCGCGGTATCATGAAGCTGCTTCACTTGTTCGGGCGAGTTGCACGAAAAGGCGACGGTGCTGCCGTTGGCGACGCTTGCCGGTTCGTCGTTAATCGGCTGGCTGACGATGAAGTTGGTTCCGTTGCCATTATTATAGATCAGCCGCGTATGGCCGCTGTCGGCGATGTTCCGCGCCCCTTCGCCTGCCCCCAAAGTGGCGAGCACCGTGTCGTAGAAGCGCTTCGACCGTTCAATGTCGTTCGATCCGACCATGGTGTGAAAAAGCATCAGGGCTCTCCTTGGGGCTGATCGACTTCCGATCGCCACTAGCCTTTTAACCTAACCGGCCCATAGGACGCGGTCACCCCCCGGGTCGTCGAATGTCCACAAGCGGTCGGCATAGGCCCCCGAGCAATACCAGACCGTCATACCCGCAAGCGTTCTTCCGATGGCCGATCTGGCCATTGGAGAACGATCATGGAGATGCCTGAAACCGAGCGCACCGTCACAAAGCGGCAAGTCTGGAATGCCGGAAGAACCGTCGGTGCGAAGCGTGCCCTCAAACCGAAGCAGATTTGGGAAATTCGGTTCTATCTTAATCAGCGTCGACGCCTGCGAGATCGGGCGCTGTTCGATCTGGCGATCGACAGCAAACTCCGAGGCTGCGACTTGGTGCAGATGAGGATCGGCGACCTTGTCAGCAGCGGGCAAGTCCGAACGCGAGCGATTGTCATGCAGCAGAAAACAGGCCGACCGGTTCAGTTCGAGCTACTTCCAGATGCTCGCGCTAGCCTGCTGGCTTGGCTGGGGCGGCGGGGCGGCACGGTGGACGACTACGTCTTCCCCAGTCGAGTCGATCGTGATGGGCATCTCAGCACTCGCCAGTACGCCCGGCTTGTCGATGAATGGGTGACAGGGGTCGGTTTGATGCGAAGTGAATACGGTACGCACTCGCTGCGCCGAACGAAGGCATCAATCATCTACAGGGCAACCGGCAACCTGCGCGCTGTCCAGCTCCTGCTCGGCCATAGTAAGATCGAGAACACAGTCCGCTATCTCGGCATCGATGTGGAAGACGCACTTGCCCTCGCCGAGAACACCGAGATTTGACCTGTCGGCTCCTCGCTCGGGCGAGGGGCCGCCCTTACGGCGCATGGGACAAAACAGCCAAATACGGGGCCTCGCCGAACGGCGGGTTAAACAGAGAGCTGCCGTCCGCCGCTGTCCCGAAAACGATCGAATTTTGGGATTCTGGCAAGCCTCCTGAAACCCCGTCTGCTTCTGAAGCGAGAATGTCGTAGCGAATCTGGATTAGCGTATTGGCTTAATCAGCCCGACTCCTAGGATGCCGGTATGGTACGGGGACTACCGGGCACGTCATCGGCAGACTTGAAAGCGGGGCGTCTGTTTCGTCAGGATCGGCTGATCCTATTCAACACGATCCGGGCGACGTTCGCTGGCTGGCATGATCGCGTCATCGCCGCGTTCATGCTGGTTGCGGCGTTCGCGGCCGTCCATGCGTGGTTCGTTGATCACCCCTGGATGATTGCGGCATGGACGGCGCTCGCTGCCGGTGTGGTCATCGGCTTCGGGGCAGGACGCCTCGTCCGCACGCGCCTCGCCTTCCACGCATTCGACGGGTTGCTCGCGACCGACGCCCTGCACCCGCAGACACGACGGCGCTACATGACGGCATGGCATGGCGTCGGACTGGCCCTGCTGGCCGTGACGACCCTGATCGTGCGCCCTTCGCTGCTGGTCGTAAGCGTGCCCGGCTATCTCGCCGGCGTGATGATCGCCGGACTGACGGGTGGCGTCAGGATGCCGAAGCGGATCGCTGGCACTGCGCGACCGGGATGGACGCTCCGGGCATGGTCGCATCGCTCGATCGCCGGGGTAGCGGCTGCGACGATCCTGCTCCTGCTGCTATTGCCGGCCCGCACGCTGGGCACGAACGCGCTGATGGCGGTGGTCGGCATAGCCACGGTGCTGCTTGCGCTGCCGCTGACCAGCGTCGATGACGCCATCGTCCACTTCATGACGGTCGCCGGACACGGATCGCGGCGCATTTTCGTTCACCATGGCAAGGGAATCGCGACCTTCCTTGTCGTATCGGCACCGGGATGCTGGATCATATTGGGGCCGGTTGCAGCCGGCATCGCCGCTGCCGCCTGTGTCGTCATGCTGTTGCTGCTGACGCTGCGCATCCTCGCCTATCGGCTGCATACCAAGCGGTTCGCCGATTTCCTCGTCTCCATCCTTGCAGGATTGCTCTTGCTGGTCGCCTATTCGATGCCGGTAGCCTTGCCCGTCCTCACGCTCGCCATGCTATGGCAGTTGCAACGCCGCGGGCGGACGAAGACGTGGCTGCTGGTATGAACCTCGCCGTCGAACTGACAGGCGCAATCGTCGAGCGGAGCGGACAGCGCGTCGTACAGGACGTCGATCTGACCATAGGAGCCGGATCGTGGTTCGGCCTCATCGGTGCTAACGGATCGGGCAAGACCAGCCTGCTTAGGGCGCTTGCCGGCCGGCTGCCCTTCGCCGGTGGATCATGCCGGATCTGTGGCGAGGAGCTGGTCGGTGACCGTGCCGCTCGCGCGCTGCGTTTCGGCTTCTCTCCTCCTTCGGACAAGCTGCCGGATGCCTTGCGTGGCCGCGACGTTCTCGAGCTCGTCGGCGGGAGCATCGATGATGTCCGCTCCCGCCTGGGAACGCTGCATGAAGCGCTGGGCTTGGCTCCGCTGCTCGACGGCTGGATCGGCGACTGCTCTGCGGGCATGCGACAGCGGATCGCCATCGCTGCGGCGTTCGCGGGTGGCCACTCCCTCGTGATCCTCGACGAGCCATTCAATTGGCTCGATCCCGTCGCGATCTTCGATCTGCGCGAGGTTCTGCGCGACATGGTCGATGACGGCCTGACGCTCATCACCGCCCTCCACGACCTCGGCATGCTGGCATCGGCATGCGACGCCGGTCTCATGCTCGCCGATGGTAAGGTCGCACTGGCGCTGGACGAACACGCTCTGCGGATTGCCGCCGAGAACCCCCAGATGTTCGAGCGGCAGACCATCGACCGCTTGCGGTCGGGATCGATCGGGGAAATCTAAGTGAAAGTGTTCCCAATTGGGAAGGTCGAACGGGACAAAACGAGCGGAGCGGCCTTTCCTATGCCTATAGGGGGCAGTTTTCCCGAAATCTGTTCCCATTTGCTCTTTCCCGAAAATGTCCCGGAGAGATGGAAAAATGGGACTGCCAAATGGTGTGCCGCAGCAGCCAGTGTCACGGCGGGGGAGCGTGCAACGAATGACTTTTGATCGGGCGATGCTGCCCCTTGGTCGAGAACCGATGACTGGCCGTTCTTGGCGATAGCGGTCGTACCCGTGACCTGACCGGAACGGCAAAAAATGGTCGCAAGCTGCCGTGCCGTCCCTTTTTACAGCCTGACCCAGTTGCGGTCATCCACGGCCGGTTTTCACGTTCCCGATTTCTGCCATTCGTTCATGTCGGCCTTCCGGCACGGTCATCGCGTGGCGCGGTGGCCGGAAGGTCGCAGCTGTTATTGGTGTGGCACTCCGCGGGCTGGTTTGATGGTGCCAGCCGACCTCAAGCCGGCTGTAGCACTTAGTCAAATCTGCGCCAGGCCACCATCGGTAAACACCTCGCTGCCCGTCATGAAGCTGCTGTCTGACGATGCCAGGAAGGCAGCAGCAGCCGCGACTTCTGACGGCTCGCCAACATGTCCGATCGGCGTCGTCGCCCCCATCTCGATCATGGCATCACGGCCAACGACCTCGGCGGCAAGCTCGGTCAAAGTCGGTCCCGGCGACAGGACATTGACCCGGATACCCGTGCCCCTCAAATCCTGCGCCCAGCTGCGCGCCAGGTTGCGGACCGCAGCCTTGGAGGCGCTATAGACGCTGAATGCCGGCGTCCCCATGACGCCTGTGGTCGAGCCGGTGAGGATGACCGAACCGCCGGCCTCCATCAGCTTCAGGCCTTTTTGAACCGTGAAGATCGTGCCCTTCACGTTGACGTCGAACGTCGCGTCAACATGGTCGGGCGTGATCTCAGACAAGGGCGACAACGCCCCCGTGCCTGCATTGGCGAACAAGATGTCGAGTTTGCCGTGCTCCTGCTTCACTGTGTCGTACAGCCGATCCAGGTCGCCAGCTTCGGTGACCGATCCCGGGACCGCCCGTGCATTGCCGCCGAGCGCCGCCACAGCAGCTTCCAGCTTCTCCGCCCTGCGTCCGAACAGGTACACGAACGCCCCTTCGGCGATGAACCGCTTCGCTGACGCCAGGCCAATCCCCGTACCGCCCCCGGTTATGACAGCGATCTTCCCGTTCAGTCTGGTCATAAGTGCCTCCATTCATTGGTTGCACGCAGTTGGCTTGCGGCTTACCTAAGGACAAGTATGCACCTCTTGGTAAGTACCCATAATGTCTGAAACGCCACTGGTCGACGATCCCGCCATTGCCCCCATCGCGCCTGCCTTCACCTGCGGGCTCGACGCCACGCTCAAGGTCATCTCGGGAAAGTGGAAGCCCCTGATCCTGTACTTTTTGCTGCGCGGACCCACCCGCTATGGGGAACTGAAGCGCGCCATCCGCGACGTCAGTGACAAGGTGCTGATTCAGCAACTCAAAGAACTAGAAGCGGACGGCGTCCTGCGCCGGAACGACTACAAGGAGGTGCCGCCGCGGGTCGACTACACGCTCACCGAGCTCGGCCAGAGCCTCGCCCGGGCGCTTGAGCCGCTATGCCAATGGGGCACCGACAATATGGTCGTAATGCAGAAGCTATTCGCTGAGCGTGACGGATGGGGGCGTGGGCGCAATTAAACGGCAGGCCATTGGGCCTGACTAGGTGAGCATCGCACCCATCGCTTTTGGATCAGCCTGACCCAATCCCGGTCGTTCAAGCCGCCATGCCCGCTCCCCAACTTCTGCCATTCATTTATGTTTCGATTGGGTTCGAAGGCCCAGGCAGCGCCCGATGCTAAATGGCGAGGTCTGGGACGAAGCGGTCATTTCTGCCCCGCCAGCTAAAGGTCAGTTTTCGACGAGAGCCGACGTACGCGCGCTTGGTGGGTTAAGATCGGCCTTCAGCGAGCGTCAGCCTACCCATTGTTGGTGGAATGACAAAAATCTTGGCCATCCACTTGCCGCCTTCCGCTGCCAGCAGCTTGCCGCCTGTTCATTTGAGCGTAAGCGTGGCGTGGAGGCCGCAGATTATGCTGCTTGTGCGGTCGACTGATCTACCTGCGGCATCCAATTCCAGGGCATGAGTTCGTCCCATCGGCTGGCAGGCCAGTCGCCCGCGACCTTGGCGATAACGTCAGCGATATAGGCCTGCGGGTCAACGCCGTTCGCCTTGCAGGTCTGGATGACGGTGTAGATGGCAGCGGCCCGTTCGCCACCTGCGCGCGAACCGGCGAACAGCCAGTTGCGGCGTCCAATGGCAACACCGCGCAGTGCACGCTCCGCGATATTGTTGTCGATTTCCAGACGACCCTCACCCAGGAAGCGCGACAGTGCCTGCCAGCGCTTGGTGCCGTAGGCGATGGCTTTGGCCATGTCGGACCTGGGCGACAGATGGCGAAGGGCGGCGTCGAGCACCTCGCGCAGGGCCTCGACCAGCGGTTTGCTCCGCTCCTGCCTGACACAACACCGTATGTCGGGCGGCTGGCCGCGCACCTCGGCCTCGACGGCATAGATCGCTCCGATCCGCTCGAGAATGTCGGTGGTCAGCGGCGTGGGCGACCGCTCGTGCAGATCGAAGACCTTGCGCCGGAAATGTGCCCAGCACGCGACTTCGGTCACGCCACCACGATACAGTCCGTCATAACCGGCATAGGCATCGGCCTGAAGGAAACCGCGGAAGCCGGCGAGATGGGCCATCGGGTGCGCGGCCGTGCGGTCGGGCGTGAAGCGATACCAGGTCGCGCGCGGCGCCGTGCCGCCGGACGCCTGGTCGTCGGCTGCGTACACCCATAGCCGCCCGGTCGCGGTCTTCCCCCGACCGGGGTCGAGCACCGGCACGGGCGTGTCGTCGGCATGGATCTTGTCGGCCTTGAGCACCTCGTCACGGATGCGGCTGACGATGGGGTCGAGGAGCACCGCGGCCTGTCCGGTCCAGCCCGCCAGCGTCGAGCGGTCGATGTCGAGCCCTTGCGCGGCCATCATCTCGGCCTGGCGGTAAAGCGGCAAATGGTGGTCGAACTTTGAGACGACGACGTGCGCCAGCGTGGCGAAGGTGGCCTTGCCACGCGCCACGGCCCTGACCGGGACGGGAGCCTGGACGATCTTGTCGCAGGAACGGCAGCTGTATTTGGGGCGGACGTTGCGCACGACCCGCCAGCGCACCGGCACGATGTCGAGCATCTCGTGTGCGTCCGAGCCGAGCGGGCGCAACGCGCCGCCACAGTCCGGGCAGGTGCAGGCACCCGATGCCGGCTCATGGATGACGTCCTCGCGTGGCAGATGTGCGGGCAGACTGCGGACGGGCACCGGCCGAACCGCCACGCCGCTGTCGGCCATCTCAGCCCCAGGCGCGTTGCGCTCCGTCTCCAGTTCCTCCAGCGCCAGTTCGAGCTGCTCGATCTCGCGGCCGAGCTTTTCGGACGAGGCACCGAACTGCATCCGCCGCAGCCGGGCGATCTGTCCGCGCAGGGTATCGATGAGCAGATCGCGGGCGGCGAGCGCGGCATTGGCCCGGGCGAGTAAGGCCTCCAGCGCGGCGATCCGCGCGGTGGCATCTGCAGGGGAAACAGGCGCTTCCGACACGCTGTCTTCATAGCAGATTGCAGGTCGGCGAGCGAGCAAAAGCGGCGTAAAACCGCCGTTCTCACCCCGCCAGCGTCGGCGTAAACGTCCGCTCGGGCCGACGCCAGTCGATGCCCTCCAGCAGCATCGACAATTGCGCCGGCGTCAGCACCACCGTGCCGGTCGCGGTCACCGGCCAGACGAAGCGGCCCCGGTCCAGCCGCTTAGAAAACAGGCAAAGTCCCTGGCCATCGAACCACAACAGCTTGACCAGATGACCCCGCTTGCCGCGGAACGCGAACAACGCTCCGGAATGCGGGTTCTGCACCAGCACCTGCTGCACCAGCACCGCCAAACCATCGAACCCCTTGCGCATGTCGGTCACGCCGCATGCCAGGAACACCCGCGTCGGCAACGGCACCGGGCTCATCGCAGCACCGACAGCACCCGTGCCAGCGCCCCTGCATCCACGGCAGCATCCACGCTCACCCGCACGCCACCCGGCAGTTCGATATGGATGAACCCCGGTGGACATGGTGCCGGCTGCGGTGTCCGCACGACCGGTTCCGCCACCTGCACTTCGGCGAATACCGGCAACGACGGCACGGCACTCGCCAGCTTGCCCTCCCGCAACTGCTTGCGCCACGTGTAGATCAGGCTGCTCGACACCTCACGCCGGGCGATGACGTCGCAAACCCGCACCCCCGGCCGGAACGCCTCCGCCAGGATCTCCAGCTTCTCCGCGTCCGACCATCGCCGTCGACCCGACACACGGCCGACCACCTCCATCCGACCAGTCAAACGAGTGCTCGTATGACCAGTCGTAGAACCGAAAACTTCCCGCACCGCCCGCGCCCTCGTCAAAGGCGACAAGCATCCTGACCGCCAGCGCTACCGCAAGGCGGCCTGCTGACCACGCTTACATTTGAGCGGACCGGCCGCTTGGCGAGCCCGGCCAGCCGCCAAGTGGATTCATGGTTGGAGAAACACCGCATGACACTTACATTATCGGCCGCTGAGTCAGCGCAGCGCCCCGAGCTCGCGGTGAGCGGGAAACTCTTCGAGTGCCGCGTCGATCAGACTTTCGCGAGTAACGTTGCCCCCGCCGCCGCCCTGCGACAGCAGGCGTAAAGCTGAGAACCACTGCGACCGTCCGGTCCCGCCTAGCGTGAGGTTGGCCACCTCGCCACCCGCACGCAGCCAAATCTGTTGGTCCGTCGGGCCTGCCGGGAACAGGTCCGACATGATCTGCTCGAGCGTGCGCTCCCGCACTGCGTAGCGGGGCGTGAGGGACTTGGTCCCGCCGAGGGCGAGCGCGACGGGGAAGTTCTCCTCGAGTTCGGACGCCTTGAAGATCGGGTGCTGCCTGCCGGGCACGGCATGCCTGACCGCCTCGGACACGTAGTTGAATAGGTCGAACACCCGGATCGTGCCGTCGCCCGCGGTGGCCGCGGCGCCCTTAAGGCCAGCGAGCATGGCGGTCGTGAAAACGCTGTTGCGCTCGCCCCTGAGGACGCGTGAGACCTCGGTTGCGCGCGACGAGGCGAAGATGACCCGGCCAGTCCCGCTCGCCAGCTGCTGCAGCGACTTTTCGTCGAAGCCCACATCGAGCCCGTCGTCATCCACCTCGTCGAGGTCAGACTTGAGTGTAGCCGCGCCAGCCGCGTGGCACGCGTCGACGATGACGAGGACGCGTGGTGCCTTAATCGCTCCGATCGCGGCAGAAAGCTCGGCTTCGCCGAGCGTGGTGCCCGCGAGGTCGCTCCGTTTGCAGTCGTAGGGGACGAGTGCACTCGTCGCCGCCTCGCCCGATCCGACGCGCGCACCGTGGCCGGAGAAGAATATCGCGACGGTGCTATTCGCCGTCGAATTCGCGGCGAGGTCAGCGAGCGCCTTACGGATGCCCGCGAGCGTCGCTTGGCCATCGGTGAGGACCGTCACGTTTGCATCGGGGTAACCGCAGTACGACGGCGACTTCAGCGCATCGGCGGTATCGTGCGCATCGTTAAGGACGGCTTGGGGCAGGCGCCGTATTGCCTTATAGTCTGCAACGCCGATTACGAGCGCCCGGGCTTGGTTGAACTGCATGCTCGTCTCCACAATCAGCGCGTTCCCTTTCAAGCGCGGAACAGGGCGTCGCCAGCCAGCATGCTGAGGTTGGTGTTCTGGGGGTAGTCCACCCGCATCTCGCTAATCAGCTCCGAGACACGCGGCGGCCGGCCGTTCTGGATATCGCGCAGCGCACTGTGCCATCGCTCCTTACCCGTCCCGTGGTGGCGCAGGTCGGAGTCCCGCCCGCCAGCGCGTGACCAGAGCGCCTCTTGGTCTGGCCCCTTCGGGTAGAGTTCGGCGGCAAGTTCCACCAGCGATTCCCACTTTTCGATGCTGCTGACGGACGAGAGGCCAAGGAACATCTTATCCCAGAAACCGATGAAATCGAGGCAGTGGCGAAGTGTAGGCGCGAGGTCGCTACGGCCGCCGCGATAGAGGACAACAAAATCGGAGATGATGTCGCGCCGCCGCCCGCGCCGCGAGCGTGCGCCCGATGAGCTCGGCGTCGGCCGAGGGAAGCGGGCGCGTCGACCGGACGGCGGTCAGTATCCACGTGCGGAACCTATTGGCGTCGAGGCCGCCGAGCGTGTCGATGAGGCGGAGGCCCTCGGCGATCCCGCGCGCGGTCACCCGGTCAAGGAGTTGCCCGAATCTCGCGTCGACCAAGATCCGGTCAGTCAGCGGGGTTTCGAGCACAGCCTCTTCCGCAGCGGTGCCGAGCCGCGCGAACCAAGCGTCGACGGTGGCGGCGAGCAGGCGGTCGCGGATGGTGGCGGGCAACTTCGCCCAAAGTTCGCTCCTGCGGGGAAACGACGTAACGTCCGCGAGCGGTGTGGTTGATAGCTGGTCGAGGAGTTCGGTCGGCGGGTGGGCGCCGTCAATCTGCTCGGTGAGGAGCTGATCAAACGCCTTGCGCGGTTCGGCCAGCCCGTCCCAAACAGCAGGGTTGTCCTTCAGCGCCGCCGCCAAGACACGGCGGTTGGCCACGGTAGACATATCCCGCCGCGCTAAGAGCTTCGGGTCCTTCGCCACGGCTTCACCAGCGATCGTCAGCACCCGATCGTCGGGGACGTTGGCAAAGACGTCGAGAAGCTCGTCGGGCTTCGCGCGGCGCAGCGCGAGCCGCATCGCGGCGGGATCGATGCCCTTCTCGACGGCGCTCTGGGCCCGCGCTGCGTCCGCCGGTTTCATACTGCCGCTGGCCGTGACCGCGTGCAATCGGGGCAGCCCAGACCGCGCGGCGGCCTCAATGATCGGCTTCGCGGTAGCGGGGTCGAGTTCGGTCGGGGCGGCTACGACGACGGCGTCAAGCGCCTTGCGGTCTGCGGCGACCAACGCGACGAGCGGCGGCGACGTCATGAAGTCGGCCTTCGCCCAGCGCCAGAACGCGGCAGCGAACGCCCCGCCGGGAGCCGTCGACGAGCGTTCCAGTCCACGGCGGGCAGCGGCGCGCCACTGCGCAATCGCTTCGGTGCCGACGAGCGCGTCGGTGACGATGGACACCGCCTCGGCGTCGTGTGGGGCGGGATGGCCGCTATCTACCAGCCAGTCCTCAAGCCCCTGCCACAGGGCACCGCTGGTCGCGAAGCCGGAGAGCGCGAGGTTGCGCAGCGTCAGGATCTCGGAAGGCGTCGCGTCGTGGAGGGCGCGCGCTAGGCGTCCGATGATGGCTTCCTTCTCCGCTGCGCCGCGCGCCGGATCCGGCGAGAGCCGCTCGACGAGCCTAGCTGCCGAGACGAGCCGCGCGACGGTGTCGGGGCTAGCCGTCGCCATTGCGTGCGCCTGCTCGAGAAGCTGCAGGTCTTGGAAGCCCTCGAGGTCGGCGCCGATCCGCTCGCCGAACGCGAGGAGGTCGTTAGAGTCGGGCGAGCCGTCGATCATGCCAGCGGCCTTCAGCCCGCCGGCCACGTTGCGGCCGACGATTCGCTGATCCTGCCAACGGCCGATGAGCGAGGCCGGGGTGCAGACGATCGTCGGTCCGGGCTTCTCGACGACGTCTTTTGGGCCGAAGCTAAGCCGGAAGTAGAGCTTGCCGCGCAGCGTCGGCCAGAGCCGCCCCCACAGCGCGACGATGAGCTCTTCGAATCCGACGGACCCAATCCGAACTACCGGGCCGCTTCCGCGCGCGACTAGCGCCTGCGCGGCGTCGGCCAGGTCGGGCGAGGCGGGCGGCATGCCCTGGCTGCGTGAGACGTCGAGCGGCTCGACGGCGTCGGGCGCAGCCGCGGCTGACGTCATGAGGTGCGCGAGGAGCGGGCGCAGGTCTTTCATGCCGACGATCTCGGCTAGGTCGCAGATGAGGGCGTGTGAGATTACCATGCCCGACCTGCCGACCGTCGGGTCGCTAAACGTCCTCGCGAGGACATATTTTTCGCGTGAGGGAAACCCGGATGTGACGGGAGACCAGCTAGCGCCGAGCGGCTCGGTGTCCGGTAGGTCGAGCCGCTGGGCGAGGTCGGCCGCAAGCCTGAGGTCACCGCTTGCGCATCTGAGCCCATGCCCGTTCCGGACGGTGCCATAAATCGCTTGGTCCACGCGCATGCGCGCTCCTCGCCCCTTCAACTACCGGTGTCTAGTAGGTGGTGGATGGGCAGGGTAAGGTCGGTGCTCTTCGTGCCATTTGCTTCAATGACGTATCCGAAGTGCTCGGGCCCTTTGCTGGCGTAGTCCATGTCGCGTGTGGTCGGGCTGAGCGGACGCTCAAGGGCGGAGAGTCCCATGATCAACGGCTGGCACCAGTTTGATCGCACAAACGCCGAGACCAAGGGTAGGCTGGTACTGAGCACTTCGGCCGGCGTCTGTGCCGTCGCCGTTTCGTCCCAACAGGTGAGGAGTACACCGAGACGCGGGATCCGCTGCGCCTTTGTACCAGATCCGTAGGAAAAGAGCAGCATCTGTAGCAGCTCCACCAACCGGGCTTGATCGGACTGGTGCACTTCTCGGTTCTCGACCGAGGCGCCCTTTAAGGCAGCGAGCGGCTTTGAGAACATGTCGTCGCCGACGATGGCCTGCTGGAGTCTAACGAGAAGTAGCCAAGCGTCAGCCCCGTCCACACGCTTCTGCCACGCGTCAGGAAGACGCCGGTTTTCGAGTACTGACTTTATCTGCTCGCCGCCGTATTCCGGCCAGACGAGGTTAGCCTGCCTGCCGCCGCTATCAATCACCGGCCAGACGCTGTCGACGTTCACCGTGCGCGCCGTGTGGCCGGCGGCCCGCCCTTCATCGAGGCTCTCGAGCGCGGTCTCGAACGCCTCAAGATTAGTGGCTGCGCCGTTCATCCGTAGCGCGCCCTTTACCCGCATCAAGCGTCTCAGCAGCTGCGCGCCGTAGTGCGTCTTCCCCACGCCGCTTTCGCCCACGAGGAGGATAGAATTGGAGGGGCCGCTCACAGCTTCCTGCTCCCGTAGATGAACAGTGGGTCTGCGGACGCGGACGCTGGTGGCGGCAGACTGACGCCCGGTCGTCGAACATCGATCGCCCACTGGAGGAGTTCGGTCAGGCCGACGCCCTTGTTGAGGAGCGGGTCCGTGCCGGGGGCGCTGACCACGCTAACTGAGTGCTCGATAGCGTCCGGCATCGCGTCGCTAACGGCACCGCGCACGGCCTCCTCCATTTCGGTCGCGATCTCAACATCGGCTTTGGTCCAAACAAGCGCGACCGGACGGCGGCCGCGCTCCGCCCCTAGCCGCCTGGCAATAAGTTGGAGCGAGCCTCGGGCCGAGCCCATAGCCTCACCGGCGAGCGCCTCGCGATCGGCGACGATCATGAATGCATCGGCATGGTCGGAGACCCAGCGCGCGCCAGCGCCTTCCGCCGAGTCCGTGTTGATCGCCCAGCGCTGAAACCATTCGCCCGGTGCGTCGGTAAAGAGGTAGTCGAGCAGTGCTCCGCTCTCTTCGTCGCGGAAAGTCAGGTGAAGGAGTCCAGGCGCTCTGCCGCCGCGGCTTGTGGTGTGCGGCGGAAAGCGCGGCGGCTGGCCCGGTGTCCAGCGCATAGCGCCAGCGGCTGCCTCCCATCCCGAGAGCGTATAGGATCCGGCGAACAGGCGTCTCTCCGGGATGGCCAACCCGCGGCCAATTAGGAGATACCATGCGGCGAGGAGCGTGGTCTTGCCTGCGTTTTGCGGCCCGACCACGCCGATGACGATCGGCTTGCCGCGCCCCGACACGAAGCCGAGGTCAGCCAGCCCAAAAGCGCTTCCGGACCAAGGCATCAGCATCTCGCCTGACAGGTCGTCGTCGGTAACATCGTCAGCGACGCTGCCGCCAGGCCAAATTGGGCATTTCGAGATGTCCGTGTGGCCGAGATCGCATCCGGTGTCGGGGACGAAGCACGTTGGCCGCGCACATTTCTCCATCACTCAGCCCTTCCTAGCGGCGCTGCGCCTCGCAGGCGAGGCGTCAGTCGCGGCCTTTGAAGCCTGAAGCTCACGGAATAGCCAGCCGGACCATGCGACCGTATCCAGCTCGGAAGTGGCAGGAACACCAGTCAGCCGCTGGAAACTTTCCGCGTCCCTGGCACCGGTGTGCGTCGGGTGGCCGATCAGGGCGAGCACCGGACCGCGTCCCGCCGGCTCGGCCGCCAGCTTCGCGGCAGCACTACGCAGTGGGGCGAGCGTGGCCTCGTCCTGTGCTTCCTTGACGAGATCGCGCATGGTGCGCTTCTCGCCGTTGACGGTTCCGCCGAGGCGCAGCACCGCCTCGCCTAGAAAAGCCGAGACACTCGCGGGCGAGAAAAGCGGGACGGTGTCGAACAGATCGAGCGCCATCAGCGCCGCGGCGACGGATGGCGGAAGTGCCCGATAGCTCTTGCCAACCGATGGCGAGAATAGCGCCTCTCGCCACCAGAGCAGGTTCGTGCGCCGCTGGAGTCCCGCGGTCGCCACGCTGACGGCTTTCAGCGTCTCATCGACGTAGCCAGAGACTACCTCGGCAAGCTTGCCGAACGGCTGGGCCAAGTCCGGCTGACTAACTTCAATCTCAGCGAGCGCAGCATTAACGGCATCCGCAATTGTCGTGCCAGCGCGCCGCCCGAACTCACTCACCCAGTGCTGCTGCTGTTGAGGCGAGTGCGGGTTGCCATTGGTATGCACGGCACTGCCCTGCTGATTCAGAGTTGTTGGGCCAGCGGCAGCCATCATACCGGTCTGCAGTGCGCCCTTGGGAACTTCGCCGATCCGGACTTCTGGCGCGCTGAGTTTCGGCGCGCTGTACTTCATCGGCTGAACCGAGATGGATTCGGGTGTGGCCCACTCAGCCTCTGCGCGGAGGTCAACGCGCCGTTCGATCTCCTCGACGACGCTGATCCAGATCTCGCGCTCATTGTCGACAGGCATGAACGGCAGTGCGTTGCGGGCCGAGGCGACAAAGCAAACGCCAACGCGGTCGTCATCCGCCGCGGCCGCAACGAGAGCATCGAGCAGTATGGCACGGATTACTGCAATCGGCGTGGCCGAGAAAGTGTTGCGGTATGTCGCCCACCGGGTCTGTAGAGCGGCCAGCGCCTCCTGTACGACGGGGTCCGCCTCAGGCGCGTCCGGATCGAACGCGATCAGTGAGAAGCCGAGCGCCTTGGATGGATTTTTCTTCAGCGCGGCGGCTAGGTCACCTGCCGCTTGATTGAGTTTATCCAGCTTGGCGTCGTCACCGCCAACGTCGATCAGTCCTGTGTTCAGGAAACCTTGAAGTATGCCGTCGCCCACGCTGCCACCCCCGCTGTCCAATCTCGTTTTGTTCTAGCAACCAGTACGGCAAAGAGAAGCTCAAAATTGCCCTGTCTCGCCGCCAGCAGCGGTAGGCCGGTCAGTTCTGATTTCCTGCTCACCGATTAGATTCCATGACGTTGATGGCATCCTCAAGCAACCTCAGGCTAAGCCGGCGTGCAATTGTGATCATCCACACGTTACACGATTGATCGGCCGTTCGCGGTCCCGCAGTCGCTGGCCGAACGACTGAAGTAAGAGCATTCGAATGACATCTCGCAGCAGAAGAGCTATGGATTTGCGAGCCAGATAGACGGTAGAACGATTGCAACGACGACCGGATGATAACTTTCACCTGTTGAGCTGCTCCTACGCCGCGTTAATTTGGCGTTACCGAACGAATTCCCAGTAGTCCGCAGTGCCGCCAAGCGCCTTTCGCAGACCGAACCGGTGATCCGGTGCAGCGTCACCCTGAATGAGGCGGTGTATGTCCGCTAGAACCGGGCGCATTTCGGCGGCGTAGCTGTGGCCCAGTAATCCCAGATTGACGTGGCTTGCGTCGATCGTGTCGATTCCGGGTACCACGGCGATGGGCGGAGCTAGCCCCGCGCGTTCAAAGCGATGTAGGCGACGCGAGAGCCCGATCGCCTTATCATTGTTCGTTACATAGAGCGTGGCCCGTCTGGACAGTCTGCCATACGCGGCAGCAAGGTTCTGGAAGAGCTGCGCATCGACGTCCGGCGCAGCAAGAAATACTTGGCCGAATCGCACTGGCGCTGCCGATGCGGCTGCATTGGCAATAGCATCCATCGCTCGCAGCAAGCCGCGGTTGCCCATCGAATGGGCAATAATATGCACAGCACTTGCGCCAGAGCGCTCCGCGAAATCGATTAAGAAGCTCCGGATTGCTGTCTCACTTCCCTCTATCGCCGCTTCGTCTCCGGTATAGCCAGCCCCAAAGCCGAGCGATGGCCAGGAGAAGAACCCAGCCGGTCCCTTATGTGCCAGATCAATCTTGAGCTGGGCGGTCCGGCGCGCTGCATCCTCGAACTTGGTATTGTAACCGTGGAGAAAAACTAGGCCTTGCCGGTCACCAGCGCCAAGCGCGGCCGTCTCACTAGCTAGTAGAGACCAGAAGTGGCGTTCGCCGAGGATATCTATTCCTCGCAATTTTACACGATTATCGCCCCTTAGGATCCGACCAAAAAGACCGCGGCCTAGCGAGCCACTCGTCCGATCTTCGGGGACGAATACGCGGCATCGGCCGTGAGTCACGATATCTGCCCGCTCACCTATGAAACGATCGTTGGCGTTCCGCCGCCGGTTTGTGCCGAACCAGACTATGACTTCGTGTCCGTCGGCTCGGTCGATGCCAACCCGAGCGCTGAGAACACCCTTCGTGAAGTATTGAGCGCGGCGCCGCGCGGCCCGCACCTCCTCGCGGCGCTGATCGATGTGTCTGCGAACTTTATCAAGCGCTCGGCTCAACTGACCACCTTCGGAGAGCGATCCGAGTTGGGCGGCCATACGCTCCAGCGTGTTCTCGGCGCGCTGCACGCGGTATGCCGCCGACGCCGCGGAATGGGGGTCCGTTCCTCCCATACCGAGAAGTGGGCCAGCCGTGTCGTCGCTGATCGTCGGACGGCCTTGGCGCAAACCGTTTTCGTTGGCCGCGCGATCGAGGTCGTCCGCGTCACTACCGCGCTCATTGGCGAGCGTCTGGAACAGGGCAGCATTGTCTGCGGTGTCCTCCATCGCAGCGTAACCGCGATAACGACCTGCCGCGAACCTTAGGCTAAAACGAAGATCTGCCAGCGCATCCGCAGTTCCTGTCACAACATCTTCCTCTCTCGGCCTGCACATCCGGGTGACCGCGTCACGTTATCCAAGTCCAGCTAGCATTGTAGATGCAAGCTAAATTGTCAGTCCCGTTCCTTATGGCAAAGTCTTTATCGAAACGCCACGCGGCTGCTTGAGGCACCCCGCAGCGTCTAGCGGTACCTAGGGTCAGGACCCATTGATGTGAGTGTCGCAATCTGATTCAGGCTCCGAGAGGAGACTGGAATGAGCGACCTGTATTGGCTGACGGACGATCAGATGGAACGGCTTCGGCCTTTCTTCCCCAAGAGCCACGGTAAGCCGCGCGTGGACGATCGTCGGGTGCTGAGCGGTATCGTGTTCGTCAACCGCAACGGGCTGCGCTGGCGAGATGCACCCAAGGACTACGGCCCGCATAAGACGTTGTATAACCGTTGGAAGCGCTGGGGTGAGGCAGGCGTGTTCACGCGGATGATGGAGGGCTTGGCTGCGGCGGACGCCGAGCCGAAGACGGTCATGATCGACGCGACTTACCTGAAGGTGCACCGCACGGCATCGAGCCTACGGGTTAAAAAGGGGATCTCGGCCGCCTGATCGGGCGCACCAAGGGCGGCATGAACACCAAGCTCCATGCGGTCGCCGACGCGAACGGACGCCCGTTAAGCTTCTTCATGACAGCAGGCCAGGTCAGCGACTACACCGGCGCGGCAGCGCTGCTGGACGACCTGCCAAAAGCACAGTGGCTGCTCGGCGACCGTGGCTACGACGCTGACTGGTTCAGGGACGCTCTGCATGCCAAAGGCATCCAGCCCTGCATCCCAGGCCGAAAATCCCGCACTGAACCCGTCAGATACGACAAGCGCCGCTACCGACGACGCAGCCGCATCGAGATGATGTTCGGCCGCCTGAAGGACTGGCGCCGCGTCGCCACCCGCTACGACCGCTGCCCCACTGCCTTCTTCTCGGCCATCACTCTCGCGGCGACCGTCATCTTCTGGCTGTGATCAACGAGTCCTGACCCTAGAAGCGCCCTACGCCTCGTATGAACGGATGTCTTCTAGCCACTTATGCAGACCCGAATACGGCCCGGCCGTTCTTTACCACTGACGGGCGTTCGAGCCCCCTCCCCTCACTGCTGAACGAACGGCAGCTTATCTCAGTGGGTCGCCCGAAAGCGGACAGGCCGCTTTCCACCAGTTTTTCAGCATTCCTACCGACATCATGAGGTCGGTGGTCAAACTGCCTTATAGGACAATGTGTCGTTCATTTCTGATAACTGGGATGGATAGGTCGAACCCCGCCCCCTGCGACATTTGCCAGGACGGGGTGAGTGAACGCGATCAACCGGTCCTGCAGTTCTATCGCCAGGTAATCCGGGTGCCAGCCAAAGACCGCAGACTTACCGCCCTGCCCGCGTTCGATCCTCGATAGCTGCGACGCGGATATGCCACTGTAGCGCGCCAGGTCCGACAGGCTCCATCCCAATGCGATGCGCCCTGCCCTCAATGCTCGACAGAGAGTGTCGCGCTGCAGATCCTGCAGCGTGTCAGGTATCCGCCGAGGTGGTGAGCGCGTCACACCGGGCTCGGCAACATCAGACCAGTCGATCCCGAAAATGTCGATGATTGCCTCCAGCGTCTCGGAGCGTGGCCAGGCTCGGTCATGCTCAATCCGCGACAGCGTTACCCGGCTAATGCCGACGCGGTGCGCGAAGAGCTTGGGCGGCAGAGGCCCATCTGTGCCGGTGCCGGCCAGCCGGTGCGCCCGGATGATCTGGCCAAGGTTGTCCTTGAGCCTGGCATAGCCAGGCGGGAGGCGCATCCGGGCGGGCTTTCGATGGGCCATCGAAATACGATCTAACGATTGTGTATCGTTGATGCACGCCTGATTTTTGTCTTCCTATCACCGCCCCATGGCCATTGCGCGGATCTCGTGGGTGAAAAATGCAAAAAGCGAGAAGGCTTTGGCCGAACTCGTGCAGCTGCTCGCCCGGCAGCTGGCGGCGGAACACCGCCACACCACGTCCTCCGCACGGCCCCCAACAGAAAAGGCTTCATCCTCATGAACATTTCCGGCCAACGTCGCGTCGCACTGTACGGCAGACATTCGACCGCCCTACAAACGGCCACGTCGTCCGACGATCAGGTTGCGGCGTGTGCGCCCCTCGTCAATCTCCTTGGTGGCAGGGTCGTAGCAACCTGGCTCGATCCAGAGATTTCAGGCTATCGGCGCGACCGCCCCGGACTGAGAGGGTTGCTTGCGGCCGTCGAGGCGGGCGAGGTCGACCTCATTGTATGCGAGTCACTGGACCGGCTGGCGCGTGACGCGGAAGACGTGGCCTGGCTGGGCAAGAAACTACCCTATCACCGCGTGCAGCTGCATACGATCAGCGAAGGCCGGGTCGATGAGATCAAGTTCGCCGTCGCGGGCCTGATGGGCGCGATCTTCCTCAAACACCTTGTCGACAAGACCCTGCGCGGCATGGAGGCGGCGGTCCTGGCAGGGCGTTTCCCTGGTGGACGCGCTTATGGCTACAAGCGCGTCATCCAGCTCGATGAGAAAGGCGAACTCGTCCGTGGGCTGCTCGCGATCGACGAGGCAAAGGCAGACATGGTTCGCCAAATTTATCGATGGTTCGCTGGCGGCCTGTCGTCCGTCGATATCGCCACCCGCCTGAATGCTGAGGGTATTCCAGCACCTCGTGGCGGGGAGTGGAATGCCTCGACCATCCGGGGCGACCACAAAAAGCTGGTCGGCATCCTTAACAACCCCCTCTACACGGGACGGCTTGTCTGGAAACGTCGACACTGGCGCCGCGATCCGGACTCGGAAAAGCGCGAACGGCGCTATCAGCTTCGAGACCCCAGCGAGTGGATCGAGGTGGCAGTCCCGGACCTCCGCATCGTCGATGACAGTGACTTCGAGGCGGTGCAGGCGGAAATGAACGCCCGCAAGCGCACCACCACGTCGCTGCCGCTGGCCCAGGGTAATCGCAAGAAGCATCTGCTATCCGGCCTGATCCGATGCGGTTGCTGCGGGTCCAACTACACGATCAGCGGCAAGGACTATTATCGCTGCGCCGGTCAGAAGGAACGTGGCACCTGTGACAACAGGCTATCGGTCCGCAAGGGGCCTCTGGAAGAGGCAAGCCTGACGGCTATCCAACACCGTCTGCTCACCGAAGACCATGTACGCCTGTTCATTGCGGAATATGAGCGCGAAGCCACGCGACTTGCGCGGATCGACAGCCATGAGGCTGACACGGCCAGGATCCGTCTGCAGCAACTCGAGCGCGAACTCGGCAATCTATATGAAAATCTGCTTGCGGGTATCGCGACCCCTGCCCTCCGGCACATGATCGACGAACGGGAGACGGAGAAGGCCCGCCTGATTTTGCGAAATGCTACCGTCGACAGAGGGGTGGTTTCGCAACCCCCGCTTCCAACGCCATTCGTTCTGCAGGCTCAGTTTCGGGCGCGGATCGCCGCCTTGCGCAGCACGCTGGCAGATCCTGCGGTCCGCGGGCAGGCCGCATCAATCATGTCGCGGCTTATCGAGAGCGTGACGATCTACCCGGATGAACCGGAGGGTCCCGCGGCAGAGGTGGTGGCCAGCGTAGCGTCGCTGGTGGCGTACGCCCTAAACGCCGACGCCGCCCGTGAGGGCGGCGTATCGAGTTCTATGGCGGTGGTTGCGGGGGCAGGATTTGAACCTGCGGCCTTCAGGTTATGAGCCTGACGAGCTACCGGGCTGCTCCACCCCGCGACACTGGGTATAGGGGCAAGGACAAGTGAATGGGTTTTGTGTGTATACGCGGACTGTAATGCCTGGCGACGCCCTACTCTTCCACTGCTTGAGCAGTAGTACCATTGGCGCAGTCGGGTTTCACGGCCGAGTTCGGGATGGGATCGGGTGGGACACCGACGCTATGGCCACCAGGCAATAGAGTCCGCGAATACTGACCCCGCTTTGTGGGCGGGGTGATGGGTATAAAATCGATGCACCTGGCTTGGTAATGACCGCACCCTGCCATCTAGCCCAGGGCTGATGGTGGGGGTGTGGAGCTCTCAAGCGCGAATAGGACAATTAGTATCGGTTAGCTCCATGCGTTACCGCACTTCCACATCCGATCTATCAAGGTCGTGGTCTTCGACCGTCCTGAGAAATCTTATCTTGAGGGAGGCTTCCCGCTTAGATGCTTTCAGCGGTTATCCCGTCCGTACATAGCTACCCTGCTGCGCCGTTGGCACGACGACAGGTACACCAGAGGTACGTTCAACCCGGTCCTCTCGTACTAGGGTCAACTCCTCTCAAATTTCGACGCCCACGGCAGATAGGGACCAAACTGTCTCGCGACGTTCTGAACCCAGCTCACGTACCACTTTAATTGGCGAACAGCCAAACCCTTGGGACCTGCTCCAGCCCCAGGATGTGATGAGCCGACATCGAGGTGCCAAACAACCCCGTCGATATGAGCTCTTGGGGGTTATCAGCCTGTTATCCCCGGCGTACCTTTTATCCGTTGAGCGATGGCCCTTCCACGAGGGACCACCGGATCACTATGACCGACTTTCGTCTCTGCTCGACTTGTCAGTCTCGCAGTCAGGCTGGCTTATGCCATTGCACTCTAACAGCCGGTTTCCAACCGGCCTGAGCCAACCTTCGCGCGCCTCCGTTACTCTTTAGGAGGCGACCGCCCCAGTCAAACTACCCGCCACAGAGGGTCCCTGTACCGGTTTCACGGTACGAGGTTAGACATTAAACAACAACAGGGTGGTATTTCACCTATGGCTCCACATCGGCTGGCGCCAATGCTTCAAAGCCTCCCACCTATGCTACACAGTTCTTGTCCAATGCCACTCTGAAGCTGCAGTAAAGGTGCACGGGGTCTTTCCGTCTAACCGCGGGTACTCCGCATCTTCACGGAGAATTCAATTTCGCTGAGCATGTCCTGGAGACAGTGGGGAAGTCGTTACGCCATTCGTGCAGGTCGGAACTTACCCGACAAGGAATTTCGCTACCTTAGGACCGTTATAGTTACGGCCGCCGTTTACCTGGGCTTCATTTCAGAGCTTGCACTCCTCCACTTAACCTTCAGGCACCGGGCAGGCGTCAGGCCCTATACGTCGTCTTGAAGCCGACTTAGCAGAGCCCTGTGTTTTTGCTAAACAGTCGCTACCCCCTGGCCTGTGCCCCCCATGAGAGCTTGCGCTTACATGGGGCCTCCTTCTTCCGAAGGTACGGAGGCAATTTGCCGAGTTCCTTCAGGACACTTCTCTCAAGCGCCTTGGTATACTCTACCTGACCACCTGTGTCGGTTTCGGGTACGGTCTATACGGTGGGGCTATTTCCCGGGACCTCTTCGAGGCACGTCCAATCCGATAAGGACGTACAACACACGAGATCCGTCACACACCACCAGGCCCACGAATATTAACGTGGTTCCCATCGACTACCCCCTTCGGGCTCGTCTTAGGGGCCGGCTCACCCTGCGCGGATTAGCCTTGCGCAGGAACCCTTGGTCTTTCGGCGAGAGGGCATCTCACCCTCTTTATCGCTACTCATGTCTGCATTCGCACTTCCGATACCTCCACGACCCATTACCAGATCGCTTCGCAGGCTTACGGAACGCTCCGCTACCGCGTGCACTTGCGTGCACACCCTAAGCTTCGGTGCGTGTCTTGAGCCCCGTTACATCTTCGCCGCAGAAACCCTTGTTTAGACCAGTGAGCTGTTACGCTTTCTTTAAAGGATGGCTGCTTCTAAGCCAACCTCCTGGTTGTTTTGGGATTTCCACATGCTTTCCCACTTAGACACGACTTGGGGACCTTAGCTGTAGGTCAGGGCTGTTTCCCTTTTGACGACGGACCTTAGCACCCGCCGTCTGTCTCCCGAGTATCACTCATAGGTATTCGGAGTTTGGTTAGTATTGGTAGATCTCGCGACCCCCG
>NZ_JAVIYW010000002.1:32500-127500 GCF_031453175.1 Sphingomonas sp. SORGH_AS_0870
CGCGCGGCCATATCGGTATCGCCCTCGTCCATCTGGATCGTCGCGGTCAGCTGGCCCTCGGCGGCCTTGAGCACCGCGATCAGCTCGGCCTCGTCGCGGCAGCGGACCAGGATCGACGACGCGCCGAACACCTCATGACCCAGCGCCTCGTCGGCGAGGAACGCCTCGGCCGTGGTCTGGAAGAAGGCGGCGCGACCGGCGGTGACGCCCTCGCCCACCTTTCCTTGCGCAACCGTCTCGACCTTGTCGTGGCTCGCCAGCGACTCCGACGCCTTGGTATAGGCGGCGTGGATGCCGGGCGTCAGCATGGTCTGCGCCGCCGCCTCGGTCAGCGCGGTGCGCGCCGCCTCGACAAAGCCGTCCAGCCCCTCGCCCTCGATCGCCAGCAACAGACCCGGATTGGTGCAGAACTGGCCCGCGCCCATGGTCAGCGAGCCGACAAAGGCGGTGCCCAGCGCCGCGCCGCGCGCCTTCAGCGCCTCGGGCATCAGCACGACCGGGTTGATGCTCGACATCTCGGCATAGACGGGGATCGGGATCGGCCGCTCCTGCGCGATCTTCAGCAGCGCCAGGCCACCCGCGCGCGAGCCGGTGAAGCCGACCGCGGCGATGCGCGGATCACGGACCAGCGCGCCGCCCAGTTCGTTGCTGGGGCCGGTCAGATGACCGAACACGCCCTTGGGCAGACCGCAGGCCTCGACCGCGCGTTCGATCGCGGCGGCGACCAGCGCGCCGGTCTGCGGATGGGCAGGATGGCCCTTGACGATCACCGGGCAACCGGCGGCCAGCGCCGAGGCGGTGTCGCCACCGGCGGTCGAGAAGGCGAGCGGGAAGTTGGACGCGCCGAACACCGCGACCGGGCCCAGCGGCACCATGCGCAGGCGCAGATCGGGGCGCGGCAGCGGCTGGCGGTCGGGCAGGGCGGGGTCGACACGGACCTGGAGATAGGCCCCGGCGCGCAGCACCTTGGCGAACAGGCCGAGCTGGCCGACCGTGCGACCGCGCTCGCCCTCCAGACGCGCGCGCGGCAGACCGCTTTCGCGCATCGCCGCCTGGATCAGATCGTCGCCAATGGCCATGATCTCGGCACCGATCCTGTCGAGGAACACGGCGCGCTCCTCGCGGCTGGTGGCGCGATAGACGTCGAACGCCTCCTCTGCTGCGGTACAGGCCGCATCGACATCGGCCGGTCCGTGCACCGCAAAGGCGTCGCCCACCGGCTGTCCGGTGGCGGCGTCGATCGAGCGGAAATCGGTCATAGGGGAAGCTCCTTTATATTACTCCGACATATTCGTTTGACGGAGCGATGGCAATGTTAAAGGTAATGCGCGAGGATAGGGGCGGAGAGGTACGATCGATGGATGACATGATGACGAACGGGGACGCCGCGCCCGAACCCCTGGTCGATTCCCCGGTCGAGTCCCCGGCCGATTCCGAGGTTCCCGCACCCAAGACCCGGCGCGGCACCGGCCGCCGTCTGCACGGCGCGATCGCGCACAAGCTGGGCGCGGCGATCGTGTCGGGCGAATATCGCCCCGGCGACACGCTGTCGGGGGAGGTCGCCTTTTCCGAGGCGCTCGACGTGTCGCGCAGCGCCTATCGCGAGGCGGTGCAGGTGCTGAGCGCCAAGGGGCTGGTCGAAAGCCGCCCCAAGACGGGCACCCGCGTCCTGCCGCGCAACCGCTGGAACCTGCTCGACCCCGATGTGCTCGCCTGGGCCTTTTCGGGCGAACCCGACATCCAGTTCGTGCGCAGCCTGTTCGAGCTGCGGTCGATCGTCGAGCCCGCCGCCGCGCGGCTGGCGGCCGAACGACGCGACAAGGCCGACCTGAAGGAGATGCGCGACGCGCTGGCCGCGATGCGCCGCCACACGCTGGCGACCGAGGCGGGGCGCACGGCGGACCGCGAATTCCACAACGCGGTGCTGGCCGCGACCCGCAACGACGCGCTGGTCGTGCTGACCGCCAGCATCGGCGCGGCGGTCGCCTGGACCACCCAGTTCAAGCAGCGGTCGCGCGCGCTGCCCCGCAATCCGGTGCCCGACCATGTGAAGGTCTATGACGCGATCGCTGCGGGCGATGTCGAGGGCGCAGGAGAGGCCATGCGGCTGCTCGTCGATCTGGCGCTGGAGGATACCCGCAGCGCGATGGAAGGATAAGAAGGCCCGCCCCCGTTCAGGAGCGGGCCACCCGAGACGCCGGGTTCGAAGATGGAGGTCAGAAGGCCGCGCGGTGGAGCGGCTTGGCCGGGATCGCGACCCGGAAGGTGAAGATGTCGCCCGCCTGGACCTGCTCGGCGAGTTGCTCGTCCGACAGGCCCTGGCGCGCGGTGGTGGCATAGGCGGTGCGGCCGTCGGGGCCGCCCAGTGCGATCTTGGTGATGTTGGACACGGGAAAGCGCACCTCGTCGGTCATCACCCCGTCGGGGCCGTAACGCCGCGCCGCCCAGCCGCCATAGAAGCCGACCCACACCCCGCCCTCGGCATCGCAGATCGCGCCGTCGGGATGACCGTCCGCATCGCCGAAGCGCGCGAACTCGGTCGCGGGGCCGAGGGTGCCGTCGGCCAGGATCGCATGTGCCAGGATGACCTTGCCCAGCGTGTCGACATGATAGAGCGTCGAGTCGTCGGGCGAGATGGCGGGACCGTTGGTGATGCACACCGCATCGGCGCTGGACGGCGAGACCAGTCCCGCGACCCAGCTGAACAGGCGGCCCGACAGCGCGGTTTCGTCATTGTCCATCGTGCCGAACCAGATCCGCCCCTGCCCGTCGACGCACGCATCGTTCAGGCGGTTGGCGGGGAGATGCGTATCGACCTCGGCCATACGCTCGAACCCGCCGGTCGCGGGATCGAAGTGATGCGGACCCGACTTCAGCCCGGCGACGAATCCGCCGCGCTGCGCCGGCACCACCCAGCCGACCATTTCGGGCGAGTCCCAGTGGTCGAGCGTGCCCGCCACCGGATCATGGGCATAGATGCGCTGCTGCTTGATATCGACGAACCACAGCAGGCCGTCGACCCAGATCGGGCCCTCACCCAGCGTCGCACCCACGGTCAGGCAATGTTCGGCCTGCTGCATCACTCTCTCCTATGCTCTCGCCCGGTCTGTCAGCGCCAACCGGCGTCGATGAAATAGTCGTGGCCGGTGCACATCCTGGCATCGTCCGAGGCCAGGAACAGCACCAGCGCCGCGACATCGGCGGGCTGGATGCGCCCGTCGAGGCACTGGGCCGCGACGATCTCCGCCTCGCCTTCGGGCGTGTACCATTTTTCCTGGCGCGGCGTCTGGACGTTGCCCGGCACGATGGTGTTCACACGGATATTGTCGCGGCCCAGGTCGCGCGCCAAGCTGCGGGTCAGGCCCTCGATCGCGGCCTTGCACGTCTGGTAGAGGACGAGGTCGTTCAGACCCAGGTGCCAGCTGATCGACCCGAAGTTCAGGATCGCGCCGCCACCGGCGCGCTTCATCGCGGGGATCACCGCCTGCGCGGCAAAGAACTGGTGCCGCAGATTGACGTTCAGCCGCTCGTCCCAATAGGCCGGGGTCACGTCCGCGATGCTGTGGCGGTCGTCATTGCCCGCATTGTTGACCAGGATGTCGACCCCGCCCAGCGCCTCTTCCAGCTCGGCGAAGATCGTCTTGAGATGGTCGAGATCGGTCAGGTCGCAGCGGCGATGGATCGGCGCATGGCGGGCATCGCCCGACAGCCGCTCGACCAGCGCCCGGCTCGCCTCCTCGGCGATGTCGACGAACGCGACGCGCGCGCCCTGCGCGACGAACGCCTCGACCAGCCCCTCGCCGATCCCCGAGCCGCCGCCGGTCACGATCACCCGCTTGTCGGTCAGGCTGGGATAGCGCGCGACCAGATCGGCGGCGCTGGTCTTCTGCAACATGTCTTGAGTCTCCGTCACAACAGGCCACGCTTGGCCAGGTTGCGCATCAGGTCGCCCAGACCGAAGGTCCAGGCCGGGGCGTCGGCGCTGGTCATCACCGGGTTGACCAGCGTGCCCAGACGCGGGTTGGCGATGACGACGGTGTCGCCGACCTTGTGGGTGAAGCCGCGACCGGGCTCGTCACGGTCCTGGGTCGGCGCGAACAGCGTGCCGAGGAACAGGACGAGGCCGTCCGGATAATGATGCTCGCTGAGCGCCTGGCCCAGCAGGTCCTCGGGATCGCGGCTGATCTGGTCCATCGAGCTGGCGCCTTCCAGCACATAGCCGTCGGCGCCGGTGATGGTCAGCTTGACCTCGCTCGACCGGACATCGTCCATGGTGAAGCCGTCGTCGAACAGCCGGACGAGCGGCCCGAGCGAGCAGGAGGCGTTATTGTCCTTCGCCTTGCCCAGCAGCAGCGCCGAGCGCCCCTCGAAATCGCGCAGGTTGACGTCGTTGCCCAGCGTCGCGCCGACCGCCTTGCCATGCGCGTCGGCGACCAGCACCACCTCGGGCTCCGGGTTGTTCCAGGTCGAATCGGAACGGACCCCGACCGGCATGCCCCAGCCCACGGTCGACAGCACCGGCGACTTGGTGAAGATCTCGGCATCCGGGCCGATCGCGACCTCCAGATATTGCGACCACAGCCCCTCGGCGATCAGCGCGTCCTTCAGTTGCGCGGCCTCGGGCGAGCCCGGCACCACCGAGCGGATATTGCCGCCCAGCGCCTGTTCCAGCGTGGCGCGCAGCCCCGCCGCCTTGGCATGGTCGCCGCGCGCGCGCTCCTCGATCACCCGCTCCAGCGCCGACACGGCGAAGGTCACACCCGCCGCCTTCACGCATTGCAGGTCGATCGGCGAGAGCAGGCGATTGGCCGCGCCTTGCTCGGGGGACAGGTTCAGGTCGCCCAGATCGCCCAGCGATTCCCCCTGCCCGGCCTCGATCGTACCGGCCGCGATCAGCGCCGAAACGGTCGGGGCGACGCGGCTCATGTCGAAAACTTCCCCGCCCTGCACCAAAATAGGACATGGCCCCTCGCCGCGATCGATACGGCCGACGAAACGGCCCGTCCGCCAATCCTCGGGCAGGGCATCGATCAGAGGAGTGGAATTGCTTGCCATGTCTTACTCTCCGCGATTTTTGTTAGCGGTATCGAGTGCCGCCCGGTTCAGGTCAAGAGGCGCTCGCCGTCGTCCAGCCGTCATCGCCATAGCGACATTTGGGTCATTCCCAATGGGTCCATTTTGGTTTTAACCACTTGGACAGCGACGCCATGCCATCTGGTGCCGGAGGGGGGAACAGGACCATGCGAATCGACGACCCCGGATTCTCCGTCTGGCTGGACGACCGCTTCATCATTCAGGTCCGGACGCGAACCGCGTGGACCATCGAGATCGCCGACCGTTACTGGGCCTGCTTCCAGCCCTTCCTCGACGCATCGCGCGCGCAGTGGGGCCATGCCAGGGTGCTGGTCGATCGACGCGGCACCCCCATCATGCCGATCACGATGGTCCAGGTGATGCGCGACGGCATCATGGCATTCTATCGGCCCGGCGACCGGCTGGCGCTGGTCGTCGATTCCAGCCCCCTGAAGATGCAGGTCCGGCAGAATTACCAGTTGCCCAATATCGACGCCTTCCTGTCCTACGACGCCGCCCTGGCCTGGCTCGAGAACAGCTAGACGAAAGGGTCGGTCCCCCGCCGGGCGGCCGGACGGGATGGACCCGCCCGGCCTGACCGTTCCGGCCAGTACCCGATCAGTGGTTGTCGCGCGGCAGGCCCTGGGTCTGGGCGATGCGCTGATACTTCTCGGCCCCCTCCAGGATCGCGCCGGTCGACATCTGGCCGACCACCGAACGCTGGATTTCCTGCCACGGGGTCTGCGAAGCGGGATATTTATACCCGCCCGCCGCCGCGAGGGTCTTGCGACGCTCGGCCAGTTCCTCGTCGGAGATGAGGATGTTGGCGGTGCCCTTGTTCAGGTCGATGCGCACCCGGTCGCCGGTCTCGATCAGCGCAAGGCCGCCCATCGCCGCCGCTTCCGGGCTGGCGTTCAGGATCGAGGGCGAACCCGAGGTGCCCGACTGACGCCCGTCGCCGATGCAGGGCAGCGAGTGCACGCCCTCGGTGATCAGATAGGCGGGCGGGCGCATGTTGACGACTTCCGCCGCGCCCGGATAGCCGATCGGCCCCGCGCCGCGCATGAACAGCAGCGTCTGCGGCGTGATGCCGGTCGCGGGATCGTCGATCCGGTGGTGATAATCCTCCGGCCCGTCGAACACGACCGCCGGGCCTTCAAAGGCATCGGGATCGTCGGGGTTGGACAGATAACGCTCGCGGAATTCCTCCGAGATCACGCTGGTCTTCATCACGGCGGCGTCGAACAGATTGCCCGACAGGACGATGAAGCCCGCCTCTTCCTTCAGCGGCTGAGCGAAGGGGCGGATGACCTTCTCGTCCTCGATCGCGACGCCCCGGCAATTCTCGCCCATGGTCTTGCCATTGACGGTCATCGCGCCCTCGTGGATCAGCCCCTGCTCGATCAGCTGGTTGACCACGGCGGGCACGCCGCCCGCGCGGTAATAATCCTCGCCCAGATATTCGCCCGCCGGTTGCAGGTTCACCAGCAGCGGGATCTTGTGCCCCTCGGTCTCCCAGTCCTGCACGGGCAGGTCGACGCCGATATGGCGCGCGATGGCGGCCAGGTGGATCGGCGCGTTGGTCGAGCCGCCGATCGCCGAGTTCACCTTGATCGCGTTATGGAACGCTTCCTTGGTCAGGATGTCGGAGGGCTTGAGGTCCTCGTTCACCATCTCGACGATGCGCTTGCCGGTCAGATACGCGACTTCCTGGCGATCGCGATAGGGCGCGGGGATCGCGGCCGAGCCGGGCAGCGACATGCCCAGCGCCTCGGCCAGCGAGTTCATCGTGGTCGCGGTGCCCATGGTGTTGCAATAGCCGGTCGACGGCGCCGACGAGGCGACCAGGCGGATGAACTCCGCATCGTCGATCTCGCCCGCCGCCAGCATCTGGCGCGCCTTCCAGACGATGGTTCCCGAGCCGGTCCGCTCGCCCTTGTGCCAGCCGTTGAGCATCGGCCCGACCGACAGCGCGATCGACGGGATGTTGACGGTGGCGGCGGCCATCAGCGCGGCCGGGGTCGTCTTGTCGCACCCGATGGTCAGCACGACGGCGTCGAGCGGATAGCCGTACAGCACCTCGACCAGCCCCAGATAGGCCAGGTTGCGGTCGAGGCCCGCGGTCGGACGCTTGCCGGTTTCCTGGATCGGGTGGACCGGGAATTCCAGGACGATGCCGCCCGCCTCGCGCACGCCCTCGCGCACCCGCTCGGCCAGCACCAGATGATGGCGGTTGCAGGGCGACAGGTCCGAGCCGGTCTGCGCGATGCCGATGATCGGCTTGCCCGACTGAAGCTCCTCCAGCGACAGGCCGAAGTTCAGATACCGCTCCAGATAGAGCGCGGTCATGTCGATATTCTCGGGATTGTCGAACCAGGCGCGGCTGCGCAGTTTGGGCGTGTCGGTCATGTCAGGCTTTCGGTCAGCGAACGGTGGAGAAGCGGTAGATCATGGTATGCCGGTAGGGCTTGCCGGGATCGACGCGCGGCGAGACGAAATCGGGCTTGTTGGGCGAATCGGGGAATTTCTGCGGCTCGAGCGCGATGCCGTCGCCCATGCGGTACAGATGGCCCTTCTTGCCGACATAGGTGCCGTCGAGGAAATTGCCTGTGTAAAATTGCACGCCCGGTTCGGTCGACAGCACCTCGAGCACGCGGCCCGAGGCGGGGTCCTCCAGCCGGGCCGCCAGCTGCGGCGTCGCGGTCAGCCCCTTGTCGAGCGCGAAATTATGGTCGTAGCCCTGGCCATAGCGGATCTGCTGGTCGTTGCCGTCGCGAATGCCGTCGGCGACCACGCGCGGGCTGCGGAAGTCGAAGACGGTGCCCGCGACCGGACGACGCTCGCCGGTCGGGATCAGCTTGGCGTCGACCGGGGTATAGGTCGTCGCCGGGATGGTCAGCTTGTGGAAGGTCGCACCCAAAGGCGAGCCTTCGCCGTTCAGGTTGAAGATCGCGTGGTTCGTCATGTTGACGATGGTCGGCTTGTCGGTCTTCGCCTCGAACGCGATGGTCAGCGCCCCCGCCTCGTCGAGCGAATAGGTGACGGTCGCATCGACCTTGCCCGGATAGCCCTGGTCGCCATCGGGGCTGGTCAGCGCCATGACGACGCTGGCGGTCGGGCCGTCCTTCATCGAGACGATGCGCCACAGATGCTTGTCGAAGCCCTTGGTCCCGCCGTGCAGCGAATTGACCTTGTCGTTCAGTGTCAACTGATAGGGACGCCCGTCGAGCGTGAAGCGCCCGCCGCCGATCCGGTTGGCGAAGCGGCCGACCGTCACCCCGAAGAAATTGGGATGGTTCACATAATCATCGGCCTTGTCATAGCCGAGCAGGACGTCGGCCAGCTTGCCGTCGCGATCGGGCGCCATGACCGACTGCAACGTGGCGCCATAGGTCAGGACGCGCGCGGACAGCCCGGCCTTGTTGGTCAGGGTCACCGCCTCGATCGCGGCACCATCGGCCAGTTGCCCGGCGGGGGCGCGTTTCGCCTCGCCCGCCAGGGCCGCAGTCGAACTCATTACGGACGTTACCGCTACCAACGTGAAAAAGGTCTTGATTGACGCCCTCGACATGCCTCACCCTTTCGTCGCCAGACGCCATTGACGCGCCTTTTGCGTCACTATAGTCAGACAAAATATCAGGAGCAAGCCGGTCTGCGAACAGTTTTTCGCGAGATTACCGGTCCGAAGGAGAGGATTGCATGGCCGCACCCGTCGTTTCCCGCGCCAACGGCGCGTCGCCAGCCGCGGGAGGGGGCAGATACGGCTCCGCACTGGCGCTGCTGGCCAGCCTGTTCTTCATGTGGGGCTTCATCACGGTCATCAACGGGACGCTGCTGCCGCACCTGCGCAGCGTGTTCGAGCTGAGCTATTTCCAGGCGTCGCTGATCGAGAGCGTCTGGTTCATCGCCTATTTCTTCGCCTCCATCCCCTCGGCCAAGCTGATCGAGCGGATCGGATACCAGAAGTCGCTGGTGACGGGCCTGCTCATCATGGCGGCGGGTGCGGTCGGCATGATGCTGGCGGCGTCGCTGCCCTCTTATGGCGTCACGCTGCTGATGCTGTTCGTGATCGCCAGCGGCATCACCCTGCTCCAGGTCGCGGCCAACCCCTATGTCGCGGTGCTGGGCCCGGCGGACACGGCGTCGTCGCGCCTCAATCTCGTCCAGGCGATGAACTCGATGGGCACGATGCTGGCCCCGCTGTTCGGCGCCTATCTGATCCTCGGCCGGTCCAAGGGCGGCACGGCGCAGGCCGGTGAGGCGCTGACCCAGGCCGAGCGCCTGGCCGATGCGCATGCGGTGGTCCTGCCCTATGGCCTGGTCGCGATCGTTCTGGTCGTCCTGGCGCTCGTCATCGCGCGCTTCCCGCTGCCCGCCATGGGTTCGGCGACCAGCCGGATCGCCAAGGAGGAGCGCAAGAACCATTCGCTGTGGAAGCATCGCAACCTGGTGTTCGGCATCGGCGCGATCTTCATCTACCTGATCGCCGAGATCGGCGTGGGCAACCTGTTCGTCAACTTCGTCAGCCGCCCCGACATCGGCAACATGACCACCGAGGCGGCGGGCCGTTACCTGACGCTGCTGTGGGGCGGGATGATGGTCGGGCGCTTCGTCGGCTCGGCGATCATGCAGAAGGTGCCGGCGGGTGCGGTGCTGGCGGTCTTCTCGATCGGCGCGTTCCTGACCATGCTGGTCACCGTGTTCGCCGATGGTCACATCGCCATGTGGTCGCTGATCCTGGTCGGCCTGTTCCACTCGATCATGTTCCCGACCATCTTCACGCTGGGCATTCGCGGCCTCGGCCCGCTGACCGAGGAGGGCTCGGGCCTGCTGATCATGGCGATCGCGGGCGGCGCGCTGGTCGCGGTGCATGGCTGGCTGGCCGATCATTACGGGTTGCAGCAGTCGTTCCTGCTGACCGCGGTGTGCGAGCTCTACATCCTGTTCTACGCGGTCTGGGGTTCGAAGCCGACCAACGCCTTCCCCGACGAGGACGCGGGCTGATACCGGACGATCCTCGTTCGAAAACAGGGGGCGGTGCCGCAGGGTGCCGCCCCCTTCTGCTTTGGAGCGGCGGCATCTTTCGCCAATGGATACGGCGTGGTACGATACATCATACCATTCAGCCGAGGATCCTGCCCTTGTCCCCTTCCCTCGACCTGCTCCACGCCGCACCCCTCGCCCTCCCCGATCATGTCCGTCTGGGACGCGACTCCGGCGTGCTGGGCACGATCGACGATCCGGCGGTGACGCTGGCGATATGGGAACGCGCGTCGCCGCTGCCCCGGCCCGATCTGGCGGAGTTTCCGGCGCTACGCTTCGCGGCCGATGCCGGATCGGTCGCGGCGAAGGTGCGGGCCGCGCTGGCGGATGCGGTTCCACAGGACTGGCATGACGGGCTCGCCCGCGATGTCGAGACGCTGGCCCGGCTTTATGCCACGCTGACCGGCGAGGACCGGGTCGAGGTCCGTATCGAGCGGGTGACGGGCAATGGCTGCTGGAAATTCCATGCCGACTATGTCGCGCTGCGGATGATCACCACCTATTGCGGGCAGGCGACCCAGTGGCTGCCCCATGGCGCCGACCCACAGTCCCCGCCCCGCGCGCTGGCGCCGGGCGATGTCGGCCTGTTCAAGGGCCGCGAGCGCGCGGGCGACCGGGCGATCATCCACCGCTCCCCCCCGATCGCGGGCAGTGGCGAGGACCGGCTGTTGCTGGTCATCGATACCGAATGGCCCGACCGTGGCTGACCCTACGCCGGTCTGCCGCGACCAAGATGCCTTCTTACCTCTCCCCTCGCAGAGGGGAGAGGGTTGCGCAGACTTGGTCTTTGCGAAAGCAAAGGCTTAGTCGGAGCTGGGTGAGGGGTGGGCGCTCGCCTTGCGAGCGCGCGAGCCTTTGGGCTCGCTCAACCCCTCACCCAAGCTGCGCTAGCCAGCACGCTGGCAAGCTCCGCTAACCCTCTCCCCTGTCCAGGGGAGAGGGAAGAAGATGCAATCTTAAATGGCGATCCAGCCCTAAAACCAGCCACGGATGCCCAGCGCCAGCGCCGCGCCGCTGCCCCGGGCGGGGCCATAGCGGCGTTCCCAGTTCACCCCGACATAGGGGGCAAATTCGCGGGCGATCTCATAGCGCAGGCGCAGACCCAGCTCGATATCAGAGACGCCCGCCGCGATCCGCTGTTCGGGCACGTCCTGCGCGGCGAGATTGACCTCGACGCGCGGTTGCAGGATCGCCCGCTGGGTGATCCGCTGGTCCACCCAGGCCTCGGCGCGGGCCAGCACATCGCCCCTGTCCGACAGGAACAAGGCGCCCTCGACATCGAACCAATAGGGGGCGAGCCCCTCGACCCCGACGACCGCATAGGTGCGCCGCACCCCGCTGCCGACATCCTGCCGCACGCCCGCCTGGAGGTTCCAATAGGGATCGATCGCGCGGGCATAGAGCGCCTGCACTTCCGCCGCGCCGACCCGGTCGCCAAAATCCCCCTCGCCTTCGCTCTTGACCACCAGCCGGTGGATGTCGCCGCCGAACCAGCCCTCCCCGTCCCAGCGATAGCCGTCGCGCCCGTCGCGGACCTGGACCTCGGCCAGGTTGAACAGGATCTGGTGAAAGGCCATGCCGCCATGCTCCGCCCGCATCCGGCGGTCGGCGGCGGCCATGACGGCGGGGTCGTAGAAGCGATCCGCCGCGCGCGTCCTCGGTGCGGGCGGCGGCGGGGCATGGCCCACCAATGCCGCCGGGGTGGCAGCGGGCTGGCAGTGGCCCATCGCGGCATGTTCAGGCGAACAGGCTTCCGTCCCCATCGCCATGCCCGGCATCGCGACGGGATCAGCGGCGCGGGTCTCGGCCGCCGGTGCGGGTTTGCAATGGCCCATCGCGGCGTGTTCGGGTGGACAGGCCTCCGCCCCCATCGCCATGCCCGGCATCGCGGCGGAATCGGCTGCGCGGGTTTCGGCCGCCGGTGCGGGTTTGCAATGGCCCATCGCAGCGTGCTCGGGCGAACAGGCCACCGCCCCCATCGCCATGCCGGGCATCGCGGCGGGATCGGCCGCACTTGCTTCCATGGCCGGAGTCGCCTGGCAATGGCCCATCGCCGCATGCTCGGGGGCGCAGGCCAAAGCCGCCGCCTTATGCTCCATGGCATGATGCGCCATTCCGGCCTGGCCCAGCGCGGCGTGCGGAGCGCGAGTGGCCTTTTTCCGGGGCCTGGCCTTGCCCGGCTTGCGGAGCGCGGCGGGCTTCGGGTCGGCCATCGGCATCGTCATGCCGGGCATCGCCATGCCCTGATGCTGCATCATCGGATCGGCGAGCAGAAGCGACAGCAGGATCATGCCGCATCTCCCTTCGTCGCCGGATCGGGTCGGACGGTCACCACCTGCATCATGCCCGCATGCATGTGATAGAGGAGGTGACAGTGGAACGCCCAGTCCCCCTCGGCATCGGCGGTCAGGTCGAAGGTCGCGGTGCCCCCCGGCGCGACATTGACCGTATGCTTGCGCGGGGCATGATCGCCATGCCCGGTCACCAACTCGAAGAAATGGCCGTGCAGATGGATCGGGTGCGCCATCATCGTGTCGTTGACCAGCGTGACCCGCACCCGCTCGTTCAGGCGAAAGGGAATGGGCGCGGTCACGGCGTTCAGCTTCACCCCGTCGAACGCCCACATATAGCGCTCCATATTGCCGGTCAGATGGATGGTCAGCGCGCGCGAGGGCGTGCGGCGATCGGGATTGGGCCGGGTGCTCGCCAGGTCGCGATAGGTCAGCACCCGGTGCCCGGCATCGGCCAGCCCCTGTGGCGGCTCGCCGGTGCGGTCGACCGGCATCGGCGAAACCGTCTGGACGACCGGCGTGCGCGGCAGGCCGGGCGCGTTGGCGAAGTCGCGCATGCCGTGCTTCATCGCACCATGATCCATGGCGCCCCCCCGCCGGGCTGGCAATGTCCCATCGCGGCATGTTCGGGCGAGCAGGCAGCGGCGCCCTGGTCCATCCCGCCCATCCCCATATCCTTCATCGTCGCCAGCGGCCGGGGGCGCAGCGGCGGCACCGGCGCGACCATGCCGATCCGCGGCGCCAGCGTGGCCCGCGCCATGCCCGACCGATCCCAGGTCTCGGCGACCAGCGTATAGGCACGGTCCTCCACCGGGGTGACGATCACGTCATAGGTCTCGGCGACCGCGATCTGGAGCTCGTCGACCGCGACCGGCCGCACATCCTGCCCGTCCGCCTGCACGACGGTCATCGCCAGCCCCGGAAGCCGTATGTTGAAGATCGTCATCGCCGACGCATTGACCAGCCGCAGCCGCACCCGCTCGCCGACCGCGAACAGCCCGGTCCAATTGTCCGCCGGGCCATGGCCGTTGACCAGATAGCGATAGGTCGAGCCGGTCACGTCCGACACGTCGCTGGGGTCCATCCGCATCGCGCCCCAGCGCAGCCGCTCGGCCAGGGGCTGGTCGCGCCCCGCCAGCAATCCGCCGATGGTCTGTTTCTGATAGTTGAAATACCCGCCCTGCAATTTCAGGCGGCGGAAGATCGCATGCGGATGCAGCGCGCTGTGATCGGACAGCAGGACGACATGCTCGCGCTCGGCAACGATCGGATCGGGTCCGGCGGGATCGATGACGATGGGGCCGTACAGCCCCTCCTGCTCCTGCAACCCCGAATGGCTGTGATACCAATAGGTCCCCGCCTGGACGACCGGAAACTCATAGGTGAAGCGCCCGCCCGCCGGAATGCCCGGAAAGCTGATCCCCGGCACCCCGTCCATCTGGAAGGGCAGGAGCAGCCCGTGCCAGTGGATCGAGCTTTCCTCGTCCAGCTGGTTGACGACGGTGATCCGCGCGCGCTGCCCCTCGCGCAGCCGGATCAGCGGCGCCGGGGCCGAGCCGTTGATGCCGATCGCGTGATAGGGCTTGCCGTCGATCATCATGTGCTGGCGCGCGATGGTCAGGGTGATGTCGGGGCCGCTCAGCTCGGGGCGTGCCATATCCAGGCCATGCGCATGGCTTTGCGCCCAGCCCGGCACCGCGACCAGCGCGCCCAGCCCCGCCGCCCCCGCCAGCAGATCGCGGCGGCGCATCATCGTCTTCGGATCGATCATGCCCCCTTATACGCAGGCCCGGCGTGCGCCCCTCACCCGGTCTTGTCGCGCAGTTCGGCACGGGCCCGGCGGATGCGCAGTTCGACCGCCTTCACGCTCAGCCCCAGCGCCTCGGCGGCCTCGGCCTGGCTCAGCCCCTCGATCGCGCACAGGATCAGCGGCGCGCGCAAGGCCTCGGGCAGCGTGTCCAGCGCGGCCAGCGTGCGCGCCAGCGAGTCGCGCTCGATCGCCGCCGCTTCGCCGCCGATCCGGTCGTCGGCCACCGCCTCGGCCGCCTCGACCGGCAGGAAACGCGCGATCATCGCGCGCACCCGCCGCCGCCGTGCCCAGTCGCGGCATTTGTTGAGCGCGATCCGGCTGAGCCAGGCGCGCAGGCTGCGCGTCGTATCGAACCGCGCCAGCGCGCCGTGGGCGGCGACGAAACTCTCCTGCACCAGGTCCAGCGCCTCCTCGGCGTCGCGGACATGCGCCAGGATCAGGCGATACAGCGCCGCCTTGTGCCGGGCGACGATCGCGGCATAGGCCTCGGGCCGACCGCCCCGCACCAGCGCGACCAGATCGCCGTCGGACAAGCCCGCATAATCGCGGCTCACCGCCCCGTATCGGTCAGCTTGGCGACCACCAGCCGATCGAAGGTCGCCGCCTGGTCGGGCCGCAGCACGCGGCGCATCGCAAAGACATGCGCCAGCGTCGCCTTTTGCAGGTCGCCCATGCTGTGATGCACCGCGTCGATCGCCTGGGTCACACGGGGACCGTCGCGATGCTCGGCCTCAATCGCCGCCGCCAGCCGGGCATTGTCGCCGCGCAGCCGGGCGTCGAGCGCGGCGCGCGTGGCGGCGAACTGCGTCTCCAGCCGGTCGAGCGCCACCGCCTGCGCCGGGTCGAGCGCGATTGTCTGATGGACGAGCGTATGGATGTCGCTCGCCTGTGGCTCGGTGGGCATCAGCAACCGGCATCCGATCGCCACCCCGGCCAGCGCGGCGACGAAGGCGATCACCATGGTCAGCACCGCCCGGCGCATCTCGCCCCTCACCGGCCCAGCAACAGCGTTGACGGCGCCAGGCCCCCGCCCAGCGCGACGACCGCCGCCCCGGGCCGCTCGCGCGCCTCGCTCCGCCCGGCCATCACGCCCCCGCCCGCCAGGCCCAGCACCATGGCGACAGCGGCCGCCAACGCCATGCCCCGCGCCGAGAGCGTTCCGACAGGGGCGGGCGCCGCCGCGATCGTCGCGGCGACCCGCTGCTCCATATCCGCAAGCGCGGCGGGCGGCATGCCCCGCGACAAGCGGGCGAGATCGTGGTCGATGGGATCGGTCATGACGGGACTATACGCGACAAAGCGCCAAACCCCTCATGGGGATAGGATCCGCCAAAAACGGCCAGCGGGCAGTCGATCCGCACAGCATAACAAAAACCCCGCTAAGCCGTTGGCCTAGCGGGGTTTTCGATGGTGGGCGTGGCAAGGATTGAACTTGCGACCCCTGCGATGTCAACGAAGATGGGACCGACTAAGTCGTTGATTTTGCGTTATCCGAGCACGCAAACGCGAAAGAACGCGACGAGAACAGGCCGTGAATGGCGGTTGCTTTCACGCAAAACACACGCAAGTCGTTTTTCGCGCCAATATCCTTTTGAGCCAGTGTTTTAGCCGCTCTCGCCTATTCAAGTGCGATAAGCCGGTCTGAGGCGATCTCGCGCGATGCCGACCTGATTGGCGATACCGCCAGGAAGGTCAAGAGCTAGGCAATTGAAGGGCGCAGCGAAGCTGCTGGCCGAACGAAAAAAGGCACGCGGCCTGATCCGGACCCGGGCCGGGCCGGTGATCCTCTCGCCGAAAGTACACAACATGTTGACCTCCCCGATCGAGCCGTCGCTCGATCCCTCGCTGCGCGTCCTGTCGCTGCCGCTCACCGCACTCTACGAAGCACCGGTGCCGATCGGCGCACTGGCCGGTCTGCCCGTCGGCATGCTCGACATCGCCTCGGCCAATCTCCTGATCGCCGCCACCCCCTGCGATCCGCCGCTGTTCGGCATGAAGATGGAGGATGCCTGCACCCGCTTCGGTCGCGATGTCATGCTGGTGCGGACCGGGCTGTTCCCGGAAACGATGAACCCGGTCACGGTCGATGTCGCGCTGGTCGGGCCGGACGGGCCCTTCACGATGACTGACCTCGTCTTCATGCGACGGCGTGACGACAGCCTGTGGCTGGTGCCGCAGCAGGCCGGCGCGTTCGTCGAGATCCGGGGCGATGGCCTGGCGCTGCAGACGACGCCGCCCTTCGTCACCTGGGACGAGCGCTGCGACGGGGTCTGCCGCGCCGCCGCCGAGATCGTGCGGATCGTGACCTACCGGCGGGGACGCTGACATGGCCGCGCGCAAACCCCGCAAGCTGCCGGTCAGGCCGACGCCGACCGACGCCGATCCGCAGAGCTGGCTCTATCTGAACCCGTCCGGGCCGTCCCCGGCGGGGACGGTCTTTGCCGTTCTGCGTCGGACCTATGCCGGTCGGGTCAACAGCGCACTGGAGTTCGGCTATCGCAAGGCGCATCTCGGCCCCGTCGTCACGGGCGCGGATCTCGCCGCATGGTCGCCCAACGTCGAGCGGGTCGAGGTGCTCCTCCCCGCAGGCGCCGACGACAGCCTCGCCGATCCGGCGACGCTGTTGGGGCAGATGGACGCACATGCCGTCGAGCGGGAGAAGGCGCTGCTGACCTATCTGACGCTACCGCTCGGCGACGTCGACCGGGTTCATGTCGGCTGGGAACGCGCCCGCGCCTTCCTCCACGATAGGTTCGCCCGGGATCGACAGCTTGCCTCCGTCCTGATCCTGCATGCGCCGGGGACGATCAACGCCGCCTTCCCACTCCATGCCCACGCCCTGATCGTGCCCAGGCGCCTAACCGGTTTCGGCATCCGCCAGGGCTTGTACGACGAGGACATGATTCACGATCGCGGACAGGCGATCGTCGAGGCGATGTGGGCCGATCATCTGGCGAGCTTCCGGTGACCGGCACACAGGACGAGGCCGGCGCGGTGCTGGTTGACCTCGCCGGTCGGATCATGCTGACCCATGGCATCGATCTCGCCCATGCCATGCGCCTGCTCGGCATCGTCCGCGCCGAAGCGGAGGACATGATCCACCTCGGTCGGTTGTGGTCGCCTTTGGACACCGCTCGGGTGGAGCGGCTGCGACTGTTCATCAACATCCTGATACGGCTGGAATGGCGGCTGAACCACGACAGCCGCGCGATCCGCCACGCGCTGGACCTGCCGCTCGATGCACTGGGTGGCGCAGCGCCTGCCGAACGGTTCGGCGGCAGCCTGGAGGACTTGCGCGAACTGCGCGGCGCGATCGACAGCGTCGCCGCGCCCACGATCAAATGGTGGCGAGTCGGTCACTGACCGCCCGCCTTGATGGGAAGGAGATGAAGGCGATCCCGGATTGCGGGACGAAAACAGGAGTAAGCGACCATGACCCACCACGACGACGCCATCCTCCGCGCCTACACCGTTGCGGCGACCCGGCTTCTGCTCGGCAACCGCAAGCTGAAAGACGGCGTCGTCGTCACGGGTGGCGAGGCGCTCGGCCAAGAAGAGCGCACCGAGATGGCACGGACAGCGGCCCTGTCCGGCACCGACGTCGTCGCGCTCGAGTTCGGGATCACCGCGGACGGTCGGTTCGGGCGGACCGGGATCACGGTCTACCTGCCGCGCGACGAGGGCTGCTATGTCCAGACCGACTGCCGCTTCTGGCTGAGCAAGGCGGGCAACCGCGCCGTGATCTTGCCTCGGTCAGGATCGCGTGGGCATTTCCGCATGTCGCCGCGTGAGTTGATCCACGTCGACGGCAAGCCGGCGGAGGACGCGGTCGACGGCATCGCGCGGGCGGATGCCTGGCTGGCGCGTCGGATGGGGGCGAAGTTCGCGGAGGCCGCAGACGCAAACTTCTTCAGTGTGCACGAATTTGCGTGATCAGATCACTTTCTAGAAAAGTCATTTGCGGATGGCAGGTGTACGCTTCAGTACAAGGAAGCGCTAAGTTCAAAGCCTGGCGCTCGCGATCCTCAGTCGAATCCAGGCTGTAAAGTTCGGTGGAAACTGCAATGTCTGGTTTGAAAAAAACTTCCGAAGCAAGCAATCATTCAAAATACTACCTTGAAATGACGCCTGCGCATCTCAATACTGATCATTGCGAGACGCGATCGGCATTTTCGAAGGCGGCCATTGTGTTTTTCCTTAACGTGAGCCACGCAACTGCTATTCAAGCCGGGACATAGTTGGTCTGTCGATTATCAACGACGGATCGCCGATCGCGATGGCGCTTTCGCGCATTAGCACCTCGCGAATGTGCTCGATCTCGGCGCGCTGAACCGCCGGCAGATTATCGACATCGGATCACATGACAAAGAGGTTTCCGCGATTGCCGGGCATTGGCAAGACGCACCTTGATGTTGGGCAGATTGGATTGCCGCAACCGCACGGGTCTTTGCGACGAACCGAGTCTTACGGCCGAAAATCGTTGTTGTAATACGTTTACCCCTGAGCTAGCCGGTTATTGTAACACGCCAATCATTTACCACGCCAACAAGGTGCGCTCATGTCACGACCCCGCTCCATCGACCCTCGCGACCGCACCGCCACCGTCCGGCTCACCGCCGACGAGCGTGACGAGATCGATGCAGCCGCCGAGAAGCTCGGCTTCGGCACGACAAGCGACTATCTGCGGCACCTCCATCGCACCGCCCAGCGGCAGCAAATGCCCGGCTCGCTCGAGGAGGAAACCGCCCGCGACTACCCCGCGTCGACCCTCAAGCGCTTCAAGAAGACCAAGCATGGCGAGATGTTGCACGGCAACGCGCTGGCCTATCTGTTCAACGTCGCGCCCGAGAAGGGCGTGGATCTGATCATGACCTCGCCTCCGTTCGGACTCGTCCGCAAGAAGAGCTACGGCAACGAAGACGCTAACGATTATTGCGACTGGTTCCGGCCATTCGCTGCGGGCTTCCGCCGGGTGCTCAAGGACACCGGCAGCTTGGTCATCGACATCGGCGGAGCGTGGATGCCCGGCCAGCCGACCCGCAGCCTCTATCATTTCAAGCTGCTGCTGATGCTGGTCGAGGAGTTCGGCTTCCACCTCTGCCAAGAGCATTATTGGTGGAATCCTTCTAAATTGCCGACACCCGCGGAGTGGGTCAACGTCCGCCGTGTGCGTGTGAAGGATGCCGTGAACACGGTATGGTGGTTGTCCCCGACGCCGTGGCCGAAGGCTAACAATAAGCGTGTGCTCGCGCCCTATAGCCCGGCAATGAAGGACCTACTGCGCAACGGTTACACGGCGAAGCTGCGGCCCTCAGGCCACAACATCTCGGACAAGTTCGGCAAGGACAATGGCGGGGCGGTCCCGCCCAACCTGCTCGCGATCGCCAACACCGAGTCCAACGGCTCGTACCAAGACTTCTGCCGCGAGAAGAAGCTGGATATCCACCCCGCACGCTTTCCGGCGCAGTTGCCCGAGTATTTCATTCGCTTCCTGACCGATCCGGGCGACCTCGTCGTCGATCCGTTCGGGGGTTCGTGCGTCACGGGAGCCGTAGCGGAGAACTTGAAGCGCAGATGGGTCTGCACCGAATTGTCGGACGACTATCTCAAGGGCGCGCTGGCGCGCTTCGCTCCGGCGCCGATCCCGCTGCCCAAGGCGGCCCAGCCCTACACGATCTTCCCGCCCTGCGCGGTGCCCGCAGATGAGCGGCAAACGCCGCTGTTCGAGAATGGCGGAAAGACCCGGCCACCGGGGATCGGCAAGAAGCGTGCAACTGCCGGTGACGATTTGGACGACAAACCGCCCGCTCGCCGCGTCGCCTAGACGAGTGCCTCGGCCCAGCGGGCAAGGCGTTCGCCGCCGATCATGTCTTCGAAGCCAAGCACCGCCGGCGCGCAGGCAGGCTGCGGCACGTCCGGCCGACGGACGAGCGCGATCGCCGAGCGTTCGAGCAGCGGGTCGATCTCTTCAAGGACGCGGTAGCCGCGCGCATAGCGCACGACTTGATGGGTCGCCTCGCGTAAGCGGTCCAGTGCGTCTTCAGCCGCGGCGGTGAAGTATTTAGCCTCGACCACTGCCACGACGCGGTCCGTCTCCAGATCGGCGACGACGAGATCGGGGCGGTCCTGATCCGGTCCCAGACCGAAGCGCGCGAGCACAGCGCGTACCACCGCTTCGGATCGCTCAACCTTCGGCGGTACGTACCAGTTGGTTCGGGACTGCCAGAAGATTGCGAACCGGCCGATGGAGGCGATTGGCATCCTGTTGCCGCCTGCGAGAATGTTCAACCGCATCGGCACACCCGTGGCACCGGCAAGCGCTTCCGCCATGGCGAGCGCGGTAGCCAGCTCGAACCGTCGCCAGATTTCAATCGGTGCGACCAATGTATCTCGCAAAACCATTTCAATTGCGACCGTATCGCCGGCCTCGACCGCAGCCAGCGTGGAATACGCTTCGTACGCGAGTCGGTAGGTCCGACGGCGTGACTGAGCGGCGGCACGCAACGCTCCGGCGCTTGGACGGCGAAACAGATTGATCTCAGCCATGGCCGCACTGATAGCACCGATCTTGCGAACGCGTTCGAGCCTGCCAACAGCTGCGTCGGACGACGTGCGGTACGTGGCGTCGGAGGGGAGCAGGGCACTAAAGCGCCCGGCTAACAGCCACGCCTGTTGCAGTACCCAGACGGTCACATGATTGGGCCCCGAATCGAAAGACCGGACCGGCTCGTGGGCGACGACGATCGCCGGATCGCCGCCCACCGTACGCTTGAGCAACGTGGCGCGCGCGTCGATTCGGCCGCGGACGGTGCCGCTGTCGCTCCGCTCACGCGTGACGAGAAAGCTTTGAGTCTCGTGCCGGTGCGCGAGGATATAGTCCGCCAGTCGCGTGACCGTAGCGGACAGCGCCCATTGCAGCCGCAACAGGTCACGATCGCGCTCGGCGTCGATCCTGATCACCTTGGCGTCGGCTGCCACCGCCGGCCGAAAATATCGCAGCAGAAACGCTGCGACGTGATCCGTGATCGCGCCAGCAATATCCTCAGTCATATTGCGAGCGCGGCAAGCCGTCGCTTGAGTGTGGCGGCTTCCTCCGCAGCGAGACCCAGCGCAACCGTCGCGGCCTCGGCAATTGCGTTAGCCTCGTGGCTGAGAATGCCGTCCAGCATCGGTATCAAGTAGAGGTCGATGCCATCGAGATAGCTGGTCCGCTCCGCAGGCGTTGGCGCGACCGTAAAGTCGATACCTGGCGAAAGGATCGCGGCGGTTCGCATCAAGTCGATGATCGGCGCGGGGCCAACGACGCGAACATCGTTGACTGCGCGCCACAGCGCACCGAGCGGAGTCGGCGTCTCCGCTGGCGGATCGATCAGCAGCATCGCGTTGCGGCGAGCAAACTCGACGACGAAACCGTCTAGGTCTTGCGGCGCATCTACGTAAATCCAGCCGAAGCGACGAGCGAGCGCGTAACTCATCTGATAAAGCGACGCTTTGTCGATTGAGTTGATCGTCGCGATCAGCCGCCAGGCGGGTCCGGGCGCATACTCATGCGGCGGCGCTCCCGGCTTGGGGTGCGGCAGGATAACGAACTGCTCGCTCTCAAGATCGGCGACCTCGGCGCGATAGGGCAAGGTGCTCGCTTGCCCGCTCAACACCGTGAAGAGCGGACCGATCACCTTGTCGATGTCGCAACGGTTGAGTTCATCGATGATCAAGGGACGATCGAAGTTCTGGAGGAGCACGCCTGGCACGAATCCGATCTTGCCATCGCCGATCGGCTGATACCCGCCGATGATGTCCTGCGAAGACCAGTCGGCAGACCCAGTGATCAGCTTCCAACGTCTGGCCAGCAGGCCGCCCAACCGCCGCGCGATCTCGGTTTTACCGGTCCCCGGCGGTCCGTAGAGCATGAGGTGACGCTTGCCGGCGCGAAGTGCCGCCTCGATCTGGCGTCGGACGGACGGATCGATCCCAATCAGATCGTTGAAGTCCGGGATTGCGATGTCCGCGGCGGCTGTCACCTCGCCCTCGAAATCCTCATCCTCGTCATCGCCGGCCGCAACCGGCGCGGGGATCGCGCGCGCGGCGATATCGTAAGCGCGCTCCAAATCGCGGCCAAGCCGTTCGAGGTCGTCCGGTTGGCTCGTGTCGTAAAGCGGAATGCGTTCAGTCATGAGCGGCCTCCGCGTTAAGATCGACCGACGGGCTCACGTTGAGCATCGCCCGGAGCGCCTGCGTCGCCTCGGCGTAGGTGATTTGACGTGGACCGCCCGGCAGGTCGGCGACAAAGATCGAGTCCGGCTCGTTGAGCGCAAGCAGCCCCGCAGCCACATAGGGCTGCGGTTTGCCCTTGTAACTGATTGCGCCGCTTTCCGGGTCGTAATTCTCGAGGAGCTGTGCTGCCGACCCCGCTTCAAGTGCGGGTAAGAAGCACAGCATCAAAAGCCATTCCCATGTCTCGAAAAATTCGAATTGGTTGTCGTCGAGCTTGATCGCGGGCACGATCCTGACGAAAACCCCGCCGCTCACGCCTTTGCCGCTGTTGAGAAACGCGATGCGGTTAGCGCCGTGGCTGTCAGGTATCTTGGCGGTGATCAAGTCGCCGGTCGGATCAATCTGCAGGATCCAGCGAAGCGGCTTGTTGGTCGCGTCGTTCGGGTTGCTCCAGAATCCGACCCTGGTGTCAACCGGACGGGTGTCCTTTAGTCGGCGCTTTTTGCTGCCGGTCTGGTTAAGCTCGAGATTATAATTGCCGAGTACGCCTTCGATCTTCGCAGCCGCCAGCTTTCGCCGCTCGTCGCGGCCCTCGACTTGCCACATGGCGCGGAGGGGCGCCCGATAGAAGTCGATCTCCTCGGTACCCAGCAATCGCGCTAGGTGCCGTCGAATCGCGAGCAACGCTTGATCCAATTGGCGCGCTGACGGCTCGTCGCTGCTAGGCAGTTCCGCCGCAGCCAGCTTCCCCCGCAGCGCCAGAAACATATCGAGACGGTGGGTTGCGCTGACGTTCCGTTCGAAGAAATCTGGGAAGCAGAAGTAAAGGAGCGCGTAACGCAATGGCCATTTGTCTGCGCCGGGCACGGCGTCAAGCCAATCTGCGAATTTGAACGCTGCCGCCTCGCCCGTTCCTAAGTCGCGCTGGCCGTCCGGACGTCGCTTCCAGCGCTGAGCGACCTCGACCAGAAAGCCGAACTGATTGGGAATGTTGGTCTGGTAATAGGTGCCAGCCCCGCCCGCACCGGTCAGTGCAGCGTCGCTGAGGAAGGTCGCGTCTGGCGGTGCCGATTCGCCCGACCAAGACCAAATCTCAATCACACGCTGACGTTTCGTGGCAGCCTGCATGCTGCTGGCGTGAGGAAACAACAGGACCATCCAGACGACTTCGGCGGCTAATTGCACGAGGTTGGGCTCGGCATCGGTCAGTTGAACCCGCAACTTCTCGAAAAAGGTCGCGTCCGCGCCCTCGATCGGGTTGCCTGCGAACAACTCATTGAGGCTCGCAAGATTGGCTTCGGTCCACAGTGGCCGAGCAGACAGGATCGAGCCATCCGTCTCAAGACAGCGTGTACGCCAAGCCGACCCAGCCGCGAGAACGTCGGCGATCTCATCTGTTCCCGTCCAACGCGCCATGCGGCCTCCTTTGCTGACCGTTCGCGTGATCGCCCGAACTCGTCACCGCCGTCAACAAGCGTGTGCGCAGACGACTCGAGAATGGTTCTAAAAGCGTGAAAAGACTTGGGTCGAAAGCTGTGACGCGACCGCTATCTACGCCAGGGCTCGCATCGTACGTGGCTTTGCCATTAAATCGTCAGGCGAGACACGATCAAAGCGGAGGAAGCGTTATGGCCAGGCTGCAGAAGCGGGATTTGATCGCCCAAGCCGCGGATGCGCTTAAGGCTGGCGGATGGAACGTCCTGTATCTGACGCCGCCGACCGTCCATCCCGCGCGCTTTCGCCTCTTCCGCGACGGGGTCGTCGAGACGGTGCGAGTCTATATTTGGAACGTTTCACACGGCGGCGGCAAGGTCCGGCCGAAGGACGAATTCCGTATCCAGATCACTGGTGTGACACATCTGACACCGGAGACCGGTGGCAAGACGCTCCTCCTTGGTTGGGATGACAACCTCGGCGTGTTTGCCGCCTATGACATCGCCAAACATAAGGGCGCTGTCGCGACATCGCCGTCGATCCAGATCGGGCGCACGGCGCTGGAGAATGCCGCGCAGAATGGATTGGCGCCCTACAATCGAGGGAACGGCGAAGTCGCCTATGCAGTCCGCCCAGACTTTCTGTCGATCTACGTCGCGCAAGTGCAGGCGCTTCACGAAAGCGGATCGGCGAGTGCTGAGGTCGCGTTGCTCGAAAAGCTGACGGCCGACCCCGACACCGTCGATGACGACGAGGTCGAGAATATCGTAAGTGGACCGCGCAAGCGCGCACTGCTGATGACGTGGCGGCTGTTGCGCGATCGCAAGTTCAGCAAGAAGGTGCTCAACGCTTACCATCACGGATGCGCGATGTGTGGCGTGCAACTCGGCCTTCTTGATGCCGCCCATATTCTCCCCGTTGGGCATCCCGATAGCACCGATCGCACTCGCAACGGGGTAGCGCTCTGCGCGCTTCATCACCGCGCCTACGATCATTCGTTAGTCACATTCGACGAGACCTTCGACATTTTGGTCAGTGTTGAAGGCGTCGCCAAGCTCACGGCTAGCAAGCGCGCCGGCGGAGAGAAAGGTTTTCGGGATGCTCTGCAGGCGAAGCTGACGCTGCCTACGGTGCCCGGTCATCGACCGCGGGCCGCAAATGTGCGCAAGGCGAATCAGTTGCGCGGCTGGCTGTAGCGGCTGATACTCCATGCGCAGGCGAACAAGGGTCGATCGCGATACACCGGCGGAACGTTATCAGTTTCCATCCCAGTACCTGAGCCGCGCCCAGGCGTGTCTCGGTGACTGGATCATATATTATGAGCCCCGCAAGGTGCGAGACACCCGCGGCTATTTCGCTGTCGCGAAGGTCGAGAGGATCGTGCCGGATCCAACTGCACCCGGCATGTACCTCGCACTGATCGAGCCAGGCAGCTATCTCGATTTCGCAACGCCCGTTCCCTTCGCAGATGCGGACGGTCAGGTCATCGAGCGTGGCGTCCTGAACGATACTGGCCGGATCTCCGGCCGTGCTCAGGCTGCCGTACGGTCGCTGTCACCGGCGGACTTCAACCGCATCGTCTCGGTCGGGCTCGACGACACCAGCCCGCTCCTGCCCCGTACCGACGACGTCGATCAGCCAGCCGCCGTCCGGGAGGATCGCACGCCCTTCGTCTTCGACGAAGCCCGCGAGCGGGTCGCGACACTGGTGTCGCGCGTGGTGCGGGACCGGGTGTTCCGCCGCATCGTGCTGCGTGCCTATGACGAACGCTGCGCCGTCACCGGGCTGAAGCTGATCAACGGCGGCGGTCGTGCCGAGGTGGAGGCCGCCCATATCCGGCCCGTCGAGGCGAACGGTCCCGACATCATCAGCAACGGCATGGCGCTGTCGGGCACGGCGCACTGGATGTTCGACCGCGGCCTGATCGGCTTCGACGATGACATGCGCATCCTGGTGTCGCGCCAGGTCAACGATCCCGACAGCGTCCGCTCGATCGTGAACCCGTCCGCGCGCGCGATCCTGCCCGCGCATTTGGCGAGCCGACCGCATCCCGACTTCGTGCGCTGGCACCGCGACCACCGCTTCAAGCAGTAGCTGGCACCGGTCCAACCGCTCCGTTAAGGCGGAGCGGTGAACAGCGTGATTCAGGGAGGCGCAATTCCGCTAAGGTGAAGTATTCACCTTAGCGTGCGTTGCCATGCGGCGAGGCGAGGCCGGGACGCCGGGGTCGGCGTCCCCAAGGGCGCGCCGGGGGCGCGGCCCGTCGGTGGCTGGGCCACCTCCGGGAAAATCGACGTGGGGGTGATTCACCCCGTGATTCGCGTCCTGTACCATAGCTGGCAACAGGAGCCCGGCTATGTCGATCCAGCGTCCCCTCGGTCCCATCGGTCATTGTTCTGCACGGTTGCGACGCCTGCTCGCCATCGAGGAGGAAGAGGCGCTCGGCCGCACGGTACGGGTCCGGCGGGATGTCCGTGACGCGGTCAGGGACCGGAAGCCGCGCGGCAATCGCTGGTCGCGCTCCCCCGACTTCGCGGTGCCCGGGGCCTTCCACCAGCGGTTCGTCTCGGCAGACGGAAAGGTCACCTTCAACTTCACCTTCGAGCCGGTCAGCAAGACCAGCGATGGCGGCTGCCAGATCAAGACGTCAGAGGGAACCAGGCGATTGGAAGCCGGGGCACCGAAGGACCACGATGCCTATATCGACCGTCCCGAGGCGGTGGAGGTCACGATCTCCCCGGACGGGTTCGACCGCTATGCGGTGCGACCGTCCGCGACGGAAGCAATCGATGGCGAGCGCGCCGTCTTCTCCAACATCTCGCCCGACCCGCTGGAACGGCAAGCCTATTGGCAGGCCGTGCATGAGCACGAACGCACACCGGGCGTGGACCGGCTGACGCTGGTGCCGGAGAATGCGTCGCGCGGCGCCTGGCAGGCGCTGGCGACTGCGCCCGACGTCCCGGACGTGATACGCGACGTCGCCGCCGCTTTCGCCACGGCCAGGGGCAAGCGCAAAACCTGCACCATCCCGCTCGATGATCTGGCAATCGACGGTGCCGTCGCGGGCAAACTGGTGAAGACGCTCGCCACGATCCTAGGGACCGGCAAGAAAAAGAAGGCGGTGAGGGTTTCGGAGGGACGTGGCGGACGGACACAATACCGGCTGACGGCGGAGTTTCCCGATGGCCTCGATGCCGCGGGTCGGCGGACGGTCACCCAAGCAATCTGCGACCGGCTGGATTCGTTCGGCATCATGTACGTCGCTGCGATCCATGCGCCCGATCATCACAATGACCGCCGCAATCATCACCTGCACCTCGCCTGCCATGACCGGCCCGCCAGGAAGATCGGGGACCGTTGGGACTTCACGATCGCCGAAACCGTCGCGGGACAGCATGGCCGGGTGCGCTATCCGTATGCCCAGAAGAAGGTCGTCGAATGGTCGCGCGATCCGGACGGCGGGAACCATCGCGACCATGGCACCACCATGGTGGCCGAGATGCGGACCTTCTTCGCCGACCGATGCAACGAGGAACTCGACCGGCTGGGTGTCACCCGCAAGTTCCATCCGGGCACGCTGCGCTCGCTGGGGTGCGATCGCGACGGGCAGAAGCCGCTCGGCACCCGCGCGGCGCCGCTAGAGGCGGTCGGTGTGCCGACCGCGAAAGGCATCGACAATGCCGAACTGCTCTGGTCGGCGCTGCTGCGCGAGGCGTGGACCGCGGCCGAGAAGCGCACCAAGGCCCGCACCGCCCTCCGCCGCAAGCTGGCCGAGGCGGAGTGCCGGTTCGCGGAAGGGACAGCCGCCGATCAGGCCCACGTCGCCGCCATCCGTGACCTGACCGCCCGGCTTGATGCGGCCGACGCGGTGCTGCGCCAGCATGATGCGGAATGTGCCGAGTACGACGTCACGCTGGCCATGGCACGCGCCCGGCCGGACAAGGCGATCACCGTCTGCCGCCGCATCCTGAAGGCCATCGGCGAGGGCAAGGCGGACTCGGCCGAGCAGCGGGCGAACGTCGCGATCGCCGCCCGCGCCGACGCGGCCGAGACCTTCCTCGCCGGCATCGCTGCCATCGAGCACGATCATGCCCCGGAGCTGGCCAAATACCGGACGGCGGTCACGACGGCCCAGGCGGAGGTCGAGGCGATCGCAGATGCTGCGAAGCCGCTGATCGATCGCCCTGCACCGGCTCGCACGCCCGAGCCAGCCCGTCCGGATCCGCGGGCAACGCTCGAGGCGCTGTTCGACCGGATCATGGCGGACGACATGCCGATCCTGCCGCCGGAGGGCACGGTGGCCGGATATCGTGTGCCCGGCGTGACCCGCGCCGAATTCGCCGCTCTGACCACGCCCGCCCTGGCCGAGATGGCGCAGAAGCGCCTTGCCGTTCTGGCCGACATCCAGGCCAAGCGGATGACCGCTGCCGCAAAGCACCTTGCGTCGGTGGGCACGGAGGTCCTGACGCGTGCCGCCGCCGATGGCGACCCCGGCGCAGCGCGGACACTGAAGCACGTCCGCGCCTATGGTGCCCATCCCGTCTATCTGCGCGCTCTGGCCGAGGCGCAGAAGACGGAGCCGCCGGTCACTGCGCCCGCCGAGAAGACCGGCCGCACGTGGCGGGACTTCATCGGGGGCCTGCTGGGTCACAATCCGCCGGTCCAGCCTTCTACTCCCATCGAACCGACGCCGCAGCCGCCCGTCCCGGAACCGGCCGAGGATGCGGCACTCTCGCCACGCGACGAGGCGATCGCCGCCCTAGCCGCCGCCCTCCTCGCCGACCCCGCCCTGCGGGTTGCCGAAGGGAAGCATGGGCTCGTCATCGATACTGCCGACGCTCCCGACTGGCGGGTGTCCGCCGACGTCTTTGCCGACGCGCCTGCGGTCCTTGACGCGATGCGTCGACGTCACGCGGCGCCGTGGCTTGACCACAGTGCCATCGAGCGGAACCGCCTGCTGGCCGACCTTCACGCCGCGCTGATGGGCTCCCTCCGGCCTCCCCTCCGGAAGGTCGGGGAACAGTGGGATGTCGACCTCACCGACAAACGGCTCGCTGACCTGGCTACCCGCTGGCGCGGCTACGATCGTCTCGACGTCCTTCTGACTGACGTCGATCGCCAGTGGCGGGGGACCGACGTCGACCGGTACATCGTCGAGGGATCGACCAGCGTGGGGACCGCCGACGTGACCGTCAGCCACGTCCCGGATCTCGTTACGGACCGTGGTGATGGGCTGCACGACGACCGCACCTTCGTCCCCATGGGGTGGGGGGACCGGGGTCGGGGGTGGAGCGGTGAACGCTAGATAGCGTTTCACCGTCGCCCCGCTGATGCCGAAATGCCTGGCGGTGACGGACAGGCTTGCCCCGTTCGTGATGCGCCAGGCGATGACCTCGACGGGGTTCGCCTTGCGCGGTCGCCCGAGGCTCTTCTTGCCGCGGTGCGTACGGCCGGTGGCGGCGAGCGACTTCCTGGCGTGATCCCGCCCGGCCTGGGTGCGCTCGCGGATGGCCTCACGCTCCATCTCCGCGATCTCTGCCAGCACCGCGACGATCAGCCGACCTGCGCTCGAGCTGATCAAGCCGAGTCCACGGACGATAATCTCGACGCCCCTGTGGTTGAGCGCCCGCACCGTCGCGTGGATGTCGATGGCATTGCGGCCCAGCCGATCGATGGCGGTGACATGCAGCCTGTCGCCCTCGCGGATGTATCCGAGCATTGCAGCGAAGCCGGATCGATCCCGGGCCAGCACCGAGCCGCTGACGCCCTCATCGAAGAATTCCTTGTCGAAGGGCTGGATCGTCGATCCGAGCAACGCGCTACGCTGCGCCTCGATCGTCTGACCGCTGGTCGACACACGGTAATAGGCAATCTCACTCATTCTTTTTCATCCTGGGGTGAAAGTTACCCCAGCACTTCCGAACCTAGCTCAATTGCCTTTCTTCTATCTTTTAAGCCCGCACTGACGCCCGCCGAGACCTTGGCACGAAAGTTGGAACTTTCGCACGGAGGTGGACCGGGGAAACGAAAGATCAGGATGGTTGCGACGCGGGAACGTCCGGACCGGTGATCGTCATCACGCCTGTCGCGGCACGGGGGACCGCGCGGCCTCATCCGCATCGGTAACGGCAGAGCGCGACGACGATTTGCACCAAGCACGCATTCAGCAATTCAGCGGCAGGTATAAGGGGTGCGTCAGCTTACCCCCTTTATATATATAAACCCTGCTGCGCTGAATTGCTGAATACGCTGCCTTCGGGGTGCCCCAGGCTCTCGGATCAAAGCAGATCATCTTCCGTTACCATACCGTAACGATCCCGCCTTAAGCCTCTCGTATAACGGGAGGGCATATATGACGGACGATGATCATCAGGGACCGGTCGAACTGCGGCAGTGGATCTCGCAGTCCCTTGGCGGACATTGGCGCGCCACCGACGCCATGGATCAGCTGAGCACGTCGAACGACTATCTGATCGACGGCATTCTGCCGCGCACGGGTGCATCGGTCTGGTTCGGCGCTGGATCGACCGGCAAGACCCAGGTCCTGATCTGGATGGCGACCGCGATCGCTGCCAGCCGATCGCATGTCCCCGCATGGCTTGGTCACGCCATCAACGGCACGGGCCACGTCGTGATCCTGTCGGCCGAGGACACACGCGAGCAACTGTACATGCGCCTGCGCAGCGTCCTGACCGAGATGCATGGCTTGTCCGAGGACCTCGCGCGCGAGGTCTGTTCGCGCATCCACGTCATGCCCTTCATCAGCATGACCGAAGAGGAGTTCGATCGTCCGAACCCGAGCCTCTTCTCCTCGGACGGCGCATGGGGGCCGTCCGAGACGATGAAGGCCATTCGCGTCTTCATCACCGACTGGAACAAGGTGGCGGAGCGGCCGGAAGATCGGATCGTCGGCATCGTCATGGACTCAGCGACCTCGATGGCAGGCTTCGACGCCAATGCGGCGGACGCGGTCACCAACTTCTTCTTCTACGTCAATCGACTGTGTCAGGCTCTCGAGATCTTCTGGATCATCATCGGCCATACGCCCAAGGTGCAGAAGATCGACCCCACTAACCCTGATATCGACGCGGCTGCACGCCTGCGCGGCGTCGCCTTATGGACGACCGCGCCGCGCACCACCGTCGAGGTGCGTCAGGCGCAGGGTCCTCAGTCGCGGGGCGGGAAGCCCGCCAAGAACAAGAAGTCCGCGCCGTTCGAGGCCAAGCCGGTCCTTGATGCCGGGCTGGCGGCCAGTGCCGATGAGGTCGTCATCGTGCGCCTCGCGAAATCGAACTTCCACGATTCGCACCGGGGTAAGCATTTTCTGGTCCGGCGACCGGGTGGGATGTTCGAAGACGTCACCCATCGCCTCTCCACGGATGCCGTAGAGACGATGGGCGAGGAGCCTGACGATGAGGCCGCTGAACCTGCCGTCACGCTGGAGGACGGAACCTATGCCATGTGGCAACTGATCCGCGCACAGACCGACGCCAGGGCAGGCCAAGCAGTCAGTGCTCATGCTCTGTCAAAGAAGCTCGAGGAGCACATCGGTGTCATACCCCATCTCAAGACGATCAAAGCGATCGGCAACACCGATGGCATGCCGCGCGAAGGTGCGCTGAACTGGCATCTGGAACGCCTTCGCGATCACGGCCTGCTCATCAAGCATGGGCGTCCTTACAAGATTGCCCAGGACGCCGAGACGATTGCAGCCAGCATCTGGTCCGATCGTCCGACCGAACTCAACAGCGCCGTGTGACCATTCGCATGCATATAGGCGTCCAGATATGGCCAGCAAAGTTGCATGGATCGGTCATAAAGGCCATATTTGGACGATGCTGCATACGCCCAGCGAAATCGCCGCCGATCTCGGCCGGAGGATCCAGCATCGTCGCCTGGCGATGAACCTGACGCAGGTCGACGCGGCGGCCCGTGCTGGCGTGTCCTACCGCACCTGGCGGCGCCTCGAAGCTGAGGGCAAAGCCTCGATCGACGATCTTGTCCGTGCCGCCGTGGCGCTGCGGTGCGAGCAGGATCTGTTCACCCTCTTCCCGGAGCCGGTGGCCAGTTCGATGGATGCCTTGCTGGAGCAAAAACGGATGACCGAACGCACCGCGCCGAAGCGCCGCCGCCGGGCCGCGTCGAGGGCCACGTCGTGAAGCTGAGGCCGGGGGCACCGCTGGGGCTAGCATTGGCGTTCGACGATGCCATGCCCGCTGCGCCGGCCGGCCGGGTCGTGATGGCCGGTGGCGTCGCCCAGCTCGAATGGTCGCCCGACGTCATCCGCGGCGGCTTGCCCGTGGCCCCACTCCTCTATCCTCCGGAACCGGGCCTGCACGCCGCGCGGAGTCGGTCGTTCGGCGGGCTGCACGGCTTTCTGGCGGACAGCCTGCCCGATGCCTGGGGACGGCTGCTGCTGCGACGTCGCCTCGCCCGTATCGACGTTCAGTTCGACACGCTGAACCCCGTCGATCAGTTGGCCATCATCGGTGCCGGTGGCCGCGGCGCGCTGGTCTATCAGCCAGCCACCACGCCCGACGACGCGATCGGGACGATCGACCTCGATGCCCTGGCCGAGGAATCACGGTTGCTCCTCGCCGGAGACGAGGGCGCGCTGGTCGACACACTGGCGGCCTTGGGCGGCGCATCGGGCGGCGCTCGTCCCAAAGTTCATGTCGGCTTCGCCCCCGATGGCGCGATCAGCGTCGGCAAGGCCGCGGACGGCCATGACGCTTGGATCGTCAAGTTCCGCGCGACCGGCGACCCCGTCGATATCGGCCCGGTCGAGGAAGCCTATACCCGCATGGCCCGCGCGGCCGGTCTGACGATCGCGGAGTCCCGCGTCCTGCCCGAGCGCGACGGGCCTGGCTATTTCGCGACGCGCCGCTTCGACAGACCGGCCCCCGGACGCCGGCTGCACATGGTATCCCTCGCCGGGGCAGCCGAAGCCCCGTCCGAGATGCCGAGCCTCGACTATGACGGATTCCTGCGCGCGACCCTGGCGATCACCCGCCATGCCGGCGACGTCGAACAAGCCTTCCGCCGCATGGTCTTCAACGTCCTGGCGCATAATCGCGACGACCATACCCGGCAGCATAGCTATCTGATGGGACCGAGCGGTGAGTGGCGCCTCGCCCCGGCCTATGACCTGACCTTCTCGGTCGGCCCGGGCGGCGAACACTATCTCGCGGTCGAAGGCGAAGGCCGCACCCCGACCCGCGCGCACGTCCTCGCACTGGGCCGTCGCCATGGACTCTCGGATCGCGTCATCACCCAGATCATCGACCGGACGCGCGGCGCGCTGGCCGAATGGCCGGTCATCGCCGCCGATGTCGGCGTCACTGTCTCGCGACGCGAGATCGCGGATCGCCTGAAGGTCACCGACGACCACTTCGGGTGAGAAGAAGGCCCTACACGTGGGTGTTACCCACGTCAGGAAGGAAAAGACATGATGAGCATCGACGCGGACGCCGGCGGCACCGTCGCGATGACGCCGGGGACCGGCCCGGTCCTCCCCCAGGACATGATCGACGCGGCAACCGCCGACGCCATCCTGCGGCTCGACCGCAAGATCGCCCGTGCGATCCAGACGGACCGGGGCATCAACCTCAAGTCGGAGGATCTCGACCTCCTCACCCTGGTGGGGGCAGTGAACCTGCTCGGAAAGGCGCGAAGCGAAATCCTGAAGGAAAAAGCGCAGTGCCGGCACCGAAAGTTCTCTACCGCCGGGGTGAATTCCACCTCGATCACGTCCGGGGCAAGGACGGCGAGGTCGTCAGCCCGAACCTCTACATCTGTTGGTACGACCCGGCCTCCGGCCGAATGCAGCGACGCAGCACGCGCACGCCTGATCTTCGCCTAGCGATCGAGGTGCTCGACCGCCACTATCTGGCGTTCCACCAGCCTGCCGATGACGACAGGGCGTCCTACACGGTCCATCAGGCGATGACGGACTATTGGACGCTGCACGGTGCCGAGCAGGCCAGCGCCGACGCGATCCGTGCCCGGCTGAAACTGGTGACCCGGTTTATCGACCATGAACTCAAGGTCGGTGTATTGCGTGAACCCGTGCTGCCGAAGGTCCTGGACGCCGAATGGCTGAAGCGATTTCGCCATTGGGGGACCGAGATCGATCCCGTGACCCAGCGGCGGCGTGATCCGAAGACCGGCGGATGGACCGTGTCGATCCGCAAACGCGCGAAGTCGACGGTCGAGGAGAGCATCATCCAGCTGAAGGCAGCCTTGCGGTTCAACGTGAAGCGTATGGAGGCGCTGCCCGAACTGAAGCACCTGCCCCGCGCCGCCGTGACGCCGGTACGCAACTTCCGCCTCTCGCTCGATCAGATCGCCGAGATGCTCGACTATACGGCTGAGGGTGATCCGGCGCTCAGCGCGGCGCATCCGGCACGGTTGATGCCGCTGCGCCGCTATCTGATTGGTGCGATCTGCACGCTGGCGCGTCCGGATGCGCTCTATGACATCTCGGTACACCCGGACCGACAGCAATGGCACCGTGATGCCAGCGTGCTCGACCTCAATCCTGCGGGACGAATCCAGACTCGCAAAAACCGACCGGCGCTTCCCGTGACATCGCTCCTGGCGAACTGGCTGGAGGCGACGGACGATCGGCTGGTCTGTCATGAGAGCGTGGTCGAGGAGGATGAGGACCGTTGGGTGGTTCAGCGGTCTGTCGCGGACGTCAAGAAGGCGTGGAGAGTCATGGCGGATCGGTTCGGTGTGCCGGTCGGCTTCGGACCCAAGCTGATGCGCCACAGCATGGCGACCCTGATCGCACAGCGCGGCGTCTCGCAACAGGAGATCCCCCTGGCGCTCGGTCACGTGGTGCTGCCCCCGTCGACACGGCGCTACGTGATCTTCAGTCCGGCTTATCTTTCCGAGACCCGACAGGGGCTGGAGGACATTGCGTCCGAGCTGGCGCGGAAGATGGCGACGCCGCTTCACGCAAAACCCACGCAAGTCGGTCCGGATGGACGGCGGCGGCGGACGTGATGGCCGGTCGCTTTCACGCCATCGCTGCCGGTCCCAACTCGCTGGCGCAGCCGCCCTAGCACCACCGAGGCCCCCGTGAGCCCGGATGTTCCACTCGGTATGACACGCAAAAGGCACGCAAAACCGTGACGCGCAACTCGGGGGCCCGAAAACCAAAAACCCCGCTAAGCCGTTGGCCTAGCGGGGTTTTCGATGGTGGGCGTGGCAAGGATTGAACTTGCGACCCCTGCGATGTCAACACAGTGCTCTACCACTGAGCTACACGCCCGCCGGAGGCCGGCCAATTAGCCGGGGTGTGGGGGGCTGGCAAGCCCTAAATTGCACCATCGACCGAATTTGTCTGAAAAAGGCGATCTACCTCCATCACCAGGTCGCGCAGGTGGAAGGGTTTGGACAGGACGCGGGCGTTGGGAACCGCCTGCCCGGCCTTCAGCGTCACCGCCGCAAAGCCGGTGATGAACATCACGCGCAGGTCGGGCACCATCACGGCGGCGCGCTGGGCCAGTTCGATGCCGTCCATCTCGGGCATGACGATATCGGTCAGCAGCAGGTCGAACCGTTCGCTCTCCAGCAGCGGGATGGCCGCCGTGCCGCGATCCACCGCCGTCACCCGATAGCCCGAACGGGTCAGCGCCCGCGTCAGATATTCGCGCATGACCTCATCGTCTTCGGCCAGCAGGATGTGAAGCATCTCTTGATCCCGATTCATGTGGTGGCCGTTCTAGCGGCGAGGCCGTTAAGATTTCCAGACCATTGCTTGCCTTGCCGCCCCGCCATAGGATCGCCCGTCAATGGCCCAAGCGAACCCCGGCCCCTGCTATGACGGTTACGGGCTGGCGCTGCCCGCCGGTCCGGTCGTGCTGTCGGTGCCGCATGGCGGGCGGGACTATTCCCCCGCGCTCGTCGCCGCGCTGCGCGTGCCGCCGTCCGCGCTGATGGCGCTGGAAGACCGGCTGATCGACCGGGTGGCGATGGCGGCGCGCGGCGACGAGCCGATGCTGATGCAACGCACTCCGCGCGCCTGGATCGACCTGAACCGCGACGAGGGCGAGCGCGATCCGCTGATCGATGCGGGCGCGCGGATCGGCGGGCGCAGTTCGGCCAAGCTGCGCAGCGGACTGGGGCTGGTGCCGCGCCGGACCGCCGGTCATGGCGACATCTGGGCGCGGCGCTTCACCGATGCCGAGATCGTCGCCCGGATCGAGACGGAGCACCGACCCTATCACCAGGCGCTTGCAGCCTGTCTGGCGGCGGTCCGGGCACGGTTCGGGGTGGCGGTGCTGCTCGATCTGCATTCGATGCCGCCGCTGGGCGGCGCGACGGTCAGCCCCAGGGTGGTGATCGGCGACCGGCACGGCACGACCGCCGAGCCTCGCTTCGTCCGCCGGATCGAGGCCGCCGTGCGCGGGCTGGGCGTCGCCGTCACCCGCAACGCGCCCTATGCGGGCGGCCATATCGTCGAGCGGCACGGCGATCCTCGCCGCGGCATCCATGCGATCCAGCTGGAGCTGGACCGTTCGCTCTATCTCGATGCCGCGCTGGAATCGCTGGGCGAAGGCTTCGATGCCACGGTAGCCTTGGTCCGGGGGGTGATCGCCGCGCTTGGCGCCGAGGCGCTGGGGCAGGACCTGCCGCTCGCCGCCGAATAAAAAACCACCTCGCGCAAGGGGGAGAGCGCGAGGTGGCCAAGGTTCAGGGAGGAGACACGCTGAAAGCGTGTCATACGACACCGCGAAAGGGGGGACACGATGCCGTACAGGGTATAAATAAGAAGGGGCCTATTTGGTTCAACCCCGCCTCCCGCAATTCGTCATTTTTTCGTAACGGGTCGTGGGATGCGACGGCCTGACGAGGGGTATCCCGTTCTGCGAGGGTGCCGACCGGTCTCAGGCGGCCACACCCCTCCACCATGCTTGGCATGGCCCCCCTCCCCTTGCAGGAGAGGAAAGGCTCAGCGCGTGCGGAAGCTCATGCGCGCGAGCAGGCCGTCGCGCAGCAGATAGTGATGGCGCAGCGCCGCCGCGACATGGATCGCCACCAGGGCCAGCATCGCCCACCCCAGAATCTCATGCGCCTCATGCCCCAGCCCGGCGGCGGCCTTGCCGATGGGCAGAGGCGGCACGTAGAACAGTCCGAACCAGCTGACGGGGCGCGGGACGTCGCGGCCCGATCCCATCGCCCAGCCGCTCATCGGCATGACGATCATCAGGACATAGAGGGTCATGTGCAGCGCATGGGCGCTGCCGCGCGCCCAGGCCGGGACCTCGGCGGGCAGCGGCGGCGGGCGATGGCCCAGCCGCCAGAGGATCCGGCCGACGGTCAGCGCCAGCACGGTCAGCCCGATCGCCTTGTGCAGCGGGATGGTCCCCGGCAACAGGCTTTCGTGGAGCAGGCCGATCGCCAGATTGGCGACCACCAGGACCGCGATCGCCCAGTGAAAGGCGATCGCGACATGGCTGTACCGCGCCGTCGCGGCGACCGGCCCGCCCATGGCTTAGCCGATCGGCTGAAGCTGCGGCTGGGGCATCTTGCCCAGTTGCATCTGGCGCGAGAAGATGTCGCGCATCAGCGAGAGCGAGAAGAGGTGCGCATAGAGCAGCGGGAGCATGCCCGACTGGCTCATCTTGCGCAGCTGGTCGCCGCGCAGGTCGACCAGCTTCTCTTCATTGACCATCTGGAAACCGCGATAGACGAAGGGCTGCTCGGCGCCGTCGGGCTGGATCGAGACTTCGCCGTCCATCAGCAGGCCCATCTCGACCAGTTCGGCCATGAAGTTCTGCGTGCGCGCACCGGCCTGTTCGAACGATTCATTGAACGCCAGGATGTTCTTGGTCAGCTCGCTGGGCTGGCCATTGTCGAACAGTGCGTCGCCGTCGTCGAACGCGCCGATGGTCGGCGAGGTCGGGTCGAAGCAGAGCGACAGCTCTTCGGCCTCGGGACGCAGGCGCGCCAGCATGTACGGATAGCGGCGGACATAGGCGGGGACGTAGAAATTCGTCTCGGTCAGACGGCCCTCGTCGCTGACGAAGACGTTGACGCCCTCGTTCAGGCCCATCAGCGCGAGCGGGATCGGCGCCTCGCCGACCGAGAAGACGATCGGCATGAAACGCTGGACCAGCGGGAATTCGTCGACGGTGACGGGGATGGCATGCTGGCCGGCGAGGAAGGGCGCCGTTTCCTGCGGACGGACCTTGTAATTGGCGTGAGCCTCGCTCGAAAGCGGCTCCAGGCCGTTATAGAAAAGCGGAAGGGACGGCGCGCTGGCCATGATAATCTCCAAAAAACGCGTTCACGCGAGCCCCCCGGCCGCGTGTCGTGGCCTCGTGTCTATGGGGCCGGGGCCTTATGCGCAAGCGACGAGCTTGCCCGGATTGAACAGGCCGTGCGGATCGAGCGCCGTCTTGATGGCGCGGATCGCCGCGACCCGTTCGGGCGAGAGGCGGGCGAGTTCGTCGCGCTTCATCTGCCCGATGCCATGCTCGGCCGAGATGGTGCCGCCCGCCGCCGTCACCAGGTCGTGGACATAGCGGGTGATGGTCGCGGCCTGTTCGGCATAGAAACGGTCGCGGTCGGTGCCGGGCGCGGCGCGGACATGGAAATGGATATTGCCGTCGCCCAGATGCCCGAAGCCCGAGGCGTGGGTGCCGGGGAAGCGCGCGTCGCACGCCGCCGCCGCCTCGACCATGAAGCGCGGCATCGCCTCGACCGGGACCGCGATGTCATGCTGGACGGCCGGGCCCAGCGCGCGCTCGGCATCGGACAGCGAGTGGCGGAGCAGCCAGAACGCCTCGCCCTGCGCGTCCGATGCCGCGATCACCGCATCGGCGACCACCCCGTCCTCCAGCGCGGCGGCGAGTTGAACCTCCAGCATCGCGGCCGGATCGGCGGCGGGGTCGCCCGTCACCGCCTCGATCAGCACGTGCCAGGGATGCGACCCAGTCAGCGGCGCGCGCGCGCCGGGGAGATGCGCGACGGCGGCGGCCAGGCTTTCGGCGGGCAGGATCTCGAAACTCTCGATCATGTCGCTCGCGGCCTGCAACCGGCGCAGCAGCGACAGGCCCGCCGCCGGATCGGACAGCCCGACCCAGGCGGTCGCATGACCCGCGATCGCCGGTGCCAGCCGCAGCGCGGCGGCGGTGACGATGCCCAGCGTCCCCTCCGCGCCGATCAGCAGCTGTCCCAGGTCATAGCCGCGATTGTCCTTCTTCAGCGCGGACAGCCCGTCATAGAGCGTCCCGTCGGGCAGCACCGCCTCCACCCCCAGGGTCAGTCCGCGCATCGTCCCGAAGCGCAAGACCTGCGTGCCGCCCGCATTGGTCGAGACGAGCCCGCCCACCGTCGCATTGCCCTTGGCCCCCAGGGTCAGCGGAAAGCGCCATCCTTGCGCCTCGGCGGCGTCGTGCAGCTCGGCCAGGATCACCCCCGCCTCGGCGATCGCCATGCCCGCCTGCGCATCGATGCGGCGGATGCGGTTCATCCGGCGGGTCGACAGGATCAGCGCCGAGCCGTCCCCAGGCGGGGTCGCCCCGCCGACCATCGAGCTGTTCCCCCCCTGCGGCACCAGCGGCACCCGGTGTTCGACCGCAGCGCGCAGCACCGCCTGGACCTGCGCGGTATCGGCGGGGGCCAGGATCGCAGGCGCATGGCCGGAGAATCGCCGCCGCCAGTCGATCTCCCAGGGGGCAATCCGTTCGGGATCGGTGACGATCCCCTTGTCGCCCAGCAGGGGGCGAAGCGCGGCGATCATGGCGGTCTGGCTGGAATTCATGCCCCATCCGCTAAAACAGGTTCAGGAAGTGTTCAACGATCGCTGCTATGAGCGGGTCCCGCTGACATGCTGCGCCGCCCTTGGAAACTTGCCGCCGCCACTCTGGCGACGCTGGTAACGCCCGCCTTGCTGGGGGCGGCCGATCCGTCATTTCCGCAAGGGCGCTTCGCCCAGGTCATGATCCGCGAGCGGGTCATCGTCCGCGTGCCCCGCACCCCGATGCGGGTGATGACGCCGACCCGGTGGAAGGAGCGCAAGGGCCCCCGCTGCATCCCCGCGCAACAGCTGGCGGGCGCGCTGCCCGGCGAGGAGGGAACGGTCGACATCGTCCTGGCGGGCGGCAACCGGGTGCGCGCCCATCTGTCGCGCGCCTGTCGGCAGATCGACTATTACGCCACCTTCTATATCCGCCCCGGCGCCGACGGCCAGATTTGCGCGCGACGCGATCCGATCCGGACGCGGGCGGGCGGCACCTGCGATATCGAGCGCTTCCGCGCCCTGACGCCGGCGCGCTGACCATCGCCGCCCTGTCCGGCAAGCGGGTGATTCACGACCCGAACGCGGCAAAAACTTGACTTTTGCCGTCAAATCCGCAAGCGCCTACCCTTGCTGGGCGAGCGCGGGGCGATTCCCACTCCACGCCATATTCCGGAAAACTGCATGAGCTTTGCCGATCTCGGCCTCTCCGACGAACTCCTGAAGACGGTCCACGATGCCGGCTATACCGAGCCGACCCCGATTCAGGCGTCCGCCATCCCCTCCGTCCTGATGATGCGCGACATCATCGGCATCGCACAGACGGGGACGGGCAAGACCGCTTCCTTCGTCCTGCCGATGATCGACATCCTGGCGCATGGGCGCAGCCGCGCACGCATGCCGCGCAGCCTGATCCTGGAGCCGACGCGCGAACTCGCCGCGCAGGTGGCCGAGAATTTCGAGAAATACGGCGCCAACCACAAGCTCTCGATGGCGCTGCTGATCGGCGGCGTGTCGATGGGCGACCAGATCAAGGCGCTGGAAAAGGGCGTCGACGTGCTGATCGCGACGCCGGGCCGGTTGATGGACCTGTTCCAGCGCGGCAACATCCTGCTGACCGGCTGTTCGATGCTGGTCATCGACGAGGCGGACCGGATGCTCGACATGGGGTTCATCCCCGATATCGAGGAAATCTGCACCAAGCTGCCCAAGCAGCGCCAGACCCTGCTCTTCTCCGCGACGATGCCGCCGCCGATCAAGAAGCTGGCCGACAAGTTCCTGGAAAGCCCCAAGACGATCGAGGTCGCGCGTCCCGCCTCGACCAACATCAACATCGCGCAGTTCGTGGTGCCGGTCGCGCCCCAGTCGTTCGAGAAGCGCAAGCGGCTGCGCCAGCTGCTGGGCCAGGAGGAGGTTCGCACCGCGATCATCTTCTGCAACCGCAAGACGACGGTGCGCGAGCTGAACAAGTCGCTCAAGCAGCATGGCTTCCGCTCGGGCGAAATCCACGGCGACATGGAACAGCCGCAGCGGCTGGCCGAGCTGGAGCTGTTCAAGCGCGGTGAGATCAACATCCTCGTCGCCTCCGACGTCGCGGCGCGCGGGCTGGACATCAAGGGCGTCAGCCATGTGTTCAACTTCGACGCGCCCTGGCATCCGGACGATTATGTCCACCGTATCGGCCGCACGGGTCGCGGCGGCGCGACCGGCACCGCCTATACCTTCGTCGCGCCCGACGATGCCGAGAATCTCGAGAATATCGAGAAGCTGACCGGCCAGACCATCGACCGCCTGGAACTCCCCGCCCCCGTCGAGGAGGAGCGCCCCGGTCGCCGTCCGCGTCGCGAACGCAGCCAGCGCGCCGCCGAGATGCCGGTCGAGCCCCCCCCAGCCCCCGAGCCGGTCGAGGAGGCGCCGCGCGCCCGTCCGGCACGCCCGGCCCGCGAGCCGGAGCCCCGGCAGGAGCAGCCCCGGTTCCAGGATGCGCGCCCGCCGCGCGGCGACGAGCGGCGTCGCGACCGCCGCCGCTCCAATGCCGACGAGACGCCCGATGACGGCGGCTGGAACGGCCCGATCCCGGACTTCCTGAAAGTCTCGTTCGGGATCTGATCCCATGTCGCTCGACATCATCAGCTTCGTCGAACCGGAACCCGCGAGCATCGCCAGCCCGTGCGTGCTGGTCTGCACGATGGACAAGGCGACGGGCTGGTGCCTGGGCTGCGCGCGGACGATCCGCGAAATCTCAAACTGGAGCGCCAAGCCGCCCGAGGAACGCCGCGCGATCCTGGCCGCCCTGCCTGCGCGCAAGGCGGAACTGGCGGCGAAGCAGGGCTGAGGGGATGGCGGGCCCGGCCCCGCGCCCCCTACCCCACCCGCCCGTTCAGCCTGAGCGAAGTCGAAGGCCACGCTAAACCGCCGCCCCGCGCTTCTGGCGGCGTGATTCCCTTGGCCTTCGACTTCGCCCAGGCTGAACGGCGGGTCGGAGTTGCCGCCCCCTATCGCCCCACGAACCGTCCGGGTCGGCGTTCGCTGACCGCGCGTACCCCTTCGGCGAAATCCTCGGTCCGCATCAGCCTGGCCTGCTCGGCCAGTTCATGGTCGGTCGCCGCCTCGATCAGTGCGCGCAGGTCGCCGCGCAGCGTCCGACGGGTCGATGCCACCGCCAGCGGTGCGCCCGCCGCGATCTCCCGGGCCAGCGCCAGGGCCGTCTCGTCCAGCCGGTCGGGCGGCACCAGCTGGTCGACCAGCCCCCAGCGTTCGGCCTCCTCTCCCCGGATGCGCCGCCCGGTAAGCAGCATCATCGCCGCGCGCTGCCGCCCGATCACGCGCTCCAGCACCGCAGAGATGCCGAAGCCGGGATGCAGGCCGAGCGCGACGAAATTGGCCACGAACCGCGCCTCGGGAGTGGCCACCCGGAAATCGGCGACCAGCGCCAGCCCCAGGCCTGCGCCCACCGCCGCCCCCTGCACCGCCGCCACGACCGGCGTGGCGACCCCGAACAGACGCGCCGCCGCGACATAGAAGGGGCTGCGCGCCCCCGGCGGCAAAGGCTCCGCCACCGGGTTGGCGTTCACCAGGTCGGCCCCGGCACAGAAGACCCGACCTTCGGATCGAAGAAGGATCGCCCGGATATCGGGATCGCGATCCGCCGAATCGAACGCATCACCCAATTCGGAAATGGTTCCCAGCCCCAGATGATTATGGGGCGGATTCCGTAGCGTCAGGACCGCCACCGCCGCGTCACGCCGAAATTCAACTGTCATGCCGCCCTCTTAGCGCGGTTTCCACGCGAACGGCCAGCACCATACCCGTTGCTCGAAAGACACAGGATCACCGCTTTAACCCAAGGTCCATCGACAAGGGCTTGAGCGGGCGGCCAAGACAGGATTAAGAGCCGTTCATGTCAGAATGACCGACCGAAAACAGGTCGGCATCAGGCATCGGAGGCCGCAAGGCTTCGTGCCGGGAGAGGATGCCGGGCGGCTCGGTGGCGAGCCGCCCTTTCCCTTTTTCGCGATCATCCCATCGCCGATGCGCCCGCCCGGATTGGGCAGGGCCCGCCCCGTACCGATTCGGCGTCTCGGCCACCCGGCCAAGTAACCGGTTACATTTTTTTATTCGCATGCCTGGACGGGCATGCTCACATCGGGCCGCCCGGCTGCCCCTATCATACTGTATCACCGACATATTTCGCCCAGCACGGCATCCGGGACGCCGGGGTCGGCCATGCCCCCTCCTGCTCTTCCCCGTAAAGGGTCGTTCCGGCTAGGTTGCGGGCCATAACGACCGGGCCGGGTCCAGAACGGCACGGCACCAGAAAAGAAGCAAGGAGAGACCATGTACGACCGCCGCGGCGTCCTGAATCTGGGCGGGCTGAGCCTCGCCGCCCTGATAACGGGATGTGCCGGGCCGCAGGGCCGGGTGAGCGCGCCGCGCATCATTCCGCAGGTTCAACCCGACCTGATCCGCGATCTGCAGGAACGCACCTTCCGCTTCTTCTGGGAAACGACCGATGCCGAAACCGGGCTTGCCCCCGATCGCTGGCCGACGCCGTCCTTCGCCTCGATCGCGGCGGTGGGCTTTGCGCTGACCGCCTATCCGGTCGGCGTCGTCAATGGCTGGATCACCCGCGAAGAGGCACGGCTTCGCACGCTGACCACGCTGCAATTCTTCGCCGATGCCCCGCAGGGGCCGGGCGAGACGGGGTTCAGCGGCTATAAGGGCTTCTTCTACCATTTCCTGGGCGTCACCAAGGGACAGCGCTTCGCCCGGTGCGAGCTGTCGACGGTCGACACCGCGCTGCTGCTGGGCGGCGTGCTGTTCGCGCAGAGCTGGTTCGATGGCGATCATCCCGACGAGGTCCGCATCCGCGCGCTCGCCGACCGGATCTACGGCGCGGTCGACTGGACCTGGATCACCCCGCGCGCGCCCCTGTTGTCGATGGGCTGGCACCCGGAGACGGGGTTCATCAAGTCCGACTGGGACGCCTATAATGAGGGGATGCTGCTCTATCTGCTGGCGCTGGGCTCCCCCACCCATCCGCTGCCGGAGGGGACGTGGCAGGCCTGGTCCAGCCGGTTCGAGCCGAGCTGGTCGGATCGCTGGGGCCAGCCGCATCTCCACTTCGCGCCGCTGTTCGGCCACCAGTACAGCCATGTCTGGGTCGATTTCAAAGGCATCCGCGACGGCTATATGGCGGGCAAGGGCATCGACTATTTCGAGAACAGCCGCCGGGCCGCCTATGCCCAGCAACGCTATGCCATCGAGAATCCGGGCCGTTGGCGCGGCTATGGCGCGGATATCTGGGGGCTGACCGCGTGCGACGGGCCGGGCGACTTCATCCAGACGATCGACGGGCTGCCGCGCGAATTCTACAGCTATTCGGCGCGCGGACCGGGCGAGCGCGACGACGGCACGCTGGCGCCCACGGCCGCCGCCGCGTCCATCCCCTTCGCTCCCGATATCGCGATTCCGGCGGTGCAGGCGATGCACGACCGCTATGGCCAGGGCATCTACGGCAAATACGGCTTTCTCGATGCGTTCAACCCGACGCTGACCAACCCGCCCGAGCCGTTGAAACATGGCGAGATCGTCCCCGGCATCGGCTGGGTCGACAAGGATTATCTGGGCATCGACCAGGGCCCGATCGTCGCGATGATCGAGAATCACCGCACCGGCCTGATCTGGAAGACGATGCGACGGAACCCGCACCTGCGGCGCGGATTGCAAAGGGCGGGATTCACCGGCGGCTGGCTGAACGGATAGGGACGGCCGCGCGATTTGGGAGGCGGCCATGACCGACACCATCCTGATTACCGGCGCATCGGCCGGGCTGGGCGCGGATTTCGCTCGCGCGCTGGCGAAAAAGCCGGTGACCTTGGTCCTGACCGCCCGGCGCACCGACCGGCTGGCCGCGCTGGCGCAGGATCTGGGGCAGCGACCGGGGGTGGAGATACATGTCGTCTCCGCCGATCTGGGACAGCCGGAGGGGGTGAAGACCTTGCTCGACGGGGTGGCGGATCGCGGCTTGCATATCGATACGCTGATCAACAATGCCGGTTATGGCGCGCTGGGCCCTTTCGCGGACGGCGATCTGGCGACGCAACTGGGGATGATCGACCTGAATGCCCGTGCGCTCGTCGCGCTGACCCATGCGCTGCTGCCCCCGATGCTGGCGCGCGGGCGGGGGGCGGTGCTGAACGTCGCGTCCACCGCCGCCTTTCAGCCGGGGCCCTATATGGCGGTCTATTATGCCAGCAAGGCGTTCGTGCTGCACTTCTCCGAGGCGCTGCACGAAGAGGTGAAGGGGCGCGGCGTGACCGTCACCGCGCTGTGTCCGGGGCCGACCAGGACCGAGTTCGCCGATGTCGCGGGCATGGCGCAGACGCCGCTGTTCGAACGCTTTGCGGGCACGTCGGACCAGGTGGTGCGCGACGGGCTGGATGCGCTCGGCCGGGGCCAGGCGGTGATGGTGTCGGGGCTGCTCAACCGGCTGACCGCCGCCAGCACGCGGGTGGCGCCGCGCGGGGTGTTGCGGCGCGCGGTCGCGAAATTGCAAAGCGGGCGGCGGTGAGCCGGTTTATTCGGCGGTGACGGGCGTCCGGCTCCCCCGCACGCTGTCAAAGGCATAGAGCGCGCACCCCGCCCAGATCAGCGCGAAGGTGACGATGTGCACGGGCTTGAGCGGCTCGCCGAACAGCAGCACCGCCTGCGCGAATTGCAGCGTCGGGGCGAGATATTGCAGCAGCCCCAGGGTCGAATAGCGAAGCCGCCGCGCCGCCGCCGCGAACATCAGCAGCGGCGCCGCCGTCACCGCCCCCGCCAGGATCAGCAGCATGTCGAGATGCCGGTCGACCCCGAACGCCGCCGTGCCGGTGGCGCTGGCCTGCACCAGCACCGCGAGCGCGGGCGCGGCCAGCAGCAGCGTCTCGACCGTCAGGCCGCCCAGCGCGTCGATCGCGGCGACCTTGCGGACCAGGCCATAGAATCCGAACGACAATGCCAGCGTCAGCGATATCCAGATCGCCCCGCCCCCGCTGATCGCCAGCACCGCCACGCCCAGCGCGGCGATGCCGACCGCCACCGCCTGTCCCCGGCGGATCCGCTCGCCCAGCAGCACGACGCCCAGCGCGACGTTGATAAGCGGGTTGATGAAATAGCCCAGGCTCGCCTCGAGCACATGGTTGTTCTGGACCGACCAGATATAGACCAGCCAGTTCACCGCGATCAGCGCGGCGCTGGCGCAGAGCAGCAACAGGGTACGTCCGCGCGCCGCCGCCAGGATCGCCCGCCCCCGCCGCGCGACCAGCACGACCAGCGCCAGCAGCAACAGCGACCACAGGATGCGATGGGCCAGCACCTGAAGCGCGGGCACGCCCTTCAACAGTTTGAGATAGAGCGGCAATATGCCCCAGCTGATATAGGCCCCGATGCCGAGCATCAGGCCGGTGCGGGCGTTATGGTCGGTCGTCATGCCGCCCCTGTTCCACGCCGGGGGCGCGGTTGGCAAGGCTTGGTCGGCGCGCGACCCTGACGTCCGCCCGTCTGCGAGGACAGGGCGGGTGGCCGGTGGATGGGGTGATGCGTGGCCTTCGACTTCGCTCAGGCGGAACGGAGGTGGGGGATGACTACCCACAGCCGTTCAGCTTGAGCGAAGTCGAAGCGCACGCCCCGCCCTCACCCCGGATCGCCCCTCAATCCGCGAACAGCATCACCGGCGTCTCCAGCAACCGCTTCAGCGCCTGGACATAGCTTGCCGCGTCATAGCCATCGACGACGCGGTGATCGCAACTGATCGACAGGTTCATCAACTTGGCGCGCGCGATCGTCTCGCCGCCGCGTCCGTCGGAGCGGAACACCGGTCGCTCGACGATACGGTTGGGGCCGATGATCGCGACCTCGGGCCGGTTGATGACCGGTGTCGTCGCGATCCCGCCGAGCGGCCCGAGCGAGGTCAGCGTGATGGTGCCGCCGCCCATGTCGCCCCCGGCGATGCTGCCGGTGCGCGCCGCATCGGCCAGCCGCGCGATCTCGGTCGCCAGCTGCCAGACATTGCGGCTCTCGGCGTTGCGGATGACGGGGACCATCAGCCCGGCGGGGGTCTGGGTCGCCATGCCCATATGCACCGCGCCCGATCGGGTCACGACGCCCGCCTCGTCGTCATAGCGCGCGTTGAGCATCGGGAAGTCAGGCAGCGTCTTGCAGATCGCGACGATCAGCAGGGGAAGCAGGGTCAGCTTGGGCCTGTTGCCGCGCCCCGCATTCAGCTGCGCACGGGTGTCCTCCAGCGCGGTGACGTCGATTTCCTCGACATAGGTGAAATGCGGGATGGCGCGCTTGGAGGCGGCCATGTTCTCGGCGATGCGGCGACGCATGCCGATGACGCGGACCTGCTCGTCGGCGCGGGGCGGGCGGGCGGGGGTATAGCCCTGCCCCGCACCATAACGCAGGAAGGCGTCGAGATCCGAATGGCGCACCCGGTCGCCCTCGGCAGGCTTCACGCTCGACAGGTCGATGCCCAAATCCACCGCCCGCGCACGAACGGCGGGCGAGGCCAGCACCTTCTTCTGCTCCCTCTCCCCTTGTGGGAGAGGGTCGGGGTGAGGGGGAGCCACGGGGGTTTCGGCTTGCGGAGCCCCCTCACCCCGGCCCTCTCCCACAGGGGGAGAGGGAGATTGCGCTTCTTCGACACCGGGGTTCTCGGCTTCGAGCACCGCCTCTTCCGTCGCGGGCGAAGCCTCCACCGCATCCGTCTCGATCACCATCAGCGCCGATCCGATCGGCACCTGATCGCCGACCTCGCCCGCCAACTCGACGACCGTGCCCGACACCGGCGACTCCATCTCGACCGTCGCCTTGTCGGTCATCATGTCGGCGACCGACTGGTCCTCCTCGACCCGGTCGCCCAGCTTGACGTGCCACGCGACGATCTCGGCCTCGGAGATGCCTTCGCCGATATCGGGCAGGCGGAAGGTGAAACGGGCCATGTCAGGCGTCCTTCAACAAGGTCTTGAGCGCCTGGCCGATGCGGACCGGGCCGGGGAAATAGGCCCATTCCAGGCTGTGCGGATAAGGCGTGTCGAAGCCGGTCACGCGCGCGATCGGCGCTTCGAGGTGATAGAAGCAGCGTTCCTGGACCAGCGCGGAAAGCTCCGCGCCGAAGCCCCCCGTCCGCGTCGCCTCGTGCACGATCATGCAGCGGCCGGTCTTCTTCACCGATTCCTCGATCGCTTCGATGTCGAGCGGGATCAGCGTGCGCAGGTCGAGGATCTCGGCATCCACGCCCATCTCCGCGACCACGGCGGCGCAGACATGGACCATCGTGCCATAGCAGAGGATCGTCACCGCCTCGCCTTCGCGCACCGTCGCCGCCTTGCCCAGCGGGATGCGGTAATAGCCGGTCGGCACTTCGCCGCCGGGATGCTTGGACCAGTTTTCGGCGGGGCGATCCCAATGGCCGTTGAACGGGCCGTTATAGATTCGCTTGGGCTCGAAGAAGAGGACCGGGTCATTGTCCTCGATCGCGGCGATCAGCAGGCCCTTGGCGTCATAGGGAGTCGCCGGGATCACCGTCTTGATGCCGGAGACATGGGTGAAGATGCCCTCCGGCGACTGGCTGTGCGTCTGGCCGCCGAAGATACCGCCGCCAAAGGGGGAGCGGACCGTGATCGGCGCGGTGAACTCGCCCGCCGAGCGATAGCGCAACCGCGCCGCCTCCGACACGAGCTGGTCGAGCGCGGGGTAGATATAGTCGGCAAACTGGATCTCCGGCACCGGGCGCAGGCCATAGGCGCCCATGCCGACCGCGACGCCGATGATGCCGCATTCGGTGATGGGCGTGTCGAAGACGCGGGTCTTGCCGTACTTCTTCTGGAGACCCGCGGTCGCGCGGAAGACGCCGCCGAAATAGCCGACATCCTCGCCCATCACGACCACATCCGGATCGCGCGCCATGACCACGTCCATGGCGGAGTTGATCGCCTGGATCATGTTCATGCGGGTGGTTTCGCCCGCCTGTTCGAAAGTCTCGGTCATGGTGTCGCTCACTGTCCCTCTCCCTTTGGGAGAGGGAAGGAGGCGCATAGCGCCGGGAGGGTGAGGGTGGGACGTAAGGCGAGGATACCCTCACCCTCCCACTCGGCGGTGCCGAGCGGGCCCCTCCCTCTCCCGATGGGAGAGGGGAAATTCACTTGCGCGCCCATGGCCGTCCGCTCGCCTCTTCCTCGTCGAGCATCTGCTGGCGCTGCTCGCGCAAATGCCAGGGCATCTCCTCGAACACGCCGTCGAACAGGCTGTCGAGCGGCTGGTGCAGGCCGTGGCCGAGAATCCCGTTCGCCTCGGCCGCCTTTTGCGCGGCGCGGACTTCCTCGGCGACTTCACGGTCCTGGGTCGCGTGACGCTCTTCGTCCCACTCCCCCAGCGCGATCAGGTGATCCTTCAACCGCCGGATCGGATCGCCCAGCGGCCAGGCGGTCGGCTCGCCCGCCGAGCGATATTGCGTGGGGTCGTCCGAGGTCGAATGCCCCTCGGTGCGATAGGTGAAATGCTCGATCAGCGTCGCGCCCTGGTTGGTTCGCGCGCGCTCGGCGGCCCATTGGGTGGCGGCATAGACCGCCAGCGCGTCATTGCCGTCGACCCGCAGCCCCGCAATGCCATAGCCGATCGCGCGCGCGGCAAAGGTCGTCGCCTCCGCCCCCGCGAACCCGGAAAAGCTGGAAATCGCCCACTGGTTGTTGACGACGTTCATCACGACCGGCGCGCGATAGACGGCGGCGAAGGTGCAGGCCGAATGGAAGTCGCCCTCCGCCGTCGAGCCCTCGCCGCACCACACCGCCGCGATCCGCGTATCGCCCTTGGCGGCGGAGGCCATCGCCCAACCGACGGCCTGCGGATATTGGGTGGTGAGGTTGCCGGAGATCGAGAAGAACCCGGCCTCTTTCGCCGAATACATGATGGGCAGCTGCTTGCCGCCCAGCCGGTCTGCGCTGTTGGAATAGATCTGGTTCATCATGTCGACCAGCGGCCAGTCGCGCGCGATCAACAGCCCCTGCTGGCGATAGGAGGGGAAGCACATATCCTCATAGTCCAGCGCATGGGCGGCGGCGACCGCGACCGCCTCCTCGCCCAGCGCCTTCATATAGAAGCTGGTCTTGCCCTGACGCTGCGCGCGGAACATGCGCTCGTCGAACGCGCGGAGCAGCACCATGTGGCGCAGCATCCGGCGCAAGGCATCGGGGGAAAGCCGGGGGTCCCAGGGACCGACCGCGCGGCCTTCGTCATCCAGCACGCGGACCAGCGTATAGGCAAGTTCGTGGAAGCTGTCGGCGGGCGCGGCGGTGTCCGGGCGGCGTTGCGCACCGGCGGGGGGAACCTCGACACCGGCGAAGTCGACCGCGTCGCCCGGCCGGAACTTCGGCTCGGGGACATGCAGTCGCAACGGGGCCAGGTTGGCGCGCGAAATGCCTTCTGGCGGCACGGCCATGCTCTCTCCTCAACGCTTCGCCCGATTCCATCGGGTCGTTGCTATCTTTCAACCCGATGGAATTTTATTTCAAGCGCCTTTTGTGGCGGCTCAACGGGTTGCAGGCAGGACACCCAGCCACAAACACCGTCGTCCCAGCGCAGGCTGGGATCTTTGGCAAGGATCGTCGTCATCCGCAAAAGGCCCCAGCCTGCGCTGGGGCGACGGGTTGCGTTATTGGTCGGTGATCGCCGCCTCGAACGGCACCACCGGATGCGGGGCTTCGTCATAGAGATTGACCACCGGCGCATCGGCCCAGGCATAACGCACACGCACATCCCCGGGCCTGGCATCGGCCAGCCGCACCTCCGCCCCGTTCACCGTCGCGTCGGCATAGCGACAGGCGGTGGCGTCACACAACTCGAACCCGATCGGCGCCGCCGCGCTCCAGGCGTGGAGCGCACCCTGCACGCCGGTAAAGCGCAGCACCACCTCGCTTTGGCCCCGCGTCGCCGAGGCGATCATCGGGCCGGAGGCCTTGGCGCGGTCGCCCGCCTCCAGATGCTTCTGCGCAAAGACCAACCGCTTGGCCAGCTCGTTCTTGTCGGCGGGATGGATGTCGTTGCGCACGCCGATATCGACCGTCGTGGCCAGCGCGCTATGCGGATCGCGCAGCACCGCCAGACGCTGCGTCTCGCGCAGCGCCGCCCAGCCGCTATCCTCGATCCGGACCGGCGGCGCGCCGTAATTGGCGAGCTGCACGATCAGGAAGGGCAGGTTCGCATCGCCGAACTGCCGACGCCAGCCCGCCATCAGGAGCGCCAGCCGATCGCCATAATCGGCGCGCCCTACATCCGATTCACCCTGATACCAGGCGACGCCCTTCAGCCCGATCGGCCCCAGCGGCGCGATCATGCCATTATAGAGCGTGCCGATCCCCGCATGGCTTTCCCAGGGGCTGCGCGGATAGCTCTGGTCGTCGCGCTTATAGACCGAATAGCGCCAGCCGGTGCCGAGCGGAATCGGCGCTCCCCCGGCGGGGGTGAAGCGAATCTGATCGGCCGGGCCGAACATACCGCCCGGACCATAGCCGTCGCCCAGTCCCACGACGATCTCGTTGCGCCCCTTTCGAAGCGCCGCGCGGGGCACGGTGTAGCGACGCCAGTCGCCCCAGCCGAAGGTCGCGCCCACGACCACCCCGTTGACCCACACCGTGTCCATCTCGTCGATCCCGGCCAGCTCGACCACGCCGTCGCCGGTCGGGGCCTGGGCCAGATCGAAGCTCTGCCGGAACCAGACCAGCCCGTTATAATCGGCCAGCGCGGGCACGCCCCATTCCTCCCATGGGCCGAATTTGGGCACCGGGGTCCAGTTCAGGCGGTCGGGCGCATTCCAGGGCTCCTGCCCCGCCCTGGTCCCGCTGGCCTTGCGCCACCACTCGCCCCAGCGGCCGCCGAACGCGCGAAGACCGGCGGCATGGTCGCGCGCATAGAGCGCCAGAAGGTCGACATCGGCGGCCAGCCCCGGCAGCTTGCGCGCATCGACGCCGGGGATCCACGGAATGATCTTGGTCCCGCCCCAGCTCGAATCGATCGCGCCCATCGGCACCCTGGACTTCGCCGCGAGATCCTTGACCATCAGATAGCAGGCGGCGGAGAAATCGGCGACGCTGGCGGGCGCGGCGGCGGCCCAGACCGGGCGCTTCTCCAGCGTCTCCTCAGGCGACAGGCCGACATGATGCGCGATGTCGAGCAGGCGGATATGGTCGTCGGCCGCGCCCTTGACCAGCATCTCGCCGTTCAGCGCCTGCTTGGTCGGATATTCCATGTTCGACTGGCCCGAGCACAGCCAGACATCGCCGATCAGCAGATCGTCCATCGCATCGGTCGCGCCGTCCTGGCCGGTCGCGGTCAGGGTCAGCGCCGCGCCGCCCGCCGCCATGGCGGGCAGGGTCGCGCGCCAGCGGCCCTGGCGGTCGGCGGTGGCATCGGCACTGTTGTCGCCCAGCGTGACCTTCACCCGCTCGCCCGCGTCCGCCGTCCCCTCGACGATGATCGGGCGGTCGCGTTGCAGGACAGCATGCGCGCTCATCGGGGTCAGGATGCGCGGCCGTGCCTCGGCCATGACCGGCCAGGCGGTTGCCGCCCCCAGAACCAGCGCCAGAATCGCCCGCCGCCCGGCGCCAGACCGTGATTGCCCTTCGCGCATCGTCATCCCTCTCCTGTCCCGTCGGGCCGCCGGTTCGCGGCCATCGGATTCCGGCAGGAGCATAGGAACGGGCAAATGATAACGCTATCGCAAAAGACGTTACCGGCCGTGCCCCGCCGCGAAGGACAGGGTGGCGCGGACCGGGAAATGATCCGACGGATAGGTCGCGCCCCGGTGCCAGCGGTCGGTCGCGATATGGTCCGCGCGAAAGCCGCGCAGGAACAGATAGTCGATCCGCCGGTCGGGCGTGCCGGTAAAGTCGTGAAAGGTCATCTCCGGCCCTTCGCGCCCGGCGGCGCTGGTCCAGGCATCGGTCATCGCCCCCGCCAGCGTGCGATAGGCCGCGCTGTCGGGCCGGGCGTTCATGTCGCCCGCCAGCACCACCGGCAACCCCTGCGCCAGCGCGGGCAGCCGCGACAGGATCAGCCTGGCCGCACGGTCGCGCGCCTCGGCATCCTCGTCGCGGTGCGGCAGATGCGTGTCGACGAACAGGAAGCGGCGGCGCTCCGCCCCCTTCGTCTCGAACACGCCCCAGTTCGCCATGCGCGGCAGGTCGGTGCCCCAACTCCGGCTGCCCACCATGTCGGGCGTGTCCGACAGCCAGAAATCGCCATGCCGGATCAGGGTCAGCCGGTCGGGGCGATAGAAGATGCCCATATGCTCGTCGTCATGCCCCCCGCGCCGGTCGCGCCCGAACCAGCGATAGCCGGGCAGCGCACGGGTCAGGTCGTCGCCCTGCCGCTGGAGCAGCTCCTGCGTCCCGATCAGGTCGGGCGCGGCGCGGCGGATGAGTTCGACCATCACCGGCCGCCGCACCGCCCAGCGCTCCGCCCCCTCGTCCGAGGCATAGCGGACGTTGAACGTCATGACCTTGAGCGGCTTTGCCCAGCCGCTCAGCGGGGCGAGCGTCGCGGCCAGCGCCGCCGCATGGGAGATGATTCGCCAGAATCCGGTCATTTCATGATCCTCAATCGCCATGGTCGCCCGGAAGTTGCCCGAGTCCCGACCGTCATGCCCCCGGCGCATGACAGCGCGGCATGTCAGCGGCGTGACAGGTAGCGGTATCCGATCATCACTTCATGATTGAGAGTTATTAGCATTATCGATATGGCGCGCCCGAAATCGATTGATGTGGGGGCTTGTAATGATGTCGAAGGCGATGGGGCGCGCCATGCTGCTGGCCGGGGCGATGATGGCCCAGGGCGTTCAGGCGCAGACCGCGTCGGCACTGCGGGGCGATGGGGCGGTACGCGACGATACGACGGACCGCACCGATATCGTCGTCACCGGCCTGCGCGACGCCAATGCCAGCATCACCGGCACCGACGCGTCGCCCGCCCGCTATCCCCAGAGCCTGCGCGTCATCGACCGCGCGCTGATCGACCGGCTGGGCGCGACACGGCTGGACGACACGATCGACCTGGCGGGCGGGGTCGCGCGGCAGAACGACTTTGGCGGGCTGTGGGACAAATATTCGATCCGCGGCTTTGCGGGGAACGAGAATAGTGGCCCCGACATCCTCATCAACCGGTTCAACAGCAATCTGGGCTTCAACGCGCCGGTCGACACCGCCACGGTCGAGCGGTTCGAATTCCTGAAGGGCGCCGCCGCCGCACTGTCGGGGCTGGGCGAGCCCGGCGGTTCGCTCAACATCGTCACCAAGACGCCGACCACGACGCTCCAGGGCGAAACCTCGCTCAGCTATGGCAGCTGGAACCGGCTGCGCGCGACCGGCGACATCAGCGGCCCCGTGACCGATACGCTGGCCGCGCGGCTGATCGGCGTGTCGGAACAGGGCGACAGCTTCCGCCAGTTCGTCCACACCGACCGGCTGCTGCTCGCCCCCTCGGTCTCGTTCACCCCGAGCCAGGACCTGCGGTTCCTTTACCAGGCCGAATTCATGCGCAACCGCGCGCCGATCGATCGCGGTGTGGCGGCGATCAAGGGCAATGCGCGCGCGATGGACCGCGACACCTTCCTGGGCGAGCCCGCCGATGGCCGGATGACCCAGCGCATGCTGTGGCAGCAGGGCAGCGTCTTTGCCGCGCTGTCCGACCGCGTCTCGCTGGAGGCCGGGCTGTCCAGCCGCGACGGCTTCCTGACCGGCTATGCGACCCAGCCCGATTTCGGCGGGCGCGGGGTGCAGGCCGATGGCCGGACGATCGGACGGTCGCGGCGCTTCCACGATTTCCGCTGGCAGGACCTGACCGCGCGGGCCGAGCTGACCGCGAAACTCGACTGGCTGGGCCTGTCGCACGAGCTGCGCATCGGGGCCGACCGGGTGCGCCACGGCATGGATTTCCGCATGGACCAGGCGCGCGGGCGGCCGGGCGCGCCAATCCTGACCATCGACGCCTTTGCCCCCGTCTATGGCCAGCCCCTGCCCGTGCCGACCGCGTTCCAGAACCGCCACCACTCCTTCCGCAGCGAGAGCCTCTATGCGCAGGACCTGATCCGCTTCGGCGATTTCACCGCGCTGATCGGCGCGCGCTGGAACAGCTTTCGCGAGACGATGGTGAACCATGTCCGCGGCGATCTGCGGCTGGATACGGTCGACCGCGGCATCACCCCGCGCGCCGCGCTGAGCTGGGCGGCCAGCCCGCGCTTCTCGCTGTTCACCAGCTGGGGCCAGTCGCTGCGCCTGAACCCATCGGACGGGATCAGCAGCTTCGATGCCGAGCGTAGCGAGTCCATCGAGATCGGCGCGAAATATGCGCTGTTCGGCGGCGCGCTGACCGGCCAGACCGCGCTGTTCACCATGACCAAGCGCAACGTGCTGAACCCCAATGCCACCGACGTCTTCACCAAGACCCAGATCGGCCGCCAGCGGTCGCGCGGGGTCGAGACGGTGGCCGACCTGCGGCTGGCCAGCGGGCTGACCGGCACGGCGACCTACACCTACACCGACGCTACGGTGCGCAACGACAAGAACGCCGCGCTGATCGGCACCACGTTGTCCAATGTCCCGAAGCATCTCGCCGCGCTGGACCTGCATCAGCGGGTGGGGACGGTGACGGTCGGCGGCGGCGTCACCCATGTCGGCGCGCGCAACGGCGACCCCTTCGCCAGCGGCTATCGCCTGCCCGCCTATACGATCGTGCGCGCCGATGCGACCTGGGCGGTGACGCCGCGCTTCGACGTGCGGCTCGACCTCGAGAATCCGTTCGACGTCTATTATATCAGCAGCAGCTATGCCGATGTGTGGACGATGCCGGGTGCGCCGCGCAATGTGCGGGTGACGCTGCGCGGGCGGTTCTGAGGGCTTGTCGCCCCGGCCCGGACCGGGGCGATCCGCTCAGGCGTCGGCCCAGCGGCGCAGCAGATTGTGATAGACGCCGGTCAGCTCGACCACCGATCGGTCCCCCTGCCCCTTCTCCGCCCCGACCCGCTGGATCGCGCGGTCGAGGTCGAACAGGATGCGCCGCTCGCCATCGTCGCGGACCATCGACTGGATCCACAGGAACGAGGCGACGCGGCACCCGCGCGTCACCGGCTCGACCCGGTGCAGGCTGGAGGCGGGGTAGAGCACGGCATCGCCCGCGCCCAGCTTCACCCGCTGTTCGCCGAACAGATCCTCGACCACCAGCTCGCCACCGTCATAGGCGGCCGGGTCTTCGAGGAAGAGCGTCAGCGACAGGTCGCTGCGCATGCGGAAATCGCTGCCGCGCTTCAGCCTGACCGCATTGTCGACATGCACGTCGAACGCCTGCCCCCCGGCATAGCGGTTGAACAGCGGCGGATAGACCTTCAGCGGCAGCGCCGCCGCCACGAACAGCGGCGACCGGCCTAGCGCGTCGAGGACCATCCGCCCCGCCTGGGTGGCGGCGGCGGAGTCCTCGGGCAGTTGCGCGTTGCGCTTGGCGAGCGCAGCCTGCGGGCCGGAGGTGGCGTTGCCGTCCGCCCATTCCCCCGCATCGACGATCGCGCGGACCTGCGCCACGCCGGCGGGGTCGAGGACATCGGGAATGGCGATCAGCATGACGGCAACGCTAGTCCGTTCAGAAGTTGGTGAACAGGCTGAGCGTCGCCTGCCGCCGATCGCCGGGCACCGCCCAGCCGCCGGTGACGACGCCGGTCGTCGCGTTCACATTGTTGCGCACGCCCGTCACATATTTCTCGTCGGTGAAGTTCTGGACGTTGAGCTGCAGCGTCCAGCGTTCGGCCAGCGTATAGGCCAGGAAGGCGCGGTGGATCAGATAATCCTCCGCCCGGTACTGGGTGCGATTGGCCGCGACCGGCGCATTGGTCGCGAAGTCGCCCTGATAGGTCAGGCCGTAACCGACCTCCAGTCCGAAGGGCAGCTTGTAGGTGGTGAACAGGCTGCCCGAATGCTTGGGTGTCTGGATCAGCTGGCTGTTCGCCTGCACATCGGCCACGCCCGCCGCCTTGTCGCGGTTGGAGATGCTCTGCAACACCTTGCCGTCGAGATAGGTATAGTTGGCGAAGATCGTCCAGGCCGGGGTAATCGCCCCCGACAGGCCCAGCGCGACGCCGTCCACCCGGCTGCGCCCGTCCAGCACCTGAAGCCCGGCGGGCAGCGCGGGATCGTTGGAGGGGACGCGGTAATTGGTGCGTTCGTTGCGGAAGACGGCGGCGGTCACCTCCAGATGGCGGTCGAACAGCCCGGCCTTCACCCCCACTTCGTAATTCTTCGCAGTTTCGGGCGCGACGGCGCACGGATTCGCGGCGGTCGCGGTCGAGGGCACGCCGCAGCCCAGCCGCACGGTCGCGGACGACGGGGTCTTGGCATTGCCATAGCCCGCATAGAGGCTGACATTCTCGACCGGGTGGAACACGCCACCGACCCGCCAGGAGAATAGCCGCTCGCGGCTGACCTGCGGCTGGGCCTGGAGCGCGGTCAGCGCCGTCGTCCCCGGCGGCACCACCGCCAGCGGCAGGGCGCGGAAATTCGCCTCCTGATATTCGTACCGGACGCCGCCGTTCAGCTCGAAGAAGCGGTTCAGCTCCAGCGTGTCGAAGGCATAGACCGCCAGGTTGCGCGTCTCGCTGCGTGACTGGGCGGTCGTGGTCAGGTTGATCGGCCCCGTATAGTCGGTGTTCGGCGCGGCGATGGCGATCAGCGGCAGCGGCGAGACCGCGCTGCCATTGGCGTTGCGCAGCAGCGAGGCGGTGGTGATGCGGTAATTCTCCAGCGTCCCCGACAGGCCGACATTCAGGACATTGTGAAGGCCGCCCTTGGCCCCTGCCTCGTGCCGCACGTCGAACTGGTCGTACAGCATCTGGTTGCGCTGATCGCGCACATAGCCCCGTGGGCCGGACGGCAGATAATAGCCCGGCGGCACATTGGCGGGACAGGCCGCCCCCACGGTCGCGCCCGGCGTCGCGGTGATCGGTTGCCGCCCGGTCGAGGCGAGACAGAAGGTCCCCTGCGGCGCGGAGGTGACGCTATATTGCGTGACCTGCTGCCAGCGGGTCAGGTTGCGCAGGCTGAGATGCGCATCGACCTGATGCCGGAAGGTCGCGGTGAACCGGTCGACGGTAATGTCCTGCCGGTCGAGATTGGCGGTGCCGAAATAGGCGCTGCGGCTCGCGCCCGGCACGAAGCCGTCGACCAGCCCGTTGTCGAAATAGGGCACGCCGTATACCGGCGTGTTGCGATCCTCCTGATGGACATAGGCCAGCGTCAGGCTGGTCGGGCCGGTCATGCCGATCGTGACCGAGGGCGCGACGCCCCAGCGCTCCATCTTCTCGACGTCGCGGCCGGGTATGTCGTTGTGATGATAGGCCGCGTTCAGCCGCAGCGCGACCAGGTCCGACGCGCGGACATTGCTGTCCACCGCGCCGCGATAATAATTGTCGGTGCCGACCGACCCCTGCATGATCGTCAGCGTCTCGGCCGTAGGCACCTTGGAGACGAGATTGATCGTGCCGCCGACCGATCCCGATCCGTTGAAGACGCTGTTCGCGCCGTTATAGACCTCGACCTGCTGCAGGTTGAACGGGTCGGTCCGGCTATATTGCGCGCTGTCGCGGACGCCGTCGATCGTGACGTCGTTGCTCGCCGAAAAGCCGCGCAGGTTGATCGAGTCGCCATAGCCGCCGCCGCCTTCGCCCGCGCCGAAGGTGATGCCCGGAATCGTCTGGAGCACGTCGCGCAGCGTCTGGAGATTCTGTTTCCGGATCGTCTGCTCGCTGACCACGGTGATCGTCTGCGGCGTGTCGAGCAGCGGGGCGGTCGCCTTGGGGCTTTCCAGCACGGCGGCGCCGGTCGCACGCTGTCCGGTCACGACCACGTCGCGCTGCCCGGTGGCGTCCTGCGCATGGGTCGCGGCGGGATCGGCGCGGCGCGCATCCTCGGCGGCGGCGATCCCCGGTGCGGTCGCCAAAAAGCCCACGCAGGACAAGGCGATGAAGGATTGTGACATGATGATTTCCCCTTTGCCCGCGCGCTATTGCTAAAGACTCGCATAGTCAACGCTATTGCAAGTGATTATCGCATTGCGGGCTGGTCGGGTGCGGCGCCACTCTGACCAAATCGGTCGCTCTTTCGGACCGATGCGGCGGGGCCCGCGCGCGCGGCCGCGTCCCGCCAGACCGCAACCAAGCCTTTACCTGCTCTCGGTTAAGCGCGGTCCATGAGTGACGATGGGGACACGAATCGGTATATCCGGATCCGGGGGGATCAGGCGGAATTGGGCATGTTCGTTCATGCCGTGCACTGTTCCTGGATTCACAACCCGTTCTGGCGGCGCAGCTTTCTGCTGATCAGTCCGCAGGACCAGGCGTTGATTCACGAATCGGTGCCGCAGATCACCATCGATCTGGCCAAGGGGCGCGGGCTGAAGGTGATGGCCATGGCCGACAGCCGCGACCGCGACGATCCCGCCCCGCCCGCCGAGCCCCCCGCCGCCGCGCCCGAGCCGGTCGTCGCGATCCGCCCCCGGCGCCGCAAGCCGCCCACCGAGCTGGAGCGCGCCGCCGCCACCGCCGAACGCGCCATCGCCGCCGTCACCAGGCTGTTCGCCGAGGCACGGCTGGGCCGCGCCATCCGCACCGCCGACCTGCTGCCCATGGTCGAGGAGATCGCCCATGCGACCAGCCATAACGGCGCCGCGCTGATCGCGGTCACCCGGCTGAAGGACAAGGACCAATATACCTATATCCATTCGGTCGCGGTCGGCACGCTGATGATGGGGCTGGCCCGCCATCTGGGCATGGACGACGACGATGTCCGCGTCGCCGGGCTGGCCGGGATGCTGCACGATATCGGCAAGATGCAGGTCCCCGCCGAGATCGTCGACAAGCCCGGCCGCCTGACCGGCGAGGAACTGGCGCAGATCCGGCTTCACCCCGGCCTGGGGCATCGCATGCTGCTCGACCTGGAGGATCTCGACCCGCGCATTCTCGACGTGTGCCTCCACCATCACGAGAAGATGGACGGCACCGGCTATCCCGACGGACTGAAGGGCAAGGAGATCAGCCGCTTCGCCCGGCTGGCGGCGGTGTGCGACGTCTATGACGCGGTCACCTCGATCCGGTCCTACAAACGCGCCTGGTCGCCGCACGAGGCGCTGGCCCAGATGCTGGAATGGGAGGGGCATTTCGACCCCGCGATGCTGCGCGCCTTCATCGCCTGTCTCGGCATCCAGCCCTTTGGCGCGCTGGTCCGGCTGCACTCCAACCGGCTGGGCATCGTGGTGCGCGAGGGCGAGAGCCCGACCACGCCGATCGTGCGCAGCTTCTTCGACGTGCCCGACCAGCAGACATTGCCCGTCGAGGATGTCGCGACCAGCGGCGACCCGATCATCCGGGCGGAACGCGGCGAATATTGGTTCGGCGAAGGCTGGCCCACCCTGCAGGCCGAGATCATGGCGCAGGTCGCCGTGCCCGAGGCCCCGCGCCATCACCTGACCCGCGCCCGGATGTGAACCCCGGCGCTGGCGATCACGCCGCCGCCTGATAGGATGGCGTTCCCGTTCACCACGTCGAAGACCCTATGATCATTCGCACCGCCACTCCGGACGATGCCGTGCCGATGAGCCGAGTCCTCCGCGAGATCATCGCTTTGACCGGCCGGGTACGCCCGCACGATCCGGCCTTTGCCTTGTCGCATTACATCGCTGGACCCGAGGGGATACGGTGCAGCGTTGCGGTCGATGGCGATGGCGCGGTGCTGGGGTTTCAGTCGCTGAAACGCGCCGTCGCGGGCAATCCCTACGATGTGCCCGAGGGATGGGGCATCATCGGCACGCATATCAGTCCGCGCGCGCATCGTCGCGGCGTCGGCAAGGCATTGTTCGCCGTCAGCCGGGAGGCCGCGATCGCCGCCGGGCTGGGCCGGGTCGATGCGTCGATCGGCGCGGAGAATGCCGTTGGCCTTGGCTATTATGAGGCCATGGGCTTTCGCACCTGGCGCGAAGGGAACGGGATCATCCAGAAGATGCTGATCCTCGACTGACGCCCGACACACGCGGGCAATGGCGGCCCGCCGCGCAATTCTGTATGGCGCACGGGATGATCCGCCTCAGTGAATTGAAACTGCCTCTCCATCATGCGGACGAGGCGCTACCCGCGGCCATTTGCCGCCGGTTGCGCGTGACCCCGCGCGACATGATCCGCTTCACCGTCGCCCGGCGCGGCCATGATGCGCGGGACAAGGGCAATATCCAGCTCGTCTATTCGGTCGACGTGAACCTGAAGAACGAGGCGGCGGTGCTCGAACGCTTTCGCCGCGACCGCGATGTGCAGCGCACCCCCGACACCCGCTATCACCTGCCGGCCGCGCCGCCGCCGGGTGCGAAGCGCCCCGTCGTCATCGGTGCGGGGCCGTGCGGCCTGTTCGCCGCGCTGGTGCTGGCGCAGGCGGGATACCGGCCGATCGTGCTGGAGCGCGGCAAGGTGGTGCGCGAGCGGACGCAGGACACCTGGGGCCTGTGGCGCCGCAGCGTGCTGAACCCCGAATCCAACGTCCAATATGGCGAAGGCGGGGCGGGCACCTTTTCGGACGGCAAGCTCTACAGCCGGATCAAGGACCCGCGCCACCTGAACCGCAAGGTGCTGACCGAGTTCGTGAAGGCCGGTGCGCCGCCCGAGATCCTGACCGAGGCGCATCCGCATATCGGCACCTTCCGCCTGGTCACGATGGTCGAGAGCATGCGCGCGACCATCGAGGAACTGGGCGGCGAATATCGCTTCTCGACGCGCGTCGACGGGCTGGACATCGAGACCGACGGATCGGGTGAGCGGCGGGTGCGCGGGCTGCATCTGAACGGCGGCGGCTATCTGGAGGCGGATCACGTCGTCCTGGCGATCGGGCACAGCGCGCGCGATAGCTTCGCGATGCTCCAGGCGGCGGGCGTCCATGTTGAGGCCAAGCCCTTTTCGATCGGGGTTCGCATCGAGCATCCGCAGGGCTGGATCGACCGCGCGCGCTTCGGCCACCAGGCGGGGCATCCGATCCTGGGCGCGGCCGAATATCACATCTCGCACCACTGCAAGAACGGGCGCACCGTCTACAGCTTCTGCATGTGCCCCGGCGGCACGGTGGTCGCCGCCACCAGCGAGGAGGGGCGCGTCGCGACCAACGGGATGAGCCAATATTCGCGCAACGAGCGCAACGCCAATTCGGGCTTCGTCGTCGCGATCGATCCGGAGCGCGACTTTCCCGGCGATCCGCTGGCGGGCCTCGCGCTGCAACGCCATTGGGAGGAGCGCGCCTATGTCGCGGGCGGCTCCAACTACAAGGCCCCGGCGCAGCGGGTGGGCGACTTCCTGGCGGGGCGGCCCTCGACCAGCCTGGGATCGGTCACGCCTTCCTATCGCCCCGGCGTCACCCCGACCGACCTGTCGCAATGCCTGCCCGACTTCGTGGTCGAGGCGATGCGCGAGGCGATCCCCGTCTTCGGCCGCCAGATTGCGGGCTATGACCATCCCGACGTGGTGATGACCGGCGTCGAGACGCGCACCTCCTCCCCCGTCCGCTTCACGCGCGGCGAGGACGGGCACAGCCTGAACACCCGCGGGCTGTTCCCGGCGGGCGAAGGCGCGGGCTATGCGGGCGGCATCCTGTCGGCGGCGGTCGACGGCATCAAGACGGCCGAGGCGGTCGCGCGCAGCATCGCGGCGTGAAGATCTTCTTCGATGGCGGGCTGCGTCCCACCGGCCTGGAATGGGCGGTGGTGATGGGCGGCCATGCCCATGTCGCGCGCATGGCCGGACCGGGCGACAGCATGGACGCCGAATGGCTGGCGCTGATCGCCGCGACCCGGCTGGCGCAAGAGACGGGGCTGGTTGATGCGCTGCTGCTGGGCGACTCGCTCGCGGTCATCGGGCAGGCCAGCGGACGCGTCCGGGTCCCGCCCGCGTATCGCGCGCATCACCGGCTGTGGTCCGAGCTGCCGCGCCCGCCGGGTCGCTTCCGGCTTCGCCACATAAGGCGGACCCAGAATCTGGCGGGCATCGCGCTCGCCAAACCCTGGCTCTATCCGCAGGCGTATCGCGGCGGCTGACCCGCCCGGCCTGTTTGCCGTCATTCGTGCGGTTCGGGATCGTCCACATAGCGGAACCAGCGGAAATCCGCATGGCGCCCGGTGCCCGCCATGTCCTGGCAGGCCATGCCGACAAAGGTGCCGGTGAAATTGGGCAGCCCCTGCAACGTGGCCTCGTCCGACAACAGGCTGGCGTCGAACACCTCGGGCAGCCACTGCCACGCGCCCGCCCCCTCGGCCCGGAAGGCGAAGCGCAGCCGCTCATGATCGACCGCGACACGCAGCTCGACCGGCCCCTCGGGCGCGGGGACCGGCGCGCTCAGCACGCTGCGCCCCTCGCCGATCGGCAGGACCGACAGGACCTGCACCTGCCGCCGCCCCGCATCGTCGGCGGTCAGGTGCAGGTAGAGATATTTGCTGCTGTTGTAATAACAGACCAGCCCTGCCGCCTGCTGGAAATGCTCAGGGGTGAAGTCGACCAGCGTCTGCGCGTCATAGCGGAACGCGGTCTGACGGCGTGCGACCAGCGACTGGGTGAAATGGCTGCCGATCGTCTCGCGCCCGTACAGGCGCAGATGGCCCGGCCGTGCGGTCAGGCTGAACAGATGGTCGGGATCGGGCGTGCGCAGCCATTGGAAGGCGGCGGGCAGATCGGGCGAGTCGAACGCGTCATGCGCCTCGACCCGTTCGGGGGCATCGACCACCGGCGGCTCCTCGGCGCAGCGCAGCCAGCCGTCCGCGCCCCAGGCCATGCGCCGGATCGCCGTCTCGCGCCCCATCACGCAGCGGTCGCTCTGGGGCAGCGGGCGGCCGCAGAGATAGGCCATCCACGTCTCCCCCTCGGGCGTGTCGACCAGATCGCCGTGGCCGGTACGCTGGAGCGCCGCGTCGGGCCTGTCGCGCATGGTCAGCACGGGGCCGTCGGGATGCGTCTCATAGGGGCCGAACAGGGCGCGCGACCGTGCCATCACCACGGCATGGCCGCGCTCTGTCCCGCCCTCGGCGACGAGCAGATGATACCAGCCGTCGCGCTTGTAGAGGTGCGGTCCCTCGGTGAAGCCGAGCGATGTCCCCTCGAAGATGACGCGCCGTTCGCCGATCAGGCGGCCGGTGGCCAGGTCCATTTGCTGCGCCACGATGCCCGCGAAGCGCTTGCGGTCGGGGCGATGGTCCCACAGCATGTTGAGCAGCCAGCTGCGCCCGTCATCGTCATGGAACAGCGCGGGATCGAATCCGCTGCTGTTCAGATGGACCGCGTCCGTCCAGTCGCCGTCGATCCGCTCGCTCGACACCCAGTAATTGTGGAAATCGCGCAGCGACGCGCCCTTCGCGCCGTCGATGGTGGTGCGGCCATAGCGCTTCACATCGGTGAAGATCAGGTGGAAGCGCCCGTCCTTGTAGCTGAGATCGGGGGCCCATACGCCGCATCCATCGGGATTGCCGCGCATGTCGAGCTGGCCCGCGCGCACCAGCGGCCGTGCGACCAGCGTCCAGTTCGCCAGATCGCGGCTGTGATGGATCTGGACGCCCGGATACCATTCGAAGGTCGAGGTCGCGATATAATAGTCCTCGCCCACCCGGACGATCGACGGATCGGGGTTGAAGCCGCGCAGGATGGGATTGATCGGGGTCATGCGGGTTTGCGCACCAGGGTCCAGAGGAGAGCCGCGCCCGCCAGATCGAGCAGGCCGAGCAGGATGAAGAAGGGCTGATAACCGACCTGATCGACCAGCGAGCCGAGCGTCAGGGTGAAGAGCAGCACGCCCAGATTGGCCGCCGTCCCCGACACGCCGGTCGCGGTCGCCACCTGATCCTGCGGGAACAGGTCGGAGCACAGGGTGATGACCGTCACAGACAGCGTCTGGTGCGCGAAACCGCCCAGGCACAGGAGCGCGACGGCGGCGACCGGGCTGGTCACGCTGCCCACGAACATCATGCCGGTCATCAGCACCGCGCCCAACGTAAAGGCCCCGCGCCGCGCGTCGATCAGGTTGATCCCGCGCCGCTGGAGGAAGGCGACGACGGCCGGCCCGAACAGGCACCCCAGATCGGCGGCGAGGAAGGGCAGCCACGCGAACAGCGCGATCTGGGTCAGGTCGAAATGCCGCGCCTGCACCAGATAGAGCGGCATCCACAGCGACAGCATCCCCCAGACCGGATCGGCCAGGAACCGCGCCGCCGCGATCGCCCAGAGATTGCGACGGCCAAGCAATTCGCGCAGCGGCGGGCGGCGGCGCTTCCTGGCGAGCGCGGCCTCCTGCCCCTCGACGATCAGCGTGCGCTCGCGCGGCGACAGCATTCGGTGCCGGGCGGGCGGCGCATACCAGGACAGCCAGGCGACGACCCAGAGCAGCCCCAGCCCGCCCGCCACGAAAAAGGCCGCGCGCCAGCTATGGTGAAAGACCGCCCAGGCGACGAGCGGCGGGGCGAACACCGCGCCGAACGAGGCGCCGATCTGATAGAGGCCGCCCGCCAGCCCGCGCTCGCGCGCCGGAAACCACTCGGCGACGAGCTTCATGCCCGCGGGCTGCGCCGATCCCTCGACCAGCCCCAAGGCGCCGCGAAGCCCGGCGAACCCCATCCAGCCGCTGGCAAAGCCATGCCCGATGGTGATGCACGACCAGACCGCGACGAACAGGGTGAAGCCGATCTTCAACCCGATCAGGTCGAGCAGATAGCCCGCCACCGGCTGGAACATGATGCCGAACTGGAACGCGCCGGTGATCCAGGAATATTGCTGCGCCGAGATATGCTGCTCGGTCATGATCGCGGGCGCGGCGACGCCCAGGATGCTGCGCGTCAGATAGTTGATGACCATCGCACCGACGAACAGCGCGATGATCGTCCAGCGGATATAGGGAAATCGCGTCACGCCGCGCCTTTCGATTGTATCGGGATTTTCGCCGACGGGACGCATCCCCGGCATTGACCTTCCCCCTTACGGCAAGGCACGGCGATGGAAGACGACCGGGGCGACAGGCCCCGCGACGACAGGATATTGGGCTTTTGACGCGTACCCGACAGCGCCCGCGCGGCGTGACGATCATCGATGTGGCCAAGGCGTCGGGCGTGTCGCCGATGACCGTGTCGCGCGTCATCAACGGCGATGCGGGGGTGCGCGACGAGGTGCGCGCGCATGTCCGCGAGATGATCGCCAAGCTGAACTACACCCCCAATCTGATGGCGCGCAGCCTGGTGACGGCGCGCGAGATCCGGATCGGCGTGATCTATTCCAACCCCAGTGCGGCGTTCATGAGCGAGCTGCTGGTCGGCGTGTTCGAGGACGCCTCGACCCGCGCGGCGCAGCTGTTCCTGCTGAAGGGCGAAAACGGCAAGCCGCCGTCGCGCGCGGCGATCGAGGGGCTGATCGCGCAGCGGATCGCGGGCGTGCTGCTGGCGCCGCCGCTGGGCGAGTCGGCGGCGGTGCGCGAGATCCTGCGCGAGGCGGGGCTGCCCGTCGCGGTGATCGGCGGCGTCGCGCCCGATGCGGTGTGCGTGGGCATCGACAATAACCGCGCCGCCTATGACATGACCCGACATCTGATCGGGCTGGGCCACCGGCGGCTGGGCTTCGTGCTGGGCAATCCCGACCAGTCGGCCAGCATCGCGCGGCTTGCGGGCTTTCGGGCGGCGGTCGAGGAAGCGGGCGGGATCGAGACCCAGGTGGTGCAGGGCGATTACAGCTATGCCTCGGGCCTGGTGGCGGGCGAGGCGCTGCTGGACGGTGCGACGACGCCGACCGCGATCTTCGCCAGCAATGACGACATGGCCGCCGCGATCGTCTCGGTCGCGCATCGGCGGCATCTGGACGTGCCCGGCGACCTGACCGTGGCGGGCTTCGACGACAGCATCGCCGCGACGACGCTCTGGCCGCCGCTGACCACCGTTCACCAGCCGGTCCGCGCGCTGGCGGAGGCGGCGCTCCAGATGCTGATCCAGGAGATTCGCGGCGGGGCGCCGAGGGCCGACGGAGAGCCGCGCGTCACGATCCTCGACCACCGGCTGGTCGAACGCGACTCCACCGCCGCACCGCGTTCCTGACGCCCCCATTCCTCCCCTGCGAGGGGAGGTGGCAGGGCGAAGCCCTGACGGAGGGGTGTCACCGCTGGCGATGATGCGCTCCATCAGCGGGGACACCCCTCCACCATGCTGCGCATGGTCCCCCTCCCCTTGCAGGGGAGGAATGGACGGATGGATGCCCCCAATTTGGCGGACGGACTCACCCCCCTACCGCCCCGCTGCCGTGACGCCGGCTTCGGTCTGGACCACCGGCTTCATCGTCCCGTCGGGATTGTAGTAAAGCCGCTCGACCGTCACCGCGCGGCGGCCGATCGATCCGCTCTGGTCGCCGATCGCCAGCGTGGCGTTGTGGAGGAACAGGTAGGACTTGCCCTTGAAGTCGGCGATGCCGGGGTGGATGGTGAAGCTGTACTTGCCCGATCCGGTCAGCAGCCCGCGATAGGTCCATGGCCCCTTGGGCGACGGCGCGGTGGCATAGGACACATGCTCGTCCCGCTGCGTCGTGCGGTCGAGCGAGGCATAGGTCAGGTAATAGAGCTTGCCGCGCTTGTGCAGCCAGGGCCCCTCCTCGAAATGCGGCGGCGTGATCTCGGTGATCGGGCCGTCGATCTCGATCATGTTGGGCTTCAGCTTCGCGATATAGCATTGCCGGTTGCCCCAAGCGATCCAGGTCGTCCCGTCATCGTCGGTCATCACGGTCGGGTCGATATCTTCCCAGCTGTGCGTGCCCTTGGGCGTCATCTCGTTGGTGACGAGCGCGGAGCCCTTGGCATCGACGAACGGGCCGGTCGGCTTGTCGGACACGGCGACCGCGATCGCCTTGCCCGGATGGGTGTCGTCATGCTCGACCGCGGCATAGAACCAGTATTTGCCGTTTTTGTAGATCGTCTGGCTGGCCCAGGCGTCCTTCTTGGCCCATTTGAAGTCGCGCACGTTCATGATGGGCCCGTGCGGTGTCCAGTGGCGCATGTCGGTGGTCGAATAGACCAGCCATTCCTTCATGTTGAACATCTCGTCCCGCTGCGCCTCGTCATGCCCGACATAGAGGTACAGCCGGTCGCCGACGACCAGCGGCGCGGGGTCGGCGGTGAAGCGGTCCCGGATGATCGGGTTGCTCCCCGGACGCTCCCGCGACGGCTCCGGCATGGACAGGGCGCTGCCCGGCAGGGCGAGCAGCAGGCACGCAGCGATGATCCGCGACAGGGTCATGGCCTGTTTCCTTTAGAAGCTGAACCGCACGCCCGCGCGGAACACCCGCCCGAGAACGTCGTACAGCGCGGGGTTGACGAAATAGGGCGAACGGGCCGGATCGCGGTTGAACACATTGTCGACCTTGAAATAGGCGGTGACCGCCGGGGTCACGTTATAGGTGCCGCCCACATCGAAATAAAAGGCGCCGGGAATGAAGTTGGTGTCGATCGTTGGCCGGTTGGCGGTCGAGGCGGGACAGCCGGTGGTGCACTCGATATACTGGTTGCCCAGCTTGCCGTCACTGAACCAGCGTTCCTGCAGCAGCAGCGACCAGTCGTCGGTGGCATAGGTCTGCACCGCCAGCCATTTCCACTTGGGCGTGTTGCCGATGTTCACCCCCGCCGTGTCGTTGGGGATGGTGCCGGGCAGGCCGGTATCGGTGATGAACCGCCGGATATTGGTCGCCAGCGCGCGCAGCGTCAGGCTGCCCGGCAGGCCCAGCGGACGCTGCCAGCGATAGCTCGCCTCGATGTCGAAACCGTCGGTCAGGATCGATGCCAGGTTAAACGACTGGACGTTGATGAAATTGGGACCGTTGGGGTTGTTCAGGTTGAACACGCCGCACGTCTCCGGCGCGATGTTCAGGAAGCACAGGTTGACGATGTCCTGCGCGCCGAGGCTGGAGATGACGTCGGTGATCTTGATCTTGTAATAGTCGACCGACAGGCTGAGCCCCGGAATCGCCGCCGAGTTGGAGAAGGCGATGCCCAGCGTGGTGTTGCGCGCGATCTCGGGCGTCAGGTTGACGTTGCCGATGGTGTTCTGGAGCGCCAGCACGTTGACGTTGCGGAAAGGATCGAAAAAGCCCGGCAGCGTCGTCGTGACCGGCGCGGCGAACAGTTCCGACAAATTGGGCGCGCGCACGTCGCGCGAGGTCACGCCGCGGATGCGCAGGCCGTCGACCGGCAGGTCCCAGGTGCCGCCGATCTTCCACGCCCAGACGGTGCCCGAGGTGCTGTAGTCGGTGACGCGCACCGCGCCGTTGATATTGGCCCGCCCGCCCGCATCCGAATTGATGATCGGCAGATCGGCCTCGAGGAACGCCTCCTTGACGCTATAGGCGCCGTTGCCGTTCTTGTAATTGCCCGCATACCAGTTGTTGCCGTCCGCCAGCAGCACCGGGTCGGCCGGATAGGCGCCGTTGGCCGGGCTGTTCGCGAAGCCCGCGCCGTAGGGATCGGCGCGCACGCGGTAGAATTCGTGGCGGAACTCGCCGCCGAACGCCACCGACACCGGCCCCGCCCAAGACGAGAAGGGCGAGCCCGAGAAGTTGAGGCTGATCACGTCCTGGGTCTGGCGCGTCCGCTGATAGGCGCCGTTCTGCGGGATGATATAGCTGAGCGCCTCCGCCGAGGGATTGCCGCCGAAGATGTTGAGCGGCTGGCACCCATTGGCCCGCGCCGTCGCATCGGCGCAGACGATCGCGCCGTTCAGCGTGATGGCGTTGATCGCCTGGTTGAACCGGCGCGACAGCATGATGTTGCTGACATCGACATCGGTATAGTTGGTGCCGTGCTCGTAATAGATGTCGTAGGACCAGTCGGACCCGGCGACCGCCTCGCGCCCCTTGGCGCCCGCGACGAAGCGATATTGGCGACGATCGGTATAGACCTGGCTGTTGCCCAGCGCGGCGTTGCTGGTGCCATATTGGAAATTGGTGATGCCCGCCGTGGTGCAGGCCGCCTTGATCGCCGCCGGGACATAGGGATTGGCGCACTCGATCGTCAGGTTCGGGCGGTTCATGCCGCCGACCGGCTGGTTGTTGGTCTTCACCTGGCCGATATTGACCGTGCCATAGATTTCGCCGTTGGGCGCGAAGTCGTAGCCGATGCGGCCATAGCTGTTCACCCGCTGGATCTTCGACTGGAGCGAGCGGCCCGCATCGACATTGCCCGACAGGTCGCCGCCCAGGCAGAAGCCGGGGAGACAGCCGCGGACATTGCCCGCCGCGTCGCGCGCAGGCACCCCGCCCGAGCCATACTGGAACTGGAAGGGATTGCCCGCCTGGTCGAAGGCGATGCCCTGGAGCGGCCCGGCGGTAATCAGGCCGTATTTGGTGTAGTTATAGGGCTGGGCATAGTCGCGGAACAGATATTGCGGCGTCCCGTCGTTCAGGACGTTGCGGTTGATCAGCGTCGACTGGCGGAACCAGTCGCGCCCGCCCGCCAGCGCGGTGCCGAACTCGCCGCCGCCGACGCCGTCCTCATGCGCATATTCGGTGCTGGCGATCAGGTGCAGGCTATCGTTCAACAGGCTGGTGCCGCCCGCCAGCTGGACCAGCACCTGCTGGTCGTCGCCATAGGTGGTCAGGCCGCCCTGGACATTGCCCTTGATCCCCTTGAACCGGGTATCGGTGATGAAGTTGACGACGCCGCCGACCGCGTCCGAACCATAGGAGGCCGAGGCGCCGCCATTGACCACATCGACCCGCTTGATCAGCAGCTGCGGGAACAGGCTGATATCGGGTACGCCGGTGACGTTGGCGCCGACGACGCGCTGCCCGTCGAGCAGGGTCAGGGTACGGATCGCCCCCACGCCGCGCAACGAAAAGGAGCTGAGCCCCTGCTGCCCGCTCGACGTGCTGAAGGTGTTGACCGAGGTGCCGGTCGATCCCTGGAGCGAGGGCAGCTGCGCGACCGTGGTGAAGATGTTGGGCTGCGCATTCTGCTGAATCTGCTGCTCGCCGATCACCGTGGTCGGGGTCGGCGCGGTGAAGCCGCCGGTGGTGATGCGCGAGCCGGTGACGATGATGTCGCGGGTCTGGGCTTCCCCGGCATCGGCGGGCGGCGAGGCCACATCGCCCTGCCCCGCCTGAGCGTCCTGCCCCGGCTGGACCGTTGCGCCATCCTGCGCCGGCGCGGTCTGGCCCTGGGCCGGCATGGCGATACACAGGGCCAGGACCGCCAGGCTGGCCGGTCCGATGCCGCTCTTGCCCGAACGGCGGGCGCGCGTTCCCGTCATCATCGTCTCCACTCCCTATCTCGTTCCGTTATATCTGGTAACGTTACCAGCATCACTCTTCGCTTTTTCGCTGTCTGTCAACTGTCCGACATTCGGGGATAATCCCGCTTCGGCCCGGTCCAGGGCAGCGGCAGGGACGGACCGCCCCGCTCGTGCGCCCGATCGCATGCGATCACCCGACCGGGGGCGCGGCACGTTTCCGTGGGGGAGCCTCGCGATACCGCGCCGTGCCGGATCGCAACGCCCGCGCCTTGCGCCATGCAAGCCCATGGACGCGCGTGCTTTTGTCAGGCAAGTTCGCGGTTCCGCACCTGTGCCTCAGCCTCCAAGGGGAAAAAACGATGCAGATCGGCCGCCGATCGTTCCTGTCCACCATGGGAGGCATCGGGGGATCCGCGCTGCTTCCCGGTCATGCCGGGGCCGCGACGCCCCAGGCGTTTCGGCCCGACTGGTCCTCGCTGGTCGCGGGCTATCAGGCGCCCGACTGGTTCCGCGATGCCAAGTTCGGCTTCTGGGCGCATTGGTCGGCGCAGTGCGTGCCCGAGGCGGGCGACTGGTATGCGCGCGAAATGTATCTGCAGGGCACCCGCGCCTATCGGCATCACCTGGCGCATTACGGCCACCCGGCCGATATCGGCTTCCTGCAGATGTATCCGCGCTGGACCGCCGCGAACTGGGACCCGGCGCGGCTGCTCGACCTCTATCAGCGGTCGGGCGCGCGCTATTTCATGGCGCTGGCCAATCACCACGACAATTTCGATTCCTATGCGTCCAGCCATCATCCCTGGAATGCGACGCGCTTCGGCCCCAAGCGCGACATCGTCGGCACCTGGGCGAAGCTGGCGCGCGAGCGGGGCCTGCGCTTTGGCGTGTCCAACCATTCGGGGCATGCCTGGCACTGGTATCAGCCCGCTTATGGCTATGATCCCGAAGGTCCGCGCGCCGGGCAACGCTATGACGCGGCACGGCTGACCCGGGCGGACGGGCGCGGGCAATGGTGGGACGGGCTGGACCCGCAACAGCTCTATACCGGCCCGACGATGAAGATGCCCGACGGCTTCCGCTCGATCGCCGAGGCCGATGCGTGGCACGAGAAGAACGACCGGGTCTGGGACGAAAAGCCGCCCGCCGCCAACCCGGCCTTTGTCCGCCAGTGGCGGCTGCGCTGTCGCGAGCTGGTCGACCTCTATCAGCCCGACCTCCTGTATTTCGACAATTTCACGCTGCCGCTGGGCCAGGCGGGGCTCGATATGGCCGCCTATATGTACAACAGCTCGATGCAGCGGAACGGCGGCCGCAACGAGGCGGTGGTGACCGCCAAGAACACGCCGCCGGAGCGGCTTGCGGGGATCGTCGACGATGTCGAGCGCGGCGCACACCAGTCGATCCAGCCCTATCCCTTCCAGACCGAGACCTGCATCGGCAACTGGCATTACGACCGCGATCTCTATGCGCGCGACGGGTACAAGACGCCGCGCAAGATCATCCACACGCTGTGCGACGTCATCGCCAAGAACGGCAACATGATGGTGTCGGTGCCGATGCGCGGCGACGGCACGATCGACGAGAAGGAAGAGGCGATCGTCGAGCGGATCGGCGCGTGGATGCGCCGCTATGGCGATGCGATCTACGCCACCCGCCCCTGGCGCCTGCTGGGCGAGGGCCCCACCGCGTCGAAGGGCGGCCAGTTCAACGAAGGCGGGCAGGATTCGCATTATACCCCGCGCGACGTGCGCTATGTGCGCAAGGGGGCGGCGGTCCATGGCTTCACGCTGGGCTGGCCCGAAGACGATGTCGCGCGCTTCCCCGCGCTCGCGCGGACCGGATCGGTGCAGCGGGTGACGATTCCCGGCGATCCGGCGCCGCTGCCCTTCCGCCGGACCGCCGAGGCGCTGGAGGTCGACCTGCCCCCCGCGCTGCGCAACGATATCGGCGTCGCGCTGGTGGTCGAGGGGCCGGGGCTGGTGTAATTCCGCCGCAGCTCATCGATTCCTTGGCGCTTTTTAAACCGCCTGACGGTAAGGGGAGCGCGAGGTCGGGCTTCCGCACGGTCCTCGACGCCCCGTTCTGGCTTGTGTCACTACGGATAGGACGGGGCGTCTCCTCAGGTCAGCGAGGATTTCCGCTTCGGCGCATCCTCCCCCTCGGTGCTGGCCTGCCCCTTGTCGAGCGTATCGCTGGGGCGGCGGGCATCGCCGTCGCGCTGATGCTCGGTCGACAGATTGGGGCGCGCGGTTTCGGTCGTCGGCTTGATGGCATCGTCCATGGTCGCTCTCCTTGTCGGGGGCAATGCGCCGCCGGGGGCCGACGTTCCCCTGCGCCCTCGCCATTCGCCCCGCCTGCGACGCGGTCCGGCGCCTACTCCCAGGTCCGCACCCCCAGGATCGCCAATCCCCCGAGCCCGGTCATCAGCGCCAGCACCACCATGACGGTGGTGAAATCCTGTGGCGTGGCGAACGTCCAGGTCAGCGAGGCGCCGATGATCGAGGGCACCGTGTTGGTCAGGTTGAACAGCCCCAGGTCGCGTCCCCGGTGGCGCGGATCGGGCAGCAGTTGCAGGATCAGACCGGCATGGAGCGCGACGAACACCGAAGAGCCGGTCGTGTAGACGACGAAGGCGACCGCCGCGATCCGCCAGTCGGCGCCGATTCCCCCCATCCCGATCCAGGCCATGACGACCAGCCCCGCCGTCGCGACCAGCGCGGCCACCAGCAGGATGCCCTTTCGCCGCCGGGTCCGGTCGGCCAGCGGCCCCAGGATCAGCGCGATCGGCAGGGGCGCGAGGAAGGCGATGGTGAAGAGCTGCCCGATCCAGCGCGGCAGCGCGGCCCACTCAGCGACCGGCAGGATCGCCTCGAAATAATAGAGGAGATAGACCTGGGTGACGATGGCGGCGACCTGGATCGACAGCCGCGACAGCCCCGCGACGACCAGGTCGCGACGCGGCGGCAGCGGGCCCGACGCGCCCTTGGCCTCGACCGGGACCATGATCCGCGCGCGCGTCAGCATCAGCGGCAGGATGAGGATCAGGCTCATGCCCAGCAGCACCGCCATCCGGCCATGCTCGCCCAGCATCGCCGATCCGACCAGCAGCGTCGACAGGGCCGAGGCCGCCGGACTGCCCAGCGCGAGCAGCCCGCCCGCCGTGCCGCGCTGGTCGTCGGGTATCTCCTCGGCCATGATCGCCATCATCGGCGCGAGCAGCGCATTGACCGCCAGCTGAAAGGCCAGGATCGCCGCGATCAGCGCCGCCGGGGTGGTGGCGAGCGCGAACCCGCCATAGCTGGCGGCGATCGCCACGATCCCCAGGCCCATCCACACCCGCCTGCCATGACCGGCGCGCTGGGTCCGGTCGCTCAGCCAACCGAACAGGATATTGGCCAGGCTCGCCGCCGCCGCGCCGCAGATCGCGATCAGCGACAACAGCCCGATCCGCCCCGCGCCGTCGATCGCCTCCACCTTGATCGGTAGCAGCAGGGTCAGCAGCGGCAGATAGGCGATCACCCCGCCCGCATTGGCCAGCGCGAAGAGGCCCAGCGGCAAGGGGCGGTGCGAGGAGGCACGGACGGGCGGGATGGGGCGCGCGGACATCGCCGCGGCCCCCTGTCCCCGATCACGCCGCCGGAGATCGGCCATCCGCTCAGGGCTTCATCGTCTGCGCCTCGACGGTCGTGCTGGTCACGATCGCGCGGTCGGCGGCGTCATGCGACAGCGCCACCCGGTAGCGCCCACCCTTGATCCGCCAGCCGGGCAGGCCGGTATCGTAATCCGCCACGATGCGCGGCTCGGCGATCAGGGTGATGCGCCGGGTCTCGCCGGGCTTCAGCGCGACCCGCTGGAACGCGGCCAGCCGCATCGCGTCCCCGCTGCCGTCGCGCGCGACATAGATTTGCGGCACGTCCGACCCGGCGCGCTGGCCGGTGTTCACCACGTCGAAGGTCACGCTGATCGTCCGCCCGCCGGTGACGACCGGGTTGCGATAGGCGAAGCTGGTATAGCTGAGCCCGTGGCCGAAGGGGAAAAGCGGCTTCAGCCCCTTTTTCTCGTACCAGCGATAGCCGACATCGGCGCCCTCGACATATTCGACCGGGAAGCTCTGGAGCGTGATCCCGCCCGCCGCCGCCGGATTGGCGGCCGCCGCCGCTTCGACCTCGCTCAGCTTGTCCAGCCCGACGGGGCGCGGGCGCGGCGGTTGCGAGGCGTCGGCGGGGAAGGTGATCGGCAGGCGGCCCGAGGGGTCGACCCGCCCGGTCAGGATCGCGGCCAGCGCCTCGCCGCCCCGCTGTCCGGGATACCAGGCCTGGACGACTGCGGGGACCTTGGCGATCCAGGGCATCAGCACCGGTCCGCCGGTCTCCATCACCGCCACCGTGCGCGGCTGGACAGCGGCGATCGCGGCGATCAGCGCGTCCTGCTGGTTGGGCAGCCGCAGGTCGGGCACGTCGTCGGCCTCGGTCGTCCATTGCGTCGCGAAGAAGATCGCCATGTCCGCATTCTTCGCCGCCGCCACCGTCGCGTTCAGGTTGCGCCCGTCCTGCCATTCGATCTGGACGCCGGGCAGCGCCTTGCGCAGCGCGTTGAGCGGCGAGGAGGCGTGATAGGTGATCCGCGCGAACGAGGCCGAGCCGCCATAGGCGAGCGGAATCTCGACCGGCGCGCCGCCGACCGAGCGGACCTGCGACGATCCGCCGCCCGACAGCACGCCGACATCGGCATTGCCGCCGATCACCACGATCCGCTTCGCGGTGCGGGCGATGGGCAGGAGGTTGCCGTCATTCTTGAGAAGGACGATCCCCGCCTCCGCCGCGCGCTGCGCCACCTCGGCATGGGCGGCATAATCAGGGGTCACCGCCCGCGCGGGCACGGGGGCGTCATAGGCGCCGGTTTCGATCAGCCCGGTCAGATAGCGCGCGACCATGTCGTCCAGCCGCGCCTCGCTGACCTGCCCCTTGGCCACCGCCTCGGCCAGCGGCGCACCGAAATAGACCGCCTTGTCGAGTTCCTCGCCCGATTCCTGGTCCAGCCCGGCATTGGCGGCCTTCGCAGTCGAATGCACCGCGCCCCAGTCGCTCATCACCCAGCCGGGATAGGCCCAGTCGCGCTTCAGCACATCGGTCAGCAGGTGCCGGTTCTCGCACGACCAGTCGCCATTGACCTTGTTATAGGCGCACATGACCGATCCGGGCTGGCCCTTCTCGATCGCGATCTGGAAGGCGAGCAGGTCGCTCATCCGCAGCGCCGCCTCGCCGATCCGCGCGTCGAGCACGGCGCGGCCGGTCTCCTGCGCGTTCAGTGCATAATGCTTGATCGTCGAGACGATGCGGTTCGACTGGACCCCCGCGATATGCGCGCCGCCCAGCGTCCCCGCCAGCAGCGGGTCTTCGCCCAGATATTCGAAGTTGCGGCCGTTCCATGGATCGCGGGTCAGGTTGACGCCGCCCGCCAGCAGCACGTTGAACCGCTTGTCGCGCGCCTCCGCACCGATCATCGCGCCGCCCGCGCGGGCGATGGCGGGATCGAAGCTGGCGGCGGTGGCAAGGCCGGAGGGAAGCGCGGTGGCGACATCGCCGACCCGCTGCTCGACCTGGTTGGCGACGCCCAGCGACGCGTCGCTTTCGCGCACCACCGGCACGCCCAGCCGGGGGATGCCGTCGATATGCCCGGCCGAGGGGATCAGTTCCTCGCGCGTCTTGCCCGCCGCCATGGTGGGGAACAGGCCATGGACCAGCAGGATCTTCTCCGCGCGGGTCATCTGCGCGACGATCCGGTCGGCACGGGCGCGGGCCGCAGCGGCGGAGGGCGCGGTCGCCTTCGCGGCCGGCTGTGCGCGATTGTGCGTCCGGGTCTGCGCCGCGCCCTGCCCGCTCATGCCGGTCGCGGCCAGCGCGATCATCGCCAGCCCGCTCGCCATCATGCCCTTCGTCACCGTCATCCTCCCAGTATCGCTTGCTTTGCACCTTCTCTGTTGCATCCATGCCATCCTGTCCAGCGGACGTTCACAACCCCGCGGAATCAAGGACTAACCCCTCCGGACACCCATCCGCCCCTGCCCGAGCGAGCGTGCCTGGCGGCGCCCGGCGGACAGGGCGGGGGTCTGTCCGATCGACCATCGCCAAGGTCACCGCCCCGACTGCCCCCATCATGATAATGAGATTGACTCGCATAATCACGATGATTAGCGCGCGAGCGTAACGAAATGGGGGATAAGACGATGATGGTTCGATCGGTGCTGGTCGTGCTCCTTGGCTCGGCCGCGACGCCGCTGTTCGCGCAGGTGGCACCGCCGCCGCAGCCCGATGCGGCGGTGCAGGACAGCAGCAACGACATCGTCGTGCTGGGGGAAAAGGCCGGTCGCACCTTGCAGGAAACCCCCGCCAGCGTCGCCGTCACCACCGCCGAGACGATCCGGAACCAGAATCTGCTCGACGTCTATGACGTGCTCCAGCGCACGCCCAACGTCTCGATCGGCGCCGACCGGACCAGCTTCACGATCCGCGGCATCGACGCCTTCAACGTCTCGGGCGCGGGCGACGGGGCGCTGGCCAGCGTCTATGTCGACGGCGCGGTGCTGCCCCGTGCGGCGCTGAACACCGGGCCGCTCGACCTTTACGACATCGCCCAGGTGGAGGTGTTTCGCGGGCCGCAATCGACCGTGCAGGGGCGCAACGCGCTGGCGGGTGCGGTGATCGTGCGCACCACCGACCCCGGTTACGAATGGAGCGGCCAGGCGCGCGTGATGCTGACCGGCCCCGATGGCCAGCGGCGCGCAGGCGCGGCGATCGGTGGCCCGCTGCTCGGCGACCAGATCGCCTTCCGGCTGGCGGGCGAGGTCGCCCGGACCGACGGGCTGGTCCACAACACCACGCTCCACCGCGACGCCGATGCCCGCCAGTCGGAGACGCTGCGCGGCAAGCTGCTGGTCACCCCCGACGCGCTCCCCGGACTGCGGGTGGTCGCGACCTATCTGCACGATCGCCATGTGCGCGGCGTCTATGCCTATGAGTTCGACGCCCCCTACAAGCCTACCGACCGCATCGTCACCGAGGACGTCGCGACCGATACCCGCGTGGTCAGCGACATCGCCACGCTGGAAGCGCATTATGCGCTGGGCGGCGGGTTCGACCTGACCTCCGTCACCAACTATTCCGACGTCCGCGCCCATTATGTCGCCGATCCCGATCGCAACGCGACCCCCGGCCAGCTCAGCCTGACCCGCGATCCCGCCAAGACGGTGCAGCAGGAACTGCGGCTGGGCATCGACCTGCCCTGGGTCCAGGGGCTGGTCGGCGCCTATTATCTGCGCGAGGACAATCGCGACTATCTGTTCGAGGCGACGCAGGATCTGAACCTGACCCGGCTGGGCGTCGACCGGCAGCTGCTGGCGCTCGGCCTGTCGCAGCCGGTCGTGAACACGGTGCTGGGCCTGTATGGCGGCGTCGTTCCGATCCGCAACCGCCTGACCCAGCCGCGACTGACCCGCAACCTGGCCGGGTTCACCGACCTGACCTTCCCGCTGACCGCGCGGCTGAAACTGCGCGCCGGGCTGCGCTACGACAATGAGCGGCAGCAGCGCGGCGCCACCCAGTCGGTCGTGCTCAACGGCACGCTGCCCGATCCGGCGCGGCTGCCCGTGCCCGCGCTGGCGCCGATCGTCACCCGGCTGAACGCCCTGCTGGTCGCCACCGCCGCCGGGGCGACCAGCGTCGAGCCGATCCGGACCATCACCTATGACGCCTGGCTGCCCAAGCTGGGACTGACCTGGGACGTCGCGCCCAATATCGGGCTGAGCGCGACGGTGCAGCGCGGCTATCGCGCCGGCGGGGCGGGCATCAACCAGCAGCGCGGCCAGGCCTTCACCTATGCCCCCGAATATACCTGGAACTATGAAGTCGCGCTGCGATCCGACTGGTTCGACCGCAAGCTCAGCTTCAATGCCAATGCCTATTATATCGACTGGCGCGACCAGCAGGTGGCGGTGCGGCTGACCCCCGGCGCGGTGTTCGACACCCAGGTCGTCAATGCGGGCAAGTCGCGCCTCTATGGCTTCGAGGCGGAGCTGCGCGGGCGGCCGACCCGCACGCTCGACCTGTATGTCGGGGTCGGGCACAGCCGGTCGAAGTTCCTCGACTTCACCGTCCCGGTCGGCACGCTCGGACGATCGGCCAGCGGCAATGAATTCGCCAACGCGCCGCACTGGACCGCCTCCGCCGGAGGGACGTGGCACGACGATAGCGGGCTGTTCGCCAATGTGAATGCGACCTACCGCGATGCCTTCTACCAAGACACGGTGAACCAGAGCGTGCGCGACATCCGCCCGCTGACGCTGGTGAATGCCAAGCTGGGGTGGCGGAACCAGCATTTCGGCGCCTATCTGATCGCCAGCAACATCTTCGACCGACAGCAGCCGACGTCCTTCTACACCGATTTCGACGGCCGCGTGCGGGGCACCCTGTCCAATCCCCGCATCCTGGGGTTGAGTTTCGAGGGGCGGTTCTGACGCCCTTCCCTATCGGTCAACCGCCTCTTGTGCAGCGCACAGATTTTCTCCGCCGATCAATCGGACGCATGGGCGCATATAGCCTGCTTCAGGGACAGGGCTGCACAAGGGAGATCGACGCGTGCATCAGCTTCGCAAGGCCGCATTGGCGGGGACATTTCTGGCGAGCCTGACGGCGATGCCGGTCTGGGCGCAGCAGGCCACCCCCGGCCAGCCGTCCGAACCGGCGCAGAGCGCGCCCACCGGTGGCGACGCGGCGACGACCGCCAGCGAGGGCAATGACATCATCGTCACCGGCACGCGTGTCGAGGGGCGCACCCGGCTGGACAGCATTTCGCCGGTCGACGTGCTGAGCGCGTCGAGCCTTCAGCGGCAGGGGACGACCGAACTGGGCGCGGCGCTGTCGGCGGTCGCGCCCTCGATCGACTTTCCGCGTCCCTCCGCCAATGACGGCACCGACTCGATCCGCCCGGCAACGCTGCGCGGCCTGTCGCCCGACCAGACTTTGGTCCTGATCAACGGCATTCGCGGCCACACCTCGGCGCTGCTCAACACCAACGGCACGGTCGGGCGCGGATCGGCGGCGGTCGATCTCAACACCATCCCGACGGTCGCGCTCGACCGGATCGAGGTGCTGCGCGACGGCGCCTCGGCGCAATATGGCTCGGACGCGATCGCGGGCGTGGTCAACCTCCGGCTGCGCCAGGCCCGGTCGGGCGGCGGCGCACAGGTGAATTACGGCTTCTACGACACCCAGGTCGACACCGCGCGCGGCAGCCGCCACGTCACCGGCGAACATGCCGTCACCGCCTCGCTGTGGCAGGGGATCGGCTTTGGCGAGGACGGCTTCATCACCGTCTCGGGCGAGTATCTGAACCGCCAGCCGACCAACCGCGCCGATTTCGACCCGCGCGTCACCCCGACCCGGATCACCGGCCGTTACGGCGACCCGGCGGTCGAGCAATATACCGGCTTCATCAATGCGGGCACCTCGCTGACCGACACATGGAGCCTGTATGGCTGGGTCGGCTATCAGGACCGCGACTCGCGCAGCGCCGCCTTCCCCCGGCTGGCGAGCGCCGCGACGCGCACGGCGGGCTATCCCGACGGCTTCCTGCCGATCATCAACACCAAGTCGCAGGACCTGAATTCGGCGGCGGGCCTCAAGGGCCAGCTGGCCGGGTTCGATGTCGACCTGTCGTTCAGCTATGGCCGCAACAAGATCGCCTTCCGCACGCTCAATTCCGCCAATTACGCCTATGGCGCGGCGACCCCGCGCAATTTCGACGACGGCGCGCTGATCTATGACCAATATGTCGCCGGGCTGGACGTGACGCGCAAGTTCGACGTCTTCCAGTCGCTGAACCTGGCCTTCGGGCTGGAGGGCCGGCGCGAGGGTTACAAGATCGTCGCGGGCGAGCTGGCCTCCTATGGCTATCCGACCAGCGGCGCGGTGGCGGGCGCATCGCCCGGCGCACAGGGCTTTGGCGGCTTCTCGCCGCGCAACGAGACCAAGCGCAGCCGCCGCAACGTCAGCGCCTATGTCGATGTCGAGGCGCAGGTGACCGACAAGTTCCTGCTGGGCCTGGCGGGCCGGTTCGAGGATTATTCGGACTTCGGCAGCACGGCGAACGGCAAGATCTCGGCGCGCTACGACGTGGCCGACTGGCTCGCCTTCCGCGCCACCGCCTCGACCGGATTCCGCGCGCCGTCGCTGCAACAGCAATATTTCACCCAGATCGCCTCGGTCGTGACCAATGGCGTGCCGATCCTGACCGGCACCTTCCCCTCGGTCTCCTCGGTCGGCGCGGCGCTGGGCGGACTGTCGCTGGAGCCGGAAAAGTCGACCAACCTGTCGGCGGGCACGGTGATCCGGTTCGGCGGGTTCGACCTGACGGTCGACGCCTATCGCATCAAGCTGCGCAACCAGCTGGGCCTGTCGGAGAATATCCAGGCGACGTTCAGCCCACAGGTCGCCGCGCTGCTCGCGCCGTTCAACGTGTCGGCGGCACGCTTCTTCATCAACGGGCTGGCCTCGACCACGCAGGGGATCGACGCGGTCGCGCATTATCGCTGGCGCACGACCCAGGCGGGGGTGTTCGACTTCACCGTCGCGGGCAACATCAACGATGTCGACGTGACCCGCGTGCCGACCTCGACCGCGGTGCTGAACCCCGCGCCGACGCTGTTCGCGCGCAGCCGCATCCTGACGCTGGAACAGGGCACGCCCCGCCAGAAGGTGACGGGCAGCATCGACTGGTCGCTCGACCGGCTGGGCGCGCTGGCGCGCGTCACCTATTACGGAAACGTGATCCAGCCGGGCACCACCGCCGCCGCCGACGTGCCGGTCGGACGCCGCGCGATCACCGATCTGGAGCTGCGCTACACCGCCGATCGCGGCGTGCAGCTGGGCCTGGGCGTCAGCAACCTGTTCGACGTCTATCCGGAGCGCCAGATCGCGGCGAACAACTCGACCGGCGTGCTGGGCTTCCCCTATTATTCGCCCTTCGGGTTCAACGGCCGTTATCTCTATGCCCGTGCGGGCGTGAACTGGTGAGGACGAGCGGGGCAGCGCATCCGCGCGGCCCCGCTGGCCGGATCGCGGAATTCGTCGCTTGCGACCATGATCGCAAGCACCCCCGCTAGCCTTATCCGGCGGGCGGGGTAAGACGGTGGCATGCCCCGATCGAACCCCCTCCGATGGACACCCGCGCGCTACCGCGCGCTGCTCCGCAGCCGTGGCCCGCAATCCGTGCGATTCCGGACGCGACTCGCCATTTTGCTGGGCGCGATCGCGATCGGGCTGGCGGCCACCGTCTTCGCACTGGCCGCCGATGCGGCGGGGGAGATGTTCGGCCGATTCGCCGCGCGCTACCCCTATGCCCCGCTGGTCGCGACGCCGCTGATCTTTGCGGGACTGGTGTGGATCACCCGCCGCTACGTCCCGCTCGCGCGCGGGTCGGGCATTCCGCAGGTGATCGCCGCGCAGGGCGATCCGGAGGGGGCGACCCATTCGCTGGTGTCGATCCGCACCGTGACCGGCAAGGCGCTGCTGACGCTGGTCGCGGTGCTGGGCGGTGCGTCGGTAGGGCGCGAGGGGCCGACGGTGCAGATCGCCGCCGCCGTGATGGGGCTGAGCCACCGGCTGCTGCGCGTGCCCTTGCGCGGCGCGGTGCTGATCGCGGGCGGCGCGGCGGGCGTGGCGGCGGCGTTCAACACGCCGCTGGCCGGACTGCTCTTCGCGATCGAGGAACTCGCCTCCGCCTATGAGCAGCGGGTGACCCTGCTGGTCATCGCCGCCATCGTGATCGCGGGCATGGTCGCGCAGTCGGTGCAGGGGGATTATGTCTATTTCGGGCTGATCGGCGCGCATATGAGCCTGGCCTCGGCATTGTTCGTGGTGCCGGTCGCCGGGATCGTCGGCGGGCTGGCGGGCGGCGCCTTTTCCCGGTTGATGCTGACGCTGGCCACGGGATCGAATCGGATCACCCGCCAGGCCAAGGCGCAGCCGATCCTGTTCGCCGCGCTGTGCGGACTGGTCGTGGGGGCGCTGGGCTGTGCGACGGGGCTGACCTGGGGCACCGGTTACGGCGCGGCGCGGGCGATGATCGCGGGGCATGACGCGCCGCTCTGGTTCGGCCCGGCCAAGTTCGTCGCGACGCTGGCCACGGCGGTCGCCGGGCTGCCCGGCGGCATCTTCGCCCCCTCGCTCGCGGTCGGGGCGGGGATCGGCAATATCCTGCGGTCGGTCTTCACCGATTCGCCGTCATCGGCGATCGTGATCCTGGGCATGGTCGGCTATTTCGCGGGCGTGGTCCGCGCGCCGCTGACCGCGGTCATCATCCTGGCCGAAACCACGAACAGCCGCGGCCTGATGCTGCCGATGTTCGCCACCGCCTATATCGCCGACGGGGTCAGCGCGCTGGTGTGCCGCGAGAAGCTCTATCACGGCCTGTCGCGGACCTTCGAGATGCGCCGCGAGGCCTGATCCCCTCAGTGTGGATCGACGTTCAGTATTGCGTCTTCTTCCGCTCTCCCCTGGACAGGGGAGAGGGTTAGCGATGCTGGCTAGCGGAGCTTGGGTGAGGGGTTGAGCGAGCCGAAAGGCTCGCGCGCTCGCTTCGCGAGCGCCCACCCCTCACCCAGCTTCGACTAAGCCTTTGCTGTCGCAAAGGCCAAGTCTGCGCAACCCTCTCCCCTCTGCGAGGGGCGAGGGAAGGAAAGGGATCGCTGAATGGCGATCGGCCCAAGGTCACTCCGACCCTGTCAGGGGACGGGCTTGCTACGAGGCCAGCCGCATCGGCGACACGCGATCGGCATGGCCAGTCGCGGCAGAGGCAACCGGATCGACGTTGAAGCGCATCACCGAGGAAACGAGCGCGCCGCATTCCTTGGCCAGCATCGTCGCCGCCGCCGTCGATTCCTCGACCATCGCGGCATTCTGCTGAGTCACCGAATCGATCTCGCCGATCGCGATGTTCACCTGGCTCAGGCTGTGCGCCTGCTGTTCGGAGGAGCGCGCGATGACGTCGACCACGGTGCTGACGTCCGACACCTTGCCGATGATCCGTTGCAGCGCGTTGCCGGTCTCGTCGACCAGCACCACGCCCGACTTCACATGCTCGATCGCCGACAGGATGCGCGACTTCACGTCCGATGCCGCATCCGCCGAGCGCTGCGCCAGCGCGCGGACTTCGGAGGCGACGACGGCAAAGCCCTTGCCCGCGTCCCCGGCCCGCGCGGCCTCGACCCCGGCGTTCAGCGCCAGGAGATTGGTCTGGAAGGCGATGCCATCGATCACCGTGATGATGTCGACGATCTCGCGGCTGGCCTGGTCGATGCCATTCATCGCGGTGATCGACTTGGCGACGATCTGGCCGCCCTTCTCCGCCTCGTCACGCGCCTCGGTCACGGCGCGATTGGCCTGGCTGGCATTGAGCGCGCCGTCGCGCACCCCTTGCGTGATCTCACCCACCGCCGCGGCGGTTTCGCGCAGGCTGGCCGCCTGCTGCTCGCTGCGGGCCGACAGATTGTCCGTCGCCTGCCGGATCTCCTCGATATTGGAGCGGATCGCGCCCGCGCTGCCGCGCACATGGCTGGTCAGCCCCGCGAGATTCTGGACCGCGCGGTTGAAGTCGGCGGCCAGCTGATGGAAGGCGGGCGGCAGGTCGGTCAGACGGACGGTCAGGTCCGCCTCCGAGAGCGACGACAGGCCCGAGCCGATCGCCTGCAACGCCTGTTCCCGCTCGCGGTCGTCGCTGACCTTGGCCTTGGCGGCGTCGCGGAAGACGACCACCGCGCGCGCCATGTCGCCCAGTTCGTCGCCGCGCGCATGGCCGGGCACGTCGACATCGTTATGCCCGCGCGCCAGATCCGCCATCCGCCGGGTCAGTGCGGTGATCGGCCGTGCGATGCTGCGGCTCAGCATCATCTGAAGCGTGATGGCGATACCGATCAGCATGATGCCGCCCAGCACCAGCGCGATGGTCGCGGTCGTGATCGCGCCTTCCTGCGACGCGGCGTTTTCCTTGATCGCCGCCGTCTCCTGGTCGCGGACCGCGCGCAGCGGCAGGACGATGTCGCTGGTCAACACCGCCTTGCCCGCATCGCGCACCGCCTGCTGCGCCTCGTCGCGCCGCCCCGCCTTGACCCATTCGGTCAGCCGGTCGCTCCACTGCCGCCGCCACCGGGTCGCCTCGGCGCGCGACTTGGCGACATGGGCCAGCTCGGTCGAGTCGGTCAGCATCGCAGTCAGTTCGCGGCTGGTCGTGTCATATTCCTTGCGTGCTTCCTCATAGGATTTGAGGTAGCTCTTGTCCGCCGTGACGAGGAAACCGCGCAGCTGGCTGTTCTCGCGCAGGATCGACGTCTCCAGCGTCAGCGCCTTGGCATAGACTTCCTGTGCATGGTTGTTGCGTGCCGTCGCGCTCCGGATTTCCCAGATGTTGACGAAGAACACGATCGTCATCACCGCCGCGGACAGGCTGATCACCAGGAACGACACGCCCAGCTTCTTGGGAATGTTCATGTTCGTGAGCATTATGCGACTCTCTCGACAGGGGCGGAGGGCGACATGCGGATCACCATGCCGGGCAGGCCAGAGCCGACGCCGTCTGCCGATGAAGCGGACGGCCACGCGCGACGAGGCTCAGTGATGCCAGCGTCGCCATCATGGAATGAATGCGCATGATCCCCGTCGTTCTTGGAAATTTTCGTTGAAACGACGCCTAGGGGGGATGGCGTTAATTATGAGTGAAACCAGTCCAGTTACGGACCGATCGGACCGGGATTCACCCCTCCAGCCAGGTGATCGACGCACCGTAGGGGTGGCAATGGGCCAGAATATGGTCGCGACCGTCGGGCCAGGAGCGCAAACGCAGTTCGACTCGCTCGCGCCGGGCATCCCATTCGAAGCCGATACAGGCCAAGGGCCGCGAGTCGCTCGCCGCCTGCCCCGCGCGCGCCAGCGCCGCCTCGATCGCGGCCCGGTCGCCCGCATCGACATATTGCAGCACCATCGAATGCAGGACGACCCGGTGACGCCGCTCCGCCTGCGGGTCAGCCAACTGCGTCGCGAGCCATTCGGCGGCATTCCCCGCCGCGATGCGCGGGGGATATTGCCGCGCCAGCGCCAGCGCATGGCCGAGTCGCGCGCCGCGTTCGGGCTGGTCGGCAAAGACGAAGGAGGCCAGCCGCTCGCAGGCCGCCGGATCGTTCACGTCGAGCGGATGGAGATCGACCCCATGCGCCTCCCGCACGACCACGGCCGCCTCGGGCGGCGGCGCGCCCTGCCAGACCGGCGCGATCCGCACCGGCGAGGTCGCCATGCCCGCGCGTACGCCGCCCAGGTCATAGGCATAGCGCGCCAGATTGAGGTTCAACCCGGCACTCGCCCCGATCTCCAGCAATTCGAAGTCCAGGCCATGGTCGCGCGCCAGGACCATCAGCGCGGCATGAAGCGCCGCCGCTCGCCCGACCTCGTTGGTCTGCGGCACCTGTCGCAGCCAGTCGACGAAGAAGCCGTCATGCGCCGCCAGCGCCAGCGCGACCGCCTCGTCGAAACGGCGATGCTCCCCGGCATAGAGCGCGCTGAGCAGCGGCACCCTGCCCTGCCGCGCGAGCGCGTGAAAGGCGGCGTTGATCCGCATCGCGATCGCCGAGGATGCCGCATTGGCGCCCCAGGACCGGATCAGCGTCGCGGTCTGCGGCGCATTCTCCAACTGCCGGTCCACCGCCGCCAGCAGATCGGCGACGAAGGGCGTGCCGATGGCGCGCATCACGAGCGATTGACGGTAAAGCTCGCTCACGGGACCATTCGGCTCCAGGCACATATTGGGCGAACGCTCCGTCTGCATCGCCCGCCTATGCGACCGCGACCGTTAACATATCAATGGTGTTTCGCCAGCGAACCGACGGGTCCTAGCGGGGGGCGGCGGCGCATGGCCGCACGCCCCCTCGCCGGTTCAGAAGCCGACCCGCACCGACAGCGAGGTCGTCCGCGCGTTGATGGCGCGCGCACGCACGATGCCGTTGGCCGGGATCACGCCGTCCTCCGCCTCGGTAAAGCCCAGGGCGTTGAACAGGTTGTTACTGTTCAGCGAGACCAGGATACGGTCGGTCGCGCGGAACTGCATAAAGGCGTTGACCACCGTATAGCCGGGCAGCTTCAGCTGGTTGCTGTCCTGCGCATAGCTGCTGGTCGTGCCGATCACGTTCGCGCCGATCGTAACGCGGTCCAGATCGACCTGCGGCGTCGCCTGGAAGATCAGCCGGGCCTGGCGGCGCGGGGTGTTGCCGACCACGCCGGGGTTCAGCGCGTCGCTGACGATCTTGGCATCGGTCCAGGTCGCCCCGCCGGTCATGTTGAACGGGCCGACGCTATACGCCCCGTCCAGCTCCAGGCCATAGGCGCGATATTCGCGGTCGATGAAGACCTGACGCGTCGCCTCGTAATTCTGCTCCTCGGTGCGCGCCCAGAAGCCGGTCAGGTTCACATACATGCCGTTCCTGCGATATTTCAGGCCCAGCTCGGCTTGGCGCACATAGTCGACCGCCGCGTCCTTGTTGATCAGATGGCCGTCGGTCGTGCTGACCGCCGGGCCGAACAATAGCCGGTCGGCATTGGCGCGCGCGCCCCGGCTATAGCGGACGAACATCGCGAACGGCTCCGACACGCGGAAGTTGATCCCCGACGAGTAGGACAGATAGTGCCAGCTATAATCGACCGGCGCCGGGTTGGTCAGCGGGATCACCGCCACGCGCCGCTCGGCCGCCGAAATCACGCCGTCGCCATTCATGTCGCGCACCGTAGTGCCGACGCGACCGCCACCCAGATCCGACCCGAAGATCGCCCCTTGCGCATTGCCGAAGTCGTAGCGGACGCTGGCGCCCAGCGCGAAACGCCCGATCTTGTAGTTCAGCGATCCGAACGGCGCGTTGACGTTGTAATCGACGCGGTAGCTGCGGCGACAGCAGCCGCCGAAATAGTCCGCCCCGAACGCATAATAGCCGTTCTGCGTCTGCGGCACGCCCGCGGCATTGACCACGTCGACCAGCGCCGCGCGACCGTCGCCGCGCACGTCCATCAGCGTCGAGGTCCATAGCCAGTCGGTGTCGATCGTCTGGCGCGACTTGTAGAAGCCGGCGGTGGTGGTCAACTCACCCTTGCCGATGGTGTAGACGCGGCTGGCGCGCAGGTCGTTGGTGACATTGTCCAGGCTGTTCAGCTTGGTGTCGAACACCACCACGCGCGCGAGCAGGCCGTTGCCGTTCAGCCCGGACAGGTTGGTGATCGCCTGCCCGCTATTCGGCCCGCTGGCATAGCGCAGCGTCGCCCCCGCGCCGCCCAGCGCCGTCGCGGTCGCCGCCGCACTGTCGACCGCCGAGGGGAAGTTCGAGATGAACCGGCCCGAGACATCGGCATAGCGGAACCGGTCGGTCACGGTCCAACCCGACACGTCGAAGCGCGTCTCGACCCCGAAGGCGTTGACCACCGGATGCTGGCCGTCGCGCTTGTCGTCGACCACCGGGTTGTTCTGCCCGTCCAGCGTCACGTTGCTGGTGTCGTAGCGCGACAGCAGCGCGTCGCGGGCGATGTCGAATCCCGGGACATTCTCGTATCGCGGATTGGCGTTGGTGCCGGTCACGCGCACCGGATTGGGCAGATAGGCCGCCGACCGGTCGTTGAGGAACTTGCCGTAGAAGCGGATATAGCCGCCGCTGAACTCCTTGGTAACGTTCAGCTTGATCTGGCCGCCCTTGGTGCCGTCATAGCCGACCCGGCGCGGCCCCTCGCCCTGGTGATAGAAGCCGCCGATATGGAAGCGCAGCGTGTCGGAGAGCTTGGCCCCGTAATCGAAGTCGAGCCGGTATTCGCCATAGTCGAGGCCCGCCGTCGCCATGATCGCGCCGCCCGGCACCTCGCCGGTCTTGGAGATCATGTTGATGACCCCGCCCGGCGAGTTGGACGAGAAGGTCGAGGCCGAACCGCCGCGAATGGCATCGACCGACGACACGTTCATATCGGCACGCAGGAAGATGTCGGCATTGCCGAAGGTGATGTCGCCGAACTCCAGCACCGGCAGGCCGTCCTCTTGCAATTGCAGGAACTTGGCGCCGCCCGACGCGATCGGCAGGCCACGGATCGAGATATTGGCGTTGCCGTCGCCGCCCGAGCTTTCCGATCGGATGCCGGGGATGTTGCGAAAGATCTCGGCGGTCGAACGCGGCGCCGCCTTCAGGATCTCGGCCGCGCCGAGCGAGCTGGTCGAGATGGCGCTGTCCAGACGATCGCGCCCACGCGCCACGGCGGTGACGACCACATCCTTGTTGAGCGTATCGGCCCGCGCAGCCTTGTCGTCCGCAGGCTTGTCGGTCGGCGCCGTCTGCCCCTGAGCGTGCGCCGGCACCAGTAGCGCGAACGGAATGGCCGAAATGAGCAGCCGTTGAAGACGCATAATGTCCCTCTCCCCTGTTTGATGGGGGAGTTCGTTACCGGACAAGCCTTTGCAAACGATTAAATATGTCGCGTACCGGATATTTCGGTCGTTGTCTGATCCTGTATGCCGGATCGGCCGGTGGGATGCCGTGCTATGAACCGGTTCAAGCGGGCGGGAGGGCGAAAGCATGAAGGACAGTTCCGCCGGTTGGGAAGCCGTCGCCGATCGCTTCATTGCGCTGCGCTCCGGCATCGGAACATCGCCGGTCTGTGACTGGGCGGAGCGGCATATCGCGCCGGGTGCCACGATTCTCGACATCGGGTGTGGCCACGGCATGCCGATCGCCCAGGCCCTGGTCGACAAGGGGTATCGCGTGGCGGGCGTCGACGCCGCTCCCAGGCTCGCAGCCGCCTTCGCCCGGCGCTTTCCAGACATGGCCATCGCGTGCGAACCGGCGCAGACCAGTCATTTTTTCAACCGCCGTCATCCCGGGATCATCGCCATCGGCTTTCTCTTCCTGCTGGATGCAGCGGAGCAACCGAACATGCTGCGCCGGATGGCACGGGCACTGGAACCGGGCGGCAGGCTATTGGTCAGCGTCCCGCGCGAGGCGTGCGTGTGGCGCGATACGCTGACCGGGCTGGAGTCCGCCTCACTGGGTGCCGCGGCCTATGAGGCGGTTCTGGAGGAATCCGGCGTACAGCTCGTGGGATGGCTTGGGGACGAAGGGGGCAATGCCTATCTCGACGCAGTCGGGCCGGTCTGATCCATCCAATTTAAGGCCGATCGACATTCAGCGATGCCTTATCCTCCCCTCGCCCCTCGCAGAGGGGAGAGGGTTGCGCAGACTTGGCCTTTGCGAGAGCAAAGGCTTAGTCGGAGCTGGGTGAGGGGTGGGCGCTCGCTTGGCGAGCGCCGCGAGCCTTTGGGCTCGCTCAACCCCTCACCCAAGCTACGCTAGCCAGCGGGTTGGCAAGCTTCGCTAACCCTCTCCCCTGTCCAGGGGAGAGAGGGGGAAGAAGAAGTAATACTGAATGTCGATCCGCCCTAGGAAGCGGCAACGGCCTGTACGCGCAAACGCGGGAAAACCTGCTCCAGCGGCTTGGTGTCGGGCAGGATATAGACATAGCCGCCCTTCTTCTGGAATTGCGGGCGCAACTGGCGGCCGTAGAAACCCTTGGGCACGTTGATGCAGCCAAAGGTGATGCGATTATCCTCCGGTGTCGGCGACAGCATCCGCTCGCGCCGCTTTTCCCTGGCGCCCGCATCCGACGGGATCGGATGGAGCGCGACCGAGGTCGCATAATCGACCCACAGGACGCGCTGGCCCGCCACCGGCAGTCCGAACCTGGCGAGGAATCGCCCGGCGGGGGTCGTCTTCTCGGCGGGGCCCAGATCGGCGAGCTTCTTGCCGCCGACGCCGGGGCTGGCCTCGTCCCCGGTCGCGATGCCGACCAGGACCGGCACCGAGGCGAGCAGCTTGCCCTTCGCATCGAACAGGAACATCGCCGCCTGCGTCTTGTCGACCACCGCCCAGGGCAGCCCGCGATTGTCGCCCGATGCGGCGACCCAGGCCATGACCCGCGCCGCGCCGTCGGACGGTATAATGACCGGATCGGCGGGAGCGGCCTTGGCAGGCTTTGGCGGACGCGCGGCGCCCGCCGCGACGGGGGTGATCATCATCAGCGCGGCCAGGGCGCGCAAGATCGGCTTCATCGGTGCGGCATACTCGAAAAAGATCGGCCTCCCCATAAGGAAGGCCGACCGAGGAAAGGGGACAGGGTGGATCGGGGACTCGACACCGCCCCCAGGGTCATCAATGGCGCGGTCGGCGTGCGGGCTTCTGCTCCTGCACGGTCAACCGCTGTTCGACGCCATCGACGCGGCCATTCAGCTGATCCAGCCGCTGACCGTTATTCTGGGCCTGCCCGGCGGCGGCCTGGGCCTCCGCAAGCGCCGACTTGGCGGTGCCGTCGGTTTCCTGCAGCTTGGCCTCCAGCGTATCGACGCGCTGGCTCACCGGCGCGATCTGTTCGCGAACGAAGGACTTGGTCGCACAGCCGCCAAGGCTGACCGCACCGGCCAGCACCACAACCGCCACTAGGGATTTCGACGCGAAAGCAGACATCACATTTCTTCCAGTCATTAACCAACTGGAACAATCAAGCCGTGTCGCGTTCGACTTGCAATCCGTCATCTGTTCGACTGTGCCTGTTCTTCGCCCAGCCGATTATTGCCCACCGCATATCGTGAACTTGGGGCGTTCCGTCGCACGTCCAGTGCGAGAGGGCTCACTTCTTGCGCTTCGCCTTGGCTGACGGAGCGAAGGGATCGACCGGAATATCATCGGCCCGAACATCGGGCCTGTCCGCTCCCTTGGCCTGCGCGCGCTGCTCCGCGACGCAGCGGCGCAGCGCGGCGATGGCGGCGCCGCTGCCGGCCAGGTCCAGCCGCTCGACCGGCACCTCTCCGCGCGTGATCTCGAGCAGCCGGGACGTCGCGAAATAGGTCGGGAATTGCGGCTCGAAGCTGGTGACGAACCCCTGCTTGCCGTCCGACGCGATCCCGACCGCGAAATGCTTGGGATAGCTGCCGCCCGACAGACGGAAATCGAGCTTCAACTCCGCCTTGGGCTTGATCGACCAATGCGCGTTCAACACCGATAGCCGGTTCGCCCCGTCCGGGTCGAGCCCGAGCAACAGGGTCGTCCCACCGGTGCGGTCATAGCTGCGCGTGATGAAACACCCCTCGCCATCCTTCCCGACCGCGACGGTCCATCCGGCGACATCCCGCGTCGAGGGCTCGCGGGCATGTGCGGGGAGACCGACCATATTGGCCGTCACAAGGACCGCCATCGTCCAGATGGACTGAGACACCGAGCGACGGGAGGAAAAGGGTACAACCATGGCCGCTGTCATTACCAACCGGAGCGATTTGCCGCAAACCAAGCGATCGGTTCAAGCAACGCTGTTGCGGCTGGTATCCCCTGCCTTCGCCGTGCCGATCTATCCGGATGAACCGGAGGGTCCCGCCGCAGAAGTGGTGGCCAGCGTGGCGTCATTGGTGGCGTATGCCACAGACGCCGACGCCGCCCGTGGGGGCGGCGTGTCGAGTTCTATAGCGTTGGTTGCGGGGGCAGGATTTGAACCTGCGGCCTTCAGGTTATGAGCCTGACGAGCTACCGGGCTGCTCCACCCCGCGGAGGTGTTTTGCAGGGACGAATGTGAATGGGTTTTGTGTATACGCGGACTATAATGCCTGGCGACGCCCTACTCTTCCACTGCTTGAGCAGTAGTACCATTGGCGCAGTCGGGTTTCACGGCCGAGTTCGGGATGGGATCGGGTGGGACACCGACGCTATGGCCACCAGGCAATAGAGTCCGCGAATACTGACCCCGCTTTGTGGGCGGGGTGATGGGTATAAAATCGATGCACCTGGCTTGGTAATGACCGCACCCTGCCATCTAGCCCAGGGCTGATGGTGGGGGTGTGGAGCTCTCAAGCGCGAATAGGACAATTAGTATCGGTTAGCTCCATGCGTTACCGCACTTCCACATCCGATCTATCGAGGTCGTGGTCTTCGACCGTCCTGAGAAATCTTATCTTGAGGGAGGCTTCCCGCTTAGATGCTTTCAGCGGTTATCCCGTCCGTACATAGCTACCCTGCTGCGCCGTTGGCACGACGACAGGTACACCAGAGGTACGTTCAACCCGGTCCTCTCGTACTAGGGTCAACTCCTCTCAAATTTCGACGCCCACGGCAGATAGGGACCAAACTGTCTCGCGACGTTCTGAACCCAGCTCACGTACCACTTTAATTGGCGAACAGCCAAACCCTTGGGACCTGCTCCAGCCCCAGGATGTGATGAGCCGACATCGAGGTGCCAAACAACCCCGTCGATATGAGCTCTTGGGGGTTATCAGCCTGTTATCCCCGGCGTACCTTTTATCCGTTGAGCGATGGCCCTTCCACGAGGGACCACCGGATCACTATGACCGACTTTCGTCTCTGCTCGACTTGTCAGTCTCGCAGTCAGGCTGGCTTATGCCATTGCACTCTAACAGCCGGTTTCCAACCGGCCTGAGCCAACCTTCGCGCGCCTCCGTTACTCTTTAGGAGGCGACCGCCCCAGTCAAACTACCCGCCACAGAGGGTCCCTGTACCGGTTTCACGGTACGAGGTTAGACATTAAACAACAACAGGGTGGTATTTCACCTATGGCTCCACATCGGCTGGCGCCAATGCTTCAAAGCCTCCCACCTATGCTACACAGTTCTTGTCCAATGCCACTCTGAAGCTGCAGTAAAGGTGCACGGGGTCTTTCCGTCTAACCGCGGGTACTCCGCATCTTCACGGAGAATTCAATTTCGCTGAGCATGTCCTGGAGACAGTGGGGAAGTCGTTACGCCATTCGTGCAGGTCGGAACTTACCCGACAAGGAATTTCGCTACCTTAGGACCGTTATAGTTACGGCCGCCGTTTACCTGGGCTTCATTTCAGAGCTTGCACTCCTCCACTTAACCTTCAGGCACCGGGCAGGCGTCAGGCCCTATACGTCGTCTTGAAGCCGACTTAGCAGAGCCCTGTGTTTTTGCTAAACAGTCGCTACCCCCTGGCCTGTGCCCCCCATGAGAGCTTGCGCTTACATGGGGCCTCCTTCTTCCGAAGGTACGGAGGCAATTTGCCGAGTTCCTTCAGGACACTTCTCTCAAGCGCCTTGGTATACTCTACCTGACCACCTGTGTCGGTTTCGGGTACGGTCTATACGGTGGGGCTATTTCCCGGGACCTCTTCGAGGCACGTCCAATCCGATAAGGACGTACAACACACGAGATCCGTCACACACCACCAGGCCCACGAATATTAACGTGGTTCCCATCGACTACCCCCTTCGGGCTCGTCTTAGGGGCCGGCTCACCCTGCGCGGATTAGCCTTGCGCAGGAACCCTTGGTCTTTCGGCGAGAGGGCATCTCACCCTCTTTATCGCTACTCATGTCTGCATTCGCACTTCCGATACCTCCACGACCCATTACCAGATCGCTTCGCAGGCTTACGGAACGCTCCGCTACCGCGTGCACTTGCGTGCACACCCTAAG
>NZ_JAVIYW010000002.1:132500-1755000 GCF_031453175.1 Sphingomonas sp. SORGH_AS_0870
GCCCGCGACAGGATCCGCCGATGAGCGGGTCGTCGATCCGGGGCGCCGCGCTCTGGTCGATCGGCGCGCAGTATATCGCCTTTGCGATTCAGTTCGTCGTCAGCGTCCTGATCTCGCGCTTCTTCCTGTCGCCGCCCGAAATGGGACTCTATTCGATTGCGCTGTCCGCCGCGATGATGGTGTCGGTGGTGCAGGATTTCGGCATCAGCCGGTTCGTCGCAGGCGAACGCAACCTGACCGATGCCCAGGTGGAGACGTGCTTTTCGGTCTCGCTGATCTTCGCGCTGGGGATCGGGCTGCTGATCCTGATGCTCGCTTGGCCGCTCGCGCAATTCTACGACAATGCGCGGCTGACCCCGTTGCTGGCGATCATCGCCGGTTCCTATCTGGTCGTCCCCTTCGGCATCGTGCCCAGCGCCATGTTGCAGCGGCGCATGGATTATCACTCGCTGTTCCTGGTCAATGTCGGCGCCGCGATCGTCAATGCGGGCTTTTCGCTGGGGCTGGCCTGGGCGGGCTATTCGGCCTTTTCGCTCGCCTGGGCCGCCGTCGCGCAGCAAGCCACGCGCGCGCTGATCGGCCAGTGGCGCTCGGGCCTTCGTCCGCCCTTTCCGCCCCGGCTGAAGGGCGTCGGGCCGATCCTGCGCTTCGGGTCGAACAGCTCGCTGCTGCATATCAGCGGGGGGATCGGGATGCGCAGCCCCGATCTGGTGATCGGCCGTGTCCTGACCCTGACCGCGGTCGGCCTGTTCGGTCGCGCCTCCAGCCTGGCTGCGCAGTTGCAGATGCTGGTCAGCGGCGCGGTCGACGGCGTCTTCTATCCCGCCTTTGCCCGCCTGCGCGATTCGGGCGCCGATCTGGCCGCGCCCTATCAGCGGGTGGTCGCCGCCTATAGCGCGGTGACCTGGCCCGCCATGGCGTTCCTGGCCGCCGCCGCGACGCCGATCGTGCTGATGCTCTATGGCCCGCGCTGGGCGGGGGTGGCCCCGCTCCTCGTTTGGATCGCGATCGGGCAGATCTTCATGGCGGCGCTGCCGCTGCATATCGAGCTGCCCATCGTGCTGGGACGGATTCGCAAGCTGGTGGTGTTCAACATGCTCGATACCGCCGCGTCGATCGGGCTGCTGCTCCTGGGCGCGATGGCGGGGCTGGAGGCGGCCGCGGCCTCGCGCGTCGGCTATGGCATTGCCTGGTTCCTGATCTATGTCGGGCTGATGCGGCGGCTGACCGGCTTTGCCTGGCGCGCGATGCTGGTCATCTATGCGCAGAGCCTGGTCGGTGCGCTGGCCACCGTCGTGCCGCTGCTGGCGCTGTACCATTGGGTCGCGGCGCCCGAGGCGATGGGGCTGGGCCTGCTGGGGCTGGCGGCGGCGGCGGGGGTGCTGGCGTGGCTGGTAGTGGTCTATGCGCTGCGGCATCCGATCCGGCTGGAGATCAACGCCATTGCCGGCGGCGTCCTGGCGCGGTTGCCGGTGCGGCGGTCCGGGCTGGGCGTCTGACCGACGCGGCCGGAGCGGCTTGTCCGGGCGCGGCGCTGCACCCATAGTCGGGCCATGGCCCCTCCCCCATCCGGTCTGGACGATCCCGAACAGGCGGCCTTCGCCTGGGCGCGGTTCCGCGCGATCATGGCATGGATGACGCTGGCCGCCGCCGTGGCGGTCTGCTTCGCGCTGGTCGTGCTGGCGGAGGTCTATGGCCCGCTCAACCCCGTCACCATGCTGGGGGTGATCGGCGGGATCGGCGGCATGGTGATGCTGACCGGCGCGCTGATGGGGCTGGTCTTCCTCAGCTCGGGAACCGGCCATGACGAGGAGGTCGACCGGCGCGATTGAGTGCCCCACGCCCGCCATTCCATGAAAAAGGCCGGCCGTCGCGGGGTGCGACGACCGGCCTTTTCGTTCCGTCCGGGCGGTATCAGCCCGCCGCGGCTTCCGGCTCGACCGGAGCGGCGGCGCGGACACGGCGACGGCGGGGCTTTTCCTCGACGGGAGCCTCGCTGTCGGCCACCGGGCTCAGCGCGGGCGGCAGGCGATCGGCGTCGAAGCCGGCCGCTTCCGCGCCGTCCTGCGCCTGCGCCTCTGCCGGGCGTTCGCGACGCGGGCGACCGCGACGGCGGGGCGCTTCGGCCTCGGCGGTCGGCTCGGCGACCTCGACACTTGCGGCCACGGCGGGCTGCACCTCTTCGGCCATCACCGGCTGTTCGGTGCGGGCCGGGCGGCGGTCGTCCCGGCGCGGGCGATCCTCACGGTCACGGCTCTCACGATCGCGGCTCTCTCGGTCACGACGGGGGCGATCGTCGCGGCTGCGCTCTTCGCGCGGCTGGCGTTCGCGACGCGGCTCCGCCTCGCCCTGCATCTCGCCGGGGCGGATGGGATCGCCCTCGTCGCCATAATCCTCGTCGCCGCCATCGAAGCCGTCGTCAAAGCCGTCGTCGCGCGATTCCTCGCGCTGGCGACGCTGATTCTGCTCCTCGAAGCGCGAGCGGCTTTCGCTCAACACCCGGAAATAGTGATCGGCGAACTGCCAATAATATTCGGTGTTGACCCGGTCACCCTGACGCTGCGCCTCGGCCGCCAGATTCTTGTACTTTTCGTACAGCTGGTTGGCGTTACCGCGCGCGCGGTTGTCGATGCGATTGCCATTGTCGGGACGACCGGGATTGCCACCCGGGCGCTGCCCACCATTATTGCCGCCACCACGACCGCGACGGCGGCCGGCCTGCCGATTATTGATCAAGCTGTTCGTCCTTAGTCGTCAAACCAACAAGGTCCACTTTTCCCGGCACCGCGCGCGTCCCGCACGATGCGAAGCTCTGGCGCCCAACGGGCGCTTGCCACGGCCGCCGGACAGCAGCGACTGCATGACGAAGGGTACGGGCATCGGCCCGACATCGACGATGCCCAACCACGTCGTGTCCCGAAAACACGGTGCAAGCCGTCGATGTTCGCGTGCCCCTGTGCGCGCTGTAGCGGGTCGGGGGCCGGTCCTACAAGTGAAATATGGGGCATCGTCGGGAATGTTCAATGCGCCAGCAGCGCGCGCGGGCGGCCGCCCAGATCGCGGTGCAGCGCCACCCGGAATCCCTGCGCTTCCAGAAGCATGGTCACGGCGGGCGCCTGTTCGTGCCCGATCTCGACCACCGCCGCCCCGCCGGGGGCGAGCAGGCGGCGCAGTTCGGGGGCGAGCAGACGATAGTCGTCCAGCCCTTCCGGCCCCGCGAACAGCGCCGAGCCGGGCTCGTAATCGCGCACCTCGGGCGAGAGGATCTCGTCGGTGCCGATATAGGGCGGATTGGTGACGATGCAGTCGAACGCGCCGGTCAGCGCCGCCGCCCAGTCGCCCCGTACGAACCGCGCGCGATCGGCCAGCCCGCAGGCAGCGGCATTGGCGAGCGCATAGTCCAGCGCCTGCGCAGAGCGATCCACGCCCAGCCCGACCGCGTCCCGCCACTCGTCGAGTAGCGCCAGCAGCAAAGTCCCCGGCCCGGTGCCCAGATCCAGCACCGTGGCGGGCGGGCAACCCTTGAAATGGGCCAGCGCCGCGTCGATCAGCGTTTCGCTGTCCACACGCGGCACCAGCGCGCCGGGGCCGACCGCCAGGTCCAGCGTCCAGAAGCCGCGCGTGCCGGTGATATAGGCGATGGGCTCCTGCACGGCGCGGCGTTCGACCAGCGGCCAGAAGCTGTCGGGGACGGCGCGGCTCAGGTCGAGCAGCAGCGCGTTGCGCTCGATCCCCAAGGCATGGGCGAGCAGCAGTTCGGCATCGAGCCGCGCGGTGGGGGAAAAGGCGAAACGCTCGGCGGCCTGTAGGAGCGCGGTGCGGGCGTCCACTAAACTGTTCCTACCACCCCGGCGCAGGCCGGGGTCCAGTCTCTACCGGCCCTTGGTCGACACCCATCGCGCATCTCAGGCGACAGGGTAGCTGGACCCCGGCCTTCGCCGGGGTGGTGTGAATGGAGGAAAGAGGAACGTCTGCCCTCACCCATCGAGCGCGGCGAGCCGTTCGGCCTCATCCTCCGCCAGCAGCGCGCCGACCAGTTCGTCCAGCTCGCCCTCCAGGATTTCGGGCAGGCGGTGGAGCGTCAGGTTGATCCGGTGATCGGTCACGCGGCCTTGCGGGAAATTATAGGTGCGGATCCGCTCCGACCGGTCGCCCGAGCCGACCATCGACCGCCGCGTGCCCGCCCGCTCCGCCGCCAGCCGCTCGCGCTCCGCCTCGTAGAGCCGGGTCCGCAGCACCTTCATCGCCTTGGCGCGGTTCTTGTGCTGCGAGCGTTCGTCCTGCTGGATCACGACCAGCCCGCTCGGGATATGGGTGATGCGGATCGCCGAGTCGGTGGTGTTGACGTGCTGCCCGCCCGCGCCCGACGAGCGATAGATGTCGATGCGCAGATCCTTGTCGTCGATCTGGAGGTCGACCTCCTCCGCTTCCGGAAGCACCGCGACGGTCGCCGCCGAGGTGTGGATGCGCCCGCCCGATTCGGTGACCGGCACGCGCTGGACCCGGTGGACGCCCGATTCGAACTTCAGCTTGGCGAAGACGCCCGCGCCCGCGACCGAGGCGACGACTTCCTTGTAACCGCCCGTATCGGGGACCGAGGCGGAGATGACCTCGACCCGCCAGCCCTGCCGTTCGGCATAGCGCTGGTACATGCGGAACAGGTCGCCCGCGAACAGCGCCGCCTCGTCGCCGCCGGTCCCGGCGCGGATTTCCAGCATCGCCGCGCGCTCGTCGGCGGCGTCGCGGGGCAGCAGCGCCAGCGCCAGATGGCGATCCGCCTCGGCCAGCGCGGTGCGGTTGGCATGGAGTTCCTCCGCCGCCAGCTCGCGTAATTCGTCGTCGCCGTCCTGCGTCATGAAGGTCAGGCTGTCGGCTTCCTGCCGCAACCGGCGCACTTCAGCGGCGGCGTTGGCGACCGGCTCCAGCTCGGCATATTCCTTCGACACCGCGACGAAACGGTCCGAGGGCAGGTCGCCGGTCGCCATCATCGCCTGCAATTCGTCGCGCCGCGCCTCGATCTGCGCGATGCGTTCGGCGGAGATGGTCTTCATGCGATGGTCAGACGCTGCGCCAATGGAGGGAGCGTCTCGCCATGAGCCTCGGCGATCTCGTCCTCGAACAACAGGTCGGACAGGCCCTGCGCCGCCCCGTCGAGCGAGACGGTCGCCTGCTCGCCGGTCTTCAGCGCCTTCACCTGCACCTGGCCGTTCGCCAGCTCGTCATCGCCCAGGATCAGCGCATAGCGGGCGCCCTGGTCGTTCGCCTTGGCCATGCGGCGCTTCATATTGCCGCGAAACGCCATGTCGGTGGCGACGCCCGCCCGGCGCAGTTCCGCGACCAGGCCGGTCGCGCGCAGCTCCGCCGCCGCGCCCATCGGCACGACGACCGCGTCGATGACCGGCTTGGCGGGCTCGTCGAGCAGCATCGCCAGCCGCTCGACCCCCGCCGCCCAGCCCACGCCCGCCGTGGCGGGACCGCCCAGCGACTCGATCAACCCGTCATAGCGACCACCCGCCAGCACGGTCCCTTGCGAGCCCAGCCGGTCGGTCACGAACTCGAAGGCGGTGTGGCGATAATAATCGAGACCGCGCACCAGCCGCGCATTGCGCGTCCAGGCGACGCCCGCCGCGTCCAGCCCCGCCGTCACCGCCTCGAAGAAGGCGCGCGCCTCGGGCGTCAGATAGGCGTCGATATCGGGCGCGGCATCGGCGATCGGTCGGTCGCGCGGGTCCTTCGAATCGAGGATGCGCAACGGATTCTTCTCCAGCCGCACCAGGCTGTCCTCGGACAGCTGGTCGCGATGCGCCTCGAAATGCGCGACCAGCGCGTCGCGCCAGGCATCGCGGGTCTCGGCATCGCCCAGCGTGTTGAGCTGGAGCGTCACGCCCTCGGCGATGCCCAGGTCGCGCAGCAGCTGGTCGGCCATCACCAGCAGCTCGACATCCGCCGCCGGTTCGGCCGCGCCGAGGATTTCGGCGTCGATCTGGTGGAACTGGCGATACCGCCCCTTTTGCGGGCGCTCATAGCGGAACACCGGGCCCGAGGTGACGAGCTTCAGCGGCGCATATTGCTGCCACCCCTCGGTCAGATAGGCGCGCGCAATCCCCGCAGTGAATTCGGGGCGCAGGGTCAGCAGGTCGCCGCCGCGATCGGGGAAGGTGTACATCTCCTTCGACACGACATCGGTCGTCTCGCCGATCGAGCGGGCAAAGACCTGCGTATCCTCGAACACCGGCAGGTCGAGCCGCTGGAAGGCGTAGAGGCCATGGACATGCTCGAAGGTGGCCAGCACCTGCGCAAAGCGGCGCTGCTCGTCGCCGAAGATGTCCTGCGTGCCGCGCACGCGCTTGGGGGTTTCGATCCGTGCCATAGAGGTGGCGCTATCTAAGGTAGCGAAGCCCCGCGCGCTAGAGTGCGATCACGCGCCCGGGGATAGCCAGTCGGCCAGCGCCAGTTCGTCGGTCGGCCGGGTCTCGGCGCACATGCTGTGCCGCATGATCTCCAGCGCCCAGCGGCGATGCGCGTCGCTCTCGCTCGCCACCGCGTCGCCCGGCACCCACAGGTCATACTCGCGCATATGCGCGTCGGCGGCGGTGAACAGCACGCAGATGTCGGCGGCCACCCCGGTCAGGATGACGCGCGTCACCCCCAGTTGCGGCAGCAGGACGGGCAGGTTGGTCGCGTAGAAACCCGAAAATTGCGGCTTCACCACGAAATAGTCGCGGTCGCGCGGCCGGAGCGCGGCGATCAGCGCGCGGCCCGGACTGTCCTCGCGGTCGCAATGTGTGATGATCGAGGAGCGTTCGGAATGCCAATGGCCGAAATTGTCGTTGACGTAGATCACCGGCACCCCGGCCTCGTCCGCCGCATCGCGCAGCGCCACGATCCGCTGCGCCGCCGCCTCGGCCGGTTCGCGCAAATCCTCGCCGCCCTCGAAATCGAGATCGTTGATCATGTCGATGACGATCAGCGCGGCGGCATGGGGGGCGGACGTGCCGCTCGGCAAGGGGGTGGCGGGTTCGGACATGCCCCCTGCATGTCATACCGCCGGAGGCAAGGCGTTGATCTGGCCCAAGTTCCGACCCGAAAGCGCCGTGACCGGATGCCGCCTCGAACAGAATGGCGGGTCGCCCGTTCGTCGCGGCCGGACAGGACGGGATTCACCGCCGCGAAAGCCAAATCTGTGTCTATAACCTATGGTTTACCGTCGTCGCCCTAGGACGCGGTCAGCCGGAGTGCCTGATGCCCGATCGACCCGCTTTGGAGGATGCGCTTTCCAGGCTGACGTCCTCGATCCGCCTGACCCCGCGCCTCGAGCGGGACTTCGACCGCTATCGCGCCGATAGCGTGCGCAGCCAGGTCGTCTATGTCCTCGCCACGCTTCTGGTCCTGACGCTGTTCGGTGTGATCGTGGACATGCGCGTGGGGGTGCTGGCGCTATCCCTCTATTGGAAGCTCAGCGTACAACTGCCCTCCATCGTGCTGGCGCTGATCCTTGTCGGGCAGCGGCGGATTCCGCCCCATCTGATATGGCTTGCCGGTGCCATCCCGTTCGTCATCACGGTCGGCCTCGTCACCCGGCTCTCGCTGGCGGTCCCGTCGCCCATGGCCGAGCAGTTGAGCACGACGGCACTGGCGACGGCCTTCACCGCCAATCTGATCCTGCCGATCAAGGTGCGTCCCGCGATCCTCGTCGCGCTCGCCAACATGGTCGTCTATCTTGGACTGCCGCTTGCCATCGCGCCACGGACGCTGCTTTTCCAGTCGGTCGACATCCTGGCCTTCCACGCCGCCATGATCCTGGCGACGCCGATCGGCGCCTATTTCAACGAGCGGGTGCAGAAGCAGAGTTTCCTGCTGACCCTGATCCAGCAGCGCCAGAGCAGCGAGCTGGAGGCGGCGGTCGAGGAACTGACCCGCATGTCGCATCGCGATCCGCTGACCGGCGCGGGCAACCGGCGCAGCATGGACATACGCTATGCCCGATTGCGGCAGACCGCCCGGATGCGGGGGGACGCGATCCGCCTGATCCTGATCGATGTCGATCATTTCAAGCTGTTCAACGACGCCGCCGGCCACGCCGCCGGCGACCGGTGCCTGCAGGCCGTGACCAAGGCCATTGCCCGCGGCGCGAACTGCCCGATCGAGATGGTGACGCGGTTCGGCGGCGAGGAATTCGCGCTGCTGCTGCCATGGGAAGAGATCGATATCGCGGAGGGCATCCGCCGCCAGGTCGAGGCCATGGCCCTGCCGCATCCGGGCCTGCCCCCCGGCCGGGTCGTCACGGTCAGCATCGGGCAAGCCTGTCTCGACCCGGGGCGTAGCGACGCCACGCAGGACGACCTCTTCCGCTGGGCGGACGAAGCGCTCTATCGGGCCAAGCGCGACGGACGCAATCGGGTGGCGATCGCGGATGAGGGCGCGCGCGCGGCGGGTTGACGCCTGCGGCGCATCCGGGCCGTGCCGGGATTTCGGACGGCCGCGACAGACGTCGCCATTGTCACTGGCCGATCCCGCCCGCGTCCGGGTAGATCGCTCCCATGACCATCACACGCTGGCAACGGCTGCAACGTCGTATCGGGGACCGGATCGCACCGCCGCGATTCGTGCTGTTCGGGTTCGTCCTGATCGTGGCGGCGGCGCTGCTGATTCCGCCGCTGGGTCTGACGCGGGGCATTCTTGCCGGGTTCGATGCCGCCGCGATCCTGTTCATTGGTTCGCTGGTCCCGCTGCTGAAACAGGGACAGGCGGCCACGATGCGCCGCCGCGCCGCACGCAACGACGCCAACCGCGCGGTGCTGCTCGTCTTTTGCGGGATCGTGCTGTTCGTCGTCCTGGTCGCGGTCGGCGGCGAGTTGCGCGGGCGGAGCAGCCTCGTCACCATCGCACTGGTCGTGGCCACGCTGATCCTGGCCTGGCTGTTCTCCAACATCGTCTATGCGCTGCATTATGCGCATCTCTTCTACAGCGCGGGCGACAAGGGCGATGCGGGCGGCCTGCAATTCCCCGACACCGCCGAGCCGGATTACTGGGATTTCCTGTATTTCTCGGTGACGCTGGGCATGACCTTCCAGACCAGCGACGTCTCGATCGCCTCGCGCCGGATGCGCCGCGTGGTGACGGGCCAGTGCCTGGCGGCGTTCATCTTCAACCTCGGCGTCATCGCCTTCACGGTCAACGTGCTGGGCGGCGGGAGCTGAGCCGGGCAAAAGGGTCTGGACGACTGGCCTATCGGGTGCCTAACCTGCCGGCGTCTCTCTTCGCCGCAAAAGGCTCCCCATGATCCGTACCGCGTTTCGTTCGATTGTCGTCGCCTCGCTGCTCGCCTCGGCCGCTGCCGCCCCGCTCTACGTGGCGAACGCCCAGGTGCCGCCGGGCAATTCCGCGCCCGCCGCGCAGGCCCCGTTCGTCAACACCATCCCCGACGCGGTCGACACCCCCTATCCGGGCACGATCAAGCTGGTGGTCGACGCCACCGACACCGAGCGCGGCATCTTCCGCGTGAAGGAGACGATCCCGGTCGCCAAGGCCGGGCCGATGGCGCTGCTCTTCCCGAAATGGCTGCCCGGCGCGCATTCCCCGCGCGGCGAGATCGAGAAGCTGGCGGGCCTGGTCATCCGCGCCAACGGGCAGATCCTGCCCTGGACCCGCGACCCGGTCGACGTCTTCGCCTTCCATATCGACGTGCCCGCGGGCGCGGCGCAGCTCGACCTGGAGTTCCAGTTCCTGTCGGCGACCAAGCCCGATCAGGGCCGCGTCGCGGTCACCCCGACGATGATCTCGCTGCAACCCAATTCGGTCAGCCTCTATCCGGCGGGCTATTATACCCGCCAGATCCCGATCCAGATGACCGCCACCTTCCCGACCGGCTGGACCGCCGCGGGCGCGGTGCCGTCCAAGGCGTCGGGTTCAACCTACACCTATGACACGACCAATTACGAGATCTTGGTCGATTCGCCGGTGCTGGCGGGCAAATATGGCAAGGTCTTCCCGCTGACCCCGCGCGTCAACCTGAACGTCTTTGCCGACAATCCCGCCGAACTGGCCGCCAAGCCCGACCAGATCGAGGCGCACCGGCGACTGGTCGAACAGGCGGTCAAGACCTTCGGCGCGGAGCATTACGACCATTATGAATTCCTGCTGTCGATCAGCGACCAGCTGGGCGGCATCGGGCTGGAGCATCACCGCTCGTCCGAGAATGGCGTGACGCCGGGCTATTTCACCGAGTGGAATGCCGGGCCGGGCCGCCGCAACCTGTTGCCGCACGAATTTACCCATAGCTGGGACGGCAAGTTCCGGCGCGGCGCGGACCTCTGGACCCCCGATTATCGCGCGCCGATGCGCGACTCGCTGCTGTGGGTCTATGAGGGGCAGACCCAGTTCTGGGGCTATGTCCTCCAGGCCCGGTCGGGCATGGTGTCGAAGCAGGATACGCTGGACCAGTACGCCTCGATCCTCGCCATCTACGACACCGCGCCCGCGCGTCAGTGGCGCAACCTGGTCGACACCACCAACGACCCGATCATCTCGGCGCGCAAGCCCAAGGGCTGGACCAGCTGGCAGCGGTCGGAGGATTATTACAACGAAGGGCTGATGGTCTGGATGGAGGTCGATGCGATGCTCCGCCAGAAGTCGAACGGCACCAAGTCGATCGACGATTTTGCCAAGGCCTTTTTCGGCATCCGCAACGGCGACTGGGGCGAGGTGACCTACACCTTCGACGATGTGGCGGCCACGCTGAACAAGATCGTCCCCTATGACTGGGCCGATTTCCTGCGCCGCCGCATCACCGAGACGGGCCAGCCCGCCCCGATCCAGGGCTTTGCGATGAACGGCTACAAGCTGGTCTATACGCCCGAGCCCACCGCGACCTTCAAGCAGGGCGAGAAGAACAGCACCAATGTCAGCTATTCGCTGGGCATGATCGTGTCGAACAGCGGCGAAGTGACCAGCTCGATTTGGGACAGTCCCGCGTTCAAGGCGGGGATCGATGTCGGCACGCAAATCCAGGCGGTCAACGGCGAGAGCTATTCGGGCGATCGCCTGAAGGCCGCGATCCTGGCCGCCAAGGACCCGGCCAAGCCGGTCAAGTTGGTGATAAAGAACCAGGATGTCTTCCGCGACGTCACGCTCGCCTATACCGGCGGCCCGCGTTATCCGCGTCTGGAAAAGGTCGGCACCGGCGAAACCGGGCTCGATCGTCTTCTGAAGGCGCGCTGAGGACATCTATCGACAGGGCATGGCGGGTTGCGCTATCGCGCCCGCCATTGTTTTTGCACCGGAACTTGTATCCGGCCCCCTGGCAGAGAAAGACTGACCATGCGTATCGACCTCATTCCCGTCGGCAAGAGCCCGCCCGATGACCTCAATGTCGTGATCGAGGTGCCCACCGGCGGCGAGCCCGTGAAGTACGAGTTCGACAAGGCGAGCGGCGCCCTGTTCGTCGACCGCATCCTGCACACGCCGATGCGCTATCCGGCCAATTACGGCTTCGTGCCGCACACCCTGTCGCCCGACGGCGATCCGCTCGACGCGCTGGTCGTGTCGCGCTCGCCCTTCATCCCGGGCTGCGTCGTGCGCGCGCGTCCGATCGCGGTGCTGAACCTGGAAGACGAAGCCGGCGGCGACGAGAAGCTGGTCTGCGTGCCGGTCGACTCGACCTTCCCCTATTACTCGAATGTCGGCGGTCGCGACGACCTGCCCGAGATCGTGTTCCAGCAGATCGAGCACTTCTTCACCCATTACAAGGATCTGGAGAAGAAGAAGTGGGTGCGCATCGGCACCTGGGGCGACCGCGACGAAGCGCGCCGCATCACCCTGGAAGCGATCGAGCGTTACGAGGCCGCCAAGGCCAAGGGCGAAGAGCCGCACGACCACGACGTGCCCGGCCGCGAATAATCCCTTTTCGGATTTCGCTTCGAAGAACGCCCCGGTGCCACCCGCACCGGGGCGTTTTTTATCGTCGGCGGGTGGGGTCGGGACCCGGGAACCGCGTTCCGATTCCTCTCCTCCCTTCACGCTGAGCGAAGTCGAAGCGCACGCACCATCCGCGCGGCTTGGCGACGGCAATCCCTTGGCCTTCGACTTCGCTCAGGCTGAACGGAGCGAAGAGGGTGCGGCGGGCAGGAAGAATGGTTCGCGCGGAGGCGCGGAGAACGCGGAGGTGTCTTGCCTGCCGCTACCCCAATTTCCAAACAATCGGCCAGAGAGGACATAGCCAGGCGCGCCTCCGGACGAACCCGATCACCGCCCCGCCAGTTTCTCCAGCGCCTCGCCCGACACGCGCTGCACCGTCCATTCCGCCATCGGCTGCGCACCCATCGCGCGGTAGAATTCGACCGCGGGCGTGTTCCAGTCGAGCACCGACCATTCGAACCGCGCCCAGCCCCGATCGCGCGCGATGCCCGCCAGATGGACCAGCAGCGCCTTGCCCACCCCGCCCCCGCGCGCGGTGGGCGTGACGTAGAGGTCCTCCAGATACAGGCCGCGCCGCCCGCCGGTCCAGGTCGAGAAATTGGCGAAGAACAGCGCAAAGCCGATCGCCATGCCGTCGCGCTCGGCGATCACCGCCTCGGCGGCGGGGTGTTCGCCGAACAGCGCCTCCGCCAGCATCGGCTCGGTGGCGTGGACGGCATCGGGCTCGCGCTCGAACGCCGCCAGTTCGCGCACGAAGCCCAGGATGGTCGCGCTATCGCTGGGCCGGGCGGCCCGGATGGTCGTCGTCATAGTCCCGCCTCGCTCTGCGGCCCCGGCCCGGGCCGCCGCACCGCGACGACGCAGCCCCCGATGATCGCCGCCGCCCCGACCAGCGTGAACGGCGACACGCGCTCGCCGAACACCGCATAGCCGAGCAGCGCGGCCCAGACGAAGGCGGTATATTCGACCGGCGCGAGGATCTGTGCCTCCGCGCGCGCATAGGCCCAGGCGAGCAGCAGCGCCGACAGGCTGCCCAGCGCCGCCGCGATGACGATGGCGGGCCATTGCGCCGTGGCGGGCCAGCCCGAGACGAAGGGCGCGGCGGGCAGCATCAGCACCGCGATCACCAGCATGGTGAACAGCGCGACCTCGACCGGCCCCGCCACCTGCGCCTGACGCCGCAGCAGCACCAAGCTGACCGCATAGAGGATCGAGGCGGCGAGGATCGCCAGCGAGCCCAGCACCGTCTCGGTCGAGGCCTGCGCCTGCACCTCGCCCGCCGCGATCACCAGCACCCCCACGCCCGCGATCAGCGAAACCAGGATCGCGGCGCGCCGGATTCGCTCGCCCAGCGTGAAGGCCGCCAGGAACAGCGCGATCAGCGGCGCGAGAAAGGTCAGCGCAATGCTCTGCGCCATCGGCACCCGCGCCAGCCCCCAGAAGAACAGCAACACCGAGGCGCCCCCGGTCGCGCCGCGCGCGACATGCAGGGCCAGCGCCTGCCGCCCCGGCCAGCGCCCGCCCCGCGCCAGGAACAGCGCGCCGGTCAGCACCACCCCGACCCAGGACCGCCACAGCACCGCGCTATAGGCGCCGCTGTCGATCGACAGCCGCTTCATCAGCGTGTCCATCACCGAATAGATGGCGATGCCCAGCGCCGCGGCGCCGAAGGCGATGACGGGGGACGTGCGCGCGCTCATGCCCGTGGCGATAACGGGGACGGCTCCGAAAGGCGAGAGGAGCCGATTGCCGACCTCTCCCACCGCAAGGGTGAGGGTGCGCCGATGATCGGATGAAATCCAACCCCGCATCCGTTGCCCCCGCAAACACCGATGCAAAAAGGGATGACGGGCATGAAGACGGCATGGATCGCAACGGGTCTGGCCATGATGCTGGCGGCACCGGCGGGGGCGCAGGTCACCGCGACGGTCGGGGCGGACTATGCCTCGGGCCGCTATGGCACCGGACAGCGTGTGGATACCGCCAGCACGTCGCTGGGCCTGCGGGCCAAGCGCAAGCGGGTGACGGTGTTCGCCGCGCTGCCGGTGGTGCAGGTGGACGCGCCGGGCAATGTCGTCGCGCCCGGCGGGCCGCTGGGCCTGCCCATCTTCGTCGACCCCACCCGCCCGGCCACGCGCGTCAGGCGCAGCGGGCTGGGCGATGCGGTGGTGGGGGCGTCGGTCCAGCTGGTCGCGCCGCGCCCGCACCATCTGGCGCTGGCCCTGACCGGCAGCGCCAAGCTGCCCACCGCCTCGGCCGCGCGCGGCCTGGGGACGGGCAAGACCGATTATTCGATCGGGGCGGAAGCCGCTGTGCCCGGCAAGGTCACGCCCTTTGCCGCGATCGGCCACAGCTTTGTCGGGCAGCCCGACGGCTATGCCCTGCGCGACGTGACCAGCGCGCGGGGCGGCGTGGCGGTCCGCATGGGCAAGGCGAGCGAGGTCAGCGTCTCGTACAACTATGCCTCGCGCGCCAGCGACCAGAGCGCCGACCGGCAGGAGATCGGCGCGGGGCTGGACACCGCACTGTCGCAGCGCCTGTCGCTGGGCATCCAGGGCAGCGCCGGGGTCAGCCGGGGTGCCCCCGATGCCGGAGCGGGGGTTCGGCTGGGCCTGCGGCTATAGCCCGAATCGACATTCAGGACTGCTTCTTCCCCTCTCCCCTGGACAGGGGAGAGGGTTAGCGAAGCTTGCCAGCCTGCTGGCTAGCGCAGCTTGGGTGAGGGGTACAGCGAGCCCAAAGGCTCGCGCGCTACGCGCATCCACCCCTCACCCAGCTCCGACTAAGCCTTTGCTTTCGCAAAGGCCAAGTCTGCGCAACCCTCTCCCCTCTACGAGGGGCGAGGGACGGAAAGGCATCGCTGAATGGCGATCCGCCCTGGTCAGGCGTCGGGTTTGGCCGGATTCGGGTCCGGGCCGAAATATTCATATCGATAGCGTTTCAGACCGCGCCCGATACATTCGACGCTGGGCGCGGCCCGGATTTCGGTTTCCTGCGCGGCATCGGTGTAGCGGAAGCGGACATAGGGCAGGCCGCTGCGCGCCGTCTTGAACTCGGTCGGGGTCACGCCGCACCGGGCGGCCAGTCGAGCAAAGGCGCGCTTGGTCAGCAACGGCTTCTCGGTCTTGGTCGTGACGCAACCCGACAGGATCAACGCGCCCGCCATCATCGCCACGCCCCGCCGCATGTCATTCCCCCCTGCCCGTGCCGCCCCGCCACCATGGCAGGATGTGGTCTCGAAGCAACGGCGCCAGCGGCAGGGTTTCGACCGAGCGGCCATCGACCCAGATCGCCTCCTCGATCTCGGCGGCGGGCACCGGGTCATGGTCGACGGTCAGGTGAAAGACCGTGGCGTCGACCCGGTGCCCCGGCTCATTGGCCGCCGCCGCCGAGAATCGCCCGATCGGGCGCAGCGCCGATTCGGCGACCGTCAGCCCGATCTCCTCGTCCAGTTCGCGGATCAGCGCGGCGGCGGCGTCCTCGCCAGGTTCGATCTTGCCGCCCGCCTGCATGAACCAGCGGGTGCCCGCCTTGCGCACCAGCAGGATGCGCCCGCTTCCGTCTTCGATCAGGGCGGCGGCGATGCGGATGACGGTCATGCCCGCATCGTAACGAAACCCATTCCTTCCCCGCAAGGAGAGGAATGGGCCCGGATCACTCCGCCGCGATCGCCGCCTTGGCGACGTCCGCCGCTTCGAGTTCGGCGGCCTTCGCCTCGACCAGCTTGACGATATGGTCGACCATGTCGGCGTCCTCGACCGTATGATCGGTCAGCCCCGACAGATAGACCATGTGCTTGCCATTGCCGCCGCCGGTCACGCCGATATCGGTCTCGCGCGCCTCGCCCGGCCCGTTGACGACGCAGCCCAGCACCGACAGCGACATGGGCGTGCGGATATGCTGGAGCCGTTCCTCCAGCACCTGCACAGTGCGGATCACGTCGAAGCCCTGGCGCGCGCAGGACGGGCAGGACACGACGCGCACGCCGCGATTGCGGATGCCCAGCGCCTTCAGTATCTCGAAGCCGACGCGCACCTCTTCCTCGGGCTCGGCCGAGAGCGAGACGCGAATCGTGTCGCCGATCCCGAACCAGAGGAGCGAACCGATGCCGATCGAGGACTTGACCGTCCCGCCGATCAGCCCGCCCGCCTCGGTGATGCCCAGATGCAGCGGGCAGTCGGTCGCCTCGGCCAGCCCCTGATAGGCCGCCACCGCCAGGAAGACGTCGGACGCCTTCACCGCGACCTTATATTCGTGGAAATCGTGGTCCTGGAGCAGCTTGATATGGTCGAGCGCCGATTCGACCAGCGCCTCGGGACAGGGCTCGCCATATTTCTCAAGCAGGTCCTTCTCCAGGCTACCGGCATTGACCCCGATGCGGATGGCGCAGCCATTGGCCTTGGCCGCGCGGACGACCTCGGCCACGCGCTCGGACGATCCGATATTGCCGGGATTGATGCGCAGGCAGGCCGCGCCCGCATCGGCGGCTTCCAGCGCGCGCTTATAGTGGAAATGGATGTCGGCGACGATCGGCACACGCGCCGCCTTGGTGATCTTGGCCAGCGCGGCGGTCGAATCGGTGTCGGGGCAGGAGACGCGGATGATGTCCGCCCCCGCCTCTTCGCAGCGCCGGATCTGGTTGATCGTGGCGACCGGATCGCTGGTCGGCGTGTTGGTCATGGTCTGCACGGTGACGGGGGCGTCGCCGCCCACGGGCACTTGGCCCACCATGATCTGACGGCTTTGGCGGCGGACAATGTCTCGCCAGGGACGAATGGACATGGGCCCTATATACGCGCAAGCGCGTTGCGGTTCAAAGTCAGTGCTGTACCAGACCGGGCAAAGAATGACCGCCGCCGCCCCCATCCCCCGCCATTACGGACTCGACTGGCTGCGCATCGGCGCCTTCGCCATCCTGATCCTCTATCATATCGGCATGGTCTTCGTGCCATGGGGCTTCCATGTGCAGCTCGCCCGGCTGCCCTGGGTCGCGATCCCGATGCTGGCGAGCAATCCATGGCGGCTGATGCTGCTGTTCGTCGTGTCGGGCTATGCGACCCGCGCGCTGGCGGTCCGGCATCCCTCGATCGCCAGCTTCGCGCGGGGGCGGAGCATCCGGCTGCTCGTCCCGCTGGCGTTCGGGATCGCGGTGCTGGTGCCGCCGCAGATCTGGGCCGAGCTGGTCAGCAAATATGGCTATCCAGGCTCCTATGCGACCTTCTGGCTGCACGACTGGCTAAGCTTCCGACTGATCGGCGGGGTGGTGCCGACGCCCGCCTGGAACCATCTGTGGTTCGTCGCCTATCTGTGGGCCTATACCATGGCGGTGGCGATGCTGCTGGCGGTGGGCGGCCGGTTCGGCGGCAGGGCGCAGGGGCTGTTCGACCGGGTGTTCGGCGGATGGGGCGGCGCGGTGCTGCCGGTGCTGTGGCTTCTGCTGGTCGATATCCGCCTGTTCCCCGGCGGGCTGGAGACGCATGGCCTGATCGACGACTGGCTGGCGCATGCCATCTATTTCCCCGCGCTGCTCTTCGGCTTCGGCATGGCGGGGTCGGAGCGGGTGCTGGGCAGTTTCCGGCGCGGCTGGATCGTCGCGGCGGCCATCGCGCTGGCCAGCTATGCGGTCGCCGCCGCGCTGGAGTGGCGCTGGCCGGGGCTGGCGGGCGCGCCCGCGGGGCTGGGCACCGTCTTTGCGGGCGCACGCGCGGTGCAGGGGTGGATGGCGGTCGTCGCGCTGATCGGGCTGGCGGAGCGTTTCTGGAACCGCGACCATCCGTGGCGCCGCACGCTGACCGAGGCGGTCTTCCCCTTCTATCTGATCCACCAGACGATCATCATCCTCGTCGCGCTGGGCCTGCGCAGGCTGGGCTGGCCGCTGGCGGTCGATGCCGCGATCCTGGTGGCGGCGACGGTGGCGGGCTGCTGGGCCTTTTATCTGGTCGGCCGCAAGCTGCGCTGGCTCCGCCCGCTGATCGGGCTGCGTCCGGGGGATGGCGGGAAAGCGACGATCTGATAGGGGCTCGGGCGCAAAGCCTGTCCCCTTCAAATATCGGAGTTTCCCCATGTCCGCATCCTGGTCGCTGGTCATCCATGGCGGCGCGGGCCGGATCACCCGCGATGTCCTGACCCCCGAACAGGATGCCGGAGCGCGTGCCGGGCTCGACGCCGCGCTGAGGGCCGGGTCGGCGGTACTGGCGGAGGGCGGCAGCGCGCTGGACGCGGTCGAGGCGGCCGTACGCGTCCTGGAGGACGATCCCCATTTCAACGCCGGGCGCGGCGCCTGCTTCACGCAGCACGGCACCAACGAGCTGGACGCCGCGATCATGGACGGGCGCGACCGGCGGGCGGGCTCGGTCGCGGGGGTGACGCGGACCCGCAACCCGGTGACGCTGGCGCGCAAGGTCATGGAGGCCAGCCCGCATGTCCTGCTGGCCGGGCAGGGCGCGGACCGATTCGCGGTCGACCGGGGGCTGGAGCAGGTCGACCCCGCCTGGTTCCACACCGACGAGCGCCGCCGCCAGCTCGACGAACTGCTGTCGCGCGGCGCCGATGCGTTCGACAGCGACATGAAGTACGGCACGGTCGGCGCGGTCGCCTGCGACGCGCGGGGCCATGTTGCCGCCGCCACCTCGACCGGCGGGGTGACCGGCAAGCGCTGGGGCCGGATTGGCGATTCGCCGCTGATCGGCGCGGGCACCTATGCCGACGACCGCGCCTGTGCGGTATCGTGCACCGGCTCGGGCGAGGTCTTCATCCGCGTCGGCGTGGGGCATGAGATCGCCGCGCGTCGCCGCTTCACCGGCGACAGCCTCCAGGCCGCCGCCGACTCGGTGCTGGCCGAGGTGAAGGCGCTGGGCGGCACCGGCGGCACCATCCTGGCCGGGCCCGATGGCGCGATCGCATGGAGCATGACGACCGCAGGCATGTATCGCGGCCGTGCGACGAGTGACGGCGAACACAGGGTGGCGATCTACGCCGACGAGGGATAAAACCCGCGTCATGAAGCACTTGCGCCTGTTCGTCGCGATGATCGCGGCGTCGTTCCTCGCCTCCCCCGCCGCCGCCTATTGGGACTATGGACATCAGACGGTGGCGGCCATCGCCTGGGCCAACATCACGCCGCATGCCCGTGCCGAAATCCGCCGGATCCTGCGCGCGCAAGGCGAGCTCGACACGCCGAGCTGCCCGGTCCGGACGATCGAGGAGGCCAGCGTCTGGCCCGATTGCGTCAAGCCGCTGAAGGACGAGAATGGCAAGTCGCGCTTCAGCTATGCCTATAGCTGGCATTATCAGAATGTGGACATTTGCCAGCCCTTTCGCCTGCCCCCCGCCTGCGACAGCGGGGACTGCGTATCGGCGCAGATTCCGCGCCAGCTCGCGATCCTGAAGGACAAGCGCGCCAGCGATAAGGACCGGGTGATGGCGCTGGCCTTCCTCGTCCACTTCGTCGGCGACCTGCACCAGCCGCTCCATGCCGGGGACAAGGGCGACAAGGGCGGCAACGACACCCATGTCGATTATGGCGACTATGCGACCGCGCGGCTGAACCTGCATTCGATCTGGGACGGGCTGCTCGCCGAGCGGGCGATCTCGACGCCCCCCAAATTGGTCCGCGCCTATCCGGCGGCCGAGCGGCGGCGCGAGGCGGTGGGTGGCGTGATGGCCTGGAGCCGCGAGAACTGGGCGGTCGCCAAGCGCGCCTATGCCGCCGCGATGGGCGGCGATCCCTGCCGGCCAACGCCGGCGCATATGACGATGGATGACGCCGCGATCCGGGCGATGGCCCCGGTCGAGCGCGAGCAGGTGAAGCGGGGTGGGTTGCGGCTGGCGAAGCTGCTGAACCAAGCCTTCAGAGGCTGAACGCCCGAGATTCGTTCGCACTGAGCGAAGTCGAAGTGCACGCCCCGGACCTTGCGGAGAGCGAGTCCCGTGGCCTTCGACTTCGCTCAGGCTGAACGGAGGTTTTGGGGGTATGGCGCCGACCGCATTCCATTCCTCCCCAAGCTATGCTTGGGGAGGGGGACCGCCGGGCGTCAGCCCGGTGGTGGAGGGGCAAAGACGGACGGGCCAAGCCCCTCCACCACGCCCTTCGGGCGCGGTCCCCCTCCCCATCAGAGATGGGGAGGAATGACGATCGTCAGCTCAGGACCACGGTCACCGCGCGGCGGTTCTGCGCATAGCTCGCCTCGTCCGAGCCGAGCGCGATCGGGCGTTCCTTGCCATAGCTGATGACGTTCATCCGGTCGGGCGAGATGCCGCGCGCCGCCAGATAATTCTTGGCCGCGTTCGCGCGACGATCGCCCAGCGCGAGATTATATTCGCGCGTGCCGCGCTCGTCGCAATGCCCCTCGATGGTGATGCGGACATTGGGATAGCGCTGAAGCCACGTCGCCTGGCTGTCCAGGATCGCGCGCGACTCGGGGTCGATGTCATATTGATCGAGCCCGAAATGGATGGTGTTCGACGTCACCGAGCGCTTGAAGTCGGCATCCGACCCGGGGACGATCGCGCCATCGGTCGGGGTGGTCTGGCCTGCATTGGGGTCGGTGGCCGCATTCTGGTCGACCGGCGCGGGCGGCAGGACGGCGGGCCGCTTCTTGGCGCAACCGGCAATGGCCAGCGCCATCGTGGCGACGAGCAGGGTGGTCTTGATCTTGGTCACTGGACTGTCACTCCCTCTTGGTTCGTTTCGCCCCCGAAACTGAAACCCCTATACCCCATCACGGCCGCAACGGCCCCCAGGCCGGGTCCGAGCCGTCGAGCGGCGTCGGAATGCGACGTTCGTTCACCCCGGTCAGGTCGACCATCCACACATCCGCCTTGCCCGACGCCCCCTGTGTCGAGCGCTGGAAGGTGATGACGCGGCCATTGGGGGACCAGCTCGGCCCCTCGTCCTGCCAGCTGTTGGTCAGCAGCTTCTCGGCCCCGCCCGAGGGATTCATGATGCCGATGCGGAACGCGCCGCCCAGCTTGGTGAAGGCGATCAGGTCGCCGCGCGGGCTCCAGACCGGCGTCGCATAGCGGCCGCCGCCGAAGCTGATCCGCTGCTGGTTGGAACCGTCCGCGTTCATGACATAGATTTGCTGCCCGCCCGAACGATCGCTTTCGAACACGATCTTGGAGCCGTCGGGCGAATAGCTGCCGCCGGTATCGATGCCGGGCGCGTTGGTCAGCCGCTGCGGCGTGCCCCCTTGCGCCGAGACGCGGTAGATGTCGGTATTGCCGCCCTGCGCCATCGAGAACAGGATCCAGCGGCCATCGGGCGAGAAGCGCGGCGCGAAGGTCGTCGCGGCATTCTGCACCACCAGCCGCTGACGGCCCGAACCGATGTCATAGACATAGATGGCGGGCCGCTTGTCGACATAGGACATATAGACGATCGACTGCTGGTTCGGCGCGAAGCGCGGGGTCAGCACGATCGACTGGCCGTTGGTCAGGAAACGGTGATTGGCGCCGTCCTGGTCCATGATCGCCAGCCGCTTGATCCGCCGCGCCTTGGACCCCGTCTCGGAGACATAGACGATCCGGCTGTCGAAATAGGGGCCTTCGCCGGTCAGCTTGGTATAGATGGTGTCGGCGCATTTGTGCGCGGCCCGCCGCCAGTCGCCCGGCGACACGACGAAGCCCTGCCGCGCCAACTCGCTCTTGGCCAGCACGTCATAGAGGTAGCAGCCGACCGTCAGCGTCCCGTCGCCATTGGCGCGGACATAGCCCTGGACCAGCGCCTGCGCGCCGGTGCCGTTCCAATAGTCGAAGGCGGGCGCGGTCACTTCCGGGAAGGACACGGTGCGCAGCTGCGCGGGCGGGACCGGCGTGAACAGCCCCGAATTGCGCAGGTCGTTGGTGATGATCTTGGACAGTTCCTGCCCGACGACATCGGTGGTGCCCGCCGCCGTCTGCACCACCGCGCTGGTCGGCATCGCCGGGATCGCGATCGGCATCGGCGCGGAGATGCCGCCCTCGACATCGACGACCAGCCCTTCCTGGCCATTGGCGGGCGCGGCCGCGGGCTGCTGCCCGGCGGGCGCGGGGGCCGCGGGTTGTTCCTGGGGCGCGGGCACGTCCTGCGCGCCGACGGCACTGGCCGCCAGGGCCAGCGTGAGCGGCAGGGTCAGCAGGGAACGGGGCATAAACAGATCCTCAACCCGGGTAACTGAAACGGAAACGCGTGTCGCTCCAGCCGCCTTGCGCTCCATAAAGCGCGGACGGCCTGTCATCCAATGGACAGTTTCTGAAAACTGTCGTCATCATGCCAACGATCCCACGCCCCGTTTTTTCGGGGGCGCGGCCACCGCCGGACGCGAGCGGAAGGACGGACCGGCCATCCTCAACCCGGCAACTTGTAGCGCAGCGTGAAATTGCTCCACCCGCCCGGCACGTCGTACAGCTCGGCGGGAAGCCCGCGCAGCGGCGAGCATCCCTTGAAGGTGGCGATCGCCAGATCGTCGACCCGGTCGACATAGCGTTCGTTCTCGCCATCGACACCGCTATGCCCGACCACACGCGGCGCGGCGGCCAGGCTGCCGTCCTTGTTGAGATGCAGGTTGATCGCGACGCGGATACGCTCGGCGCCCGGCCCCGGCGTCACCTGACGGTTCGCACAGGGCTGGACCTGACGCAGGATCGCCGAGGCGATGTTCGCCAATTGCTGCGCGCCGATCCGGGCGGCGGGCGCCGCCTGCGACCTGGAGGGCGACGGATCGGCCGACAGCCCCTTCAGGAAGTCGGCACCCAGATGCGAGCCGCGCGGGCGGGTCGTGGTCGCCGTCTCGCTCTTGCCGCTGCCGCGCGCCGGGGTGGTCGGCCGGGTCGCGGCGGGCTTGCCCTCCGACCGGCTGGGCCGCGCCGCCGGTGCGGGCTTGGCCGCTGGCGTCGGCTTGGCCGGAGCGGGCCTGGCGGGCGCAGGCTTGGCCGGTTGCGGCCTGGGGCGCGGCTCGGGCGGTTTGGGCTTGGGCTTTTCCGCCGGTCTGGGGGCGGGCTTGGGTTGCGGCTTGGGCTCGGGACGCGGCTCGGGCTTGGCCGGTTCGGGTTTCGGCTGTGGACGGGGTTGAGGCTTGGGCTGCGGTTGCGGCTGGGGCGCGGGCGGTGGCGGCGCAGGCTGCGGCGCGGGCGCGGCCTCGACCGGCTCGGGGGGGGCCGCATCTTCCGGCGCGCCCTCTTCGGGGGCGATCGACTGGGCGGCCTGCTGGTTGGGGGTCGGCGACGCCGCGTCCAGCGCAACATCCTTGACCAGCGAGATGTCGATCGGCGTGACCTTCAGCTTTTCCGGATTCGGCGTCGCCAGAAAGCCGACCGACAACAGGCCGAACAGGACGAGATGCCCTGCGACCGCTATCGCCAATCCCGTCCGCTCGCCACGCTCCATCAGCGCTGGCCCGTTCCCTCGCCCGCGCCACCTTCCACGGTGACCAGCGACACGCGGTTCAGCCCGGCGCGGTTCAGCTCGCCCATGACGCGCATCACCCGGCCGTAATCCAGCGCCCGGTCGGCGCGCAGATAGATTTGCGGCGCCTGCCCATCAGCGCCTTTCCGCGCGGCGATCGCATCCAGCCGCGCGGGCAGGTCGGCATCGCTGATCTCATCGTCGTTCAGGAACAGCCGCCCCTGCTCGTCGATCGCGATCTGCTCGGGCTTCTGGTCCTGGTCCAGCGCCTTGGCCCGGCTGTCGGGCAGGTTGACCGGCACGCCCGTGGTCAGCAGCGGCGCGGTGACCATGAAGATGATCAGCAGCACCAGCATCACGTCGACCAGGGGCGTGACGTTGATGTCCGCCATCGGCGCGCGGCGCCCCCGGCCGGAGCGGGAGGGAAGGTTCATGGCCATCGCCCGTACCCCTTCAGCGTGCCGAGTCGAGCTGGCGGCTGAGCGTGGTGTGGAACCCGTCGGCGAAGCGGTTGAGCGACGCCTCGACCCGGTTCACGCCGTGGCTGAACCGGTTATAGGCGATCACCGCCGGAATGGCGGCGAACAGGCCGATGGCGGTGGCGAACAACGCCTCCGAAATGCCGGGCGCCACGACCGCCAGCGAGGTGTTCTGCGCCTGCGCGATGCCGGTGAAGCTGCGCATGATGCCCCAGACGGTGCCGAACAGGCCGACGAACGGCGCGACCGAGCCGACCGTCGCCAGCACGTTCAGCCGGTCCGACAGCTTGTCGATCTCACCCGCGACCGCCGACCCCATCGCGGTGGCGAGCCGTTCGCGCGTGCCGTCGCGGTCGATATGCCCGCCCGCGGTCGAGCGGCGCCATTCCTGCACGCCCGCCGAGAAGACCCGCGCGGAGGGCAGTTCGCTGTCCTGCTCCATCCGGTGAAAGGCGTCGATATCCTCCGCCTTCCAGAAATCGCGCTCGAACCGGGTCATGCCCTTCTTCGTGCGCGCCAGCTTGCGCGAAAAGGCGACGATGATCGTCCAGGTCCAGATGCTGGACAGCAAAAGTCCGATCATCACGAACTTTACCACCCAGTCGGCGTGGAGGAACAGCGCGACGGGCGACAAACTGGCGGCATCCATGTTGAAGACGGGATTCATGGGTGTTGGGTGTCCCCTTGCCAGACAAGGCGTTGGTAGATGGCGATCCAGTCGGCGGGCTGGCGTCGCGGGCGGCCGTTCGGGCCGACCCATGCGACGGTCACACGCGCGTCGGTCAGCATGACCGCGCCGCACCTGACTGTCTGATGAATGACGACGCGAACCGCACTGACCTGGATCAGCCGCGACGTGACGACCAGATCGTCGTCGAGCCGCGCGGAGGCGGCATAGCGGATGGCGATGTCGGTGACGGCATAGGCGCCCTCGCCCGCCTCATGCGCGGCGCGCTGGTCGATCCCGGCGACCCGCAGCATGTCGGAGCGCGCGCGCTCCATGTAGCGGAGATAGTTGGCGTGATAGACCACGCCCGACAGGTCGGTATCCTCGAAATAGACGCGCACCGCAAAGCGATGCTCGTGCCCCTCGAAGCGGCCGCCCCTCGGCTGGTCGTCGTCCGTCACCGTCATGGTGACCGCCCGTTAACCCATCCGTCCGGGGGAAGGAAGGCACCACGCTGACGAATGATGGAAACCACGCACGACCATCGGCGGCCGAGCCTGGCCGCCGGGTTCCACACGCCGGATAGGATCGCGACCGGCCGAATCACCATCAGCGCCGGGCTGGCCCAGGACGCCGCCGTGCTTATTGCAGCGCGGCGGAATCGACCTTCAGCGACGGCGGGTTGATGACCGGCGGCGCATAGGGCTTGGCGGCGGGGACCGGCTGGCTCGACAGCACGGGGCCGCTCGCCCCGGCCTGCGCGACCGGCGGATTGGCCTGTGCGGCGATGGCGAGCGGCGCGGTCGTGCGCTGCACCGGCACCATCGTCCCCGCGCGCCACGCATCATAGGCGCGGAAGAAGGCGATGAACGGCGCATCCAGCCGGTCCAGCCGCGCCGCCGCGCTGGTTTCGAAATCGTCTGTGGGCGCACTGCTGATATCGGCGAGCACCGCATCGGCGGCGGCGCAGAAGCCCTTGCGCACCGGGGTGGTCGAGAAGAAATTGTACAGCCGGGTCATCGCATCGTCATAGCGGTCGCGCCAGTCGCCGCCCTGCGCCTGATATTCGGCCGAATAGCGTTTCTCGGCGGCGGCCAGCGCGATCTTTCGCGTGGTCAGCATGGTGTTGTAGCGGGTGACGATCAGCCCCTCGTCCGGCCCGCGACAGGCCAGCGCCGCGACGTTCAGCGCCGAACGCAGATGCCAGATCGTCGCCGCGCTGGTCAGCGAACGGTTGGGCGTGGCGTAATTGCCGTCGGGCAGCAGCGCGGGGATCCGCATCCCCGGCGTGGCGCCGGGGGGCAGCGGGGCGCGCGCGACCTGCGGCGGGGCCGGCACCATCACCGGCGGCGGCGCGACCTTGGCGGTCTCGCGCGCGGTACATCCCGCCAGCGAGAGACCGATCGCGATACCCGATACAACACGCAAACTCGCCATGACCCTGATCCTTGGAAAACCCCGCCCCCGGCTGTTGCAGGCGTCATGCCGAATCAAGGTTAACGCGTCGTAACCCGTGCGATGAAGCGAGCCTTATGTCCGAGGGTTGGAAATCCTCCCCGGCGCGGGGAGGATCAGGCCGTGCGCGCGACCAGCGCGGCGGCGGCCTCGGCCATCAGTTGCGCCAGGATGTCGGCGATCGGCTCTTCCTTCGTGACCATGCCGACCGACTGGCCCGCCATCACGCTGCCATGCTCGACATCGCCCTCGATCACCGCGCGGCGCAGCGCGCCCGCCCAGTAATGCTCGATCTGGAGCTGTGCCTCGGCCATCGCGACCTTGCCCTCGTCGAGCGACTGGGCGACTTCGCGCTGCTTGGCGGTGAACAGCTCGCCGCCCGCATTCTTGAGCGCACGGACCGGGATGACCGGCAGGCGCGGGTCGATCTGCACGCTCGCCACCGCGTCGCGGGCCGAGGCGCGGATGAACGCCTTCTTGAAATTGGGATGCGCGATCGATTCGGTCGCGCAGACGAACCGCGTGCCGAGCTGGACGCCCGCCGCGCCCATGTCGAGATAGGCGGCGATCGCCTCGCCCCGGCCGATGCCGCCCGCGACGAAGACGGGCACCTGGTCGGCGATCTCGGGCAGCATTTCCTGCGCCAGCACGCTGGTCGAGACGGGGCCGATATGGCCGCCCGCCTCCATCCCCTCGATCACCAGCGCGTCGACGCCCGAGCGGATCAGCTTCTTGGCAAGGCTGAGCGCGGGGGCGAAGCAGATGACCTTCGCGCCCGTCTCCTTGATCGCCTCCAGCGCGCCCTTGGGGGGCAGGCCACCGGCGAGCACGACATGGCCGACCTGGTGACGACCGCACACCGCGATCAGGTCGAATAGCTGCGGGTGCATGGTGATCAGGTTCACGCCGAAGGGGCGCGTGGTCATCGCCTTGGTCGCGGCGATTTCGGTGTCGAGCAGTTCGGGGGTCATCGCGCCGCACGCGATCACGCCGAAGCCGCCCGCATTGGACATGGCGGAGACGAGGTTGCGCTCTGACACCCAGGACATGGCACCCGCCATGATCGCCATGTCGGCGCCCAGAAATTCCGCGCCGCGCGCCATGCGGGTGGCGAGACGCTGTTCGCCGGTGGTGGTGGTGAGGGTGTCGGTCATCGGCGCTCCATGCCGTGGAGCGCGGCGGACGGCAAGATTTGGTTCACGCGAAGCCGCGATGACGCGAAGAAGAAGGGGTTCGCGCAGAGGCGCAGAGGACGCAGAGAGGTTTCGCGCGCGGCAGCGCAATCGAATCTCCAACAGACCGTTGTTGGAGGACTTCAATAGCGGCCGGATACGCCACCTCTGCGCCCTCCGCGCCTCTGCGCGAACCAATCTTCCTGAATATGCTTCGCGTCTTCGCGGCTTCGCGCGAACCCCATACCCCATAACCGTCATCCCAGCGAAGGCTGGGATCTTTGGCGGACCGGATCGAACCCGGGCCAGAGGCCCCAGCCTTCGCTGGGGCGACGGGGCATCGGTCGGGTCGTTACGCTGCCTCGGCGTCCAGACCATAAGCGGTGTGCAGCACGCGCACCGCCAGTTCGGTATAGTCCTCTTCGATCAACACGCTGACCTTGATCTCCGAGGTGGTGATGGCGAGGATGTTGATCCCGCGCGCGCCCAGCGTCTGGAACATGGTCGACGCCACGCCCGCATGGCTGCGCATACCGACGCCGACCACCGAGATCTTGGCGACCCGCGTGTCGTGGACCATCTTGGCATAACCGATGTCACCGCTCGCCTTTTCCAGCACGTCCAGGGTGCGGGCGAGGTCTGCCGAAGGGACCGTGAAGGTCACGTCCGTCGAGCCGGTCGAATGCGCGATGTTCTGGACGATCATGTCCACGTTGATCCCCGCATCCGCGAGCGGCGCGAAGATCGCGCCCACCGAACCGGGCCGATCCGGCACGGCGGTCAGGGTGATCTTGGCTTCGTTCTTGTCATGCGCGATGCCGGTGATGAGCTGGCGTTCCATATCGTCGATTTCCTCTTCGCCCACGATCAACGTGCCGCGATGTCCGTCTTCGTCCCGTGCGTCGTCGAACGAGCTGAGCACCCGCACGCGCACCTGTTCCTTCATCGCCAGACCCACCGAGCGGGTCTGGAGCACCTTGGCGCCGACGCTGGCGAGTTCCAGCATCTCCTCATAGGTGACCTTCGACAGCTTGCGCGCGCGGGGCACGATGCGGGGGTCGGTGGTGTAGACGCCGTCGACATCGGTATAGATGTCGCACCGCTCCGCCTTCATCGCCGCCGCGACCGCGACCGCGCTGGTATCCGAACCGCCGCGACCCAGCGTCGTGACCCGGTTGCCCTCGGCCACGCCCTGGAAGCCGGGGATGACCGCGACCACGCCCGCCGCCAGGCTCTCGTCCAGCGCGGTGGTGTCGATCTCGCCGATTCGCGCCTTCGCGAACGCCGTGTCGGTGTGGATCGGCAATTGCCAACCCAGCCACGAACGGGCGGGGACGCCCATCGCCTGGAGCGTGATCGCCAGCAGCCCGCTGGTGATCTGTTCGCCCGCCGAGACGACGACGTCATATTCCTGGGGATCGTAGAGCGACGAGGCCTCGCGGCAGAAACCGACCAGCCGGTCGGTCTCGCCCGCCATCGCGGAGACGACGACCGCGACCTGATGCCCAGCCTCCACCTCGCGTTTGACCCGCGCCGCCACGTTGCGGATGCGCTCGATTCCGGCCATCGAGGTGCCGCCGAACTTCATCACGATACGGGCCATGCGGTTTTTGCCAATCTCCTTGGGGTAAAACGGCGGTCCTGATAGGTAGCCCCCATGACGAACGCAAGCCATTTGAACGATTCTACCATTATCGGCGCCGAAGCCGCACATTTCGGAAAGATGGCGGCCGAGTGGTGGGACCCCAAAGGGTCGAGCGCGATGCTGCACCGGCTGAACCCGCCGCGCCTGCGCTATATCCGCGAGCAGATCGATCTGCACTGGGATGCCGACGGACAGGGCTTCACCCCCCTGACGGGCAAGCGCGCGCTCGATGTCGGATGCGGGGCGGGGTTGCTGTGCGAGCCGCTGGCGCGCCTGGGCGCCGAGGTGACGGGGCTGGACGCGGCGGCCGAGAATGTCGCGGTCGCCGCCGCCCATGCCGCGCAATCGGGCCTGGCGATCCATTACCGCGCGGGCAGCGTCGAGGGGCTGGCCGGCGAGACGTTCGACCTCGTCACCTCGCTGGAGGTGATCGAGCATGTCGCCGATCCGGCGCGCTTCGTGCGCGGGCTGGCCGATGCGCTGGCGCCCGGCGGGCTGATGATCCTGTCGACGCCCAACCGCACGCCGCTGTCGAAACTGGCGCTGATCACGCTGGCGGAGGGGACGGGCGCGATCCCCAAGGGCACGCATGACTGGTCGAAATTCCTGACCCCCGACGAACTGACCGCCTTGCTGACCCAGGCGGGACTGACGGTGCGCGACGTGCGCGGGCTGAGCTATTCGCCGACCAAGGGGTTCATGGTCAGCGACTCGACCGCGCTCGACTATTTCGTCACCGCGACGCGGTAATTCCCTTTCCTCCCCTGCAAGGGGAGGTGGCAGGCCGCAGGCCTGACGGAGGGGTGTCCCGGCCCGAGAGGACAGGGATACCCCCGCCACCGGGAACACCCCTCCACCATGCTTCGCATGTGTGCGAGGGAGATGGTGCCCCCCGGGCACCATCTTGACGTGCCGGGGGGCACGGCAAAGCTCGCCCACCCTCCCCTTGCAGGGGCGGATTGATTCTGGACCTATCCGAATGTCGAGACTGCCTAGCAATCGCCCCGCCACGGCGAACCACCGCCTCCTCATCCTGCTCGCCGTGGCGATCCTCGCCCGCGTGGCCACCTTCGGCAACCCGGTGGTCCATGTGGACGAGGAGTTCTACTTCTTCACCGGCCATGCGATGTGGCAGGGTGCGTGGCCCTTCGTTGATGTGTGGGACCGCAAGCCGATCGGGCTGTTCCTGCTCTATGCCGTGCCCGCCGCATTCGGGTTTCCGGCGGGCATCTGGGCCTATCAGGCGATGGCGCTGGCCAGCGTGGTCGCGACCGGATGGCTGGTCGCGCGGATGGCGGAGCGACTCGGCTGGGGCGCGGGCGCGACGGCGGCGGGCATCGCCTATATCCTGTGGATCGGCCTGCTCGGCGGACAGGGCGGGCAGGCGCCGGTCTTCTACAATCTGCTGATGATGGGCGCGGCTTGGGCGATCCTCGAATCGGATCGGCGGGGGGTGCGCAGCCTGGGGCTGGCCGCGATGGCGCTGGTCGGGGCGATCCTCCAGATCAAATATTCGGCGGTGTTCGAGGGGATGGTCTTCGGCCTGTGGCTGCTGGGCGGCGAGTGGCGGCGGAGCCGGAGCCCGGTCGCGCTGATCCTGTACGGCGCGGCGCTGGTCCTGGTGTCGCTGGTCCCGACTGCGCTGGCGGCGGGCGTCTATGCCGCGATCGGCCAGTGGGCCGCGTTCCTCTACGCCAATTTCCTGTCGATCTTCCATCGCAACCCCGATCCCCTGCCCGAGCTGGCGGGCAATCTGGGGCAGATGGTCCTGATCCTGTCGCCGGTCGTGACGCTGGCGGTGCTGGGCCTCAAGCGCGCGACCCGCAATCGGGAGCATGGCTTCCTGGCGGTCTGGCTGGCGGCCGCGATCGTCGGCGTGCTGCTGTTCCGGCCCTGGTTCGACCATTATGGCCTGCCCATCCTGCTGCCCGCCTGCACCGCCGCCGCCGCGATGCTGGGACGCGCGGACTGGCGGCGGCGCTACACGCCCGCACTGCTGCTCACCGCCGCCCTGGCCGGGCAGATCGTGCTGGTCGCGCTGCGCCACGAGCGCGGTGGTCCCGCCCAGTTCGCCGCCTTGTCCCAGGCGGTCGGCAAGGGGCCGGGATGCCTCTATGTCTATTCGGGCAGCACGATGCTCTATGTCGCGACCGAGCGTTGCACCCTGTCGCGCTATATCGTGCCCGCGCATCTCAGCCGCGCGCGCGAAGCGGGTGCGACCGGCGTCGACCAGGATGCCGAGATCACCCGTATCCTCGCCCGGCGCCCCGCCGTGGTCGTGATGCGCCCGCCCTATAATGGCGAGCGGCCCGCCGCCCATGCCCGCATCATGGCGGCGATGGCGGACGGATACCGGCTGAGCGCGAAACTGCCGATGGGCAATGAGATGATCAGCGTCTATAAATCCACGCGATGAAACGCCTTCTCGCCTCGATCCATGACGTGTCCCCCCGGTTCGAGGGGGCGGTCGATGCGCTGTTCGACCGGCTGTCGGGCCATCTCGGCGGGCCGCGCCTGGCCATGCTGGTCATCCCCGACCATTGGAACAGCGCGCCGATCGCGCCGGGCACCCCCTTTGCCACCCGCCTGCGTGACTGGGCGGACATGGGGATCGAGATGTTCGTCCATGGCTGGTCGCACAAGGACGACATGGTCCATACCGACCAGAAGACCGCGCTGAAGGCCAAGCACATGACCGCGGGCGAAGGCGAGTTCGTCGGCTTGCCCCATGCCGAGGCGCTGCGCCGGATGCGGCGCGGCACCGCGCTGATCGAGGATATCATCGGCCGCCGCGCGACCGGCTTCATCGCGCCCGCCTGGCTCTATTCGGACGAGGCGCGTCTGGCGCTGGGCGATGCGGGATTCGGGCTGGCGGAGGATCATTTCCGCGTCTGGACGCCCGCCGACGGCCGGATCGTCGCGCGTGGGCCGGTCGTCACCTGGGCGAGTCGCTCGCGCGGTCGCCAGCTCAGCTCGCTCGCCGCCGCCGCCGTGCTGCGCCATGGCCTGCGCCCGACGCCGGTGGCGCGAGTCGCGGTCCATCCGGGCGACAATGGCGTGCCCGCGCTGCTCGACAGCATCGACAAGACCTATTCGCGGCTGGCGAAGACCCATACGCCGTCGCGCTATGCGGATTTGCTGGCGGCCTGACGCCACCAGCCCCCAACCTCCGTTCACGCTGAGCGAAGTCGAAGCGCACGCCCGGCGCTTGCACATAGGGATTCCCGTGGCCTTCGACTACGCTCAGGCTGAACGGGGGGCGGGAGAAAGCGAGCCTCAGGCCGCTGCCCGCTCGCCCATTTCCCCATCGAGCAGCCGCTGATAGCGTGCGATCAGCGCCTCGGCATGGTCGCGGTCGCTGAACACCTTGCCCGCCGCCACGCGCGCGGCGTTGCGTAGCACCCGCTGGTCGCGCGACAATAGCCGCTCGATCGCCTCGGCGCAGGCCGCGCCGTCGCGAGCGCGGAACGTCTCGGCGAACAGCGGATTGGCGACCTCGGCGCACCCGCCATAATCGGGCACCACCAGCGGCAATCCTGAGGCCAGCGCCTCCGACGCCACCAGCCCGAAGGTCTCGGTCTCGCACCCATGGACCAGCGCGTCGCAGCTCGCCATGATCCGCGCCAGGCGCGGGCGGTCATAGACCGGGCGGAACAGGCGGATATGCGGGCTGCCTGCGATCCGCTTCTCCAGCGCGCGGCTGGCAACGCCGCCGCCGATCAGGACCAGCCCGACCGGACGGCTGGAGGCCACCCGCTCGACCGCGTCGATCACCATCGTCCAGCGCTTTTCGGGGTGATGCCGCCCCAGCCCCAGCAACAGATGCGCATCCTCGGGCAGCGCGCACTGCGCCAGCAGCGCCGCACGCAACCGTTCGTCGCGGTGGTCGGGCGAGAAGAAATGCCGCTCGATCCCCAGCGGAATCCCCTCGTCCACCCGCACGCCGCGCTTGCCGAGTCGCTTGACCAGCGCCGGGCCGTTCGACAGCACCAGGTCGTAATGGTCGAGGAAGCGGTTCATGTAGCGGCTGTACCAGCTGAACCAGTCCTCCACCCGCTCCTGCGCGACGATGCCGTCCAGCCAGCGGACCGGATAGGTGCCGACATTGTCGTTGTGCATGAAGAAGACCTTCTTCGCGCGCCCCTGCCAGTTGGCGACGAACCAGGCGGGCTTGGCGGGCGACGACACCTCGACGATGTCGGGGTCCAGCTCGTCGAGCAGGCGGCACACCGGCGCGCCGTCCCAGAACATGCCGTAATTGGTGTCCAGGATCAGGCGCGGCGCCTTGATATAGATGATCTTGCCGCCGCCCGGACGCTCCTCGACCATGTCCTCGGTGCCGGGGGCGAGCACGATCAGCTCATGGCCCATCTCGGCCAGGATCGACATCTTGCGGTCGATATAGGTCCGCACCCCCCCGCCGGTGGGCGAGTAGAATTCGTTGACGTCGACGATACGCATCGCCTTCCCCTTATTCGACCGGGCCGAAGCCGCTCAGGCCCCGCAGATATTGGGCGCGAATGGTCACCGTCGCCACCCCCGACGGCACGTCGATCAGCGCCGATTCGAGCGGCGGCTTGCGGCGGCCCAGCTTGGTGTTGGCCGGGAAGCCCGCGCCGTCGCTCCAGAAGTTGAACTTGTTCTTGCCATCGCGGTCATGCGTGAACAACAGCGCATAGCGGCCCGGGCGCGGCACCCGGATGCACATCGCGATCGGCCCGCCGCCCGTCGGCGTCGGCACCTGGACGCGGCGGAACGTCTTGCCCGCGCGGACCAGCACGCCGTCGTCGGCCAGGAAATCCTCCTCGTTCGCCGGATAGAGTTCCAGCTTGAGATTGCCCTTGCGGTCCTTCAACCCCTCGATCCGGGCCAGGATCGCCGGGCCGCCGCCGCCGGTGCAGGCCGCCGCATCGCTGCCCAGCACCTGCGCGCCCGCCGCCTGCGGCACCGCCGCCAGCGCGATCGCCGTAACCGCCATCATCTTCATCACGCGAATCATGCGCGCACCTTCCGAACCAATGCCGTCAAACCGAACCCGGCGATCAGCACGACATGGACCAACAAAGTTAGCGCCGCGGTGAACGCGATCAGTTCGCTCAATTCCTGATCCTGCCCGATCAACAGGATCGCGAAATTGGCGAAAAGAAGGTCCTTGTTGGGCACCAGCGGCAGGCGCGAGACGAGCAGCCGCGCCGCCGACAGGAACAGCCACATGCCGAGCGACACGCTGGGCATCCCGTAATGCCAGGCGAGCGCCACCAGCAGCGAATTGGCGATCAGGCGGACGCAATGGACCATGAAGACCCACCAAAGCGTCCTGCGATCGAGCGAGAAGACCCGGCGCGAGAAGATCAGGAAGGGCAGTGAGGTCGCCATGACGATCGCGATCGATCCCCAGACCAGCCGCAACTGGTCGGCGGTCAGCAATTCGCGCCCGACCGGCAGCGCCAGCCCGATCATCAACAGGGTGATCGCATTGCCCGCGATCGCCGACAGGATGCCGACATCCTTGACCGCGCCGAAGGGCGCCGCGACCATCTTCGCATTGGCGCGCGCCCAGGCATAGAAATAGGCCTCGCCCGAATAGCTGAACGCGACCTCATTGGCGATCCGCTTGCGGATCAGTGCGGCCATGCCGCTGATCGGAATGCCCCACAGCCGCCGGAAGATGATGTAGTCGCCGATCGGCAGCGCCATGTAGAGGCCGAAGAAGACGATGTAGAACATCGGATTGGTCGGCACCGAATGGCTCAGCCCGACCAGCCCGCGCCCCAGCAGCTCATGCCCCAGCCCCACGATCATGGCGAGCGTCAGCGCGCCGCCGATGATGGCGGGCCAGCGGCTCTTCACGGTCTTCAGCGGCTCCAGCGCGGCCATGTCGCGCGCCACCGGTCCGCTCGTCGCAGACGGGATCGCCTGTTGCGGGGTCATGGGATCATCTCGTTCATTCTGCACGTTAGGGAGATTCCTCGGCGGCGGCGCGCCGGCGGCGCCCGCTAACCTCAACACTGCTTTCTCGCACCTGAATAAGAATTCATCTCTGTCCGGTGATTGTGTCCACCATAGGGCTGATCCTGACATAATTGAGCGACAAGCGCCGATTATCGCCGCATCCCATTGTCGCCATCGTCCCCGTGGGAGCCCATGCCAGCCGATCATATCCTGACTTACGCGCTGGCGATGCGCGGCGGCGTGGAAGCGGCGCTGGGCCGGATGTTCCAGGGCTGGCTGGACCGCGGCCGCCGCGTGACGCTGGTGCTGGGCGAGGAAAGCGGTCAGTTCCAGGCGGGCGTGCCGATGGGGGTGGAGACGGTGACGCTGGGGCATCAGAGCTATGCCGGGCTGTGCACCACCCTGCCCGCGATGATCGGGCGGATGCGGCCCGACATCATCTTCTGCCCGGGCAATCATTATACCAGCATGGCGGCATGGAGCCGGTTGCGGCTGGCCGGGGCCTGCCCGCCGATCGTCGCCAAGATGTCGAACGCGGTCGAACGCGGCGACCATCATCCCGTCCTCGCCTGGGGCCAGCGGCAATGGCTGGCGCGGCACCGGCTGTTCCTCGACGCGCTGGTGGCGATGACGCCCGCCACCGCGCGCGCGGCGCAGGATGCCACCGGGCTGTCGGTCGCGGTCATCCCCAACCCGCCCGCCGCGCTGCCCGACCTGTCGCTCGACCGGCCGCGCCCGCCCGGTCGCCGGATCCTGGGCGTCGGACGACTCGAGCCGCAGAAGCGCTGGGACCGGCTGATCACCGCGATGACGCATCTGCCGCCCGACATCGGGCTGACCATCCTGGGCGAAGGCAGCCTGCGGCCTGCGCTGACCGCGCAGATCGCCGCGCTGGGCCTTACCGGCCGCGTGACGTTGCCGGGACACAGCGCCGACGCCCCCGCCGCGATGGCGGCGGCGCAGGTGGTGGCGCTGGCGTCGGATTATGAAGGCGTGCCCGGCGTGCTGCGCGAGGCGCTGGCGGTCGGGACCCCGGTCGTCGCGACCGATTCGAGCCCGGCGGTGCGCGAGATCGTCCGCGACCCCGCGCTGGGCACGGTCGTCGCGCGCGAGGATCTGGCGGGGCTGGTCGCGGCGCTCCGCCACTGGCTGGACCCGGTCGCGCCGCGCCCCGATCCCGTGCCGCAGCCGGGGCAGGATTCGCCCGACCGCTATCTGGCGCTGTTCGATTCGATCGTCACCGCCCGGCACAACCGCCAGGCGCTGGCGTCAGGCAATGTCCGCTTCGGCGCGCGCGCTGTCGCCGTCGCGCGCCGCCTCGCGCTCCGACGCGGCGCTGTAGCGCGGACTTGGCCATCGCGGTCATCGGGTCGGCCAGCGCCAGCCCGAGGATGCCGAACAGCGCGCTCGCCATGATCTGGGTCGACAGGGTCAGCGCGGGGGGCAGGTCGACCGTCCGCTTGGCGACCATCGGCACCACGACATATCCGTCGAAGGTCTGCACGACCAGATAGGTGCCGATCGCCCAGAAACCGGCATCGGTCCCCGCCGAAAAGCCGACCGCGATCATCAGCGTGCCGGTGATGATCGCGCCGATATTGGGGATGAAGGCCAGGATGCCCGCGATGATGCCGAGCAGCAGCGCCATCGGCACGCCCCCGATCATCAGCGCGATGCCGGTCAGCACCCCCTCCACCGCCATGCCGAGCAGCCGCCCGGCGAGCAGCTTGCGCAGCGTGCTCATGACGCGCGCCTGCGTGATCGCGAACTCGGCGCGCGCGGCGCGCGGGACCATCCATTGCAGGCCGCGCGCATAGCCTTCCGGATCCATCGCCAGGAACAACCCGATGATGAGGATCATGAACGCCGAGGTGATCGCCCCGACCGCCGTACCCACCCACGAGGTCAGCCGCCCGATCGAGCCCAGCGACTGTTTCACCAGCCCGTTGATGTCCGAGGTGCCGGGCATCAGCCCCTGCGACGCCAGCCATTCGGTCAACCGCCCAACCTGGGTCTCCAGCGTGGAGCGAAGCTGCGTCACCTGCTGCGTCATCTCGACGCCGGTCAGGAAGAAGGTGCCGAGCAGGAACGCCGTCACCGCCAGCACGACGATCAGCAGCCGCCAGCCGCGCCCGATCGGCAACACCCGCCCGAGCAGCCGCACGCCGCCGTCGAGCAGCGTGGCGAAGACCAGCCCGGCAAAGATCACCAGCAGCGGCTGGACCAGCAGCACCGCGATCGCGATGCCCGCGATCAGCCCCAGCCAGATCGCCGCGCGCGTCAACTCCCGCCGGACGAAGCCCTCGCGAAACTCGATCGGTGCGGGGGCGTCGGTCAGCGGGGCCGGTTCGGTCATGGCGTTCAGTCCGCCTTGGCCGGATGCAGCGAGGTGCCCGCCCGGCCCGAGCGCAGCGATCCCCACCAGGTCAGCGGGTTCAGCGTCGCATCGCCGTCCAGGCTGAACGTCACGAACTCGGCCCGCCCGCCGATATTCTCATAGGGCACCGCGCCGCCCAGCCCCAGCTCGGCCAGCGAGAAGCGGCTGTCCGCCGAACGGTCGCGATTGTCGCCCATCAGGAAGACATGATTGGCCGGGATGGTGATCGGGCCGTAATTGTCGCCCGGGCTCCAGCCCAGCTCGACCGTGTCGTAGCGGCGGTTGTTGGGCAGCGTCTCGGTCACGATCGGCAGGTGGCAGACCCATTGGCCGCTCGCCAGCCGCACCTTCGCCCCGTCGCCATAGTCGGACGCGTTGCACGGGCTGTTGGTGTCGACCGGGATGTCGACATAATGGAGCGGCCCGCGCTTCACCGGCTGGCCGTTCAGGATGACGGTGCCGTCGCGCACCTCCAGCCGGTCGCCGGGCAGGCCGATGACCCGCTTGATATAGTCGTTATGCGTCCCCGGCGGGGTCACGATCACCACATCGCCGCGCGTCGGCAGCGAGCCGAAGAGGCGGCCATGGATGAAGGGCAGCTGGAAGCTCCAGCTGTCGGTCGGCTGGTGCAGCACGACCGATTTGAAGATCGCCACCGGATTGGGGATGGTCGGCGAGACGAAGGACCAGCCATAGGCGAATTTGCTGACGACCAGCCGGTCGCCGACGCGCAGGCCCGGCAGCATCGATTCGGACGGGATGTAGAAGGGCTTGGCGATGAAGCTGTGGAAGCCCAGCACGATCAGCAGCAGCCAGAACAGCCCCTTGACCTCGGACCACCAGTCGGTGCGCTTCCTGGGTCGGGGCGCGGAATCAGACGGCTGCGGCCCCGGCTGGTCCGTGGGCGAGCCCTGGTTGGTATCCAACACCGCGTCCTTCATGCGGAAACTTCCGGTCTTGCCTCGATCACCACAAAGGCCTGCGCCCAGGGGTGATCGTCGGTCATGGTCAAGTGAATATGCGCGACGTGGCCCGGCGGGGTCATCGCGTCAAGTCGTTCGCGCGCGCCGCCGGTCAGCACCAGCGTCGGCGCACCGCCGGGCCGGTTGACGACGCCGATGTCGCGCATGAACACGCCTTGCGCGAAACCCGTGCCCACCGCCTTGGAAAAGGCCTCCTTGGCGGCGAAGCGCTTGGCGTAGGTTCCGGCGCGGGTGAAGGGGCGTTTCGCCGCCTTGGCCTGCTCCACATCCGTAAAGCAGCGCGCCTCGAACCGGCCGCCATGACGGTCGAGCGCGGCCTGGATACGCTCGATATTGCAGAGGTCGGAGCCCAGACCGATGATCATGACATCCTCCCCGGCACGGGGAGGGGGACCGCCGCGGAGCGGTGGTGGAGGGGGTTCTCCACCACGCGAGTCATTTGGGGCGCTCCCCCTCCACCAGCCTGCGGCTGGTCCCCCTCCCCGTGCCGGGGAGGATTCACCGCGCCACGTCCATCGCGGCGCGCATCTTGCGGACCACTTCGGGCAGGCCGACGAACACCGCATCGGCGATCAGGAAATGGCCGATGTTCAGCTCGCGCACCTGCGGGATCGCCGCGATGGGGGCGACATTGTCATAGGTCAGGCCGTGACCGGCATGAACCTCGATCCCGTTCTTGGCGGCCAGCGCGGCGGCGTCCGACAGGCGACGGAGTTCCGCAGTGCGGTCCTCGCCGTCCAGCTCGGCATAGCGGCCGGTGTGAAGTTCGACCACCGGCACGCGCAGGGCCAGCGCCGCCTCGATCTGGCGGGGATCGGGTTCGATGAACAGCGAGACGCGGATGCCCGCCTCGCCCAACTGCGCCACCATCGGGGCCAGCCATTCGCGCTGCCCGGCGGCGTCCAGCCCGCCCTCGGTCGTGCGCTCCTCGCGCTTTTCGGGGACGATGCAGGCGGCGTGCGGGCGATGCTTCAGCGCGATGGCCAGCATCTCCTCCGTCGCCGCCATCTCCAGGTTCAGCGGCACGGTCAGTTCGGCCGACAGCCGCGCGATGTCGTCATCGGTGATATGCCGCCGGTCCTCGCGCAGATGCGCGGTGATGCCGTCGGCCCCCGCCTCGGCCGCGATCAGCGCCGCCTTGACCGGATCGGGATAGCCCGCCCCGCGCGCGTTGCGCACGGTCGCGACATGGTCGATATTGACCCCCAGCCGCAGATGCCCGCTCATGCCGCCGCGCGGCTCCCCGGCTTGATCGCGGGGATCGCGGCCAGTTCGGGCGGCAGCTCATCGGGGCTGTAGCTGGGCACGTCGAGGCGGATCAGCGGGAAGAAGGGCACGCCCAGATCGGCCGCGCCGTTGGAACGATCGACCAGCGAGGCCGCCGCGATCGTCTGTCCCCCTTCGCGCGCGATGGCGGCGATCGCCTCCCGGCTCGACAGCCCGGTGGTGACCACGTCCTCCATCATCAGCACCTTCTGACCTGCATCAAGCCGGAAGCCGCGACGCAGGTGGAAGGTTCCCTCGGGCCGCTCTAGGAACATGCCCGGTACGCCCAGCGCGCGCGCCATTTCATGGCCGACGATCACGCCGCCCATCGCCGGGGCGACGACCGCGCTGATCTGCGCCCTGATCTCGGCCGGAATCTTGGCCGCCACCGCCTCGCACAGCCGCGCCGCGCGCGCCGGGTCCATCAGGACGCGCGCGCACTGCAGATAGCGGGGGCTGCGCAGGCCCGAGGACAGGATGAAATGCCCCTCGAGGAGCGCCTCGGCGGCGCGGAACTCGGCAAGGACGTCGTCATCGGTCATGCGGGGCAACTCCGGCAGGTCGTTATCAGATGACCCGGCCTCATAGGATCGCGCCTGCGCGGGCGCAATCATGGTCGCGACAGCTATGGGTTGAGGGGGCGCGGTCCCGTGCTATAGTCCATCTAACAAGAACGACATGACGCCCCGCCCGCGACCCGTCGGACCACGATGGGCGGGCGAGGGAGATGGGAGACGAGAGCGGGATGAGCGAGGCCAAGCGCATGTCCGGACCCCGGAGGATGAGGATGCCCAGACGGATGAAGGCGATCGCGATCGCCGCCGGGATGGGATGCGCCGCGCTGTCGGGAACCGCCCTTGCGACTCCGGCCGCGCCCGCCAGGCCCGTCCCCCAGGCCGCGGCCGAGGGTGCGGGCGTCGCCAACACCGCGCCGACCAGCGCCGCCGCGCCCGCCACCGCCGCCCCGACCAGCCCGCTGCTGGCGCAGGACGGCGCGCCCGCGACCACCATCGACCCGAAGGTCGGCCTGCCGATCGACGGCCGCATCGGGCTCCAGCCGCAGGTGACGAAGAACGGCGAGTTCGCGCACTGGATGCACAATGGCGTGCTGGTGCCGGTCATCACCGCCATCTGCGTCCTCGTCCTGCTGCTGCTCGCCTGGGTCGTCTTCCGCTATCGCCGGGCCGCCAATCCGGTGCCGTCCAAGACCAGCCACAACACGCTGGTCGAGGTGCTGTGGACGCTGGGCCCCGTCGTCGTCCTGGTCCTGATCGCCATCCCCTCGATCGGGCTGCTCCAGGCGCAGTTCAAGCCCGCGCCCGCCGGGGCCGTCACGCTGAAGGCGATCGGCAACCAATGGTATTGGACCTATCAATATCCGGATCATGGCGGGATCGAGATCACCGCCAACATGCTGAAGGAAAAGGATCAGGTGGCGCCGGGTGAGCGGGCGCGCACCGATGCCGACGGCCCACGCCTGCTGGCGGTGGACAATCGCATCGTCCTGCCCGTCGGGGTGCCGATCCGCCTGATCACCACCTCCAACGACGTCATCCATAGCTGGGCGATCCCGGCCTTCTGGATGAAGCTGGACGCGGTGCCCGGCCGGTTGAACGAGACGAGCTTCACCATCGAGAAGCCGGGCCTGTATTTCGGGCAATGTTCGGAACTGTGCGGCGCGCGCCATGCCTTCATGCCGATCGCGGTGCAGGCGGTGCCCCCGGCGCAGTTCGCAGCATGGGTCGCGGCCAAGGGCGGCAAGATGCCGGGTTCGGCCGCTCCCTCCTCCTCGGTCATTCCGCAGCCCGGGGCCGAGGGTTCGGCGGCCGAAGCGGCGCAGGCCAATGCCGCCGACGCGGTGACGGGTCCGGCCGAAAACGCCTCCACGCCCGCCCAGTCCCCCTCTTCCGCGCAAGGCGCCACCGGCAATCCGGCGGGCCCCGGCAACGCTGGACAATAAGCCATGACCGACACCGCACTTCACCCCGGATCGGCTTTCGTCGGTCATGACGACCATCACCACGCGCATCATGACGCCGATCACAAGCCCGGCTTCTTCGCGCGCTGGTTCCTGTCGACCAACCACAAGGATATCGGCACCCTCTATCTGATCTTCGCGATCGTGGCGGGGATCATCGGCGGCGCGATCTCGGGCCTGATGCGCGCCGAGCTGCGTGAGCCGGGCATCCAGTATCTGGGCATCTGGGCGGGGATGCTGCACGGCGGCGCGCAGAGCCTCGACCAGTCGCTGCACCTGTGGAACGTGCTCATCACAGCACACGGCCTCATCATGGTGTTCTTCATGGTGATGCCCGCGATGATCGGCGGGTTCGGCAACTGGTTCGTGCCGATCATGATCGGCGCGCCCGACATGGCGTTCCCGCGCATGAACAACGTGTCCTTCTGGCTGCTGATCCCGGCCTTCACGCTGCTGCTCGCCTCGCCCTTCTTCGGGTCGGGCGCGGGGGTGGGCTGGACCGCCTATGCCCCGCTATCGACCTTCGGCGAGCCGGGGCCGTCGGTCGACATGGCGATCCTGTCGCTCCATCTGGCGGGCGCATCGTCGATCCTGGGGGCGATCAACTTCATCACCACCATCTTCAACATGCGCGCGCCGGGCATGACGCTGCACAAGATGCCGCTGTTCGTCTGGTCGGTGCTGGTGACGGCCTTCCTGCTGCTGCTGTCGCTGCCGGTGCTGGCCGCCGCGATCACCATGTTGCTGACCGACCGCAATTTCGGGACGACCTTCTTCGACCCTGCCGGGGGCGGCGACCCGATCCTGTACCAGCACCTCTTCTGGTTCTTCGGCCATCCCGAAGTGTACATCATGATCCTGCCGGGCTTCGGCATCGTCAGCCAGATCATCGCGACCTTCAGCCGCAAGCCCGTCTTCGGCTATCTCGGCATGGCCTATGCCATGGTCGCGATCGGCGTGGTCGGCTTCGTCGTGTGGGCGCACCATATGTTCGCCACCGGCCTGTCGGTGAACACCAAGATGTATTTCACTGCCGCGACGATGATCATCGCGGTGCCGACCGGCATCAAGATCTTCTCGTGGATCGCGACCATGTGGGGCGGCTCGCTGACCTTCAAGACGCCGATGGTCTGGGCGATCGGCTTCATCTTCATGTTCACCGTCGGCGGCGTGACCGGCGTGGTGCTCGCGAACGGCGGTATCGACGATTACATGCACGACACCTATTATGTCGTCGCGCACTTCCACTATGTCCTGTCGCTGGGCGCGGTCTTCGCGCTGTTCGCGGGCTTCTATTACTGGTTCCCGAAAATGTCGGGGAAGATGTATAGCGAGCTGCTCGGCCAGCTGCATTTCTGGGTCTTCTTCGCGGGTGTGAACCTGTTGTTCTTCCCGATGCACTTCCTGGGGCTCCAGGGGATGCCGCGCCGCTATCCCGACTATCCGGATGCCTTCGCGCTGTGGAACAAGGTCGCGACCCACGGCTATGAGATCATGGCGGCGGGCATGGCGATCTTCTTCATCAACCTGATCTGGTCGCTGATCGCGGGCAAGCCGGCGGGCGACAATCCGTGGGGCGAGGGCGCGACGACGCTGGAATGGACACTGTCCAGCCCGCCGCCCTATCACCAGTTCGAGACGCTGCCGCGCATCGACTGACCGCCCGCCTCCCCACCGCCCTTGCAAGACCCCGGAGCATCGCCTCCGGGGTCTTTTGCATGTCCGGCATGCCAATATGGAGCCCGTGATGCCGCGAGCCGCCCCTGAGCTGCGACGAACGACGGAACCTTTCACCGATTGTTATCCACAGATGCGGCACATATCGTCCTGCCGCAACGGGCGGCGGGTTGGCGGGATAGCGCGGCGATGCAGCGGGACGAACCTACGGTCAGCATCCGACCGGCGGAGGCGACCGGAGAAAGGGACGCGGACTTCCTCCTGTCCGAACATCGGGCAGGCGGGCCGGGTCCGATCGCGCGACACGGCGCGAGCGGCGCGGCGATGCTGCCCATGCTGGCGCTCGCGGCCTGTGGCGGCGGGGGCGGCGGAAGCACGGGGGCCACCGGCACCGGCGCGGGCGGTTCGACCACCACGCCGGTCGTCGTCGTCACCCCCTCTCCCACCACCACCGAGGCGAGTCGGTTCCTGGCGCAGGCGACGATGGGCGCGACCCGCAGCGGGATCGATGCGGTCGTGTCGCGCGGCTATGACGGCTGGCTGACCGATCCAGTTCGCGATGACACGGGCGACCAGCCATTGGGACTGGCTGACTGCGAACGGCTATGACGCGGCGGCCAACCGCAACTCGCTCGCAGGGCTCGACCCGACTCTGTGGCGCCAGATGATCGTCGAGCCCGACCAGCTGCGCCAGCGGGTGGGCATGGCGCTGCTCGACATCCTCGTCGTCGGGGTGGACGGCATCAACGATGCATGGCGCGCCTTCAGCATGGCGGCCTATGTCGACATCCTGCTCGACAACGCCTTCGGCAATTATCGCGACCTGCTGGGCGCGGTGACGACCAGCTTCGCGATGGGCAGCTATCTGACCTATCTGTCGAACCGCAAGGCCAATGCCGCGACCGGCGCGCAGCCCGACGAGAATTACGCGCGCGAGCTGATGCAGCTGTTCACGCTCGGCCTCTATCAGCTCAACATGGACGGATCGCCCCGGCTGAACGGCGGGCAGCCGATCGAGACCTATAACCAGGCCGATGTGTCGGGACTGGCGCGCATCTTCACCGGGCTGGTCCCCGCGACGAACGACAGCGCGACCCCGGCGCGCTATCGCCAGCCGCTAGTGATGAACGCCGCGCTGAACGAAACCGGCGCGTCCAGCTTTCTGGGCACGACCGTGTCGGGCGGCGGCATGGCGGGGATCAAGGCGGCGCTGGACACGATCTTCGCGCATCCCAATGTCGCGCCCTTCATCTCGAAACAGCTGATCCAGCGGCTCGTCACCAGCAATCCCTCCCCCGCCTATGTCACCCGCGTCGCGACCGCATTCGCCGACAATGGCCAGGGGGTGCGCGGCGACATGAAGGCGGTGATCCGCGCCATCCTGCTCGACAGCGAAGCCCGCACCCTGTCCAGCGCCACCACCGCGGGCAAGCTGCGCGAGCCGGTGCTGCGGCTGACCGGCTGGGCGCGCGCCTTCGGTGTCACCTCGCCGTCCAATGGCTGGGCGATCGGCGACACCTCCAATCCCGCCAACCGGCTGGGACAGAGCAAGGGCCGCAGCCCCTCGGTCTTCAACTTCTACCGGCCCGGCTACACCCCGGCGGGGACCAGCATCGCCAGCGCCGGGCTGGTCGCGCCCGAGTTCCAGATCACCAACGAACAAAGCGTCATGGGCTATGTGAACTATATGTACGGCCTGATCGCCAACGGCACCGGCGATGTGAAGGCGGACTATAGCGCGATCCTGACCAAGGCGGCCGATGCGCAGGCGCTGGTCGACGAGGTGAACCTGGTCCTCGCCGCCGGGCAGCTCTCCACCGCGACGCTGGCCGCGATCCGGGGCGCGGTCGACAGCGTGTCGGCCACCGCGACCAACGGCGCGATCAACCGGGTCGGCATCGCGATCCTGCTGACCATGGCCTCCCCCGACTATCTGACCCTGCGGTGATGAGCATGATCCACGATCAGTCCCGACGCGCCTTCCTGAAGCGCAGCGCGCTGCTCGGCCTGGCGGGTACGGCCACCCCCTTCGTCACCAGCCTGGCCGCGATCGGCGAGGCGGCGGCGGCCACCGCGTCGGACTATAAGGCGCTGGTCTGCGTGTTCCTGTATGGCGGCAACGACTATGCCAACACGCTCGTCCCCTATGACGAGACCAGCTTCGCGGCCTATCGCGCGGCGCGCGCCAATATCGGCTATCAGCGCGACGCGCTGGCGGGCAGCATCCTCAATCCCGCCGTCGCGCTGCCGGGGGGCCGCGCCTATGCACTGTCGCCATCGATGCCCGAGATGAGCCAGCTGTTCGCGGCGGGCAAGATGGCGGTGGCGCTGAACGTCGGCACGCTGGTCGAACCCACGACCAAGACGCAATATGCCAACCGCACCGTCAGGCTGCCGCCGAAGCTCTTCAGCCACAACGACCAGCAGAGCTTCTTCCAGGCCTCGACGCCCGAGGGCGCGACGAGCGGCTGGGGCGGGCGGATCGGCGACGTGTTCCAGAGCGGCAACGGCGCCGCCGCGCTGACCTGCATCAACACCAGCGGCAACGCCGTCTATCTGACCGGGCGCAGCGCGATCCAATATGCGGTGGGCACGGGCGGGCCGGTGGCGCTGCTCGGCGGCAGCCGGACGCTCTATGGCTCGTCATCGGCGCTCGAGACGCTGCGCGGGCTGATGACCACCGAGCCGGGCTTTGCGATGGCGAGCGAACATGCCCGGATCAGCAAGCGCGCGCTCGACATCCAGGCGCAGTTGAGCAGCGCGCTGGCCGGGGCGCCCGCCGCCAATTTCCCGCTCTTCCCCTCCGGCAACACGCTGGCCGACCAGCTGAAGATGGTCGCGCGGATGATCGCGATCAGCCAGACGCTGGGGCTGAAGCGGCAGGTCTTCTTCGTCTCGATGGGCGGGTTCGACCTGCACGACAATCTGGTCGCGCAGCATCCGGGGCTGCTCGCCAAGGTGTCGGCGGCGATGAAGGCCTTTTACGACACCACCGCCGCGATGGGCGTCGCCAATCAGGTGACCAGCTTCACCGCCTCCGACTTCGGGCGGACGCTACAGTCCAATGACGACGGTTCCGACCATGGCTGGGGCGGCATGCATTTCGTGGTCGGCGGCGCGGTGCGGGGGCAGCGTTTCTATGGCAAGGCGCCGATCGTCGGCACGAACAGCAGCGACGATGTCGGGCAAGGCCGCCTGCTGCCCACCATGTCGGTCGACCAATATGCCGCGACGCTGGCCAGTTGGTTCGGGATCGACTCGGGCGGCTTGCGGACCGTGCTTCCCAATATCGGCAATTACGACGCCTCGACCTGGAACGAGGGATTCATGGGATAGGATCGGGGCCGGGATACCGCCTTTCCCGGCCGGTTCCGGACAATCTTTGCCCCCCACAGCATGGCCGCCAATAGTATAGTGATAATATAACATCCTGCATTCCGGCGATTATCCGATCATCAACGATCGGAAAAACTTGCCCTTCTCTTGGCTGGCACGCGACTCCGCCCGCCCCATATGGGCGCCGCGATCCTTCGGTCGCGTCACAGATTTCCAGAGGAGCTTCCATGCCCACTCCCGCCAAGGGCTATGCCGCCCAGTCGGCCGAGACCCCGCTCGCGCCCTTTTCCTTCGAGCGTCGCGATCCGCAGGGCGACGATGTCGCGATCGACATCCTCTATTGCGGGGTCTGCCACTCCGACCTGCACACCGCGCGGAGCGAATGGGCGGGCACCCAATATCCGTGCGTACCGGGCCATGAAATCGTCGGGCGCGTGACAGCCGTCGGCGATGCCGTGACCAAGTATAAGGTCGGCGATCTGGTCGGCGTCGGCTGCATGGTCGACAGTTGCGGCCATTGCCCGTCCTGCCATGACGGCGAGGAGCAATATTGCGAGACGACCGGCTTTGTCGGCACCTATAACGGCCCCGACCCCGTGCTGGGAGGCCATACCTTTGGCGGCTATTCCGACCATATCGTGGTCAAGGAAGGCTTCGTCCTGAAGATCAACCATGACGATGCCGATCTGGCCGCCGTCGCGCCTCTGCTCTGCGCCGGGATCACCACCTATTCGCCGCTGCGCCACTGGAAGGTCGGGCCGGGCCAGAAGGTCGGCATCGTGGGTCTGGGCGGCCTGGGCCATATGGGCGTGAAGATCGCCGCCGCGATGGGGGCCGAGGTCTATGTCTTCTCGACCTCGCCGGGCAAGCGCGACGACGCCAAGCGGCTGGGCGCCAAGGACCTGATCGTGTCGAAGGACGCCGATCAGATGGCCGAACATGCGAACAGCTTCGACTTCATCCTGAACACCGTGGCGGCCCCGCACGACCTGGACCAGTTCCTCGTCCTGCTGAAGCGCGACGGGACGATGACGCTGGTCGGCGTGCCCGACTCGCCGCACCCGTCGCCCTCGGTCGGCAATCTCGTCTTCCGCCGCCGGTCGCTGGCAGGCTCGCTGATCGGCGGCATCGCCGAGACGCAGGAGATGCTGGACTTCTGCCACCAGCACGGCCTGACCGCCGATATCGAGATGATCGCGATGGACGAGGTCAACACCCGCCTATGACCGGATGCAGAAGAGCGATGTGAAATATCGCTTCGTCATCGACATGGCGACGCTGAAGGGCTGAGGACGATTTAAGCTACGCCCTCGGCACTGGGCACGCCCCTCCCGCAGGCGGGAGGGGATGGGGGAGGGCAGAGCCACAGACGTTGCCCTCTGTGAGACCTCCGGCCCTCCCCCCGTCCCCCTCCCGCTTGCGGGAGGGGGTGCGCTCTTGGCGGGCGGGGCCATATTCTTCTCCCCATCCCGCAGGCGGGGGAGGGGGCGCCCCAGAGGTTGACCTTGATGGCCCCCCCAGCCCCGGCAAAGACGCTTCGATTGCCCCCCTCCCCGCCAAGCTCTATATGCGGGACTCCCATGTCCAGCATTCCCTCTTCCGTTTTCGTGCCCGCCGACTGGCGCGACTTTCTCGCCCTGACCAAGCCGCGGGTGATGACGCTGGTCGTGTTCACCGGCCTGTGCGGAATGCTGGCCGCGCCGGTGGGGATCGATCGCGGTGATCGGCTTCACCGCCATATTGTGCATCGCGCTGGGCGCGGGGGCGGCGGGGGCGCTCAACCAATGGTATGAGGCGGACCTGGATGCGCTGATGAAGCGCACCGCCAAGCGTCCGCTGCCCGCCGGTCGGATGACCCGCGAGTCGGCGCTGCATTTCGGGGTGGGGCTGGCCTGTTTCTCGGTCCTGCTGATGGGGCTGGCGGTCAATTACGTTGCCGCGGGCATCCTGACCGTCTCGATCCTGTTCTACGTCCTCGTCTATACCGTCTGGCTGAAACGGCGGACGCCGCAGAATATCGTCATCGGCGGCGCGGCGGGGGCGTTTCCGCCGCTGATCGGCTGGGCCGCCGCGACCGGCGAAGTGGCGCTGCTGCCCTTCCTGCTGTTCAGCCTCGTCTTCCTGTGGACGCCGCCGCATTTCTGGGCGCTCGCGCTGTTCGTGAAGACCGATTACGCCAATGCGGGCGTGCCGATGCTGCCCGTCGTCGCGGGCGAGCGGGTGACGCGGGCGCAGATCGGGCTCTACACCATCCCGATGGCCATCGCCGCCGTCGCCCCCTGGCCGCTGGGCCTGACGGGTGCGATCTATGGCGCGATCGCCAGCGTCGGGACCGCAATCTTCGCCGCCTATGCCGCGGTGGTCGCCTTTCGCCACACCCGGCCCGACGATGCGATGAAGCCCGAAAAGCGGCTGTTCAAATATTCGATCCTCTATCTTTTCCTTCTCTTCGGCGCGCTGGTGGTGGATCGTTGGGCATGACGCCTGACGATTCGAATCGGATTCGCGCCAAGCAGCGCGCCCGTGCCATGGTGATGGCCCTGCTGCTCGGCTTCCTGGTCGTGCTGATCTTCTTCATCACCCTGTCGAAGATCCGGTCGGGGATGCACTGATGCGGCTGACCCGCCAGGCCCGGACGGTCGCGTTCGCGCTGTTCGGCGTGGTGTTCATGACCGGCCTCGCCTTTGCCAGCGTGCCGCTCTACCGCATGTTCTGTCAGGTGACGGGCTATCAGGGCACGACCCAGCGCGGGGCCGCCGCGCCGGGCAGCGTCCACCGCCAGATCCGCGTCGATTTCGACGCCAATGTCTCCTCGCGGCTGGCCTGGACCTTCAAGCCCGAAAACCCGCACGAGACGGTCGATATCGGCGCGCGCGACATGGTGTTCTTCACCGCGACCAACAATGCGAAGGTGCCCGTCACCGGCACCGCGACCTTCAACGTCACCCCCGACCAGGCGGGGCGCTATTTCACCAAGATCCAGTGCTTCTGCTTCACCCAGCAGACGCTGCAACCCGGTGAGACCGCGCGGATGCCGGTGATCTTCTTCATCGACCCCAAGATCCTGAACGATCCCGATGCCAGGGACATCGAGACCATCACCCTGTCCTATACATTTTACCCGGTGGATTCGGGGAAGAAAGCGGGTTAGCCTCCCCCTCAAAAGAGAAACATAGGGACGGGATCATGGCTGGCGCGAAGAACCACGACTATCATATCCTGCCGCCGAGCCCCTGGCCGCTGGCCAGTTCGATGTCGGCGCTGCTCATGGCCTCGGGCGCGATCATGTGGATGCACAGCGCGCCCGGCGGCGGCTGGGCGTTCCTGGCGGGGCTGGCGGCGGTGCTGTTCTGCATGGGCAGCTGGTGGGCCGATGTCGTGCGCGAGGCGCATCATGGCGACCATACCCCCGTCGTCCAGCTGCATTTCCGATACGGCATGATCCTGTTCATCGCGTCGGAGGTGATGTTCTTCGTCGGCTGGTTCTGGGCCTTTTTCGACTTCGCGCTGTTCCCGACCGCGATGAGCTTCGTCGACGGACAGGTGGAGCGCGCGACCGAGGGCGCCGCCGCCATCGCCGCGACCTGGCCGCCCAAGGGGCTGGAGGTGATCGACGCCTTCAAGCTGCCCTTGCTCAACACGCTGATCCTGCTGACCAGCGGCACCACCGTCACCTGGGCGCACCATGCACTGATCCACAACCAGCGCGGCGGCGAGAAGCGCGGCCTGTGGGGCGTGCTGGGCGTCGGCGACCGGGACGGCGTGCTGAAGGGGCTGTGGCTGACGGTCGTGCTGGGCCTGATCTTCAGTTCGATCCAGGCCTATGAATATGTCCACGCGCCCTTCCCCTTCAAGGGGATCAACTATGGCGCGGCCTTCTTCATGGCGACCGGGTTCCACGGGTTCCACGTCATCGTCGGCACCATCTTCCTGATCGTCTGCCTGATCCGCGCCTATCGCGGCGACTTCACCCCGCGCCAGCATTTCGGGTTCGAGGCGGCGGCCTGGTACTGGCATTTCGTCGACGTGGTGTGGCTGTTCCTGTTCGTCACCATCTATGTCTGGGGTGGCTGGGGCGCGCCGGTCCATAGTGGCTGAGTTTACGCGGCCCACCATCGCGCAGGCCGCATTCGGGGGGCTGTGTCCGCGTTGCGGCCAGCCCCATTTGTTTGCCGGGCCGCTGCTGTCCGCGCAGGTCGTGACCTTCGCCGATCGCTGCGTGGCGTGCGGGCTGGACTTCACCCGCTTCAATGTCGGTGACGGCCCGGCGGCCTTCCTGACGCTGATCCTGGGCACGGTCGTCACCATCGCGGCGATCGCGGTCGAGCTGACGTTGCATCCGCCGCTCTGGCTGCACATGCTGATCTGGCTGCCGCTGACCGCCATCGGCGTCGTCTATACCCTGCGCGTCGCCAAGGGCGCGCTGATGGCCGCCGAATATCGCAACGAAGCGCGCGAGGGCGCGGTCGCCAGACCCGATGCGGACGACGACGCATGAAGCGGGTGCCGGTCCTGCCCACGCTGATCGTCGGGCTGGCGGTCGCGGCGATGATCGCGCTGGGGCTGTGGCAGTTGCTCGATCGGTTGCCGCAAAAGGAGGCCTATCTGGCGCAGCTGGCCGCCAACCCCGCCAGGCCGCCCATCGCCTTTCCGCTGTTCCCCGACGACAGCCTGCTCTTCCGCCGCACCGTCGCCGAGTGCCGACCGCCCGTCACGGTGCGCCGCGCCGGGGCCGGGGCGGCGGGGTTCCGGCTGATCGCGACCTGTTCGGTGCAACACGGCGCGATGCAGGTGCAGCTGGGCACCACCCATGATCCGCGCAAGGCGATCGCCTGGCCCGGCGGCCGGGTGACGGGCTATGTCGCCCATGCCCCCGACGGCCGCTCGCTGATCCAGTCGGCCTTCGACCACCGACCGCAAGCCATGCTGCTGGTCGCGGACAGCCCGGCCGCCGGACTGGAGCCCAACCCCAGTCCCGATATCGACGCGGTGCCCAACAACCACCTGGTCTATGCCGTGCAATGGTTCCTGTTCGCCGCCATCGCCGCAATTATCTATGCTTTGGCGGTCGTTCGACGCAATCGAATGGTTGTGATGACCGACACACACGGTTAAGCCGCACCGCATCATGCGCTATCACAGTACCCGCGGCTCCGCCCCCGTCCTCGATTTCCGGGGCGCGACCCTGGCCGGTCTCGCCAGCGATGGCGGGCTCTATGTTCCCGAAGCCTGGCCGACCCTGACGCCCGAAGAGATTGAGGGGCTGGCGGGCCTGTCCTATGCGCAGACCGCCGCAAGGATCATGGCGCCGTTCGTCGGCGACAGCCTGACCGCCGAGGAGCTCCAGGACCTGTGCGACGCCGCCTATGGCCGCTTCTCGCACGCCGCCGTGACGCCTTTGGTCCAGCTGGACCATGACCAGTGGCTGCTGGAGCTGTTCCACGGCCCCACGCTGGCGTTCAAGGACGTCGCGCTCCAGATGCTGGGCCTGTTGTTCGAGCGGTTACTGCGCGGCACCGAGACGCGGCTGACCATCGTCGGCGCGACCAGCGGCGATACCGGATCGGCGGCGATCGACGCGGTGGCGGGGCGCGCCAATATCGACATCTTCATGCTGCACCCGGCGGGGCGCGTGACCGAGATCCAGCGGCGGCAGATGACCACGGTCCTCGCCCCCAATGTCCACAATATCGCGATCGAGGGCAATTTCGACGACGCGCAGGCGCTGGTGAAGGCGATGTTCAACGACCGCGCCTTTGCCGATCGTCACACCCTGTCGGCGGTCAACTCGATCAACTGGGCGCGGTTGATGGCGCAGGTCGTCTATTATTTCTACGCCGCCGTCCGGCTGGGCGCGCCGGGCAAGCGCATCGCCTTTTCGGTGCCGACGGGCAATTTCGGCGACGTGTTCGCGGGCTATGTCGCGGCGCGCATGGGCCTGCCGGTCGAGCGGCTGATCGTCGCGACCAACGTCAACGACATCCTCCACCGCGCGCTGTCCTCGGGCGATTATTCCAAGGGGCAGGTGCAGGCGACCGCGACGCCGTCGATGGACATCCAGGTCAGCTCCAATTTCGAGCGGCTGCTGTTCGACGCGAACGGCCGCGACGGCGCGGCGCTGGCGGCGCAGATGAAGGGCTTCGAATCGTCGGGCGCGATGCGGCTGACCAATGCGCAGAGCCAGAATATCGCCCCGCTCTTCACGAGCGCACGGGTCGATGCCGACGATATGAGCCGCGCGATGCGCTGGGCCGCCGAGTCGACCGGGCAGATCCTCGACCCGCACACCGCCATCGCGCTGTCCGCCGCACGGGCGAGCGACGTCGCGGTGCCCGTCGTGACGCTGGCCACCGCGCATCCGGCCAAGTTCACCGACGCGGTCGAGCGCGCGACCGGGGTGCGGCCCCCGCTGCCCCCCCGCGTCGGCGACCTGTTCGAGCGCGAGGAACGCTTCACCACCCTGCCCGCCACCTTCGACGCGGTGACGGCCTTTATCGACGGGCATGGTTTGCGCTAACGCAGCGCGCATGAAACTCGAAACGATGATCGGCGAGCCCTGGGCGGATTACGGGCTGGTCGATTCCGGCCATGGTCGCAAGCTGGAACGCTATGGCCGGTTCCGCTTCATCCGCCCCGAACCCCAGGCGATGTGGGCCCCGGCGACCAGCGACTGGCGCGCGGCGGCCGAGTTCGTGCCCGGCTCGGACGAGGATGGCGGCGGCCGCTGGAACTTCAACGAGCCGGTCCCGCGCGAGGGCTGGCCGCTCAAGTGGAACGAGGTGCGCTTCACCGCGCAGAACACGCCGTTCCGCCATCTGGGCTTCTTCCCCGACATGGCCCCGGTCTGGAGCTGGATGCGCGAGCAGGTCGATGGCCTGGCCGAGCCCGAATGCATGAACCTGTTCGGCTATACGGGCGTCGGCACGCTGGCGATGGCGAGCGCGGGCGCGAAGATGGTGCATGTCGACGCGTCGAAGAAATCGGTCGAGGCGGCGCGGGGCAATGCGATGCTGTCGGGCCTGGGCGATGCGCCGGTCCGCTGGATCATCGACGACGCCGCCAAGTTCGTCGCGCGCGAGGTGCGGCGTGGACGGCGTTATGACGGCATATTGCTCGACCCGCCCAAATATGGACGCGGGCCGGAGGGCGAGGTCTGGCGGCTGGAGGAAGACCTGCCCGGCCTGATCGCCAATTGCCGCCAGCTGCTCGACGGTGATTCGCGCTTCCTGTTCCTGACGGTGTACGCGGTGCGCATGTCGGCGATGGCGATCGGCGAGATGATGCGCCAGGTGATGGCCGACCTGCCCGGCAAGGTCGAATGCGGCGAACTCGGCGTGCGCGAGGAAGCGCGCGGGCTGACCCTGCCCACCGCCATCTGGGCGCGGTGGAGCCGGTAAAGACACACCCTCCTGCCCCTCACGCCCCTTCCCAACCTCCGTTCAGCCTGAGCGAAGTCGAAGGCCACGCCCGGTCATAGCGGCGGGGCATGTGCTTCGACTTCGCTCAGCACGAACGGGAGTTGGGAATTTCGATCAACGCGACCTCATAGGTCGCCACCGCACCGTCCGCCTCGAACCGCTTCGCGATCCGCCGCATCGCACCCGGCGGGATCGGTCGGTGCCCTTCGCGCGGCGTTCCTGCCCCAATCGCCCGGAGCGCGCGCATGAACGCGGCCGCCGAGCCATGCCGCTGCTCGAACCGCCGGGTTTCGACCGGCCAACCCAGCGACTCGACCGGCGGATAGACCGGGCTCCCCGCCGCGAATCCCTCCGCCCGGTGCGCCTCGTGCCAGGCCGCGAACGTCCCCTCGACCAGCGTCGTCACCAGCAACCGCCCGCCGGGGCGCAGCAGCGCCGCCAGCCGCTGCAACCCGCCGCCCAGATCGGCGAACCACTGCACCGCCAGGCTGCTGACGATCAGGTCGAACGGCGCTTCGTCGGGCAGGTCGGGATGCTCACCGTCCATCACCCGCCCCCGCACGCCCGGCTGCCCCGCCAGTCCGCGCGCCAGCATGGCGGGAGCGATGTCGGTCATCAGCCAGTCGGCCCCCTCCAGCCGGGGCCGCACCGCGCCGGTCAGGAAGCCGGTGCCGCATCCTACCTCCAGCACGCGCGGGCCGGACGGCGCGACCGCGACGATCCGCTCGGCCAGCCAGTCGGCGACCTGCCGCTGCACCACCGCATGCGCGTCATAGGCCGCCGCCGCGTCGAAGGCCCGCGCGATCACCTGGGCGTCTGCCATGATGTCAGTCCCGCACCGACCGGATCGCCGCCGCCGCCAGCCAGGGTGCCCCCGCCACCAGCAGCAGCGAACAGGCCGCCAGGAGCTTCATCGCCCCCATATCCCCACCGCCCGCGCCGAAGATCAGCAGCGGCAGGGCGAGCGGCAACAGCAGCAGCCCCGCCATGCCGCCCACGCCGCGCAGCCCGGCAGTCAGCGCACCCGTCGCCACCGCCAGCGCGGCCAGCCCCGGCGTGCCGAGCAGCAGCCCCGCCTCGACCCGGACCAGCGCCGGGCCGTCCAGCCCGAACAGCCCGGCCGCGAGCAGCGCCGCGAGCATCAGCGGCGGCGCAAAGGCCAGCCAGTGCCCCAGTATCCGTACCCCCATGACGAGCGGCAGCGACAGGCCGCGCACAGCGACCTGATCGAACCAGCCCGATTCGCAATCGGGCGCGACCAGCCGCTCGACCGGCAACAGCGCCGCGAGCAGCGCTGCCACCCAGATCGCGCCCGCACCGATCCGCGCCAGCATCGCCCGGTCGGGTCCGATGGCGAAGGGAAAGAGAATGACCGCCAACAGGAAGAAACCGCTGACCAGCCCCGCCCCGCCCCCGGCATAGCCGCGCCGCACATCGCGCGCGATCAGCGTGCCGATGATCGTCATGCAGGAACCCTCTCGGCCAGCAGGATCGGCTCGGCATCGGGCAGGGCGAGCGTCTGATGCGTGGCGAGCAGCACCGCCCCGCCCCCGGCGCGGTGGCGGGCGATGGCCTGTTCGAGCATCGCGACCCCGGCGGCATCCAGCCCGTTGCCCGGCTCGTCCAGCAGCCAGAGCGGCGCATCGGCCGCCAGCACCCGCGCCAGCGCCGCGCGCCGCCGCTGCCCGGTGGACAACAGCCGCACCGGCACCTCGGCCAGCGTCGCCAGCCCGACCTCGGCCAGCGCCGCGGCCACCCGGGCGGATGCCTGGTCGCCGCCATCCAGCTTCGCCCAGAAGGACAGCGCATCGACGAGGCGCCTGTCCAGGTCGAGCGCCAGATCCTCGGCCATCAGCGCCGCCCGCCCGCTTCGCACGACATGTCCCTCGAACGGGGCGATCAGCCCGGCGGCGAGGCGCAGCAGGCTGGACTTGCCGATGCCGTTGGGGCCGGTGACGAGCGCCGCCCCGCCGGGGCCCAGCGCCAGCGACAGCCCGGCGAACAACAGCCGCCCACCGCGCGCGCAGGCGACCTGGGACAGCTGCAATATCACGCGGCCGGACCGTCCATCGCCTCTTCGAGCGCGTGCATATCCTCGTCCGACAGGCCGAAATGATGGCCGATCTCATGGATCGTCACATGCACGACCAGATCGTCCAGCCGCACCCCGGTCTCGACCCATTCGTCCAGGATCGCGCGGCGATAGAGATGGATGCGGTCGGGCAGCGCGCCCGAATCCATGCTGCTCTTCTCGCCCACCGGCCGTCCGTGATACAGGCCGGTCAGGTCGAGCGGATGGTCAAGCCCCAGCGCGGCCAGCGTCTCGTCATCGGCGAATTCCTCGACGATCAGCACCACATCGCCCAGATGCGCCGCGAACGCGGCGGGAAGGCGCCCGATGGCGTCGCGCGCGATCGCCTCGATCACATCGGCCCCCGGTGCCGCGCCGATCCCGTCTTGCCCGCTCATGCGCGTCGTCATACCGCTGTGCCGGTCAAAAGAACAAGAGAAGCAAGGGGACGGCAATGGTGGAGCGGCTGAGCGAGCTGGACCGGGACGAGGCGCTGGACGGCCTGCCCGACTGGGACTGGGACGAGGGACGCGACGCGATCAGCCGCCGTTTCGTCTTCGCCGATTTCAACGAGGCGTTCGGCTTCATGACCCGCGTGGCGCTGCTGGCAGAGAAGGCGGACCATCATCCCGAATGGTCGAACGTGTGGAACCGGGTCGACATCGTGCTGACCACCCATGACGCGGGCGGCCTGTCGGCACGCGACATCGACATGGCCGAGGCGATCGACGCGCTGGTGGAGTAAGTCCAATCCTCCCCAAGCTATGCTTGGGGAGGGGGACCGCCGCGAAGCGGTGGTGGAGGGGCGCCGTCGCAGACGGCGGCTGACGCCGCCGCCCCTCCACCACCCGGCTGTGCCGGGCGGTCCCCCTCCCCATCCAAGATGGGGAGGATCTGGATCAGCCCACAGTCTGCTCGATCGCGCCGAAGATCGGATGGTGGCGGTCGTCCTCCATCCAGATGCGGACGGTATCGCCCTTCTTCAGAAACGGCGTGACGGGCTCGCCGCCCCGGATCGTCTCGATCATGCGCAGCTCGGCCAGGCAGCTATAGCCGACGCCGCCCTCGGCGACGGGCTTGCCCGGCCCGCCATCGGCGTCGCGGTTGGACACGGTGCCCGAGCCGATGATCGTCCCCGCCCCCAGCGCGCGCGTCTTGGCAGCATGGGCGACCAGCGTGCCGAAGTCGAAGGTCATGTCCTGCCCCGCATCCGCGCGGCCGAAGGGCTGACCGTTGAGATCGACCTTCAGCACCCGGTGCAGCTTGCCGTCCCGCCACCAGTCACCCAGCGACTCGGGCGTCACGAAGACCGGCGAAAAGGCCGAGGCGGGCTTGGACTGGAAAAAGCCGAACCCCTTGGCCAGTTCGCCGGGGATCAGCCCGCGCAGCGACACGTCGTTGGTCAGCCCGACCAGCCGGATCGCCGCCAATGCCTCCTCGCGGCTCGCCCCCATCGCCACGTCGCCGGTGACGACGACGACCTCGCCCTCCAGGTCGCAGCCCCAGCTTTCGTCGGCCAGCGGGATCGCGTCGCGCGGGGCCAGGAATCCGTCCGACCCGCCCTGATACATTAGCGGATCGTGCCAGAAGCTGTCGGGCAGTTCCGCCCCGCGCGCCTGGCGGACGAGCGCGACGTGATTCACATAGGCCGATCCGTCCGCCCATTGATAGGCGCGCGGCAGGGGCGAGGCGGCGTCATGCTCGTGGAATCGTTCGCGCGGGATCACCTCATGGTCGAGGTCGGTCGCCAGATTGGCCAGCGCGGGGGCGACGGCATTCCAGTCGTCGAGGGCGGCCTGCAAGGTCGGGGCGATATGGCCCGCATCGGCATACCAGGCGAGATCGCTCGACACGACGACCAGCTTGCCGTCGCGACCACCCTTGAGACTGGCGAGTTTCATGCAGGACTCCTCTTCGCTAACTGGTATCGGATGTAACCATCCGCCCGCGGTTGTCACGCACCGCGACAATGATCCTGCCCGAAACTTGACTTTTCGCAAGGCGGGGCGCACATGCCCACCCGTCGAAGGCGTCCACTTGCAGCGTGAACGGACTCTCCAGTCCCGGCTCCGCCCCGACCCTGTCTCCAGGCTTCCCTTGTCACGCGGGGTGTCATCAACCCCGGCGCCGCCTCTCGCGGCCCTTCGTGACTCGCGCGCCCATGTCAGAAAGTCATTTCATGTCGTTTTCCGAACTCGGCCTTGCCGAGCCGCTCGTCCGCGCGCTCGAAGCCAAGGGCTATTCCGAACCCACCCCGATCCAGCGCGACTCGATCCCGACGCTGCTCGAAGGCCGCGACCTGCTGGGCATCGCGCAGACCGGCACCGGCAAGACCGCCGCGTTCGTGCTGCCGTCAATCCAGCGGCTGGTCGAGGCGAACAAGCGCGTCCTGCCGACCCATTGCCGGATGCTGGTCCTGGCCCCCACGCGCGAGCTGGCCAGCCAGATCGCCGAGAATGCGAAGGGCTATGCCAAGTTTTCCAAGCTGGCGGTCGCGACCGTCTTCGGCGGCACCAGCCTGAACAAGAACCGCCAGGACCTGTCGCGCGGCGTCGACATCCTGGTCGCGACGCCGGGCCGTCTGATCGATCTCGTTGAGCAGGGCTTCCTGAACCTGTCGATGATCGAGATCCTGGTGCTGGACGAGGCCGACCAGATGCTCGACCTGGGCTTCATTCATGCGCTGCGCCGCATCGTGAAGATGATCCCGCGCAAGCGCCAGACCCTGTTTTTCTCGGCCACCATGCCCGCCGCCATCCGCGATCTGGCCGACAAGTTCCTCGATAATCCCGCGACCGTCACCGTGACCCCGGTGTCGACCACCGCCGAGCGCGTCGACCAGTCGGTGACGTTCGTCACGCAACAGGAAAAGCAGGCGCTGCTGACCATCCTGCTCGCCGATCCCGCGATCGAGCTGGCGCTGGTCTTCACCCGCACCAAGCATGGCGCGGACCGCGTCGTGAAGCTGCTGGCGGGCAACGGCATCGCCGCCAACGCGATCCACGGCAACAAGAGCCAGGGCCAGCGCGAGCGCGCGCTGGGCGAGTTCCGCTCGGGCCAGACCCGCGTGCTGGTGGCGACCGACATCGCGGCGCGCGGCATCGACATTCCGGGCGTCAGCCACGTCTTCAACTTCGAGCTGCCCAATGTCGCGGAACAATATGTCCACCGTATCGGCCGCACCGCGCGCGCCGGCCGTTCGGGCATGGCGATCGCCTTCTGCGCCGAGGATGAGCGGCCCTATCTGAAGGATATCGAGAAGCTGACGCGGCAGAAGATCACCGTCGTCCCGCTGCCCGCCGATTTCGTGAAGCGCGCCGAGACGATCAAGTCGCAGCGGGTCAAGGCAATCGGCGCCGACCCCGCGCCGCGCGTCGACCGCCCGCGCGATCCGGCGCGGCCGCGCGCCACGCATTCCCCGCGCGCGACCGACTCGCGCGCACCCCAGGGTCGCCAGCCGCGCCGTCGTGGCGGCGGTGGCGGAGTTGGTGGTCCGGGCGGCGGCGGTGGCCGCGGTCGTGGCGGCCGCTCCGGCGGCGGTGCGGGTCGCGGCGCCCAGGGCTGACCGCCTTCTTAGCCCCTCCCGCAAGCGGGAGGGGTTGGGGAGGGCATGGAAGTCTCACCGAGACGGTCGCTTGTGGCATTCCCTCCCCCATCCCCTCCCGCAAGCGGGAGGGGCGTGCCCAGCCCCAGACGCTGGCACCATTCCCGCCTCTCCCGCGTTGATTGCGTAACGATTTCCACGCGTCAGGAGAGATTGCCATGGATATTGCCCACACCCCCGCCGCCGAACGCATCGCACGCGTGCTGTGCGGCCAGCGGCTCAGCGCCAATGCGGGGGGCGATGCCGAGTCCGCCGGGCGTCTCGTCGACGATCACTGGCGCGAGCATATGGCCGATGCGCTGGCGGTGCTGCGCACGCTGCGCGAGCCCGATCAGGCGATGGCCGATGCGGGCGATCCCGCCATCTGGGAAAAGATGATCCTCGTGGCGGTCGAGGCCGCCAAGCCGCCCAAGGTCACGCTGTAACCGCTGTTTATCCCCAGGCGAGCCTGGGGAGGAACAGGCCTAGACCGTGACCTGCTCGCCCAGTTCGAGGACCTTGCCCGGCGGAATCCGCAGGAAGTCGGTCGGGTCGCTGGCGTTGCGCTGCAGGAACATGAACACCCGATCCTGCCAGGGGGGCATGCCCTTTTCCGCTTCGGGCTTGAGCGTGTTGCGACCGATGAAATAGCTGGTCTTCATCGGGTCCAGCCCCGAATGCCGGGTCTCGACGCCCAGGTCCTTCAGGTCGCGCGGCACGTCGGGCGTTTCCATGAAGCCATAGGTCAGCGTGACGGTCGCGAAATTGTCGTCCAGCCGCTCGACATGCGCGCGCCGCTCGGGCGGGACCACCGGACGGTCGGCGGTGCGGATGGTCACCACCAGATTCTGCGCGTGCAGGATCTTGTTGTGCTTCAGATTGTGGAGCAGCGCGCCGGGGGCCGAGGCGGGGTTGGCGGTCAGGAACACGGCGGTCCCCGCCACCCGCTCGGGCGGCCGCTTGGCGAGCGCGGCGGCGAGGTCGGCGAGCGGAATCGCCTGCCGCTTCTCGAAGGCCGAAACGATGCCCCGCCCGCGCACCCAGGTATGGATGATCAGGCCGACGCCCGCACCGACCAGCAGCGGCACCCAGCCCCCCTCGATCACGCGCAGGATATTCGCGCCGAAGAAGACGAGGTCGAGCGCCAGGAAGGGCAGCAGCGCCGCCACCGCAACGCCGCGCGACCAGCCCCAGCGATGCCGCACCACCAGATAGGCCAGGCAGGTGGTCACGACCATCGTGCCCGTCACCGCGATGCCATAGGCCGCCGCCATAGCCGAGGAGGTCTTGAACTGGATCACCAGCACCAGCACGCCGAACAACAGCATCCAGTTGATCGCGGGCAGATAGATCTGCCCCCGGAAATCGGCCGAGGTCTGGCGGACGCGAAGGCGCGGCAGCAACCCCAGCTGGATCGCCTGCTGGGTCAGCGAGAAGGCGCCGGTGATCACCGCCTGCGCCGCGATCACGGTGGCGAGGCCCGCCAGCACGATCAGCGCGGGGCGCAACGGCTCGGGCGCCATCAGGAAGAACCAGTCCTGGTTGGCGAAGGGCTGGCCGCTCGCCGCCGCCTGTTCCAGCGTCGACAGCGCGAACGCCCCCTGCCCCAGATAGTTGAGCGCCAGCGCGGGCAGAACCAAAGAGAACCAGCCGATGCGGATGGGCAGCCGCCCGAAATGGCCCATATCGGCGGTCAGCGCCTCGGCCCCGGTCACGGTCAGGAACACCGCGCCCAGCACGAACAGCCCGACCAGCCCATGGCTCGCCAGGAAGCTGACGCCGTAGCCCGGCCAGACGACCCGCGCGATCGAGGGTTCGTCGGCGATATGCCAGACGCCCAGCCCGCCGATGACCAGGAACCACAGGATGCAGATCGGGCCGAACAGCTTCGACACCTGCGCGGTCCCGCGCGACTGGATGCAGAAGAGCACGACCAGGATGACGATGGTGCACAGCCGGATGATATTCTCGTCGAAGATCGTCGCGGCGGCGGGAATGGTGCGCAGCCCCTCCATCGCCGACAGCACCGACAGTGCGGGCGTGATGATCGCATCGCCATAGAAGAGCGAGGCGCCCGCCGCGCCCAGCACCAGCGCGACGCGCGACCGCACGCCGGACGCGCGTCGGGCGAGCGCGGCCAGCGCCAGCACCCCGCCCTCGCCCTGATTGTCGGCGCGCATCAGGAAGACGACATATTTGATCGTCACGACCAGGATCAGCGACCAGAGCGCCAGGCTGAGCACGCCCAGAATCTCGCTGGGGTCGATGCCGTCGCCCGCCGACTGGCCCAGCGCCTCGCGAAAGGCGTAGAGCGGGCTGGTGCCGATATCGCCGAAGACGACGCCGATCGCGCCGATGGTCAGCGCGACCAGCGCGGGGTGGGGCGCATGCGACGATGCGCCGCTCTCCGCCGACTCCACGGATGCGGTCTGGATGCCCGTCATATCGGTCGCCGTCCCCGTCATGTCCGCCGGAACCCCCTGTGCCAAAAGGACGGCGCGCTTTACGCTTCTGCGCGCCCGACGCAAGGGCTTTCCCATAGCCTGTGCAATCGCTTGATCTTGCCAGGCGTCAAGCGCATGGACAGGAAATGGTTCCCTTTTCGTTCGGCGGCCAGGCGTTCAAGGCCCTGGCCGATGGCGCGCTGTTCTGGCCCGCGCGGGGCGCGCTGCTGGTCGCCGATCTCCATCTGGAGAAGGCGAGCTGGTATGCCGGGGGCGGGCAGATGCTGCCGCCCTATGATTCGCTCGCCACGCTGACCGAGCTGACCGCGCTGGTCCGCCAGACCGGCGCGCGCGAGGTCTGGTGTCTGGGCGACAGCTTTCACGATGCGGAGGGGTGCGACCGCCTGCTGCCCGAGGCGCGCGCGATGCTGCTGGCGCTGACCGGCGCGACGCGGTGGATGTGGATCACCGGCAATCACGATCCCGTCCTGCGCGATCGCTGCGGCGGCGCGGTGATGGACGAAGCGGCGGTCGACGGGCTGATCCTGCGCCACGAGGCCGATCCCGCCGAGACGCGGCCCGAACTGTCGGGGCATTTCCATCCCAAGCTGCGCCTGCGCGTCCGGGGCAAGATGGTTGCGCGCCGCTGTTTCGTGGGCACCGCGCGCAAGCTGGTCCTGCCCGCCTTCGGGGCGCTGACCGGGGGGCTGGACGTCGACCACCCCGCGCTGGTCCAGGCGGTCGGTCGCCCGGCCGAGGCGCTGGTGCCCGTGCGCGACCGGATGCTGCGCTTTCCGGTCGCGGCCTGAGGCCTATCCCGTGCGCGCCAGATCGGGGAAGCCCGCGCGAAAGCCCGCCACCTTGGGCTTGTCCCAGCGCATGATATAGGGATGGCCGGGATTGCGGTCGTAGAAATTCTGGTGATCCGCCTCGGCGGGGAAGAAACGCCCCTGCTCGATCCGCGTGGTGATCGGCCGGGCAAAGGCATGGGCCTGGCTCAACTGCGCGATATAGGCGCGTGCCACCCGCGCCTGTTCGGGCGACTGGGCGAAGATCGCCGAGCGATAGCTCGGACCGCGATCGGGCCCCTGTCCGCCGACCTGGGTCGGATCGTGCGCGATCGAGAAATAGACGCGCAGCAGCGTGGCATAGGAGACCTGCGCGGGGTCGTAGGTGATCCGGATCGCCTCGGCATGGCGGGTCCGCTCGGTCGAGACGGCGGCATAATTGGCATCGGCCGCCCCGCCCCCGGCATAGCCCGCGGTGACGCCGCGCACGCCCTTCACCCGCTCGAACACCGCCTCCATGCCCCAGAAACAGCCGCCCGCCAGGACCGCCACCTGCGGACGCCGCGCGGCGGGCAGGTCGAGCGTCGCCTTGGGCAACGGCACGGCACGTTCGGCGTGCGCGGGAAGCGAGGACAAGGCGACCGCTCCGAATGCGGTCGCGGCCAAGGCGATGCAGAGGCTATTGCGCATCACCGAGATATGGGGTGTTTTCAGGGTTCGGCCAGGGGCTGGCGTTGTAGCGTGGGCTTCGACTTCGCTCAGCCTGAACGGCTGTTGTGATGGCCTTCGCCCTTCGCTGCGTTCAGCCTGCGCGAAGTCGAAGGCCAGGCCCGTCGCTTAGCGAACCGCCTCGACCGGGGCCGAACCGTAACGGCTGGGCGCTTCGGCGGGGTGAAGTACGATGAGGCCCAGGGCACCCAGCGCAAATCCGCCGGCGAACTGCCACACGAAGCTGGACTTGAGGAGGGCACGCATTCGTCTTCACCTGTCTAAAACGGGTCGCCCCCGAATGGGCGGCGATCTTCCGGGCGCCATCTGGTCGATCCGCGTCCTTCCGACAATGGCATTTATAGAAACACAGCATTAACGGCACGTGGACGTGTCGTTCATGCCACAGTTAGGCCTTATTGCTGCGGCGCACATAGGGATAGGAAAAAGCCCGCAGGTACAGCCTTTTGGCCATACCCACGGGCTTTCGCACCGCCGCAAGGGCGGGAAATTATTTCAGCGCGGCGCAGGCCGTCTGGATGCGGGTGCACGCTTCCTTGAGCAGCGCGTCCGAGGTCGCATAGCTGATTCGCATCGCGGGCGAGAGGCCGAACGCCGCGCCCTGCACCGCCGCGACCTTCGCATCGTCGAGCAGATAGCCGACAAACGCCTCGTCGCTGTCGATCAACCGGCCCGAGGGCGTGGTCTTGCCGATCAGCGGCGCGAAGGACGGATAGACATAGAAGGCGCCTTCGGGCGTCGGGCAGGTCATGCCGTCGATTGCGTTGAGCATCGACACGACCATGTCGCGCCGCGCCTGGAACGCCAGGTTACGCTCGGCCAGGAAGCTCTGGTCGCCGGTCAGCGCCGCGGTCGCCGCCGCCTGCGCGATCGAGCAGGGGTTGGAGGTCGACTGCGACTGGAGCTTGGCGATCGCCTTGATCAGCCAGGGCGCGCCGCCCGCATAGCCGATGCGCCAGCCGGTCATCGCATAGGCCTTGGAACAGCCGTTGACGGTCAGCGTGCGCTCGTACAGCTCGGGGCAGACCTGCGCGATGGTGGCGAAGCGGAAGCCGTCATAGACGATATGCTCGTACATATCGTCGGCGAAGACCCAGACATGCGGGTGACGCAGGATCACCTCGCCCAGCGCCTTCAGCTCGTCGGCGGTATAGCCCGCGCCCGTCGGGTTGGACGGCGAGTTCAGGATGACCCACTTGGTCCTGGGCGTGATCGCGGCGTCGAGCGCCTCCGGGGTCAGCTTGTAACCCTGTTCCGGCCCCGCCTTCACGATCACCGGCACGCCGCCCGCGAACTGGACGACGTCCGGATAGCTGACCCAATAGGGCGCGGGGATCACCACCTCGTCCCCGGCGTCGATCGTCGCGACCATCGCGTTGAACAGGGTGTGCTTGCCGCCGACATTCACGCTGATCTGATCGGCCTTGTAGGTCAGGGCGTTGTCGCGTGCGAACTTCTGCGCGATCGCGGCCTTCAGCTCGGGCGTGCCGTCGACGTTCGTGTACTTGGTCTTGCCGTCGCGAATCGCCTGGATCGCGGCCTCTTTCACGAAGTCCGGCGTGTCGAAATCGGGCTCGCCCGCGCCCAGCCCGATCACGTCGACGCCGGCGCGCTTCAGCTCCATCACGCGGCTGGTGATGGCGAGCGTGGGGGACGGGCTGATACGGCCGAGCGCGGCGGAGGGCTGCATGGAACGGAACCTTTGCGACAGGAGAGTGCGGGCGCGCTTTAGCGCCCTCCTGCCTCAATCCGCAACCATCTGTGCACGAAACAATCCGCGAAGCGCGTTGCCAAGCAAGAATCCGTCTTGCAGATCGGCACGGGTCAACGGCCCCTCGACCGCGCGACCGCTCTCGATCAGATGGCCGCGCAGCACGCCGGGCAGCAGCCCCTGCGCCAGCGGCGGCGTCACCAGCTTGTCGCCGCGCGCGACGAACAGCGAGGTATAGCTGCCCTCGGTCAGATAGCCGTCGGGCGTCTCGAACACGACCTCGGCCGTGCCCGCCGCCACCCGCGCCGAGTCGTAGAAGCCGCGCGCGCTGGTCTTGTGGCGCAGCCGCAGGTCGGACGTGGCGACGGGCAGCGGCACGATCCGCACCGGCACCACCCCGTCGAACGGCGCCGGACGCGGCGCGACCTCGACCACCACCGCGCCGCTGCGCGCCAGCAACAGCCGGATGCGCCGGGTATCGCGCAGGCGGAAGGTCGCCGCCTGCAACTCGTTGCGCGCGTCATGCCGGTCGAAGGTGAAGCCCAGCGCCGCCGCGCTCGCCTTCATCCGGGCGAGATGCTCCTCCAGATGCTGGATGCCGTCGACGGGATCGAAGGCCATGGTCTCGATCAGATCGACATCGCTGCGCCCGCCGTCCAGGAAGGCGGCCTTGGCGAGGCATTCGTCCCACTCGTCCGCCGCCACCGAGTCGGCGACGACCCCCGATCCCAGCCCCAGCGTCGCATGGTCGGCGCCGTGCGGCCAGGTCAGGGTGCGGATCGCGACGTTGAACATCGCATCGCCATCCGCGTCGAGGCGCCCGATGGCGCCGGTATAGAGGCCGCGGGGCGAATCCTCGATCTCGGCGATCGCCTGCATCGCGCGGATCTTGGGCGCGCCGGTGATCGAGCCGCAGGGGAAAAGCGCGGACAGCACATCCAGGGCGTCCTGCCCTTCGGCCAGATCGGCGGTGACGGTCGACACCATCTGGTGGACGGTCGGATAGGGCTCGACCGCGAAAAGCTCGGGCACCGCGACGCTGCCCGGCCGCGCGACTCGCGACAGGTCGTTACGCATCAGGTCGACGATCATCAGATTCTCGGCGCGCTGCTTGGGGTCGTCGCGCAGCTCCTGCGCCGCGCGCGTATCGGCGGCGGGGTCGTCGTCGCGCCGTGCGGTCCCCTTCATCGGCCGCGCGGTCAGGCGGCCGTCCTCCAACGCGAAGAACAGCTCGGGCGACAGCGACAGGATAGTCGCCTCCTCCGTCGCCACCACCGCGCCCCAGCCCGCGCGCGACCGGGCGCGCAGCCCCGCATAGAGCGCCAGCGGATCGCCCGCGACCGGCACCTGCGCGCGAAAGGTCAGATTGACCTGATAGAGATCGCCTGCCGCGATCAGCGCCTGCACCTCGGCGAATTGCCGGGCATGGCGCTGCGCATCGCCCTCGGGAACCAGATCGCCCGCCCAGGCGCCGGCGGGGTCGGGCAGCAGCGCCGCGACATCGACCGTCGCATGATCGCGGAACAGCCCGAACCACAGCAGCGGCCCGTCGACCGCGCGGGCCGCCACCCCCGGCTCGAACGCCGCTCCCGCCTCATAGGCCAGATAGCCGGCGGCATGCAGCCCCTGTCGCTGCGCGCGGCGTAGCGCAGCCAGCGCGGGGGCGACCTGTTCGGGGCGATGCGCGGTCACGATGTCGACCGGCGCGGTATAGAGACGCGCGGCCGCTCCCCCGTGGCGGGCATCGTCCAGCAGGACGAACGGAGGGGGGTTCACGATCATGAAGGGCCATGCATGCACGGCCCGCCCCCGCACATGCAAGTATCGATTGGCCGATCCTGTGCCATTGCCTATCTCGGGGGGATGACCGACCCCTTGCAAAATCCGCCGCTGCGCGCCGCGATCGTCCCCGTCACCCCGCTTCAGCAGAATTGCTCGATCGTCTGGTGCACCGCGACGATGAAGGCGGCGGTGGTCGATCCCGGCGGCGATCTGCCGCGCATCCGGGATGCCATCGCCAAGACCGGCGTGACGGTGGAAAAAATCCTGCTGACCCATGGTCATATCGACCATGCGGGCGGCGCCAAGGCGCTGTCCGATATGCTGGGCGTGCCCGTGGAGGGTCCGCAGGAGGAGGATCGCTTCTGGCTCGCGCGGCTGGACGAGGACGGCCAGGCTTATGGCATCCCTGCCCAGGTGCTGGAGCCGACCCGCTGGCTGTCGGAGGGCGACACGGTGACGATCGGCGACCTGACGCTCGATGTGTACGAGACGCCGGGGCATACGCGCGGGCATGTGATCTTCCACCATGCGCCGTCGCATTTCGCACTGGTCGGCGACGTGCTGTTCCAGGGCTCGGTCGGGCGCTCGGACCTGCCCGGCGGGGATCACGACACGCTGATCCGCTCGATCGTCGAGAAGCTCTGGCCGCTGGGCAACGAGACCGCCTTCATTCCCGGCCATGGCCAGCCCAGCACCTTCGGGCATGAGCGGCAGAGCAATGCCTTCGTTGCGGACCGGGTCTTGGGGCTTTGACCCGCCGCCCCAGCGCAGGCTGGGGCCTTTGTCATCTGGGGTGAGGTGGGGCGTGGGCTTCGACTACGCTCAGCCTGAACGGGGTTTGGGGTAAAAGCTCACCCTACCCCGTTCAGCCTGAGTGACGTCGAAGGCCAAGGGAATCACCTCACCGCCGGACGGCTTCACTCTCCGCCCGAATCGCCTTGAACTCGGACCCCGCGCGCCACTCGGGCCAGTCCCGTCCATCCGCCAGATCGCGCCCGATCCGGTAGAACAGGCCGACATCCGCCGCCGCCCCGCGCAGGTCCCAGGTCGAATCCCAGGCGTCGCAGGTCTGGTGGTAGCAGCGCATATAGGCGTCGAGCCATGCCTGCCCCGCCGGGCGTCCCCCGGCCACCAGATCGGGCGCGCCGCTGATCGCCATCAGCAGCAGCGTCGGCACACCGCGCCGCGCGACCGAGAAGTGATCGGCACGGTAGAACAGCCCGCGCTCGGGCAGCGCCTCGGGCGTCACCGTGCGTCCTTGCGCGGCGGCGGCGACCTTCAGCCGGTCCTCCAGGTCGTTCTGGCCGTCCCCGACCAGCATCACGTCCCGCGACGGTCCCGCCGTCTGGAGGATGTCCAGCGTCAGGTTCGCGACCGTCTTGGCCAGCGGCGTGACCGGATTGACTGCATAGGTCTCGGACCCCAGCAGGCCGCGCTCCTCGCCGGTCCACAGCGCGAAGACGAGGCTGCGGTCGGTGCGCGGCGCCGCCTTGAACGCGCGCGCCAGTTCCAGCACGCCCGCCACGCCCAGCGCATCGTCATTGGCGCCCGGCCGGATCACCCGGCCCTGCGCGTCCGGCGCGCCCTTGCCATAGGCGTCCCAATGCGCGCCGAACATCACCACCTCGTCGGGGCGCGTCCTACCGGGCAGCCTGGCCAGCACGTTGCGGCTCTCCGCGCGCACCGTCTTGACCGGCAGATCGGCGGAGAATCGCTGCCCCTCCAGCGTGACGGGGCGGAAATCGGCCCGCCGCGCGCGGGCACGCTGCTGCGCCAGGTCGAGCCCGGCGGCGGCGAACAGCTTCGTCGCCGCCTCGCCCGACAGCCAGCCCTGAAGCAGCACGCGCGAGGTCGGATCGGCGCGGACGATATCGTAATTCTCGCCCGCCGGGGCCGTCACCGTCGCCCAGCCATAGCCCGCGCCCGGCGTGTCATGGACGATCAGCGCGCCGATCGCGCCCTGTCGCGCGGCTTCCTCATATTTATAGGTCCAGCGGCCATAATAGGTCATCCGCCGGTCGCCGAACTTCCCCTTGGCGTCGTCGCCGGGGGCAGCCTCGAAATCAGGATCGTTGACCAGGAAGACCGCGATCTTGCCCTTCAGGTCGACGCCCTTGAAATCGTCCCAGCCGCGCTCGGGCGCGTGGACGCCGTACCCGACGAACACCATCGGCGCGTTCGCGATCGCCACCCGGTCGACGGGCCGCACGGTCGAGACATAGACGCCCTGCCCCTGAACGAGCGGCATCGTGCCCGCGCGCATCGTCCCCTGCCCGATCTGGGTGCGGATCAGCGGCACCGGCTGGGTCCATTGTCCGTTCGGACCGCCGGGTTGCAGCCCCATCGCCTTGAACTGCGCGACCAGCCAGTCGACGGTCTTCGCCTCGCCGGGGGTGCCCGGCGCGCGCCCCTCAAAGGCGTCGGAGGCGAGCGTCTTCACATCCGCCGACAGCCGCGCGGGCGAGATGGGGTCGGGGGCGGCGGCAGTCAGCGCGACGGCGGCCAGGCCGATCAGGGGAAAGCGAATCATCAGCGGTCGATCCTTACGACGGTGGTGGTCGCGACAGGCACGGCCTGCGCGGTATAGACGATCCCGATCGCCCAGCCGGCCAACAAGGCCAGGATCGCCCAGGTTCCGATCGCCCCGCCCGCGCGACCGACATTGGGCGCGGGCCGCGTCATGCCCCAGCCATGGCCGATCCGCGCGACGATGAACGCGCCGCCCAGCACCCACAGCCAGAAGCGCGCGCCGCCCGCCAGCTCGATCAGCCCCATCAGGATCAGGACGAAGGGCGCATATTCGACGAAGTTGGCCTGGGCGCGCATCCCCGCCACGAGTCGCGAATCGCCCCCGTCACCGATCAGGATCTTGCCGCGAAACCGCCCGACGACGATTCGCAGCGCGAGCCACAGATTGACCAGCGCGGCGGCCGCCGCGATGCTGAGCGTGACCGGCAGGACCATAAGCGCCATATTCTCCGTCGATTGAACCCGAACACCGCGTGCCATTCTGCGGCGATGCTTGCAACATCGGCAAAACTCGCTATAGGCGCGGGGCTTCGCGATGCGTCCGGCTGGGTGCTCACGCGGCCGGGTCTTCGATCCGGGCGCGCAATGGGTGCTGACCGTGGCGTATTCCACCCATTGTTCGAATTGATAAGGTGCCGCAATGGCCGTCCCCAAGAGAAAGACTTCGCCCTCCAAGCGCGGCATGCGCCGTGGCCACGACTCGCTGTCGATCGCCGCGTTCCAGGAATGCCCGAACTGCGGCGAGCTGAAGCGTCCGCACAATCTGTGCACCGCTTGCGGCCACTATAACGGCCGTGAGGTCGTGTCGGTCGAGGGCTGATCCCCTCTTCCTGGCAATAACGACCGTTAGAGGAACGCATGGCCGATAACGCCTGGATCGCCGTCGATGCGATGGGCGGCGACGACGGGCTGGCCGTGATGCTGGCCGGTGTCGCCAGAGCGCGACGCCGCTTCGAAGGCATGCGCTTCCTGCTGGTCGGGGACGAGACGCAGATTGCGGAGGGGCTGAAGTCCCATCCCAACCTGTCCGCCGCGTCCGAGATCGTGCACGCACCCGAGGTCGTCGGCTCGAGCGACAAGCCGAGCCAGGCGATCCGGCGTGCGCGCGTCACGTCGATGGGCATCGCCATCGATCTGGTGAAGCGCGGCCGCGCCGCCGCCGCCGTCTCGTCGGGTAACACCGGCGCGCTGATGGCGATGGCCAAGCTGTCGCTGCGCACCCTGCCCGGCATCGACCGGCCCGCACTCGCCGCGCCCTTGCCCACGCTCGGCGACAATGACGTCGTCATGCTCGACCTCGGCGCCAATACCGAGTGCGATGCGCGCAACCTCGTCCAGTTCGCGGTGATGGGCGCGGCCTATGCCCGCACGCTCCTCGAACTCGACAATCCACGCGTCGCGCTGCTGAACATCGGGTCCGAGGACCAGAAGGGCACCGACGAGATTCGCGACGCCGCCGCCGTGCTGCGCGGGCAGAGCCATCTCCCGCTCAACTTCACCGGCTTCATCGAGGGCAACCAGCTTGCCCGTGGCGAGGTCGATGTGATCGTGTGCGACGGCTTTGCGGGCAATATCGCGCTCAAGACCGCCGAGGGCACCGCGCGATTCGTCGGCGACCTGCTCAAGCGCGCCTTCCGCTCCTCGACCCGGTCGAAGATCGGCTTCCTGATCTCGCGCCCCGCCACCGAATTGCTGCGCGACCATCTCGACCCCAACAACCACAATGGCGCGGTCTTTCTCGGCCTGAACGGGCTGGTGGTGAAGAGCCATGGCGGCGCGACCGAACTGGGCGTCGCCACCGCGATCGGCAATGCGGCCAAGATGGTCCGCGCCGACCTGACCCGGCGGATCGCCGAGGATCTCCTGAACTTCGAGGCTGCGGCATGATACGCTCGATCGTCACCGGCACGGGCTCGGCGCTTCCCACCCGGCGGGTGTCGAACGCGGAACTGGCGCAGGAGGTCGACACTTCCGACGAGTGGATCGTCGAGCGGACCGGCATCCGCTTCCGCCATATCGCAGGCCCCGAGGAGACGACCGCGACGCTGGCCGCCGACGCCGCCAAGGCCGCGATCGCCGCCGCCGGCCTGTCGGCCCAGGACATCGACCTGATCGTCCTGGCCACCGCCACCCCCGACCAGACCTTCCCCGCCACCGCGACCAAGGTCCAGGCGATGCTGGGCATCAACGACTGCGTCGCGTTCGACGTCGCCGCCGTCTGCTCGGGCTTCCTCTATGCGGTGCAGGTCGCCGACGCGATGCTGCGCAGCGGCGTGCAGCGGCGCGCGCTGGTGATCGGCGCGGAAACCTTCAGCCGCATCCTCGACTGGGAGGATCGCACCACCTGCGTCCTGTTCGGCGACGGCGCGGGCGCGATGGTGCTGGAGGCGCGCGAGAGCGACGACGCCCAGGGCCGCGGCATCCTGGCGACCCGGCTGCATGCCGACGGCCGCCACAACGGCCTGCTCTATGTCGATGGCGGTCCCTCGACCACCGGCACGGTCGGCAAGTTGCGGATGAAGGGGCGCGAAGTCTTTCGCCACGCCGTCGTCAATCTGGCGCAAGTCATGGAAGAGGCGCTGGGTCTTGCCGGTCTGTCGTCGTCCGATGTCGACTGGGTCGTGCCGCACCAGGCCAATGCCCGCATCCTCGACGCGACCGCGCGCAAGTTGGACCTTCCCGCTGGAAAGGTTGTCGTCACGGTCGACCAACATGCCAACACCTCCGCCGCCTCGGTTCCGCTGGCGCTGGATACGGCGGTCCGGGACGGACGAATCAAGGAAAATGATCTGATCGTTCTGGAGGCAATGGGCGGCGGCTTTACCTGGGGGGCAGCGGTAATCCGCTTCTGAACAATCGATTTTGCTTAACCGAGATAAATCCCTTTCGGTCGCATATTGCGCTGTGTTAGGCGCAATCTGAGACACCATTGGGGGATGGACATGACTAAAACCGGAACTTTGACCCGCGCCGATCTTGCCGAGTCGCTTCATCAGGAAGTGGGGCTCTCGCGCTCCGATTCCGCCGAAGTGGTCGAACAGATCCTCGTCGAGATGTGCGACGCCCTGTCGCGCGGCGAGAATGTCAAGATTTCCGGTTTTGGCACCTTCGTGCTGCGTGACAAGGGAGAGCGGATCGGCCGCAATCCCAAGACCGGGATCGAGGTGCCGATCGCACCCCGCCGCGTCCTGACCTTCCGCGCCAGCCAAATGATGCGCGATCGCATTGTCGCGGCGGGATAGACCCGAGCGTCCTTCCGACGGCGGAAAGGCCGATGGTGCCCTGCGCACCATCGGTGAGGCGTCGCGCGAGACCGGCGTGGCGCAGCATGTGCTGCGCTATTGGGAAGGCCGCTTCCCACAGCTCAAGCCGGTGCAGCGGGCGGGCAATCGCCGCTATTATCGCCCTGACGACCTGACGCTGATCCGCCGGATCGACCGGCTGCTCAACCAGCAGGGCTATACCGTGCGCGGCGTCCAGCAGCTGTTCGAGGGCGAGGCTAAGGCGAAGGACGATCCCGCGACGATGCTGCGCGCGATTCGCGACTCGCTGGCCGAGGGATTGGCCTGGGACGACCGGGCGGAGCGCTAGGCGTCGGGGCGTGGCCTTCGACTTCGCTCAGGCTGAACGGATAATCGTACCTTATCCCAAACCCCGTTCAGGCTGAGCGTAGTCGAAGCCCACGCCCCGCCCTCATCAAGCGGAGACGACCACCCCGCCCTGCTCGCCCAGCAGCAGGTCCCGGCATGCCCGGTTATAGGCGTGTGCCCGCCACCAGAACCATCCGCCATTGCCCACGCCCCAGGCCGCGACGCCCAACGCCGCCCAAGGCACCGCGCGCGCCACGCGGCCGCCGCGCGCCGCGACCCGGCCCGCCGCCAGCCCGCCCTGGCCGATCCGGCGGGCGGTCTTGGCCAGCCGTCCCGCCGCCCGCGCCTGTGACAACAGCCCCGATCCGCCGCGCAGGTCGCCCAGGATCGCGGCCGGGCCGACAAAGCCCTTGAGCTTGCCGACGATCTCCTGTGCCTCGATCGCCATGCCGGGTTCCAGCTGACGCCGCTGCGCGCCGGTCAGGGCATAGGCGTCGGCGATCTGGTCGATCGTCTCGGCCAGGCTTTCGGTGCCGATGGTCAGCGCCTTGGCCCCCGCCTTCAACGCGCGGCGGCGGATCAGCTTCTCATTGGCCTCGAAGGTCGCTTCGATCGCGGTACGGTCCATGATGGGTCCCTGTTCGTGCATGGACCGTTGAAGCCGCGAAACGGCCCGCCGGTTCCCTTATCGTTCGCGCGTCGCGAGGAAACGGACCTTGGGATAGCGATCGGCGACATAGCCGACCTCCCAGGCGCTCTTGGCGAGGAAGACGGGGTTGTCGTCGCGATCCTTGGCCATCGCCGAGCGGTTCAGGTCCATGAACGCCTTCAGGTCGGCGGGGTCCTCGGCGGTGATCCAGCGCGCGGTGTCGAACGGCGCGGGCTCTAGGCCAGCGGCGACCTTATATTCCGCATCCAGCCGCGACAGCAGCACGTCGAGCTGGAGCTGCCCGACCACGCCGATGATCCAGTTCGACCCGATCTCAGGGTAGAAGACCTGGGTCACGCCCTCCTCGGCCATGTCGTCCAGGGCTTTCCGCAGCTGCTTGGTCTTGGTCGGGTCCTTCAGCGCGACGCGGCGCAGGATTTCGGGGGCGAAATTGGGCAGGCCGGTGAAGCGGACATCCGCCCGCTCCGACAGCGTGTCCCCGACACGGAGCGTGCCGTGATTGGGGATGCCGATGATGTCGCCCGGAAACGCCTCGTCCGCGACTTCGCGATTCTGCGCGAAGAACAGGATCGGCGAATGGACCGCGATCGGCTTGCCATGACCCGTCGGGGTCAGTTTCATGCCGCGCTTGAAGGTGCCCGAGCAGAGCCGCATGAACGCGATCCGGTCGCGATGCTGCGGGTCCATATTGGCCTGCACCTTGAACACGAAGCCGGTGACTTCCTTGTTCTCCGGCGCGACGGGGGCGGGTTCGGCAGGCTGGGGCCGGGGCGGCGGCGCGTGGCGGCTGAGCGCGTCGATCAGCTCGGCGACCCCGAAATCCTTCAGCGCGGAGCCGAAATACACGGGCGTCAGGTCGCCGTTGCGATAGGCCTCGCCATCGAACGCGGCATAGCCTGCCTGCGCCAGCTCGACCTCCTCGGCGATTTCGGCGGGCAGCGTCGGCGCGGCGTCGACCTTGCCCAGGAACGCCCGGCTGTCGCCCTCGGGACGGCTGACCTTGCCGGTGGTCAGGTCGAGGATACCCTCGAACAGCCCGCCCATGCCGACCGGCCAGCTCATCGGCGCGACGTCGAGCGCCAGGATGTCGGCGATCTCGTCGAGCAGCTCGAAGGGCGGGCGCCCCTCGCGATCGACCTTGTTGACGAAGGTGATGATCGGCACCGAGCGCAGGCGGCATACCTCGAAGAGTTTGCGCGTCTGCGCCTCGATACCGCGCGCGGCGTCGATGACCATCACGGCCGAGTCGACCGCGGTCAGCGTGCGATAGGTGTCCTCCGAGAAATCCTCGTGGCCCGGCGTGTCGAGCAGGTTGAAGGTCACGCCGTCCTTCTCGAACGTCATGACCGAGGAGGTGACCGAGATGCCGCGCTGCTGCTCGATCTTCATCCAGTCCGACCGCGCGCGTCGGTTCTGGCCCCGCGCCTTGACCTCGCCCGCCAGATGGATCGCGCCGCCGAAATAGAGCAGCTTTTCAGTCAGCGTCGTCTTGCCGGCGTCGGGGTGCGAGATGATCGCGAAGGTACGGCGGGGGGAAGTCATGGGCGGCTCTGTCGAATAGGGAATTGGCGCATCCGAGCGCCCGAGATGATCCGCCTGTTACAGCAAATTGTGGCACAAGACAGGCCCCGGATTTTGGGGGCCGATCATGCCGCCCCTCCGCATCCACCTCACCCCGGCGAAGGCCGGGGTCCAGTTGCCAAGCGGGTCATGATAGGACGTGAAACTTCGCCACGGACGTCATAGCAACTGGACCCCGGCCTCCGCCGGGGTGGGGGCCAAGCGGTTGAGCGAGCCCTTACCCCGCCAGCGTCATCGTCATCTGCATGACCTTCTCACCCCCGACCGGCACGACGAAGACGCCGGGCTTGTCGACGAACTCGCCGTCGAATCCTTCAGGGTCGGCGATGCCGTGCCAGGGCTCGACGCAGACATAGGCGGCGCCGGGCTTGGTCCAGATGCCCAGCTTGTCGGTGTCGGGGAAGGCGATGCGCAGCTGCGGCGCGCCGTCCGCGCCGTAGGTGACGTGGCGGCTCTCGACCGGGTCCCAGACCAGCGCGTCGTTGGTGAACAGATCGTCCGCCAGATGCAGCACGCGCCCGTCGAGCGGGCTGTCGCGGAGCGGCTTGGCGATCAGGCCGTCGGGCGCGATCTCCCGCAGCCGGGCGGGCTCTTCCTTCTCGAAGATGATCCGGTGGTCTGCGCGTGCCTGGCCATAGGGCAGCGGCCAGGCAAAGGCGGGGTGGAAGCCGAAGCTGGCGGGCATCGCCACCTCGCCCCGGTTGAGGACGCGGACCTCCATCACCAGCGTCGCTCCCTCCAGCCGGAACTCCGCCTCCAGCCGGAAGGCGAAGGGATAGGAGGTGCGGGTTTCCTCGCTGTCGCCCAGCGAGAAGACTGCGCGGGTCGCCTCGTGCGTCACCAGCTCGAACGTCGAATGGCGGGCGAAACCGTGCTTGGCCATCGGGTAGTGCTGGCCGTTCAGGCGGATGCCGTCGCGGGTCACGCCGATCACCGGGAACAGCAGCGGCGCGCGGCCGGTCCAGAAGGCAGGATCCGCATTGGTCATCAGCTCACGGCCCGCTGCGTCCTTCAGCGAGGACAGCTCCGCGCCGAACGGATTGATGGCCGCCGACAGATGGTCGTTGCCGATACGGACCCAGTTTTCCTCATTAGCCACGGAGTTGCGCTCCCTGCTTGGCGGCCGCGGCGACGATCTTGTCGGCGATGGCCTTGAGTTCCTCGTCGGTGAAGCTCTTCTGCGAGGGTTGCAGAAGCACCTCGACCGCGACCGACTTGTGCCCCTCGGGCACGCCAGCCCCTGCGAACACGTCGAAGACGCGCGCGGCGGTGATCGCGGCCTTGTCCGCGCCGCGCACCGCGCGGATCAGTTGGTCGGCCGCCAGATCGGTGGGCACCAGGAAGGCGAAGTCGCGCTTCACGGATTGCAACGCCGGGGGCGTGTAGGCCGGGCGCATGAAGCCGGTCGCGCGCTTGGGCGGGATCGCATCGAGATACAGCTCGACCGCCGCCACCGTGCCGTCCAGATCGAACGCCTTCAGCACCGAAGGATGGACCATGCCGAACGCCGCCAACACCGTCTTCGGCCCCAGCCGCAGCGTGCCCGACTGGCCGGGATGCCAGGCCTCGCCCGCCTCGCCCATTACCTGCAAGTTATCCACAGGCGCACCGGCCTGGGCGAGCAGCGCGATCGCCTCCGCCTTGGCGTCATAGGCGTCGAAGCCCTGCGCCTTGCCCGAGCGCCAGTTGCGGGGCGCCTTGTCACCCGCCAGCACCACGCCCAGCGTCGGCCGCTCGGCCTCCTGCAGATAGCGGCGGCCGATCTCGAACAGCCGCACGCTGGTCGCGCCGCGCTTGATGTTGCGCTCGGTCGCGGCGAGCAGGCCGGGGAGGAGCGAGGGCCGCATGACCTTCAAATCCTCGCTGATCGGGTTGGCGAGCGTGAAGGCGCCGCCGCCGAAGGGCGCGGCCTGCGCCTCGCTGATGAAGCTCCACGTCACCGCTTCGTCGAGGCCACGCGCGGCGGCGGCGCGACGGGCGCGACGCTCCAGCTTCTGCTGCGGCGTGGCGGTGGGACGCGCGACGCCGGGGGTGCGGGGGAGTGCCACCGGAGGAACATGGTCGATCCCCTCGATGCGGATGACTTCCTCGACCAGATCGGCGGGGCCGTCCACGTCGCGACGCCAGCTCGGTGCCGTGACCTGCCAGTCGGCAGTGACGGTGAAGCCCAGCAATTCGAGGATCGCCTTTTGCCGATCGGCCGCGATGGCGAGGCCGCCCAGCGTCTCGGCCAGATTGGGGTCATAGGCGATGGTCTTGGCCACGACCGGCGGCTCACCGGCCCGCGTGACGTTGCTCGCCTTGCCACCGCAGATATGCTGGACGAGGAAGGTCGCGATGGCGAGGCCGTCGTCCAGGAAGGCCGGGTCCACGCCCCGCTCGAACCGGGTGCGGGCGTCGGAGGTCAGGCCGAGTTTCTGGCCGGTTCGCGCGATCGCCTCGGGGGCGAAGTATGCGCATTCGATGATGACGTCGGTGGTCGTCTCCGACACGCCCGAATGCTCGCCACCCATGATGCCGCCGATATCGTGGACACCCGCATCGTCGGCGATGACGGTCATGCCTTCCGACAGGGTATAGGTCTTGCCGTTGAGCGCCTCGACCGTCTCGCCCTTGCGGGCTTTCCGCGCGACCAGAGCGCCCGACAGCTTGGCCTTGTCATAGACGTGCAACGGTCGGCCGAGATCGACCGTCATGTAATTGGTGATGTCGACCAAGGCCGAGATCGGCTTCTGCCCGATCGCGGTCAGCCGCTGGCGCATCCATTCGGGAGCCTCGCCATTGGTCAGGCCCGACACGCCCTGCGCGTAGAAGGCCGGGCAGCCTTCAGCATCCTCAATCCGCACATCGGGACCGGCGCCCTCGCCTGCGACCGACGGCACGGTCGGCGCGATCAGCGTGCCGAGACCGGCGGCGGCGAGGTCGCGCGCGATGCCGTGGACGCCCATGCAATCCTGGCGGTTGGGCGTGATCGACACGTCGATGACCGGATCGTTGAGGCCCGCATAGTCCGGGAAGGACGTGCCCACCACCGCATCCTCGGGCAATTCGATGATGCCGTCATGGCCCTCGCCAATCTGCAACTCGCGCGCCGAGCACATCATGCCGTTCGACTCGACGCCGCGGATGGCCGCGACCTTCAGCGTGACGTCGAGGCCGGGGACATAGGCTCCCGGCGCACCGAACACGCCGACCAAGCCCGCGCGCGCGTTGGGTGCGCCGCACACGACCTGCATCGGGCCGTCACCGGCATCGACCGACAGCACCTGCAACTTGTCCGCCTGCGGATGCCGCTCGGCCGACAGGATGCGCGCGACGCGGAACGAGGACAGCGCCTCGCCCGGATTGTGCACGCCCTCAACCTCCAGGCCGATACGGGTCAGCCCCTCGACGATGGCGTCGAGCGAGGCGTCGGTGTCCAGATGGCTCTTCAGCCAGCCCAGGGTGAACTTCATGCGCCGACTCCTCCCGACAGCGTGGGTACGTCGAGGCTCGCGAACCCGTAATGCTTCAACCAGCGGATATCGCCGTCGAAAAAGGCGCGCAGATCGTCCATCCCGTATTTCAGCATGGCGAGACGATCGATGCCGCAGCCGAAGGCGAAGCCCTGCCACTCATTGGGGTCGAGCCCGCATGCCTCGATGACCTTGGGGTGCACCATGCCGCTGCCCAGCACTTCCATCCAGCCGCCGCCGGACCCGCCGATGACGCGCTTGCCCTTCTCGATGGTGTAGCCGACATCGACCTCGGCCGAGGGCTCGGTGAAGGGGAAATAGCTGGGGCGCAGGCGCAGCACGATGTCGTCGCGCTCGAAGAACGCCTTGAGGAAGGTCTCCAGCGTCCATTTCAGATGACCAAGCGTGATGCCCTTGTCGATCACCAGCCCCTCGACCTGGTGGAACATCGGCGTGTGCGTCGCATCCGAGTCGGAGCGATAGGTGCGGCCCGGCGCGATGATGCGGATCGGCGGCTTCTGGTCCAGCATGGTGCGGATCTGCACCGGCGAGGTATGGGTGCGCAGCACGCGGCGCACCGTCCGCTCGTCGCCGCCCGCCTCGACACCCGCCAGGTAGAAGGTGTCGTGCATCGCGCGCGCCGGATGCGTCTCCGGAATGTTGAGCGCGGTGAAATTGTGCCAGTCGGTCTCGACCTCCGGACCCGTCGCGACCGCGAAGCCCAGATCGGCGAAGATCTCCGCCAGTTCGTCCATGACCTGGCTGACCGGATGAACGGTGCCGAAGCCGCTTCCCTCGACCGGCAGGGTCATGTCCAGCCGTTCCGAGGCGAGGCGCGCGTCGAGCGCCGCCTGTTCCAGCGCCGCCTTGCGGGTGCCGAGTGCCTCGGTCACCGCCTCGCGCAGCGAATGGATCTTGGGCCCTTCGACCTGGCGTTCCTCGGGGCTCATCTTGCCCAGCGTCTTCAACAGCTGGGTGATGCGACCCTGCTTGCCCAGCGCGTCCACGCGGATCGCCTCCAGCGCGTCGAGCGCGGGCGCATCGGCGATGGCAGCGAGCAGGGGCTCACGCATTTGTTCGAGTTCGTTGCTCACTCTTCACTCCGTCGGCCCCATCGGCCGCGCTGACGGGGCATCATCCGCCCCTTTGCGATATCGCGCCCGCCGTAGCGGCTGGGGGCGGCCGGGATCAATCCTTCGTGACGAATCGCGTGCGATCGGATCGTCCACGGCCCAAAAAATCCGATTCGGCCCCAATGGACCGAGAAGCGAAATGATTTTCTAAGCTCTGTCGTGCTAGGCCCCGGTCGCAACGGCCCGACATGTCGATCGCGCCAGCCATGAGATGGGAATGCTCGCGCTCGATATCGCCAGTCTGCAGGTCGTGGGGGCGTTCAGCAATCTGCTGTCCGGGGCGATCCATCTGATTCCCGGCGTGACCGGGTCCGAACGCCGGAAATGGGCGCTGTACTGGGGCAGCGGCAAGCTGCTGATCGGCGCGTCCAACGTGCTGATCCTGGTGATCGGCAACGGCAATACCGCGTTCTTCGAGCGGCTTCTCAACATCGTGATGATGATCGGCCTGTGCCTGAGCCTGCACAGCGTCGCGGTGTTCGGCGAGCGCGCCGTACCGCGCCTGCTGGTCGCGATACTCGCCGCGCTGATGCTGGCTGCGGTCGCGCTGACGATCGGCGATGCCCAGGAATTCCGCTGGACCTTCGTCACGCTCGGGCTGACGCGCGGCCTGAGCTATCTGGGGATCATGGCGCTGGCGATCGGCATCGCGCGGCGCGAGCGGTTGCGGACCGGATGGATCATGGCCGCCCTGTTCGCCGCGGTCGCGCCGGTCTTCCTGCTGCGTGCGGGCACGTTGATGGTCACGCTGATCGTGCCGTCCTGGTCGATCGAGGGCCAGCTGGTCGAGGAATGGATGATCGGCGTCGGGCTGATCCTGCTGACGCTTACCCATTTCTCGCTGCTGCTGATGGAGTCGGAACGGACCCAGGCCCTGTTGCGCGAGCAGGCGAGCCGCGACAGCCTGACCGGCGCGCGCAACCGGTTCGCATTGGGCCGGATCGAGGCGGGGTTGCAGGGCCCCTGCGCGCTGGCGCTGATCGACATCGATCATTTCAAGGCGCTCAACGACGGACAGGGGCATGCCACGGGCGACGCGGTGCTGCGGCTGCTCGCCGATCTGGCGCAGCGCGAACTGGGCGAGCGGGGCATGGTGATCCGGCTCGGCGGGGACGAGTTCGCCTGTATCCTGCCGGGGGCCTCGCAGGCGGCGGCGCAATCCGTCGCCGCGCGGCTGTCGGCCCGGTTCGACCGGGCGGTGGCGGCGACCGTCGACGGGCCGCTCTACCCCTCGCTCAGCATCGGGGTGGTCGCAGGCCTGGTCGACCGCGACCTGGACCGGCTGATGGCCGAAGCGGACCGCGCCATGTACGCCGTCAAGCGCGCCCGCCATCCTGCCCACCATTCCGGCCGCCAGCCCGAAGGCCGGCGGATGGCGGCGGCGGGCTGATCGACCCGTCGCCGCCAGGCATCACACCGCCTTGGCCGAACCCGGCGTGTTGACGCCCATGGATTGCAGATAGCGCTTGATGTTGCGCGCCGCCTGGCGAAGCCGCTGCTCGTTCTCGACCATGGCGATGCGCACGAAGCCCTCGCCATTCTCGCCATAACCGACGCCCGGTGCGACCGCGACCTTGGCCTCGGTCAGCAGCTGCTTGGAAAATTCCAGGCTCCCCAGATGCGCGAGCGCCGGGGGCAGCGGGGCCCAGGCGAACATCGAGGCGCGGGGGGAGGGAATGTCCCAGCCCGCGCGGCCGAAGCTCTCGACCATCACGTCGCGGCGCTTGTGATAGAGCTGGCGGTTCTTCTCGACGATATCCTGCGGCCCGTTGAGCGCCGCGCAGGCCGCCGCCTGGATCGGCGTGAAGGCGCCATAGTCGAGATAGGACTTTACCCGCGTCATCGCCGCGATCAGCTTGCGGTTGCCGACCGCGAAACCGATTCGCCAGCCCGCCATCGAATAGGTCTTGGACAGCGAGGTGAACTCGACCGCGACGTCCTTGCCGCCCTTGACCTGAAGGATCGAAGGCGTCGGATTGCCGTCATAGTAAAGCTCGGAATAGGCCAGGTCGCTCAACACCCACAGTTCGTGCTTCTTCGCAAAGGCCACCAGCCGCTCGTAAAAGGCCAGGTCGACCGTCTCGGCGGTCGGGTTGGACGGGTAGTTGACGACCAGCACCGAGGGGCGCGGCACGGTGAAGTGCATCGCGCGCTCGAGGCTCTCGAAATAGGCTTCGTCGGGCGTGGTCGGCACCGCGCGGATCGTCGCGCCCGCGATGATGAAGCCGAAGGTGTGGATCGGATAGGAGGGGTTGGGCGCCAGGATCACGTCGCCCGGCGCGGTGATCGCGGTCGCCAGCGACGCGAGGCCCTCCTTCGACCCCATGGTCACGACCACCTCGGTCTCGGGGTCGAGATCGACGCCGAAGCGGCGGCCATAATAGTTCGCCTGGGCACGGCGCAGGCCGGGAATCCCCTTGGACTGGGAATAGCCGTGCGCGTCGGGCTTCTTGGCGACCTCGACCAGCTTGTCGAGGACATGGTCGGGCGGCGGCAGATCGGGGTTGCCCATGCCCAGGTCGATAATGTCCTCGCCGCCCGCGCGCGCCGCGGCCCGCATCGCGTTGACTTCGGCGATGACATAGGGCGGCAGGCGCTTGATGCGGTAGAACTCTTCGGACATGGGTCCCTCTGTGTAACGATTTGGGACCCGGACCTTAGCGTCTTTCGTTTCCCGACGCGACCCGACATGACGGCGCAATATCCTGACGCTAAGACGGGGTCATACGAACGAGAGGATGCGATGACGGCCCGCCCCGCGACAGCCCCCACCCTTCCCACGCTGGAGGAGTTGCAACACTGGACCTGGGTGATGGGCCGCGCGCAGCAGATGATGATGGAGGCCGCTCTCTCGCCCCCGCCCGAGGGGGTGCCGGTGGTGCCGGGCTTCAACGATCCCGCGACGATGGGCCGCGTCCGCGACTTCTGGTCCGATTCGATGAAGCTGTGGCAGCGATTCGTCGACCCCGCCGCCGAGCCCAGCACCGCCCCCAGGCCCGACCGCCGGTTCAAGGCTGAGCAGTGGCAATCGCCGCTCTTCGACTGGATCCGGCAAAGCTATCAGGTCATCTCCGACCATATGCTGCGCGGCGTCGATGCGATCGAGGGCGTCGAGCCGAAGCAGAAGGAGCAGATCCGCTTCGCCGCGCAAGGGTTCATCGACGCGATGAGCCCGACCAACTTTCCCGCGACCAATCCGGAGGTGCTCGATAAGATCGTCGAGACGCGCGGCGAGAATCTGCTGAAAGGCCTCCAGAACATGCTCGCCGATCTGGGGCGCGGCCAGCTGACCCATAGCGACGCGCGCGCGTTCGAGGTCGGGCGCAACCTGGCCGCGACGCCGGGCAAGGTGGTGAAGCGCACCGACCTGTACGAACTGATCCACTATACCCCGACCACCGAACAGGTGGCGGCGGTGCCGATCGTCATCTTTCCGCCCTGGATCAACCGCTTCTACATCCTCGACCTCGCGCCCGAGAAAAGCCTGATCAAATGGCTGGTCGACCAGGGGTTCAGCGTCTTCATGGTGTCGTGGAAATCGGCCGATGCGACGATGAAGGACGTGATCTGGGACGATTACGTCACCGCGCAGGTCGAGGCGGTCGACACGGTGCGCGACCTGCTGTCGGTCGAGTCGGTCCACACGGTCGGCTATTGCGTGGCGGGCACGACGCTGGCCGCGACGCTCGCCTGGCTCGCCGCGCAGGGGCAGGCGGAGAAGGTCGCCAGCGCCACCTTCTTCACTGCGCAGGTGGATTTTTCCAAGGCGGGCGAGCTGCTCCACTTCGTCGATGACGAGCAGCTGAAGCTGATCGGCACGCTGTCGCCCGAGGGGTATCTGGACGGGCGCTATCTGGCGATGACGTTCAACCTGCTGCGCGGGCGCGACCTGATCTGGAACTACGTCACCAACAATTATCTTCTAGGGCGCGATTATGTGCCGTTCGACCTGCTCCACTGGAATGGCGACGTCACCAACCTGCCCGCCAAATGGCATCTGAGCTATTTGACCGACCTGTACCGCGACAATCTGCTGGTGAAGCCCGGCGCGATGGCGGTGGCGGGCGTGCCGCTCGACCTGAGCCGGGTCACGACCCCCGCTTATGTCCAGGCGGGGCGCGAGGACCATATCGCTCCGCCCGAAAGCGTGTGGAAGATCACCGACGCCTTTACCGGCCCCTTGCGCTTCGTGCTCGCCGGGTCGGGTCATATCGCAGGCGTGGTCAACCCGCCGGCGGCGGGCAAATATCAATATTGGACCAATGACCAGCCCGCCGCGACGCTCGCCGAGTTCGTGGCCGGGGCCCGCGAGAGCAAGGGCAGCTGGTGGCCGGATTGGGCCGGATGGCTGCGCGAGCGCGACTCGGCGACGGTCGAGGCCACCGGCGCGCGCATACCCGGCCAAGGCCCCCTGCCCGCGCTGGACGACGCACCGGGACGCTACGTCCGACAGCGCTAAAATCGATTGCTGCACTGCACAAAGGCTGTTGATAACTTCGGCCGAAACCATTATTGTGCAGCGCAGCAAATCGGGAGAGTGGTGTTGGATAAGAGCAAGCCGACCGGTCCCGCCGCCAAGGCGGCGGCAAAGCCGCGTCGCACGACCAAGCCGGTCACGGCCAAGACACTGCCCGGCCTTCCCTCCGACACCGCCGTCGACGCCCCCGCCGCCAAGCCGGTGGTCGCCGCCCCCAAGGTCGCGGTTCGGGCACCCAAGGCTCCGACGGTCGCCCAGGCGCCCGAGCCGGTTCCGGTGACTCCCGAACCGGCGCCCGCGGCGGTCGCCCCCGAGGCTCCGGCCGAAGCGCCCGCGCCCGCCCCGGCGGAGCCCGCGCCCGACGCCGCGCCGACCGCTTCTGTTTCTTCCCCGACCGCCGCGGTTTCGGCGGACTCAAAGCCCAAGGAAATCATCATGGACGCCACGAGCACCATCGAAAACGCGACTGCCAAGACCCAGGCGATGTTCGGCGACGCCCAGGCCCGCACCCAGGCCACCGTGGAGAAGAGCGCCAAGCTGTTCGAGGACATGGTCGCCTTCAACAAGGGCAATCTGGAAGCGGTCGTCGAATCGTCGAAGATCGCCGCCAAGGGCGCCGAGACGCTGGGCCAGGGCGCGGCCGACTATGCCAAGCGCGCGTTCGAGACCGCGACCCAGACGCTGCAGACGCTGTCGTCGGTCAAGTCGCCGACCGAGTTCATGAAGCTCCAGTCGGACTTCGCCCGCTCGTCCTTCGACTCGCTGGTCGCCGAGACCTCGCGCTCGACCGAGCACATGATCAAGCTGGCCGGCGAGATCGCCCAGCCGCTGAGCAACCGCTTCGCGGTCGCCGCCGAGAAGATGAAGACCGTCGCGTAAACGCTGCGGTTTCCTTTGCGGAATGGAAGGGGGCGGTCGCTGCGGTGGCCGCCCTTTTTCGTGCTGTTCGAGGCGGCATGGCCCGGGGCCTTCCCTCCCCCATCCCCTCCCGCCTGCGGGAGGGGCGTGCCCAGTTCGACCCATGAGCGCCTCCGCAAGCACCCGCTTCTTTGCTTATGCGGAGCGCCCGCCCCACAACGCTCCCCTCCCGCAGGCGGGAGGGGATGGGGGAGGGCAAAGGGGGCTCACCGAGACCAACCCGTCCCCACTGGCGTCCCAGGCCCGCAACGCCTATCTTCCCCCGCATGTCGTTCTTCGGCCGCTTCTCGCCCGTCCGCGCCATTCGCGACCTGCGCCTGTTCCTGTCGCAACGGCCATCCCTATGAACTCGTCTTCCTGATGATCGCGGTCGGCATCACCGGCTTCTTCATCTATGCCTTTGCGCGCGACGATTATGTGCCGGTGCCGTACAAGCCCGACATCATCTATGTCGAACAATGGCCCGCCGACCGCACCGATGTGCAGATCAAGGCGCAGCAGAAGATCGACTATGTGAAGAAGAAACAGCGGATCGCCGAGGAAAAGGCCGCCAGGGATCAGCGCCAGGCCGAGTTCAAGAAGGTCGACGACGCGCTGAACAAGTGGGGCATCTGACCGATCATCGCTGGATGGGGGCGGCGCTGGCACTGGCGGATCGCGGTGTCGGACGGACCGCGCCCAATCCCAATGTCGGCTGCGTGCTGGTTCGCGAGGGGCAGGTCGTCGGGCGCGGCTGGACCCAGCCGGGCGGCCGCCCCCATGCCGAGGCGATGGCGCTGGCACAGGCGGGCGAGGCCGCACGGGGAGCGACGGCCTATGTCACGCTGGAGCCCTGCGCGCATGTCTCGACCCGTGGCCCCGCCTGCACCGACCTGCTGATCGCCGCCGGGGTCGCGCGGATCGTGGCGGCGATGGGCGATCCCGATCCGCGCACCGACGGCATCGGCTTTGCCCGCGCCCGCGCCGCCGGGATCGCCGTCACGACGGGCGTGCGCGAGGCGGAGGCGCGGGGCATGATCGCGGGCTTCCTGACCCGCCGCGCGAAACGCCGCCCCTTCGTCACGCTGAAGCTCGCCACCTCGCTCGACGGCCGGATCGCCCGGCCCGATGGCGAGAGCCGCTGGATCACCGGGCCGCAGGCGCGTGCGCATACCCATCTGGAACGCAGCCGCCATGAGGCGATCCTGGTCGGGCGCGGCACGCTGGAGGCCGATTCGCCCCGGCTCGACGTCCGCCTGCCCGGCCTGGAGCCGCGCAGCCCGCGCCGCATCCTGTTGTCGCGCACGCCCGCGCCGGGCTGGGAGACCATCCCCTCGCCCCATGGCATCGCCGATCTGGCGGGTGTCGACCGGCTAATGGTCGAGGGGGGGGCGCAGGCCGCATCCGCCTTCCTCGCCGCCGATCTGGTCGACCGGCTGCTCCTGTACCGCGCACCGATCCTGATCGGCGAGGGCCGCGCGGCGATCGGCGCGATCGGGCTGGCCCGGCTGGCCGATGCGCATGGCCGCTGGCACCTTGCCGACTCGCGGATGCTTGGCAGCGACCGGTTGGAGGTCTACGAGCGCGACTGATATGTTTACCGGGATCGTCACCGACATCGGCTCCGTCACCGCCGTCGAGGCGCGCGGCGACACGCGAGTCGTCATCGCCACCGCCTATGATACGGCGACCATCGACCTGGGCGCGTCGATCGCCTGTTCGGGCGTCTGCCTGACCGTGGTCGAGAAGGGCCCCGACTGGTTCGCGGTCGACGTCTCGGCCGAGACGATCGGGCGCACCGCCGACCAGTGGACGAGCGGCCGGCGCCTGAACCTGGAACGCGCGATGAAGCTGGGCGACGAGCTGGGCGGCCATATCGTCACCGGCCATGTCGACGGCGTCGGTACGGTGGTATCGGTGGCGGAGGAAGGCGGATCGCACCGCGTCTTCGTGACCGTTCCGTCCGACCTCGCCCCCTTCATGGCGACCAAGGGGTCGGTGACGGTCGACGGCGTCTCGCTGACCGTCAACAGCGTCGAGGACGGCTCCGACGGCACGGTCATCGGCCTGAACATCATCCCGCACACCGCCGCCGTCACCACCCTGGGCGGCATCGCCGAGGGCCAGCGCGTCAATATCGAGATCGACGTGCTCGCCCGTTACCTGCAGCGCATGGAGCATTATCGTGGCCGCTGATCCCGACGCCTTGGCCGGTCTGCGGCGTGGGTTCCTCTCCAGCCCTGAAGAGATCATCGACGAGGCGCGCAACGGCCGGATGTTCATCCTGGTCGATGACGAGGACCGCGAGAATGAGGGCGACCTGGTCATTCCCGCGCAGATGGCGACGCCCGAGAAGGTCAACTTCATGGCGCGGCACGGGCGCGGGCTGATCTGCCTGGCGATGACGCGCGAGCGGGTCGACACGCTCGGCCTGCCGCTGATGAGTCCCAAGAACGGGACGCGGCACGAAACCGCCTTCACCATCTCGATCGAGGCGAAGGAGGGCGTGACCACCGGCATCTCCGCCGCCGACCGCGCGCGGACCATCGCGGTGGCGATCGACGCGAGCCAAGGCCCGGAGTCGCTGGTGACGCCGGGCCATGTCTTCCCGCTAGTCGCGCGCGATGGCGGCGTGCTGGTGCGCGCCGGGCATACCGAGGCGGCGGTCGATGTCGCGCGCCTCGCCGGGCTGAACCCCTCGGGCGTGATCTGCGAGATCATGAACGAGGACGGGACGATGGCGCGGATGGACGACCTGGTGTCGTTCGCGCAGCTCCATAACCTGAAGATCGGCACGATCCGCGACCTGATCGCCTATCGCCGCCGCTACGACCATCTGGTCGAATTGCAGTCCGAGGCCACCTTCGAGAGCGAATGGGGCGGCACCTGGACCGCGCGCGCCTATCGCAACAAGGCGACGGGCACCGAACAGGTGGCGCTGGTCAAGGGCAAGCTGGACACCGCCCAACCCGTGCTGGTGCGGATGCACGCGCTGTCGCCCTTTGCCGATGTGTTCGGCGAGGCCGGATCGCGCGGCGCGCTGCTCGCCAAGTCGATGCGGATGATCGCCGAGGAAGGCTCGGGCGTGATCGTCGTCATCAACCGCCCGCGCACCGACGCCTTCACCACCGCCGTCCGGCTGAAAGCGGGCGAGGAGGTGCAGATCGACATGGAGGAACTGCGCGATTACGGCGTCGGCGCGATGATCCTGGCCGAAATGGGCGTGCAGGACATGGTGCTGCTGACCAACACCCATCACACGCTGATCGGGCTCGACGGGTACGGCCTGTCGATCGTCGGCGAACGTCGCATCGCAAATTTTGAGGGAGACGCCTGATGGCGCATGTGTTGATCGTCGAGGCGCGCTTCTACGAGCATCTGAACGACCTGCTCCTGTCGGGCGCGCGCGCCGCGATCGAGGAGGCGGGCCATAGCCATGAGACGATCACCGTCCCCGGCGCACTGGAGATTCCCGGCGCGGTGGCGATGGCGGCGGACACGGGCCGCTACGACGCCTTCGTCGCGATCGGCGTGGTGATCCGCGGCGAGACCTATCATTTCGAGATCGTGTCGAACGAGAGCGCACGCGGCCTGATGGCGCTGACCATGGACGGGCTGCCCATCGGCAACGGCATCATCACCACCGAGAACGAGGCGCAGGCGCTGACCCGCGCCCGCCCGGACGAGAAGAACAAGGGCGGCGAGGCGGCCAAGGCGGCGCTCGCGATGCTGGCGCTGAAGGGTCGGTTCGGGTGACGTCGCCCGTCCTCCAGACCGAGCGGCTGACCCTGCGGCTGCCCTCGGCGGAGGATTTCGAGGCCTGGGCGGCGTTCCATGCCGAGGCGGACACGATGCGCTTCCTGGGCGGCGTGCAGGCGCGTGGCGCGGCGTGGCGAAGCCTGTGCACCATGGTGGGCGCGTGGAGCGTGCGCGGTTTCGCGATGTTCTCGGTGATCGAGCGCGACACCGGCCGCTGGGTCGGGCGGATCGGGCCCTGGCAGCCCGAGGGCTGGCCGGGGCGCGAAGTGGCCTGGGGCGTGGCGCGGGAATTCGCCGGGCGCGGCTATGCCCATGAGGCGGCGGTCGCGGCGATCGACTATGCGGTCGACGTGCTGGGTTGGGACCATGTGATCCACACCATCGACCCGGAGAATAGGGGCTCGATCAAGCTGGCGCAGCGATTGGGCGCGGTGAATGAGGGGCCGGTCCGGCTGCCCGCACCGCTGGAGAGTTTCCGGGTGGACGCCTGGGGCCAGAGCGCCGACCAGTGGCGCGCCCGGCGGGGACGTGCCGCGGAATGACCGACATGCCGCCCACCCGCTTTCGCGTCGTCGAGCGGGGCCGGCGGCTGGAGGTGATCGACACGCAAGGCGGCAAGCCTGTGCGCAGGACCGGAACGCCACGTCCGGCCACCATAGCAGGGAAACCGCGCTTCCGGCTGCCGCAGAAGTTGCGCTTCGATGGCGGGGGAAACTGGGCGACCGACAGCTTCTACGACGCCAAGGGGCCGCGCACGCTGACCCTGGATTCAGGCGCGATGCAGAAGCTGCGTTATGCGGGTGCGGGGCTGGTGGCGATGGTGGTCATCTGGGTGGTGCTGGCATTCGCCATTCCCATCGTCTGGGGAGCACCGCTGCTGCTGTTCAATCCCAAGACCCGCGAGACGATGCGCGATCAGGTGACCGCCTTTCTCGACGGGCTGGATAGCGGGGATTAGTGCCCCACCTCCGTTCGCGCTGAGCGAAGTCGAAGCGCACGCTTCACGCTCGCGGCTTCGGACTTTCCTGGCCTTCGACGTCGCTCAGGCTGAACGGAGCAGGGATGCTGCGGGGGCGGAGAAAACCCCGCCCCCCATCACTCACGCCGCGCGGGCCTGCTCGTCGAGCGTGGGGTAATCGATATACCCCTCCGGCCCCTGGCTGTACCAGGTCTTCATGTCGCTCTCGTTCAACGGCGCATCGGTGCGCAGCCGTTCGGGCAGGTCGGGATTGGCCAGGAAGGTACGGCCGAACGCGATCCCGTCCGCCACACCCGAATCGAGCGCGGCTTGCGCCTTTTCCCGGCTGTCGAAATCGCTGTTCAGGATCAGCGGCCCCTGGAACACCTGGCGGATCTGCGGCGACAGCTTGGGTACGTCGGTGCTGCCATAGGTGCCGTCCGGGCCGATCTCGCGCAGTTCGAGAAAGGCGATGCCCAGGTCCGACAGCATTTTCGCCGCAGGCACGAAGACCGAGGCCGGATCGCTGTCGCCCACGCCCTGGCTGTCGCCATTGGGCGACAGGCGGACGCCGACGCGCTCCTTGCCCGCGACTGCGATCACCCGCTCGGTGATCTCGCGGAGCAGGCGGATGCGGTTCTCCGGACTGCCGCCATATTCGTCCTCGCGATGGTTCGCACCGTCGCGCAGGAATTCGTCGATCAGATAGCCGTTGGCGGCATGGATCTGCACCCCGTCGAACCCGGCGGCCAGCGCATTGCGGGTCGCATGTTCATAATCCTCGAGCAGACGCGGAATCTCGGACAGTTCGAGCGGCCGGGCGGTCTCGAAATCCTGCTTGCCCTCAAAGGTATGCGCCTGCCCCTCGGTCCGGGTCGCGGAGGACGAGACCGGCTGCATCCCCGTCACCGAGCTGTGCACCTGGCGGCCCATATGCCAGAGCTGCGCGACGATCCGGCCGCCCGCCTTGTGCACCGCCTCGGTCACCGGCTTCCAGGCCGCAACCTGCTCGTCGGTCCATAGGCCCGGCGCATAGGGCCAGCCCAGGCCTTCGCGGCTGATGCCGGTCGCTTCGGAGATGATCAGGCCCGCGCTCGCACGCTGGGCGTAATATTGCGCCATGATCGGCGTCGGCACCGCCTGGCGGGTGGCACGGGCGCGGGTGAGCGGCGCCATCAGGATACGGTTGGGGGCGTGGATCGCCCCGAGATCGATGGGATCGAACAGCGTTGGCATCAAAATGCAATCCTTCTGCGGCCTTTCCGGCCTGACGCAACGCAGATAGGACGTTAAGGGAGCCCATGCCCGTGTCTGCCCCCGCAAGAAAAAGTGAACAGACTGAAAGCGATCGTCTGTCGGACCGGTCCGGAACCAATGCGCCCGCGCCGCTGGCCTTCGCCGCCGTCATCCTGGCCAATGTCGCGCTCGCCTTCGGCCCGCTGCTGGTGCGGATGGCCGATACCGGGCCGGTCGCCTCCGCCTTCTGGCGCATCACCCTGGCCGCGCCGGTGCTGGCGCTGGTCGCGCTGATCGGCCCTGCCCGCCCCCGTATGCCGGGCAAGGCGCAGGCGGGGCTTTGGGGGCTGCTGCTGATCGGCGGCATCGCCTTTGCGGGCGATCTGGGCGCCTGGCATATCGGCATCCGCCAGACGACGATGGCCAACGCCACGCTGTTCGGCAATTCGGCGACCTTCATCTTCCCGCTCTACGGCTTTCTGGTCGCGCGCGCCTGGCCGTCGCGAAGCCAGGGGATCGCGCTGATCCTGGCGGCGGCGGGAGCGGGATTGCTGATGGGGCGCAGCTATCAGGTCGATCCGCGCCATCTGGTCGGCGATCTGCTGTGCGTGCTCGCGGGGGTGCTCTATGCGGTCTATTTCATCCTGATGTCGCGGGTGCGGGTCGCGATGCCGCCGATGCCCGCGCTCGCCTGGTCGACCATGGCCAGCATCGTGCCGCTGTTCGTCTTCGCGGTCCTGCTGGGCGAGCGGGTATGGCCCGATCATTGGAGCCCGCTGATCCTGCTGGCGCTGGGGAGCCAGATCATCGGCCAGGGGTTGATGATCTATGCGCTGGGGCTGCTGAGCCCGCTGGTCGTCGGCCTGGCGCTGCTGGTCCAGCCGATGGTGGCGACGGCGATCGGCTGGATCGTCTATGGCGAGACGCTGGCGCTGCCCGATCTGGCGGGTGTGGCGATGGTGGCGGCCGCTCTGGTATTGGTGCGGCGTGGATCGGCCAGGGCGGTGGCCCGGCCGGACGATAGGAACGACGGGAAACGCATATGACCGAGGCTGCCATGACCGATGTTCAGGACCTGACTCTCGACGAGGTGCGCGTCGCTCTGGCGGAGGGCATCGCGTCCAATGCCGCGTTCGACGGCTGGGGCGACGAGGCGCGCGACATGGCGGCGGATGCGGCGGGTATCGACCGCGACATCGCGCGACTCGCCTTCAAGGACGGCGCGGTCGCGATGATCGACGCCTGGTTCGCCCGGATCGACCAGGCGATGGTCGAGGCCGTCCCCGCCGAACAGGCCGCCGCGATGAAGATCCGCCAGCGCATCACCGCGCTGGTCGAGGCGCGGCTGGCGGCGGTCGCCCCGAATCGCGAGGCGCTGCGCCGCGCGCTGACGATCCTTGCCATGCCGCAAAACGCCGCGAGCGGGGCGCGACTCGGCTGGCGGACGGTGGATGCCATCTGGGCGCAGGCGGGCGACACCGCCACCGACTATAACCACTATACCAAGCGCGCGACGCTGTTCGCGGTCTATGGATCGACCATCGCGGTGTTCCTGAACGACGATAGCGAGGATCACGCCGACACCCGCGCCTTTCTGGCCCGCCGGATCGAGGGGATCATGCGGTTCGAGAAATGGAAGGCGGGCGTCGCCAAGCGGGGTGAGAATATGCCCAGCCTGTCGCGCTTTATCGGGCGGCTGCGCTATCCGGCGGTGTGATTTGGGTTTGGGGCTGACGGGTTCCCTTGGCCTTCGACTTCGCTCAGGCCGAACGGAGGTGGAGGTGCTAAGCTTCCAAACCTCCGTTCACACTGAGCGAAGTCGAAGTGCACGCCCCGACCCCCGCCTCAAGCCTGCCCCCCAACCAAACACCCATTTCATCAACGGGTAATTGATAATCAATCGCATGGCGGTTATGTATCGTCCATGGCGATGCTCAGCAGTCTCGAAACCCTTCCCCGGCGGCAACCGGCGACCGTGGCCGCGATCGACTGGACCCAGCTGGCGCTGCCCGAGGCGCGCCGCCTGCGCGAACTGGGCTTTGACGAAGGCGTGGGGGTAGAGGTGCTGCACCGCGCCTCGCTGGGCGGTGGTCCCATCGCCTGCCGGATCGGCCGGATGACGGTGGCGCTGCGTCGCCGGGTCGCCGCCTCGATCCGTGTCGCGACCGGCGCCTGAATTTTGAGGTTCGCCTGATCTGATGAACGCCGCACCGCTGGTCGCGCTCGTCGGCAATCCCAATGCCGGCAAAAGCGCCTTGTTCAACGCGCTCACCGGCGCGCGGCAAAAGGTCGGCAATTATCCCGGCGTCACCGTCGAGCGGCATTCGGGCCGCCTCGTCCTGGACGATGGCCGCCCGGTCGAACTGGTCGACCTGCCCGGTGCCTATAGCCTGGACCCCGGCAGCCTGGACGAACAGGTCACGCGCAACGTCGTGATGGGGTCGCAGGCAGGCGAGCGGCGTCCCGACGCGCTGGTCGTGGTGGTCGATGCCGCCAATCTCGACAATCACCTGCGCTTCGCATTGCAGCTGATCGCGCTGGGCCTGCCGGTGGTGGTCGCGCTCAACATGGTCGATCTGGCCGAGCGCGACGGCCTGACGCTGGATGCCGACATACTGGCACGCGAGCTGGGCGTGACGGTGATCCCGACCGTGGCGGTGCGCCGCCGTGGGCTCGATACGCTGAAGGCCGAGATCGACCGGCTGGTAACGCAGGAACGCGCACACACCGTCGCCGCCCCCGACCGGATCGACGACATCGTCACCCTGCAACGCCGCGCGCGCCAGATCGCCGCGGCCGCGACCGTCGCGGAGACGCCGGTCCGCCGCTGGACGAACATACTCGACTCGGTCGCGCTGCATCCCATCATCGGACCGATCCTGCTGGTCGGCCTGCTCTTCATCATGTTCCAGGCGGTCTTCGCCTGGTCCGAGACGCCGGTCAGTTGGATCGAGCAGGGCTTTGTCTGGCTGGAGGCGCAGGTCGGCGCATTGCTGCCCGAGGGGTGGTTCCGCAGCCTCATCACCGACGGCCTGATCGCCGGTGTCGGCGCGGTCATCGTCTTCCTGCCGCTGATCCTGATCCTGTTCCTGTTCATTCTGGTGCTGGAGGCGAGCGGCTATATGGTCCGCGCCGCCTTCCTGATGGACCGGCTGATGGCACAGGTCGGCCTGTCGGGCCGTGCCTTCATCCCGCTGCTGTCCTCCTTCGCCTGCGCGGTGCCGGGCATCATGGCGACGCGGACGATCGATGACGAGAAGGACCGGCTGACCACCATCCTGATCGCGCCGCTGATGACCTGTTCGGCGCGTCTGCCGGTCTATACCATCATCATCGGCGCGTTCATCCCGGACCGGCAGGTGCTGCCCTTTGTCGGACTACAGGGGCTGGTGCTGCTGGGCCTGTATCTGATGGGCATCGTCGGGGCGTTCGTCGCCGCGCTGCTGCTGCGTCGCACGGTCACCAAGGGCGCGTCCTCGGGCTTCATGATGGAGATGCCCAAATATCAGTGGCCGCATGTCCGCGACGTGCTGCTGGGGCTGTGGAGCCGCGCGCTGATCTTCCTGAAGCGGGCGGGCACCACCATCGCGCTGACCACGGTGATCCTGTGGGCGCTGCTCTCCTTCCCCAAGCCGCCCGAGGGGTCGGGCATCTCGCCGGTCGACTATTCGATCGCGGGCCGCATCGCCAACGGCATCGAGGTGGCGGTCCGCCCGATCGGCTTCAACCGCGACATCGCGCTGGCCCTCGTCCCCGCCATGGCGGCGCGCGAGGTGGCGGTGGCCGCCATCGGCACCGTCTATGCCATCGACGATACCGAGCATGAGGGCGGGCAGAAGGCGATGACCGAGAAGCTGAAGCGCAACTGGTCGCTGCCCACCGCGCTCGCCTTCCTGATGTGGTTCGTCTTCGCGCCCCAGTGTATCTCGACCATCGCGGTGACGCGCAGGGAAACCAATGGCTGGAAGTGGCCCGCCTTCATGGTGGCGTACTTGTTCATCACCGCCTATGTGATGGCAGGCATCACATATTGGCTGGCCGTTTTCGCCGGCCTCTGAACCAAGCACGGGACTGAATACATGGCGGGCAGCGTCAACAAGGTGATTCTCGTCGGCAATCTGGGACGCGATCCCGAGAGCCGCTCCTTCCAGAATGGCGGCAAGGTGGTCGAACTGCGCATCGCCACGTCCGAATCGTGGAAGGACCGCAACAGCGGCGAGCGCAAGGAAAAGACCGAGTGGCACACGGTCAAGATCTTCAACGAAGGCCTCGCCAACGTCGCCGAGCGTTTCCTGCGCAAGGGTTCGAAGGTCTATATCGAAGGCGCGCTGACCACCCGTAAGTGGCAGGACCAGCAGGGTAACGACCGTTACTCGACCGAGGTGACGCTGCAGGGCTTCAACTCGGTGCTGACCATGCTCGACGGCCCCGGCGGCGGTCAGGGCGGCGGCGGCCGTGGCGGCAGCGACTTCGGCGGTGGCGACGATTTCGGCGGCGGCGACTTCGGTGGCGGGTCGAGCGGCTTTGGCGGCGGTTCGTCGGGCGGCGGCTATGGCGGCGGCGGCGGTGCGCGCGGCGGCGGCTCGGGCAATCAGGGCGGCGGGAACGGCGGCAATCGTGGTGGGTTCGGACAGGGCGGCGGCTTTGCCGACGATCTGGATGACGACGTGCCGTTCTGATCGGCCGCGTCCATGAGCCACGGTGCGAGGGATGGACGAACAGGAGTTTAGGACCAGCGCGTTCACGGCCCAGGAGGATGGCGAGACCCGAATGCTCCATCCCCTGGCCTGTACGGAGACGCAGCGCACCGAAGTGATCGGGGCCTATGACCTCGCCGGCTATCGCGAAAGCGGTGGGCTGGACGATCTGGCCGCCTTCGCCGCCGAGCTGTGCGATACCCCCGTGGCGCTGGTCAGCCTGGTCGAAGCCGACCACCAGCAGTTTCTGGCGGCGGTCGGCTTCGACCAGCCGCAGACGGGGCGCGACACGTCCTTTTGCGCCCAGGCGATGATGGCCGCCGATCCGGTGACGGTGGTCCCCGACGCGCGCGAGGATGCGCGGTTCGCCGGTTTCTCGCTGGTCGTCGGCGCCCCCCATATCCGTTTCTATGCCGGGGCGCGGCTGCTGTCGCACGAAGGCGTGCCGCTGGGCGCGATCTGCGTCATCTCGCCCGAGCCGCGTCCGCAGGGCCTGACCGATTTCCAGCGGCGCGGGCTGGAAATACTGGCGACCGCCGTGATGGGCCGGTTGCAGGATCGCCGGGCGCAGCGCGAACATCTCCAGACGGTCGAGGAATCGGACGCGCGTATCGCCGACAGCGAGCGGCGCTTCCGCACCCTGGCCGACACCATGCCGCAAATGGTGTGGTCGACGCTGCCCGACGGCTATCACGATTATTACAATGCCCGCTGGTACGACTTCACCGGCATGCCCGACGGATCGACCGATGGCGCGGCATGGAGCGGCGTGTTCCATCCCGAGGATCAGGACCGGGCGCGGGCGCGGTGGCAGCACAGCCTGGCCACGGGCGAGCCCTATCAGATCGAATATCGGCTCCGGCACCGGGACGGCACCTATCGCTGGGTGCTGGGTCGCGCGCTGCCGATCCGCGACGCCCAGGGGCAGATCACCCGCTGGTTCGGCACCTGCACCGATATTCACGAACAGAAGCTGGCGCTCGAGGAACGCGAGATCGTCAGCCAGGAACTCAGCCACCGGATCAAGAACATCTTCGCGGTGATCTCCGGCCTGATCGGTTTCGCCGCGCGCAGCCATCCGGGCTTTGCGGGCATCGCCAGCGACCTGCGCGACCGGATCACGGCACTGGGCCGCGCGCACGACTTCGTCCGGCCGCATAGCGAACAGTCGCGCCCCCGGTCGCGGCAGGATTCGCTCCACGGCCTGCTGGACGATCTGTTCGAGCCCTATCGCGGCCGGAGCGAGACGCGCATCCGCGTGTCGGGCGACGATGTGCTGGTCGACGACCGGTCGGCGACGCCGCTGGCGCTGCTGTTTCACGAACTAGCGACCAATGCTGCCAAATATGGCGCGCTGTCGGTGATGGCGGGCATGGTCGACCTGAAGGTCCAGCGGCAGGGCGACATGGTGCAGCTCTGCTGGATCGAGCGCGACGGCCCGGTGCTGGAGGCCGCGCCGGTCCATGCGGGCTTCGGGTCGCAGCTGGTCGAGCTGTCGGCGGTGCGCCAGCTGGGCGGCGAGGTCGAACGCGACTGGAACCCGACCGGGCTGGTCGTCACGATCCGGGTGCCGCTGGCCTCCTTTCGCCGTCCGTAGGGGACGGGGCCCTGCCGTTGACGGCAAAAGGGCTGCCCGACCCTGGTCGCGGCAGCCCCCCTGATCGTCAGACCGGCCTGGTCAGCCAACCATCCCCAGCGGGATGACCTCCTCGCGCGCTTCGGCCTGTCCGCCGGTCGCCATGGCCGCCGCCGCCAGGATCGCGCGTTCGCTGAACGGCTTGCGGATATAGCCCAGCGCCTCGACACCGGCATCGATCTGCGAAGGGTTGGCGGTGACGAAGACGACCTTCACCCCGTAATCGGCGGCGATCCGGCGCGCGATCTCGGGGCCGGTCGCGCCGTCGCGCAGATTCACGTCGACAAAGGCGAAGGCGCAGCCGGGTGCGGTCTCCATGGCGGTGCGGCTATCTGCCGCTATGCCGGCCACCTGGTAACCGGCGTCGGTCAGGATGCGCTCCAGATCAAGAGCCACGAATATCTCGTCTTCCACGATCAGCGCGGTTCGGCTCATGTCAAAATCCCGTCACTTTCCCGCACAACAGCCTTGATCCAGATAAAGTTCCGAAATGGATACGATATTGTCGTCAGCGCCGTAACAGAAATACGGCATGCTCGGCCCGGAAGTTCGCCGCCGCCGCGCTGGTCGGACGGCCGCGCGAGAGGAACCAGCTGCCCTCCACGGTGATCCGCCGTTCGCGGACGAAGGCGCGGAAATCGTCGATCGTCACATGGTGGATGTTGGGCGTGTCATACCATTGTTCGGGCAACAGCCCCGTCACCGGCATCCGCCCGCCCCACAGCAGCGACAGCCGCACCCGCCAATGCGCGAAATTGGGAAAGGAGACGAAGGCGCGCTTGCCGATCCGCAGCAGATGGTCGAGCACCTGATCGGGCGCGCGCGCGGTCTGGAGCGTCTGGCTGAGGATCGCATAGTCGAAGCCCTTGTCGGGATAGCCCGCCAGATCGACATCGGCGTCGCCCTGCACCACCGCCAGTCCGCGCGCGACGGCGGCGGCGACATTGGCGGGATCAATCTCCAGCCCGCGCCCGTCGACCGCCGCCCGGTCGCGCAGCGCCGCCATCAGCTGGCCGTCGCCGCATCCGACATCCAGCACGCGCGCACCGCGCGCGACATGGTTCGCGATGATCGCCAGATCGGGGCGCAATGCCGTGTCGGTCATGGCTCGGCCCGCAGGAAGCCATCGATCACCCGGTTCATCTCGGGCGCTTCGAGCAGGAAGGCGTCATGGCCATAGGGGCTGGACAGCTCGACAAAGCTCGCCGCCGCGCCCGCCGCGTTCAGCGCCTGGACCACGGCACGCGACTCGGCGGTAGGATAGAGCCAGTCGGTGTCGAAGCTGACGATGCAGAAGCGCGTCCTCGTCCCCCGGAAAGCGTTGGCGAGCAGCCCGCCATGCTCCTCGGCCAGATCGAAATAGTCGAGCGCGCGGGTGATGTAGAGATAGGAATTGGCATCGAACCGATCGACGAACGCCAGCCCCTGGTGCCGCAAATAGCTTTCGACCTGGAAATCGGCATCGAAGCCGAAGCTCTTGGCCCCGTCCGGCCGGTCGGGCCGCGCCTGGAGCCGCCGCCCGAACTTCTCGGTCAGCCCCGCCTCGGACAGATAGGTGATGTGCGCCGCCATCCGCGCCACCGCCAGGCCCGCCGCGGGGGGATCATTGGCCTCGTAATAGGCGCCGCCGCGCCATTTCGGGTCGGCCATGATCGCCTGGCGCCCGACCTCGTGGAACGCGATATTCTGCGCCGAATGCCTGGCGGTCGAGGCGACCATGACGCAGGCGCGGACGCGGTCGGGGCAGGTCGCGGCCCAGCTGATCGCCTGCATCCCACCCATCGATCCGCCGACCACCGCCTTCAGCTGTCCGACGCCCAGATGGTCGAGCAGCATGGCCTGCGCCCGCACCATGTCGCGGATGGTGAGGACCGGGAAGCGCATCCCCCAGGGCTCGGCGGTGGAGGGGTCGATCGTCGCGGGGCCCGACGACCCCATGCAGCTGCCGATGACGTTGGAACAGATGATGAAGTGCCGCGCCGGGTCGATCGGCTTGCCCTCGCCCACCAGCCGGGTCCACCAGCCGGGCTTGCCGGTGCGCGGATGGGGGCTGGCGACATGCTGGTCGCCGGTCAGCGCATGGCAGATCAGGATGGCATTGGAGCCATCGGCGTTCAGCGTGCCATAGGTCTCATAGCCGATCTCGACCGGCGACAAGAGGCCGCCGCCGTCGAGCCGCAGCGGCCCCGGCAGCACGACATGGCGCGACAGACCGAAACGCCGGTCGTCGCTGGGGGGAGAAGCGGAAACGGAAGCGGCCATGGAGCCCTCTCCGCTAGGCCGCGATGCTTGGCAACGCAAGGCCATGGCCGCTATGGCGTTCGCCATGACCGAGCTTACCGCCCCCGAACCGATCTCCTGGGTCAAGGCGATCGCGCCTTATGTCCCCGGCCGCGCGACGACCGATGACGGACGCAAGGTCGTCAAACTGTCATCCAACGAAAATCCGCTGGGCACCAGCGACAAGGCGCGTGCCGCCTTCGCCGCCGCCGCCAACCATCTGGAGCGTTACCCGGACGCGGGCGCGACCGCGCTGCGTCAGGCGATCGGCGAGGTCCATGGGCTCGATCCGGCGCGAATCATCTATGGCACCGGCTCGGACGAGATCCTGCATTTGGCGGCGGGCGCGTTCGCCGGGCCGGGGGACGAGGTCATCCATGTCCGCTACGGCTTTGCGGTCTATGAGATCGCGACCCGGCGGGTGGGTGCGGAGCCGGTGGTGGTCGCCGACCATGACTATGCCACCGATGTCGATGCGATCCTGGCGGCGGTGACCGAAAAGACCAAGGTCGTCTTCGTCGCCAATCCCAACAATCCGACCGGCACCTATGCGGGCGCGGATGAGATCGCGCGGCTCCATGCCGGGCTGCCCCCGCATGTTCTGCTGGTGCTCGACCAGGCCTATGCCGAATATCTGGCCGAGGGCGAGGACGATGGCGGGCTGGCGCTGGCCGAGCGCGCGCCGAACGTGCTGGTCTCGCGCACCTTTTCCAAGATCCACGGCCTGGCCGCCGAGCGGATCGGCTGGGGCTATGCCGCCGCCCCGATCATCGACGCGCTGCACCGTATCCGGGCGCCGTTCAACGTGACGATCGCCGGACAGAATGCCGCGATCGAGGCGATCCGCGACCGCGCCTTCGTCGAGTCGTCGCGCGCGCACAATGCAAAGTGGCTGGCCTGGTTCGAGGCGCAGATCGCGGCGCTGGGCAATGCGGGGCTGCGCTGCGTGCCGTCGCACGCCAATTTCTCGCTGGTGCTGTTCGAAGGGCCGCTGACCGCCGAGCGCGCCTATCACGGGCTGATGGACGCCGGGTACATCGTCCGCTGGCTGCCGGGCCAGGGACTGGGCCAGGCCCTGCGCATCACCATCGGCACCGAGGACGAGGTGAAGGGCGTCGTCGCCGCGCTGCGCCGGATGGTCGAGTCCGAGGCAAAGGGGGCCTGATGCTGCCCTTTGCGCGGATCACCATCATCGGGCTCGGCCTGATCGGCTCCTCGGTCGCGCGCGCGGTGCGCAAGGCGATGCCGACCGCGCGGATCACCGCCTATGATGCCGACCCGCAGGTGCGCGAGACGGTGTGCGCGCTCGACCTGGCCGATGACGTCGCCGACACGGCGGGGGCGAGCGTGATCGACGCCGATCTGGTGATCCTGTGCGTGCCGGTCGGCGCGATGGGCGCGGTGGCGGCCGAATTCGCCGACGACCTGCCCGCCGAGGCGATCGTATCCGACGTGGGCAGCTGCAAGGCTTCGGTGCTGGCCGCGCTGAGCGAGGCGCTGCCCGGTGCCACCATCATCCCGGCGCACCCGGTCGCGGGCACCGAGCGCAGCGGGCCGGAGGCGGGCTTCGCCACCCTGTTCCAGAAACGCTGGTGCATCGTCACCCCGCCCGAGGGCGCGGACGCGCTGGCGGTCGAGCGGGTGGCCGAATTCTGGCGAAGGCTGGGCGCCGATGTCGAGCAGATGGCACCCGACCATCACGACCGGGTGCTGGCCGTCACCAGCCATTTGCCGCACCTGATCGCCTATACGATCGTCGGCACCGCCAGCGATCTGGAGGAGGTGACCCAGTCCGAGGTCATCAAATATTCGGCCGGTGGCTTTCGCGACTTCACCCGCATCGCCGCATCGGACCCGACCATGTGGCGTGACGTGTTCCTGACCAATCGCGAAGCGGTGCTGGAAATGCTCCAGCGCTTTTCGGAGGATTTGAGCCAGCTTCAGCGCGCGATCCGCTGGGGCAAGGGGGACGAGCTGTTCGACCTGTTCAGCCGCACCCGCGCCATCCGCCGCTCGATCATCGACCAGGGCCAGGACGATGCGAGAGAGGATTTCGGGCGCAGCCACGAAGGCTGACGATCCTCCCCGGCACGGGGAGGGGGACCATGGCGATAGCCATGGTGGAGGGGGATCGCCACAGAGGACACACCTTGCGGAAGCCCCCCTCCGTCAGGGCTTACGCCCCGCCACCTCCCCGTGCCGGGGAGGATTCCAACGCATTCATCGCCGCATGGACCCGCGCCTCCGCCTCGGCGCGCGGCAGGCCCGGCGGGATCACCTCGCCGAAGCGCAGCGTCACCACCCCCGGCCGCTTCAGGCCCTTGCGCGGCCAGACCAGCCCCGAATCGGTCGCCACCGGCACCACCGGCAGGCCCAGCATCCGGTAGAGTCCCGCGAAACCGGGCTTGAGCGGCGGCGTCTCGCCGGGCTTCACCCGCGTACCTTCGGGAAAGATCATGATCGCGCGGCCCTGCTCCACCGCCACTTTGGCGTCGCGCATCATGCCGCGCATCGCCCTGGCCGAGGCATTACGGTCGACCACGATCGCGCCATATTTGCGCACCGCCCAGCCCCAGATGGGGATATTGGCCAGCTCGCGCTTCAGGACCATGGCGGGCGCGCCCAGGATGCGTTGCAGCTCCATCGTCTCGAACATCGCCTGATGCTTGGCCGGATAGAGCGCCGGCGTCGTCGGCCGCGTCCCCTCCACCACCACGCGGATGCCCAGCAGATAGCGGGTGCAGATGCGGTGGAGCCGGGTCCAGCTCGTCGCCCAGTGGATCACCGCGCGCCGCCCGCTCAGCGCGATGACCGGCGACAGCAGCGCCATCACCGCCGACAGCGGATAGAAGATCGCCACGAACACGATGTTGCGAAGAAGAATCACGCGCCAATCCCCGTCCAAAGCGCGATCCGTCGCAGGATCAGCTTGTTATACTCATTGACCAGCGTGCCCAGCCGCGGCTCCGACGGCACGCCGTCGCCCAGCACCAGCACCTGTTTGCCCAGCGCCGCGGTCAGCTCCATCCGGGCGCGCGGCAAATGCCAGTCGGAGGTGACGAGCCGCACCGTGCGATAGCCATGCGCGCGCACCCAGTTCGCCGTTTCCTCGGCATTGGAGCGCGTGTCGACCGCCTCGCCCCCCAGATCGATGCAGCAGGCAAACAGCGCGGGCGAGGTGCGATAGGTGCGCGCCAGGTCGATCGGCCGCACGCCGGGCGCGACCCCGGTGACCAGCATCCGCTTGGCCTGGTGCGCCTGGAGCAGCGCGATGCCGCGATCGATGCGCCCCGGCCCGCCGGTCGGCACCACGATCGCATCGGTGGTGTTGTGCGCCAGCGGGTGCGGCAGGGTCAGCATGAAGGCCGCGAAACCCAGGCACCAGCTCAGCGCCGCCAGACCGATCAGTCGCACCATCACAGCATCCGCCGCATCTGCGCCAGCACCGCCGCGCGCGCCGCCGCCACCGCCAGCAGGACGAAGGCGAAGGGCAGCAGGACCAGCATCCCCATATCCCCCGCCCCCAGCCGCAAATTGCCGAGCAATTCGGATTCGAGCGCGCCGACCTGTCGCGCGATCAGCAGGATCGCCCCCGCCGCCGCGATGCCGCCCACGCCCGCGCCGATCCCCGCGTCCAGCGCGATCCGCCGCTGGAACAGCCGCGCGACCTGCCGATCGGTTGCGCCCAGCATGTGGATGACCTCGATCGTGCCGCGATGCGCCTCCAGCCCTGCGCGCGCCGCCAGCATGACGACCGCCGTGGTCGCCCCCAGCATCAGCAGGATGATCGCCCCGGCCAGCCAGGCGGCGGTGTCGAGCAGCCGCCCGACCGGCCCCAGCCAGGTCGCATGCGCATCGACCCGCGCCGCCGGGCTGGCCCGTGTCACCGCCGCCCCGACGCGGGCGATCACGCCCGAATCGTCGCTGGTCAGGTCGACATCGATCAGCGCGGGCACGGGCAGCCCCGCCGCTTCGGCATCGGTGCCCAGCCAGGGTTGCAGCATCCGCGCGAGTTCGGCCTGCGGCACCGGCGTCGCGCGCGCGACATCGGGCAGCCGGCGCAGCACCGCCAGCACGCGCGCGGCGGCGGCATCGCGGCGTCCGGCCTCGCCCTCGACGATCTGCACGGTCAGCCGCCCCGCCATCTGGCGGTCGAGCGAACCCGCCGCGCGCGCCGTCGCCAGCCCCGCCGCGCCCGCCAGCAGGGTCAGGAACAGCATGATCGCGATGACCCAGCTCATGACATGCGCGCCGCCGACATCGTCCAGCGCCCGCGCCTCCGCGCCGCCGCGCCCCCGCGTCACAATCCGCTCCGCACGATCGTCGAGCGGCGCGGCTCGGGCGGCGGGGGGGCGGGCTCGGGCGGAACGGTCGGGTCGACCAGCCGCCCGCGCTCCAGATGCATATGCTGCGCGTCCGGCACCCGGTCCATCAGGTGCCAGTCATGCGTCGCCATCACCACCGTCGTCCCCAGCCGGTGGAGCGAGTGGAACAGATGGAGCAGCCGCTCGGCCATGACCGGATCGACATTGCCCGTGGGCTCGTCGGCGACCAGCAATTCGGGGCGCGCGATCACCGCGCGGGCGATCGCCACCCGCTGCTGCTCGCCGCCCGACAGCGTGGCGGGGCGGGCGCCCGCGCGTTCGGACAGCCCGATCCAGGCCAGCATCTCGCGCACCGCGCGCGCAATCTCCGATTCGGCCATGCCCGCGACGCGCAGGGGCAGCGCGATATTGTCGGCGGCGCTGAGATGCGCGATCAGCCGGAAATCCTGGAACACCACCCCGATCCGCCGCCGAAAGCCGGGCAGCCGGTCGCGCGGCAGGATCACCGCATCCTCGCCGAACAGCCGGATGATGCCCCGGCTGGGCCGCTGCGACAGATAGAGAAGGCGCAGCAGCGAGGTCTTGCCCGCGCCGCTCGCGCCGGTCAGGAAATAGAATTGCCCCGGTCGCAACGCGAAGCTGACGTCGCACAGGGTCTCCTCCCCGGCGCCGTAGCGCAAGCCGACATTCTCGAACTGGACGATGTTCGCCATGCCCGCATGGCCTTGGCATGGCCCGCCGCGCGCTTCAAGTTCCACGCTTCAAGCTTGCCACGGCCATGGGCGGCGTGCTTACTGGCCTTTCATGGGGACCTGAACCGGATGGTCCCGTCCACCGACCCTTTCCATCCGTTGAAGTGCCGTTCCGCATGATCCTCGAATGCCCTGAATGCCGCACCCGCTATCTGGTGCCCGACAGCGCGATCGGGCTGGAGGGTCGCACCGTGCGCTGCGCCAATTGCCGGCACAGCTGGTTCCAGTCGCCGCCCGATCCCGACGAGGTCGCCGCGCCGGAGCCGGACGTCGCGGTGGAACGCGACAGGACCGAAGAGCCGGTCGCCGAACCGCCGCCCCCGCCGCCGCCCGTCATCGCTCCCCCGCCCGCGCCGCCGATCCTGAAGGCGGACGAGCCCGAATTCGATGCCTTCACGCACCGCCCGCCCTTTCGCGCGCGGCGCAACCCGGTGCGTCGCTGGACGATCGGCGCGGTCGCCGCGTGCCTGGCGCTGCTGGCGGCGACGGCAGCGATCCTGTGGACCGGCATGCCGGGCATCGGCGGCTGGCTGGGGTTCGGCACCACCGAATCGCCGCTGGAGCTGCGTTCCAACCCGATCGAGCGGCGCGAGCTGGAGAACGGGTCCGAACTGTTCGCCATTTCGGGGCAGATCATCAACCCGTCCTCGGGCGCGCAGCGGGTTCCCGACCTGCGCGCCGAGCTGAAGGATGCGCAAGGCCGCGTCGTCTTTTCCTGGGCGATCGCGCCGCAGCAGCGGACGCTGGGCCCCGGCGCGTCGATGGACTTCAACTCGGCCAAGCTCGACGTGCCGCCCAGTTCCAAGCGGCTGGACCTGAGCTTTGCGGGCGAGGCCAACCCGGCGAACTGATTGCTGTCGTGTCGGCGTGGCCTTCGATTTCGCTCCGTTCAGCCTGAGCGAAGAAGGCCATGCGAAGCCCGCAACCGCCGCGCGACGATCGCGAAGCGCGATCCGTGCAGGACGGCGGCGACCAGCATCCCCGCGCCCGACGCCCAGGCGAGCGCCGGGGCGCCCCATCCGGCGTCGACCAGCCACCAGCCGACCCCGCCGGTGACGATGAAATAGGCGATGATGCTGTTGATCCCCGCCGCCACTTGGTCGCCCAGCGAGCGCAGCGCATAGACCAGCACCACCTGCATCCCGTCGAACAGGATGAAGGGCGCCCAGATCACCAGCATCGCCACCGCCACCGCTTTCGCCTCGGGCAAGGCGGGGAACAGCCCGACGACCGCGCCGGGCCAGAGCGACAGCGCCAGGCCGCACGCCCCCATGGCCAGCGCCGCCAGCCCGACCGCAATCAGCGTGCGCGGGACCGCGGCCCAGGCCGCCCCCTCGCCCACCGCATTGCCCGCGCGCACCCCCGCCGCCGATCCCAGCCCGAGCGCCAGCGCGAAGGTGACATTGTGGAGCGAGAAGACGATCTGGAAGCCATGCGCGGTCGCATCGCCCAGCCGAGTCGACAGCGCGATCAGGATGGCGAACCCCGCCAGCTCCAGCCCCGAGGCGATGGCGGGGACGAAGCCGAATCGCGCCAGTTCCACCGCCCCCGCCAGCGTGGGGGCCCAGGCCGCGCGGTCCAGCCGCCGCACGCCGCGCGCCGCACCGCGCGGCAGCGTCACCGCGCTCGCGACCATCGCGACCGCTCCCAATGCCGAGGCGATCACGGTGGCCAGCGCCGCCCCGACCGCCCCCAGCGCGGGCAGTCCCATCTCACCACCCGCCAGCCCCCAGGCGAGCAGCGCGTTGATCGGCAGGATCGACAGATTGACCATCGTGACCCGGCGCGGCCGGCTGATCCCCTCCAGAAAGAAGCTGGCGGCGATCAGCACCATCTGGAACGGATAGCCCAGCGCCATGACCGTCACGACGCGCGCGCCGGGCACGACCAGCCCCGGCGCCACGCCGATCCCGCGCAGCAGCGCCGCACCACCCAGCCCCAGGATCAGCATCGCCGCGACGCCCAGCACGATACCCAGCACCAGCCCGTCGCGCAGCGCCTGGCCGGTCGCGGGCAGGTCCCCCGCGCCATCGGCCCGCGACGCACGCACCAGTACGCCCGACAGCCAGGCCAGCCCGGTGACGATCGCGACATAGGTCAGCGACCGGCTGGCCGAGAGCGCCGCCACCTCATGCTCGCCGACCCGGCCGACGACGATCACGTCGGTGACGTGCAGGATCGTCCAGTTGAGGCTGGTCAGCATCACCGGCCAGGCCAGCGCCAGCAGGCGACGCACCTCGTCACGGTCGAGGATCGGGGCGTGGCGGGGGAAAAGCGTCATGGCCCTTCCCCTATTCGCGATGAATGACGCGCGATAGCGCCGCATCCCGCCAAAAAGGCCATTGCGCAGTCCCCGGCGCTTTGCTAGGGGCACCCGCCTACCAGCCCTCCGGCTTGCCGGTGGTAACTATCGAGTGCGGTCGTGGCGGAATTGGTAGACGCGCAACGTTGAGGTCGTTGTGGCCGAAAGGCCGTGGAAGTTCGAGTCTTCTCGACCGCACCAGATTTTCCCAGGCGTCCCGATCGGTCGACGCCCTCCCCCCATCCGAAATCCCCCAGGGTCGATCGCCACTTAGCGATGCCTATCCTTCCCTCGCCCCTCGTAGAGGGGAGAGGGTTGCGCAGACTTGGTCTTTGCGAGAGCAAAGGCTTAGTCGGAGCTGGGTGAGGGGTGGGCGCTCGCCAAGCGAGCGCGCGAGCCTTTGGGCTCGCTCAACCCCTCACCCAAGCTGCGCTAGCCAGCAGGCTGGCAAGCTTCGCTAACCCTCTCCCCTGTCCAGGGGAGAGGGGAAGAAGCAATTCCGAATGTCGATCGGCCCGAAGGCCCGACGCGGCTCAGGGCCGCGCGACGATCGCCGCGAGCGTGTCGATGGGCAGCGGTGAGACGAAGCGGAAGCCGAAGCGGCCGTCCTTCACCCAGCAGATCGTGCCGAAGATCGGCGTGCCCATCGGCCGCAGGATGATCTGCCCCGCCAGACCCGGCTGGACCGGATGCGCGGCGGCCAGCTTGGCGCCGCCCGCCGACACGTCGACCATCTCGGCGGCGAACTTGCGGTCGCCCAACCGGACATCGGCGGTCAGCGTCACCGGAAAGCGGGGCGGGCGCGGGATCGTGCCGTCGGCATTTTCGGTCGAGAATATCTGCTCATAGGGCTGGGGCGAATCGAACTGGACGCCCGCCTTCTTGCCGCGCACCCAGCGGACCGTGCCGCGCGCCGGGGCCAGCCCGCGCACCTCGACACAGATCGAGTCGCCGACCTGCGGCGGATCGACGAACCGCGCCATCAGGCCATGGGCGGAGATATTATGGACCAGGCACACGCCGGGCACGTCGCCGCACAGCTTGCCCAGGAGGAGGACGGCCGAATGCCGCTTGCCCACCCGCCGTTCGGCGGTCGCGCCCTGCTGCTGCTCGACCTGTTCCATCGTCGTCCTTTCCGCCACCTTCTCCCCCGAGGATGGCATCCCGCCCTACTACCGGAACCGGTATAAAAAATTAAGAGCGGCATTTCAGGCCGAACCGCTTCGGCGCGGCGCCTTTGGCCGGGGCGTTCAGCGGCGCGCAAGCCGCCATCGGGCATCGGCGGCTTGTGGTCATGTTCAAAGCCCTGTAATTCGCGATCCGTCCCATGCCTCGCGCGTCGTCTTCCCGGTCCCCCCGGCCCCGCTCGTCCAAGCCCCGCTCTCCCTGGCGGCGCCGGATCGTCGTAACCCTGCAGATCCTGATCGGCCTGGCCGTGCTGGCGGTCGGCGCGCTGGCGATCGCGGTGTTCGTCGCCAAGTCGCAACTGCCCAGCTTCGACGAACTGAAATCCTCGCCCAACGGCCAGATGATCCGCGTCCATGCCGCCGACGGCACGGTGATCGTGTCGCTCGGGCCGAGCTATGGCGAATGGTTGCCCTATGACCGGATTCCCGAGGTCATGCGCGACGCGACGATCGCGGTCGAGGATCGCCGTTTCCGCCAGCATCCCGGCGTCGATCCGATCGGCATCGCCCGCTCGGTCGAGGTCCGGCTGGAAAAGGGACGCTGGAAACAGGGCGGCTCGACCATCACCCAGCAGATCACGCGCACCATCTTCCTGAACAACCAGAAGAAGTTCGGTCGCAAGTTCCGCGAGGCGATCCTGGCGCTGGCGATGGAGCTGAAATTCTCGAAGGACCAGATCCTCGAGCTGTATCTGAACAAGGTCTATTATGGCGGCGGCGCCTATGGCATCGACGCGGCCAGCCGGAAATTCTTCGGGCACGGCGCGGATCACTTGAGCCTGTCCGAGGCGGCGGTGATCGCCGGGCTGGTCAAGGCGCCCTCCAACTATTCGCCGACCGCCGATGCCGCCGCCGCGGTCGGCCGTGCGGGCGTGGTGATCGACCAGATGAAGCGCAACGGCTTCATCACCGCCGACCAGGCGGCGAATGCCGACCCGCAGACGCTGAAGCTGGCACCCGAGCCAAAGCAGAATTCGGTGCGCTACTTCACCGACTGGGCACTGCCCCAGCTCGACCTGCTGATCGACGAGCAGACCGCGCCGCTCGACGTGTGGACCACGCTCGACCTCAACATGCAGCGGGCGGCCGACGCGGCGATCCGCGCCAATGCGCCCGAGGGGACTCAAGGCGCGCTGGTCAGCCTGGACCGCGACGGCGCGGTGCGCGCGATGGTGGGGGGCAAGGATTATGTCTCCACCAACTATAACCGGGCAGTGACGGCGGTCCGCCAGCCGGGTTCGGCGTTCAAGCTGTTCGTCTATCTCGCCGCGCTGGAGGCGGGTCACAAGCCCGAGGACCAGGTCGTCGACGAACCCGTCACCATCGACGGCTGGTCCCCGCGCAACGATTCGCGCCGCAATTCGGGCAGCGTCAGCCTGCGCACCGCCTTCGCCTATTCACTGAACACGGTCGCGGCGAAGCTGGGCCAGGAAGTGGGCTTCCAGACGGTCGCCGACATGGCGCGCCGCTTCGGCATCACGACGCCGGTCAACACCCACCCCTCGATGGTGCTCGGCACTTCGGAAGTGCGGGTGATCGACATGACCAGCGCCTTTGCCAGCATCGCGAACAAGGGGGTGAAGGTGACGCCCTATGGCATCACCAAGGTCGTGGCCAATGGCCAGACCATCTATACCCATGAGGTCGACCGCAGCCATGTGCTGGTCGCCCCCTATATCGCCGCCGAGATGACCGACCTGCTCCAGACCACGGTCAACACCGGCACCGGCCGCGCCGCGCAGATCGGGCGGCCGGTCGCGGGCAAGACCGGCACGACGACCAGCCTGAAGGACGGCTGGTTCCTGGGCTTCTCCAGCGGGATCACCACCGGCGTGTGGATGGGCCGCGACAATGCCAAGCCGGTGGCCGGCCTGCATGGCGGCGCCGCGCCCGCCAAGGCCTTTGCCGACTATATGAAGGTCGCGGTCGCCGACCGCCCGATCGAACAGTTCGACACCCAGGTCACCCTGCCCGAATGGCAGCTGGAACCCGACGAAGAGAGCTATTTCGGCCAGCCCGACAATGGCACGGCCGGGGTCGATGCCGACGGCAACCCGCTGCCCGCCCCCGTTCCGGGCGAGTCGCAGCCGGGTGACGAGACGATGGAGATCCCGACCCGCCGCGATCCCGCCACGCCGCCGCAGCCGCTCCAGCAACCCGTGCCCGGCACGACCACGCCGCAGGCGCCCGCACCGGTGGTGCCGCAGCAGCGGCTGGATCAGGCGTGGATCGACCGGGTGACCGGACGGGGCGGGGCAGGCGCGGCGCGCGATCCCCGCCCCGCCGCTCCCCCGCCGCGTCCGTCAGCGCGCGACCGTCAGGACCGTCAGGACGACCGGCCATACCAGTGAAGCCCCGCGCCATGCTGCCGCAGCCAGGCGGTGGCGGGCGCTGGATCGGCCCCCAGCAGCTCGGCGACCAGCGCGTGGAAGGCGGGGGCGTGGTTCATATGGACCCGGTGCGCGACCTCATGCGCCACCGTCGCACGGCGGACAAAGGCCGGGGCCAGGATCAGCCGCCAGCTATAGCGGATCGCCCCTGACGAGGCGCAGCTGCCCCAGCGCGCTTTCGGATCCGCGACGCTGACCCGCGATACCGCGACGCCCGCGGTCCGCGCGATCTCCGCCGTCTCGCGCGACAGGGTTTCCAGCGCCTGCCGTTTCAGCCAGGTCTCGACCCGGCGGTTCAGCGTCTCGATCGGGCCGGAGGCGGACAGGCGATCATGCTCGCACTGGATCACCCGGCGGCTGCCAGGCTCCCAGGCCAATGTCAGCACCGTGTCGCCGAACGGGATCAGCGCGCCGGGGACGAAGGGGCGCGGTTCGGGCAGGCGCGCACGCTGGTCGGCGATCCAGTCCTTCTTCTCCTCGGCCCAGGCCAGCGCGGTCTTCAGCGGCGCACGCTTGGGCACCACCAGCCGCGCGGTGCCGGTGGCGGGATCGACGCTCAGCCGGATGCGCTTGGCAGTCGGGTGACGCACCACCTCGTCGATCACAATTCCCGCTCCACGATATGATTCTCGAAATCGCCCGCATCGTCCTCGCTGATCGTCCAGCCGCGGACCGATTGCCCGGCGCGGTGCACCGCCTCGCGGTCGCCGCAGACCAGATAATGCCATTCGGGCAGCGCCTCGCCCGCCGCGCGCAGGCGATAGGCGCAGGTCGAGGGCAGCCAGTCGATCGAGCGGACATTGCCCATGGTCAGCCGCACGCACTCGCTGACAAAGGCGCGGCGGTGGCGATAGTTGGAGCATTGCCCGCTGCGCCGGTCGAGCAGGCGGCAGGCGACGTTGGTCGGCACCAGCTCGCCCGTCTCCTCATCCTCCAGCTTGTGGATGCAGCATTTGCCGCACCCGTCGCACAGCGCCTCCCACTGGGCGCGGTCGAGGCTTTCGATCGGCTTTTCCCAGAAACGCTCCATCAGCGCACCCACTGGTCGAGCGTCGCGGCGACCGCCTGCGGCCCCTGATCGGACGGGACCAGCGCCAGCGGCTTGCCGTCCGGGTCCATCAGATAGGCCTGGTTGCTGTGGTTGACGAGATAGCCGCCACCGGCCGACGGCGCGCCCTTCTGCGCCCAGACGGCATAGGCCTTGCGCGCCGCATCGACCTGCGCCGGGGTGCCGGTCAGCCCGACGAAGCGCGGGTGGAAGGTGGTGGCGAAGCGGCCGACGATTGCGGGCGTGTCGCGCTCGGGATCGACCGTGACGAAGATCGGCACGATCTTCGCGGCCTTGGCGGGGGCGCTCGCCTCCAGCGCCTTCAGCCCGGCGCCCAGCACCTGCATGTCGGTGGGGCAGACATCGGGGCAGAAGGTGTAGCCGAAATAGACGATGCGGTAGCGCCCGGCGAAGTCGCGATCGGTGACGGTCTTGCCGGTGGCATCGACCAGCCGGAACGGGCCGCCGATCCGCGCCCCCGCCAGCGGGGGTTGCGCCTGGGGATCGGACGCGCCGCACCCGGCCAGCGCGACGGCCAGCGGAACCAGCAGGGACAGATATAATCGGGTCATGACGCCGACAGCCTTGCTGTGATAAATCGCCGGTTGCAAGCCATGCTCCATTGCTCAGGATCGATCCCCATGTCCCTTCGCCCCCTGCTCGCCGCCGCGCTTCTGGGCGCCATCGCCACGCCGGTCGCGGCGCAGATGATGCAGTCGGAAAGCTACAAGTTTCTCCAGGCGGTGCGCGAGGCCAAGGGCAATGACGTCACCAACATGCTCGACCGTCCGGGCGCCAGCATCATCAACACCCGCGACGTGACCAGCGGCGAGGGCGCGCTGCACATCGTCATCAAGCGCGGCGACGAGACGTATCTGCGCTTCCTGCTGCAAAAGGGCGCCGATCCGAACCTGCGCGACGGGCGCGGCAACACGCCGCTGCTGCTGGCGGTGGCGGGGGGACAGCCCGAGATGATCCGCATCCTGACCGCGGCCAAGGCCAATCCCAACCTGCCCAATGCGGCGGGCGAGACCCCGCTGATCCGCGCGGTGCAGCGCCACGACATGGCGATGGTGCGCGAGCTGATGAATGCGGGCGCCGATCCCGACCAGCCCGACAATATCGCCGGCCTGTCGGCGCGCGACTATGCGACGCAGGACAGCCGCAACGTCGCGATCGCCAAGCTGTTCGCCGAAACCCCCAAAAAGGCGCGCGCGGCGGTGGCCGGGCCGAAACTCTAAGCACTGAGCACGAATCCTCCCCTGCAAGGGGAGGAAGATCATGAGTGCCGCCCCCTAGATCAGCCCCAGCTCGACCAGCTTGCCGACCAGCACCGGCGGCATCGTCTCGATCCCCGTCGCGGCCCCGCTCAGGTCGGGCGGGGCATCCCCCGCCTCCAGATAGCGCCAGCCCTGATGCGCGCGGCGCGGCAGCGCCTGGACCAGCACCAGCGCGGGGTCGATATGGATGGCGCAGCGCCCGCCCTCCGCCTCGCCGAACGACAGGATCGGCGAGCGCGCGACCAGCTGGTGCTTCAGGATCCAGAACAGCGAGCCCTGCCCCGCCACCTCTTCATGCCGCTTGGGCAGATAGCGGGTGGTGAGGAAGACCGGCCCGTCCTGCGCCCGCATCGCCAGTCGTTCGGCCAGGTGATCGATACTGGCCGCCCCGAACGCGACCTTGGTCAGATGAAGCGCCATGTCGGGGGCCCATGTGGGGGCGCGCGGGCGGCATGGCTAGGGCGGAGAGCCCCGAATTGCGCCGCGTCATCCATGGGCGAAGTCGCTGATCGCAAAAGCCTTTCCCACTTTCGATACTGACTTGCAATAACAGACCGCCACTCCTAGGACGCGCCGCATCACAGGGAGTCCCCGAATGCCGTTCTTGATGACGCTGGCGGCCAATGCCGCCGCCATGGCCGCACCCTTGCCGTCCACCGTGCCGGTGGCGACCGATCCCCAGACCGCGCGCGACGATATCGTGGTCACCGGCCAGCGGACCGAGGGCTCCGACGACTATACGATCGGGGGCCAGACGACCGCGACGCGCATCCCGCTGACGCTGCGCGAGACGCCGCAGTCGGTCAGCATCGTCACCCGCCAGCAGATCCAGGATTTCCAGCTCAACGACGTCAACCAGCTGCTGACGACGGTGCCGGGCATCAACGTCCAGGCGAACGAGACCGACCGCGTCTATTATTCGGCGCGCGGCTTCGACATCCAGACCTTCCAGATCGACGGCATCGGCATTCCCTTTGCTTTCGGAATCCAGACCGGGTCGATCGACACCGCCATCTACGATCATATCGAGGTGGTGCGCGGCGCGCCCGGCCTGTTGTCGCCGACGGGCAATCCCTCGGCCGTCATCAACTTCGTCCGCAAGCGCCCGACCAAGGACCTTCAGGCGACCGCCAGTGCGCAATATGGCTCGTTCAACAGCCTGCGCCTGGACGCGGATGTCAGCACGCCGCTGACCAAGGACGGCCATGTCCGCGCCCGCGTCGTCGGCGTGCTGTCGGACGCGGACAGCTATCTCGACCGCTACAGCTTGCGCCGCTGGACCGGGTATGGCGTGGTTGAGGCCGATCTGGGCCCCGATACGGTGCTGAGCGGCGGGTACGGCCATCAGGATCACCAGAGCCACGGCGCGATGTGGGGCGCGTTGCCGCTGACCTATACCGACGGCACGCGTATCGACATGCCGCGATCGACCAATGTCGCGCCTGAATGGGCGGGCTGGAACGTGATCGACCGGCAGATCTTCGGCGACCTGACCCATCATTTCGGCCATGACTGGGTCGCGCGGATCAGCGCGGTGCGCCGCGCGACCAGCGAGGCGGACGAGCTGTTCTACGTCTATGACAATCCGGTGCGCGGCGCGCCCAACGGCATCGCCCCCGATCCCACCAAGCCCGGCCAGTTCCTGGGCATCAAAAGCTATCCCGGCGCCTTCCGCGCGCAGACGCGCAACCTGACCGTGGAGGCCTATGCCACCGGCCCCTTCTCGCTGTTCGGGCGCGAGCATCAGTTGATGTTCGGCGTCAATCGCAGCGCGCAGGATTACAAGCAGCAATCCTCTTACGACTATTCGCAGATCGGCCTGGCCCTGCCCTTCCCGGATCTGTTCCAGGGGACCTTCCCCAAGGTCAATTTCCCGACGACCTTCTCGACCGACTATGCGTTGAGCCAGAATACCCAGACCCGGCGCGAGACCGCCTATGGCCTGGTCCGCTTCAGCCTGGCCGATCCGTTGAAGCTGATGCTGGGCGGCAACGTCACCCATGCGCGCAGCGTCGGCTTTTCCTACGGCGTCGACACCAATTTCGACAATACGCGCTTTTCGCCCTTCGCGGGCGTCACCTATGACCTGAGCCGCGCGCTCAGCCTCTATGCCAGCTATACGACGATCTTCAATCCGCAGGACGCGATCGGCCAGGACGGGCGCATCCTGGCCCCCATCAGCGGCAAGAATATCGAGGCGGGGATCAAGGGCGACTGGTTCGGCGGACGGCTGAACGCCAGCGCCGCGATCTTCCGCGTCCATCAGAACAACACGGCCGAGAGCATCGGCTTCTTCAACGGCCGCACCCTCTATCGCGGGGTGAACGCCCGGTCGGAGGGGATCGAGCTGGAGATCGGCGGTCGCCTGGCCGAAGGGATGCAGGTGACTGGCGGCTATACGCTGATGCGGATCGAGGATCAGAAGGGCGATCCCGCGCGACTGTTCGTGCCGCGCAACACCGGGCGGCTGAACATCGTCTATGCCCCGCCCGCCCTGCCCGCGCTGAAGCTGGGTGCGTCGGCCCAGTATCAGAGCGTGATCTATACCCAAACCCGCTCGGTGCGACAGGACGGCTATGCGCTGGTCGACCTGATGGCGAAATACGACATCACGCCGCGCGTCGCGGTGTCGGCGAATCTGCGCAACCTGACCAACGCGAAATATCTGACCGCGCTGACCTTCGACGGCGGCTATTATGGCGCGCCGCGCTCGATCCTGGGGACGATCAGCGTCCGGTATTGAGGCCGCTGCGTTCCTCCCCTGCAAGGGGAGGGGGACCGCCGCGAAGCGGTGGTGGAGGGGTGTCACCCGTGGCGAGGCAAGCGAATCCTCGCCGACCGGGACACCCCTCCGTCAGGCCTTCGGCCTGCCACCTCCCCTTGCAGGGGAGGAATATTCCCAAAGGAAAAGGGCGCCGGTGGAACCCACCGACGCCCTTTCCTGATTTCCGGCGCTAGTCCGTCAGTCGCGAATTACGCGGCCTGCGGCAGAGCGGCCTTCGCCTGCGCGACAATCGCCGCAAAGGCTTCGCCCTCGTGCATCGCGATGTCGGCCAGGACCTTCCGGTCCAGTTCGACGCCCGCCAGCTTCAGGCCGTGCATGAACTGCGAATAGGTCAGGCCCTCGGCCCGGACACCGGCGTTGATGCGCTGGATCCACAGACCACGGAAGGTCCGCTTCTTAACCTTGCGGTCGCGATACGCATATTGACCGGCCTTTTCGACGGCCTGGCGTGCGATGCGGATGGTGTTCTTGCGACGGCCATAATAGCCCTTCGCCTGATCCAAAATCCGCTTATGCTTCGCCTTGGTGGTCGTGCCCCGCTTGACGCGTGCCATATCTCTCTATCCTTCCAGAAATCAGTTCAGGCCGTAAGGCGCCCAGGCCTTCACGGTCTTGGTGTCGGCATCGGACAGGACCGAGGTGCCGCGGTTCTGGCGGATATACTTGCCGTTATGGCTGATCAGGCGGTGGCGCTTGCCGGCGACGCCGTGCTTGAGCTTGCCGGTCGCGGTGAGCTTGAAGCGCTTCTTGACGCCGCTCTTGGTCTTGAGCTTGGGCATTTTGGTCCTTTCGCTGTGAGCAAGGCAGAAACGGCCGCGGCAGCCCTGATGGCCGGGCCGTTCGTGACACCTCGCTCGGGAAGCGGGCGGCTTAGACGAACCGGGCGCGGATTGCAACCGAAGAGGGCGGGCCGCCGCAAAGGAACAAGCGCCTCGCTCGGGCGATTGGGGATGCCATGGATCAGGCGCCAGCGGCCGACACCTCCGCCAGCCCGACCGCCGCCCGTGCGGGCTGGCGGCGATGGGCGTTGCGGGTCGCGATCGGGCTGCTGCTCGCCATCGCCGCGATCTGGCTGGTGCTGTTCGTCACCAAGGGGCGGTTCCTGCGCCACCCCTTCGAGTCGATCGCGGGCAGGCTGACCCACCGGACGGTGACGGTGGGCGGCGATTTCCAGCTCTATTTCGCGCCGTGGCGGATCAAGTTCGTCGCCGAGCGGATCGCCATCTCCAACCCCGGCTGGGCCAGCCGCCCCTATCTGTTCACCGCCGACCGGATCGATTCGCGGATCGCGCCGCTGTCGCTGTTGTTCGGCAAGCGGCGCTTCACCTGGCTGGCGCTGACCAACGGCGCGGTCGATCTGGAATGGACGCCCGACCACCGCACGAACAGCTGGACCTTCAGCGAGAAGAAGGGCGGCAAGCCGCTGGAGTTCCCGCGAATCGACACGGCCGAGATTAACGGCACGACGGTGCGCTATCGTGATCCCCGGATGCGCGTGACCGCCGACCTGGCGCTGGAGGATTTCCGGTCGCAGGACGCCCGAATCGGCAAGGCAGTCGGGCTGCGCGGCAAGGGCGTGATCCGCGCGACGCCCTTCACCCTGACCGCGCAGTTGCTGTCGCCCGACGCCACCGCCAATCGGGGCAGGAACGAACTGATCGCGCGGATGCGCGCGGCGGGCAATGTGGTCGATGTCGCAGGCACCCTGCCCTCGATCGCCGATATCGAGGATGTGCCGCTGCGCACCCGCGCGCGGGGCAAGGACCTGTCGACGCTGCTCGAGGTCATCGGCGTCGTCATCCCGCGCACCCGCACCTATGACCTGCGCGCGCAGCTGGTGAAGGACGGTGACGTCTATCGCTTCACCCGCATGAAGGGGACGTTCGGCGACAGCGACCTGGCGGGGACGCTGACCGTCACCCATGGCGAGCGGCTGCATCTCGATTCGCAGCTGACCACCGGCAAGCTCGACATCGTCGATGCCGCGCCCTTTATCGGCTATAACCCCGACATCGTCGCGACCAGGGGCGCACAAGCCGCCGCCGCCGCGACCGGGGCGGGGGCGCAAAGGCTGTTGCCCGATGCCGCGCTGCCGGTGGCGACGATGCAGCGGTTCGACGCCAACCTGAAATGGACGATCCGCACCGTCCGCTCGCGCCGCGTGCCCATCTCCGACGTCGACCTGACGCTGGCGCTGGATCGCGGCAAGCTGACCCTGTCGCCGCTCCGCTTCGCGATGGCGCGCGGCGACGTCGCGTCCGACCTGCTGTTCGACACGCGCCAGCGGCCCAGCCTGGTCCGTTACGACATCCGCCTGTCGCCGACGCCGCTCGGGCGGTTGCTGGCGGGATGGGGCGTGGCGGAGGCGGGGACGACCGGCACGGTCAAGGGCCGCATCCAGCTTCAGGGGCGCGGCGACACCATCCATGATTCGCTGGCCAGCGCGAACGGGCGGATGGCCTTCATCCTGCCCGCCGGCTCGCTATGGACCCGCAACGCGCAGCTGGCCGAGCTGGACCTCGGCACCTTCGTCCAGAAGATGTTCGAGGATCGCCTGAAGGAGCCGGTGCGGATCAATTGCGGGCTGATCGCCTTCACCGTGCGCGGCGGGATCGCGGCGGCGGACCCGATCCTGATCGACACGTCCAAGAACGTCATCGTCGGGCGCGGCGGCTTCAGCTTCCGCAACGAGGCCATCGACATGGCGATCCGCGCCGATGCCAAGAAGTTCAGCCTGTTTTCGGGCCAGTCCCCGGTCGGCCTGACCGGCAGCTTCGCCAGCCCCGGTATCGATCCGATCAGCGGCGACCTGCTGGCGCGCGCCGGGGCCGGGCTGGGCCTGGCGGTCGTGGCGACGCCGCTGGCGGGGGTGCTGGCCTTTGTCGATGTCGGCGATGCCAAGGCGGCGGCCTGCGGCCCGGTCCTGTCCGGCGCCCGTGCCAGCGCGCAGCGGACCACCAAGGGGCAGCCGCGCCAGGATGTCGGCAACGGCACCACCGCCAAGTCGAAGGACGGCCGTCAGAGCGAAGGCGAGGCCAAGAGCCAGCGCAAGAAGTTCCTGGGGATCTTCTAAACCGTGCCGACCCAGCGCGCTTCGATGACTGGCCTGCGATCAGTGATCGTGATGGTCATGCCCGTGCGGCACGTTGCGCAACGCCTCCAGCACCTCTTCGGTCCGCGCCGGATCGCCGATCGCCAGCACATGCCCGGCGCTGTCGGCGGTCAGCGGATCGCCGTTCCAGTCGCACATCCGGCCCCCGGCGCCCTCGACCACCGGCACCAGCGCCGCGAAGTCGTGGAGCTTCAGGCCCGATTCGCACACGATGTCGACATGGCCGCTGGCGAGCAGACCGTAATTATAACAGTCCCCGCCATAGACCGGCCCCTGGCGCGGGCTGTCGCCGCTGATCGCCGCGACCAGCGCCATGAAATGCGGCACGTCGTCATCCTCGAACAGATGCGGGCTGGTCGTCGCGATCGTCGCGCCCTCCAGCGCCGGACAGCGGCGCGTCCGCGCGGGCTGGCCGTTGAACAGCGTCGGGCGGCCCATCACGCCCAGCCAGCGTTCCTTCGCGATCGGCTGGTCGATGATGCCCAGCACCGGCCAGCCATTGTCGACCAGCGCGATCAGCGTGCCGAAGATCGGCCGCCCCACGGTGAAGCTGCGCGTGCCGTCGATCGGGTCGAGCACCCATTGCCGCCCGGTGACGCCGTCCTTGACGCCATATTCCTCGCCGTGAATCCCGTCGCCCGAGCGCTCCGCCTCCAGGATGCGGCGCATCGCCGCCTCGGCCTCGCGATCGGCGAGCGTGACAGGGGAGCGATCCTCCTTGATCTCCAGCCCCATCTCGCGGCGAAAATAGGGTCGGATGGCGGCGCCGGCGGCGTCGGCCAGCTTCAACGCCAGATCGATATCGGCTGTATGAACGGACATGATGCAACCGATAGGATAGCGACGCACGATCAGCAATGGACGGCATCCCGGCGACAGGATAGGCGTTAACCATATTACCGGAAGGATTGGGGTGATGAAGGCAGTCTTGGGCGTTCTTCTTGCAATGGCGGCGTTTCCCGCCGCCGCGGCCTTGCGTCCCGGCGCCACCGCCCCCGATTTCACGACGCGCGGCGCGGTCGCGGGCAAGGTCTTCACGCTCAAGCTGAAGGATCAGCTGCGCCACGGCCCGGTCGTCCTGTATTTCTTCCCCGCCGCCTTCACCAGCGGATGCAGCGCCGAGGCGCGCGCCTTTGCCGAGAAGATCGACGCCTTTCGCGCGGCGGGTGCGCGGGTGATCGGCATGTCGGCCGATCCGGTGGACAAGCTCGCCGCCTTTTCCAAGGCCGAATGCGCGGGCAAGTTCCCGGTCGCCAGCGCGGGGCCCGCGATCGTCAAGGGCTATGACGTCGCGCTCGGCCGCCAGATGGAAGGCCGCGATATCACCTCGCGCACCAGCTATGTGATCGGTCGCGACGGGCGCATCCTGTTCGTCCATGACGACATGAACCCCGCCGAACATGTCGCCACGACGCTGGCGGCGGTCCGCGGTCTGGCGGCCAAGCGCTAAGGCACCGGACATGACAGGGGGCATGCCAGCAAGGTGCAGGGCGATGACGGCACAGGGGTGCGCCGTCGATCGCCGTCTCGCGATGACGGGGAACGGGTCATACGCGGAACGGACATGCGACAGGTCGGGAGGGGGCGGATGTCGATGAGCACCGACCTCTATCGACGGATCGGCCGGTTTCTCGACGATCATCGCCTGTCCCCCGATCCCTCGCATTATGCGTTCGTCCACGCCATCCTGACCGATCCGAACGGCGGCCTGGCGCGCGCCGCCGCGTCGCTGATCGATGGTGGCGTGCGGCTGCACCAGGACGATATCGTCCGGCTGGGGGGAGGCACTCCGGCGACCCGTCCGGAACCGGTCGAGCCGAAGGTCGAAGCCCCGCCCGTGCGCGATCATGCGGTGCCCACGGTCGACAGCCAGTCCGACTCGCTGGCCGCGCAGACTCAGGGCCATGTCGAGACGTTCCTGGCCATCCTCCGCTCGGTCCAGGCCGACGCCACGGCCTTCGGCGCCGACCTGGCCCGCAGCGCCGCGAAGATGGACCGTGCCGAAGCGATCGGGCTGTCGGCGCTGGCCGCGCTGACCGGCGAGATGCTGGAGCGGATCCACGCCAGCGAACGGCGGCTGCAACAGGCGACTGCCGAGGCGGACGCGCTGCGCGAAAAGCTGGCGGAGGCGCGGGCGACCGCCCGGCGCGATCCGCTGACCGGGCTGGCGAACCGGCTGGCGTTCAACGAGTCGCTCGGCCAGTGTTTCGAGGCGGTCGATCCCTGCCATCTGGCGCTGTGCGATATCGACCGGTTCAAGCGGATCAACGACGAGCATGGCCATGCGGTGGGCGACCGGGTGCTGACCGCGATCGGCCAGATCCTGGCCGAGGAAGGGCAGGGCCATCTGGTGTGCCGCCATGGCGGCGAGGAATTCGCCATCCTGATGTCGGGCATCTCCAAGCGGGACGCCACCGCCCTGGTCGAACGCGCCCGGCAGGCGGTGCGCGAGCGGCGGCTGCGCGTCCGCGAAACCGACCAGTCGATCGGCCAGATCACCATCTCGGCGGGGATCACGACCTTCCGTCCGGAGGATACGCAGGAGACGCTGTTCGCGCGTGCCGACGAGCTTTTGTACCGGGCCAAGAATGATGGCCGCGATCTGGCCTATGCGGATTGACGGATTGCGCCATCCCGTGGCGGATTTTCCGGTATCGGCTTGGCGCAATTTGCCAGATTTTCTTAGGTTGAATAATTATTCGTTGAATATCAAAGCTTTATAAAACTGGCACGCTCTCTGCAAAGCTCCCGGCATCGGTCGCCAAAGGGTTGGCGACCCGATCGAAAAGGGAGTTCCACCATGTTCCAGACCATCCAGGCCCGCCAGTTCCTCGTCTCCTGCATCGGCGCGCTGCTGTTCGCCGGACTGGCCATCACCTCGGCGACGCCGATCCTGCCGATCGCCTGAGGCGTGACGCGCGATCGCGTCGGGATCGACGCCGCCGCTCCTGTCATCCTCGTCCCGCGGCCGGATCGTCGCCTGTCGATGCCCGGCCGCCCGCTCTTCCCCGATCAGGCGGGCGCGACCGCCCCGACCGGCCCCACCGGCGCCTCCTCCTCGCGCGAATAGGTGCCGGTCAGCACCCCGGCGGCCAGCACATGCCCCGCCATCGCCTCGATCATCGCGCTGCGTCCGGGACTCTGCCCGCCGATATCGACCGCCGAGTCGAGCGCGAACAGCTGAAAGACATAGCGATGCTCGCCATGCCCGCGCGGCGGGTCGGGCGGCAGCCAGCCTTCGCCCAGATAGGAATTGCGCCCGACATCGCCCTGTCCGGGTGAGCCCGCGCCGTCCGCGACGATCGCACCCTCGGCCAGATCGCCCGCCCGCGGCGGCAGGTTCCAGACGATCGCATGGACCAGCGGCTGCGGCGTCGGCGCATCGGCATCCTCGACCAGCAGCGCCAGCAGCGCGGTCCCCTCGGGCGGGTCGCCCCAGACCAGAGGCGGCGACACGCCCGCGCCATCGGCGGTGAAACGCTCGGGCAGCCGCGCCTGGTCGGCAAAGGCCGGGCTGCTCAGCGCCAGGCTGGCGGGCGGGGCCAGTTCGGGGCGGACGACCGCAACCGATTCGACCCCGGCGCGCCACCCGCTCATCGCCTTGCCCAGCCAGGCGGGCAGATGTTCCAGCATGATCCTGTCTCCCTCGGCCTATCGCGCGGACACGGGTCGCGCCCGCCAGACCTGCAACGTGTCGATCGCGCCGCGACATTCGGTCATGCTCGCCGCCTCGAGCAGCCGAAATCGGGTGCCGTCCCAGCCGAAGCTCTGGCGATCGCCGCAATCGCCCAGCCCCCGGCCCTTGCCCCAGCTCGACAGGCGGCCTGCGGGCGACCACTGGGTGTTGACCAGCGTCACCGCGCCGCCCGGTTGCGGTTCGCCGGCAAAGGGAAAGGCATAGTCGAACCGCGCGGGCGCCAGCCGCCCGTCACGCCAGATCAGCGGCTTGACCAGATAATTATACGCCCCCGCCCCGCACGACAGCAGGACCAAAGTCGCGCGTCCGTCCAGCCGATAGGATTCGGCGCTGACCGGACTGCCCAGGCTGTTCAGGCAGTCGAGCCGCCGCCGCATGTCGTTGATCGCGGCCGAGGGGATGGCGGGCGCGTCGCCCGGCGGCGGCGTCACCACCCGCACCAGGGGCAGTTCGGGCGGCTTGCCGCGATAGCGCGCCGCCCCCCTCGCAACGAAGGCGGCGGTGGTGCCCGCCCGTCGCTGCCGATCGTCCATATAGCGCAGCGTGGCGGCGACGCCGTTCAGCGAGACGGGCTTCGCATCGGGTGTCAGGATCGCCGCCCGCCGCCCCCGGACCAGCGCCGCGACCAGCCTGTCGGCCGCCGCCCCGCTCACCCGGCCCCGCGCTTCGCGGGCAAGTGGAACGGTGGCGGCGGGGCGGCCATCGACCCGGATCGTGGCGACCCGCGCCTTACCCGTCATGTCGGCCAGCTCGACCGCGACCATGCCGTCGGCGGCGCGCCGGATCAGCAATCCGGCATCCTGCAACATGCCGTCCTGCGGCGACAGCGACGCCGCCTCGCACCCGCCGCCATTGTCGCAGGCGACGATCCAGTCGCGAAACAGCTTCGGCTTGGCCGGGACCGGCGTGTCCGGCGTGTCCGGCGCGGCGGCGGCCACAGGCACGGCAAGCGCCAGGAAAGCCGTGAAGGCAGCGGTGCGAATCATGGGCGTATCAACCCCTTTGCTGGCGGTGACGTTCCGAAACGGATAGGGCAACGGTCAAAGAACAAGGAGAGCAGAGCGATGAAGTCAGTGGGCGTGATCGGTGCCGGTCAGATGGGTGCGGGCATCGCGCAAGTGTCGGCGGCGGCGGGCCATGCGGTCAAGCTGGCCGATGTGTCGGCGGAACGGGCCGAGGCGGGCAAGGCGGGAATCGCCAGGGCGCTCGACCGGCTGGTGACGAAGGAAAAGATCACCCGCGCCGATGCCGATGCGCTGCTCTCCCGCATCGCGCCGGTCGGCGACCTGTCCGCCATGGCGGATTGCGAACTGGTGATCGAGGCCGCGACCGAGCGCGAGGCCATCAAGCGCGCGATCTTCGAGGAGGTCGGCAAGGTGATGTCCGACACCGCGATCCTGGCGACCAACACCTCGTCCATCCCGATCACCCGGCTGGCGCAGGCCGCGCCCGATGCGGGCCGGTTCGTCGGCGTCCATTTCTTCAATCCCGTGCCCGTCATGGGGCTGATCGAGCTGATCCGCGGCCTCGCCACCTCGGACGAGACGGTCGCGCGGGTCGAAGCCTTCGCCCAGGCGCTGGGCAAGCGCGTCGTCCATGCCAATGACGCGCCGGGCTTCATCGTGAACCGCGTGCTGATGCCGATGATCAACGAGGCGATCTTCGCATTGGGCGAGGGCGTGGCGACGATCCCGGACATCGACGCGGCGTGCCAGCTGGGGCTCAACCACCCGATGGGGCCGCTGACGCTGGCGGATTTCATCGGGCTCGACACCTGCCTGGAGATCACCCGCGTCCTGTTCGAAGGGACGGGCGACCCCAAATTCCGCCCCGCCCCGCTGCTGATCAAATATGTCGAGGCGGGCTGGTATGGCCGCAAGACCAGGCGGGGCTTCTACGACTATTCGGGCGCGGAGCCCGTACCGACGCGCTAATCCCCCGATCCTCCTCATCGGAGATGGGGAGGTGGCAGGCCGAAGGCCTGACGGAGGGGCCTCGTCGCGGGCGAGGATGTCCCTCCACCACGCCCTCCGGGCGCGGTTCCCCTCCCCAAGCCGAGCTTGGGGAGGATTTAGAATGCGCCGTGGACGCGAAGCGCGAAGACCTCCGCAGGCCCGCGATCGCGGTTATAGCCGGGGTTGCCGACATATTGCGCATCCAGCGTCACCGCGAGCGCGCGGGTCAGCGCCACGTCGTAATAGGCCTCGGCGATCTCCTCCGCGCCCGCATTGGGCAATCGTCCGTCGCCGACCAGCACGCCCAGGCCGCCCGCCGCCAGATAGCGGCGATGCTCGGCCGAAATGCCGTTGGCGACCAGCGCCAGCCCGACCCGGTCCTGCGCCCGGCCCCAGCCCTTGCCGTTCAGCGCCGCGCCGATCTGCGCCGTCCGGTCGATATCGGTGAAGTCATAGGGCTCGATCGACCCGTCGCTGACCCCGACCCGCGCGAACAGGCCCAGCGTATCGGTCAGCGCCTGGTCCATGTTCATATAGCCGCCGATCCGCGTCAGCCGCCGCCGGGTAAAGGACGGATCGACCACCTTGCCGGTCGCGGCGGCATAGGCCAGCGCCTCGTCGAAGCGGCTGAAATTGCCCCGGTTGCGGAAGAGGCCGAAGCGCACCGATCCCGGCCGCCCCGCCAGCCGGTGGCGATGCTCGACCTCGGCATCCAGCTGATACTGGCCGAAGCCATGTTCCAGCCGCTCGCCATTGGGGATGGTCGACAGGTTGAACAGTCCGGTGCGCAACGTCCAGTCGCCGCGATAGAGTTCCGCGGCGATGCCGGTGGTATAGCCCCAGGCATCGGCGGCGTAATCGAAGCTGCCGGTATCGACGACCGACCAGTTGAGGAAATCGCCGCGCGGGTCGTGCGCATAGGGGTTGGTGTCGAACACGTCGCCGACGCCGAACTTGCCGATGGTCAGCACGACCCGGTCGACGCTCCGCGATCCGCCGAGCTGGTTGGCAACCCCCGCCACCGCCTCGCGCGCGCCGCCCAGCCCCAGGGTCTGGCGGAAAAAGGCGCGTTGCAGCCGGAAATAGGGCTCGGCCTTGCCGACCTTATAGGCCTCCGCGCTGGGAAAGCCCGCGACGCCCAGCGTATTGGACAGGCCGAAGCCCTGGTCGATCTCTGGATTCACCCAGATCTCGCCGCCGCCCCAGGGCCGCGCGCCGAGATAGGCGGTGACGTCGGCGGTTTCCTTCAGCTGGTGCGGGGTCAGGCTGTTCGTCCCGGCATAGGGCGAGGCGAAACCGCCCACGCCCTGCGCGACGAGGGTCGCCTGGCCGTGGATGGCGAAATCCTGCGGCGTGTCGGTCGGCGGGGCAAGCTCCTGCGCGGCGGCGGCGCGCGCGAACAGCAACAGGCCGCACAGCGCGGCCCGCGAAACGAAACGGGTCATCGGGGTCTTCCTTGAAAGCGGGGCGGTCAGGCCGAGGGGCGGGTCCGGCGGATCGCCTGGGGACGGCTGGACGCCACGGCGCGGAGCAACCGCGCGCGCTCAAGGGGAACGCTGGCCATGACGGTGGCGAGCGACTGGGCGCGGACATGCGCGCGGAACATCATGCGGGTCATGACAGACCTCCTTCGGGTTCGTGTGGTCGAGCCCGGCGGAAGGTCGGCGAGGAACGGCGTTAGCGGGCCGACATCGTCGACCCCGTCAGGCCCGTCAGACGGTCGGCAAGAACGTGGACGCCGAAGCGTCTACTGTCCTCGTCGCCGGACAAGGGACTAGATCGGGGCATTGTGATCCTGTGCAGTGAGTCGGCCACGAGCGCGACCGACCGGGCGCCCATAGCGCGCCCACCTGCAGGATCAACCCCGAAAGCGCCCTACCCGATCAGGAGGCCCGCCAGCGCGGCCGACATCAGGTTGGCGAGGCTCCCCGCGATCAGCGCGCGGATGCCCAGCCGCGCGATGGTCGGGCGCTGGTTCGGCGCCAGGCTGCCCGTCACCGCCATCTGGATCGCGATTGAGGAGAAATTGGCAAAGCCGCACAGCGCGAAGGTGACGACCGCGACGGTGCGCGGCGAGAGCTGCGCTGCCTGCTTGCCCAGGTCGATATAGGCCACGAACTCGTTGAGCACGATCTTCTCGCCGAACAGGCCGCCCGCGATCCCCGCTTCCTTCCACGGCACGTTGAGCAGCGCCATGATCGGCTGGAACACATAGCCGAGCAGCGCCTGGAAGCTGAGCCCCGGAATTCCGACCAGATTGCCCAGCCCGCCGAGCAACCCGTTCGCCAGCGCGACCAGCGCGACGAAGGCCAGCACCATCGCGCCGACCGCCACCGCCAGCTTCACGCCGGTCTGCGCACCCTGGGCGGCCGCCATGATGATGTTGGCGGGCTTTTCCTCGTCATGCGTCGCCTCGGCGAGCGCAATCTTCTCGTCCTCGATCACATCGCCCAGCGGCAGCTGACCGGCGGGCGGTTCGGGCCGGTCGGGCATGATGATCTTGGCCATTAGGATGCCGCCGGGCGCCGCCATGAAGCTGGCCGCGAGCAGATATTCGATCGAGATGCCCATCGAGGCATAGGCCGCCAGGATCGTGCCCGCCACGCCCGCCATGCCGCTGGTCATTACGGTGAACAGCTGTGCGGGGGTGAGGCTGGCCAGATAGGGCCGGATGACGAGCGGGGATTCGGACTGGCCGACGAAGACATTGGCGGCCGCGCAGAGCGATTCCACCTTGGACACGCCGATCACCTTCTCGATCGCGCCGCCCAGCCAGCGCACGACCAGCTGCATGATCCCCAGATAATAGAGGATCGAGACCAGCGCGGCGAAGAAGATGATGACCGGCAAGGCCTGGATCGCGAAATTGCGCCCCAGCGGATCGGAGGCGAGCGCGCCGAACAGGAACTTCGTCCCCTCATTGGCATAGCCGAGCAGCCCGGCGACCCCGGCGGACAGCGTCTGCAGGACCTTCTTGCCCCAGGGGACATAGAGGACGAGCACCGCGATCCCCGCCTGCAGCGCAAAGGCCGCGCCGACCACGCGCAGGCGGATGGTGCGACGATCGGTGGACAGGGCGACCGCGATCGCCAGGATGACAAGGATACCGGCGATACCGATGGCAAAACGATTCATGCGCGCTGCTTAACTATCCGCGTTGACGGGTGGTGACACGACGCGGCCCCCCGGCTGCGCGGGGGTGCATCATAAGCATGGTCCGGGGCGACCGCCATAGTTTTGATAGGAGGAGGTAATTCCTCCCCTATAAGGGGAGGTGGCAGGGCGAAGCCCTGACGGAAGGGGGGTCGGCCTATCGATAGCGGGACACCCCTCCGACGCGCTGCGCGCGCCACCTCCCCTTGCAGGGGAGGAATGTCACCCCGTCAGCCCGGCCGCCGTCGCCAGGCCCAGAAAGGCCAGGAACCCGATCGAATCGGTGGTCATCGTCACGAACACCGACGACGCCACCGCCGGGTCGGCGTCGAACCGGTCGAGCGTCACCGGCACCAGCACGCCCGCCAGCCCCGCGACCAGGATATTGGTCATCATCGCCGCCGCGATCACCATGCCCAGTGCCGGATTGGCGAAGACCAGGCTGACCCCCACCCCGATCACCGCCGCGACCGTCACGCCGTTCATCATCGCCACGCGAATCTCGCGCAGGATCGCGCGGGTCGTGTTGGAGCGGGTCAGCTGGTTGGTCGCCAGCGCGCGCACCGTCACCGCCAGCGTCTGCGTCCCCGCATTGCCGCCGACCCCCGCCACGATCGGCATCAGCGTCGCCAGCGCCACCATGCGCGCGATCGTCCCCTCGAACGCGGCGATCACCGAGGAGGCGACCATCGCGGTGACGAGGTTGGCGATCAGCCAGCGGACGCGGCTCTTGTAGCTGTCGAGGATCGGCTCGTTGATGTCGCCCTCGCCCGCCCCCGACAGGCGCAGCACGTCCTCGCCCGCTTCCTGCTGGATGATGTGGACGATGTCGTCGACGGTGATCATGCCGACCAGCCGCCCGCTGCCATCGACCACGGCGGCCGAGATCAGCGCATATTTCTGGAAGCGCAGCGCGACCTCTTCCTGGTCCATGTCGACCGGGATCAGCGTCTGTTCGCGCTTCATCACGTCGCCGATCGCGATCCCGCCCGGCGCGCGCAGGATCCAAGACAGCTGGCACGTCCCGATTGGGCGATGGCCGGGATCGACCACAAAGATTTCCCAGAAATCGGTGGTCAGTTCCTCGTCGCCGCGCAGGAACTCGATGGTTTCGGCCACCGTCCAATGCTCGGGCACCGCGATCAGCTCGCGCTGCATCAGGCGGCCGGCGGACTCCTCGGGGAAGGACAGCGCCTCCTCGATCGCGGCGCGGTCATCTGGGTCGAGCGCGCGCAGCACCGCGCGCTGCTCGTCCTCGTCCATGTCCTCGATGATCGCCACCGCGTCGTCGGTGTCGAGTTCGGAGGCGATGTCGGCGACTTCATGCGGTTCGAGCGCCTGGATCAGCTGCTCGCGCACATAGTCGTTCATCTCGGCGAAGACGTCGCCGTTCAGCAGGTCCGCGACCGCGCGCGCCAGGCTGACCCGCTCTTCGTCGTCGACCAGCTCGAACAGGTCGGCGATATCGGCGGGGTGGAGCGGCTCGACCAGCGCCCGCGCGCCCTCGTCGTCGCCGTCCTTCAGCGCGTCGAGCACGGCGGTGACATATTCGGGCTTCAGCCGGTCGTCCTCGTCCAGCTGGGTTTCCGGCAACGGGGTCTCGGTTTCGAGGTCGGGGAGTTCGGTGTCGCTGATCTCGGCCTCCCTCGATGGAACATGAACGCGGCGTCATGCCTCTATCGCGCGGTGCCCGCATTTGCCAGCGGGCACAGGAATGCCTACCTGCGGCACATCAACCAAGGAAGACCCTTATGGCCGAGACTTTTTCCAAGCTGACCCTGACGCTCGAGAGCGGCGATGTCGTGATCACGCTGCGCCCCGACCTGGCGCCCGAGCATGTCGCGCGCATCGGCGGGCTCGCCAATGAAGGTTTCTACGACGGCGTCGTGTTCCACCGCGTGATCCCCGGCTTCATGGCGCAGGGCGGCGACCCCACCGGCACCGGCATGTCGGGTTCGGACAAGCCCAATTTGAAGCAGGAATTCAACGCCGAGCCGCATGTCCGTGGCACCTGCTCGATGGCGCGGACCAATGATCCGAACTCGGCCAATTCGCAGTTCTTCATCTGCTTCGACGACGCGCGCTTCCTCGACCGCCAGTACACCGTCTGGGGCCAGGTCGAGAGCGGCATGGAGCATGTCGACGCGCTCCCCAAGGGCGAGCCGCCCCGCAATCCGGGCAAGATTTTGAAGGCGACCGCGGAGTAATTTTCGCGAGCGCTGAGAAAGGGGGGAGTCTCGAAAGGGGCTCCCCCCTTTTTTGTAGGGTCCTGCCACCTGCCAAAGAGCACGCCCCTCCCGCAAGCGGGAGGGGATGGGGGAGGGCATGGGGTCTCGCAGAAAAGAACCCTTGCGGCCCTTGCCCCTCCCCAACCCCTCCCCCTGCCGGGAGAGGGGCTATCGTGTGGGGAGAGGGAGCAGCCCCTCTCAGTCCCGAAACACCGGCCGCCGCCGCGCCATATTCGCGGCAACCGCCTCGCGGTGGTTCGCACCCCGCATCAGCGCCACCTGCTCGGCGCTCTCCATCGCCAGCATCTCCTCCGGCGCGCACCCCATCGCTCCGAACAACCGTTTCGCACTCCGCACCGCATCGGGGCTGCGCTCGGCGATTCGGCGGGCGAGCGCCAGCGCCTCGGCCCTGGGATCCTCGACCAGCCGGGTCACGAGTCCCGCCGCCTGCGCCTCGGCCGCGTCGAACTCGCGCGCGGTATAGACCCATTCGCGCAGCACATCCTCGCGCACGCCCTGCCACAGCGCGAAGCCGCCCATGTCGGGGACGATCCCCCAATGCACCTCGCGAATCGCAAAGCGCGTCGCGGGATGCGCCAGCCGGATTTCGGCACCCGCCATGATCTGCGTCCCCCCGCCGAACGCCACGCCGTGCACCGCCGCGATCACCGGCACTGCCAGCGTCCGCCAGCCCCACGCCACCTGCTGCACCCGATTGGCCGGGCCATGGCTGCGCGCCGACAGGTCCAGCCCGGCCAGATCGCCCCCCGCCATCGCCGCCATGTCGAGGCCGGAGCAGAAACCCTCCCCCTCGCCCGACAGCACCACCGCGCGCACATCGGCCCGCGCCGTCAGCATGTCGATCGCCCCGGCCAACGCATCGAACATCGCGCGGTCGATCGCGTTCAGCTTTTCGCCGCGCGCCAGCCGGACATCGGCGACGCCCTCCGCCACCGCGATCGTCACCCGGTCGTTCATCCCACTCTCCTTTTGCGCATCGTTGATGTAGACCATCGGCCCATGGGGTTCGATATTGAACGCTTCACGGCGATGGGCGGCTTTGGCGGCCATGGACGGCATCTGGGGATGCAGTACCGGACGCATGGGGACGACTGGGCGGAGCTGGCCCTGCCCTATGGCGCGCGGCTGATCGGCGATCCGGCCAGCGGGGTCATCGCCTCAGGCCCGATCGTCGCGATGATGGACATGGCGACCAGCCTGTCGGTCTGGCTGAAGCGCGGTGCGTTCGAGGCGCATGTCACCGTCGACCTGCGCGTCGACTATCTGCGCCCCGCCGTGCCGGAGCGGACCGTGATCGGGCGCGGCGAATGCTATCGCATCACCCACAGCATCGCGTTCGTCCGGGGCATCGCGCATGACGGCGATCCCGAGGATCCGGTGGCGCATGTCGCGGGCACCTTCATGCGGCTGAACGCGGGGGTGGAGGCATGACCCCGCCGCGCACCGCGATCGGCACGCAGATGGTGCTGCCGCCCTATGCCGAGTGGCTGGGCTGTTCGATCGAATGGGTCGAAGAGGTGCCGGAGCTGGTGATGCCGTTCGGCGACCATGTGATGGGCTGGCCGGGGCTGCTTCAGGGCGGCGCGATCGCGGGGCTGCTGGAGGTGGCGGGGATCGCCGCGCTGACCCATCGCCTGTCCCTGGAGGGGGCGGCGCGGATCAAGCCGGTGACGGTGACGACCGACTATCTGCGCACGGGCCGCGACCACCCGACCCGCGCGGTCGGCACCATCCTGCGCCTGGGCCAACGGATCGCCAATGTCGAGGCGACGGCCTGGCAGGAGGATCGCGACCGGCCGATCGCGACCGCGCGGCTGAACTACCGCATCCTGCGCGACTGAGGCTTGGCCAGCGCCCGCCGGATCGCAGCATCGGCAACAGGGGCCATCGCGGCATAGCCCGCCGCATTGGGATGCACCCCGTCGGTGCCATAAGCGGGGTTCAGCGCGTCGCCGACATGCAGCACCGACCAGTAATCGGCATAGGTCGCGCCGATGCGCGCCGCATAATCCTTCAGCCAGCCGTTCATCGCGGCGATGCGCGGGGCCGGGTTCACCCCCGGCTTCCACTCGAAATGATCGGCGGGCGGGATCGAGGCCAGGATCACCCGGATGCCATGCGCCTGGGCCAGTTCGACCATCGACATGATGTTGCCCTGCACCTGCGCATCGGTCGTCGGGCCGGTATTGCCCGCAATGTCGTTGGTGCCCGCCATGATCTGCACGACCGCAGGCTTCAGGTCGATCACGTCCTGCCGAAAGCGCAGCAGCATCTGCGAGGTGGTCTGCCCGCTGATCCCGCGCCCGATCCGGCCGGGCGTGAAGAAACCCGGCGCCCGCTCCACCCAGTTCTGGGTGATCGAATCGCCCATGAAGACGATGCGCGGACGGCCCGGCACCGGCGCCGCGAGCGTCGCATTGTCGTCGCGGTAGCGCGCGAGATAGCCGAAGTCGTTGTGCAGCCGCTCCTCCCATTCGCGCGCCCAGCGCTGGCCGTCGGTTTCCTTCCCTTGCGCGGTCGCGGGCGCGGCCAGGGTCAGCGCGAGCAGCGCGGCCAGGGTGAGGCGGCTCACGGACGCAGGTCCGCGCCGGTGGCGGTGACGTTCCAGCCGCGCAGCGTGACGCTGGGCCTGTCCGCCTTGGCGGTGGGGTAGCGGACTTCGATCACGCGGCTTTCTCCCGGCAACAGGGTGACGTAATTGTCGCTGAAATAGGCGGGCAGTACTTGTGTCCCGTCGGCGTTCATCACGGTCAGCTTGGTCTCGATCGCAGGGACCGTGCCGCTGTTGGTCAGGGTGACGTTGGCGATCGTCTCCTCGCCCTGCCCCTGCAACGCCGTGCTGGCCGTGACCGTCGCCGCGCCCATCGTCGTCAGCGCGCGATAACGCGCATCGTCCTGCGCCTGCCAATAGCTGTTGGTCGACAGCAGCTGTCCGCCCGCATCGCTCGCCTCCAGCCGGACGAGCACCGGCCCGCGCTTCATCGCCGAGGCCAGGTCGAGGGTCAGGACCGGCGTCACCCCCTCGGCATTGGCGGCGAGCTTCGTCTCCTGGTCCGATTCGACCCGGCCATCGAGCCCGACGACCCGCGCGCGCACCTGCACGCCCTTCAGCGCGTCGCGGGTGTTGTTGACCAGCACGACGCGGTGGTCGGGCAGGTTCATCTGGACATGGATCGGCTCGGCGGCCTTCTTCACGCCGTAGAAGGCGGCATGGGTGTCATAGTCGGACGAGAAGATCTGCCAGGCCGAGGACGGCCAGGCGGGTTGCGTCATCCACAGCATCCGGCCCGAATTCTCGGTCCAGAGCCCCGCATTCATCCCCTCGAAGATGGCGCGATAGGATTCATATTCCATCATCTGCGCCTTGCGCTCGAAATCCTCGAGCCCGGTGGCGGGACCGAAGCGGCGTTCGAGCGCGGCGGTGAAGCTCTTGACCGCGCCGTTCCCGGTCTGGTGCCAGTCGTGATAGGCCCAGACATCGCCGATCGGCCAGCGATCCGCCTCGGCCGGGATGGCGCGCTTCCACGCCTCCAGCGTCGGCAGCGAGGGGGTGCCGACCTCGACCGAAAAGCCCTTGGCGAGCGTGGTGAAATAGTCGGCGGGCGGCCGCCAGTCATAGGGGCCCGACCCTTGCAGGTTCACCGCGTTGGACGAAGGCATATAGAGCCGGGTCCCGTCCTCGGCGCGCAGCAGCGTGTCCAGCCCGGTATTCAGGATCGGCTGCGGCACCCCCTCGTTCCGGCCGAACCAGGCGACGATCGAGGGATGGTTGCGATAGCGGCGCACCACGTCCGCCGCATTGGCGAGGAACAGCTGCGGGTCCTCGGCCTCCATATTGTAATCCTGGGTCGACTCCCAGAAATCGGACAGGACCATCAGGCCATATTCGTCGGCCAGGTCGAAGAAGCTGTCCTCGGTATTCTGCCCCACCCAGTTGCGAACGATGTTGAGATGCGCGTCGCGGTGGAGGCGGAAGAAGGGCTCCAGATGCGCACGGTCGATGCGCTTCATATAGTCGTCCATGCCGATATTGCCGCCGCGCGCCGCGATCCGCACGCCATTGACCCGCAGGACGAGATAGGGGGCGAGGCGCGGATCGTCCTGCACCTTGGCGACCGCCGCCGACTGGGACGCGCCGGGGGTGAAGCTCATCGCCCAGCCATTGGCGGTCTTGCGGATGCCCGCATGGCTGGTGTCGACCACCCGCTGGCCGCCCCGCACCCGGTTGAGGTCCAGCGTCACCCGCTCCAGATCGCCGTCATCGTCGAACAGCGACAGGTCATAGGTCACCTGCCGCATGCCGAAGCGCAGGCCCTTGCTGTCCGACAGCGCGCCGTCGACCGCCGCGGTCAGCGCCAGATCGTGCAGCGCGGGGTCGCCATAGCCGTTGGGCCACCACAGGCGCGGATTCTTGACCGACAGCTGCGGGAATTCGGACGGCGACAGGACGGCGCGGATCGTCTGGCCCGGCGCGACCGTCACCGGCTTTTCGACCACCACGTCATCGAACACCGCGCGGACGGTCGCCGTCACCGGCGCCTGGCCGGTATTGGTGACGGGCACCGCGATCTCGACATCGGCGACCGAATTGTCGGGCTTGGGCAAGGTCGTGACCACCTGCGGGTCGCCGATCACCGCCGGGCCGGTCGCGGCCAGCGTCACCCCCTGCCACAGCCCGGTATTGCGGTCGCGGACGCTCGGGATCCAGTCCCAGCCCTCGGTCGCGACGAAGGTGGGGCCGTCCATCATCTGGACGCCGCCATTCTCGCCCACGCCCGCCGTCATCGATTCCTCATGCGCGATGCCGGGGTGCGGCGGCGGCGAGACGCGCACCGCAATGGCGTTGCGCCCGGCGGCCAGCGTCACGGGGAAGCGGCCCCGGATGAACGCGCCCTTCATCGTCCCCGCCATCCGGCCGTTGACCCAGACCTCGGCCGAATAGTTCACGCCGTTGAAGGTCAGCCACATCTGCCGCCCGGCGGCTTGCGGAGGCGTGTCGAACTCGGTGCGATACCAGTAATCCTGGCGCGCCAGCGTCTCGGGGATCGCCAGATTGTTCAGCCCCACCGCCGGATCGGGATAGACGCCGCGATCGACCAGCGTGGTCAGCACCGTGCCCGGCACGGTCGCGACATACCATTTGTCGGCGTCGAAATTGCCCTGCGACAGGTCCGCGCCGCCGGGGCCGACCTTGGCCGCCTCGATCAGCCGCCAGCCATTGACCGCCCATTGCCCGGTCGCGGTGGACACCAGCGCCGCCGCCTTGGGCTCGGGCTTTGCCGTCCCGCTGGTCGGGATCGGCGCCCTGGACTGGGGCAGGGTCCAGGCATCCTGCGGTGCGGTCTGGCCCTGCATCTGGCGGGTCTGAAAGGGCCAGCTCGGGCTGCCGGTCTGGAGCGCCAGCTTCGCCGGGTCGGGCGCCCGCCGCGCGGCGACGCGGATGGCGAGCGGATCGACCGCCTCACGCACCATGCGGAAGTCGATCACCTTGCCCGCGAAGATCGGCTGGTAGCTGCGCGGCGCCAGGGTCGCGACGCCCGTAACGGGCTCCAGCGACAGGCCGCGCTGCACCACCTGCCGCCCGTTCACGAACAGCCGGACGACCTTGCCGTCATAGCTGGCGGCGATATGCGTCCATTTGTTGCGGTCGGCATCGCCGCCGCCCTGCACCACCCCCGCCTCGGTGACGAGCGCGGGCTGGCCGTCGACCAGCGCCAGATAGCGGCGGGGCCCCCGGGTCGGATCGCCGAAGCCGCCGATCAGCATCGTCGTGCCCTTGCCCGCGACGCTGCGCGGCTGGACCCAGGCGGACAGCGTCCAGGTGGCGGCGGCCACCGGCGTCGTCTCGATCGCGCGGGCGTAGGAATCCCCCCCCGGCGGCAGGTCCGCATTGATCGGGCCCAATGGCTGGGCGGGGGGAGACGCGGGAGCCGTCTGCGCGGATACGCCCAGGCTCCAGCATAGCGCCGTCATCGATGCCAGAGCCCCTATCGCCCTTGCCGCCGCCACGCCCATGCCTGCTCCCTTTTGAATTGCCGCCGGATAAAGCAAATGAAAAGCCGTAAAGTCAAAGGGCGCAGCATATGTTCCTCCCCTGAAAGGGGAGGTGGCAGGGCGAAGCCCTGACGGAGGGGTGTCGCACTCTCGATAATGGGGACACCCCTCCGTCACGCTTCGCGCGACACCTCCCCTTGCAGGGGAGGAATAGGGGTTATCCCCCGAAACGATCGATCGCCTCGCCGATGCCGGTCCAGACTTTACCGAGCTGCGCCGGAGTGATCGAATAAGGCGGCATCACATAGATGGTGTTGCCCATCGGCCGGACCAGCAGATCGGCCTCGCGGAAATGCGCGAGCAGCCGGGGGGCCAGGTCGGAGAGATAGTCCTGCCCCGCGCCCAGTTCGAACGCGGCGATGGTGCCGAGCTGGCGGGGGCTATGGACCGCCACCCTGTCCGCGATTCCCGCCAGATGGCGGCCTTGCGCCGCCGCCAGTGCGTCAATGCGGTCCTGCACCGGCTCCTCGCGCCAGATCGCCAGATTGGCCGCCGCCGCCGCGCAGGCGATGGGGTTGGCGGTGTAGCTGGACGAATGGAAGAACTGCTTCGACCGATCGCTCTCCGACCAGTGCGCCTGAAAGATCGGCTCGGTCGCCAGCGTCACCGCCAACGGCACCGCACCGCCGGTCAGCCCCTTGGACAGGCACAGAATGTCGGGCACCACCCCCGCCTGGTCGCAGGCAAACAGCGTGCCGGTGCGGCCCCAACCGGTCATCACCTCGTCGGCGATGAAGAGTACCCCGTGGGCGGTACAGATCTCGCGCATCGCCGCCAGCGTCTCAGGGGTGTAGAACAACATGCCCCCCGCCCCCAGCACCAGCGGCTCGACGATGAACGCCGCCGCGCCCGCCCGGCATTCCGCCTCCAGCACATCAAGCGTGGCCTGCACATCGCTGGGAAAGGGAATGGTGCCGACATCGAAGAGCAGCGGCGCATAGGCGCGGTTGTACACGCCGCGCGCGCCCACCGACATCGCGCCGATCGTGTCGCCATGATAGCTGTGTTCGAGGACCAGGATATGATGGCGCGGCTCGCCCCGGTTGAGCCAATAACCCAGCGCCATCTTCAGCGCGACCTCGACCGCCGTCGAACCCGAGTCGGAGAAGAAGACCCGCGTCAGTTCGGGCGGGGTGATCCGCACCAGCTCGGCGGCGACCGTCTCGGCGGGGTCATGGGTCCAGCCCGCGAAGATGATCTGGTCCAGCTTGCCCGCCTGCTCGGCGATGGCGGCGCTGATGCGCGGATGGTTGTGGCCGTGGGTCGTCACCCACCAGCTGGAAATGGCGTCGATCACCTGCCGCCCATCGACCGTGGTCAGCACCGCGCCGGAAGCGGTGGCGACCATTGGGATCGGCTCGCCCAGCCCATGCTGGGTGAAGGGGTGCCAGACCGGCGAGGTCATCGGAAATCCCCCACATCGAAGTGGGCGGCGAAAGCCTCTGCCAGCGTCTCTCGGGTCAGCTCGGCAAGCCGCGGCAGGCGGCCGAGCCGCTTCACCCCGCCGATCGCGGCGATGGTCGCCTCACTGTCCTCGACGCCCTCACCGACGAACGCCACGCCCAGGATCGGCACACCACGCGACCGCAACGCCTCGATCGACAACAGGCTGTGGTTGATCGTCCCCAGCCCCGTCCGCGCGACCAGCACCACGGGCCGCCCCCAATGCGCGAACAGGTCGGCGAACAGCAGCTGCCGGGTGACGGGCACCAGCACGCCCCCCGCCCCCTCGGCGACCAGCGGTCCGTCGACCTGCGGCAGCGCGAGGCGTGCGCGGTCGATCTCCACCCCGTCAATCTCGGCGGCGCGGTGCGGCGAGCAGGGGGTCTTCAACCGATAGGCGGAAGGGAGGACCGGACGGCCGCTGAGCCGTGCCACCGTCTCGGCATCGCCATGCCCGTCCTCGTCGGTGCCCGCCTGGACGGGTTTCCAATAGCTCGCCCCCAGCGCAGCCGTCAGCGCGGCGGAGAAGACGGTCTTGCCGATCTCGGTATCGGTGCCGGTGACGATGATGGTGCTCATGCCAGAACCTCCTGCAATGCTTGGTCGAGGGCGAGGAGGTCCGCCGCCTCGACATTGAGGGTGATCGACAGCCGCAGCCGCGCCGCGCCCACCGGCACGGTCGGCGGGCGGATGCCGCGAATGTCGAAGCCGCGCGCCTGCAACGCGTGCGCCGCGCGCATCGTCCGGCCATTGTCGCCCAGGATCAGCGGCATGATCGGCGTGCCGCGTGCGGAGGCGCCGTGCCTTGCCAGATGCTCGCCCGCCAGCGCGATCCGCGCGTGGAGCGCCGCGCGCCGCTCGGGTTCGTCTGCCAGGATGCGCAGGGACTCGCGCACCCCGCGCGCCATCAGCGGCGAGGGCGCGGTGGAGAAGATGAACCCCCGCCCGCGATTGACCAGATAGTCGCGGACGATGGCGGGCCCGGCGACCAGCGCGCCCTCGCACCCCATCGCCTTGCCACAGGTATGCAGCGTCACCACCCGCTCGCCCGGCGACGAAAGCCCCTGTCCCCGGTCGCCGAAGACGCCGGTGGCATGCGCCTCGTCCACCACCAGCATCGCGTCGTGCCGCTCGGCGACGGCCATCAGGTCGGGGAGCGGGGCGGTGTCGCCGTCCATGCTGTAGAGGCTTTCGACCGCAATCCAGGGCGTGCCCTTGCCGCCCTGCGTGCGCCAGGTCCGGATCGCCTGCTCGAACGCGTCCGCGTCGTTATGCGCCGCCGCCACCGAGGTCGCGCGCGACAGCGTCATCCCCTCATGCATGCTGGCATGGACCAGCGCGTCATGGACGATCAGGTCGCCGCGCTGGGGCAGCGTCGCCATGATCGCGACATTGGCGGTATAGCCCGAGGAGAAATAAAGGCTCGCCTCCGCGCCGAAAAAGACGGCAGCCTCCGCCTCCAGCGCCTCATGCTCGGGGTGGTTGCCGCGCAGCAGCCGCGAGCCCCCCGAGCCGACGGGCACGCCCTGCTCGATCGCCCGCGCCATCGCGGCGGCGAGGCGGGGGCTGTTTGCGAGGCCCAGATAATCGTTGGAAGCGAAGTCCTTGCCCGCCATCGGGGCCAGCACCCGCAATCGGTCCCGCGCGGCCAACCGGGCCAGATCGGCGCGATGAAAGTCCAGCATGGGGGATTCCCTAGAGCGGGATGCCCGAGAGCGGAACCGGAATTTGCGGGGGATTCCCTTGGCCTTCGACTTCGCTCAGGCTGAACGGAGCGAGGTGCTTATGGCCAACTATCCCAACCTCCGTTCAGCCTGAGCGAAGTCGAAGGCCACGCCCCTCCCGCGTCAAACAGGCTCCGCCAACGTCACGATCGAAACCCCCGGCGTCATCGGCGCGCGGCCGACCAGATGCCGCTCCAGCCGGAAGATCGCCTCGAACGCCTTGTTGAGCGGCGCGGGCGGGGGCGAGTCGTCGCTGTCGTCGCGGCCCGTCAGCCGCCCGGCGATGCGTGCCGCAGCCGCCAGCGGGAAGAGCAGCGAGTTGAAATAGGTCAGCTTGCGGGGGCGCAGACCCGCCTTCTCGATCGCCGAGACCAGAGTTGCCTTGGAATAGCGGCGATGGTGGTGGTTCACCACGTCATGCGCCGACCACATCCATTGATGCGCCGGCACCGCGATCAGGATCTTGCCGCCCGGTTTCAGGCAGGACTTCATCGCAGCGAGCGCGGCGACATCGTCCTCGATATGCTCGACCACGTCGAGCACCGCGATCAGGTCGTACGCGCCGCGTTCGATCCCCGGCAGTTCGGGCAGGGGGGCGGCCCCCACCGGCTTGCCGAGTCGCTCCGACGCGATCTCCCGCGCGGCGGGATCGATCTCGATCGCGTCGACCGTGCCGAAACCGGCCAGCATCGGCAGATTGTGCCCGGTGCCGCAGCCGATCTCCAGGATGCGCGCCTCGCCCGGCAGCTTGCCATAGCGGGTCAGATAATCGGCCAGGATGTCGCGGCGCGCGCGATACCACCAATGGGTGGAATCATGCGCGGCCATGCGGTCGTAAACGATACGGTCCATGAACTTATCCGAAGACCCATTGGCGGTTGAGCGCGAAGGTCGCGATCGGTGTGATCGTGACCACCGGGATCAGCGCGACCCAGGGTTGTTGATGCAGAAGCCCGGTGGCGATCCACGTGAAGACCGCATTCAGCACAAGTCCAAAGCCTTGTACCACCAGGAATTTCAGATGCTGCCGCCCGCTGGAGTCGCGGGTGCCGTGCCCGCGAAAGCTCCACGCGCTGTGCAGGAAGAAGCCGAAGATCACCGCGACCAGAAAGGCGGGCGGCACCGCCAGCACCGCCTTGTCATGCGGCAGGACCCAGGACGTCAGCGGCAGATAGACCGCCGAATAGACGACCGTCGACAGTCCGCCCGCAATGCCGAAGCGGATCAGCTGGCCCAGCATCCCGCTGTCCCGCCACCGCCCGATCCGCTGCTGAAGAGTCGCCACGCCGCCGTCTTGCCCTTTACGTCGCCCGCGATAGAGCGGAGCCCGAAGTCCTGCGCCTTAGGCCGCAGGCGGTTATGAGGGAAGCGTCTTTGGAACGTCTGAAGGGCGAGATCGACCGCAACTGGCGGCAATGGGTCATGGTCGCCTGGGTCGCGATCGCCGCCTGGTACGTCTATGACCGCTGGGGCCAGATCCGCTGGTGGTCGCTGGGCGACACCGACGACAATATGCGGCTGATGCAGGTGCGCGCCTGGATGGCGGGGCAAGGCTGGTACGATCTGCGCCAGTACCGGATGAACCCGCCGGTCGGGTTCGACATCCATTGGAGCCGCATCGTCGACCTGCCGATCGCCGGGCTGATCCTGTTCTTCCGCCTGTTCACCACCCCCGCCTGGGCCGAGCGGCTGGCCTGCGGGATCGCGCCGACCATCCCCCTGTCGATCGCGATGCTGGGAATCGCGGCGACGATGCGCCGCCTGATCGCGCCCTATGCCTGGCCGCTGGGGATCGCGCTGCTCTATTGCGCGGGTTCGACCCAGTTGATGTTCATGCCGATGCGCATCGACCATCACGGATGGCAGCTGGCGATGCTGGCGGTCACGGTCGCCGGGCTGTGCGATCCGCAGGCGCGGCGCGGCGGTGCGCTGGTCGGCCTGGCCAGCGCGGTGTCGCTGTCGATCGGGCTGGAGATGTTGCCCTATGCCGCGATGGCGGGGGCGATCCTGACGCTGCGCTGGGTCTGGGACCGGGACGAGGCGTCGCGGCTGGCGGTCTATGCGCTGACGCTGGGCGGGGGGAGCGCGGCGGGGTTCGCCGCCTTTGCCTCCAACGCCAATTACGCCATGCGCTGCGACGCGCTGACCCCGGTCTGGCTGTCGGTGACGGTGGTGGCGGGGGCGCTGCTGTTCCTGCTGGCACGGATCAATCCCGAGTCGCGCGCCGCGCGGCTGGGCCTTGCCGTGCTGGCGGGCGCGGTGATCGCGGGCGGCTTCGCCTGGCGCTTTCCGCAATGCCTGACGCGGCCCGAACAGGTCAGCCCCGAATTGCAGCGCAACTGGCTGAACAATGTCCGCGAGGCCAAGCCGATCTACAAGCATCCGCTGCGCATCGCGCTGCCCATGGTCATCATGCCGATCATCGGGATGATCGGGGCGATCGTCGCGGCGGTGCGGCGGCGCACGATCGGGTGGACCGCGATCGCGCTGTTCACCACCTTCGCCTGCGCCATGCTGTTGTGGCAGGCGCGCGCGGCCCCGGCGGCGCAGATGCTGGCGGTGCCGGGCGTCGCGGCGCTGCTCTGGATCATCCTGCCCTGGATCAACCGCCTGCCCTCGCCGCTGCTGCGCGTGCCGGTGATGGTCGCGGCGATCCTGGTGCCGAGCGGCATCGCCACCGCGCTGATCTTCAACCATCTGCCGGTCGGGCAGGCCAATGCCTATGCCGCGCGGGTCAACCGCGCGACGGGGCAGTGCGTGCGCACTTCGGTGCTGGCGCGGCTCAACGCCTATCCGGCAGCGACGGTCTTCACCTTCGTCGATCTGGGGCCGCGGCTGATCGTGACCACCCATCATGACGCGATCGCGGGGCCCTATCACCGCAACGGCGACGCGATCCTGGACGTGCAGCACGCCTTTCAGGGCGGGGAGGCGCAGGCGCGCGCGATCATGAAGCGGCACGGCGCGACGCTGTTGCTGCTATGCCCCGACATGTCCGAGTCGACCAACTACCGCGCGCGGGCGCCGGGGGGCTTTTACGACCGGATGGCGCATGGCTGGGTGCCTGGCTGGCTGACCCCGCTGCCGCTGCCCAAGGGGTCGCCGCTGCGGCTGTACCGGATCGACTGATCCGCTTGCGGCGCGGTGGCAGGCCGTCGGGCCTGATGGAAGGGGGGCGGCCTCATGGGCGGCACGCCCCCTCCACGGTCCCACCTCCCCTGGCCGGGGAGGAATGCCATCACTTCAGGCTGGCGGTGACCCCGTCGATCACGAACTGCACCGCCAGCGCGGCGAGCAGCACGCCCAGCACGCGGGTGATGACCGCCTCGATCTTGGCGCCCAGCAGCCGCATCAACGGCCCCGCCGCCAGCAAAGCGACCAGCGTCAGGAGCAGGATCGTCACCATCGCGCCCAGCACGACCAGCGACGCCTCCAGCCCCTGGTTGCGGCTCATCAGCAGCATGACGGTCGCGATCGAACCGGGACCTGCGATCATCGGCATCGCCATGGGGAAGATCGACACGTCCTCCGCCTCGTGCGGATCGTCGGCGACCTTGGCCGCGCGGTCCTCGCGCCGCTGGGTGCGCTTCTCGAACACCATCTCCAGCGCGATCAGGAACAGCATGATACCGCCTGCGATGCGAAAGGCGGGCATCTCGATGCCAAGCCCGTGGAGCAGCGCCTCGCCGAACAGCGCGAAGACGAACAGGATGACCGAGGCGACCATGACCGCGCGGATCGCCATGGCGCGGCGGTGCTGCGGCGTCGCCCCCGCCGAAAGCCCTGCATAGATCGGCGCGCAGCCCGGCGGATCGATCACCACGAAGAAGGTGATCAGCGACGAGATGAAGAGTTCGAGCACCGGCTCAGAGCGCCGTCTGGTCGATCGCGACGCCCTCGCGCCGACCCGCCGAGACCAGCGTGTTGCGCAGCAGGACCGCGATCGTCATCGGCCCGACGCCGCCCGGCACCGGGGTGATCGCGCCCGCGCGCGCGGCGGCGGCGTCATATTCGACATCGCCGACCAGGCCCGTCTCGGTCCGGTTGATGCCGACGTCGATGACGCTGGCGCCGGGCTTGATCCATTCGCCCTTGACCAGCCCCGGCACGCCCACCGCCGCCACGACGATATCGGCGCGGCCGACCACCTCGGGCAGATTGCGGGTACGGCTGTGCGCGACCGTCACGGTGCAGCTTTCGCCCAGCAGCAGCTGCGCCATCGGCTTGCCGACGATGTTCGAGCGGCCGACGACCACCGCGTCCATCCCCGACAGGCTGGGGTGAATGCTCTTGAGCAGCATCAGGCAGCCGAGCGGGGTGCAGGGCACGAAGCCCTCGACGCCCGTCGCCAGCCGCCCGGCATTGACCGGGTGGAAGCCGTCGACATCCTTGTCGGGGTCGATCGCCTGGATCACCGCCTGCGCGTCGATCTGGCCGGGCAGCGGCAGCTGGACGAGGATGCCGTCGACGGTCGGGTCCTGATTGAGCTGTTCGACCAGCGTCAGCAGGGTCGCCTGGTCGGTATCGGCGGGCAGGCGATGCTCGAAGCTCTCCATCCCCGCCTCGCGCGTCGCCTTGCCCTTGGACCGGACATAGACGCTGGAGGCCGGGTCCTCGCCGACAAGGACGACGGCCAGCCCCGGCGCGCGGCCGGTGGCGTCGCGGAAGGTCGCGACCTGGGTGGCAATACGGGTGCGGAGGCCGGCGGCGAACGCCTTGCCGTCGATGATCGTGGCGCTGGTCATGGCGCACCGCCATAAAGCGCCTCGGCCAGACGCGCCAGTGCGTCCGGGTCCCCGGCGATGTGAAGGCGCTTCAATCGCGCCGTTTCGCCCGCCACGATCGTCACCGCGCGCTTGGCCACGCCGAAATGCTTCGCGACCAGCGGGACCAGCGCCGCATTGGCCGCGCCGTCGACCGGGGGTGCGGACAGCCGCGCGGCGAAATGGGCGTCGGTGCCGCTGGTCAGCGCATCACGCCCGCCGCGCGGGGTGACGCGCACCGCGATGCGGATACCGTCGTCGCAGGGCGACCAGGCGGGCATCAGCCGACGACGACCGCGCCCCCGTACATCTGTTGCGCGATCGCGGCGTTCAGGATCTTGTCGAGGATGACCACCGCGAGCAGCACGACCATCGGCGACAGGTCGAGCGCGCCGAAATCGGGCAGGATGCGCCGGATCGGACGATAGAGCGGATCGGTCATCTTCTGGAGCGCATACCAGACCGAACGGATGAAATCGTTCGAGGTGTTGATGACGTTGAAGGCGATCAGCCAGGACAGGATCGCCTGAACGATGATCACCCACCAGACGACGTTGAGGAGAATCTGCAAGATCTGAAGGATGAGGACCAACGGAGGGAGCTCCCGATTACAATGGCCCCATATCTAGGGCGGGCGGGGCGTCGGGGCAATCATCGCGCCGTCCGGTCCTGACGCAGGTGGAACGAACCGCCGGTCTGCGCGTCCCGTCGTCATGATTCAGGTGAAGAATCGCCCGGAGGGGCGGCGGCGCTGGGTGAGGATCGCGGTGGGGGTGCTGGTCGCGCTGCCGCTGTTGCTGGTGCTGGTCCTGGCGGTCTTTCCCTGGGGCATGCTGCGCGGGGCGGTGACGCGCGAGGCGACCGAGCGATTCGGGCGGCCGGTGACGATCGGTTCTGTCCACCGGGTCGACGCGATCGGCTTTCACCCCGTCATCGCGGTCGAGGATCTGCGCATCCCGCAGGCCGACTGGGCGGGCCGCGGCGATTTCGTCCGCCTGTCGCGCGCCGAAATCCGTTTCTCGGTCTGGCCGCTGCTTACGGGCCGCTTCAAACCCGAGGATATTCGCGTCTCGGGACTGCGGCTGGCGCTGGTCCGCGACAAGCAGGGCCGGACCAACTGGTCCCGCCCCGGCGAGCCGGAAGAGGGGGGCAGCTCCACCGATCTCCAAGGGCTGACCATCACCGACGGCGTGGTCGGATATCGCGACGCCAAGCAGGACCGGACTGCCACGCTGCGCATCGCCGCCGATCCCGACAAGGGCGTGCGGGCCGAGGGCGACGGCACGGTGCGCGGCGCGCCGGTCCGCATCGCTTTTACCGGCGCGGCGGTGAAACCGGGGCGCTGGCCCTTCCAGGCGACGATCAGCGGCACGCAATTGTCGATGAAGGCGACCGGCACGATGGCCCGGCCGCTCGATACCGATGCGATGACGCTCGACCTGACGGCCAAGGCCGACGACCTGAAGCGGATCGACGCGGTGATCGAGGCGGGGCTGTTCCAGACCGGCGCCGTCGAACTGGCCGCGCATGTCGAGCATCAACGCCCGCGCTGGACGATCACCAACCTCAAGGGACGGATCGGACGCTCCGACCTGAGCGGCCGGCTGACCGTCAACAAGCGGCAGGGGCGCACCATCCTGGACGGCGACGTCACCGCGCGGCAGCTGGATTTCGACGACCTGTCCTCGCCCGAGGGGCTGGCCGAGGCCGCCGCGCTCGAACGGCGGATCGGGCCGCGCCTGGTGCCCAACACCCGGATCGACATCGGCAAGATCGATACGACCGACGGCATCATTGCCTTCCGCGTCGGCCGGGTGGTCAGCGCCAAGGGAGCCTCGCCGATCACCGGATTCACCGGGCGGATGGCGATGGACCATCAGCGGCTGACGATCGACCGGATTCGCATGACCCTGCGCCAAGGGGTAGTGACCGGCCGCGCGGTGATCGACCAGCGCGGCGGGCGCAAGGTGCCGCAACTGACGCTGGACCTGCGGCTGAGCGGGGCGAGCGTCCTGTCGCTGTCGGGCCAGACCGAGATCACCGGACAGGTCGCGGCGCGGGCGAAGCTGGCGGGTGCGGGCGAGACGGTGCGGGACGCCATCGGCCGGTCGAGCGGGCGGATCGGGCTGGTGGTGGCGAACGGCTCGCTGCCCGATCGCTATGCGGCGGCGCTGGGGTTCGATGCCGGGGCGGCGCTGATGGCGGGATCGTCGGAGCGGGCCAATCTGCGCTGCCTGATCGTCGGGGTGGACATGCGGAACGGCACTGGCCGCGCCGATCCGCTGATCGTCGACACCTCGCGCAGCCGGCTGGACGGGACGGGCACCGTCACCTTCCCCGACGAGCGGCTGGCGCTGCGGCTGACCGGCGCGCCCAAACAGGGCGGGGTGTTGCGCCTGGCGGGGGCCGCGACGGTGACGGGCACGCTGGAGAAGCCCGACCTCGTCATCCCGAAGGAGGTGAAGTCGGTCGGCAACATCTTCAAGTCGATCGGCCGCGCGATCACCGGCGATTCGGGGCCCAAGGCACAGAATGCGGCATGCGGGGCGCTGGCGCGGCAGGTTTTGCGGTAATTTCGCCTCCCCCGCTCCTCCCGCGCTCCGTTCGGCCTGAGCGCAGTCGAAGGCCACGCCATCATGCCAGCCAAGGGGTTTGCTGGCGGTGGATTCCCTTGGCCTTCGACTTCGCTCAGGCTGAACGGAACTTGGGATCAGTGCCCCTCGGCCTTGAGCGGCCGGGCCAGCAGCATGCCGATGATGTCCTTCACCGCCGCTCCTTCCAGCAACCGGCACACAGCCGCGCAGACCGGCATGTCGACTCCCGCCTCCATCGCCGCCTGGCGCAGCACGGGGGCGGTGAAGGCGCCTTCCGCCACGGTCCGCCGGTCGGCCAGCAGCTCCGCTGCCGAGCGGCCCTGCCCCAGCCCGACTCCCAGTGAGAAATTGCGCGACGCGGTCGACGAACAGGTCAGCACCAGATCGCCCAGGCCCGACAGCCCGGCCAGCGTCTCGGCACGACCGCCGCGCGCCAGCCCGAACCGCGTCATCTCGGCAAAGCCGCGCGCGATCAGTGCGGCGCGCGCATTCTGGCCCAGCCCCGCGCCCTCCACCACGCCGCAGCCGATGGCGAGGACGTTCTTGATCGCGCCGCCAATCTCCGCCCCCGTCACGTCGTCGGTGGCATAGGGTCGGAAATGCGGCGCGGCGATGCGCGCGGACAGGCGTTCGCGCAGCGCGGGCTCTTCGCAGGCCAGCGTCACCGCAGTCGGCAGCCCCGCCGCCACCTCATGCGCGAAGGTCGGCCCCGACAGCACCGCGATCGGCGCGTCGGGATGGAGCGCGCGGGCCACCTCGCCGACCAGCCGCCGCGTCCCCGCCTCGATCCCCTTGGAGCACAGGACCAGCGGCGTCGCGCCGACCGGCATCGTCGCCAGCACCGGGCCCACCGCCTGGGCGGGCGTGACGACGAGCAGCGCATCCATATCGGCCATGGCCGCCGGATCGCTGACCGCCTCGATACCCGGCGACAAGGCGATGTTCGGCAGATAGAGCGGATTGGCATGGGTGGTGTTGATCGCCTCGGCCACCGCCGGGTCGCGCGCCCAGAGCCGCACCGGCCGGTCGCCATAGGCGGCGACCTGCGCCAGCGCGGTGCCCCAGGCCCCCGCCCCGATCACCCCGATCCTCATGCCTTCACCCCCGCGCCGCGCACCGCCTCGGCCGCCGGATCGAGCGGCCAGCGCGCCCGCGCCGGCGTGTCGAGCGGATCGGTCAGCCCTTCGCGGAACCGCTCGACCCCCGCCCAGGCGATCATCGCGGCATTGTCGGTGCACAGCCATAGCGGCGGCGCGACGAAGCGCAGGCCATGCTCGGCGGCGAGCGACTCGAGTGCGCCCCGGATCACCCCGTTCGCCGCGACCCCGCCCGCCACGACCAGCGCGGTGACGGGGGGAACCTCGGCCAGCGCGCGGCGGGTGCGGTCGAGCAGACAATCGACCACCGCCTGCTGGAAGGATGCGGCGATATCCTCTGGCCGGTGATGCCCGACCGCGCGTGCGACCGCGCTCTTGAGGCCCGCAAAGGAGAAATGCGGCTCGGCCGCGCCCTTCAGCGGGCGGGGCAGCGGCACCGCATAAGGATCGCCCTCGCGCGCCGCCGCCTCGACGCGCGGACCGCCGGGATAGCCGAGACCGAGCAGCTTGGCGGTCTTGTCGAACGCCTCGCCCGCCGCGTCGTCGATCGTCGTCGCCATCCGGCGATAGCGCCCGACGCCCTCGACCAGCAGCAGCTGGCAATGCCCGCCCGACACCAGCAGCAACAGATAGGGATAGGCCAGCTCGCGATCGGACAGGCGCGGCGACAGGGCGTGGCCCTCCAGATGGTTGACCGCGATCAGCGGCTTGCCCGCCGCATGCGCCAGCGCCTTGCCGGTGACGAGGCCGACCATCACCCCGCCGATCAGCCCGGGCCCGGCGGTCGCGGCGATGGCGTCGACATCGGCCAGGGTCACGCCCGCATCGGCGAAGGCGGCCGCGACCAGCGGCTCCATCGCCTCGACATGCGCGCGCGCGGCGATTTCGGGGACGACGCCGCCGAACGGGGCATGCGCCGCCTCCTGCCCCAGCAGACGATGCGCCAGCACGCGCCCGTCATCGGTGACGAGTGCGGCGGCCGTCTCGTCGCACGAGGATTCCAGTCCCAGGATCAGCATGGCCGACCCCATACCCCCTCGCATCCTTATTGTCGAAGGGGGGCGTATTGCGGCAAAGGCCGGACCATGGTTCGTTTTCGGCTCGGTACGCGCGGTTCGCCGCTGGCCCTCACCCAGGCGCGGATGGTGCGCGCCGCGCTGGCGGAGGCGCAAGGGTGGGACGAGGACGCGGTCGAGATCGTGCCGATCAAGACCACCGGCGACCGGGTGCAGGACCGCGCGCTGGCCGAGATCGGCGGCAAGGCGCTGTGGACCAAGGAACTGGACCGTGCGCTGTTCGACGGCGAGATCGACGCCTCGGTCCATTCGATGAAGGATGTCGAGACGGTCCGCCCCGACTGGCTGCACATCGCCGCGATGCTGCCGCGCGCGGATGTCCGCGACCGGCTGATCGGCGCGGAGACGATCGCGGGCCTGCGTCCCGGCGCGGTCATCGGCACCAGCAGCCCGCGCCGCCGCGCGCAGCTGTTGTCGCACCGGCCCGACCTGACCATCACCCTGCTGCGCGGCAATGTCGATACGCGGCTTGCCAAGGTGGCCAGCGGCGAGATGGACGCCACCCTGCTCGCCGCCGCCGGGCTCGACCGGCTGGGGCGCGATGTCGGCCACGCCGTGCCGACCGACCAGATGCTCCCCGCCCCCTCGCAAGGCGCGGTCGGGATCGAGACGCGCGCCGACGATGCCGCCGCCACCATGTTGATCGGGTCGATCGACCATGCCGAAACCCATGCCTGCGTCATGGCCGAACGCGCGCTGCTCGCCGCGCTTCAGGCGGATTGCCACAGCCCGGTCGCGGCGCTCGCCTCGCTGTCGGGGGAAATGCTGACCCTGCGCGCCGAACTGCTGGCCGAGGACGGCTCGGCGCGGGTGAGCGGCTGGGTCGAGGGCGGGCTGGACGAGGCGCTGGGCGCGCGGCTGGCGACCGATCTGCTCGACCGCGCGCCGCCCGTGGTGCGCCGCTTGTTTGCCGGCGGCTGAGGCGATGACGGTCGTCGTGGTCCGGCCGGAGCCCGGCAATGCCGCGACGATCGCCGAACTGCGCGCCCAGGGGCTGGCGGCGCGCGCGCTCCCCTTCTTCGCGGCACAGGCACTCGCCTGGACGCCGCCCGCGCCGGACGATGTGGGGGCGCTGCTCTTCACCAGCGCGCAGGCGGTGCGGCTGGCCGGACCGGGGCTGGCCGCGTTCAGCGACAAGCCCGTCGTCGCGGTCGGCCCCGCCACCGCCGAGGCGGCGCGTGCGGCGGGCCTGACGGTGGCGCTGACCGGCGAGCGCGATGCAGCCGCCGTGGTCGAACAGGCCCGCGCGGCGGGGCTGGCCCGGCTGCTCCATCTGGCGGGGCGCGACCGGGTGGAGACGGGGGCGATGGTCCGCATCGTCTATGCCGCCGAACCGGTGGCGGTCGACCGGGACGCAGTCCGCGCGCTGGCGGGGACGGTCGTGCTGCTCCATTCGGCGCGCGCGGCGGCGCGGCTGGCCATGCTGGTCGACGATGCGGGGGTTTCGCGCGGGGCGGTGGCGATCGTCGCGATCAGCGCGAAGACGGCGGCGGCGGCGGGCGAAGGCTGGGCGGCCAGCCGGATCGCCGCCGCCCCGCGCGACGCCGCGATGGTCGCCGCCGCGCGGGCGTTGACCCGGACCGCCGCCACGGGGATAAGCGGGGCATGAACGAATTCGCGCCTTCCGACCGACCGCCGTCGCGCGGGCCCCGTACGGGCGCGACCATCGCGCTGGTCCTGCTCGCCTTTGCCGCCGGGTTGCTGCTGATGGCCTATGCGATGCGCCACCTGAGCTGGTTCGGCGGCACCACCGCCACCGCGCCGCACGCCACCGCCGCCAAGTCCGGCACCGCGACCGATACCGCCGCCACCGAGGCGGCGCATGCCGCCGCCGATCCGGTCGCGCTCGCCACCCGCGAAGCCGCGCTGGCCGCGCAACTCGCCACGCTGGAGGCGCGCGCCGCCGCGATCGCGACCGACTCGACGGCGGCGGGCACCCAGGCCGCCCGCGCCGAATCGATCCTGGTCGCCGCCGCCGCACGGCGCGCGATCGATCGGGGGCAGCCGCTGGGCTATCTGGAGGAACAGCTCCGCATCCGCTTCGGGGGCAGCGAGCCGCGCGCCGTGTCCGCGCTCATCATGGCCTCGCACCAGCCGGTGACGCTGGAGACGCTGCGCCAGGGGCTGGACACGCTGGGGCCCGACCTGATCGTCAATACCAGCAATGGCTGGTGGGAAGGGCTGCGGCAGGAACTGGGTCGTCTGATCGTGATTCGCGAGGCGACGGCGCCCTCGACCAATCCCACCGAGCGGCTGGCGCGCGCGCAGCGGCTGCTCGACGGCGGACAGGTCGAGGCCGCGCGGGCCGAAGTGACCCGGCTGCCCGGCGCCGCCACCGCCCAGACCTGGCAGCGCGCCGCGCGGCGCTATGTGCTGGCCCGCCATGCGCTCGACCTGATCGAGAATGCCGCGCTGGTCGCCTCGATCGCCACGCCGTCGCCGATCATCACCAGCCCGGTGACGGTGCCCGGCCCGGCGGCCGCGACGGGCAATCCCCCGCCCGCCGCCGAGGACACCACGCCCCCGCCAACTACCTCCGCGCCGACCACGCCGTCCATCTGAACGGAGCCCGATCGCGGCCGACGCGTTGGTCCGGGGCAACCCTCCGGAGATATGCGATGATCCGCTCCCCCTATTGGATCGCCCTTGGCATCGCCCTGCCGCTGGCGGGGTGCGGCGATGGCGGTGAGGCGGGGAGCCTGCGCAACGGCGCCGCGACCCAGGCCCCCGCGCCGACCGCCAGCCCGGCGGGCACGCCCCGCACCCTGCCCGCCCCGATCAAGACCGCCACCGAGCCGGACCGGATCCTGGCCTGCGCGGCCGAGCGGGGTCGCGCCGCCGCCGACCGGCTGGTGAGGATCTGCACCTCGGTCAGCCCTGCCACCCATCCGCCGTGCAACGTGGCGAATAGCTGCGCGATGATCGAGGACGAGATCGCCCGCAGCTGCGCGCTGCTGGGCGACGATGCCGCGGCCACGCCGGGCTGTTCGGTCGCCCCCAAGAGCGACGCGGCGGCGGCGGCGGTCGTGCGGCGCTATTACGCGGCGATCAACGCGCACGACTATGCCACCGCCTGGACGCAATGGGGCCCCGATGGCCGTCCGGGCCAGCGCTTCGCCGATTTCCAGAAGGGCTTCGCCCGGACCCGCGCGACCAGCGTGACGATCGGGCAGATGCCGCCCAGCGAAGGGGCGGCGGGATCGATCTATGCGACCATTCCCGTCACCGTCGATGCGCAGCTGACCGATGGGCGGCAACAGCGTTTCGCCGGGCAATATGTGGTTCGGCGGGTCAACGACGTGCCGGGCGCAAGCGCGGACCAGCTGCGCTGGCATATCGATTCGGCGATGTTGAAGCCGGTCGCACCGTAAGCCCATCCTTCCGTCCGGCCCGAGCGTCGTCGAAGGCCTGGGGAATCCCGCGTGGTGAGCGGCGAGCGTACCCTTCGACTTTGCTCTGTGCGAATGGAGACTGGGGGTAATTGCCCGCCCCGCCCCTGAAACAGAGGGGTCGCGTGGATTCAGCGCAACGTCATTGCCCCCCCAGGGTCTATCGCCACCCAGCGATGTCTTCCCTTCCCTCGCCCCTCGCAGAGGGGAGAGGGTTGCGCAGACTTGGCCTTTGCGAGAGCAAAGGCTTAGTCGGAGCTGGGTGAGGGGTGGGCGCTCGCTCCGCGAGCGCGCGAGCCTTTGGGCTCGCTCAACCCCTCACCCAAGCTGCGCTAGCCAGCACGCTGGCAAGCTCCGCTAACCCTCTCCCCTGGACAGGGGAGAGGGGAAGAAGCAATTCTGAACGGCGATCCGCCCCTAGATCGGATGCCCCTCGGTATCGCGCAGCACTTCGCGGCGACCGACATGGTCCGGCCGGCCGACGATGCCGTCGGTCTCCATCCGCTCGATCAGCCGCGCCGCCGAGTTGTAGCCGATGCGCAACTGCCGCTGGAGCCAGGAGGTCGAGGCCTTCTGGCTTTCGCACACCAGCTGGATCGCGGCGCGATATTGCTGGTCCTCGGCCGAATCCTCGCCCGTGGGTGCGCCGTCCAGCGCGAAGCTCTCCGCCGGTTCCTCGGTGACCGAGGAGATATAGTCGGGCTGGCCCTGCGCGCGCCAATGGTCCGCGACCCGGTGCACCTCGTCGTCCGAGACGAAGGGGCCGTGGACGCGCACGATGCCCTTGCCGCCGGGCATGTAGAGCATGTCGCCGCGCCCCAGCAGCTGCTCGGCGCCCTGCTCGCCCAGGATGGTGCGCGAGTCGATCTTGGAGGTGACGTGGAAGCTGATCCGGGTCGGCAGGTTCGCCTTGATGACGCCGGTAATGACGTCCACCGACGGACGCTGCGTCGCCATAATCAGGTGGATGCCCGCCGCGCGCGCCTTTTGCGCCAGCCGCTGGATCAGGAATTCGACTTCCTTGCCCGCCGTCATCATCAGGTCGGCCAGCTCGTCGACGATCACCACGATCTGCGGCAGCGGTTCGTATTCGAGCTTTTCCTCCTCATAGACCGGCTGGCCGGTCTCGGGGTGATAGCCGGTCTGGACCTTGCGGCCGAGCGGCTGGCCCTTGGCCTTGGCCGCGCGCACCTTGTCGTTGAAGCTGGCCAGGCTCCGCACGCCGACCGAGGACATTTGCCGATAGCGGTCCTCCATCGTCTCGACCGCCCATTTCAGCGCGCGGACCGCCTTGGCCGGATCGGTGACGACCGGCGACAGCAGATGCGGAATGTCGTCATACATCGACAGTTCGAGCATCTTGGGATCGATCATGATCATCCGGCACTGCTCGGGCGTCAGGCGATAGAGCAGCGACAGGATCATGCCGTTGAGGCCGACCGACTTGCCCGAACCCGTCGTACCCGCGACCAGCAGGTGCGGCATCGGCGCCAAGTCGGCGACGACCGAGTCGCCCGCGATATTCTTGCCCAGGATGATCGGCAATTGCGCGGCCTGGTCGGCAAAGCTCTGCGACGCGACGAGTTCGTGCAGCGACACCATCTCGCGCTTGGCGTTGGGCAGTTCGATGCCGATGACGTTGCGCCCCGGAATCACCGCGACGCGCGCCGAGATGGCCGACATGTTGCGCGCGATGTCGTCGGCCAGCGCGATGACGCGATTGGCCTTGATGCCGGGCGCCGGCTCCAGTTCGTACATGGTGACGACCGGGCCGGGGCGCACCTCGACGATCGAGCCCTGGACGCGGAAATCGTCGAGGACGTTTTCCAGCAACCGCGCATTGCGCTCCAGCGCCGCCTTGTCGATCGTCCCCGCCGGAGAGGGCGGCGCGGGGGTCAGCAGGTCGAGGCCGGGGCAGCTGATAGGGCGCGTCGCGATCCGCCGCCGCCTTGGGCCGCGCGGGCGCAGGCGCGACCTGCCGGTCGGCGATGACGGGGGCGGGGCGATCCTCGCGCACCGGCACCGCCTTGCGCGCCAGGGTCAGCGGCTCCTCTTCGTCCTCCTCGTCGTCATAGAGCGCCGCGTCCTCATCGTCCCAGGCCACGCCCTCGCCATCCTCGCTCAAGGCGCGACGGCGGCGCAGGCGCGCCAGCCCGCGCTCGGCGATGTCGAGTTCCAGGCTGCGTCCCCAGATCAGCGCGCCGCCGACGCCCAGCGCCAGCCCGATCGCCGCCGATCCCCAGGTGACGACCGCCGCCTGTCCGCTGAACGCCAGCGCCCAGCGCACCAGGTTCGCCACCGACAGGCCGATCACCCCGCCCCATCCGGCGGGCAGCGCCAGCACCGCCGAGTCGGAGACGAAGGATAGCGCGCACGCCATCATCGCGGTGCCGATCACCGCCTGGCGCAGCATCCGCACCCAGCGCCCCGCCGGGCGGTCGCGCCACAGCCGGGTCGCGACGATCGGCCCGACCGGCAGGATCAGCGCGACGGCGGGCCCGAACAGGGTCAGCGCGATATCGGCGATCCACGCGCCGGGCAGCCCCATCCAGTTGGCGGGGGCCGCGCCCGACGCGGTGTTGAGCGCGGGATCGCTGGCGCGGTAGCTGGCCAGCGCCAGCACCAGCATCAGCGTGACGGCGAACAGCGCGATCGCGGCGACCAGCGCGCCGCTGCGCACCGCGCCCGCCTTCACCGTCTCGCGCCATAAAACCGGCTGCGCGCGGCTGGCCATGGGATGTAATCCTTCAGGAATGTCCGAAAATGCGGGAAAATTCATCGCCCCTGACGGTTCCTACGTCAAGGCGCGGGACGGTCTGCACATTGTTTGCCGCCGCATGAAGGTCTAGGAGCATGGGCATGGATAGCGACGTCATCATCCTCGGCGGCGGCCTGGTCGGCGCGACTCTGGGTGTCGGTCTGGCCGCGCATGGCCTGTCTTCGATCATCGTCGATCCGGCCGATCCGGCGGTCGTGCTGGCCCCCGGTTTCGACGGGCGCGCCTCGGCGGTCGCCTCGGCCAGCTGGCGGATGCTCGATGCGATCGGGATCGGCGCGAAGCTGGCGGGCAAGGGTTGCGAGATCCGGCACATCCGGGTCAGCGACGGGCTGGAGCCGGGCGCGCTCGACTTCATCCCCGATGCCGATGACGGCGCGCTGGGCACGATGTTCGAGAACAAGCTGCTGCGCCGCGCGATCCACGAGGCCGCCAACGAGGCCGAACGGGTCGACCTGCGGATGCAGACCCGCGCGGTGTCGGTCGAGCGTGGCCCGGCGGGCGTCACCGCGATTCTCAGCGACGGCACCACCGTCCGCGCGCCGCTGCTGGTCGCCGCCGAGGGTCGCCAGTCGCCGACGCGCGAGGCGGCGGGGATCAAGGTCGCGCGCTGGTCCTATGACCATAAGGCGATCATCAGCGCCTTCCACCATGAGGTGGCGCACGAGAATATCGCGTTCGAGATCTTCTATCCCAGCGGCCCGTTCGCGCTGCTGCCCCTGCCCGATGACGAGATCGGGCATCGCTCGGCGATCGTCTGGTCGGTGCCGGGGCGCGACGGCGACGCGATGCTGAAGCTGTCCGACCGCGCCTTCCTCGCCGAAGCGGAGAAGAGCATGGGCGGATTCCTTGGTACGCTCAGCCATGCGTCCGCGCGTTCGGCCTATCCGCTAGGCTTCCACCGCGCCGCGACGATGACGGGCGAGCGGCTGGTGCTGGTCGGCGACTCGGCGCATGGCATCCACCCGATCGCGGGCCAGGGCGTGAATCTGGGCTATCGCGATGTCGCCGCGCTGGTCGAGGTGCTGGTCGAGGGCAAGCGGACCGGCATGGACCTGGGGGATGCCGCGCTGCTCCAGCGTTATCAGCAGTGGCGCGGGCTCGACACGCTGATGGTCTCGGTGGCGACCGACAGCTTCAACCGCATCTTCGGCGTCCCCGGCAAGACCGCCAGCGCGGTCCGGCGGCTGGGCATCACCGCGATCAACCATATCCCGCCGCTCAAGAACCGCTTCATGGCCGAGGCGCGCGGCGAGACCGGGCAGCTGCCCCGGCTGTTGCAGGGCGTGATGGTGTAACCGATCAGGAGCGATTCGATGCGGCACGAGATCATCCCCTGCCTCCGGTACGAGGATGCCCCGCGCGCCATCGAATTTCTCTGCACCGCCTTCGGCTTCGTGCGGCAGGCGGTCTTTGCCGATCCCGACGATCCGACCATCATCCATCATGCCCAACTGGTGTGGCAGGACCGCATGGTGATGGTGTCGAGCGCGCTGTTCACGCCCCATGCCGTCGCGGCGGGATCGAAGACGCCGACCCAGGCGGGCGGGGTGACGATGGACCTGTATCTGGTCGTCGCCGATGTCGATGCCCATGCCGACCAGGCACGCGCCGCGGGTGCGACGATCATCGCCGAGCCCGAGGACAAGCCCCATGGCGGCCGCGGCTATGCCGTGCGGGACCCGGAAGGCCATGTCTGGAGTTTCGGCAGCTATGATCCCTGGGCCTGATTATCCCACCCGACCCGTCCGCCATCCGATCCGCGACCGCCGCCAGACCGGCGTAGCCCGTGGCATGGCCGCCGCGCTGTCGGTCGTGCTGTTGACCCTGGCGGTCAGCTTGAGCCTGGGCCATCCCCTGTCCGCGACCGACCGGGTGCTGCGCGCGGTGGCGGCTTCGACGGTCGCGGCACTGTGGCTGGCGGCGGCGATCGGCCATGTCGCGGCGCTGCGCTTCGACTCGCCCGCCGATATCGACAGCGCGGCGAGCGGCAGTCCCGATTCGCCGCGAGTAGCGGTGGCCATTGCGGTGCTGCGCAACACGCTGGAACAGGTGGTGCTGGCGATCCCGGCCTATCTGGCGCTCGCCTGGGTGGTGGAGGGATCGGGGGCGATGGTGCCGATGCTGGCGGCGTTGTTCTCGGTCGGGCGGACGCTGTTCTGGGCGAATTACGCGCGGGGTGCGACGGCGCGGGCGTTTGGATTTGCGCTCACCTTTTATTCCAGCGTGGCGGCGCTGGTCATCGTGCTGGTAGCGTTGCTGGGCAGACTCATCTGACCAGCCCCCACCCTCCGTTCAGCCTGAGCGAAGTCGAAGGCTAAGGGAAACCTTCGCAATGAGCGCGGAACGTGCACTTCGACTTCGCTCAGTGCGAACGGAGGTGCGGTGCAGAGTGGGGATCAGAGTTCCCGCGCTTCCTCGACCAGCATCACCGGCACGCCGTCGCGGATCGGATAGGCCAGCCCCGCCGCCTCCGACACCAGTTCGCGCGCGGCCTCGTCATAGCGCAGCGGCGTCCGCGTCACCGGGCAGACCAGCCGTTCGAGCAGCCAGGGGTCCAGGCTCATTGCAGCGTCACCCGATCCTCGCCGTCATGGCGACCGAAAAATTGCATCAGCTGGATGATCAGCTCGGCGCGCTGCTCCAGATCGGGCGCCTCGAGCAGCGCCTGCTTGGCGGCGATGTCGAAGGGCGCGATCTGCGCGATGCCGTTGACCAGGCTCTCGTCATCCAGCCGCCCGACCGCGTCCCAGTCGACCGCATAGCCCTGAAGCTCGGCGAAGCGGCGCGACTCCTGCTCCAGCGAGGCGCGGCGGCCGAGCGACAACAAATCCTCGTCCACGACCGGCAGCAACTCCGCCTCGACCTGGCGGAAGGGCGTCGTCACCGTCAGCTCGCGGACGATGCGGAACAGCGACACCCCCTCCAGCACGAGGTTGTAGCGGCCATCCTCCATCGCCTCGACCTCGGCGATGCGGCCGACACAGCCCATCTGGTAGAGGCTGGGCGTATCGCCATCGCCCGAGGGCTGGACCATGCCGATCCGCCGGTCGCGCGCCATCGCGTCGGAGACGAGCGCCCGGTAGCGCGGCTCGAAGATGTGCAGCGGCAGCGGCATCCCCGGAAAGAGGATCGCACCCGCCAGCGGAAAGATCGAGAGCCGCGCCATGGGGCGTTATCCGAACAGGATGGCGGACAGCCGCCGCCGCTGCTGCGACACCCAGGGATCGGTCAGGCCGACCACCTCGAACAGCTTGAGCAGCTGCTGGCGCGCGGCGTCCTCGTTCCAGCTGCGGTCGGCGGCGACGATGTGGAGCAGATTGTCCGCCGCACCGTCACGGTCGCCCGCCGCCATCTGCGCGTTCGCCAGCGCGAACCGCTTCTCGTGATCATCCGGATCGGCCGCGACCTCGGCCGCCAGACCGGCATAATCCGCCGCCGGCGGGGCCGAACGCGCCAGCGCGACGGCGGCCATCGCGCGGTGGATGGCGGGGTCTTTGGCCAGCTCCTGCGGCAGCGCCTCGGTCGCGGCCTCCGCCTCCTCGATCCGACCCGCGCCGAGCAGCGCGCGGATATGCCCCGACAGCACGGCGGGATGGTCGGGCGCCATGTCGAGCAGCTGCTGGAAGATCGACACCGCGCGCTCGGCGTCACCGGCCTCCAGCACTTCCTCGCCCATCGCGATCAGCGGTTCCAGCTCGGCCGCCGCGTCCGCCGCCTCCGACTGGATCGGCAACTGCTTGAGCAGCTGGTCCAGCGTCGCACGCAGCGCGCTGTCGGTACGTGCGCTGGTCAGGTCGGCGACCAGCTGGCCCTGGAACATCGCATAGACGGTGGGGATCGAGCGGATCTGGAATTGGTTGGCGATGAACTGGTTCTTGTCGGTGTCGATCTTGGCCAGCACCACGCCCTTGTCGGCATAGTCGGCCGCGACCTTTTCCAGCGTCGGGCCCAGCGCCTTGCACGGCCCGCACCATTCGGCCCAGAAATCGAGGATGACCAGCTTGGTCATCGACGGCTCTACGACATCGCGGCGGAAGGCGGTGACGGCCTCCTTCTCGGCGGGCGACATTCCCAACGTGGCCAAAAGACGCTCCTTTACGTGTTGCCCACCCTATGTGGGCGAGGGCGGTCGGTAATGAAAGGCCGAAGCCGCAATCAGCCGTTCAGCCGTGCGATCGTCCGGTCGCGCCCGATCAGCGGCAGGAGCGCGGCCATGTCCGGCCCCTGCGCGCGGCCGGTCAGCGCGAGGCGCAGCGGCAGGAACAGCGTCTTGCCCTTGCGCCCCGTGGCGTCCTTCAGCGCGGCGGTCAGCGCGTGCCAGGGGTCGTTCGCCCAGTCGATCCGCGCGGCGACCTCCGCCGCCTGCGCCAGATAGGCGCGGTCGTCCCCGGCGGGCTCCGGCGCATCGACCGGCCCCTCGATCACCTGCCACCAGTCCGCCGCCTCGGCGACGGTGGCGAGGTTCGGGCGCACCGCCTCCCATTCCGCCTCGCCCATGCCGGTGGGCAACCGCTCGGCGACCGCTCCATAAGGCGTCTGGTGCAGGATACGCGCATTCAGCTGCGCCAGTTCGCCCTCGTCGAACCGCGCGGGCGCCCGGCCGAAGCGCGTGAAGTCGAACCCGGCGATCAGCGGCGCCATGTCGGCGACCGGCTCGACCGGATCGCTGGTCCCGATCCGTGCGAGGAGCGCGCGCACCGCCTGCGGTTCGATGCCGATCTCGCGGAAGTGATCGACGCCCAGCGAGCCGAGTCGCTTGGACAGCTTGCCCTCGTTGCCGGTCAGCAGCGCGGCATGGGCGAAGCGCGGCAGTTCGGCCCCCAGCGCCTGGAACATCTGGATCTGGAGCGCGGTGTTGGAGACATGGTCCTCGCCACGCACCACCTGGGTCACGCCCATGTCGATATCGTCGATGACCGAGGGGAGCATGTAGAGCCACGTCCCGTCCGCCCGGCGGATCACCGGATCGCTCATCGTCGCGGGGTCGAAGCGCTGGGCCCCGCGCACCGCATCGTCCCATTCGATCACCGCGCCGTGATCGAGCTTGAACCGCCAGTGCGGGCGAACGCCCTCGCCTTCCAGCTTCGCCCGATCCTCGTCGGTCAGGGCCAGCGCGGCGCGGTCGTACACCGGGGGGCAGGCCGCGCCCGAGCTGAATCTTGCGCTTCAGGTCGAGCTCCTGCGCGCTTTCATAGGCGGGATAGACATGGCCGCTCGCGACCAGCTCGGCAAAGCGCGCCTCGTATAGCGCGAAACGCTGCGACTGGCGGACCTCCGCATCCGGGATCAGCCCCAGCCACTGCAAATCCGCCCGGATCGCATCGACATAGCGTTCCTCGCTCCGCTCGGCATCGGTGTCGTCGATGCGCAGCAGGAAGCGCCCGCCGGCCTTTCGCGCATATATCCAGTTGTGCAGCGCGGTGCGGATATTGCCGACATGCAGCCGCCCGGTGGGCGAGGGAGCGAAACGGGTCACGGTCATGCCTGGCGCCATAATCCGGGAATCGCCTTTGCGCTATTGTGACAGCGCGATTAAAGGGGCCGCGAGTAACGGGCTGTCTGCGGGGACGGGTGACACCATGAAATTGATGACCGGCAATTCCAACCTGCCGCTGGCGAAGGCGATCTCCTCCTATCTGGAGGTGCCGCTGACGGAAGCGCTGGTGCGCCGCTTCGCCGACGAGGAGATCTTCGTCGAGATCCAGGAGAATGTGCGCGGCGAGGACGTGTTCGTGATCCAGTCGACCGGCTATCCGGTCAACGACAACCTCATGGAACTCCTCATCATGATCGACGCGCTGAAGCGCGCGTCGGCCAGCCGCATCACGGCGGTGATCCCCTATTTCGGCTATGCCCGCCAGGACCGGAAGCCTGGGCCCCGCACGCCGATCTCGGCCAAGCTGGTGGCGAACCTGATCACCGTCGCGGGCGCCGACCGCGTCCTGTCGGTCGACCTGCACGCCGGGCAGATCCAGGGATTCTTCGATATCCCGACCGACAATCTCTATGCCGCGCCGGTCATGTCGGCGGACATTCTGGCGCGGTTCAAGAACGACAATCTGATGGTCGTGTCGCCCGACGTCGGCGGCGTGGTCCGCGCGCGCCAGCTCGCCAAGCGGCTCAACAACGCGCCGCTCGCCATCGTCGACAAGCGTCGCGAGCGCGCGGGCGAGTCGGAGGTGATGAACATCATCGGCGACGTCGAAGGGCGCTTCTGCATCCTGATCGACGATATCGTCGACTCGGCGGGCACGCTGTGCAACGCGGCGGCCGCTTTGCGCCAGGCGGGGGCGCAGGACGTCGTCGCCTATGTCACCCACGGCGTCCTGTCGGGCGGCGCGGTGGCGCGCGTCGATGGTTCGGAACTGCGCGAGCTGGTCATCACCGACTCGATCGGCAACCACGACTCGATCGGCACCACCGCCAAGATCCGGCACCTGCCCATCGCCCCGCTGCTGGGCGAGGCGATCAAGCGCATCGCGGACGAGACGAGCGTGTCGAGCCTGTTCGATTGAGTCTTTGACGGGTGCAAGTCGCATGCGTTTCGTGCGCGGCTGGCCCCCACCCCAAACCCCTCCCCCCTACCGGGAGGAGGGGCTTAGAATACACGCAAGCCGGTCGAACCAGGCACGCCCCTCCCGCAGGCGGGAGGGGATGGGGGAGGGTCGAGTCTAGGCGAGACGATCACGGCGCCCGCTCTAGAAGGAGTCAGCGATTGCCCAGCGCGACGATATGCTCGAACACCGCCGGGTGAAGCGGCTTGGAAAAGGCACAGCCATATTTGAACCGGTCGCGCCAGGCGATCACCGCCTCCAGCGGGGCGAGCCCCGGCAGGGTCAGCCAAACGATCGTACCCGGCCATAGGGTGAAGCTGGTCTCGGCCCGGAAGCCCTCTTGCGACAGGTCGACCACGTCGATCTCGAACCGGGTCTGCCCCTTGTCGCGCAGATGGGCCCGCATCCGCACCGCCTGCCGAAGCGAGCGGCGAAGTTCCTGGCCTTGGACGGGCTCGAAGGGCGGTGTGAAGACCGGTTTTTCCATGACGCTCCCGCTATGGCCAAACAAGGTTACTTTTCCGTCAACGCGGCATCCCGGACGTCCGCCGCGCCGGCCGGTCGCCGCACCCCGGCATGCGCCCGGCGCTTCAACTCCGCCTTCAACGCTTCGGGGCGCGGCGCGACCAGGAAACCGAAACTGACCGTGCCCTGCTTGGTTTCCACGACATGGTGCAGCCGATGCGCCTGGATGATCCGCTTCATGTAATCGGACTTGGGCAGATAACGGGTCGGCAGTCGCTTGTGCACGATCACGTCGTGGAACCCGAAATAGATTGCGCCATAGGCCGCGATCCCTGCCCCGATCCAGGTGAAGCCGCTCCACCAGCCCAGCTGCGCGCCGCCCAGGATCATCACGAAGGACGGCACGGCGAAGATCGCCGCGTACAGGTCGTTCAGCTCCCAGTTGCCGGTGCGCGGACGATGATGGCTTTCGTGCAGGAACCAGCCCGGCCCATGCATGATCCAGCGATGCGCCGCATAGGCGAATCCCTCCATGAAGATCACGGTGCCGAGGAACAGGAGAATGCCGAGAGCCCAGTGCATCGGACCGATATAGAACAGCCGCACGGAATTTGCTCGCATTTCCATACATCGCGCGGATCGAACGGCATGACGCGCCGCATTTCGCACTTGCGATGCAATTGCAATAGAACGCTTTCGGGGTGGATTTGTGGCCCGGCCTGTGCTTTAGCGCGAAGCAATTTCCCTAGAACCACCCGAGAGGCGGAAGGCTAGCGCATGAACATCCACGAATATCAGGCCAAGGAATTGCTCGCCAAGTTCGGCGTGCCCGTCCCCGCCGGCTTCGCCGCGATGACCGTCGAGGAGGCCGTCGAGGCGTCGTCCAAGCTCCCCGGACCGCTCTACGTCGTCAAGGCGCAGATCCATGCGGGCGGCCGCGGCAAGGGCAAGTTCAAGGAACTCGGCCCCAACGCCAAGGGCGGTGTCCGCCTGGCCAAGACCGCCGAGGAAGTCCGTGCGCACGCCACCGACATGCTGGGCAACACGCTGGTCACCATCCAGACCGGCGAAGCGGGCAAGCAGGTCAACCGCCTGTACGTGACCGACGGCGTCGATATCGCCAAGGAATTCTACCTCGCGCTGCTCGTCAACCGCGCGACCGGCCGTGTCTCGATGGTCGCCTCGACCGAGGGCGGCATGGACATCGAGACCGTGGCGCATGACACGCCCGAGAAGATCCACTCGATCGACATCGACACCGCGACCGGCTTCATGCCGCATCACGGCCGCGCCGTCGCCGCCGCGCTGGAGCTGACCGGCGACCTCGCCAAGCAGGCCGCGAACGTCGCGTCGAAGCTGTACGCCGCGTTCCTGGGCACCGATGCCGAGCAGATCGAGATCAACCCGCTCGCCGTCACCGAGGACGGCAAGCTGATGGTGCTCGACGCCAAGGTCGGCTTCGACGGCAACGCGATGTTCCGTCACAAGGACCTGATGGAACTGCGCGACACCACCGAAGAAGACGCGATGGAGCTGGAGGCGTCGAAGTACGACCTGGCCTACATCAAGCTCGACGGTGACATTGGCTGCATGGTCAACGGCGCCGGCCTCGCCATGGCGACGATGGACATCATCAAGCTGAACGGCATGTTCCCGGCCAACTTCCTCGACGTCGGCGGCGGCGCGAACAAGGAGAAGGTCACCGCGGCGTTCAAGATCATCCTGAGCGATCCGGCCGTGAAGGGCATTCTGGTCAACATCTTCGGCGGCATCATGCGCTGCGACATCATCGCCGACGGCATCGTCGCGGCGGCGAAGGAAGTGAACCTGCAGGTTCCGCTGGTCGTCCGCCTCGAGGGTACGAATGTCGAGAAGGGCAAGGAAATCCTCGCCAATTCGGGTCTCGCCATCGTCCCCGCCAACGATCTGGGCGACGCCGCCAAGAAGATCGTCGCCGAGGTTCAGAAGGTCGCCTAAACCGCACCTTCGGCCCTGACGGACCGATATAGGGGGGCTCGGGCGGAAACGTCCGGGCCCCTTTCTCGTTGGTCGGGCGTAACTCTTGCGATGCGGTCGCAAGCCCGCCAAAGACGGCGGCATGATGGGCTATCCAGCCGGGAAGGAATCGCGATGAAGATCGTCGTGCCCGTGAAGCGGGTGTTGGATTATAACGTGAAGCCGCGCGTGAAGGCGGACGGGACGGGCGTCGATCTGGCGAACGTGAAGATGAGCATGAACCCGTTCGACGAGATCGCGGTGGAAGAGGCGATCCGGCTGAAGGAGAAGGGGGCGGCGACCGAAGTGGTCGTCGTCTCGATCGGCGAGCCCAAGGCGGCGGACACGCTGCGCACCGCGCTCGCCATGGGCGCGGACCGGGCGATCCTGATTACCGCCGACCAGGCGCCCGAGCCGCTGGGCGTCGCCAAGCTGCTCGCCAAGGTGGTCGAGGAGGAACAGCCCGGCCTCGTGATCCTGGGCAAGCAGGCGATCGACGGCGACAACAACCAGACCGGGCAGATGTTGGCGGGCCTGCTCGGCTGGGCGCAGGGGACGTTCGCGTCGAAGGTCGAGATCGAGGGTGACAGCGCCAACGTCACCCGCGAGGTCGATGGCGGTCTGGAGACGGTGGCGCTGACGCTGCCTGCGATCGTCACCACCGACCTGCGCCTCAACGAGCCGCGCTATGCCTCACTGCCCAATATCATGAAGGCCAAGTCCAAGCCGATGGCGACCAAGACTGCGGCCGATTACGGCGTCGACATCGCGCCCCGGCTGACGATCACCCATGTCGCGGAGCCCGGCAAGCGCCAGGCGGGCGTCAAGGTCGGCTCGGTCGATGAGTTGGTCGAGAAACTGAAAGCACTGGGAGTGGCCAAGTGAAGACGCTGGTTTGGGTCGAGCATGACGGCGGGACCGTCAAGGATGCCACGCTGGCAACCGTCACGGCGGCCGCCAAGCTGGGCGAGGTGCACTTGATCGTCGCAGGGCAGGGTGTGGACGGCGTCGCGCAGGCCGCCGCGAAGATCGTGGGCGTCGGCAAGGTCCATGTCGCCGACGATGCGGCATACGCCAACGCGCTCGCCGAGAATGTCGCGCCGCTGGTGGCCGAGTTGATGGGGCATCACGACGCCTTCCTCGCGCCGTCGACCACGACGGGCAAGAATATCGCCCCGCGCGTCGCCGCCCTCATCGACGTGATGCAGATTTCGGACATCCTGTCGGTCGAGGGGCCGGACAGCTTCACCCGCCCCATCTATGCGGGCAATGCGATCGCGACCGTCAAGACCAGCGACACCAAGCTGGTCCTGACCGTCCGCACCACTGCCTTTGAAAAAGCGGCGGCCGAGGGTGGCTCGGGCACCATCGAGGCGGTCGGCTCGACCGGCGATGCGGCCAAGTCCCGCTTCGTCGGCGCGGAAAAGGCCGAGAATGCCCGGCCCGAGCTGACCAGCGCCAAGGTCATCGTCTCGGGCGGCCGCGCGCTGGGCTCGGAAGAGCAGTTCCACGCGCTGATCGATCCGCTCGCCGACAAGCTGGGCGCGGCTGTCGGCGCATCCCGTGCGGCGGTCGATGCGGGCTATGCCCCCAACGACTATCAGGTCGGCCAGACCGGCAAGATCGTCGCACCCGAAGTCTATGTCGCGGTCGGTATCTCGGGCGCGATCCAGCATCTGGCGGGGATGAAGGACTCTAAGGTCATCGTCGCGATCAACAAGGACGAGGATGCGCCGATCTTCCAGGTGGCGGACATCGGTCTGGTCGGCGATCTTTTCACCGTCGTCCCGGAACTGACCGACAAGGTCTGAGAATAGTTGGCGCGGAGGACGCGGAGAGGGTTTCTCCTCCACGGAAACCAACATTCCTCCCCGGCAAGGGGAGGTGGCAGGCCGAAGGCCTGACGGAGGGGTGTCAGCGCCAACGAGAGTGCGACACCCCTCCACCAGCTTCGCCGGTCCCCCTCCCCTTGCTGGGGAGGAATAAGAACTTCCCTTTGCCCGCCACCCGCGCGACACTTGCCGCCATGATCGGCCGTCATCTTCGCATCACCGGACGCGTGCAGGGCGTCGGATATCGCTACTGGTTCCTCGGCCGTGCCGAAGCGCTGGGGCTGACCGGCTGGGTTCGCAACCGGGACGACGGCTCGGTCGAAGCGGTGGTGCAGGGCCCCGAGGACAAGGTCGCGGCAATCGTCGCCGAGGCCCGGTCGGGACCACCCGCCGCGCGGGTCGATCAGGTCGACACGATCGGGCAGCCGGTCGATGCCATGCTCACCCGATTCGAGCAGCGGCCGACATGCTGATCGCGCTTTTCCTCGCCCAGGCCGCCGATCCCGCCGTCACGCGCCGCGTCGACTCGGTCCTGGCCCGTGCGCCGATCGTCGACGGGCATAACGACCTGCCCTGGGAGTTGCGCGACACGGGCGTCACCCCCGAGTCGCCCTCGCTCGCGACCGACACCGCCGCGCTGCCCCATCCGCTCCAGACCGACCTGCCTCGGCTGAAGCGGGGCGGGGTCGGCGGGCAATTCTGGTCGGTCTGGATTCCCGCCGACGTCACCGGCCCGCGCGCGGTCGAGATGACGCTGGAACAGATCGACCGCGTCCACCGCCTTGTCGCCCGCGCATCCCGACCGGATGGCGATGGCGCGCACCGCCGGGGACGTCCGCCGGATCGCGCAGACGGGCCGCGTCGCCTCGCTGATCGGGGTCGAGGGCGGGCATCAGATCGACGGGCGGCTGTCGGTGCTGCGCCAGTATAAGGCGCTCGGCGTCGCCTATCTGACGCTGACTCATGGCCGCAGCCTGGCCTGGGCCGATTCGTCGACCGATGCCCCACACGCCAACGGGCTCAGCGCCTTTGGCCGCGCGGTCGTGGCGGAGATGAACCGGATCGGCATGATCGTCGATGTCGCGCATGTCTCGGACGCGACGATGGCGGCGGTGCTGGACGTCAGCAAGGCGCCGGTCATCGCCTCGCACTCCGACGCGCGCGCGTTGGCGGATGCGCCGCGCAACATCCCCGACGCGCTGCTCCGCCGGATCGGCGCGGGCGGCGGGGTGGTGATGGTGAATTGCTATCCCGCCTTTCTGTCGAGCGCCTGGCGGGCCTGGGACGCGCGGCGTACGGCATTCGCGAAATCGGTCGGCGTGCCCGCCAATGTCTATGGCGCGCGCAGTCCCGCGCCGCTGGTCGCCTGGGACGCCACGAACCCCGCCCCGCGCGTGACCGCGACGATGGTCGCCGACCATATCGAGCATATCGCCCGGATCGCAGGGCGCGGCGCGGTGGGCTTCGGCGGCGATTATGACGGGATCAACGGCACCGGGCCGGAGGGGATGACCGGCGTCGAGGGCTATCCGCTGGTGCTGGCCGAGCTGGTCCGGCGCGGCTGGAGCGATGCCGATCTCGCGGGGCTGACCAACGGCAATATCCTGCGCGTGATGGCGCGGGTCGAGGCGGTGGCGAAAGACCTCAGTGCGACAGCACCGGACGATTCGATCGATCCGCTGGCCCGCTGAGCGTGTCTCCGGCGAATCGCATCGCGACCAGCCAGATCGCAAAGCCGCCCAGCGCCAGCCCGCAGCCGACATAGCCGGTCGAGGTCCAGCCCAGCCCGTGTGCGATCGCCAGGCCGCCTGCCCAGGGGCCGATGGCATTGGCGGTGTTGAACGCCGAATGGTTGAGCGCGGCGGCCAGCCCCTGCCCCTCGCCCGCCACGTCCATCAGCCGCGTCTGGAGCACCGTGCCCAGCGCGCCGCCCAGCCCGATGGCGAAGACATTGGGCAGGATCGTCCACAGGCTCCCCGCCGCCAGCGGATAGAGCGCCAGCATCGCCGCCGACCAAAGCAGCAGCCCCCCGGCCGTCGGCATCAGGGCACGGTCGGCGAAGCGCGGCACGACGATATTGCCGATCGTCATGCCCAACCCGAAGACCGCCAGCACCAGCGGGATGGTCGCGGTGGACATGCCCGTCACCTCGGTCAACGTCGCGGCCAGATAGGTATAGACCGCGAACATGCCGCCGAAGCCGATCGCCCCGATCGCCAGCGTCAACCAGACCTGCCCGCGCCCCAGCGCCGCCAGCTCGCGCCGGATGGTCGCGCCCTCGTCCGGCCGGTCATGCGGCGCGGCGATCCAGACCAGGGTCGCGGTCAGCAGCGCGAGCCCCGCGACCACCCCGAACACCCAGCGCCAGTTGAGCCACTGCCCCAGCATCTGCGCCAGCGGCACGCCGATCACCGTCGCCACCGTCAGCCCCAGCATGATCCGCCCGACCGCGACCGTCCGCCGATCCTCGGGCACCAGCGAGGCGGCGACCAGCGCGGCGATCCCGAAATAGGCGCCGTGCGGCAGCCCGCTGAGAAAGCGGAAGAACAGCATCCAGTGATAATCGGGCGCCAGCGCGGACAGGCCGTTGCCGACCGCGAACATCAGCATCAGCGCGATCAGCAGCGTGCGCCGCGCCAGCCGGGCCGACAGCACCGCCAGCATCGGCGCGCCCACCACGACGCCCAGCGCATAGGCGCTGATGACATGGCCCGCAGTCGGCGCATCGATGCCCAGCCCGCGCGCCAGATCGGGCTCCAGGCTCATCGCGGCGAATTCGGTGGTACCGATCGCAAAGCCGCCCACCGCCAGCGCGGTATGGACGATGCCGGGGGGAAATGTCCGCGCCATGAAGATGTCCTTTCCCCTTTTATATGTTGCAGCGCAGCACGCGGTGCAACCATCCGCCTTCCCATAATCCTGTTGATCCGCCGCAATCCGGCCGTCACATTCGCGCATCGGCAAAGGGGGAATGCCGGATGGATGTCACGGGGGTGATGGCCGTCGTCGCGCGCGAGCTGACCCTGTTCGCAGCGGCGGGGCTGTTGATCGGTGGGCTGGACGATCTTCTGGTCGATCTGCTCTATCTGGCGCGGCGTCTGGCGAGGCGTAGCGCGACCCCGATCCACAGCCATGCCCTGCCCCCGCCGCTGGAGCCGGGCAGGATGATCGTCTTCATCCCCGCCTGGGACGAAGCGGCTGTGATCGGCGCGATGCTGTCGGCGGCGCTGGTGCGGTTCCGCCACCCCGATTACCGGCTTTATGTCGGGCTGTACCCCAATGACCCCGCCACCATCGCCGCCGCCGCCGATGTGGCGCAACACGACGAACGCGTCCGACTGGTCATCGGCCCGCGCGACGGCCCCACCACGAAGGCCGATTGCCTCAACGCACTGTGGCGCGCGCTGGCGCGGGATCGCGTGGCGGAGGATTTCACGGTCAAGGCGATCGTCCTGCACGATGCCGAGGATGTCGTGCATCCCGACGAACTGACGGTGTTCGACACGCTGATCGAGGGACGCGCGGTGGTGCAATTGCCCGTGCTGCCGCTGGTGGTGCCGGGCTCGCGACTGGTGTCCGGCCATTATGCTGATGAATTTGCCGAAAGCCATCAGAAGCAGCTGGTCGTGCGCACCTGGATCGGGGCGGGGATGCCGCTGGCGGGGACAGGCTGCGCCATTGCCCCGACGATGCTGGCCGAGATTGCGGCGCGGCGCGGCGGCGATCCATTCGATTCGACCAGCCTGACCGAGGATTACGAACTGGGTCTGCGCATCGCCGAGCTGGGGGGCGAAGGGCTGTTCGCACGGGTCGCCGACGGAGCGGCGGGCGGCATCGTCGCGGTGCGCGCCTATTTCCCCGCCACGCTGATCGCCGCGATCCGGCAAAAGGCGCGGTGGATGACGGGCATCGCTCTGATCGGCTGGGACCGTACCGGCTGGAGCCGCACCGCCGCGCTGGGCGATCATTGGTGGCGGCTGCGCGACCGGCGAGCGCCGCTCGCCATGCTGGTGCTGGCGGCGGCCTATCTGGGGCTGTTCGCCGAGGCGTTCGGCATCGTGACCTGGTGGGTCGAGGGGCATCCGCTGCCACCGCTCACCCCGGCGCTCCGCACCTTGTTCGCGATCAACGCGCTGCTGCTGGGGTGGCGATTGACAATGCGGATGGTCTTTACCGGCCGGGCCTATGGCTGGCGGGAGGCGCTGTGGTCGCTGCCGCGCTTCGTCATCGGCAATTTCGTCGCGCTGGCCGCCGCGCCGCGGGCGCTGCTCCGCTATCTTCTCGTGCTGCGCGGGCGGCCAGTCGTCTGGGACAAGACCAGCCACGCCTTTCCAGACCTGTCGCCGCAACCATGAGCGGGCGGCCGCTGCGCTTCCTGGGGGGTACGCTGGCGTTATGGACGCTGGGACGGGTCGCCTTCCTGCTGCCGCCCGATACGGATGCGCCGGTGACGGCGGCCCGGCCCCCAACCCTGCATCTCGCCATGCGGTCGGGCGCGCAGCCGGTGGCGGTGCGCGCGGTCCGGCCAGGCGCCGCCAAGGAGCGACCCACCGAACGACACCCCGAACGAAACCGGTCCATCCCCGTCCCAGCCCCCGCCACTCCTCCGCTATCGTCCGTCATGCCGTTCCCGGACGACACGCCGAGACCAAACCCGCCGGCGGATGCGATTCCGCTTCTGCCCGAAAGCCCGCCACCGCCCGACCGATGGAGCACCTCCGCCTGGGCCATCCTGCGAAGGGGTGGCGATGCGCTGACGCCTGGCGGACAACTGGGCGGTTCGCAGGCGGGGGTCCGGCTGCTCCGTCGCCTCGACCGAAGCGGCACCCTGTCCGCCAGCCTGCGGGTCTCGTCGGCGTTGAACGGCATGAGCCGGGAGATCGCGCCGGGGCTCGACTGGCGCCCCTTTCCCCATAGGCCGGTTCGCGTGCTGGTCGAGCAGCGTATCCCGCTGGATGGCGGGGATGGCGGGCCTGCCCTGCTGGCGGTGGCGGGGATCGGCCCCCGGCCGGTCGCGCCGGGGCTCGCGCTGACCCTGTATGCGCAGGCCGGGGCGGTGGCCCGCGCCCGGATCGAGCCCTTTGCCGACGGCGCGGCCCGGGTGACGACGCCGCTGGCGGCCGGCATCGACCTCGGGCTGGGCCTGTGGGGCGGGGCGCAGCGCGAGGTGCGGCGGCTGGATATCGGTCCCACATTGGGGGTGGGCGTGCCGCTCGCCGGGCGGTGGGTGCGCCTGTCGCTCGACTGGCGACAGAGGATCGCGGGGCGCGCCGCGCCGAACTCGGGTCCGGCCCTGTCGCTGGCGGGCGATTTCTGATCCGCCGATACTGTTCGGCAAGGCCTATCGGGCTATAACGCCGCCGTGGACCTGTATCTTCCGATCGCCAACCTGTCGGTCAACGCGCTCGTCATCGTCGCGCTGGGCGCGGGCGTGGGCCTGTTGTCGGGCATGCTGGGGGTCGGCGGCGGCTTCCTGACCACGCCGTTGCTGATCGTCTATGGCATTCCCCCCACCGTCGCCGCCGCCTCCGCCGCCAGCCAGGTGACGGGGGCCAGCGTCTCGGGCGTGTTCGCGCATTTCCGGCGCGGCGGGGTCGATGTGAAGATGGGCGGGGTGCTGGTCGCGGGCGGCATCGTCGGGTCGTTCGCGGGGGCCTGGATCTTCCGCCTGCTCCAGGCGAGCGGGCAGATCGATACGGTCATCGCCATCGTCTATGTCCTGATGCTCGGCTGGATCGGATCGGTCATGGCGCGCGAGGCGACGAACGCGATCATCGCACAGCGCCGGGGCGTCGCCCAGCGCGCGGCGCGGCGTCGGCATCACCCGATGGTCGCCGCCCTGCCCTTTCGCACGCGATTCTACGCCTCGGGGCTCTATATCTCGCCGCTGGCGCCGCTGCTGCTGGGCTTCTTCATCGGCATCCTGACCATATTGCTGGGCGTGGGCGGCGGATTCATCCTTGTCCCCGCGATGATCTATATCCTGGGCATGGCGACCAATGTCGTGCTGGGCACCTCGCTGTTCCAGACGCTGTTCGTCACCGCCGCCGCGACCATGGTTCATGCGACCACGACCAAGGCGGTCGATATCGTGCTGGCTGCGCTGCTCCTGATCGGTTCGGTGACGGGCGCGCAGGTCGGGGCGAAGCTGGCGACCAACGTCAAACCCGAATATCTCCGCCTGGCGCTGGCCGTCATCGTCCTGCTCGTCGGGTTGCGCATCCTGCTGGGGCTGGTCTGGCGGCCCGAGGAAATCTTCACGGTCCAGCTGCTGTGAGGAGGGCCGCGCTCCTGACGCTGCTCGCGCCGCTGCTGATGGGACAGGCCAAGCCGGTGCTGGTCCCCGACGTGTCGCAGCGCGATATCGAGATCGTGTACAGCTTCACCGGCGCCGAGCTGCTGCTGTTCGGCGCGATCCTCTATCCCGGCGGTCGCCCGCCCAGCGACGACCGGCCGACCGACATCGTCGTGGTGGTCAAGGGCCCGACCCAGTCGATCCTGATCCGCGAGAAGGAGAAGATCGCCGGGCTGTGGGTCAATGCCGGGCGGCTGCGCTATCAGTCGGCGCCGTCCTTCTACGCCATCGCATCGTCCCGCCCGATCAACCGGATCGTCGACGACCGGACGCGCGCCATCTACGAACTGGGGCTGGACAGCCTGCAGCTTTCCCCCGCCTCCAACGCGCCCGCCAATGTGCAGGCGCGGTTCCAGGCCGGGCTGGTCGACCAGCGCCGCCGTGCGGGCCTGTATGTCGAGGCGCCGCGCGCGGTCGAGATCACCGACAATGTCCTCTACCGCGCGCGCGTGACCATCCCCGCGCGCGTGCCGGTGGGACGCTTCACCGCGGAGACGTTCCTGATCCGCGACGGCCGCGTGCTGGCCGCCGCGGTGCGCGATATCGACATCCGCAAATCGGGGTTCGAGCGGTTCGTCGCGCGCGCCGCCGACCGCGCCGCCATCCCCTATGGCCTGACCGTGGTCGCGCTCTCGGTGCTGCTCGGCTGGACCGCCGGGTGGATCGCGCGGCGGGTCTGAGGCGGGATCGATACGGCTTCTTAAGTCTTTGATCCCTAACGGTCGGGGCTGATTCCTCCCCCTGACCGGATATGTGCTGGCCGATGCACGCCCCCCTGCCCCGACCGTCCGATACGCTTTCCCATGACACGCCCGCGATCGGCTGGCTGCTCGGCATCGCAGGCGCGGGCGGGCGCGTCCTGCTCGACCGCGAGGCACTGGCGCTGCTGTCCGGCGATGCCGATCCCGTGCTGGCGCAGGCCGGACAGGTCGCGACCCCGGTCAAGCTGCGCCATGGCGATCGCTGGATCGTGGGCAGCATCCGCTCGCTGACGCTCGACCCGGCACAGGACGCCGCCGCCATCGCCGCCGAGATCGAGCTGATGGGCGAGGCGATGCGCAACCCCGAGACGGGCGAGCTGTACGGCTTTCGACGCGGCGTCACCGCCTATCCGGTGCCGGGCAGCACCGTCCATGCGGTCTCGGTGGCCGAGCTGGCGGCGATCCATGGCCAGCGCCATGCCACTACCGTCCGGATCGGCACCGTCCATCCGGGGCGCAGCGTGCCCGCGATGCTGGCGGTGGACGCGCTGTTGGGCCGCCATTTCGCGATGCTGGGATCGACCGGCACCGGCAAGTCGACCGCGACCGCGCTGATCCTGCACCGCATCTGCGCGCTCGCGCCGCTGGGCCATGTCGTGATGATCGATCCGCACGGCGAATATGCCCGCGCCTTTTCCGACCGGGGCGAGATCCACGATGTCGGCAATCTGCGCATGCCCTATTGGCTGATGACCTTCGAGGAACATGCCGAGATGCTGCTCTCCGCCGGTCCGGCCGAGCGCCAGGCGGAGGTCGACATCCTGGCCCGCTGTCTGCTCGCCGCGCGGATGCGCAACCGGGCGGCGGCCGAGCTGCCCCGCGTCACCATCGACACCCCCATCCCCTATCTGCTGTCCGACCTGACCGCCGCGATCGCGCAGGAGATGGGCAAGCTGGACCGTGCGGGCGACACTGCGCCCTATCAGCGGCTGAAAGCGCGGATCGAGGAGGTGAAGGGCGATTCCCGCTATGCCTTCATGTTCTCCGGCATGCTGGTCGCCGACACCATGGCGGCGTTTCTGGGGCGCATCCTGCGCATGCCGGGCGGATCGCGGCCGATCTCGATCATCGACCTGTCGGGCGTCCCTTCCGAGGTGACGAGCGTGGTCGTCGCGATGCTGGCGCGGATGATCTTCGACCATGCGATCTGGTCGCGGCCCGAGGATCGCCGCCCCGTGCTGATGGTCTGCGAGGAGGCGCATCGCTACATCCCCGCGCACGCCGAACGCCATTCGGCGGCGGGGCGCATCCTGTCGCGCATCGCCAAGGAGGGGCGCAAATATGGCGTCTCGCTGGGGCTGGTGACCCAGCGTCCGTCCGATCTGGCCGAGGGCGTGCTGTCGCAATGCGGCACGATCATCGCGATGCGGCTGAACAACGAACGCGATCAGGCGGTGGTCCGCGCAGCGATGCCCGAGGGCGGGCGCGGCCTGCTCGACACCATCTCGGCGCTGCGTAACCGCGAGGCGATCCTGTGCGGCGAGGGCGTCGCCCTGCCGATGCGCGCGAGCCTGGACACGCTGGACGAGGCGCTTTGCCCCGCCTCCGGCGACATGACGATCACCGAGCTATGGGCGCGTCCCGCCCGCGGGGATGCGATGCTGGCCGACACCGTCGCCCGCTGGCGCGGGGCAGGGAAATAACGGCTCAGCGACCCGGCTGAACCGCCAGAAGCGCGCGAACCTCTTGGCGGAAGGCGCGCAATCTAGCGCCCGACAGCGCGGCCATGCTCGTCAGCTTCAGGCTGTAGGGATTGACGGTCACGCCGTTCTTCCACACCTCCCAATGCAGATGCGGCCCGGTCGACATGCCGGTCGAGCCGACATAGCCGATCACCTGCCCCTGGCGGACGCGCGCGCCCGAGCGGACCGTGAAACGGCTCATATGGCCATAGCCGCTGGCGATCCCGCCCGCATGGGTCAGCTTCACGAAATTGCCATAGCCGCCCGATCGCCCGGCGAACTGGACGACGCCGTCCATGATCGCATGGATCGGCGCGCCGTAAGGGGCGCCGATATCGGTCCCCTTGTGCATCCGCATGAAGCCCAGGATCGGGTGCATCCGCTTGCCGAAGGACGAGGTGACACGCCCCGCGACCGGCACCGCCATCGCGCCGCGCCGTTCGCCCTGGCCGTTGACGTCATACCAGGGGCTGTCCTCGTCCCCCGCCAGCCGCGCGAGCTGCATCTGGCGACCGCCATGGTTCAGCCCGACGAACAGCAGCTTGCCCAGCCGAGTCTCGCCGGTGGCGGCGCGTTCGCGTTCGATGATCAGGTCGAAACTGTCCGAGCGCCGGACATCGCGCCCGACCGACAGCCGCGCCGACAGCGCCTTGATATAGGCCTCGACCGCCTTGGCCGGGGCGCCCGCCGCGCGGACCGAACGGTACAGGCTGGATCCGACCAGCCCCTGGAGGCGCAGCGGGGTGCGGTCGATCGCGATCGGCTGCTGCGTCATCGCCAGCCCTTGCGCGGTGCGGGTCAGCGTCACCGCCAGGTCGAAGCGCGCGCGTAGCGTCATCGATTCCAGCGGCCGCGCGACCGTCCGGCTGGGCCGCCGCCCCAGCGTCAGCATGACGCGGGTGCCCGAGGCGATGTCCGCGCCGTCCGTCGCCTGTGCGACCAGATCGGCCGCCGCCTGCGCCTGGTCGCGCGCCACCCCGGCGCGTTGCAGCACACGCGCCAGCCGGTCGCCCGACCCGACGGTGGCGGACAGCTCGACCACCGGCCGCTCGGGCGCCTCGGCCAGATTGGCCACCAGTTCGTTCGCGGCCATGTGCCGACCGCTATCGGCCCCCAGCGCCAGCGGCGCGATCGCCTGCGCCCGGGCGTTACTCCGCGCCTCTCCCGTCAATGCGGCGGGCGAGGGGGACAGGATCGGGCGGTGAAAGCCCGGCGCCATCGCGATCGTCGCGGCGCACAGCCCAGTGCACGTCGCCAGTCCGCGCCACCAGGCACGGCTGCCGATCTGCGCGCCCAGATCGGGCACCCAGTCGATGCCGCGCAATCCCGCGCGCCAGCGTGCCAGCCATCCGCCGGGAATCGGCGCCAGCGCGGTGCCCGGCAGCCGGACGGCCGTTCCGCCCGAGCCGAAGCCGCCCGAGGCCATCAATGTATCGTCGGTGGTCAGGAACATGGGTGGGTGATGCGTCCGTCTGTCGTCGATCAGCGTCGCCGATCCCCCCGGCGCACGAAAGGGCCGTGCGAAGCCGGGGCCGCAAAGTCAAACGCCCGCGCCGCCCCCCGCCCCGATGCTGCGACCGGGCGTGGCCGGTTCGGGCCGAAACCGGCCCGACATCCGCCATCTTGCTTCATGCCGTTGCAACCGGCCGCGCGAAGCCCGATGTAGGGATCATGACCAGCCGCGTATCGGGCACCGTGACGGCCGTTCTCGGGCCGACCAACACCGGCAAGACGCACCTCGCGATCGAGCGGATGTGCGCGCATAGCAGCGGCATCATCGGCTTTCCCCTCCGCCTGCTCGCGCGCGAGGTCTATGACCGCGTCGTCGCGCTGAAGGGACCGGAAAAAGTCGCGCTGGTGACGGGCGAGGAAAAGATCGTGCCGCCCGACGCCCGCTGGTTCCTGTGCACCGCCGAATCTATGCCCGACCGCGACGTCGCCTTCGTCGCGCTGGACGAGGCGCAGCTGGGTGCCGATCCCGAGCGCGGTCATGTCTTTACCGATCGGTTGCTGCACGCGCGCGGCCGGGACGAGACGATGATCCTGGGGTCCGAGGCGCTCAAGCCCATGATCCGCGCGCTGGTGCCCGAGGCGGAGATCGTCGCACGACCGCGCTTCTCGACCCTGTCCTATGCGGGCGCCAAGAAGATCAGCCGCCTGCCCAAGCGCTCGGCCATCGTCGCCTTCTCCGCCGAGGAGGTCTATGCCGTCGCCGAGATGCTGCGGCGCCTGCGCGGGGGCGCGGCGGTGGTGATGGGGGCACTGTCCCCACGCACCCGCAACGCGCAGGTCCAGATGTTCCAGGCGGGCGAGGTCGATTATCTCGTCGCCACCGATGCGATCGGCATGGGGCTGAACATGGACGTCGCGCATGTCGCCTTTGCGGGGCTGCACAAGTTCGACGGGCGTCGCCGTCGTCGCCTGACCGTCGCCGAAATGGCCCAGATTGCGGGCCGCGCCGGGCGCCACCACCGCGACGGCACCTTCGGCGCGCTGGCCGAGGAAGGCCCCGACGCGTTCCTGCCCGAAGAGATGCTGGCGATCGAGGAGCATCGCTTCCCCCGGCTCGACCATCTCTATTGGCGCGACGGCGATCCCGACCTGTCGAGCATCGATGCGCTGATCAAGAGCCTGGAGCGCAAGCCCGAACCCGGCGTGCTGCGCGCCGCCCCGCTCGCCACCGATTTGCGGGTGCTCAAGCGGCTGGCCGACGAACCCTGGGTCCGCGACCGGGTGCGGCGGCCCGCCATGGTCGCGCGGCTGTGGGCGGCGTGCGGCATTCCCGATTTCCGCAAGGTCGGCATCGATCCGCATGCCCGCTTCGTCTCGCGCGTGTTCGGGCATCTGTCCGAGGGGCTGGGCCATGTCCCGCACCAGTGGTTCGCCGACGAGATCGCGCGGCTGGACAGCATGGCGGGCGATGTCGAGACGCTGGCGGGCCGCCTCTCTGCGATCCGCAGCTGGGCCTATATTGCGCAGCGGGCCGACTGGCTGGCCGATCCCAAGCATTGGGCCGAGCGAACCCGCGAGATCGAGGAGCGGCTGTCCGACGGGCTCCATGCCAGCCTGACCCAGCGTTTCGTCGACAAGCGGACGACCGCGCTGATCCGCCGCATCGGCGCGGATGCGGGCGCGCTGCCCGTCACCATCGGGCCGGAGGGCGAGGTGCTGGTCGAGGATCACCCGATCGGGCGGCTGGAGGGGTTCCGCTTCACCGTCGAGGCGGGGGCGCGCGCCAATGACAAGAGGCTGTTGCTGGCGGCGGCCGAAAAGCGGCTGGGCACCGAGCGATCGCGGCGGGCCGAGGCGTTGATCGCGGCGGGGCAGGAGGCGATCCTCCTCGCCGAGGACCGGCTGGTCTGGGACGGGCATGGCGTCGCCCGGCTGGTCGCGGGGCCGTCGCTGGGGCGGCCGGTCGTGCGGCTGGAGCGCGATCTCGATTGCCTGAGCCAGCCGCTTCGCGAGCGGGTGAAGGCGCGCCTCGACGGCTGGGTGGCACGGGCGCTCGACCGGAATGTGCCCGCGCTCGTCCGGCTCGCGGCCCTGGCGCGCGAGGCCAAGGCGTCGCCCGCCTTGCGCGCCGTCGCCGCCGCGCTGGAGGATGCGGGCGGGATCGTCCCGCGCCAGCCGCTGCGGCTGATGATCGACGCGCTGTCGCCCGAGGAGCGGCGGCGGCTGCGCGGGCTGGGGATCACCATCGGGACGCTCGACATCTTCGATGCGCGGTTGCTCAAGCCCGCCGCGGCGGCGTGGCGGCGCACGCTGATGACGCTTTGGGGGCAAAGCCCCGAACTGGCGCGGATCGGCGCGACCACCCTGCGCCGTGACGAGCCGGGGCGCAGCGTCGCCTCGGGCTTCCGCCCGCTGGGCGACCAGGCGGTGCGGATCGATCTGGTCGAACGCATCGCGCGGGCCACCCATGACGCGCGCGACGGGCGCGGGCCGTTCGCGCCCGACCCGGCGCTCGCCACCTCGATCGGGCTGGAGCCCGCGACGCTCGACCGGCTGATGGGCGATCTGGGTTTCCGCAAGGTCCGCCCCGCCGCCGAGGGCGATGCCCCCCGCTGGATCTGGCGCGGCCGTCCCCCTGCCCGCCCCGCTCCCCGGGTCGAAGCCCGACCAGGCAACGCCTTCGCCGCGCTCGCCGACTGGGGGCGCACGCCGTGACCTTTATTTCCCACCGAAAGGACCGCCTGACCCCATGACGAACCGCGCCCCTGCCCCCGAGTCGATGCGGCTCGACCGTTTCCTCTGGTGGGCGCGGATCGCCAAGTCGCGGGATACGGCGCAGGCGATGGCGTGTGACGGGCATTTCCGGATGGATGGGCGCGCGATCGACCGGGCGCATGCGCCGGTACGGATCGGCAGCATCCTGACCTTCGCGCATCATGGCCAGGTGCGCGTGCTGCGGGTGGAATCGCTCCCCGTCCGGCGCGGACCACCCGCCGAAGGACGCGCCTGCTACTGCGATCTGGTCACTTCGCCGGTTTCAAGCGTTGACGGATCGCCATACGCGGCATAGCAGCACGCGTTCGTACCTTGGGAGTTGTCATGACCTACGTCGTCACCGATGCCTGCATTCGCTGCAAGTATATGGACTGTGTCGAGGTGTGTCCCGTCGACTGCTTCTATGAGGGCGAGAACATGCTCGTCATCAACCCGTCCGAGTGCATCGACTGCGGCGTGTGCGAACCGGAATGCCCGGCCGAGGCGATCCTGCCCGACACCGAGAGCGGTCTGGAACAGTGGCTGGAGCTGAACAACACCTTCTCCGCCCAATGGCCCAACGTCACGCGCAAGCTGGACCAGACGCCGCCCGACGCCGATGCGATGAAGGGCGTCGAGAACAAATATGAGCAGTTCTTCAGCCCCGAACCCGGTAAGGGTGACTGAGCGGGGGTAACGACCGGAGTCGACCGATCCGCACCGGCGCCGTCTTGCGACGGGTAGCCATGCGGATATGCTGGTAATTTTGTTGCGACCATGCTATATGGTTCCGCGACGGGCCTAGCTTTTTCTCGCGACGGCCCGCCTTGATGTGTTCGACCCTTCCTTCCCGAGGCCGGCTTGATCAGTGGACCCATTTCCGCTCGTTCGGCGCTCGCGCGAAGGCCTTGATCCGGAAAGGCCCCCAATGGCTGCCAAGGCGCTCCACTTCGACGTCGGTGACTATGTCGTGTATCCCAAACATGGCGTGGGCCGCGTCATCGAGCTGCAAAAGCAGGAAATCGCAGGGATGCAGCTCGAACTCTATGTGCTGCGGTTCGAAAAGGAGCGCATGACGCTCCGCGTTCCCACCAACAAGGCCGAGTCGGTCGGCATGCGCAAGCTGTCCTCGGACAAGACCATGCGCGAGGCGATGGAAACGCTGAAGGGCAAGCCCAAGGTGAAGCGCACCATGTGGTCGCGCCGCGCGCAGGAATATGAAGCCAAGATCAACTCGGGCGACCTGGTGTCGATCGCCGAGGTGGTCCGCGACCTGTTCCGTGCCGACGACCAGCCCGAGCAGAGCTATTCCGAGCGGCAGATCTTCGAGGCCGCCACCAGCCGCCTCGCGCGCGAACTCGCCGCGATGGAAGAGGTGGACGAGCCCCGCGCCCAGGAAAAGATCCTGGAAATCCTGCGCGCCGCCGCCGCCATCTACAACAAGGAAAAGCCTGCGGCCTGAGGCCGTTCGCCATTTCCGAACCGAAAAGGGCGGTCCCGATGGGGCCGCCCTTTTCATTTGCGCCCATGCCCCGACCATGTGTATTGTCCACACAATACACAGGAGGTCGCCCATGACGAAGTCCCTCGCTCTTCCCTCGCTCCTGGCCATCGTCGCGCTGGCCATCCCCACCGCCGCCTGTTCCTTCGAAAGCGAGGCGCGGGGGCAGGACATTCCCGCTCAGGGGTCGGGCGGTGCGCGCAGCTATGCCGCGACCGCCTTCACCAGCGTTGAGTCGAGCGGCAGCGATCCGGTCGACATCCGGGTCGGCCGCGACTTCTCGGTCCGCGCCGAGGGGCCCAGCGCCGAACTCGACCAGCTCCGCGTCGCGCGCGACGGCGACAAATTGCTGATCGGACTGAAAAAGGGCGTGCATTGGGGCAAGCGCTCCGGCGTCCGGGTAATGGTCACCCTGCCCCGCCTGACCGGCGCCGGAGTCGGCGGATCGGGCCGGATGACGATCGACCGGGTCGAGGGGGCAAGCTTCAAGGGCGGTGTCGCGGGCTCGGGCGATCTCGCCATCGCCGCGATGCGGGTGGGCGATGCGGATCTGGGGATCGCCGGATCGGGTTCGATCAGCGCCGCCGGCACCGCCGATGCGCTGAAGATCGGCGTCGCCGGATCGGGCAGCCTCAACGCCGCCGGTGTGCACGCCCGAAAGGCCAAGGTCGGGATCAGCGGATCGGGCGATGTGACCGTCCGGGTCGATGGTCCCGCCCAGGTGGGTCTGACCGGGTCGGGCAGTGCCGATCTGGGCCCGAATTCGGTCTGCACGGTCGGCAAGGCGGGTTCGGGATCGGTGCGCTGCGGACGGCAATAAGGACAGCCCGGCGGCGCTTGCCGAGCGGCCCGATCGGGACGAGGATAGGGCGATGCGTCACCTTTTGCCGTCCGTTCTGATCCTGGCCGCCCTGATCCCCGTCACCAGCACCGGGGCGGCGGATCGGCGGGTCGACCTGAGCAGCTTCGACTCGCTGCGGGTCGAGGGGGCGTTCGTCATCGCGCTGACCACCGCGCCCTCGCCGCGCGCCATGCTGTCGGGGGATGCGGAGACGCTGCGCCGGGTCGATGCGCATGTCGCCGGGCATAGCCTGGTCGTCCGGATGATGCCGGGCGATCCCACCATGCGACGCCCGGCGAGCCAGCCGGTGACGCTGACCCTCGCCGCGCCGCCGCTGTCGGCGATCACCGTCATCGGCGGATCGCGGATCACCGCGCAGGCGCTGCGCGGTCCCAGCCTGAGCGTGTCGATCGCGGGGCCCTCCGATGTCCGGATCGACCGGGTGGAGGGCGAGCAGCTGGCCGCGTCGCTGATGGGATCGGGCAGGCTGGCGATCGGCGGGGGGCGGGTCGGCAAGGCGCGGCTGGCGGGCAACGGCACCGTGACCATCGCCGCCGAAGGGCTGGAGGTCGGCGACTTGGCCGTCACGCTGGAGGGGCCGGGCGAGGTGACGGCGCGGGCCCGCTATAGCGCGACCATCGCCAATAACGGGCTGGGCCGGGTGACGGTCGACGGCACGCCCAAATGCCGCATCCTTGGCGGCGGCGGCGGCACGACCCGCTGCGGCGCGCGATAGGATCAGCCGGGCGCCCCCACCCGCCGCGTCAGAAAGGCGTCGATCGCCGCCAGGGCGTTGGCGCGGACCGGATCGGCCTCGCGCAAGATCTCATGCGCGCATCCCTGGCCGAAACAGACCAAAATGGCGTTCGGCATCCGCGCCGCCACGCGCCCGGCGGCGCGCGCATCGACCAGCCGGTCGGCCTGCGCCACCAGCATCAGCACCGGCGTCTCGATCCGCGCCAGCCCCGGATCGTCGCGAAGCGCCGCCGTCGCGCGGAAAGCCTCCGCCACCCAATGCCAGCTGGGCGAGCCGAGACAGAGTTCGGGCCGCATCCGCCGAAACGCCTGCTGGTCGGCGAAGCGCGCAAGGTCATGGGTCAGCCGCTTCTGCCGGGCGGTGGCGGCGGCGGGCGTCTCCAACCGACGCCAGGCGGGGCGGAAGCGATCGCCCCGCCCCGCCTGCCAGCGTGCGAACCGCGTCCCCGCCCATTGCCCGATCGGCGAGCGCATCGCGATCATCGGCGCGACCAGCACCACCGCATCGGGCGCGATCCGCCCGGCCGCCAGCGCGGCGAGCGTGACGAACCCACCCATGGAATGGCCCAGCACGACATGCGGCCCCTCGCCCTGCGCCACCCAATCGGCATGGAAGGCGGCGAGATCGTCGATCAGCCGGTCGAACCCCTCGACATGCCCGGTGTCCCCTTCGGCCAACCGCCCCGATCCGCCCTGCCCGCGCCAATCGAATGCGGTCACATCCCACCCCAAGGTGCGGAAATGGTCGATCGCATCGCCATATTTCTCGATCATGTCGGCGCGCCCGGTCTGGAACAGCAACCGCCCGCGCCGCACGCTGCCCTCTGCGTGCGGACGATCATAGCGCCGATGGACCCAGCCGTCCGGGGCTTCCCAGATGGACAGCCATTCGGCGGACCAGTGCGGTGATAGCGCCACGGACTTTCCCTTCACGGCGGAGGACGGAGTCCGGTCGCTACCGCCCTTCCCGCCGTTTTTTTATGACAGGCGGATCAGAAGAGCGACCATTCCAGGATCGCGGGTTCCCTGGCCTGCACCGTCATGCGCAGGAAGCGCGCCGTGACCGGATGGCGCAGCACGATCGGCGACCCGCTCACCCCCTTCGCCGCCGCGACCTCGCGCCACTGGCGGCCGTCGGGCGATGCCTCGATCCGGATATCCTGCGGCTGGATCACGAAGGCCGGGCGGATCCTGCTTTCGCGGAACGCGCGCATCCGGCCCAAATCGGCGGTCAGCACCGGCGGCTGCCCCGCCTCGGGCCGCCAGGCGGTAGCATAATTGTCGTCCGCCGCCAGCGCCGCCGCCCCCTGCCCCGTCCAGCGCAGCCCGCGCGTCCGCTGCGCGGCGAAGGCGGGGATGGCCGGGTCATGGCTGGGCGCGACCTGCGCCAGCGTTCCGTCGGCGCGCACGGTCAGCGGATCGATCGCCACTTGCCGCAACACCCGCTCGCTGCCCATCACGAACGGCAGCGCCTGTCGGTGATAGAGGATATAGGATCGCCCCTTGTCCGCGAAGATCGCATGATGGCCGGGGCTGATGATCTGCCTGGCGGCATCGGTCTGCAGGATCGGGCTGTCGGCGGCCTCGGTGAACGGCCCCATCGGCGAGCGGCCGACCGCATAGCGGACCTTGTACGTGTCCTTGGTCGTGTTGCCGTCGCTATAGGTCAGCAGATAGCGGCCCTTCTCCTTCACCATGAAGGGGCCTTCGAAATAGTTTGCCGGGGTCACGTCGCGGGGTTCGCCGTCGAAATGCACCATGTCGGGCTTCAGCTTCACGACGAAGCAATGCCCGTTGACCCAGTTCAGCCCCGATCCCCAATAGAGATAGGCCTGGCCGTCATCGTCGACGAACGCCTCGGCGTCGATCATATGATATTGGGGCGCGAAATCGCGCGCGATCAGCGGCTTGCCGCCATTGGCATCGGCCCAGGGCCCCGCCGGCGACGGCGCGGAGCCGACCCACACCTCGCTGCCGACCGAGACATACATGTACCAGCGGCCGTTCGCCGCCTTGACCACCGAGGGCGCCCAGACCTTGGCATCGCCCGAGGTCGGGCTGGTCGCCGCCTGCTTGGTCGGCCAGTTCGGCTGAGAGAAGGTCCAGTCGCGGCCATTGTCCGAGGTCCAGAGCCCCAGCCGGTCGTCGCCCCAGGGATCGACCGTCGCGAAGATATACCAACGCCCCCCATCGCGCACGATGGAGGGGTCGGCGAAATAGCCGGGCAGCAGCGGATTGCCCGCTCCCGGACTGTTCCACGAAAGGTCGCGTCGGGGCGCAGCGGACCCCGCCGTCCCGACGAACGCCATAGGGGCGAGCAGGATGGCGGCGACCAGCGCCCCGGCGCGGACCTTCATCAGCGCAGGTCCAGCATCACGACCGACTTGGCCGGGATCTGCACGCTCAGCATGCCCCCCGACAGCGTCGCGCCGCTGAACGGCTGCGGCGCGACCTGGCTGGGCGCGTCGAACGTGTTGTGCGCGTCCATCGTGGCACCCGTCAGGATGCGGCCCGACACCTGCGCGGCGTTCAGGCCGTCCAGCTTGACGGTAACGGTCGCGGGCTGGTTGGGATCGACATTGGTCAGGCCGACATGGACCACGCCCGCCTTGTCGCGCACCGCCGAGGCGCTGACCGCCTTCATCACCCACTGGTTCTTGCTGTACCAGCGCGACTGGACATCGACCGGCAGGACGGTGGCGTCCTGATAGTCCTTATACATGTCGAACACCCAATAGGTCGGCGTCTTCACCATCCGCGCGCCGTCGGTCAGCAGCATCGCCTGGAGCACATTGACCATCTGCGCGATATTGGCGCCGCGCACCCGGTCGGCATGCTTGGCGAAGATGTCGAGGTTCAGGCTCGTCACCATCGCGTCGCGCAGGCTGTTCTGCTGGAACAGGAAGCCGGGATTGGTGCCGGGCTCGACATCATACCAGGTGCCCCATTCGTCGACGAGCAGCGCGACCCGCTTCCGGGGGTCGTATTTGTCCATGATCGCCGCGTGGCGGGTGATCAGCTCGTCCATCTTCAGCGTCTTGGACAGGGTGCGCGCCCAGGCCTCCTCGTCAAAGCCGGTCGCCGCGCCCTTCTTTTCCCACGAGCCGGGGATGGTGTAATAATGGACGCCGATGCCGTCGAAGTGGTTGCCCGCCTCGCGCATCATCACCTCGGTCCAGTTATAGTCGTCGCTGTTGGCACCGCTGGCGATCTTCATCAGCTTCTCGCCCGCAGGCACCTTCAGGAAGGTGGAATAGCGACGCGTCACGTCGGCGGCATATTCGGGGCGCATATTGCCGCCGCAGCCCCACAGCTCGTTGCCGATGCCGAACATCGCCAGCTTCCATGGGCGGTCGCGGCCGTTCCGGCGGCGCTCCTCGGCATAGGTCGATTTGGACGGGAAGGTCATATATTCGACCCACTCGGCCATTTCGGACGGCGCGGACGAGCCGACATTGCCCGAGACATAGGCCTCGGCGCCGACCAGCTCGGTATAGTTCATGAACTCGTTGGTGCCGAAGCTGTTGTCCTCGGTCACGCCGCCCCAGTTGGTGTTGACCTTGGTCAGGCGCTTGGCCTGCGGACCGACGCCTTCGCGCCAGTGATATTCGTCGGCGAAGCAGCCGCCCGGCCAGCGGATCACCGGCACGCGAATCGCCTTCAGCGCATCGATCACGTCGCGGCGATAGCCGTTGATGTTGGGGATCTTGCTGCCCTTGCCCACCCAGATGCCCGGATAGATGCCGGTGCCCAGATGCTCGGCGAACTGGCCGAAGATGTGGCGGTCATAGACCGCGCCGGGACGGTCGCCATGCACCGCCACCTGATCGCCGCCGCTCGTCGGTGCCGTCTGCGCGGTTGCCGACGCTCCGTTCAGCGACAGGGTGGCGAGCGCCGCCGCGAACAGAAACTTGGTTGCCCTTTTCATGGATTCTCCTCTGCCTGATGCGGGCATGATGAATTATTGTCCGAGTAAAAAACAGCCCCCTTTCCACCATGGATTGACGCGATCATCCCCTCCTCCGCTAAGATGCCTGCGTAATCGGGTCAGGCGGGGAGCAGGCGATGGGGTTTTGGGCGGATCGGGCAAGGCGCGGCGGTCGGGTCGCGGCCATGCTGGGGATGATTTTGTCGGCGTCGTCGGTGGGGGCGCAGGCGCCCGGGCCGGATCGCCCGGTGCCCGTCACGCTGCGCCCCGCCATCGATCGCCCCTCGACCGTGTTCGAGGGCTGGGGCACCGCGCTCGCCTGGTTCGCGCATGTCACCGGCGGCTGGCCCGAGGCGGAGCGGACGCGACTGGCCGATCTCTTCTATGGGCCGGGCGGCCTGGGCTGGACGATCGCGCGCTACAATATCGGCGGGGGCAATGCCGCCGATACCAAGCCCTATATGAAGGTCGGCCGCGCGGTGCCGGGATTCTGGCGGCAGCCCGCCGGTGTGACGGGCAAGGACTGGTGGCGGCCCAAGGACCCCGCCATGTGGGACTGGAACCAGGACGCCAACCAGCGCTGGTGGCTGGACGCGATCCGGGTGCGGGTGAAGCAGCCGATCTTCGAGGCCTTCTCCAACTCGCCGCCCTGGTTCATGACGGTCAGCGGCCGCGTGTCGGGCGCGGAAAAGGGCACCGACGACAATCTGCGCCCCGGCATGGAGGGCGCCTTCGCGACCTATCTGGTCCGCGCGACCCGCGAATTGCAGCAGCGCCACCATATCGCCTTCCGCACCCTGTCGCCGGTCAACGAGCCTAACACTGATTATTGGTTCGCCGCCAACACGCAGGAGGGCGCGCACTGGTCGCCCCGGCGACAGGCGATGATGATCGACGCGACCGCCGCCGCGCTGAAGGCGCAGGGCCTGGCGACCGTGGTCGGCGCGCCCGACGAGACCGCCTCGAATCTGTTCGTCGAGGACTGGGCCGCCTATCCGCCCGCGACCCGCGCTGCGATCGGCCAGCTCAACGTCCACAGCTATGGCAGCGTTCACCAGACGGCGGTGCGCGACATCGCGCGATCGTCGAGCATCCGGCTGTGGATGAGCGAGAACGACACCCCGCTGTCGCGCGATCCCGAGGACTTTACCGGCATGGCGACGCCCTTGGCCTTCGCCGAGCATGTCGTGGGGGACATCAAGCGGCTGGAACCCGCCGCCTGGGTCTTCTGGCAGGCGGTCGAGGATCTGAGCACGCGCGACGGGCAGAAGGGATCGAACTGGGGCATCGTCAAGGCCGACCTGCAAGGCGCGGCGGATCGCCCGCATGCGATTCACGTCACCGGCAAATATTGGGCGATGGCACAGTTCAGCCGCTTCATCCGGCCGGGGGATCGGCTGGTGCCGGTGGACGATATGGACACGGTCGCGGCGCTGTCCCCCGACGGACGGCGGCTGGTGCTGGTCCATGTCAATCCAGGGCTATCCCCGCGCCCGCTGACCGTCGCGGTGCCGGGGCGGTGGCAGCGGCGCGCGTTCCTGACCGATGCGGGGCATCATGCCGAGGCGGTCGATTCGACGGTGGCACCGCCGCGGTCGATCGTGACGCTGGTTTTGACGCGGTAGTTCGGGGCGTTGGGGGCGTGGCCTTCGACTTCGCTCAGGCTGAACGGAGTTTGGGGGGCATCTCCATTCCCTCACGCCGTTCAGCCTGAGCGAAGTCGAAGGCCAAGGGAATCACATCCCCGCATCGGGATCGGTCAGCCCGATCATCCGCCGCCCCGCCCGCCTCGCGAAGTTCAGCGTCACCTTCTTGCGGATATGCGCGGGCAGCGGCACGCTGTGCGCCTCCCGGACGATCGCGGCGTCATAGCGGTCGGCGACGATGATCCCGGTCCGCTCGGGCAGGAAGGCGGCGCCCTCCAGCGGCGACCAGTCGAACCCGGCGGGCACCGCCCAGTAGAAGCGGTCGCAATGCGCCAGATAGTCGGGCCATTTGCCGTCGCCCAGCATGTCGGCGCGCGACACCTTGATCTCGACGATCACCGCCTGCCCGCGCGCGTCGAGCGCCATCAGGTCGGCGCGGCGGCCGCCCTCCAGCGGAACCTCGGGAATGGTGATCAGATCGTGGCGGAGCAGCATCCGAGTCACGCCGCGCGCGACATCGGCGGCGCAGAGCGGCGAGGCGGGATCGTCGACACACGAAGCGGGCGGCATGTCCAACATGCCACCCGCTTAGAACATTTGACGAACAAACGCAAAGCCCCGCCAGAGCGGGACCGGATCAGCGATAGAAGATGTGATTGCCGATCGCGGCGACCTTCTGCACCCGCACGCCCGGACGGTTGCCGGGGGTGTTGAAGTACAGCGCCTTGCCCGCGGTGCTGTCCCACGCCTGGGACAGCGCGACCTGCGCGACCGCGATGGCGGTGCGATAGGCGGCGCGCGACGGGCTGACCGAGGGAATTTCGCCACCGCGCACGAAGCTGAACTGCCCGCGCTGCTTGATGACGTCGCACACGCTGGTCGGGAAGCGGCCCGACTTGGTGCGGTTCAGGATGACCTGGGCGACGGCGAGCTGACCGGCGAGCGGTTCGCCGCGACCCTCGAAGTAAATCGCACCGGCAAGGCAGCGGAGCTCTTCGCTCGACGCCATCTCGTCCTGGGCGGCTACGGCCTCGGCCAGCGTTTCATATTCGCCGGCGTCATCCGCTTCAGAAACCTGGGAAAGATCGGGAAGCGCGGACATGGTGGCCCGGGCGCTCTGGGGAACCATCGCCAGATCGGCGGCGTTGATCCCGGAAACAGCCATCGCCGTGGCTGGTACGGCACCACCGGCAGCATTGGCGGCGACATTGGTCGCCAGGCTGGGGGTGCTGGTGGCGAGAAGTCCCGCCAGGGAAAGAGCCATGGCCGCAGTAGCCGCGACTCGCTTGAAAACCGTCATTCACTCGAACAGACATGCGGTTGGATCACGGACCCGAGCAGCCCAAAGGGCACTCGTCCGGGCTTCCCCCCGACTGCGTAACCGACCGGATCGCACCCAGCGCGGCACAACGCGACTTTAAGATGGGGGGCTCGTGGCCGATCCGGCCGCGTTCGTCAATGTTGCAGGATCGTTTCAGCGGTGAAGCGTTCCGCCGCAGCGCCGTCCAGTTCGATTACCCACAGGTCGGGATCGCGCGACCGGCGGCGGCGCCAATAGCTTAAAATATCGTTTGCAGGCGTCGAATCGATCAGCGCGGTTCGGCCATCGGAGCCGAGCCCCCGCTCCAGCACGCGCTCGCGGCGCTCGGCGGTGACGGGGTCGGTATCGACGACGATCACCAATATGCCCCCCGCCTGCGGATCGCCCTTGGCCAGCACCATGCCCATGCCGCCGCTATCGTTCATCCGGCGGAGCAGCGCGGTGACCAGCATCCCGCTCGGCAGGCGACCGTCCATCGCCTCAACCCGCCCGATAGCCGGGCAGCCCCGCCAGCGCGATCTGCGAGCGCATGAAGGTGCCGGTGCCGCGCGCGACCTCTTCGCCATCGGCGTCGATCAACCGCGCATCCGCGACGAACACCCGGCGCCGTCCGCTGACCCAGCGCCCCTCGGCGACGACCGCCCCCGCCCGCATCGGCCGGGTGAGCAGCAGGTTGAACTGCGTCGTCAGCAGGAAGCGATCGGTGACCAGGCTGTTGCAGGCATAAAAGGCCGCATCGTCCAGCATCTTGAAATAGCTGGTGCCATGCGCCGCCCCCGCCGCGTGATAATGGCGTTCGTCGACCAGGAAGCGGATACGCGCGACGCCGGGTTCGGGAATCTCCAGCGAGGAGTCGAACAGCCGGTTGATCGGTGCCTCGGCATAGAGCGCCTCCAGCGCCCGGAAATGCGCGGCCTCGCCTTCAGGCCGCGGCGTCACGCGCCTCGTCCTGGGTCAGCAGCGCCCAGATCGCGTCGGGCGACCCGGCCCCGCGCAGCTTGGCGACGAAGCCCTTGTCGCGCAGCCGTCGCGAGACCCGCGCCAGCGCCTTGAGATGCGCGGAGCCCGCATCAGCGGGGGAGAACATCGCAAAGACCAGGTCGACCGGCATGTCGTCGACCGCCTGGAAATCGACCGGCTGCGCCAGCCGCGCGAACACGCCGACGATCTGGTCCAGCCCGGCGACCTTGCCATGCGGAATGGCGATGCCGCCGCCGAAACCGGTCGAGCCCAGCTTCTCGCGCTCGACCAGCACGTCGGTCAGTATCTTGGCGCTCTGTCCGGCAGGACCGGACGCCGCCGTCGCCAGAACCGGAAACAGGCTTTTCTTGTTCGCGGCCGTAACACCGGCCAGCACGGTTTCGTGGCGCAACAGATCGCTAAAGTCGTTCATCGTTTTTTCCGGTGCGCCCCCGCGCGGCCCGGCTATTAGCGGGCCACGCGGAAGAACGATAGGGGCTTAAAGGTCAGCCGCCCCGCTGCGGTTCGACCCAGCCAATGGTTCCGTCGCCACGGCGATACACCATGTTATACGATCCGGTGCCCGAATTCTTGAACAACAGCGCGGCTGTATTGCGCAGGTCGAGCATCATCACCGCATCCGACACGCTGGCATCGGGAATGTCGACGCGGGTTTCGGCGATGATCAGGGGCGCATCGCCCGCCTCATCTTCATCGACCTGTTCGGCGAACAGGGTATAGCCCGCATCATAGGCCCCCGCCTCGGCCAGTTCGATCGCCTGGCCCGCATTGCGATCCTTCAGGCGGCGCGAGTAACGGCGCAGCTGCTTTTCGATCTTGGTGGCGGCACCGTCGAAGGACAGATGCGCGTCCTGTGCATCGTGGCGGCCCTTCAGGACGAGGCCGCGGGTCACATGCATGACGATATCGCATTTGAAGCCGATATCGTGCGGCCCCTTGCCGAACGTCACCTCCGACGACATGGCGCGGGCGAAATATTTCTCGGCGATACCCTGAAGCCGGTCCGTCACATGGGTCCGCAGCGCGTCGCCCGTTTCGACCTGATGACCAGAAATCCGGATATCCATCGTCTTCTCCTTGTCTTACACGACTGGGACGGTCCTTTTGGCCTGTCCCGTGGCGTCAACCGGACGCCTCGGCCCCCCAAATCGGATCGGTGATACCCTTTAGAAACGCGGCATGGGCGGCAAGTTCCCCCTCGCTGGGGCGGAAGATGCGCGGCGGCCGGACTTTGGCGGGCGCGCGGGCGACGACCACCGGCCCCGCCTCCACCATGGTCTCGGCCAGCAGGCCCAGCCCGATCTGGCGCCCCGCCCATAAGCTCGACATAGACCTGCGCCAGCAGTTGCGCGTCGAGCAGCGCGCCGTGCAGCACGCGGTGCGACCGGTCGACGCCGTAACGCGAACACAGCGCGTCGAGCGTATGCTTGGCCCCCGGATGCTTGCTGCGCGCGATGGCCAGCGTATCGACCATCCGCGTCTTCTCGCAGACGTGCGGAAAGCCCAGCGCGCCCAGCTCGCCATTGATGAAGCCGAAGTCGAAGGTCGCATTGTGCGCGATCAGCGGCGCGTCGCCGATGAAGTCGAGAAACTCGGCCACGCCCTGGGCGAAGACCGGCTTGTCCTTCAGAAAGGCGTCGGACAGGCCGTGGATCGCCTGCGCCTCGGGGGGCATGGCGCGTTCGGGGTTGAAATAGGCGTGATAGGTCCGCCCCGTCTCGACCCGGTTGACCAGTTCGACACAGCCGATTTCGACCAGCCGGTCGCCTTCCGAAAATTTGAACCCTGTCGTTTCGGTGTCGAAAACGATCTCTCTCATGCCCCGACTATCGGACTTCGGAGTCCCGCATGCAAGTGATCAGCCGCTGCACCGCGCGCTTTGTGTCGGTGATGGGAATATCGGTCGCGATGACGTGATCGGCGCGCGCGCGCTTGTCGGCATCGGGCAGCTGACGTGCAAGAATCGCGTCGAATTTCTCGCGTGTCATGCCGGACCTTGCCAACACCCTGGCCTCCTGCACGGCGGGTTCTGCCGATACGACCAACACCTTATCCACAGCCTTATCCCCGCCCGTTTCGAACAGCAAAGGCACGTCGACGACGACCAGCGGCACGTCGGCATGGCGGTGGAGAAAGGCGGCGCGCTCGGCCTGGACCGCCGGATGGACGATTCGCTCGAGCCGCCGCATCGCCGAATCATCGCCCAGCACCGCGCGACCCAGCGCCGTCCGATTCACGCCGTTCGCATCGGTGGTGCCGGGAAAGGCCGATTCGATCGCCGCGACCAGCCGCCCGCCCGGCCCCTGGAGCCTGTGGACACAGGCATCGGCGTCGAACACCGGCACGCCCTCGTCGCGGAACATCTGCGCGACGGTGGACTTGCCCATGCCGATCGAGCCGGTCAGCCCGAGGACGATCATCCGAGCAGAAGGCCGCGCAGTTCCTCGTCGCGGTCGCGAGGCGGCTCGGCACCAAAGAACAGCTCGAACGCCACCGCCGCCTGGCCGATCAGCATCTCCAGCCCATCGATCGTGTCGAGATCGCGCGCCCGCGCCGCCGCCAGCAGATCGGTCTCCAACGGGGCATAGACGATGTCATAGACCACCGCCTCCTCGGGCAGCGCCGACAGGTCGAGGGTCAGCGGCGGCTGGTCGGTCATCCCCAGGCTGGTCGCGTTGACGACCAGGGCCGAGGGCGGCACCGCCGCGCCGATCGGCAGCGCCTGGCCCTTCAGGCCGAAGGAGGACAGCAGCGCCGCGCCTTTGAGCACGTTGCGGTTGAACAGCGTCACCGGGCCGACACCCATGCGCGACAGCGCGAACAGGATGGCGCGCGCCGCCCCCCCTGCCCCGATCACCGTCACCGGCTGCCCCGCGAGGTCCAGCCCGCTCAGCGGCGCATAGAATCCCGCCGCATCGGTGTTGGTGCCGACCAGCGCGCCGTCCTCGGCCCGGATCACCGTGTTGATCGCGCCGATCGTGGTGCGGACGTCGCCGCGATCCTCGACATGCGCCAGCGCCTCGACCTTGTGCGGCACGGTGACGTTGCAGCCGCGCCAATCGGGATCGGCCTTGCGCTCGGCGAAATAGGCCGCCAGCCCCTCGGGCGCGACGTGGACCGCGCGATACGCGACGTCGAGGTCCAGCGCCTCGGCCCAGAAATTGTGGATGATCGGCGATTTGGAATGGCTGATCGGGTCGCCGATCACCTCTGCATAGGGCTTGGTCATGGAATTTCCTGTCAGGCGGCCATCCAGCCGCGCTCGCGCAGATAGCCCAGGACGGGCAGCAGCGGCATGCCGAGAATGGTGAAATGGCTCCCCTCGATCCGCGAGAAGAGCTGGACGCCCGGCCCCTCGATCCGGAAACAGCCGACACAGCCCGCGATTTCGGGCCATTCCTGGTCCAGATAGCGGTCGATAAAGGCACCCGAAAGCGGGCGGACATGGAGTTTCGCCCGCTCGACATGCCGCCAGACCGGGCGGCCATGTTCGGCGATGACGGCGGCGCTCCACAATTCGTGGCTGCCGCCGCTCATCCGCGCGAGATGCTCGGCCGCTTCCTCGCGGCTCTCGGGCTTGTCGAGCAGCGTGCCGTCGGCCAGCGCGACGATCGAATCCGATCCCAGCACCGGGACCGGCCCGGCATTCGCCGACACCTTCACCGCCTTCATCTCGGCCAGCGCGTCGGACAGGTCGCGGGGGGAGGCGCCCGCCATCGCCGCCTTCACGCCCGCTTCGTCGACGCGCGCGGGCAGCGCCTCATAGGCCACTCCGGCGGCCTCGAGCATCGACCGACGCGAGGCGCTTTGCGAGGCGAGGATGATCATGCTTCGGCCTTTCGTTGATTCACCAGCGAGATGATCGCCGCCGCCGTCTCCTCGATCGAGCGGCGGGTGACGTCGATCACCGGCCAGTCATTGTCAGCGAACATCCGCCGGGCAAAGGTCAGTTCGCGATTGACCGCCTCCTGCTCGACATAATCGGTGTCGGGCGCCTGGTTCAGCGAGAGCAGCCGGTTGCGCCGGATCGCGATCAGCCGGTCGGCGCTGGTGGTCAGCCCGACGACCAGCGGCTTTTTCAGCGTGAACAGAAAGGGGGGCGGGGGGCTTTCGACCACGATCGGGATGTTGGCGGTCTTGAACCCGCGATTGGCGAGATAGATGGAGGTCGGCGTCTTGGACGAGCGGCTGACACCCGCCAGCACGATATCGGCTTCCTCCCATTCCTCCCAGGCGATGCCGTCGTCATGCGCGATGGTGAACTGGATCGCATCGACCCGCGCGAAATAGGCGGCGTCCAGGACATGCTGGCGACCGGGCCGCATCTTGGCCTGCACGCCCAACAGCCCCGACAGCGCGGCATTGACCGGGTCGAGCGGCGCGACGGTGGGCAGGCCCAGTGCATGGCACCGGCTCTCCAGCACGCGCCGGGTGGTCGGGTTGACCAGCGTATAGATCACCAGCCCCGGATTCTGCGCGATCTCCTGCAGGATGCGCTCCAGATGGCTCTCGGTGCGGACCATCGGCCAGAAGTGCCGGACGGTTTCCACATCGTCATATTGGGCCAGCGCCGCCTTGGCGATGTTCTCCAGCGTCTCGCCCGTGGAATCGGACAAAAGGTGGAGGTGGAGCCGCGTCGTCATGACCGGCCTAATGACTCTGTGGATAACATGGGAAGAATCGGTAGCGTAACTTCGCCGACCGGCCAAGCGGCGGACCGGCGGTGGATAACGACCGATTCGTCCACAATGAATCTCACAGGCCCGATTCTTTTCCACAGCCTGTGAGTTACGGGGGTCATGAATCCGAATCCCGTTGAATCGGCGATTCCCCATGAGTCAACGTGTTGGCATATCGGGGAGAGCCGCATAATCCCGACAACCAACGTGCCAACCACTTCAACAATCCATTCTTAGAATCTTCTTATTTAGAAGAAGGGGGGTCTCCTGACCGACGTTGCGATTCAAAAGCCCCTGCTCGCCGTGCTGAACGGAGAGCGGCAGGCGACACCGCCCATGTGGCTCATGCGACAGGCCGGACGCTATCTGCCCGAGTATCGCGAACTCCGGGCGCAGAAGGGGGGCTTCCTGGCCCTGGCCACCGATCCGGCGGCGGCGACCGAAGTGACGGTGCAGCCGATCCGGCGCTTCGGTTTCGACGGGGCGATCCTGTTCTCCGACATCCTGATGGTTCCCTGGGCGCTGGGCCAGGATCTGAGCTTCGGGGCGGGGGAGGGGCCGCGTCTGGCGCCCGCGCTGGTCGATCATGCGCTGAATGCTCTTCAACGCGTCCCTGAGCGGCTCGACCCGGTCTATGCCACCGTGGCGGGGGTGAAGGCGCAATTGCCGTCCCAGACCACCTTCCTGGGCTTTGCTGGCTCTCCCTGGACGGTCGCGACCTATATGGTGGCGGGGCAGGGGTCGAAGGACCAGGGCGAGACGCGGCGCTTCGCCTATGCCGATCCGGCCGGCTTCGGCGCGATCATCGATGCGATCGTCGCGATGACCGTGGATTATCTGGCGGGCCAGGTCGAAAACGGCGTCGAGGCGGTGCAGCTGTTCGACAGCTGGGCGGGGTCGCTGTCCCCGGCGCAGTTCGAGCGCTGGGTGATCGCCCCCAATGCCGCGATCGTCGAGGGTTTCCGCCAGCGTTGCCCGGGCGTGCCGGTCATCGGTTTCCCCAAGGGGGCCGGGGGCAAGCTGCCCGCTTATGCCCGTGAGACGGGGGTGGATGCGGTCGGGCTGGACGAGACGGTCGATCCCGTCTGGGCCGACACCTATCTGCCCAAGGAGCTGCCGGTGCAGGGCAATCTCGACCCGCTGGCGCTGATTGCGGGCGGCGAGGCGCTAGACGGCGCGGTCGACCGCATTCTGGCGGCGTTCACCGAGCGGCCGCATATCTTCAACCTGGGCCATGGCATTCTGCCCGACACGCCGATCGCGCATGTCGAGCGGCTGATCGCCCGTGTACGGAGCGCATCATGATCGGACTGCTCGGCGCCGCCTATGAATGGGTGAAGGCGGCACATATCATCTTCGTGATCTTCTGGATGGCCGGGCTGTTCATGATGCCGCGCTATCTGGTCTATCACCAGGAGGCGCTGGTCGCTGGTGACGCCACCGACGCCGCGCGCTGGGTCGAGCGCGAGGGCAAGCTGCGCGCCATCATCCTGACGCCCGCGATGATCGCGGTGTGGGTGCTGGGGCTGTTGCTGGGGGCCTCGCTGGGGGTGTTTTCCGGTGTGCCGGGGCTGGGGTGGCTGCATGCCAAGCTGTTCTTCGTGCTGCTGCTCAGCGGCTATCATGGCTGGATGGTCGGCTATTCCAGGAAGCTGGCGCGGGGGCAGATGACGCTGACCGGCAAGCAGCTGCGGATGATCAACGAAGTGCCCGCGCTGGCGGCTGCGGTGATCGTGGTCCTGGTGGTGATCAAGCCGTTCTGACCCCTTCTTCTCCCCTCCCGCAGGCGGGAGGGCCCTCCTTCTTGCTCCCCTCCCGTAAACGGGAGGGGTTGGGGGAGGGCAGGGAGTCTCACCGAGACCATTGCCCATGACCTTCCCTCCCCCATCCCCTCCCGCCTGCGGGAGGGGCGTGAGTCTCATATGGGGCGGGCCCTTTCCCCATTGACTTGGGGTTCCCCGAATCCTAACTCAAATCTTGTACGGCGCGGTCCTCGCGTCGCGTACGCTTCCTTATCGACAGCCTCGTTTCGCCGCGATCCTCGCCGACCGACGCCCTCCGACCATCCGGACCGATCCCCATGCATCTGAAAGACCTGAAGAAGAAGACCCCCGCCGACCTCGTGCAGCTGGCCGAGGAACTGGGGGTCGAGAGCGCGTCGACGCTGCGCAAGCAGGACCTGCTCTTCGCCATCCTGAAGGAGCAGGCGGAAAAGGGCGACCAGATCATGGGCCTGGGCACGATCGAGGTGCTGCCCGACGGTTTCGGCTTCCTGCGCTCGCCGGAGGCCAACTATCTCGCCGGGCCCGACGACATCTATGTCTCGCCCAACCAGGTCCGCAAGCACGGCCTGCGCACCGGCGACACGGTGGAAGGCGAGATTCGCGCGCCCAAGGACGGCGAGCGCTATTTTGCGCTGACCAAGCTGACCAGCGTCAATTTCGACGATCCGGAGGCGGTCCGCCACCGCGTCAATTTCGACAATCTGACGCCGCTCTACCCCGAGCAGAAGCTGATCCTCGACCCCGCCGACCCGACCCAGAAGGATAAGTCGGCACGCGTCATCGACATCGTCAGCCCCCAGGGCAAGGGCCAGCGCACGCTGATCGTCGCGCCCCCGCGCGTGGGTAAGACGGTGATGCTGCAGAACATCGCCAAGGCGATCACCGACAACCATCCCGAAGTCTTCCTGATCGTCCTCCTCATCGACGAGCGTCCGGAAGAAGTCACCGACATGCAGCGCTCGGTGCGCGGCGAGGTCGTCTCCTCGACCTTCGACGAACCGGCGCAGCGCCACGTGCAGGTCGCCGAGATGGTGATCGAAAAGGCCAAGCGCCTGGTCGAGCACAAGAAGGATGTGGTCATCCTGCTCGACTCGATCACCCGCCTCGGCCGCGCCTACAACACCGTCGTGCCCTCGTCGGGCAAGGTGCTGACCGGCGGCGTCGATGCGAACGCGCTCCAGCGGCCCAAGCGCTTCTTCGGCGCGGCGCGTAACATCGAGGAGGGCGGCTCGCTCTCGATCATCGCCACCGCGCTGATCGACACGGGCAGCCGCATGGACGAGGTCATCTTCGAAGAGTTCAAGGGCACCGGCAACTCGGAAATCGTCCTCGACCGCAAGGTGGCGGACAAGCGCATCTTCCCGGCGATGGATGTCGGCAAGTCGGGCACCCGCAAGGAAGAGCTGCTCGTCGAAAAGGACAAGCTGTCCAAGATGTGGGTGCTGCGCCGCATCCTCATGCAGATGGGCACGATCGATTCGATGGAGTTCCTGCTCGACAAGATGAAGAACTCGAAGACCAACGAGGATTTCTTCGACTCGATGAACCAGTAACCGGCGCTTGGCGGGGCCATCGGGCCCCGCGACGCTACGGAAATAGGGGTTCGCTGGCGGAATTGGTCCCGCTGGCGAACCCATTTTCGTTTTGGGGCGTTAGCAGGCCCGATCCCACCCCCTTTCGGGATCGTGCCGGTCCAAGCACGGCACGGCCGCGTCGTTGCTTACCAGGCGACGCGGCCAAACGGGGGGTACCCAATCTCCGTTCAGCCTGAGCGAAGTCGAAGGCCAAAGGTTTCCGTTGCGAAACGCGGACCCTGCGCTTCGACGTCACCTCACGGGAATGGAAGGGTAGGTGAGAGGCGCTCCGGCCCTTACGGCCGGGTGCGTCCGCCGCCCATGCCACCGCCCTGACCGCCACCCGCGCCGGGTGCGCCCACCGCGCCGATATTGCCGAACAGGTCCTGGAAGAAGCCGCGCTTGCGGCCCAGCGTCGGGGTGGTCTTGCCATAGGGCGAGATGTCGGCGACCTGATCCACGCCCGAACGGCGGATCGTCGTCACGTTGCCCGCCTGATCGAAGCTGATCTGAAGCGTGATCTGCGACGCCGGCTTGGGCAGGTTGAAGCCCAGATTGCGGCTGTCGCGCGCGACATAATACCAGTCGCCGCCGCCGAACTGGCTGGAGATGGTCGGCGTGCCCAGCGTCTGGAGCACCGACTGGCGGTTATCCACGCCCGGCTGGATCGAGTTGACGAGATCGGTGTCGACCACATAACCCTGATGCGACCGCAGCGGCGTGCAGGCCGACGCGGCCAAGGCCATCGCCAGGCCAAGCCCGAGGGCGCGGGTCGAAGAAACGCTCATCATCATCTCCGGGCCGGGGGATCGGCCGCACAGGCAAATATACAGGCGGTCGATCCGCTCGACCGTCACCCCCTCGATATGCCAAGGGAAAGACGCATACAAGCACTCGCGCGGGTGTGATCGCGCAAGGCGAGGGAGGGGCGGATGGCCGCGGGCTGGCTGAAGCGGATGGTGGCGCGCTATTTCGGGCGCGACGGGAACGAGGCGTTGCCGCTCTACAATGCGGTGGTGCTGCGCGCGCGCGAACCGCATTGGTATGTCGAGGGCGCGGTGCCCGACACGGTCGATGGCCGGTTCGACATGATCGCGGCGATCCTCTCGCTGGTCCTGATCCGGCTGGAGCGGGAGTCCGAGGGGGCGGCGCTGGCCGCGCGGTTGACCGAACGCTTCGTCACCGACATGGACGGGCAGTTGCGCGAGCTGGGCATCGGCGACATCGTGGTCGGCAAGCATATCGGCCGGATGATGGCGATGCTCGGCGGCCGCCTGACCGCCTATCGCGACGGACTGGCGGGGGAGGGGGCGGCGCTGGATGCCGCGTTGCTCCGCAATCTGTATCGGGGGGATGCGCCCGCCGGTCCGGACGCCGTCGCCCATGTGCGCGATCGGATGCGCGATCTGTCTGAGCGGCTGGCGGCGGTGTCGCTGGCCCGATTGAGAATGGGAGAATTGCCGTGACCCCCGAATGGAGCCGCCCCGAAAAGATCGACACGATCGGCGAGCGTGAAAAGCCCGTGACGATCCAGGCCTCGGAAGAGGAGCGCCGCGCGCTGGCCGGGCGGTTCGGACTGGTGTCGATCGACGCCCTCGCCGCCGATCTGGTCGTCCGGCGCGATGCGATGGGCATCCTCGTCACCGGCACGGTCCGCGCGAAGGTGGCCCAGCCCTGTTCGGTAACCGGCGACCCGGTGCCCGCCACGGTCGACGAGCCGGTGGCGTTGCGCTTCGTCGAACCTTCGGCGCATGGCGGCGACGAGGAGATCGAGCTGTCCGAGGATTCGCTCGACACGATCGAGATCGAGGGCGGCACGATCGATCTGGGCGAGGCTGCGGCCGAAACCATCGCGCTCTCGCTCGACCCTTTTCCGCGCAGCCCCCATGCGGCGGCGGCCTTGAAGGAAGCGGGGGTTATCAGCGAGGACGAGGCCGGGCCGTTCGGTGCGCTGGCGGGATTGAAGGCCAAGCTGGAGGGGAAGGAGTAACTTCCTTCACTCACGCCACTTTTTTGCGATTATCCACAGGCTGTCAACAGATGGCTAACAGGTCGCCAACGGTTTTTCGGGTCATTTTCCGACAGATTGGCCCACAGCCTATCAGGGGACAGGTCAGGGTGTATCGGGCCCCAGCGTCGGGTCCAGGTCGCGCGGGCGGATAAAGGCGATCAGGGTCGCGCTGTGTGAAGCGGCATCTGCCCAGCGGGTGATCGGCAGGGTCAGCTGCGCGACGGTGGCGGTGGGATATTTCTCCTCGACCCGTTCGCGCAACTCGCCATCGCAGGTCAGGTCGAGGACCAGATCCTCCAGCCCGGGATTATGCCCGACCATCAGGACATGGTCGCAGGCGTCGGGCAGCGCATGGACCTGATCGAGCAGGCTGGCCGAGGAGGCGAGGTAGAGCGCCTTGTCCCAGACCGGCGCCAGCTTGCGGCCATAACCGCTCCACACTTCGTCCAGTGTCTCGATCACGCGGACGGCGGGCGAGGCGAGGATATGGTCGAAGGCCATGTCGAGCGATTTCAGATGGCGTCCCATCATCGCCGCCGCGCGCCGCCCCTTGGCGTTGAGCGGCCGGTCGAAGTCGCGGGCGACGGGATCGTCCCAGCTCGATTTGGCATGGCGAAGCAGCGTCAGCGTCTTCATCGGATCGGATTCTCCGTCGCGGCGGCCAGCGGGGTTTCGACCGATCCATGCCCGATCCCGGCGTCGGAGGAAAGCCGGGCCGCGACCCGCGCGACCGCCTCGTCGAGCGTGACGCGCGCAATCGCCACGCCCGGCGGAAAGGCGTCGAGCAGGCGCGACGGCATGGCGGCGGACAGCAGCACGAAGGCACCACGATCGTCGGCGCGGCGGATCAACCGGCCGAACGCCTGGGCCAGTCGCGCGCGGACGATACGGTCGTCATAGGCGCTGCCGCCCCCCGCCAGCTTGCGTGCGGCATGAAGCACGGTCGGCTTGGGCCAGGGTACGCCCTCCATCACCACCAGCCGCAGCGAGGCGCCGGGCACGTCCACCCCGTCGCGCAGCGCATCGGTGCCGAGCAGCGACGCCGACGGATCGTCGCGAAAGATATCCACCAGCGTCCCCGTGTCGATCGGATCGACATGCTGCGCGTGCAGCGCCAGCCCCTCGCGCGCCAGCCGGTCGGCGATCCGGCCATGCACGCCGCGCAACCGTCGGATCGCGGTGAACAGCCCCAGCGTACCCCCGCGCGACGCCGCGATCAGCCGGGCATAGGCATTGGCCAGTTGGGGAATGTCGCCGCGCTTGACGTCGGTGACGATCAGCACCTCGGCCCGGCTCGGATAATCGAACGGGCTGGGGGCGACGAAATGGGCGGGGCCACGCGCCAGATGCGGCGCGCCGGTCCGCGCCTCCGCCACGTCCCAGTCGCCGCCCGCGCGCAGGGTCGCCGAGGTGACGAGCGCGCCATGCGCGGGCTTCAGCACGATTTCGGCAAAGGGGCGGGTGGGGTCGAGCCAGTGACGGTGTAGCCCGATATCATATTCGCGCCCCTCGACCCGGTCGACCGCCAGCCAGTCGACAAAGTCGGGATCGGCAGGGCCGCCGATCCGCGCGAGTAGCGACAGCCAGGCGGCGACCGTCTCGGCGCGCCAGGCGATCGACGCGATCGCGCCCTCGACCCGCGCGCGCGCCTGACCGTCGAGCCAGTCGGGCGCTTCCTGCAACACCGCCTCCAGCCGCTGGCCCAGCGTCACCAGCGGGCGCAGCAGCGCGTCGAGCGCGTGCGCGGCGGGACCGGCGGTATCGATCAGCTCGGGGGAAGGGTCGGCGAGTTCGGTCTCCAGGCCATAGCCCGCATCGCCGGTTTGCTCGGCGCGCGCAAAGGCCAGCCCCCGCACCGCCGCCAACAGCGTCTCGATCGGACCGAAGGGCTGGCCCTCCGCCAGTCGGCCGAGCCAGCCTTCGCTCGCTAGCGCCTGCGCGGCCTGCACCGCATCGCCGATCGCGCGATTGCCGCCCTCGTCATAGCTGGCGACATCGGACAGCCGCGCCGCCAGACCGCGCCGCCGCCCGCGCGACCCGGCCTCGGGGCCCAGGATCCAGCGGCGCAGCTCGATCGTCTCCGATCCGGTCAGCGCGGTGGCGAACATCGAGTCGGCCGCGTCGAACAGGTGATGGCCCTCGTCGAAGACATAGCGGGTCGGTCGCGTCTGCGTCTCGCGCCCGCGCGCGGCGTTGACCATCACCAGCGCATGGTTGGCGATGACGATATCCGCCTGCACCGAGGCGCGCGCCGCCCGTTCGATGAAGCATTTCCGATAATGCGGGCAGCCCGCATAGACGCACTCGCCACGCCGATCGGTCAGCGCGGCCGATCCGTTGCGCCGGAACAGGGTGGTCAGCCAGCCGGGCAGGTCGCCGCCGACCATATCGCCATCGCCGGTATAGGCGGCCCAGCGTGCGACCAATTGCGCCAGTACCGCCGCGCGTCCCGCAAACCCGCCCTGAAGCGCGTCCTCCAGATTGAGCAGGCAGAGATAATTCTCCCGCCCCTTGCGCGTGACCACCCGTTCCTTGCGCAGCACCGCGTCGGGGAAGATGCGCGCGGTCTCGCCGCTCAGCTGGCGTTGCAGTGCCTTGGTATAGGTCGAGATCCACACCGCACCGCCCGCCCGCTCGGCCCAGAGGCTGGCGGGGGCGAGATAGCCCAGCGTCTTGCCGATGCCGGTCCCCGCTTCGGCCAGGACCATGTTGGGTGTGTCGCGGACCGCGCGCGGTGCGAAGGCGGCGGTGACCGCGGCGGCATAGGCGCGTTGGCCCGGCCGCTCCTCGGCCCCGTCGCCGGTCAGCCGGACCAGCCGCTCCTCCGAATCCTGCGGCGGCAGGTCGATGGTGCGCGGGGCTGGGCGGGGGGCATCCTCTTCCCATTCGGGCAGCGCGCTGAACAGCCAGCGTTCGTTGCGCTCGGGCCGGGTCAGGCGCGGACCGATCAGCGGCGCCCACGGCCAGCGGAGTCGCGCCAGACTTTGCGCGGCGGTCCAGGCGCCCTCGCGCTCGGGCCAGGCGCCGTCGGGCATGGCGAGCAACGTCTCGGTCGCGCGGAGGAGGAAGGCCGCGACGTCGGCATCGCTTTCCGGAGGCGCGAGTCCGCAGGCACGGGCAAGGCCATGCGGGGTCGGGACCGCGAATTGGGCGGGGCGCAGGAATGCGAACAGCTCGAGGATGTCGAGCCCCGACAATTCGGCATAGCCCAGCCGCTGCCCGATCAACGGTGCGTTGAGGAGGATCACCGGGGTTTCCGACGCCAGCCCGATCGCCTCGCCGCGCGAGACGGCGCGGGTCTGTCCGCCGGTGGAAATCCACACACCGCTATGGCTGGCGTGAAGAGCGGGGTGGGGAAGCGCGGTCACGATGATGATTTGGGGGAGTGGGAACAGGTTGGCAACGGGGAATGGGATTGGAATCGTTCAGGCCAACAGGTTTGCTGTCCGACCCTCCCAGCAGGGCACCCATTCATGGCGCGCATAACGCTGCAACAACGCACGCCCCTCCCGCAAGCGCGAGGGGATGGGGGAGGGAAGGCCAAACAGGACCACCCGATCTGTTCCACGTGGAACAACCCGCAATGTGGATAACTCTGTGGGCAAAGCGCGGATAGCCGGTGGAAATTGCAAAATACGTTGTGAATTGCCCCCCGGCTTGCCAGAGGCAAAATCATGACAGACGAACTTCGCTCCACCGCTCTCGAGTCCAAGGCCTGGCCCTATGAGGAGGCCCGCAAGCTCCTCAAACGCTATCCCGACGGCAAACCGGGCGGCGAGCCGATCCTGTTCGAAACCGGCTATGGCCCCTCGGGGCTCCCGCATATCGGGACGTTCAACGAAGTGCTGCGCACCACCATGGTCCGCAACGCCTTCCACGCGCTGTCGGACCAGAAGACCCGGCTGATCGCCTTTTCGGACGATATGGACGGGTTGCGCAAGGTGCCCGACAATGTCCCCAACCAGGAGATGCTGCGCGAGCATCTCGGCAAGCCGCTGACCCAGGTGCCCGATCCGTTCGAGACGTTCGACAGCTTCGCCGCGCACAACAATGCGATGCTGCGCCAGTTTCTCGACCGCTACGGCTTCGATTACGAGTTCGCCTCCTCGACCGACTATTACACCTCGGGCCGGTTCGACGACGCGCTGCGGCTGGTTCTCAAGCATTTCCAGGGCATCCAGGATGTGATGCTCCCGACCCTGCGCGCCGAGCGCCGTGCCACCTATTCGCCGGTCCTGCCGATCAGCCCCAAGTCGGGGATCGTCCTTCAGGTGCCGATCGAGGTCGTGGACGCCGAGGCGGGCCTGATCGCGTTCGAGGATGAGGGCGAGCGGATCGTCCAGTCGGCGCTGGGCGGCCTGTCCAAGCTGCAATGGAAGGTCGACTGGGCGATGCGCTGGGTCGCGCTGGGCGTGGATTACGAGATGGCGGGCAAGGACCTGATCGACTCGGTCACCCAGTCGTCCAAGATCGCGCGTGTGCTCGGCGGCCGTCCGCCCGAAGGCTTCAACTATGAGATGTTCCTCGACGAACATGGCGAGAAGATCTCCAAGTCCAAGGGCAATGGCCTGAGCCTCGACCAGTGGCTGACCTATGGGCCGGAGGAGAGCCTGGCCTTCTTCGCCTATCGCGAGCCCAAAAAGGCCAAGCAGCTGCACATGGGCGTCATCCCGCGCGCGGTGGACGAATATTGGCAGTTCCGGGTCAACTATCCCAACCAGTCGCTCAAGGAGCAGCTGGGCAATCCGGTGCATCACATCCATGACGGCAAGCTGCCGCAGGGTGAGCTGCCGGTGACGTTCGGCCTGCTGCTCAATCTGGTCGGCGTGATGGGCGAGGCGACCAAGGAGCAGGTCTGGGGCTATCTCGCCAATTATGTGCCGGAAGCCTCGGCCGCGAAATATCCCGAGCTGGACCGGCTGATCGACCATGCGCTGGCCTATGCGCGTGACTTCGTCGCCCCGACGCTCCAGCGCCGCGCGCCCGAGCCGCATGAGGCCGAGGCGCTGCGCCAGCTCGACGCACAGCTGGCCGCGCTTCCCGAGGGGGCGAGTGCCGAGGATATCCAGAACATCGTCTATGAGATCGGCAAGACCGACGCCTTCCCGTCGCTGCGCGACTGGTTCAAGGCGCTGTACGAGACGCTGCTGGGATCGGCGCAGGGGCCACGCATGGGCAGCTTCATCGCGCTCTACGGTGTGGACAACAGCCGCAAACTGATCGCCGAGGCGCTCGCCAAGGCGGCGTAAAAGGGAAGGGGGGGTGCCGACCGGCTCCCCCCTTTTTCATATCAGCGGAGATGCTCCGCAAAGAACGCCATGGTGCGTTCGTCCGCCAGCCTGGCCGACTCCTCCGAGCGGCGCTGGCCGAATTCGGCGGCAAAGCCGTGATCCTCGCCGGGATAGTCGTACAGCGTCACCTTGGGGTGATCGTCCAGCCCCGCGTGCATCCGCTTCTGGGCGTCCTTGTCGACGAAATGATCCTCCTCCGGAATGTGGAGCAGCACCGGCTTGGCGATCGCATGCTTCTCGCCGAGCAGCCCGTCGATGCCGACGCCATAATAGCCGACACTGGCATCCACATCGGTCCGCGCCGCGGTCATGAAGGCCAGCCGTCCGCCCAGGCAATAGCCGACCACGCCGACCTTGAAGTCCGCGCCATGTTCGTCGCGGATCGCCTTGATCGTCGCCTCGATATCGCGAATGCCGCCATCCTGGTCGAACTGTCCCATCAGGTCGAGCGCCTGCTGCATCTCGTCGGGGACGTCGGGATCGAGTTCGATGCCCGGCGCGATCTTATGGAAGAGATCGGGCGCGACGGCCAGATAGCCCGCCTCGGCCAGCGTATCGCATTTGCGGCGGATGCCCGCATTGATGCCGAAGATTTCCTGGATGACGATGATCGCCGCGCTCGGCTGTCCCTGCGGCTCGGCGTGATAGGCGTTGAACTGGCCGTCGCCGTGGTCGGCGGCGATGGTCTTGGTCCCGGTCATGTCTACTGGTCTCCTGTGGTCCACGCGATCATAACGCCTTATGCCCAGCTTGGTCGCGATGGAGAATGGCGCATGAAAGTGAATGTGGAAATCGACTGCACGCCCGAAGAAGCACGGCGTGCGATGGGCCTGCCCGACCTGACGCCGATTCACGAGCGCTATGTCCAGATGATGCTCGACACGATGCAATCGGGGGTGAAGCCCGAAATGGTCGAGGCGATGATGCGCAGCTGGGCCCCGATGGGCGAGGCGGGCATGGCGATGTGGCGGCGCATGTTCGAGGGGCAGAAGGGCTGATCCGGTGAGCGACACGATCTTCGCCGTATCGAGCGGGCAGCCCCCGGCCGCCATCGCGGTGATCCGGGTCAGCGGCCCGGCGGCGTTCGCGACGGCCGAGCGGCTGGGCGGGCGTCTGCCCGCACCGCGTCGGGCGGGGCTGCGGACCCTGCGCGACGGGGCGGGGGCGGTGCTGGACTCGGCGCTGATGCTCTGTTTCCCTGGCCCCGCGACGGCGACCGGCGAGGATCTGGTCGAGCTGCATTGCCATGGCGGCCGCGCAGTGGTGGCGGCGGTCGAGGCGGCGCTGGCGACATCACCCGGCGTCCGCCGGGCTGAGCCGGGCGAGTTTACCCGCCGCGCCCTGCTCAACGGCCGGATCGATCTGGCCGAGGCGGAGGGGCTGGCCGATCTGCTCGAAGCCCAGACCGAGCGACAGCGACGGGCCGCGATCGGCGCGGTCGAGGGACGGGTGAGCCAGGCGCTGCGCGGCTGGATGGACCGGCTCTCCGCTCTGTCCGCCGGGATCGAGGCGATGCTCGATTTCGCCGAGGAGGATGACGTGCCGCTCGACGCCGCCATGGTGGCGCGGATCAGGAGCGACATGACGGCGCTGGCCGCCACGATGCTGGCGGCGGTCGACCAGCCGCCGGTCGACCGGCTGCATGACGGTATCCGGGTGGTGCTGGCGGGGCCGCCCAATAGCGGCAAGTCGACCCTGCTCAACCTGCTGGTCGAACGCGAGGCGGCGATCGTCTCGCCGATTGCGGGGACGACGCGCGACCGGATCGAGGCGAGCGTGCTGCGCGGCGGCATCGCCTATGTGCTGACCGACACGGCGGGGCTGGCCGAGGATACCGACGATGTGATCGAGGCGATCGGCGTCACGCGCGCGCAGGAGGCGATCGAGCAGGCCGACATCCTGCTATGGATGGCCGATGCTCCACCGCCGCGCGACGATGCGATCTGGCTGCACGCGCGCGCCGATCTGCCGGGGCGCGAGGCTTTGCCCGAGGGGCGGGTGTTGGCGGTGCGGCGGGACGATGCGGCGACGGTGGCCATGGTCTGGGACGCGATTGCGGCGCATGCGGCGACTCTGCTCCCGCGCGAGGATGCGCTGAGTTTCAAGCGGCACCAGCAGGATCAATGCCGCCGTGCGGCACAGGCGCTGCTCACCGCGCAGGGCGATGACGTGCTGTTGATCGCCGAGGAACTGCGGGTGGCGCGGCAAGCGCTGGCGGCGGTGCTGGGGGTCAGCGCGACCGAGACGATGCTCGACGCCCTGTTCGGACGCTTCTGCCTGGGCAAGTGATGTTCCACGTGGAACGTTTTGCCACGGATCGCTTTGACGCTGCGCGCCGCTTGCGATAGGGCGGGGGCATGTTTGATGTCGTAGTGATCGGTGGCGGTCACGCGGGAACCGAGGCCGCCGCAGCGGCCGCGCGCCGGGGCGCGCAGACGGCCCTTTTGTCCTTCGATCGTCATGGCCTGGGTGCCATGTCCTGCAATCCGGCGATCGGCGGATTGGGGAAGGGCCATATCGTGCGCGAGGTCGACGCCTTTGACGGGTTGATCGGTCGCGCGGCGGATCAGGGCGCGATCCACTATCGCATGCTCAACCGGAGCAAGGGGACGGCCGTGCAAGGCCCTCGCGTCCAGGCCGACCGGCGGCGCTATGCCGGGGCGATCCAGGCAATGCTGGCGGCCCAACCCGGCCTGACGATCGTCGAGGGCGAGGCCGAGGCGCTGGTGCTGGACGGCGACCGGGTGGCCGGTGTGCAGCTGGCCGACGGCTCGGTGCTGGCCTGTCGCGCGGTGGTGCTGGCGACCGGGACCTTCCTGGGCGGACGGCTTTTCCGGGGCGAGGAGCGGCATATGGGCGGCCGTATCGGCGAGCGTGCGGCGACCCGCATGGCCGAACAGCTGCGTGGCCTGGGCCTGCCGATGGCGCGGATGAAGACCGGCACGCCGCCGCGTCTGGACGGGCGCAGCATCGATTGGGCCCGGCTGGACGAGCAGCCGTCCGACACCGATCCCTGGACCATGTCGCCGATGACGGCGGTACGGCCGCTGCCGCAGATCGCTTGCGCGATCACCCGGACGACCGAAGAGACCCATGCGATCATCGCGGCGGCCTTTCACCGCTCGCCGCTGTTCACCGGCGCGATCGAGGCGAACGGCCCGCGCTATTGCCCGTCGATCGAGGACAAGATCAAGCGCTTCGCCGACCGCGACAGCCATCAGATCTTCTTGGAGCCGGAGGGGCTGGATGATCCGATCGTCTATCCCAACGGCCTGTCAACCTCGCTGCCGACAGATGTGCAGGCGGCGATGATCGCCTCCATGCCGGGGCTGGAGCGCGCAGTCATCACGCTGCCCGGCTATGCGGTGGAATATGACCATATCGATCCGCGCGCGCTCGATGCGCGGCTGGCGCTAGGGGCGCTTCCCGGCGTGTTCTGTGCGGGACAGATCAATGGCACGACGGGGTATGAGGAAGCGGCGGGGCAGGGGCTGATCGCCGGGCTCAACGCGGCGGCGCTCGCCTGTGAACTGAGCCCCGTCATCCTCGACCGCGCCTCCAGCTATCTGGGCGTGATGATCGACGATCTGGTGTTGCAGGGCGTGACCGAACCCTATCGCATGCTGACCGCGCGCGCTGAATATCGGCTGTCGCTGCGGGCCGACAATGCCGAGACGCGGTTGGGGGATATCGCCGAGACGGCGGGATGCCTGTCGCCCGAGCGGCTGGCGCATCGGCAGCGGCGGCAGGCGCAGCAGGCGACCCTGCGCGACCGTTTGGCGGTCATCCGCACCGCCTCAGATCTGGCGCGCAGTGGGGCGGCGATCGCGCAAGACGGCGCCCGCCGATCCGCCTATGAATGGCTGCGCTTCGACGGCGTCACGCTGGCGCATGTCGCGCCCGATGCGGCCGAGGGGTGTGACCCGGCCGTCGTGGCCGAGACGCTCGAGGATGCGCGCTATGCGCCTTATGTCGAGCGCCAAGCCGAAGAGGTCGCGCGGCTTCGCGCCGACGAGCAGATCCTGTTGCCCGCCACGATCGACTATGCGGCCATCCCCGGTCTGTCGCAGGAGATGATCGACCGGCTGGGTCTGGCGCGTCCCGCGACGCTGGCCGCCGCGTCGCGCATTCGCGGCATCACTCCCGCCGCCTTGTCGGCGGTTCTTCTCCACGCACGAAAGATGGCGGCATGACCGAAGACCAGGCCCGCGACTGGGTCGTCGCGCGTTTAGGGGCGGAAGCCGCCGACCGGATCGACCACTTCCTCAATCTGGTGGTTGTGGAAAACGATCAGCAGAATCTCATCGCCCCCTCGACCATCTCCACCATCTGGTCGCGGCACGCGCTCGACTCGGTACAGCTGATTCCGCTGGCGGATCGGCCTGATGGGCAATGGGTCGATATCGGCACGGGGGGTGGCTTTCCCGGTATGGTCGTGGCGCTGGCCTGGCCAGGCAAGGTCGCGCTGGTCGAGCCCCGCAAGCGCCGCGCCGACTTCCTGCGCGACTGTGCCGAGACGCTGGGGATTGCCGACCGGGTCAGCGTCTATGCCTCCAAGATCGAGGCGGTGGAGATCAAGGCGGATATTATTTCTGCTCGCGCCGTGGCGACAGTCGAAAATCTTTTGCGCGCAGCCGCCCATTGCGGCAAACAGGATACGCGGTGGCTGCTCCCGCGCGGCCGCCTGGACGAGCGCGAAATCAAGACCCTCAAGCGGCAATGGCGCTTCGTGTTTCACGTGGAACATAGCATCACCTCGGCGGATTCGTCGATCGTGATCCTCGACCGAGTAGGGCCCCGATGATCTGCGTTGCCATCGCGAACCAGAAGGGTGGGGTGGGCAAGACCACCAGCGCCATCAATTTAGCGACCGCGCTGGCCGCGACCGGGCTACATGTCCTGCTGATCGACCTCGATCCGCAAGGCAATGCCTCGACGGGGCTGGGCATTCCCAACAGCCAGCGCATGTTCTCCAGCTATCACGTCCTGCTGGGGGAAGCGCGGATCGACGATGCGGTCGTCCATACCCAGGTGCCGCGCCTCGACGTCGTGCCCGCGACGGTCGACTTGTCGGGGGCCGAGCTGGAGCTGGTCGATTATGAGAATCGCACCCATCGGCTCGATCATGCGATGCGCCGCTCGCAGGGCAATTGGGACATCGTGTTGGTCGACTGCCCGCCCTCGCTGGGGCTGCTGACGATCAATGCGATGGTGGCGTCCGATTCGCTGTTCGTGCCGCTGCAATGTGAGTTCTTCGCGCTGGAGGGCCTGTCGCAGCTTTTGACCACGGTCGAGCGGATACGCGCGCGGTTCAATCCGGGGCTGGCGATCCTGGGCGTGGCTTTGACGATGTTCGACCGGCGCAACCGGCTGACCGATCAGGTGTCGGCGGATGTGCGCGCGGTTTTGGGAGGTGTGGTGTTCGATACGGTGATTCCGCGCAACGTCCGGCTGTCGGAGGCGCCCAGCCATGGACTTCCTGCGTTGATCTATGACCATCGCTGCGTCGGCAGCCAGGCCTATATCGCGCTGGCCCGCGAACTGATCGCGCGCCTGCCGCTGACCACCCAGCCGGGAGCGGCCGCGGCATGAGCACGGAAACCGCCAAGCGCCCGCGTCCCGGCCTGGGGCGCGGACTGGGGGCGTTGCTCGGTGACATTGCGCGCGAGACGCCGATCCAGCCGGGCGACCAGCAGATCCCCGGTGGCGTGCGGATGCTGCCCGTGGGGGCCTTGTCGCCGCATCCCGACCAGCCGCGTCGCCATTTCGAGGAAGCCGCGCTCGACGAACTCGCCGCCTCGATCGCGGCGCGCGGGCTGATCCAGCCGATCGTCGTGCGTCCGCATGGCAAGGATTACCAGATCGTCGCGGGCGAGCGCCGCTGGCGCGCGGCGCAGCGTGCCCGGCTGCACGAGGTGCCCGTCGTCGTCCGCGACTTTGACGACGCCCAGACGCTCGAAATCGCGCTGATCGAGAATATCCAGCGCCAGGACCTCAACGCGATCGAAGAGGCGCAGGCCTATCAACGGCTGGCAGGCGAGTTCGGCCATACCCAGGAAGCGCTGGCCAAGATCGTCCACAAGTCGCGCAGCCATGTCGCGAACCTGCTGCGCCTGCTCGAACTGCCCGAATCGGTGCAGAAGCAGGTCGTTACCGGCGCCCTGTCGATGGGCCATGCCCGCGCGCTGCTGGGGGCGGAGGATGTCGAGGCGCTGGCCGATCAGGTGATCGGACGCGCGCTGAGCGTGCGCGAGACCGAAAAGCTGACCCGCGAGGCCAAGGGCGGCGGGCGCAAGCCGGCGGCGGAGTCGGACAAATCGGGTCCGCGCGGCAACGGGATGGATGCGGCGGATGCGGATATCGCGGCGCTGGAGGGCCAGCTCGCCGATCTGCTGGGCCTGTCGGTGCGGATCGCGCATGGCGAGAAGGGCGGCACGCTGACCCTCAGCTATTCGACGCTCGATCAGCTCGACATGGTATGCCAGCGCCTGACCGGTGAGGGTATTTGAAAGGGGGACGCTGGTCTGTTCCGCAGACAGGCGCAACTCGCTTTTAATTTCTGAATGGGCGTGGGCCTCGCTTCGCTCAGCCTGAACGGATGTTGGTAAAGATCCGGAGGCCCCGTTCAGGCTGAGCGAAGACGAAGACCAAGGGCGATCACCCCCGCCGGGCAATGCCCTGTGCGATGATCGTCGCCTCGGCCTCCGCCAGCACGGCACCGGCATTGCCCGGCGCCATCACCGCCCGCTCCGCCGCGCGAATCCGCGCCAGTGCGCGCGCCAGCATCGCCGGGGTCCAGCGGCGCAACGCCTTGGCGGTGCGGGCCTCGTCGCGAAAGAAGACGCGGTGGCGCTTCATCACCGCGTCGACCGGCTCGCCCTTGTCGATATCGGCGCGCATTTCGGCCAGCGCGACCAGGCGGCGGGCCAGCGCGCGCAGCCAGGGGATGGGGGAGGCGCCACCTTCATCCAACAAGGCCAGTTCGCCGCCCAGATCGGCGACGCGGCCCTCGACCACCGCTTCGACCGCATCGCCCATCTCGACCTCGCCCAGATCGGCGCCGATGGCGTCCAGCGCGCCATGGTCGATCTCGCGCGGGCGATCGGGGGCGGCGTCGGCATAGAGGGCGAGTTTCTCCAGCTCGCGGGTCATGACCGAGCGATCGGCTGCGGCGGCATCGACCAGCCGCGCCGCCACGCCCGCCGCCAGCCGTAGCCCCATTTCGCCCGCCATGGTCGCTGCCAGCCGCTCGGCATCCGCCGCCGTGGGGGCGTAACAGCCAAAGGCCATGGCGCGCGGCGATTCCAGCGCCAGCTTGACGATCTTGGCGGTCGTCTTGACCGATGGGGCGATGGCGACGACCGGATTGCCCGCCGATTCCGCTTCGAGCAGCGCGGTGAACGCCGCCAGCCCTTCCTCGCCGACACTGGCGATACGGATATGCCGGGGCCCGCCGAACAGCGACAGCGCGGCGGCTTCGTCGGTCAGGCGGGCGGGATCGCTCTTGAGCGTCGCCGAATCGAGATCGATCCGCTCGGCATCGCGCCCCATCGCATTGGCCAGCAACCGGGCCAGTTCGGCGGCCCCCGCCTCGTCCGGCCCGTGCAACAGATAGAGGCGGATGTCGGGCGAGGGGCGGCCCAGCGCCTGGCGAATCTGGTTGGCGCTGGCTTTCAAGAGAGGGGGGCCTTCACAGCAGTCGCGCCGTCACGGCCGCGCGGGGGCCATCGCCTCGCCGGGGCGCGACCGGGCATAGGTGGCCAGCCGCGCGACGATTTCGTCCGCGACGATCACCGACAGCCGCTCCAGTGCGGTATTTTCCGCCGCGATGGTGGCATATTCGGACCGGACCACGTCGATCCCGGCATCCGATCCGGCGGTGGCGTCGACCAGCACCGCATTGCTCGTCTGGTCGACCAGCTGATAGCGCGCGCGCAGGATTCGCCGCTCGCGCACCACCGAGTCGTCGCGCCGCACGCCAAGCCCGCGAATCTGGTCGTCCAGCTTCACATCGAGCCGATAGCGCGCATTCCCGGTCTTGCCGCCCAGCCGGTCATTGAGCGCATTGGCCATCAGCCAGCCCGCCTTCCCCTGAATCGGTGCGACCTCGATCTGCGACAAGGCGGTCGCGACCGAGCCCGAGCCGCCCCCCGCATAAAGCGGATGCAGCCCGCAGCCCGACAGGCCCAGCGTCAGCGCCAGACCGGCGGCGATTTGACAGAAGAGGGGCAGGGGAAGGGAGCGGGTCATGCGACGATATTCACCAGACGGTCGGGCACCACGATCACCTTCCTGGGCGTTGCGCCGTCCAGCGCGCGGACGATCTTGTCCGACGCCAGCGCGGTCGCTTCGAGAACGTCCTTGGGAAGCCCCTTGGCGACGGTCAGCGTGTCGCGCAGCTTGCCGTTGACCTGTACCGCGACGGTGACCTCGTCCTCGACCAGCAGGCTTTCATCGACCACCGGCCAAGCGGCGTCGGCGATCAGGCCGTCCTGGCCCATCCCGGCCCAGGCTTCCTCGGCCAGATGCGGCACCATCGGCGCGACCAGCAGCATGGTGGTGCGGATCGCCTCGTTACGGGCGGCCGATGGCTTGGCCTTTTCGATCGCGTTGACCAGCTCGTACAGCTTGGCGACGGCCTTGTTGAAGGCCAGCGCCTCGATATCCGCCGCGACGCCCGCGATGGTCTGGTGCAATTTCCGGGAAAGCGCCTTGTCCTCGCCCTCGGCGGCCTCCGAGCCGTCGAACAGACGCCACAAGCGCTGGACGAAGCGCCACGACCCCTCGATGCCCGATTCGGACCAGGGCAGGTCGCGCTCGGGCGGGCTGTCGGACAGCATGAACCAGCGCACCGCGTCCGCACCGTACTGATCCACAATGGGTTCGGGATCGACGGTGTTCTTCTTGGACTTGGACATCTTCTCGACGCGGCCGACGGTGATCGGTTGTCCGGTCGCGATCTCGATGCCGTCGCGAATCTCGCCCGGCGCCAGCCAGCGGCCGTCCGACGACTTGTAGCTTTCGTGCGTGACCATGCCCTGTGTGAACAGGCCCGCAAAGGGCTCCGCCACGTCGATCAGGCCGATATGCTTGAGGGCACGCGTCCAGAAGCGGGCATAGAGGAGATGCAGGATCGCATGCTCGACGCCGCCGATATATTGCCCGACCGGCAGCCATTTCTTGACGACCTCGGGATCGAACGGGCGATCCTTGGGCTGGCTGGCGAAGCGGATGAAATACCAGGACGAATCGACGAAGGTGTCGAGCGTGTCGGTCTCGCGCCGGGCGGGCTTGCCACAATTGGGGCAGTCGACATGCTTCCAGGTCGGATGCCGGTCGAGCGGGTTGCCGGGGACGTCGAAGGTGACGTCCTCGGGCAGCGTCACCGGCAGCTGGTCCTTGGGCACCGGCACCGCGCCGCAATCCTCGCAATGGATGATCGGGATCGGCGTGCCCCAGTAACGCTGGCGGCTGACGCCCCAGTCGCGCAGGCGGTACACGGTCTGGCCCTGGCCCCAGCCTTCGCTTTCGGCGCGCGCGATGACGGCGGCCTTGGCGGCCTCCACGTCCATCCCGTCGAGCGGACCCGAATTCACCAGCTGGCCGGTGCCGGTATAGGCGGTGTCGCCCTCGAACACCGGCGCGGTCGTGTCGCCATCGGCGACGACGCGGGTGACGGACAGAGCGTATTTGCGCGCGAAGTCGAGGTCGCGCTGGTCATGCGCAGGCACGCCCATCACCGCACCCGTGCCGTAATCCATCAGCACGAAGTTCGCGATATAGACGGGCAGGGTGATGCTCTCGTCCATCGGATGCTGCATCCGATAGCCGGTGTCGAAGCCCAGCTTTTCCTGGGTTTCCAGCTCGGCCGCAGTGGTGCCGCCCGCCTTGCAACGCTCGATGAAGGCCGCCGCATCGGCATTCGTCTCGGCCAGCTGCCGCGCGATCGGGTGGTCCGCCGCGATGGCGACGAAGCTGGCGCCGAAGATCGTGTCGGGCCGGGTCGAATAGACCTCGATCGGCGTCGCGAAGGGGGCGACCGGCGCAAAGCGGAACTGGAGACCCTGGCTGCGGCCGATCCAGTTCTCCTGCATCAGCTTCACCTTGTCGGGCCAATGCTCGAGGGTGGTGAGGCCCTCCAGCAGCTCGTCGGCGAAGTCGGTGATCTTGAGGAACCACTGGTTCAGCTTGCGCTTCTCGACCAGCGCGCCCGAACGCCAGCCGCGCCCGTCGATCACCTGCTCGTTGGCGAGCACGGTCATGTCGACCGGGTCCCAGTTGACCGCCGATTCCTTGCGATAGACCAGCCCGCCCGCATACAGGTCGAGGAACAGCGCCTGCTCATGCCCGTAATAATCGGGCTCGCAAGTCGCGATCTCGCGCGTCCAGTCGAGCGCGAAGCCCAGCCGCTTCAGCTGCGCCTTCATCGTCGCGATATTGTCGCGGGTCCAGCCGCCCGGATGGACGCCCTTTTCCATCGCGGCATTCTCGGCGGGCATGCCGAACGCGTCCCAGCCCATCGGGTGGAGCACCTCATGCCCGATCATCCGCCGATAGCGCGCCAGCACGTCGCCCATCGTATAGTTGCGGACATGCCCCATATGGATGCGCCCCGAAGGATAGGGAAACATCTCAAGGACATAGCTACGCGGCTTGGGGCTGTGATCGTCGGCGGCGAAGGTGCGCCGCTCCTCCCAGATCCGCTGCCAGGTCGAATCCGATTTCAGGGCGTTGAAACGCGAGGCCATTCTTCTCGTCTTTTATCAGTTCGTGATCGACGCACGGCGCAGGTCGCGCGCCTTGGTCAGGATGATGTCTTCCAGCTTCTGGATGGTCGCCGCCTGGACGGGCGCCTCGACCCACTGGCCGCTGCGGTTCACCTCACGCAACGCGGTAACGCGCAGCGCGTCGGCGCGCAGGTCCTGGTCGAGGATGGTGACGGTGACCTTCATCCGCTCGGTCGGCGTCTGCGGATTGACGTACCAGTCGGTGACGATCACGCCGCCGTTCGAGTCGGTCTCGGCCAGCGGCATGAAGCTGAGCGTGTCGAGGCTGGCGCGCCACAGATAGGAATTGACGCCGATCGTCGTGACCTTCGACGCGGCCAGATCGGCCTGCGGGCGATCCTTCTTGCCGGCACAGGCGCCGAGCGACAGGGCGGCGATAACCGCGAACGCGGTGGCGGAACGGCGAAGCATCGGCATTGTCCTGACTGGGAATAAGGGTTGGCTATAGCCTCTACAGGGGCCCCGCCACCCCGGCAAGCGCCCGGACGATGGGCGGCGTTTCCCCGATTCTGTGGATCGTGCGCAACAGTCAGACAAGATTCGCCCATCGGGGCGTAACAATGGGATCGCTCACCTGCCTTTTCATGTTAGGACGATCCCTACAAAGGGGTTTCCATAAAGGGGTGGACCGTGTCGTTCGGGCGTGTGGTGATCGGAATTGCTATCGGGGCGCTCGCCGCCACGACGGCTCTGGTCGCGCCCGCCATCGGCGCGGTGGAGCAGGGGGGCAAGCCCATCAAGCGCAGCCTGTCGCTGCGCGCCAGCGGCGGCTTCACCCCGGCGGCGGCCGATCCCCGGCTGGCGGCGCTGTTCGCCAAGAGCGGGCTCGACGCGGGCGACCTGCGCTTCACCCCGGCGGAAAGCCAGCGCGGCGTCAGCCGTGCGGTGACCGTCGCGGTGCGTGCGCGGACCAGCCGTACCAATGACGAGCGGATCGCCGCCAACACCGCGCCGACGGTCGGCCTGGCGCCGATCTCCTACAATCTGGGCGTCGCGGTCGGCTGGAAGCGGCTGGCGGTGTCGGGTGACGTGACCCGCGTCGACCTGGCGGGCATGCCGGGCAGCCGCGAGAGCGCCGATGTCGCGGTCAGCTATACCGCGAATCGCTTCACCGGCCGGGTGAAGGCATCGACCGATCGCCCGATCGACGCGACGGCCAAGCTGGTCGACATGCCGTCCAGCTATTCGCTCGACATGGGCGGGTCCTATTCGCTGACGCGCAACCTCGATGTGACGGCGGGTGTTCGCTATCGCTCGGATCGTGAGCGCCTGGCGCGACTCGACGACGATCGCCGTAACAGCCAGGCGGTGTATCTGGGAACGGCCTTCCGCTTCTAAGCGCGAACCGCTCGGTAGCGAGCGGTTCCGAGGCGTCTCTGGTATCTCTGGGGCTGACCGGCTCGCGCGCTCGCTAAGCGAGCCCACCCCTCACCCAGCTCCGACTAAGCCTTTGCTGCGCAAAGGCCAAGTCTGCGCAACCCTCTCCCCTCTGCGAGGGGTGAGGGAAGAACAGGCAGCGCTGAATGGTGATCGGCCCCAGTTCGTCATCCCAGCGAAGGCTGGGATCTTCGGATTGGCTGTCCCGTCGACGCTTCGGACGACGCGTTACTACTCTGCCCAACAAGCAGGAATGAGAGGGATGCCCTTCTCCGCGTCCTCTGCGCCTCCGCGCGAACCAAATATGAAAGCCGCAACGGATCATATGGCGAGGCGGCTCGCTGCGTTAAACCGCAACCCAAGCGTCGATCGCGGCCCAGCCCTCGAATCGCCCGCGCAACCGGCGGAAGCGTTTCGCGGTCATCCCGCCCAGCGCGATTCGGGGAAGGTCCAGCCCCCGCCCGATCCGCGCGGCGCGTGGCAAACCCAGACTCGGCGCGCCGCGATGCGAGCGGGTGGGGAATAGCGGCGATACGAACAGCAGGTCGGCCCCGGCCTTCCATCCCGCGACCGCCTCCGCCCGGTCATGTGCGGGCCAGCTCCGCAGACCCTTACCCCGGCCGCGCTTGTGCACTCCGTCGCCGGGCAGGCCACCGCCTGCCACCAGCAGGAGCAGCCGCCGCGCGCGCGCGATTCGGAACACCCGCCGATGAATCGCACGCCGCGCGGCCGGGGGCGTGGCATGGTGGCGAAAGACCACCCCCGATCCCGGCGGTAGCCGCCGCAAGGCGGACCACAGCCCGTCCCCCAATCGCTCGTCGGTCATCAGCCATGTCTCGGGGTATCGGTCGGCCATTGCGGGCACTATAGCGCGGGGCATGACCGACGACAGCGTTTCCCGCCTCTCCACCGTCTCCACCCAGCTCCAGCGTGCCGCGAAGCTGGGCGATCACCCCAGCCCGACGCTGATCGCGGTGTCCAAGACGCATGATGCCGACACGATCCGCCCGCTGCTGGATGCTGGCCACCGTGTCTTCGGCGAGAATCGCGTGCAGGAGGCGGCGGCCAAATGGCCCGCGCTGCGCGACGATTATGCGGGCGTCGAACTCCATCTGATCGGCCAGCTCCAGTCGAACAAGGCCGGTGACGCGGTCGCGCTGTTCGATGCGATCCACACCGTCGACCGCCCCTCGCTGATCGCCGCGCTGGCCGAGGCGATGGAAAAGAGCGGGCGGCGGCCCGATTGTTTCCTTCAGGTCAATATCGGCGAGGAGGAGCAGAAGGGCGGCTGCGCCATCGCGGAAGCCCCCGCCATGCTAGAGACGGCGCGCGCCGCCGGGTTGCCGATCGTCGGGTTGATGGCGATCCCGCCGCACGGGCTGGACGCCGCGCCCTATTTCGCGCTGCTCGCCAAGATGGCGCGCGAGCTGGGGCTGGCGAAGCTCAGCATGGGCATGTCCGAGGATTATGAGGTCGCCGCGATGCTGGGCGCCACCCATGTCCGCGTCGGCAGCGCGCTGTTCGGAGCACGCGGATGAGCCGCTTCGCCGCGCTGCTGTTCGATTTCGACGGCGTCCTGATCGACAGCGAATATGAGGGCAATCGCCACCTCGCCGAATGGCTGACCGCCAACGGCCACCCGCATACGCCCGAAGAGGCGATGCACCATTATATGGGGCTGGCGGGGAAGGACTTCGTCGCGACGATCGAGGCGCGGATCGGCCACACGCTGCCCGAGGCCTTTTACGAAGCGCGCCGCGTCGAGGATGTCCGTGCGATGGAAGAGGGCGTCGCGGCGATCGCGGGGGCGGTCGATTTCGTCCGCTCGCTGCCCGCCGATTTTCCACGCGCGGTGGTGTCGTCCAGCCCGACCGTCTGGCTCGACCGGCACTTGCGCCATCTGGGCCTGCGCGAGGCGTTCGGCGATCATGTCTATAGCGGGCGCGAGCATGTGACGCGCGGCAAGCCCGCGCCCGACCTGTATCTCTTTGCCGCCGACCGGCTGGGCGTGCGGATCGAGGATTGTGCGATCCTGGAGGACTCCCCCGTCGGCGCGACCGGTGCGGTGGCCAGCGGCGGCCATGTCATCGGCATGTGCATGGGGACGCATTGCGGCATCGGCCACGACCAGCGGCTGCGCGAGATCGGCGTCGCGGCGATCGCGCAGGATTATGCCGATGTGCGGCGCGAACTGGGGTTCTGAACGCCCAACGCTCCGATCAGCCTGAGCGAAGTCGAAGGCCACGGGAATGACCCTTGTGGCTGAGCGCGGGGCGTGCACTTCGACTTCGCTCAGTGCGAACGGAGGATAGGCAGAGCGTTAAAGCTGGTGCCCGGTCCGGTCGCGCTTGGTCGCCAGATAGCGTTCATTGTGCGGATTGGGCGGCAGGCTGTGCGCGACGCGTTCGACCACGCGCACCCCCGCCGCTTCCAGCCCCGCGACCTTGGCCGGGTTGTTGGTCAGCAGCCGCACCTGGTCCTGCCCCATCAGGGTCAGCATCCGCGCCGCCACCCCGAAATCGCGCGCGTCGATCGCGAAGCCCAGCCGGGTATTGGCGTCGACCGTGTCGAAACCCTGATCCTGAAGCTGATAGGCGCGCAGCTTGTTGACCAACCCGATCCCGCGCCCTTCCTGCCGCAGATAGAGCAGGATGCCCCAGCCAGCCTCGGCAATGGCCTGGATCGCGGCATGGAGCTGCGGCCCGCAATCGCACTTCAGGCTGCCCAGCACGTCGCCGGTCAGGCATTCGCTGTGCAGCCGCACCAAAGGCGGCTGCCCATTGGGCTGGCCGATCTGCAGGGCGACATGCTCGCCCGCCGCATGGGGCGAGCGAAAGGCGACGATCTCGGCATTCTCCGCGCCCGCGACGGGCAGGCGCGCGCGGGTGGCGATGGCCAGCGCCTCGGCATTCTCATGCGCGGCGATATCGGCGAGCGACAGCTCGGCCTCGACGCCGGTCCCACCGACGAAGAAGGCGGGCAGCATCCCTGCGATGCGCGCGAATCGCACCGCCGCCGCCGCGACCGCCGGATCGGGTAGGGGCAGCGCGCGATAGGGGCCCTTGAGCGGCGTCGCGAGGTCGAACTGCGGATCGGCGAGCGCGGTGGCGGCGGCGAAGTCGATCCACGGCGCGCGCTCGACCAGCACGGCGGCGTCGGGATCGGCGGCGTCGAGCTGGTTGGTCAGCTTCAGCGTCGCGGCCCGCCCCGCCGAGATCAGCACCGGCGCGCGGGCCCCAGGATCGAAGGCGGCCAGCCGCAACGGATCGGCCGTCTCGACCGCGAGCAGCGGCTGGCCCGCAATCGCGATCGGCCAGCCCCGGCGCAGCGCGTCGATCGCGCGCGCGGCGGCCTTGGCATCAGCGCTCAAAAATCGAATTCCGTCATGATCGGGATATGGTCGGAGGGTTTCAGCCAGCTGCGGCACCCCTCGAACACCCGATGCGACACCGCCTTTTCGGCCACGTCGCGCGTCGCCCACATATGGTCCAGCCGCCGCCCGCGATCCGACGCCGCCCAGTCCTTCGCGCGGTAGCTCCACCAGGTATAGAGTCGCTCGGGCGCAGGGATGAAGTGGCGGCCCAGATCGACCCAGTCGTTCGACGCCTGCAACCGCGCCAGCGTCTCGACCTCGATGGGGGTATGGCTGACCACGTCGAGCAGCTGCTTGTGGCTCCACACGTCCGATTCGAGCGGCGCGATGTTGAAGTCGCCGGTCAAGATGGTGGGGCAGTCGAGCTTGCCCGACCAGTCGATCATGCGACCTAGAAAATCGAGCTTCTGGCCGAATTTCGGATTCACCGCGCGGTCGGGCACGTCGCCGCCTGCCGGGATATAGACATTCTCCAGCCGCACGCCGTTCGGCAGGCGGATGCCGACATGCCGCGCCTCGGCATTGGCCTGCCAGTCGAGGCGGTCGTCCTCGGTGATGGGGACGCGGCTGGCGATCGCGACGCCGTGGTGCATCCGCTGGCCATGGATGATGATATGCTCATAGCCGAGCGAGCGGAACAGATCGAAGGGGAAGTCGTCGTCGACGACCTTCGTCTCCTGAAGACACAGCACGTCGGGCGCGGCTTCCGTCAGGAATTGCTCGACGATGGCGGCGCGGAAGCGCACCGAATTGATGTTCCAGGAGGCGATTTTCACGAGCGCCGATGTAGCGGGGGCAGGGGGGGGAGACAAGATTACCCGCTCCCCCATTCCTCCCCTGCAAGGGGAGGTGGCAGGCCGTCAGGCCTGACGGAGGGGTGTCACCCCTCGAGAGCGGGACACCCCTCCGACGCGCGATGCGCGCCACCTCCCCTTGCAGGGGAGGAATAAGGGGGAAAAGGAAAGGCCCCCGCTCCGGGGGCATGGAGCGAGGGCCGACCTAGCGTTCGTCACGCAGGCGGGATGAGGATGCCTGTCCGAGCAACAGGGGGGAATCTCGAACGCCCCTCAACCGCAAGGCCCTGATAGGACAGGAAACCTGTCGCCTGGATGAATGAAATAGTCCGCGACCGTTCAGTTTCGCGCCGCCGCTCTCCGCGGGTCGTTGAATCGGAACGCCTTGTCGTCCACCGGCACGCCGAAGCGCTGGTTGGACAGGCGAATCGTGGTCCGGTTGTTCTGGCTGTCGAGCGCGACCCAGCCCTGCATCATCAGCCCGCCCGGCGCGGCGGCGTCGCGTGCGAAGACCAGGGTGATCTTGCCATATTCGGGATGCTTGGGGTCGTTCGCCTCGACCGAGAGCAGGCGGGGATCGGCGCTGGGCACCACCTTGGCATAACGGCCGATGTCGCGGCTGGGGTCGAGCAGCACGCCCAGCGGCGAGTTCTTGATCGGCCAGCGCTGCACCTGCTTGACCGAATAGTCGATGAAGGTCAGCGCGCCGCCGTCGGCGACGATCAGCAGAGGCACGCCCTTTTCATACTGGAACCGGATCCGGCCCGGCTTCTTCATGGTCAGCGTGCCGGTCAGGACCTTGCCGGCGCGGTCGGTCTGGGTGAAGTCGGCGGTCATCGTCTGCACCGATTGCAGGTGACGCTGCACCGCCGCCAGGTCGCCATTGGCCTGGGCCAGCGCGGGGACGGGGGCGGCGACCATCGCCATGGCGGTCGGCGCCAGCAGGGCGGACGCCACAATCGAACGGATCATCAAAACACTCCTTTGGGCACGCCTGTCCTTGCGCGCCGTCTATTGAACGGGTCGTGAATCGCGGGTGTTACAGGGTGAAGGCGGCCTTCAGCCCCAATATGGTGACGTCGTCGGCCTGCGAATAGCCGCCCGGATGGTGGACGAACTGGACGTTGGGCCGCATCTCCAGCCATTCGGCGGGGTGGATGCTGTAATAGACTTCGGCGGCATATTCCGATCCCTGCACCGCAGGCCGGGTGGGATCGAGCCGCTGGCCGTCCGCCACCCGCCCGTTCACATGCGTCCGCGCCACGCCGAAGCCCAGCACGTCGCCCGGCACGGCGGGGACCAGCCCCTTGTAGAACAGCCCGGCCGCAACCTGATTGTCGGTGACGCTGGTCGCACGGTCGGCCTGGGTCGCGTTGAGGAAGACGCTGAGGCCGTTTTCGGCCTTGCCGTCCTTGGTCGCGCCGGTCAGTTGCTGCTGGATATTGATATAGACGCCGTAGCGGCTGCTCCGCTCCAGCGGGGCCAGGCCGGTGATCGCGATCGGACGACGGTTGATGTCCAGGAAGACGTCTGCCGCATCCGCCGTCGCGACCCAGCCGCCCAGCTTGTACGACCCGATCCGCCCGGCGGTCGGGTTGCGGATCCAGCCGATCTCGGCGGGGACCAGCACGCCGGTCGCGCCCTTGAAATGGCCGATGAAGAAGTCGGTATCCAGGTTGCGCGGATTGATCTCATAGACCGCGCCCTGGACATACAGGTCGTCGCGCGGTTCGTAGCGCAGCCGCGCGCCCCACTGGCTGACCGGCCAGTTCTGCCAGTAATCGCCGACCAGATTGCCCGGCTGTGCCCCGCAGAAGCTGAGATTCATGAAATGGCAGGAGAAGATGGCGAAATCCTCGCCCGGATTGGTGCGGCCCAGCTTCAGCTCGAACCGGTCGCCGATCCGCTGCTCGTACCAGAACTGGGTCAGGCGCAGCGTCTGGCCGCGACCATAGACCTCCTGCACCTGTTGCAGCGTGCCCAGATTGGCGTCGTCGCTGAGGTTGCGGCCGCGCCGATAGGTGAGGGTGGCCTGGAACGCCCCGCCCTTCAGCCCCATCACCTTTTCCAGATCGAACAGCGCGCCCGCATCGAACTGCCCGGTCTCGCGGAACAGCGTCTTGCGCCCGCCGGTCAGGTTCGCGGCACTTTCGGAGGCATAGCGCGCGGTGACGGTGATGCCGCGCTCGTTCAGCCGCGTGCGGATCTTGTGCCAATCGCCGATGATCCCCGGCGGCGGGGTGCGGCGCGTATCGGCGGTGATCGCGGAGGGCGCGCTGTCGGAGGGGCGGACCGCGCGGCGGCGGGTCGGGATTCGCTGCGTATCGCCGGTGGCGGCATCGGGCGTGATGCGCGCGGCGGTGGGGACGGGGTCGGTGGTCTGTTGCGGTGACAGCGGGGCCGCGAGCAGCAACGGCGCCCATCCCCAGATCATCGCCATCCTATAGCCCCCCGTTTTCCAAGACTTATCGTTGCGCGGCCCTAACGATCCGGGGGGCAAAAGGTGCCGTAAACGTCAATCCTCCCCCGCGCCGGGGAGGATCGGGTCAGCCCTGCTCCGCCGCGCGGACCTGGTCGACATAGTCGCCATACCCTTGCGCCTCCATCTCGCCGAGCGGCACGAAGCGCAGCGAGGCCGAGTTGATGCAGTAGCGCAGGCCGCCGCGATCGCGCGGGCCGTCGGGGAAGACATGGCCCAGATGGCTGTCGCCATGCGCCGAGCGGACCTCGGTGCGGACCATGCCGTGCGTGGTGTCGCGCAGCTCGTTGACATGGGCGGGCTCGATCGGCCGGGTGAAGCTGGGCCAGCCGCAATGCGAATCGAACTTGTCGGCGGAGGCGAACAGCGGCTCGCCCGAGACGATGTCGACATACAGGCCCGGCTCGCGGGTGTGGAGATATTCGCCGGTGCCGGGGCGCTCGGTGCCGCTCTGCTGGGTCACATAATATTGCTCGGGGGTCAGCCTGGCCAGGGCTTCCTCGGTCTTGGCGTAACGGGTGTCGGTCATGGCGTGTCCTTTCCCAAAGATTCAGGCGTCGGCAGGTTCGGCGGCCAGGATCTGGCGCAGCGCCTGCTCGAAGGATTCGGGCGGCTGTCCGCCCGAGATGAGATAGCGGTTGTCGATCACGATGGCGGGCACCGACTGGATGCCACGCCCCTGCCACAGCCGCTCCGCCTCGCGCACCTCGGCGGCATAGCGATCGGAGGACAGGATCGCGCGCGCCTCGTCCTCGGGCAGACCGGCACGGACGGCGGCGGCGGCCAGGATCTCGCGATCCGAAATATCCTGTCCCTGCGTGAAATAGCTGTCGAACAGCGCGTGCTTCAGCGCGGCCTGTCGCCCTTCGATCCCCGCCCAGTGGAGCAGGCGGTGCGCATCGAAGCTGTTATAGATTCGCGACGTGTCGCCCATCGCCATGGTGAAGCCCACCGCCGCCGCGCGCTCGCGGATCGTCGCGCGGTTGGCCGCCGACTGTTCGGGGGTGGCGCCATATTTGCGGCCGATATGCTCGACGATATTCTCGCCCTCGGGCACCATGGCGGGATTCAGCTCGAACGGCTGGAAGTGCAGATCGACCTCGACCGCCGCGCCCGACGAGTCCGCCAGCCGCTCCAGCGCGATCTCCAGCCCGCGCAGGCCGATGATGCACCAGGGGCAGGAGATGTCGGAGACGAAATCGATCCGGATGGGGCGGGGCATGGGCGGTCCTGATGGCGGGCGGGAAGGGCCCTTATGTGGGGATGCCGGCCGGCTTCGGAAGGGGGCGGAACGCAAAGCCCCCGGCGGGTCTTTGCCATCGACGGGTCGCAGCCGCTACGACACCGGCCTGCTCCAAGGAGATGACTGCATGACCAAGACAGCCCTTATCACCGGCGCCACCGCCGGAATCGGCGCCAGCGCCGCGCGTGCGTTCGTCGCGAGCGGCTGGCGGGTGATCGGGACCGGGCGCCGGGGGGACCGGCTCCAGGCGCTGGCGGAGGAACTGGGCGGGGCCTTCCATCCGCTCGCCTTCGACATCACCGACGAGGCGGCGCTCGACGCCGCGCTGGGCGACCTGCCGCCCGAATTCGCCGGGATCGACCTGCTGATCAACAATGCCGGGCTGGCGCTGGGCACGAAGCCCGCCCAGGACAGCGACCTGGCCCAGTGGCGCACGATGATCGCGACCAATATCGACGGGCTGATCACCATCACCCACCGGCTGCTGCCCCGGCTGATCGAACGGCGCGGGGGGATCATCAACCTGTCCTCGGTGGCGGCGAATTATCCCTATACGGGCGGCAACGTCTATGGCGGGACCAAGGCGTTCGTGAAGCAATTCTCGCTCAACCTGCGCGCCGACCTGCATGGCAAGGGGGTGCGCGTCACCTCGATCGAGCCGGGCATGGTCGAAACCGAGTTCACCACGGTCCGCACCGGCGGCGACCGGGCGGCGTCGGACGCACTCTATGCGGGGTCCAACCCGATGACGGGCGAGGACATCGCCGCGACATTGCTCTGGGTCGCCGAATTGCCGCCGCATCTCAACATCAACCGGCTGGAACTGATGCCGGTCAGCCAGTCCTTTGCGGGCTTCCAGGTCGCGCGCGAGGGCTGATCACAACGGCCGGTGCATGACCAGCGCCTCCACCGGCCCCAGCGCCGGGTGCCGGAACGCCCCCGGCACCCGGCCGACCGTGGCAAAGCCCAGCGCGGTCCACAGATGCACGGCGGCGGCGTTGCTGGCCACCACGAAGTTGAACTGCATCGCGGTGAAGCCGTGCGCGCGGGCTTCGTCAAAGGAATGGAGCGCCATCGCCCGCGCGACGCCTTTGCCGCGCGCGGCCGGGGCGGTCATATAGCCCGCATTGGCGACATGATCCCCGCCGCCCGCCTGATTGGCGCGCAGATAATAGGTGCCGAGGATCGCACCATCCTCCTCCGCGACAAAGACCGTCTTGTCCCCGCCGAACCAGTAAGCGAGCGCGGCCTCTTCGGACATGGCGGGGTCGAGCGCATAGGTCTCGCCCGCGCGGATCACCGGCAGGATGATCGCGGCGATGGCGGGGGCGTCGGCGGGGGAGGCGGGGCGAATCGGCATGGGGCGGATCTAAGGCCGAATGACGATCAGGTCGCGCGATATGGCGGCCATGGTCCCCGAACGAGCGAAGGAGTCGCTTTCGACCGCTGAACGTCGCGACAGATTGGCGCTTCCATACAAAGGGCGACATGCAAGTGATGTGAGATTTTATGGGATCGTCGCTGGCGACAAAGGCGATCTCTTCCGAGAGATCGCTGGAGCGGGCGAAGGGATTCGAACCCTCGACCCCAACCTTGGCAAGGTTGTGCTCTACCCCTGAGCTACGCCCGCTCTGGCGTTCCGAACCGGCTGACCGGCTGGGGTGAGGCGGGCTATTAGATGTGGGTTTCGAATCCGGCAAGCACTTTTTTCAATTTTTTTACGGCTGGCGACTCCGTCAACAGAACATTACAAGAACATATATGGAGGAGCCCTTTGCCCTGATCGATCGTCTGCGCCGCGCGGCCGCGCTGGTGGAGCAGGCGCGTGACGGCGAAGAGGGGAAAGGAAAAGGCGCGCCGCCCCGGCTGGCGCGGGCGCAACTCCATGAGGTTCATGCGCTTTCCCAGGAATCGGCGGCCAGCGGCGCAGGGTTCGCGATCGGATGCGTGCTGGCCGGCGCGGCGCGGCCGACCCTGTGGCTGCGCACCGAGGCGGCGGAGCGGCAGGGCGGGCGACTCCATGGGCCGGGGCTGATCGCGATGGGGCTCGACCCCGCCGAACTGGTCGTGGTGGTGGTCGCCGACGATGCCGCGCTGCTCCGCGCCGCCGCCGATGGCGCGCGCTGTCCGGGGCTGGGCAGCGTCATCGCCGAGGGCTGGGGGGCGATACGCGGGCTCGACCTCACCGCCTCGCGCCGGTTGATGCTGGCTGCCGAAGCCTCGGGCGTGATGATGATCCTGTTGCGGGTGGGCGGGCAGGTCGTGCCCAGCGCGGCCGCGACCCGCTGGTCGGTCGCGCCCGCCCCGTCGCGCGCGCTCGCCGCCGATGCGCCGGGGGCGCCCGCCTATGATCTGGAATTGCTGCGCCGACGGGGAGGGCCCGCGGGCGCCCGGTGGCGTGTGGAGTGGAACCGTGACACGCAGAGCTTCGATCCCGCGCCGCTATCTGGCCCTCGTCTTCCCCTGGTTGCCGATCGAGCGGTTGCGGGCACGCCGCCCGCACCTGTTCGTGGCGCGGGGTGACGCGCCGATCGCCTTTGCCGAATCGGTGGGCGGGGCGATGCGCCTGGCCGCGCTCGACCCGGCGGCGGTGGCGGCGGGGCTGTCGGTCGGGCTGACGCTGGCCGATGCGCGCGCGCGGGTGCCCGAGGTCGAGGTGTATCCCTATGATCCGGCGGCGGACGCCGACTGGCTGGAACGGCTGGCCGAGGGCGCGCGGCGGTACAGCCCGGCGGTGGCGCTCGACCCGCCACAGGGGCTGGTGCTCGATTCGGGCGGAGCGGACCATCTGTTCGGCGGCGAGCGCGGGCTGGCCGAGGATATCGAGACGCGGATGGCCAGGCGTGGCATCACCGTCCGGCTGGCTTATGGCGACACGCCCGAGGCGGCGCGCGCGCTGGCGCGGCATGCGGGGGCGCCCGCCCCGGACGAGATGGGCGCGATCCGCCGCCTGCCCGTCGCCGCGCTGGAGCTGGACGAGGATGGCTGTGCGGCGCTGGTCGCGGCGGGGCTGAAGTCGGTCGGCGATGTGCTGGCGCGGCCGATGGCGACGATCGCCGCGCGATTCGGGCGCGAGGCGGCCACCGCGCTCCGGCGGCTGACCGGCGAGGAGGACAGCCCGCTGACCCCGCGCGTCGTCGCGACCCCGATCGCGGTGGAGCGCCGCTTTGCCGAGCCGGTGGCGCGGACCGAGCATATGCTGGCGGTGCTGGAGGAACTGGCGGGAGAGGCGGCGCGCGCGCTGGAAGAGCGGCATGAGGGCGGCCGCCGCTGGGACGCGCGCCTGTTCCGTGCCGATGGCGAGGTGCAGGCCTTGCGCGTCGAGACGGGGCAGCCGACGCGCGACCCGGCGGTGCTGCTGCGGCTGTTCCGCGAGCGGATCGAGGCGCTGGCCGATCCGCTCGACCCCGGTTTCGGCTATGACCTGATCCGGCTGGACGTGGGGCTGGCCGAGAAGCTGGACGCGGTGCAGTTGCGGCTGGAGGGGGGCGAGGCCAGGACCGAGGCGGTCGCCGCGCTGATCGACCGGCTGGGCACAAGGCTGGGGCGCGAGCGGGTGCGGCGAATCCATCCGCGCGACAGCCATATGCCCGAACAGGCCGAATTGCTGCTGCCCGCAACCGACCCGACCCCCAGGGCCGAATGGACCCGGCCCGAGCCGGGCGAGCCGCCGTCGCGCCCCATCCACCTGTTCGATCCGCCCCAGCCGATCGAGTCGCTCGCCGCCGAAACGCCCGACGGCCCGCCCGCGCGCTTTCGCTGGCGGCGCAAGCTGCACGACGTGGCGCGCGCGGAAGGGCCCGAGCGGATCGCGGGCGAATGGTGGCGCCGCGCCGACATGGCGCCGCCGACCCGCGACTATTACCGGGTGGAGGATGTGCGCGGGCGGCGCTTCTGGATCTTCCGCCACGGGCTTTACACGGAGACCGAGCGGCCGCGCTGGTATGTGCACGGGCTGTTCGCGTGAGGGAGGGTGACCCTTTTCCTCCCCTGCAAGGGGAGGTGGCAGCGCATAGCGCTGACGGAGGGGTGTCGCGCTTTCGAGAAGAACGATATTTCTGTAACGCACCATCCCGGCGAAGGCCGGGATCCAGTTGGGGTGACGTCGGCCCATCATTCCCATCGGTGCGAAACTGGACCCCGGCCTTCGCCGGGGTGGGGCGTGTGGGGCTGGGAAGATCGAGTTTCGCCACGATCTCGCCAGCACGGGCAGAACCGTAAATGCCCGCCTTCGCCGAACTGGTCGCGGCGACGCATTATTCCTTTCTCGACGGGGCGAGTCCGGCCGAGGATATGGTGGCCCGAGCCTATGAGTTGGGCCTCAACGGCATCGGCATCGTCGATCGCAACACCGTCGCAGGAGTCGTGCGCGCCCTCAAAGCCTGGCGAAAGGCCTGCACGTCAGCGGCGGAGATCGGCGGATCCCCGCCACCGACCCTGGTCGTGGGCGCGCGGCTGGTCTTTGCGGACGGCACGCCCGACATCGTCGCCTATCCGGTCGACCGCACCGGCTGGGGGCGGCTGACCCGGTTGCTGACGCTGGGCAACAAGCGCGCGAGGAAAGGCGGCTGCATCCTGGGGCTGGGCGATCTGATCCGCCATGCCGAGAATCTGCTGCTGATCGCGCTGCCGGAATCCTCCGCGCGGCCCTGCGAGCCGATGCCGGATGCGATGCTGCCGCCCCGGCGTGCCGATCCGGGGCTGGCGGCGACGCTCGACCGGCTTGTCGCGGCGGCGCCGGGGCGGGTGTGGCTGGGCGTGACCATGCCGAGAGGGGGCGCGGACCGGCGGCGGCTGGCGGCGCAGGCGGCGCTGGCCGAGGCGCGGGGCGTGCCCCTGCTCGCGACCGCCGATGCACTGTTCGCCGAACCCGCCGACCGACCGGTACAGGATATACTGACCTGTATTCGCGAAGGCCTGACCATCCGCACCGGCGGACGGCGGCTGGCGGCCAATGCCGAACGCCACCTGAAGCCCGCCGCCGAAATGGTACGGCTCTTCGCCGACCGGCCGGGGGCGGTGGACGAGAGTATCGCGATCCTCGACCGGATCACATTCCGGCTGGAGCACCTGTCCTACGACTATCCGCATGAGCCGGTGCCCGAGGGGTGGGAGGCGCAGGACTGGCTGGACGAACTGGTCCGGCGGGAGGCCGCCGCGCGGTTCCCCGAGGGCGTTCCGGCCCGGTTACGGGATACGCTGGACATGGAACTCGCGCTGATCCGCGAGCGCCACTATGCGCATTACTTCCTGACCGTGCACGACGTGGTGAGCCATGCGCGCGGCTTGAAGCCGCCGATCCTCTGCCAGGGACGCGGCTCGGCGGCCAATTCGGCGGTATGCTGGATATTGGGCGTCACCTCGGTCGATCCGACCCGGCATGACCTGCTCTTCTCGCGCTTCGTATCGGCCGAGCGGGGCGAGCCGCCCGATATCGACATCGATTTCGAACATGAGCGGCGCGAGGAGGTGATCCAGTATATCTATAACCGCTATGGCCGCCACCGCGCCGCCATCGCCGCGACCGTCATCCATTATCGCCCGCGCAGCACGGTGCGCGAAGTCGGCCGCGCGCTGGGGCTGAGCGAGGACGTCACGCAGCGGCTGACCAGCACCGTCTGGGGCAGCTTTTCCCGACACTTCGAGGAGAAGCGGTTCCACGAAACCGGCTTTTCCCCCGACAATCCGGAGATCGCCCGGCTGCGCATGCTGGTCGACCGGCTGCTGGGGGCACCGCGTCACTTATCACAGCATGTCGGCGGCTTCGTGCTGACGCAAGGAAGGCTCGACGAGACGGTGCCGATCCATAACGGCGCGATGGAGGGGCGGACCTTCATCGAATGGGACAAGGACGATATCGACGAGCTGAAGATCATGAAGGTCGACATATTGGCGCTCGGCATGCTGACCTGCATCCGCAAGGCGTTCGACCTGATGGAGGCCAACGGGATGCCGCGCCCCGACCTCACCGATCTGGCGCAGGAGGAGGATGATCGCGTTTACGCGATGCTGCAAAAGGGGGACAGCATCGGCGTGTTCCAGGTGGAAAGCCGCGCCCAGATCAACATGCTGCCCCGGTTGAAGCCGAAGGAATTCTACGACCTGGTGGTACAGGTCGCGATCGTCCGGCCGGGGCCGATCGAGGGGGACATGGTTCATCCCTATCTGCGCCGCCGCGCGGGCAAGGAGCCGGTCAGCTATCCGTCCCCGACCAAAGGTCCGGCGGACGAATTGCGGACGCTGCTCGGCAAGACCTATGGCGTGCCGCTGTTCCAGGAACAGGCGATGAAGCTGGCCATCACGGCGGCGGGATTCACGCCGGACGAGGCCAATGGCCTGCGCCGCGCCATGGCGACGTTCCGCAATGTCGGGACCATCAAGGGTTTCCGCGAAAAGATGATCGGCGGCATGGTCCGGCGCGGATACGAACCCGACTTCGCCGAGCGGTGTTTCAAGCAGATCGAGGGGTTCGGCTCCTATGGCTTTCCCGAAAGCCATGCGCTGTCCTTCGCGCGGCTGGTCTATGTTTCGGCCTGGCTGAAATGCCATCAGCCCGCGATCTTCACCTGCGCGCTGCTCAACGCCCAGCCCATGGGATTCTATGCCCCCGCCCAGCTGGTCCGTGATGCGCGCGAGAACGGGAAGGTCGAGGTGCGGCCGGTCGATGTGAATCACAGCGGCTGGGACAATCGGCTGGAGCGGCGCGCGGACGGTCGCTTCGCGCTGCGGCTGGGGTTCCGGCAGGTCGACGGGTTTCGCGAAGCCTGGGGTAACGCCATCGCCACCCACGCCCCTTACGAATCCATCGAATCGGTCGCGATCCGCGCGCAGCTTCCCCGTCGTGCGCTCGACCTGCTGGCACAGGGGGACGCCTATCGCTCGCTGGGGCAGGGGCGGCGCGAGGGGCAGTGGGAGGCGCGGCGGATGAAGGCGGCGCAACTGCCGCTGTTCGCCGCGATGCAGGCCCCCGAAATGGCCGCCGAGCCCGAGGTGACGCTGCCGCCGATGACGCTGTCCGAACAGGTCAGCGCCGATTACCGCGCGACCCGATTGTCGCTGAAGGGACATCCGATGGCATTCCTGCGCGCCGAACTGGCGGCGGAGGGGGTGTTGTCCGCCGCCGACCTCCGCAATCTGCGCGACGGGCGGCGGGCGAAGGTGGCGGGGGTGGTGCTGGTCCGCCAGCGGCCCGGCAAGGGCCATGCGATCTTCGTCACGATCGAGGACGAGACGGGAATCGTCAACGCGCTGCTCTGGGCGCGTGATTTCGAGGCGAATCGGCGCGCGGTGATGGCTTCGCGGTTGATGCTGCTCCACGGCGTGGTCCAGCGCAGCGAGGAGGGCGTCGTCCATCTGATGACCGCCGGTGTCGAGGATCGCAGCGCGATGCTCGCCCGGCTGGAGGATGTGCCCGCCGCGCCGACCCGCTCGCCCGATCCGCGCGGGCCGGTCGCGCCGCGCGGGGTGCATCCGCGCGACGTCCGCCTGCTCCCCCGCTCGCGCGATTTTCATTGAAGGCGGCAATTTCTGCGACGGCGACCCGCCGAAGGACTTGTGCCCACCCCCCGCCATGCCATATTTTACCTCATCATGGCCCTGAACAACGATCTCCTCACCCCGCCTTCGGGGATGACCGGCAATGGGCCGGGGCGCGGGCCCGGCCAGGGCCCCGATCATGGCGACGATGACGGTTCCGGCCTGGGCGTCGCGACCCGCACCCGCGCACGGACCAAGCAGCCGACGCCGTACCGGGTGCTGATGCTCAACGACGATTATACCCCGATGGAATTCGTCGTGCTGTGCCTTCAGCGGTTTTTCCGGATGAGCATGGACGATGCGACCCGCGTGATGCTGCACGTGCACCAGCGCGGGGTCGGGGTGTGCGGCGTCTTCTCCTATGAAGTCGCCGAGACGAAGGTGGCGCAGGTCATCGACTTCGCGCGCGCCAACCAGCATCCGCTTCAGTGCACGCTCGAAAAGGCGTGACCATTCGCGGGTGAGGGGGATGCCCCCCCCTTCGCTATCCCGACGACAGACCGTCCGCCGCCTGCCGACCGGACATCCAGGCGCTCTCCACGCGCGGCGCGATCAGCCAGTCGCCGCACGCCGCCAGCGCGATGTCGGGCCGGACATGCGTGCCCGTCCCGCCCTTGGCCGAACGGGCATAGCGCCAGCGATGTGCCGCGGCATGGATCGGCGGCGGCAATGACCCCGTCTGCTCCTCGAAAGCGCGCAACAGCGATGCGGTGACCGAGGCGGCATCGCGCTCCAGATGCCGTCGCGACCAGTCCTCGGTCGCGTGGATCGTCCAGGCCTCGCCGCCGCCATGCCCCGGCTTGGCGGGGTTGCGCGCCGCCCAGTCGATCGGCTCGCGAAGGGCGGGCACGTCCGCCACCGACAGCCGGGTGTCGAATCCCAGCATCACCGTCCAGCAGGGCGCCGAAGGGCAGGCGGCGGCGCGCTGTACCAGTCCGGGGTCATGCGCGGCGATCAGCGGGCCGACCTGTTCGGCCGGGATCGCCAGCACCAGCGCGTCGAACGGCCCTTCCCGGCCGTCGTCATGGACCAGCGTCCAGCCCGTCGCATCGCGCGCGACCGAGCGGATATGGGTCGACCAGCGGACCGGATGCGCCCCGGCCATATGCGCCGGGATCGTCGCCATGGCGGGCGTGCCGACCCAGGCATCCGCCCCGGCGGCAGGCCAGCGCGCCACGATTCCCGCTTTTTCCCAGTCGGCGACCTGGGCCCTGAAAAGCGGATCGCGCGCGGTCAGATATTGCGCGCCGTAGTCGAAGGCGAAGTCGAGCCCTTCGGCGAAAACCGTCTTGCTCGACAGGCGGCCGCCGGGGCGGCGTCCCTTGTCGAACAGCTGGACGTCGCATCCCGCCTCTGCGGCTCGCGCGGCGCAGGACAGCCCGGCCCCCATGCCCGCCCCGATGATCGCCATCGATCGCATCGTCGCCATTCTCCATTGCGGCCTGCCCGCTCGCACGGGCTCCGTGCGGCTACGCATCGCGGCCGCAAATGATCCGCATCAGCGGCGCAAGCAACCGACTTGATCCATGATGATTTTTTTAACCGCCACCGCCCCCGCGAAAGGATCGACCGCTCCATCGCGACGTTGTTGCGCGCGAAGATCGGCGGGCTCGTCCGCCGGTCGGGGACGACATGCCGCCAACGCCATCGCATGGCGGGGATGGGGACTGACCTTCATCTTGCCAGCATGTCACTGTGTTTCAGTGATTTTCTTTCCCGCTCCGACACGCATGAGGCCAAGGCATGGAAGACTATAAGACGGTTCTCGAAGGCAAGTGCCCCTTTGGCGGGGACCGGATCGGCGGTGCCTTCACCACCCCGCCGACGCTGGCGGACTGGTATCCCAATCGCCTGCGCGTCGAGCAGCTTCACCGCCATGGCCCGCGCGCCAATCCGCTGGGCGAGGCGTTCGACTATCGCGCCGCCTTTGCCCGGATCGATTTCGAGGCGCTGAAGGCCGAGATCAAGCAGTTCCTGACCAGCTCGGTCGCCTGGTGGCCGTCCGACTATGGCAATTACGGGCCGCAGATGATCCGCATGTCCTGGCACTCGGCGGGCAGCTATCGCATCGCCGACGGGCGCGGCGGCGCGGGCGAGGCGATGCAGCGTTTCGCGCCGATCAACAGCTGGTGGGACAATGGCAATGTCGACAAGTCGCGTCGCCTGCTCTGGCCGATCAAGCAGAAATATGGCGCGGCGCTGTCCTGGGCCGACCTGATTGTCCTGACCGGCAATTGCGCGCTCGAGATCATGGGGCTGCCCACCTATGGGTTCGGCGGCGGGCGCGAGGATGCGTGGGAGGCCGACGATGCGGCCTATTGGGGGCCGGAGGTCTTCGACATGACCCAGGTCGATTCGTTCGACGAGATGGTCAATCGCGACAAGCGGTGGCGCGGGGAGAATAGCGACGCCGATTACGACCTGGAACAGCCGCTTGCCGCCTCGCACCAGTCGCTCATCTATGTGAACCCCGAAGGCCCCTATGCGAACGGCGATCCGATGGCCTCGGCGCGGGACATCCGCATCACCTTCACCCGGATGGCGATGAACGACGAGGAGACGGTGGCGCTGATCGCGGGCGGTCATGCCTTCGGCAAGAGCCATGGCATGGTGAAGGCCGACCGGATCGGCGCGCCGCCCGAAATCGCCCCGATCGAGGAGATGGGGCTGGGCTGGCACAATCCCGAGGGCACCGGCAATGCCGAATTCACGATGACCAACGGCATCGAGGGCAGCTGGACCCAGAACCCGACCCAGTGGGACAACAGCTATCTGGAAAATCTGCTGGGCCTGGAATGGGAACAGACGCGCAGCCCGGCGGGCGCGCTGCAATGGACGCCGGTCGACGGTGACGCGCCGCGCACCCCCGATGCGCATATCGAGGGCAAGACCCATAAGCTGATGATGATGACCAGCGACATCGCGCTGAAGGTCGACCCTGTCTATCGCCCGATCTGCGAGCGGTTCCTGGCCGATTTCGACTATTTCACCGAGCAATTCTCCAAGGCGTGGTACAAGCTGACCCACCGCGACATGGGCCCGCGCGAACGCTATGTCGGGCCCGAGGTGACGATCGAGCCCGACCTGCTGTGGCAGGACCCGATTCCGGTCCGCGACCATCCGCTGATCGACGGGGCCGAGATCGCGCAGCTCAAGCAGCAGATCCTGGATTCGGGCCTGTCGGTGTCGGACCTGGTCTTCACCGCCTTTTCCGCGGCCGTCACCTATCGCGACAGCGACAAGCGGGGCGGCGCCAATGGCGCGCGAATCGCGCTGGCCCCGCAAAAGGACTGGGCGGTCAATCGCCGCACCGTGCCCGTGGTCGCCAGACTCCGGGAGCTGATGGCGGCGTTCAACGAAGCGGCGATGGACGGCAAGCGCGTGTCGCTGGCCGACCTGATCGTGCTGGGCGGTTGCGCGGCGGTCGAAAAGGCGGCGGCCGATGCCGGTTTCGCCGAGGCGGTGCCGTTCGGCGCGGGACGGCGCGACACCACCGACGAACTGACCGACGCGGACAGCTTCGAATGGCTCAAGCCCGTGGTCGACGGCTTCCGCAACTATGTCGACGATCAGTTCGCGACGATCACCCGGGGCCGCGTGTCGCCCGAGCAACTGTTCCTCGACAAGGCGGCGCTGCTGACGCTCAGCGCCCCCGAATGGGTCGTGCTGGCGGGTGGCCTGCGGGTGCTGGGGGCCAATTGGGACGGGTCGCAGGACGGGCTGTTCACCGACCGGGTGGGCGTGCTGACCAATGATTTCTTCCGCGTGCTGACCAGCATGGACTATGTCTGGACCCGGCGCGACGATGCGGGGCTGCGCTTCACGCTCGACGACCGCGACAGTGGCGAGACGCGATTCACCGCGACGCGCAACGACCTGATCTTCGGCACCAATTCGCAGCTGCGCAACATCGCCGAGGTCTATGCCGCCGAGGACGGCCAGCGCCGTTTCGTCCGCGACTTCATCGCGGTGTGGAACAAGGTGATGACCGCCGATCTTTTCTGATGGCAGGCGGCGGCCCCGGACAGGCCAGGGCCGCCGCCTTCACCGGGTGAGGAGCCCATGAGCCTGACCGTCTGGTACGACGCCGCCTGTCCGTTGTGCCGTCGCGAGATCGCGATGATGCGGCGGCTCGACCGGCGCGGGCGGATCGCGTTCGTCGCGATCGACGAAGGTTCGTCTTGTCCGATCGATCGTGAAGCTTTGCTCGCCCGTTTCCACGCGCGCGAGGATGGGCGGATGCTGTCGGGCGCGGCGGCCTTTGCCGCGATGTGGCGGGCCATCCCGCTGCTGCGCCCGCTGGGGCTCGCCGCGCGCAATCGGGTCGCGCTGGGGGTGCTGGAGGCGGCCTATCTGCGCTTCCTGAAGGTCCGCCCGCATCTGCAACGGCTGGCGGGCGGGCGCGGCTGACCTATCGGCCGGGCGGCAGCCAGCTCAGGTCCAGCCCCTCGAACCGGTCGACATAGCCCGCCTCGCGCACCAGCCGCTGCTCGGCGAGCAGGAACACCCGGCCGCCCTCGCGCCGGATCAGCCCCTCATCCTCCAATTGCCGCAGCATCCGGTTGACGTGCACGGCGGTCAGGCCGATCGCATCGCCCATCTCCTCCTGGGTCAGCCCCAGCGTGAAGGAGGTGGAGACATCGATCCCCGCCTGGCGCATCTGCGCGCGCAGCGACAGGAGCAGCGTCGCGACCCGCGCGCGCGCCGTGGTGCGGCCCAGCCCCGCCAGCCGGTCGGTGGTGATGACCCGCTCGATCTGGTTGAGGACCAGGAACAGGCTGAGCAGCCGGGGATGTTCGGCGGCGATGGAGGTGACCAGCGTCCGGTCGAACGAACAGACGACCGCGTTCGACACCGCCACGATCGTATCGGGCGACCGGCCATAGACCAGGGTCGACAACGCGAAGAGGTCGCCGGGAAACAGGAAGCGCACGATCTGGCGACTGCCGTCGTCGAGCAGGACATAGCACATCAGCATGCCCTGCTGGACGATATACAATTCTTCGCTGCGCGCCTGTTCGTCCATCAGCACGCCGCCGCGCTTGATCGACCGGGGCCGCTCTTCCAGACGCGCCAGGGTCTGGCGTTCCGCCGGGGTCAGCGTAACCCAACGATTGAGGCGATCAGCAAGGCCGCTTTTTGACACTGACACTCCATCCCCCCAAGCGGTGGAATGCCTTAGCCATCAAGGCCGATCCCTCGCATTAATATCGATCAACCGGCCCTATTCTTGCTTGTCGGGGGTTTCGACGGTCCGGACGCGCGCGACCCTTGGCGGTGGCGCGCGCGTCCGCTAGGAGGGCGGGTCTATGGACCGTATCCTCATTCGCGGCGGCAACCGGCTGTCGGGCCGCCTGAAGATCTCGGGCGCGAAGAACGCCGCGCTCACCCTGATGCCCTGCGCGATCCTGACCGACGAGCCGGTGACGCTGCGCAACCTGCCGCGGCTGGCCGATGTCGACGGGTTCGGCCATCTGCTGAACCAGATCGGCGCGTCGACGCGGGTCGAGGGGACGCGGCCCGAGGATTTCGGCCGGGTCATGACGATCCGGGCGGGCCAGCTTTTCTCGACCGAGGCGCCCTATGACATCGTGCGCAAGATGCGCGCGTCGATCCTGGTGCTGGGCCCGATCCTGGCGCGCGCGGGCGAGGCGCGGGTGTCGCTGCCCGGCGGCTGCGCGATCGGCAACCGTCCGATCGACCTTCACCTGAAGGCGCTGGAGGCGATCGGCGCGGAGATCGAACTGACCGCCGGCTATGTGAAGGCTAGCGCGCCGGGCGGTCGCCTGTCGGGCGGTCGCTATACCTTCCCGGTGGTGTCGGTCGGCGCGACCGAGAATGCGCTGATGGCCGCCGTGACGGCCAAGGGCACCTCGGTGCTGGGCAATGCCGCGCGCGAGCCCGAGATCGTCGACCTGTGCCGGTTGCTGATCGCGATGGGCGCGCGAATCGACGGCGTCGGCACCGAGACGCTGACCATCGAGGGTGTCGACCGGCTGCACGGCGCCACCTACTCGGTCATGCCCGACCGGATCGAGGCGGGCTCCTATGCCTGTGCCGCGGCGATCACCGGCGGCGACCTGGAACTGGTCGGTGCCTGTGCCGACGACATGCGCGCGACGCTCTCCGCGCTGACCGAGGCGGGGGTGACGGTCGAGGAAGGCCGCGATTCGATCCGCGTCGCCGCCAACGGCCCGCTCCAGCCGCTGACCCTGTCGACCGCGCCCTATCCGGGCTTCGCCACCGACATGCAGGCGCAGTTCATGGCGATGCTGTGCAAGGCCGAGGGCACCAGCACGCTGACCGAGACGATCTTCGAGAATCGCTACATGCACGTGCCCGAACTGGCGCGGATGGGCGCGGACATTCAGGTGCATGGCCGCACTGCGATGGTGAAGGGGGTCGAGAAGCTGACCGGCGCGCCGGTGATGGCGACCGACCTGCGCGCCTCGATGAGCCTGATCCTGGCGGGTCTGGCCGCCGAGGGCGAGACGGCGGTGTCGCGCGTCTATCACCTCGACCGGGGTTACGAGCGCCTCGAAGAGAAGCTGTCGGCGGTCGGCGCGGATATCGAGCGCGTCGGCGACTGATCCGATCCTCCCCGGGCCGGGCCTGGGGAGGGGATCGCCGCGAAGCGATGGTGGAGGGACGAAGCGGCCTGGCCATGGCCTCTCCGCCAAGCCGCTACCACCAGCCCTCGGCCTCCAGCACCGGCACCATCGCGCGCGAGACCCGCGCCTCCACCCCGCCGGTCAGGACCAGTCGCACGCCGCGACCTTCGCGATGCGCCTCGCGGACGGCCGCGCGCGCCACCCACCAACTGCGATGCACCTGCGCGCCGACCAGGGGGGCGACCTCCTGCACCGCGTCGCGCATCCTCAGCAGGATCAGTTCCGACCCATAAGCGCCGTGGACGCGCAGATAATGGTCCTCCATTTCCAGCGCGACGATGTCGGGGCCGAAGCCTGGAGGCAGGCGGCCCAGCAGCGCGGGGCGGGGATCGGCAACGGGTAGCGCGGATTCGGGCGCGGATTCGAGCGTGGGGGGCTCCGGCGCGACACGCCGCCGCCGTTGGCCGTACCACAGCAACAGGCTGGCCAGTCCCCCGATCACCAGCACATTGCCATAGAGCAGCAGCGCCTGATCCCCGTCGGGCCAGCGCGGCGGCAGGCCCAGCCGCCCGACCCACCAGACGATGACGCTCATCGGCCCGCTGGCGAGGATCGCGGCGGCGGCCCAGCCCGCCATTTCGGGCAGGTGCAGCCGCGCCGCCACGGTCAGTGCGCCCGCCATCATCGGCTTGTACAGCGCATAGCCCGCCAGCATCAGCGCGATCCAATAGATCAGCCGATGGGCGAAATGCGCATCGAACGTCCCGAACGGTCCCAGCACCGCCAGCAGCAGCCCCACGCCGATCATCAGCGCGATATCGATCACTAGGCGGCGCGAACGGGGCATCACGGGCTTGTGCCTATGGCCAATTGGCGCTTCGCGAAATGGCAAATCGGCCGCTCCACGAAGCGGAACCGCCGATCCGCGCAAGACCGCTGGCGAACAGGCGGCGCGACGGCAGGAAGGGACGAACCCGTTTCCGATCAGGATATCGACCGATGACCAGCCTTTCGATCGCCGCCCCGAACTGCCGCCGTTCCGATATATCCCCCGCGCTGCGCCTCGCGATCCTGGTCGCGGGCGGTACCTTGTCGCTGATGGCTATGGCCGCCATGGCGCGGGGGGCGCTCGGCCTGTCACCGACGCTGGCGCGGGCGCATGACGTGGCGGTGTGGATTCACCTCGGCTCCGTACTGCCCGCGTTGTCGCTGGGGCTGTATGTGCTGCTGGCGCGCAAGGGCGATGCGCGGCACCGGATGCTGGGCAAGCTGTGGAGCGGGGCTGATGGCGGTCGCGGCGCTGTCGGCGCTGGCGTTGCGCGACCTGAATCACGGGCAGTTCAGCGTCATCCACCTCTTCGTGCCGGTTACGCTGATCGGACTGTGGCGCGCGATCGCGGCCGCCCGCGCGGGGCGGATCGATACGCATCGCAAGGTCATGGTCGGCCTGTATCTGGCCGGGCTGATCGGCGCCGGTTCCTTCGCCTTCCTGCCCGGTCGTGTCATGGGAACGTGGCTGTTCGGCTAGGTCGGATCGACATCCAGCCATGCCTTTCCGTCCCTCGCCCCTCGCAGAGGGGAGAGGGTTGCACAGACTTGGCCTTTGCGAAAGCAAAGGCTTAGTCGGAGCTGGGTGAGGGGTGGGCGCTCGCTTTACGAGCGCGCGAGCCGAAGGCTCGCTCGACCCCTCACCCAAGCTGCGCTAGCCAGCAGGCTGGCAAGCTCCGCTAACCCTCTCCCCTTTCCAGGGGAGAGGGGGAGGAAGACGCAATCGTGAATGGCGATCGGCCCTAGGTCACCAGCCGCTTGAGCGTCTCCACCCGGTCGGCCTCTGCGGCGGGCTTGTCGGTGCGGATGCGGGCGATTCGGGGGAAGCGCATCGCGACGCCGGATTTGTGCCGCTTGGACTCGTGGATCGAATCGAACGCGATCTCCAGCACCAGCGTCTTCTCGACCTCGCGCACGGGGCCGAAGCGCTGCACGGTATGCGCGCGCACGAAACGGTCGAGTTGCCGCAACTCCTCGTCGGTGATCCCCGAATAGGCCTTGCCGACGGGGAGCAACTCGCCCTCCTCGGTCCAGCAGCCAAAGGTATAGTCGCTATAATAGCTCGACCGGCGACCATTGCCGCGCTGGGCATACATCATCACGCAATCGGCGGTCAGCGGATCGCGTTTCCATTTGTACCACAGGCCGACCCGCCGCCCGCCGCTATAGGGCGAATCCCGACGCTTGAGCATCACCCCCTCGATCGCGGCATCGCGGGCGGTGGCGCGCAGGGCCTCCAGCGCGGTGAAGTCCTCCGCCTCGATCACCGCGCTGACGTCGAATCGGTTGGGGTCGAGTTTCGCCGCGAACGCCTCCAGCCGCTGGCGGCGCTCGGTCCAGGGGAGGGCGCGGACATCCTCGGTCCCGTCGACCAATATGTCATAGAGCCGGACGAAGGCGGGGTAGTCGGCCAGCATCCTGGCCGACACCGTCTTGCGCCCCAGCCGCTGTTGCAGCGCGTTGAAGCTGGCTGCGCCGCCGCCATCCTCCAGCGTACCGCCCTGATGCTCGCCCTTGACCAGCAATTCGCCATCGACCGCACCCACCGCGTCGAAGGCGCTCGCCACATCGGGAAAGGCGTGGGTCACATCGTCGCCGGTGCGGCTGTAGAGTCGGGTCTGGCCCGCGACATGGACGATCTGCACCCGGATGCCGTCCCATTTCCACTCGGCGGCATAGTCGGTCAGGTCGACCCGCAGATCCTCCAGCGGATGCGCCAGCATGAAGGGGCGGAAGACCGGCACGTCGGCGGGCGTCGGCTGCGCGCCCTTGCCCTCGCCCCAGGCGAACAGTTCGGCATAGGGCGGCGACAGGCCATGCCAGACCTCTTCCACCGCGTCGACGTCCAGCCCGAAATGCAGCGCGAAGGCGGTCTTGGCGAGCCGGGCGGACAGGCCGATGCGCAGCCCACCGGTCGCCATCTTGAGGAGCGCGAACCGTTCCTCCGCACTCGACCGGTCGAGCATGTCGGCCAGCACGGCGGGGGCGTCCGAGCGGGAGAGGTGGCGCAACCGCTCGACCACCGCGCTGACCGAGAGGGGTTCGGGGTCCAGCGGCCGGTCGGGCGCGGGCCAGAGCAGCGCGACCGTCTCGGCGGTGTCGCCGACATAGTCGCGGCTCATGCGGAACAGCACCGGGTCGACCCGCTGCTCGATCAGCGCGCGGATCAGCGCGGGCTTGACGCCGGGCAGGTCGAGATCGCCGGTCAACGCCGCCATCGCCCAGCCCCGGTCGGGGTCGGGCGTGGCGGCGAGGTAATCCGCGACCAGCTTCAGCTTGGCGTTGCGCGACCGGGTATAGATCAACGCATCGAGCAACGCCGCGAATTCGCGCATCGGCGGATCAGTCGATGGCGTTCTTCACCGACTTGCCCGCGACCAGTCCCAGCACGAGGAAGATCACGAACAGTGCGATCGCGATGAAGAACAGGATCTTGGCGATGCCGACAAAGGCGCCCCCGATCCCCCCGAATCCCAGCGCGCCGAGAATCAGTCCGACGACGAGAAAGGTGATGGCGAGCTTGAGCATGGGACGATTCTCCTGACCTGACAGGGGGTCAACCGGCCAGGACGGTTGGTGTTCCGATTACGGATGGGCGAAACCGAAAGGGGGCGGGTGAGCCCGCTAAATGCAGGGATCGGTTGGCAAAAGGGGTGGGGAAATGGAACAAGGCCATCCTATGCCTTATCCGACCCACCGCTATCGCGCCTTGTGCGACCTGACCCCGGCCGAAGAGAATGCGCTGATCAACCTGGGCGATGCCGAGGTGGTGCGCCGTCGCGGCCAGACGTTCCAGCGCGAAGGCGACGTCGTCAGCGGCTTTTACCTGCATATCCGGGGATGGATCAGTTCCTCGATCGTGCTGCGCAACGGCGATCGGCTGATCCAGAAGGTCCATCTGCCCGGCGATATGCTGGCCACGCCCAGCATGGTCCTGCCGCATGCCGCCGACACGCTGACCGCGATTACCGAGGCGGTGACGGCGTTCGTACCCTATGAACGGATTGGTCAACTGTTGACCGAGATGCCGCGTCTTGGCGCGCTGTTCACCACGGCGGCGCAGATGGAGCGGTTGGCGCTGATGGACATGCTGGCGATCACGGGCAACGCCTCGGCCAAGGAGCAGTTGGCGCGCCTGCTGGTCGATCTGCACGCGCGGCTGACCCCGATCGACATGGTGCAGGACGACAGCTTCCACCTGCCGCTGACCCAGGAGATCATCGGCGATCTGGTCGGCCTGACCGCCGTTCACGTCAACCGGACGATCCGGGCGATGGAGGCCGAGGGGCTGATCTCGCGACAGGGCCATCGCTTCCGCCTGCTCGATCTGCCCGCGCTGCGCCAGCTCTCCCCGCTGCCCCCCCGGCGACCTCGGTTCGAGGCCCCCTGGCTGCCCGCCGCGGCGGTCTGACACCCAGACAAAAGGCCCCGGCTTTCGCCGAGGCCCTTTGCATCATGGGGCAGGGATGGGGGGATCAGCCCTTGCGGCCGGCTTCGAACAGGAACCAGGCGCGTTCCTCGGCTTGGTCGGTCCATTCGTCGACGATGCCGCTGGTGGCATTGTCCTTGGCCTCTTCGGCGGCGTCCTTGACGGTGCGGAACCGCTCGACCAGCTTCAGATTGTCGTCGCGCAGCTCGACCAGCATGTCGGCGGCCGACACGAATTCGCGGTCATTGTCGACGATGGTCTGGCGCCGCGCGATATCGCCGATCGAACGCAGCGTCACATTGCCCGTCTTGCGCACCCGCTCGGCAATCGCGTCGGTCACGCCCAGGATCTGCGTCGCCTGGTCGTCGAGCATCAGGTGATAGTCGCGGAAATGCGGGCCCGAGACGTGCCAGTGGAAATTCTTGGTCTTCAGGTACAGCGCATAGCAGTCCGCCAGGGCGCCGTTGAGCGCGTCGGCGACGCTGGCGGTCGCGTTGCGGCTGAGGTCGGTCGGCGTATCGAGCGCCGGATTGATATCGGACATGACATGCTCCCGCTATCTGTCGTTGCTGTCTGGATCGTTGCGTAAACGATCCGATGGCGCAAATGCTCCCTGCCTGTCCATGCACAAAGACCGTGCAGTCTGATCGATCCCCTAGATCAGTCCCCGGATCGACAGGGCGATGGTGATTCCGGCCAGAATCATCGCGCAACCGACGCCGATCCGTATCGCCCGTAGCGGCAGGCGGCGCCACTCCCGCTCACCGAGCAGCAGCGCGGGCAGGATCGCCCCCGCAAGGCCCAGTATCGCGCCGGGCAGCGCGGCCCAGGGCAGGGGCGACCGCGCCGCCGCCGCCGCGATGACCAGCGTCGTCGAATCGGAAAGCTGGATCGCACCGCTGCCGATCACCGCCGCGACCAGCGGGTTCCAACGCGGCGGCATGGCGCGCGGCGCGGTCATCCGCCCGAACAGCCCGATCCCCAGGACGAGCAGCGCCAGCGCCAGCAACAAGCTGCGGGTGTCGGGCGTCACCTCGGGCGCCAGCGTTTGGCCGAACGCAATCGCCAGGCCCGCCATGACCGCCTGGACCAGCATCGCCCCCAGGACGACCCGGCCGGGCTGTCGGCTATGCTCGGCCAGATGGACCACGAAGCCGCTCCATCGCCCCGCCGCCTGTGCGCCCAGCACCGCGACCAGCACGATCATCAGCGCATCCATTCAGCCCGCCAGCCGCGCCGAACAGACCGTGGCGAAGTGATTCGCCGTCTCGAAATCCTGCCGCTCGCTCGCCACCGCGTCGGTCAGCATCGTCAGCCAGCCATGCACGGTCGCCGTGCCGCCGCTGCGCGACAGGGCACGGTCGATGAAATGGGTGACGGTGACCGCCGGGGCCAGGCCATGGGCATGGGCGATTCGGCGAATCGCCTCGACGCCCCCCGCCAGATCGGCGACGGGGGCATAGGGCGCGCGAACGTCGAGCGCGGCGATGCGCGCCCAGAGCTGATCGCGAATCGCGCCGTCCATGCCCTTTTCGCGGGGCGAATCGCCTGTACCCATGGCCTTGCGCCTGTTCCTTCCACCCGTCCCTGTCCGGCGGCCCGCCGGGATCGGGGGGTGTAAGCATAGTCGCGGGCGCGTAAAGAGGGGCTTAAATGGCCCGCAATACTTGACTCGGGCGGGCCCATGGGCCATGGGCGGCGCTTATATAGCGGCGGCTCCGGCTGCCGCTTTCGCTTTTTCACGCATACAGGAACCAGGTCATGGCCAAGCCGACCACCGTCAAGATCAAGCTCGTCAGCTCGGCTGATACCGGCTTCTTTTACGTCACGAAGAAGAACCCGCGCACCAAGACCGAGAAGCTGAGCTTCAACAAGTACGACCCGGTCGTGCGCAAGCATGTCGAGTTCAAGGAAGCCAAGATCAAGTAATTTGCGGGCGGCGACCCCCAGGGTCGCCCCGTAATGGCTTGAAGGCGTGAAGCCGCCGTCCTGATGGACGTGCGGCTTTTTGTCGTTGGCGTGAGACCACTCCCCCTCCCGCCTGCGGGAGGGGCGTGCTTGGGGTAAGGGGCGTGTGCCTACGCCGCTTCGGGATACAGCGTGCGGATCAGCCAGTCGTGGAACAGCCGCACCGACTTCTGCTGGAGCGCGCGGGGGCGGCAGACGAACCAGTGGCTGTACGGGCTGTCGACCTCGATATCGAACAGCCGGACGAGGCGCGGGTCCTGCGCATGTTCGAAATGGCTGGCATGCATGAAGGCGATGCCCAGCCCCTGCGCCGCCGCCTCCAGCATCAGCCCGCCCGAATCGAAATAGTCGATCGCCTTGGGCTTGATGTTGGTCAGCCCCGCCACCTGGCACCAGGCGGTGAAGGCGTCGGGCATTTCGCGGTGGAGCAGCGCGGTCATGCCGTTCATCTGCGACGGGCGGACCAGCGGGTTGGGGCCTTCGACCAGCCGCTTCGACCCGATGACATAGACCTTGTTGCGATCCAGCCGCTTGGCATAGAGCGAGGGATCGATGTCGCGGCCCAGCGCGATCACCGCGTCCAGCCCTTCGCCCAGTCGCGCGATGCCGTGCCCGGCGGTGTCGATGTCGAGATGCAGTTCGGGATGCGCCGCGCGCAGCATCCCCATATGCGGGAACAGCCGCTGCGCCGCATAGAGCGGCAGCACCCCGAGTCGCAGGCGCAGCACCTCGTGCCCGCTGGTCATCGCCTCCACCGCGTCGCTCAACTGGTCGAGCAGCGGCGCGATCTGCTCCATCAGCGTCTGGCCATCCTCATTGGGCACCATCGCCTGATGCCGCCGCGCGAACAGCGGCTTGCCGACGAACCGCTCCAGCGTCTGGACCCGGCGGCTGAGCGCAGGGGCGGACAGCGCCAGTTCCTCGGCGGCGGCCTTGATGGAGCCCAGGCGGACGACCTGGACGAATGCTTCGATCGCACCCAGCGGGGGAAGCCTGCGCATCTCGCACCTGTTGTTGTGACATCCTCTCGATCAGAGGATTGCATAAACTGCAACCTTAGCCAAGCTTTTCGCACTTGCAACATAGCGTGCTGCGGCGCAAAAGGAACGGGCCTTTCAGGCATCCTCTCCTAAAAACTTTTACGGGCTGGTCGTTTCGATCGGCCCTTTTTTTTGCCTCGCTCCGTCGGGCGGCCCTTTCGCGACCCGGAACCCGCCCCCAAGTCCCGCGCTTTCGTGTTGAACACTCAAGCCAAGGGATCATCATGGCCGACAGCGACGCGCCGACCCGCAAGATACAGGTGGCCAATAGCCGTCCCGAGGATTCGGGGCGCGGGCTGGCGCATATGCCGCGCGCGCTGATGGCGGCGCTGGGCATCACCGAGGGCGATGTCGTCGAGATCGTCGGCAAGCAGGCGACCCCGGCGCGCGCCGTCGCCCCCTATCAGGAGGATGAGGGCCTCGACCTGCTGCGCATCGATGGGTTGCAGCGGGCCAATGCGGGCGTCGGCTCGGGCGATTTCGTCGAGGTGCGCAAGGTTGAATCGAAACCCGCGACCCGCGTCGTCTTCGCCCCGGCGCAGGAGAATCTGCGGCTCCAGGGATCGGCGCAGGCATTGAAGCGCACCTTCTTCAACCGGCCGCTCTGCCAGGGCGATGTGGTGGCGACCGCGGGGCAGCAGCGTGTGACCAACATGCCGCCGGGCGTCGCGCAATTCATGAACGCGCCCGCCTATGCGCTCCAGGAGATCCGCCTCGCGGTCGTCGCGGCCAGCCCCAAGGGCGTCGTCCATATCGACGAGAACACCGAGGTCGAGCTGCGCCCCGAATATGAGGAGCCGCGCGAGGCCCGACGTGCCGACGTCACCTATGACGATATTGGCGGCATGGCCTCGACCATCGATCAGCTGCGCGAGATGGTCGAACTGCCGCTGCGCTATCCCGAATTGTTCGAGCGGCTGGGCGTCGAGCCGCCCAAGGGCGTGCTGCTCCACGGGCCGCCCGGCACCGGCAAGACGCGGCTCGCCCGCGCCGTCGCCAATGAATCGGACGCGCAATTCTTCCTGATCAACGGGCCCGAGATCATGGGCTCGGCCTATGGCGAATCCGAACAGCGCCTGCGTGAGATTTTCGAGGAGGCGACCAAGTCCGCTCCCTCGATCGTCTTCATCGACGAGATCGACTCGATCGCCCCCAAGCGCGACCGGGTGCAGGGCGAGGCGGAGAAGCGGCTGGTCGCGCAGCTCCTGACCCTGATGGACGGGCTGGAGGCGCGCGCGAACCTCGTCATCATCGCCGCGACCAACCGGCCCGAGGCGATCGACGAGGCGCTGCGGCGGCCGGGCCGCTTCGACCGCGAGATCGTGGTGGGCGTCCCCGACGAGCGCGGGCGGCGCGAGATTCTGGGCATCCACACGCGCGGGATGCCGCTGGGCGACAAGGTCGACCTGGCCGAGCTGGCGCGCACGACCTTCGGGTTCGTCGGGGCCGATCTGGCCGCGCTGACCCGCGAGGCGGCGATCGAGGCGGTGCGGCGGATCATGCCGCGCCTGAACCTCGAGGAGCGGACGATCCCCGCCGAGGTGCTCGACACGCTGTCGGTGACGCGCGAGGATTTCATGGAGGCGCTCAAGCGCGTCCAGCCCTCGGCGATGCGCGAGGTGATGGTGCAGGCGCCCACCGTCCGCTGGGAGGATGTCGGCGGGCTCGACACCGCGCAGATGAAGTTGAAGGAAGGCGTCGAGCTACCGTTGAAGGACCCGGATGCCTTTCGGCGACTGGGTATCCGGCCCGCCAAGGGCTTCCTGCTCTATGGCCCGCCGGGCACCGGCAAGACCCTGCTGGCGAAGGCGGTCGCGCGCGAGGCGCAGGCCAATTTCATCGCCACCAAGTCGAGCGACCTGCTGTCCAAATGGTATGGCGAGAGCGAGCAGCAAATCACCCGCCTGTTCGCCCGCGCGCGGCAGGTGGCGCCGACGGTCATCTTCATCGACGAGCTCGATTCGCTGGTCCCCGCGCGCGGCGGCGGCCTGGGCGAGCCGCAGGTGACCGAGCGGGTGGTCAACACCATCCTGGCGGAGATGGACGGGCTGGAGGAATTGCAGTCGGTCGTCGTGATCGGTGCGACCAACCGCCCCAATCTGGTCGACCCCGCGCTATTGCGGCCGGGCCGGTTCGACGAGCTGATCTATGTCGGCGTGCCCGACAAGGCGGGGCGTCGGCGGATCCTGGGCATCCAGACCGCGAAGATGCCGCTGGCTCCCGATGTCGACCTGGACGATGTGGCGGCGCGGACCGATCGCTTCACCGGCGCGGACCTGGGCGACGTGGTCCGCCGCGCGGGCCTGATCGCGCTGCGCAAGTCGCTGGGCGCGCAGGAGGTCGACATGGCGGCGTTCGACGAGGCGCTGACCGAGGCGCGGGCCAGCGTGACCCCTGAAATGGAGCGCGATTACGAACAGATCGCCGCCCGGCTGAAACAGGATGCAGCGGCGATCCAGCCGATCGGCTTCATCACGCCGGGAATGCTGACGCCGAGAGGGGATAAGCAGCCTTGAGGGAAAGCCCCTCCTTCCGGCGGGGAGGGGGGGGCTATGGCGATCGACATTCAGTATTGCTTCTTCTTTCCCTCTCCCCTGGACAGGGGAGAGGGTTAGCGGAGCTTGCCAGCCTGCTGGCTAGCGCAGCTTGGGTGAGGGGTTGAGCGAGCCCAAAGGCTCGCGCGCTCGCGAAGCGAGCGCTCACCCCTCACCCAGCTCCGACTAAGCCTTTGCTTTCGCAAAGACCAAGTCTGCGCAACCCTCTCCCCTCTACGAGGGGCGAGGGACGGAAAGGCGTCGCTGAATGTCGATCGGCTCTAGGCTACGGGCCATGGTCTCGGTGAGACTCCTTGCCCTCCCCCATCCCAGTTTCAGGTAAACGATGCCCCGCATCGTTTAGGTCATGCCGGGGGCATGACAGACCTGGAACTCGCTTGCGGGAGGGACGTGCTTGGGGCCGGGCGCGGGCAACTCTCTTATGCTCGCTCCCCACCATAACTCCGCCCCACCTCGGCCACAGCGACCTCGTATCGCGAATACCACTCCGCCCGCCCATATTCCCGGATCGCCGCATGTTCCGGATGCGCCCGCCACGCCAGCGCGCTCGCCTCGTCCGCCCACCAGCTGATGGTGATCCCCAGCCCGTCCGCTCCGCGCACGCTGTCGACGCCGCAATAACCCGGCTGCTCCGCCGCGAGGGCATCCATCGCCTCCGCTGCGGCCGCATAGCCCGCCGCGTCATTCTCGGTCCGCTGCGACACGAAGATCACCGCTATCTGCCCCGTCCGATCCATCGCCGCTGCTCCTTTCGCCCCATCGCTTTGCGGTGGAATGCACCGCCCCGGCGCAACCCAATAGCTTGAAAGTCGTTCGGCACCTGTGCGACGAGGGGGTTTCCCTCGCGTCTCCTCCTCGCGGGGATCACGAACGACAGGAACTCGATGCCCAGCTCGACCACCGCCGCGCGCAAGTCCCGCACCGAAGCCACGGGTTATCCGTCGCCCGGCCAGATGTTTTTTCAGCAGTTTCTGAAGCATCCGGTGATGGTGGGCTCGATCATCCCCTCGTCGGGCAAGCTGATCCGCAAGATGCTGGCCCCCGTCGACTGGGCCAATACCAAGCTGTTCGTCGAATATGGCCCCGGCGTCGGCACCTTCTGCCGCCCGGTGCTGGACCGGATGGCGCCCGATGCGAAGCTGATCGCGATCGATACCAATGCCGATTTCTGCGACTATCTGCGCCACACCATCATCGACCCCCGCTTCACCGCGGTGAACGGCTCGGCGGCGGACGTGCAGAAGATCGTGCGCGACCATGGCTTCGACCATGCCGATTATGTCCTGTCGGGCCTGCCCTTCTCGACCCTGCCGCCCGGCGTCGGCCCCGCCATCGCCCAGGGCACGCACGACGTGCTGCGTCCCGGCGGCGCGTTCCTGGTCTATCAGTTCAGCCCCAAGGTGAAGGACTTCCTGACCCCGCACTGGGACAATATCGACCACGACATGGAATGGTGGAACGTGCCCCCGGCGCAGCTCTACTGGGCCTGGAAGGATTGATCGGCCGAGGCGTCGCCCCGGTGCAGGCCGGGGCCTTTCATGCGACGGGGCAACGATCGCCCATATTCCCGCCCTTGCCGGCATGACGTCCTAATCCCCGTCGGACGACTCGATCCCGAAGTTCAGCCCCCGCGATACCGACGGATCGATCACCGCGATCAGCAGATAGGCCGCGAACTGGCGCAGCCGCTGGAACCAGCCGGTGTTCCGCTTGTACCATTCGGGCGTGATCGCCTCCGACCGGGCGATTTCGGCATCGACATAGGCGCGGACATGGTCGGCAAAGGCGCGGTCCTCGATCCGGAGCATCAGCTCCAGATTCACGAACAGGCTGCGCATGTCGAAATTGGCGGAGCCGATATGCACCGCATCGTCGATCGCATATAATTTGGTGTGCAGCTTGGTGAGCTGATATTCATAGATGCGCACGCCCTTGCGCAGCAGCCCCGCATAGGTGAAGCGCGCCGCCGCGATCGTCGCCTCATTGTCCGACTGGCCCGCCGTCACGATCCGCACCTCGGCATCGCGACGCCCGGCACGGTCCAGCCGCCGCAATATGGTCGGGCTGGGGGTGAAATAGGCCGCGATCACGTCGATCCGCCGCCCCCGCCGCATATCGTCGCGCACCGTCCGCGCCCAGGGCGACAGCCGCCGCGTCGGCCCGCCGATCAGCCAGCGCAGCGCCCCCGTCGACTCGCTCCAATCGGCCAGCGCGCGGTTCAGGTCGCGCAGCCGCCCCTTGGCATCCTGCGTCCAGGCGAACAGCGCATCGAAATAGCCCGCCATCCGCGCCGCCGCCGGCCCCTCGACCAACAGACCCAGGTCGCGCCAGCTCTGCTCGGCGGGGGTGCCGAAATAATCGTCCTCGATATTGAAGCCGCCGATAATGATGGAGGGCGAGGGGCCCTCGGCATCCGCCAGCGCCAGCTTCTGGTGGTTGCGCAGCAGGTAGCGGCGGCCGAAGCGCGGCTCGAAGCGCGACAGCCGCGCGCCGGTTGCGACCAGCGGCCGGAAGAACGCCTCATCCGCGCCCGCGCCGAATCCGTCGACCACCACCGACACCGCCACCCCGCGTTGCGCCGCCGCGATCATCGCATCGCGCACCCGGCGCCCGGTCGCGTCGTCGGCATAGATATAATAGAGGATGCGCAGGCTGGTCCGTGCGCCTTCGATCAGTGCCAGCAACGCCGCCAGCCGTCGCGGGCCGGTGTCGAGCAGGGTCAGCCGGTGGCCATCGACCGGAAAAACGGGCTGTTCGGGCGGGGCGGGTGACGAAATGGCGAACTCCTGAAAGGCCCGGTGATCCTGACGAAAGCGTAACGAGCCAAGCGACATATGCGTTGCACGCGCCGCGGCTTTTGACTTGTGCGCCCTTTGCTGCTAGGTGGCCCGCTTTCATCCCAGCATTATTTGCGAAGGACACACGCATGGCGCGCGTCACCGTCGAAGATTGCGTCGACAAGATTCCCAACCGTTTCGATCTGGTGCTGTTCGCGGCGCAGCGGGCCCGTCAGATTTCGGGCGGGGCGGATCTGACCGTCGACCGCGATCGCGACAAAAACCCGGTCGTCGCGCTGCGCGAGATCGCCGAGGAAACGGTTCGCCCGACCCATCTGGAAGAGGCCGTGGTCAACAGCCTGCAGCGCGTCCAGATCGACGACGAGGACGAGGCGGATGACGTCGGCAGCCTGCAGGCTTCGGCCGAGGCGCTGCGCCTGACCGCCGCCGCGCCGCCGCGCAACCAGAATCTGGGTGCCGATTACGACGGCTGATCGCGCCCGCGATCATGCGAAAAGGGGCCGGTGCGAACCCTCGCGCCGGCCCCTTTCGTTTGCGCGGCAGGATCAATAGCCCCAGCCGCCGCCATGCCAGTAATCCCAACGTGCGGCATGCCGCTCATGCCGGGCAAAGCGTGCGTCGCGCCGCGCCTCCGATCGGCGTACGGCCGCAGCATGGGCATAGGCGTCCGCCGCGCGATAATCGCCATAATAGGCCGCCTCATCGGCCGCCCGCTGGTCCCGCCCGGCCTGATACGCATGCACCTCGGCCCCGCGTCCCGCACGATGCGCCATATAATCATCATAGCGCCAGTCTTGCGCATTGGCGGCCCCGGCGGCCAGCATGGCCCCACCGGCCAGTGCGAACAGCAATCCCGTTCTGAGCATCTTCATCGCAACACCCTCACATCCATTCGCTCCCGGATGGACGGGACGTTGCCCTTCCCATCCTGAACCGGGCGTGGCAGCGGCGTTCAGCGGGTTGGCAGATAGAGCGAGGAGCGAGGGCCGATCGCCATTCAGCGATGCCTTTCCGTCCCTCGCCCCTCGCAGAGGGGAGAGGGGTGCGCAGACTTGGCCTTTGCGAAAGCAAAGGCTTAGTCGGAGCTGGGTGAGGGGTGCATGCGCGCAGCGCGCGAGCCGAAGGCTCGCTCAACCCCTCACCCAAGCTGCGCCAGCCAGCACGCTGGCAAGCTTCGCTTCCCCTCTCCCCTGTCCAGGGGAGAGGGGAAGAAGAAGCAATACTGAATGTCGATCCGCCCTGGGTGGCGGGTCCGTCCGGACGAACCGGTAAGGCGGACCATCACCCGCCCCGCGAGACCGGCTCCGACAGGATCTTCGCAAAGCAGACGGCCTCGGGCCGCCCGGCATATTTCCCAAAATTGGGGATGCGCCGATAGCCGTTCTTCTCGTAGAATCGTACGGCCCTTTCATTGACCCGTCGCGTCTCCAGCCAAAGCTGGTCATATCCGTCCGCCCGCGCGCGGGTTTCGAGACAGGCGAGGATAGCCGCGCCGACACCCTTACTTCCGGGCAGGGCGAACATCCGCTTGAGCTCCGCCACGCCCTCCGCCAGCGGCCGATACGCGCCACAGCCGAGCGGCCTTCCCTCCTCGTCATACGCCAGCACGAACGACGCGCCGTCACCCTGTACGTCCAGGGGATCGAAGGATGCTCGGCCGCTGTCCCCGGTTATCGTTTCCAGCGCGTCGGAAAGCCGGTCGAGCAGCCGGGACGATGACGGATCGGTGGGGTCGGCGGGTTCGATACGCATTTGAGGAACGGCTCCTTCGAGGGCAAGGATTATCGCGCCCACTCGCGGGCTTGTCGAGCGTGTATTGACACAATAATACACATGAGCGATCCTCTCCGCTTCTCAATGGGGAGAAGGTCCATGTACAGCGAAAGCGACATCGACGGTGCGGTGGCGGCGGGGGCGATTTCGTCCGAGGCGGCGGCGGCGCTGCGGCGGCACGTCGCGACGGTCCATGCCGCACCGGCCGTCGAGGAGGAGCATTTCCGGCTGCTCACCGGGTTCAACGACATCTTCGTGTCGATCGCGATCGCGCTGCTGCTCGCCGCGCTCGGGCAGATCGGCTTCAGCCTGAGCCATGGGCTAGGCGGTGCCTTCGTCGCGGCGGCGGCGTGGATGCTGGCCTTCTACTTCACCGGCAAGCGGCGGATGGCGCTGCCCAGCATCCTGTTGCTACTCGCCTTTGTCGGCGGTGTGGCGGGGGGGCTGATCGGGTTCATCGAGACCCTCTGGTCGAACATCAACGGCACGGCTGGCGCCTTGGCGATGTCCGGGGTGGGGCTGGTCTCGGCCGGGGCGGCATGGCTGCACTGGCGCCGGTTCATGGTGCCGATCACCGTGGCGGCGGGGGCGGCGGCGCTGGTCGCGGTCGTGATCGGGCTGTTGATGGCGGCGTTCCCCGACATCAAGCAGGGCATGTGGCCGATCCTGCTCGTCTGCGGGATCGGCGTCTTCGCGCTCGCTATGCGTTGGGACATGTCGGACCCGCAGCGTCAGACCCGGCGTGCGGACGTCGCCTTCTGGCTGCACCTGGCCGCCGCGCCGATGATCGCGCATCCGATCTTCCAGATGCTGGGCGTGTTCGACGGAGAGATCGGCGCGGGCGTCGCGGTGATCGTGCTGGCGCTCTACCTGCTGTTCGCGGGGATCGCGCTGGCGGTCGACCGGCGGGCGCTGCTCGTCTCCAGCCTCGTCTATGTGCTCTATGCGCTCTATTCGCTGTTCCGCAGCGCCGGGGCGGTCGAACTGGGCGCGGCGTTCACCGCCTTCGTCATCGGCTCGGCGCTGCTGACGCTGTCCGCCTTCTGGCAGCCGATGCGGCGAATGGTCGTCGGCTGGCTGTCGCAGCCGATGCGCCTGCGCCTGCCGCCGGTGCACCAGCCCGCCTGATTGGGGAGCGGGCCGGTACCGCTGAAACGGGTCTAAAGCCCCTGAAGCCTCGCCGCCCGTCGGAGACGGGCGGCGATGTCGCGTTCAATAGGCATAGGCCCGGACCAGATCGTAGAGATAGTCCCGGCCGTCATAGAGCGACGTGACCCGAATCCGCTCGTTCAGGCCGTGAATGCCCGACATATCCTTCTCGATGAAGATGCCCGGCGCGCCGTAGACCGGGATGCCGATCGTCTGGAAGAAGATGCCGTCGGTCGCCCCCGTCGACATCATCGGGACCAGCGGCACGCCGGGGAAGTGCTTGGCGGCCAGCGTCTTCATCGGGCCGATGATCTTGGGGTCCAGCTTGGGCGGAATGGCGGTCGGCCGTACCGGCTGGTTGGCGGTGACGGTGATCTTCGGCCCGGCCAGTTCCTTCAGCTTGGCCAGCGTGCCCTCGACCGTCTCGCCGGGGAAGATGCGGCAGTTGATATTGGCGGTCGCGCGCTGGGGCAGCGCGTTTTCGGCATGACCCGCCTGAAGGAGCGTCGCGACGCAGGTGGTGCGCAGCGTCGAATGCAGCGCCTTGTCCTGGCTGACGACGGCGTCGGCGGCCTTGTCGTTCGGATCGGCGAGCAGCCGGGTGATCGCATCGCCGAGCGGCCCGCCGACCTTCTGCGCGGTCGCGGTCAGGAAGGCGCGGGTGGTGTCGGTCAGCTGGATCGGAAACTCGTAACCCTGCACCGCCTTCACCGCGTCGGCGAGTTCGTAGATCGCGTTTTCGGGCGTCGGCTGCGAGCTGTGACCGCCGGGATTGGTGGCCAGGAAGGTATAGTTCTGCGCCGCCTTCTCGCCGACCTGCACCGCCAGCAGCTCGCGCTTGCCGTCCGAATCGAGCCGCCCGCCGCCGCCCTCGTTCAGCACGAACTCGGCCGCGATCAGATCGGGCTTGTTCTTCGCCAGCCACTCCGCACCGTTGAACGCGAAGGTCGTTTCCTCGCCACAGGTCAGCGCCATCTTGATCGTGCGCTTGGGCGGGGTCTTTTTCAGGCGGATCAGCGTATCGGCCCAGATCGCGCTCATCGCCTTGTCGTCGACGGTGCCGCGACCATAGAGGAAGCCGTCCTCCTCGATCAGCTTGAACGGATCGCGGGTCCAGTCCTCGCGCTTGGCCTCGACCACGTCGAGATGGCCGAGCAGCAGCATCGGCTTCAGCCGCTTGTCGGTGCCGGGCAGTACCGCGACGATGCCGCCGTCCTTGGGATGCTCAGGCACCGAGAACAGGGTGATGTCGGCGTCCTTGTAGCCCGCGGCCTTCAGCCGGTCGGCGATCTGGGCGGAGGCCTGGGTACAGCTGCCCACCGACAGGCTGGTGTTGGTTTCGACCAGCTGCTTGTACAGGTCGAAGAACGCCTTCTGGTCGGGACGGGTCTGCGCCGCCGCAAGCCCCGGCATCATCGCCAGCGTCGCGGCAACCCCGCCGAGCCATTTCGCCAACCGCATATCTGATCCCCCTGATTATCGTTTCGGTGGGGAATAGAGCGTGTTGCGGGAGGCGGCGCAAGCGACGGAATGTTCCTCCCCTGGAAGGGGAGGTGGCGCGCGTAGCGCGTCGGAGGGGTGTCCCCCTCTCGATAGCGCGACACCCCTCCGTCAGGCCTGACGGCCTGCCACCTCCCCTTGCAGGGGAGGAAAGGGGTTCGCCTAATCCTTTGCCCCGGCGCGATTTCGCGCTAGCAGTCGCCGATGGACCATCCCGACGCCGTTTCCCGCTCGCGCCTGATCTCTCCCTCGCTGTTCGCGCTGTCGATCTTCTACGGCGGCATGGTGTGTATCGCGGGCGTGCTGGGCAACAAGCAGGTCGCGCTGGGGCCGCTGGCGGTCGAGGCGGGGATCTTCGCCTTCCTGCTGCTGGTCGTGACGTCGAGCGCGGTGGCCGAGCTGCACGGGCCGCAGGTCGCCGGGCGGCTGGTGCGGGTGGGCTTCGTGCCGCTGCTGGTGTCGCTCGCTTTGTCGTGGATCGTCTGGATGCTGCCGCCCTCGCCGGAGATGATCCCGGCCAATCGCGACGCGATCCAGCTGGTGCTGGGATCGACCTGGCGGATCTGGCTGGGCGGCATCGTCGCCTATGGCGTGTCGCAGACGCTGAACGTCACCATCTTCGCCGCTCTGAAGGGCAAGGAGGGCAGCAAGCTGCTCTGGCTGCGCGCGGCGGTGGCCAGCATGCTCAGCCAGGTGGTCGACACGCTGCTGTTCGTCACCATCGCCTTTTACGGCGCCTTCCCCATCGGCCAGCTGATCGTGGGGCAGATGATCGCCAAGGTCACGCTGTCGGCCGTTCTCGTCCCGCCGTTGATCTATCTGTTCGTCGGCCTGGGGCGGCGGCTCGATCGCGCCTGATCCATATTGCCGGTTTTCCCCGTTCCCGACCCGCGATAAAGGGCCGCTCATGACCAACCACGATCCCGACGCCGCCCTGCTCGCCAAGGCCGAGACGCTGACCGAGGCGCTGCCCTATCTCCAGCGTTATGCGGGCAAGACCTTCGTGGTGAAATATGGCGGCCACGCCATGGGCGATCCCGAACGGCAGCGGGATTTCGCCGAGGACATGGTGCTGCTGAAGGCGGTCGGCATCAACCCGGTGGTCGTCCATGGCGGCGGCCCGCAGATCGGCGCGATGCTGAAGCGCCTCGGCGTCGAGTCGCAGTTCGTCAACGGCCTGCGCGTCACCGACAAGGAAACCGCGCAGATCGCCGAGATGGTGCTGGCGGGATCGATCAACAAGGAAATCGTCAGCTGGATCTCCGCCGCCGGGGGCCGCGCGGTCGGCATCTCGGGCAAGGACGCCGGGCTCGTTATCGCCGAGAAGGTGCAGGGGCGCGAGGCCGATCCGCTGAAGGGGATCGAGCGCCATGTCGATCTGGGCTTTGTCGGAGAGCCGGTCGCGGTCGACCCGCGCCTGATCGAAAGCCTGTGCGCCGACGGCATCATCCCGGTCATCGCGCCGGTCGCGATCGGGATGGACGGGCATACCTATAACATCAACGCCGACACCATGGCGGGCGCGATCGCCGCGCGGCTGGGCGCGTCGCGCTTCTTCCTGCTGACCGATGTCGCGGGCGTGCTCGACAAGCAGGGCGAGCTGATGACCGACCTGAACCCCGCGCGGATCGCCGAGCTGCGCGCCGACGGGACGATCTCGGGGGGGATGATCCCCAAGCTGGAGACCTGCGTCTCGGCGGTCGAGGCCGGGGTGGACGCGGCGGTGATCCTGGACGGGCGCGTGCCGCACGGGATGCTGCTGGAGATCTTCACCAAGCAGGGTGCGGGGACGTTAGTGCGCCGGTGATCGGGGTGAGGTCGGGGGCGTGGCCTTCGACTTCGCTCAGGCTGAACGGGGGTTGAGCGGTCTAACCTAGCCTCTGGCCGCTCCCCTCCCGCCTGCGGGAGGGGGTGGGGGAGGGCACGGAGTCTCACCGAGACTGTCGCCCGTGGCCAAACCCCCACCCCAAACCCCTCCCCCCTACCGGGAGGAGGGGCTTTAAGAAGATGACGGGCTTTCGGGTCAAAAATCGACCGCCACCCCCTTCAATTCCCAATCCCCATAGCGCACCGGATTCTTCCCCAATGGGTCGTCCTGCGGCTCGGGCTTGGCCTCGGGCTGCGGCACCGGGGTATTTTGCGAGAGATAGGCGGGCGGCTTCACATGGTCGGGGCGCTGGCCCATGGGCGGTCCTTTCGACTAAGGGGCAATGATTGCAGCCCATGTCGGGGCTGACAGGAGTTTTGCCAAGTGACACGCCCCCCCCAATCGCCTTCGCGCCCCGGCCGTCCCGATCGTCGCGGGCCGCCCAAGGGCGGCGACCGGCGCGGGGGACCGCAGCGCCCCTCTGAACCGCTGGGCACCGCCACCCGCCGCGCCGCCATCCGACTGCTCGACGCGGTGCTTCGCCGGGGCGAACCGCTGGAGGCGGCGCTCGCCTCGGCCACCCGTGCACTGGCGGGCGGACCGGATCGGGGCCTGGCGCATGCCATCGCGGCGGAGACGCTGCGCCGCCTGCCCGATCTGGACGCGCTGATCGACTCGGCGACCAAGCAGCGGCTGCCCGACGATGCCAAGGCGCGCTTCGCACTGCGCATCGCGCTCGTCCAGGTGCTGGCGCTGGGCACGCCGCCGCACGCCGCGATCGCGACCGTGCTGCCGCTGGTCGATGGCGGCCCGCGCAAGCTGGTCCACGGTGTCTTCAGCACCATCACCAAGAGCGGTGTCCTGCTCCCCGAAATCCCCGCGCTGCCGCCCGCGACCGAGATGCGCTGGGAAGAGAATTGGGGGGAGGATATGGTCGAGGCCGCCGCCCACGCCATCGCCGCCCCGCCGCCGCTCGACCTGACGCTGGCCGATCCGTCCGCGACCGACGAATGGGCGGAAAAGCTGGGCGGGGTCAGCCTGCTCCCCGGCCATGTCCGCCTGCCTTCGGGCAATTCGGTGATGGAGTTGCAGGGCTTCGACGAGGGCGCCTGGTGGGTGCAGGACCTCGCCGCCTCGATCCCCGCCCGTCTGCTGGGGCAGGGGCCGGGCCATGTGCTCGACCTGTGCGCCGCGCCGGGGGGCAAGACGTTGCAGCTTGCGAGCGCGGGCTGGACCGTCACCGCGATCGACCAGTCCGAATCGCGACTCGCCCGCCTGGCCGAGAATCTCGAGCGCACCGGCCAGTCGGCTGAGGTCGTCACCGCCGACCTGCGCGAATGGAACCCGAAGGGGCAGGTCGATGCGATCCTGGTCGATGCGCCATGCAGCGCCAGCGGCATCTTCCGCCGTCACCCCGACGTCCTCTACCGCGTTCGCCCCGCGATCATCGCCGAGATGGCGGAGTTGCAGCGGGTGATCCTGGCCCGCGCCGCCGACTGGCTGAAACCCGGCGGGACGCTGGTCTATGCCACCTGCTCGCTGGAGCCCGAAGAGGGCGAGCGCCAGATCGCGGCGTTCCTGGCCGAGCGGCCCGATTACGCGCTGTCGCCGATCGCGGGCGAATGGCCGGGGATCACCGACCAGGGCACGATCCGCACCCTGCCGACGATGCTCGCAAGGGAAGGGCGGCTCGACGGGTTCTTCATCGCGCGGCTGCAACGCAAAGGCTGACTTGGGCGCGATAGGACGTTAAGGACAAATGCCATGCTCCCCGTCCGTATCGCACCCTCCATCCTGTCCGCCGATTTCGCCAAGTTGGGCGAAGAAGTCCGGGCCATCGACGCCGCGGGCGCCGACTGGATCCATATCGATGTGATGGACGGGCATTTCGTGCCCAACATCACCATCGGCCCGGCGGTGGTGAAGGCGCTGCGCCCGCATACGGACAAGCCGTTCGACGTGCATCTGATGATCTCGCCGATCGACGCCTATCTGGACGCTTTTGCCGAGGCGGGGGCGGACACCATCACCGTCCACCCGGAGGCGGGGCCGCACATCCACCGCACGATCCAGCATATCAAGGGGCTGGGCAAGCGCGCCGGGGTCGTGCTGAACCCCGCCACGCCTGCCAAGATGCTGGATTATCTGATCGACATGGTCGATCTGATCCTCGTCATGAGCGTGAACCCCGGTTTCGGCGGCCAGAGCTTCATCGAAAGCCAGCTGAAGAAGATTTCGGCGATCCGCAAGATGATCGAGCATTCGGGGCGCGCCATCGACCTGGAGGTCGATGGCGGCGTCGATCCGGCGTGGGCGAAACGCTGTATCGAGGCGGGGGCCGACGCGCTGGTCGCGGGAACGGCGGCCTTCCGGGGCGGTCCGGACCAGTACGCCGCCAACATCGCCGCCCTGCGCGGTTGAGCGCGATGCGGAGCGGGATCGAGGGCGGGTCCACCCCGCAGGCTGCCGACAGCATCGAGGAAGGCAAGCGGCTGGTCCGTGTCGGCACTGGCGGGCTGTCGCTCGCCGACCGGTTGAGCGAGCATCTCCACCGGCTGACCTGGCGCACGCCGCTGCATTCGCTGCGGCTGAAGGGGCGGCATCCGCTCAAGCTGATGGCGGTGCCCGAAGACCCGATCCTGGGCGATATCGAGCGCGGCCATGCCCTTCTCGGCGGGGTGCTCGACTGGCGCGGCGAGGAGCGCGGGGTCGAATCGATCGATTTCGCGCATCCCGACTGGTCGAGCGGCTTTGCCGACCATCTGCACGGCTTTGCCTGGCTGCGCGACCTGTCCAGCGTCGCGACGCGGGCGCAGGGGGTGCCGATCGCCGAATATCTGATGGGCCGCTGGCTCGACGCGTTCGGGGACAAGATCGATCCGGTGGCGTGGCGGCCCGATCTGTGGGGCCGCCGCATCCTGTTCTGGACTGCGCATGCGCCGCTGATCCTGTCGTCGACCGATCTCGTCTATCGCTCGCGCGTGCTCAACACCCTGGCGCGGGGCGCGCGGCATCTGGATCGCGGCGCGGACAAGGCGCCCGCCGGGGTCGCGCGGATCGCCGCCTGGTGCGGCGTCGTCGCGGCGGGATTGCTGCTGGCGGGGGGCGATCCGCGCCAGGCGTTCGGCGAGGCGGGGCTGAACCGCGCGCTCGACACCGGCCTGTTCGCCGATGGCGGCGTCATCGCGCGCAGCCCGGCGGTGCAACTCGACGCGGTCATGCTGCTGACCATGATGCGCGAGGTTTATGACGCGCGCGGGCTGGCGTTCCCGGAGGCGTTCCAGGCGCGGTTGCAGAAGATGATCTCGGCGCTGCTCGGCGTGGTGCATGGCGACCGCGCGCTGTCGAGCTGGCAGGGATCGGGGCCCGAGACGCCCGAGAAGATCGCCGCCGTCATCGAGGCGTCGGGCGTGCGCACCCGGCCGCTGCGCCAGGCGGGCGACTGGGGTTATCAGCGGCTGGCGGCGGCGCAGACCGTGCTGCTCATGGACGCCGCGCCCCCGCCCATCGCGCGCGCGATCGAGGGGGGCTGCGCCTCGACGCTGGCCTTCGAGTTTTCGGACGGGGCGCAGCGGATCGTCGTCAATTGCGGCGGCGCGGGCGCGACCGTGGCACAGGTTCCCGCCAGCCTCGCGCATGGCCTGCGCACCACGGCGGCGCATTCGACGCTGGTCCTGGGCGATTCCAACTCCACTGCGATCCATGCCGACGGCACGCTGGGGCGCGGCGTCGCCGAGGTCGAGCTCAGCCGCCAGGAATCGGACGCGGCCAGCCGGATCGAGGCGAGTCATGACGGCTATGTCCGCCGCTATGGCTTTCTCCACCGCCGCCAGCTGCTGCTGACCGGCGACGGACGCGAGCTGCGCGGCGAGGATGCGCTGTTGCCGCAGGGGCGCAAGCGCCAGGCCGGATCGACCCATTTCGCGCTGCGCTTCCATCTGGGCGACGGAGTCGAGGCGGTCATCACCGCCGAGAGCGGGCAGGCGATCCTGCGGTTGGACGACGGCGCGCTGTGGCAGTTCCGCTGTCGCGGCGGCACGCTGGCGATCGAGGAGTCGCTGTGGATCGACGGCACCGGCCGCCCGGTCGCGACGCAGCAGCTGGTCGTGACGGGCGAAACCCCGGCGGGCGGCGCGCATGTCAGCTGGGCGTTCAAGCGGGCGCTCTGAGCGCATCGGCGCGAAGAGCGCCCGCCCCGGCGAAGGCCGGGGCACAGTCGAACCATCAAATTCCTCCCCTGCAAGGGGAGGGGGACCATGCGAAGCATGGTGGAGGGGTGTCCCCATTAGAGAGGAAGCCTGCCCTGACGAGCGGTGACACCCCTCCGTCAGGCCTGCGGCCTGCCACCTCCCCTTGCAGGGGAGGAATCATGCTCCCCCGAATCACATTTTGCGCTTCGGCGAATCGGAGTCTATCGGGGCCGCAAACTCTCCCCCAGCATGTAGGACCCGCAGCCCGATGGCCGTTTCGCTCCCCTCCGCTCCCTCCGTCGACACCGTGCCGGTCCGCCGCGCGCTGCTGTCGGTGTCCGACAAGACCGGCGTCATCGATCTGGCGCGCGCGCTGGCCGAGCGCGGGGTCGATCTCGTCTCGACCGGCGGCACCGCCAAGGCGATCCGCGATGCGGGCCTGCCGGTCCGCGACATCTCCGAGGTGACGAACTTCCCCGAGATGATGGACGGCCGGGTCAAGACGCTGCACCCGATGGTCCATGGCGGCCTGCTCGCGGTGCGCGACGACCCCGCGCACGCCGCCGCGATGACCGAGCATGGCATCGGCGCGATCGATCTGGTCGTGGTCAACCTCTACCCCTTCCAGCAGACGGTCGCGAAGGGGGCGGAGCGGCCCGAGATCATCGAGAATATCGATATCGGCGGCCCGTCGATGGTGCGTTCGGCCGCCAAGAACCATGGCTATGTCTCGATCCTGACCGATCCGGCGGACTATGCCGACTTCCTGGCCGAACTCGCCGCGAATGACGGCGCCTCGACGCTGAAGACCCGCCAGCGCCTCGCCGCAAAGGCCTTTGCCGCCACCGCCGCCTATGACTCGGCGATCGCCCAGTGGTTCGCCTTCGCCGACCAGGGCGAGGCGTTCCCGGCGACCCTGCCGCTCGCCTTCACCCGCCACCCCGAAACGCTGCGCTATGGCGAGAACCCGCATCAGGTCGCCGCGCTCTATCTGCCGCAAAAGGGCGGTCAGGGCATCGCCCAGGCCGAGCAGCTTCAGGGCAAGGCGCTGAGCTACAACAACCTGAACGACGCCGATGCCGCGCTGGAGCTGGTCAGCGAATTCATCGACGGCCCGCCCACGGTCGTCATCGTCAAGCACGCCAACCCCTGCGGCGTGGCGAGCGGCGAGACGCTGCTCGAGGCGTATCAGGCGGCCTTCGCCTGTGACACGGTGTCGGCCTTCGGCGGCATCATCGCCTGCAACCGTCCGCTCGACGCCGAGACGGCGGAAGCGATCTCGGGCATCTTCACCGAGGTCGTGGTGGCGCCGGACGCTTCGGCAGAGGCACGCGCCATCTTCGCCAAGAAGAAGAACCTGCGCCTGCTGCTGTCGGGCGAACTGCCCAACCCGTCGCGCCCGGGCCTGATGATGAAGTCGATCGCGGGCGGTCTGCTGGTCCAGAGCCGCGACAATGGCCGCCTGACCGACGACATGTTGAAGGTCGTCACCAAGCGCGCGCCGACCGCACAGGAACTGGCCGATTGCCGCTTTGCCTGGACGGTCGCCAAGCATGTGAAGTCGAACGCGATCGTCTATGCCAAGGGCGGCTCGACCGCCGGTGTCGGCGCGGGCCAGATGAACCGTCTGGAATCGGCGCGCATCGCCGCATGGAAGGCCAAGGACGCCGCCGACAAGGCGGGCTGGGCCGAGCCACGCACCATCGGTTCGGCTGTCGCCTCGGACGCCTTCTTCCCCTTCGCCGACGGCCTGCTCGCGGCAGTCGAGGCGGGCGCGACGGCGGTGATCCAGCCGGGCGGCTCGATCCGCGACGATGAAGTGATCGCGGCGGCGGACGAAGCCGGGCTGGCGATGGTGTTCACCGGCATGCGCCACTTCCGGCATTGATCCGAAAAAGGCCCCTTCCGAAGCGTTCGGAAGGGGCCTTCTTATGACCGACCCATAGCCCAACCGTTCACGCTGAGCGTAGTCGAAGCGTCATCCCATGGCCTTCGACTTCGCTCAGCGTGAACGGAGATTGGAAGTTACCGCGTGATCCCGCCCGCATGGGGCAAGGTGGCTTCCTCCGCGCTCGGCGCCTTGCCGAACAGCGCGCGGTCCGCTGGCCCAAAGGCCCAGCGCCACAGCACCAGTAGATAGGTCGCCGCGATGGCGGGCTCGCCGAACAGCAGCTCGGCCCATTCCAGTCGCTTGGGCAGCAGCGTGAAGGCTCCGCCCACGACGATCGCCGCCCCCGCCGCCCAGAGCAGCGGCCAGCGAAAGGGCGAGACGGGCGCGTTCAGGATGCCCGACAGCACCCGCGCCTTGATGACCGAGGTCATCGTCACGCTCATCGCCAGCGCAACCGCCGGGCCCGCCGCCGCCCAGGTCGGCGGCCAGCCGAGCGCGCGCATGCCCAGGATCAGCGCGAAGCTGAGGCCGATCTGCACCCCCAGCATCGCGATCGAGATCATCAGGTTGCGGTGCCGCGCGGTATAGACCAGCGCCGATTCGCACACCGCGCCGGTCGAGGCCAGCACCTCGGCGAACAGCAGGAAGGCGAGCGCGGCGGTGCCCGACACGAATTGCGGGCCGACCACGCCCATCACGCCCTCGCCGGGAATCGAGCCCATCAGCGCCAGGCAGCCCTGCGCCGCCATGATCCAGAACGCCACCTGCCGCACCTGCCGCGCGATGGCGCCCATGTCGCCATTGGCCAGGCTCTGGGTGATGACCGGGCCCAGGATCGGGTCGAAGCTGGTCTTCAGCTTCTGCGGAAGCGAGGCGACCTGCTGCGCCATATAATAGATGCCGACGATGCGCGGCTCGAACATCACGCCCAGGATGAAGCGGTCGACATTGCGCGTCCCCCATTCCAGCGCGTCCGCCCCCGCCAGCGGCGCATTGGCGCGGGCGAGCGCGAAGACGCGGGCGAGGCGCGGGCTCCAGCCATGCGGCAGGCCATAGCTGCGCAGGAACGGCACCAGGCTGGCGATCAGCGCCGCCGTCATCGACGCGACATAGGACAGGACCAGCCCGTCGCGGATCGTGAAGAAGGAAAAGACCCAGGCCGCGATCGAGATGGTCCAGGGCTCGACCACCGCGCGCGCGGTGACCGTCGCCTTGACGTTCAGGCGATAGGCGAGCGCGGCGAGGCTGACGTCCGACCAGGCGATGGCGACGATGATGCAGGGCAGCCACCGGTCCAGCCCGGTGATCGCGCTGTTGGGATAGAGCAGCTCGGGAAAGGTCCACAGCACCGCGCTGGCCAGGACCGAGGCCAGGAAGGCGAGCGCCATCGCATCCCACACGACATGGACATGCGGCCGCTCGGTCGAGGACAGCGCCTGCGCCAGCCCGCGCTTCATGCCCAGCGTCGCGATCAGCGCCGCCAGCTCGACCACGACCACCGCGATGGCGAAGCGGCCGACCAGATCGGGGCCGTACATGCGCCCCGCGATGAACAGAAAGGGGATGCGCGCCGCCAGCCGCAGCGCGAAGCCCGCGATATTGGTCCGCCCGCCCTTGGCGAGCGTATCGATGTCCTTGCTCTCGGCCATCAGCCGCGACGATTTCGGGCGAGGGGGCGCGGACAGGTCAATGCGCCGCGCCCCAGCTCTTGCCGAACCCGATCTCGACGCCCAGCGGCACCGACAGCGTGACCGCCGGTTCGGCCGCACCCGCCATGACTTCGCGGATCACCGCACCGGCCGCCTCGGCATCCGCCTCGGGCGCCTCGAACACCAGTTCGTCATGCACCTGGAGCAGCATCCGCACATGGCCCAGCCCCGCGGCGGCGAGGGCGGGTTCCATGCGGACCATGGCGCGCTTGATGATGTCGGCGCTGGTCCCCTGGATCGGCGCGTTGATCGCGGCGCGTTCCGCCCCCTGGCGCTCGCCCTGGTTGCGTGAGGCGATACGCGGGAAATGCGTCTTGCGGCCGAACAGCGTGCTCGTGAAGCCCTTCTCGCGGACGCTCGACAGCGTCTCGGCGATGTAGCGGTTGATGCCGGGGAAGCGCTCGAAATAGCGGTCGATCATCGCCTGCGCCTCGTCCGCCGACACGTCGAGGCGACCCGCCAGTCCCCAGCGCGAAATGCCGTAGAGGATGGCGAAGTTGATCGTCTTGGCCCGCCCGCGCGTGTCGCGATTGACCTCGCCGAACAGCTCCTTGGCGGTCAGGCTGTGGATGTCGTCGCCATTGGCGAACGCGTTGCGCAGCGCCGGCACGTCCGCCATATGCGCGGCGAGGCGCAATTCGATCTGCGAATAGTCGGCGGCGATCAGGACATGGCCGTCCTCGGCGATGAACGCCTCGCGCAGCTGCCGCCCGACCTCGGTGCGGATCGGGATGTTCTGCAGGTTCGGCTCGGTCGAGGACAGCCGCCCGGTCTGCGCGCCGGTCAGGCTGTAGCTGGTGTGGACGCGGCCGGTCTTCGGGTTGATCTGCGCCTGGAGCGCGTCGGTATAGGTGCTCTTCAGCTTGGACAGCTGGCGCCATTCCAGGATCTTGCGGACGATCTCCGCCGCCTCGCCGCCGTCGCGGGCCAGGCGTTCGAGTTCGGTCACGTCGGTCGAATAGACGCCCGACTTGCCCTTGCGCCCGCCCTTGAGACCCAAGCGGTCGAACAGGATCTCGCCCAGCTGCTTGGGACTGCCGATGGTGAAGGGGGTGCCCGCCATCGCATGGATCTCACCCTCCAGCGCGGCGATCTGTCCGGCGAATTCGGTCGAGAGCTGCGACAGGCGGTCGCGATCGACCTTGATGCCGCGCCGCTCCATCCCTGCGATGACGGGTACAAGCGGGCGGTCGACCATCTCGTACACGCGCGTCGCCTGCTCCATGGGGAGCCGCGCCTTGAACCGCTTCCACAGCCGCAGCGTGACGTCGGCATCCTCGGCGGCGTAGCGGGTGGCGGTCTTGAGGTCGACCTCGTGGAAGCCGAGCTGCTTCTTACCGGTGCCGACCACTTCCTTGAAGGCGAGACAGGTGTGCGACAGATGCGTCGCGGCCAGTTCGTCCATGCCGTGGCCGTGAAGCCCGGCGTCGAGGTCGAAGCTCAGCACGATCGTGTCGTCATGCGGCGCGACGGCGATGCCGCGCTCGCCCAGCACGATCATGTCGAATTTCAGATTCTGGCCGATCTTCAGGACCGACGGGTCCTCGCACAGCGCCTTGATCCGCTCGAGCGCCGCGGCGACCGGAATCTGCACCGGCACTTCGGCCAGCAGGTCGGTGCCGCCATGCCCCAACGGGATGTAGCACGCCTTGTTGGGGGCTAGGCACAGGCTGACCCCGACCAGTTCGGCCTGGGTCGCGTCGGTCGAGCTGGTTTCGGTATCGATCGCGATAAAACCCTGATGGCGGGCGTCGGCGACCCACCGGTCGAGCGTCTCGAGGTCCTGCACCGTCGTATAGCCGTCGAGATTGCACGGCTCGTCATCTTCCATCGGTGCGGCGGGCGTGGCCTCTCCGGCGGCGGGCGCGGGCGCGGCGTCGTCGGTGATCTGCCCCATCTTGGCGATCAGCGAACGGAAGCCATGATGCTCCAGGAACGCGCGCAAGGGGGCATCCGGGATGGTCGGATGCAGCGCCAGTTCCTCCAGCGGCTGGGGCAGCGGCGCGTTGCACTCCAGCGTGACCAGCCGCTTCGACAGCCGCGCATTCTCGGCATGTTCGATGAGGTTGTCGCGCAGCTTGCCCTTCTTCATCTCGGGCGCGGCGGCGAGGACGGATTCGAGGTCGCCATGCTCGACGATCAGCTTGGACGCGGTCTTCGGCCCCACGCCCGGCACGCCCGGCACGTTGTCGACGCTGTCGCCCATCAGCGCGAGCACATCGCCCAGCTGCTTGGGACCCACGCCGAACTTCTCCTGGACGTAAGATTCGCCCAGACGCCGGTTGTTCATCGTGTCGAGCATGTCGAGGCTGCCATCCTCGACCAGCTGCATCAGATCCTTGTCGCCCGACACGATCGTGACCTGCCACCCCTCGGCCATCGCGGCGCGGGCGTAGCAGGCGATCAGGTCGTCGGCCTCCAGCCCCGCTTCCTCGATACAGGGCAGCGAGAAGGCGCGGGTGGCGTCGCGGATCATCGGGAATTGGGGGACCAGATCGGGCGGGGGCGGGGGCCGGTGCGCCTTATACTGGTCGTACATGTCGTTGCGGAAGGTCTTGGACGACTTGTCGAGCACCACCGCCATATGGGTCGGCCCATCGGCGGCGTTGATCTCGTCCACCAGCTTCCAGAGCATGGTGGTATAGCCGTACACCGCCCCGACCGGCTCGCCATGCTTGTTCGTCAGCGGCGGCAGGCGGTGATAGGCGCGGAAGATATAGCCGGAGCCGTCGACGAGATAGAGATGGGGCATATCGCTGCGGTTTAGCGGAACAGAGAGAGGGTAAACAGCCCCTGATCGCACGGCTTTTGGCGGCTGTGGCGGATGGGCCACGCTCAGCCTGATGGGCTGATCTAGCGACGGGAATAGGTGGTTAGCTGCCGTTTGCGGTTGGCAAAGGCAATTGTGAAACGAGGAGATCGCAGTTCGGCTTGCTCATATTGCATAGCCCAGCGATCGCGAAGCGTCGCAGTTTGCCGGAACCGTCGCCGACATAGAGGACGTTGGCCTCTCTGGGCGGCCAAGGCGTGGTCATGACGTTGCCGGGAGAGAGCTTTTGCGTTGATGGCGGCCGAGGTACGCCGTTTTTGAGTATATCGACGTAGACGGTCGCGTTGGTGTCATTTCGCAAGCTCGTCGTCGGACTACAGGCTGCAAGCGGCCCGAAGATCAAAAGCCCAATCAACGTGAACCGCCACCTCATAAGCGCACGATGTCGTCTAAGAGGATTGTCTGCAACTGGGCAATAGCAGCCGTTACCCCCAAGCCACACTCAATTCGCCACCGCCACCGGTCCTCTCGGCGGCCCCGCCGCATCGGCTACCGCCGCCGCGACATTCTGGATCAGCTGTTGGCGCTTGCGAATATCCTCGGTCGTGTCGCCGATCATCACCGCAATCGCAAAGCGGCGGCCATCGGGGGCGGTCAGCAGGCCGACATCGTTGAAGCCCGCATTGCGGCGGCCCAGGTCCTGCCCCGTCCCGGTCTTGTGCGCGATCGTCCAGCCGCTCGGCACGGCGGCGCGCAGGCGGGCATGGCCGGTGCGCGAGGCCTCCATCGTGTCGATCAGGATGCGGGTCGAGGTTTCGGACAACAGCTCGCCGCGCGCCAGCCGGGCCAGCGCATCGGCGATGGCGATCGGCGCCGCGCCGTCGGGCGGATCGCTGACATAGGCGTCGAGCGCCGCGGTCCGCGCCGCGGGGTCGAGCCGATTGCGCGCCGCCTGGAACGCCCCCGCCATCGCGAAGGCGGGTTGCCAGGTCAGGCCCGCCGTCTTCGCCTGGAGCAGCCGCTCGCCGGGGCCGAAGCGGATATCGCCCAGCCGCTTGTTGGCGATCATCGCGCGCACCGCCTGCGGCCCGCCGACATAGGTGAGCAGCCGGTCATTGGCGGTATTGTCGCTCTGGGTCAGCGCGCGGGTCAGCAGTTCGCCGACCGTGGTATGATATCCGTCGCCCTTGACCAGCATCGCGATCGGCTGGTGGAACAGGGTCAGGTCCTCGCGCCGCACGACGATCGGCTCGTCCAGCCGTGCGCGGCCCCTGTCGCGCAGGTCAAGCAGCGTGATCGCGACCCACAGCTTGGACACCGATTGCTGGGGCAGGCGCTGGCGGCCGCCGACCTCGACCGTCCAGCCGTCATCGACCGCGCGCACCGCAATGCCCTTCTTGCCCGAAAAACCGGCGGACAGCCGATCGATCGTGCTGACCAGCCCGGCGGGCGCGGCGGGGGCGCGGCTGGGGCGGGGCGGGGGGAGCGGCATCGACACCGAAACCTGGGGATCGGGCACGCTGGGAGCATGGGACGTCGCGCCGGGGCGCGAATCCGCCCCACAGCCTGCGAGCCCCAAGAGAAGAAACCCGGCAGGCCATGAACGCAGCCCGCCGCTCGATACTCGCTTCGTCACCGCAATACCCCGCAACACAGGGGTATCCTTACGTCTTGACCGGGTGGGGGAAATCCCCGTGTCCGGGCCTTGCGACGAAAGGTCGCACGCGCACGACAAGATGCGAAACATTCCAAATTCCTCCCTTTGCAGGGGAGGAATCAGGGCTTGCCTTACGGAATCAGGATCGTGTCGACCGCTTCGGGCAAGGTCTCGGGATAATCGAGCGTGTAATGCAGTCCCCGGCTCTCCTTGCGATGCAGCGCGCAGCGGACGATCAGCTCGGCGGTCTGGAGCAGGTTGCGCAGCTCGATCAGGTCGGGCGTGACGCGGAAATGGCCGTAATAGTCGTTGATCTCGTCGGTCAGCATGCGGATGCGGTGCTGCGCGCGCTCGAGCCGCTTGGTGGTGCGCACGATGCCGACATAATTCCACATGAAGCGGCGGATTTCGGTCCAGTTCTGCTTGATGACCACCTCTTCGTCCGAATCGGTGACACGGCTCTCGTCCCAGGGGCGGATGGCGGGGGCGGGGGGCAGATCGTCCCAATGCGCCGCGATATGGTTCGCGCACGCCTCGCCATAGACGAAGCATTCGAGGAGCGAATTGGAGGCGAGCCGGTTGGCACCGTGCAGCCCCGACTGGGTCACCTCGCCCGCCGCATAGAGGCCTGGCAGGTCGGTGCGCCCGTCGCGGTCCACGATGACGCCGCCACAGGTATAATGCTGCGCGGGGACGACCGGGATCGGCTGGACCGTCATGTCGATGCCGAGGCTCAACAGCTTTTCGTGGATGTTGGGGAAATGCTCGCGGACGAAGGCGGGCGGCTGGTGGCTGATGTCGAGATGGACATAGTCCAGGCCCAGCCGCTTGATCTCATGGTCGATCGCGCGCGCCACGATGTCGCGCGGAGCGAGTTCGGCGCGGGCATCGAAATCGGGCATGAAGCGGTGGCCGGTCTCGGGAATCTTCAGATGCCCGCCCTCGCCGCGAACCGCCTCGGTAATCAGGAAATTCTTGACCTGGGTGTTGTACAGGCAGGTCGGGTGGAACTGCATGAATTCCATGTTCGACACGCGCGCGCCCGCGCGCCATGCCATCGCGATGCCGTCGCCGGTCGCCCCCTTGGGCGCAGTGGAGAATTGATAGGTGCGGCCGGCGCCCCCGGTCGCCAGGATCGTCGCGCGCGCCTTGTGCACCACGACGCGGCCCGTCCGCCGGTCGACTGCATAGATGCCCCAGACATGGCCCGCCCCCGAATAGCGCATCTCGTGGCGGCTGGTCGCCAGGTCGATCGCGACCTGATCGGGGACCATGGTGATGTTGGGATGCGCGTCCGCCGCCTTCAACAGCGCGTCGAGCACCGCCCAGCCGGTCGCGTCCGCCACATGCACGATGCGCCGGTGCGAATGCCCGCCCTCACGCGTCAGGTGGAGCATATTGCCCTCGGTCGCGAAGGGGACGCCCAGTTTCTGGAGGCGCTCGATCGCGGCGGGGGCGTTCTCGACCACGAATTCGACGGTGGCGCGGTCGTTCAGCCCCGCGCCCGCGACCATCGTATCCTCGATATGGCTGTCGAAGGTGTCGCCGGGTTCGAGGACGGCGGCGATGCCCCCCTGCGCCCAGGCGGTCGAGCCCTCGTTCAGCTTGCCCTTGGCCAGCACCGTCACCTTGAACCGGTCGGCCAGGTTCAGCGCCGCGGTCAGCCCGGCCGCGCCCGATCCGACGATCAGGATATCGGAATCGGTCATGCGCGGGCTCCTTCGGGCGCGGGGGCAGGGGTCATGGCGCACCCTGTGGCACGGACGCGGGGCGGGGGACAGGGGGTAACGCCTTGCCTTGGTGCGCGCGCCTTCCCACTTGCCCGTCATGGCGTTGGCCCGATCCGATTGGCGCGACCGTCTGCGCGCGGCGATCCCCACGGGGGTGATCGTGGGCGGCCTGGGCTATGCGCTGGTCCTGGGGCTGGGCTTCACACCGGTCCAGCCCCTGGTTTCACCGGCGCTCGACAGTTTCGACGTCACGCCGCCCAAGCCGCCGCCCCCGCCGCCGGTCCGGCCCAAAAGGATCGAGAGCCACCGGCCGCGCGGTGCCGCCGCGCCCCCCAATATCCGGTCGAAGGCTACCCCTGTCGTCGCCCCGCCGCCGGTGGTCGTGCTGCCCCCGGTCTCGCCCGTCATCACGGCGCCGGTAGCGGGCACGGGCGCGGACCCGAGCCAGGGCGCCTCCGACAAGCCCGGGCTCGGCACCGGGGCGGGCGGCATCGGCAATGGTACGGGCAGCGGCGGGTCGGGGGATGGGGACGGCTATGGCGACGAAACCCCGCCGCGCCGGATCAGGGGGCGGATCAAGGATTCGGACTATCCCGAAGCCGCCGCCGATGCGGGTGCCAGCGGGACGGTGCAGGTCCGCTATTTCGTCAATGTCGATGGCCGGGTCAGCGGGTGCGTGGTGACCAAGAGCAGCGGCAATGCCGCTTTGGACGAGACGACCTGTCGGCTGATCGAGCAGCGATACCGTTACGACCCGTCCCGCGATGCCGAGGGGCGGCCGGTGCGGTCGATCATCGTGGTGAATCAGGATTGGGTGCTGGAGCGTTTGCCTGCGGAGCGGTGATAGGTCGGGCTTTGGGGGAGCGCCGGGCGTGGGCTTCGACTTCGCTCAGCCTGAACGGAGGTCGGGATATTTCGGTTCGCGCAGAGGCGCAGAGGACGCGGAGGTGTTCGGTGCGCGGATAGCGCATCCCTTACCTATCATGGCCTGTTGGAGCGGACTGTAGAATGAGTGGAGTGGTACACCTCCGCGTCCTCTGCGCCTCTGCGCGAACCCAAAATTCCTTCCCCCCAAGAACCCCGTTCAGCCTGAGCGAAGTCGAAGGCCAAGCGAATCCCTCAAGCCCCAACACTCCGCGTCAACGACAGGAACACGTCCTCCAGATCGGCTTCCTTGGTCGAGACGTCGACGATCCCGTATCCGTCCGCCTGCACCGCCGCCAGGACCTGGCCCGCATTCACCTTGTCCTTGGCATAGGTGATCTCCAGCGTGCGGCTGCCCTTCAGCACGATCTTGCCGAAGCTGGCATGGTCGGGCACCGCCGCGACATCGCGGTCCACCGTCACCGCGACGATCTTTTCCTGCGCCTTGCCGACCAGCTCGCGGGTCGGCTCATTGGCGACCAGGCGACCATGGTTGATGATCGCGATCCGGTCGCACAGCTCCTCGGCCTCTTCGAGATAATGGGTGGTCAGCACCACCGTCACGCCCTGTTCGTTGAGCTGCTGGACATAGGCCCAAAGCTGCTGGCGAAGTTCGATGTCGACGCCCGCCGTCGGTTCGTCGAGGACGAGGACGGGCGGCGAATGCACCATCGCCTTGGCGACCATCAGGCGGCGCTTCATGCCGCCCGACAGGGTGCGCGAATAGGCGTTCGCCTTGTCCTCCAGATGAACCGCGCGCAGCAATTCCATCGAGCGGCGCTGGCCCTTGGGCACGCCGTACAGTCCGCCCTGAATCTCCAGCGTCTCCAGCGGCGTGAAGAAGGGGTCGAACAGGATTTCCTGGTTGACGATGCCGATCGACGCTTTCGCGTTGCGCGGATGCCGGTCGATGTCGAAGCCCCAGATCGACGCCGATCCTTCGGTCTTCATGACCAGACCCGCCAGGATGTTGATCAGCGTCGACTTGCCCGCACCGTTCGGCCCCAGCAGCCCGAAGATCTGCCCCCGCGGCACGTCGAAACTGACCCCGTCGAGCGCGCGCTTGCCGCCCTGATAGGTCTTGGCGATGCCCTGGATCGAGATGGCGGCTTCGGTGCTGGCGGTCATGGCGCCCGAGATAGGCGTGTGGGGCGGACAGGCCAAGCCGGTTTTCGGGAATTGCACGGGGCTCCATGCCTTGCTATCGCGCGAGCCTATGTTGCCGCCGCCCGAAACCACCCGCGTCACCCAGACCCGCGTCGCTTGCGACGGTGCCACCGACATTCCCGGCGGCGCTGCGCTCGGTCATCCGCGCGTGTGGTTGCAGATCGACGAGACCGGCTATGTCGATTGCGGCTATTGCGATCGCCGCTTCGTGCTGATCGGCGGCCCGGCGGACGGCGCGGACCAGGCGGCGCTGCCGGATCATGGCGACGGCGCCGGGCGCTAACCCCCAACACGAATGAGACTCACGCCCCTCCCGCAAGCGGGAGGGGCTTAAGAGAGCGCTGCGGTATGCGGCCGGGGCTTAACAAGGTCGGAATTCCGCCGACGGGAGATTTCAAACCTCGGCGGGGCGTCCTATATCCTCGTGATGACCGTCACCGATCCCCGCTCGTTCCTCTACCGCGACACGCTGGACCCCGAGGCGGCGTTGCGCCTCACCGCCAATGCCCTGTCCCGCGCCGACGATGGCGAGCTGTACCTCCAATATAAGCGGTCCGAAGCCTTCGGCTTCGACGACGGGCGGTTGAAGACGGCCAGCTACGACACGCATTCGGGCTTCGGCCTGCGCGCGGTGTCGGGCGAGATGACCGCCTTTGCCCATGCCAATGAGCTGTCGGAGGCCGCGATCCGGCGCGCCGCGCAGACCATGGCGCTGATCGATCCCGCCAAGGGCGCCGCCGCGCCGCCGCCGCAGGGGACCAACCGGCACCTCTATACCGCGACCGATCCGCTCGACCTGATCCCCTTTGCCGAGAAGGTGTCGCTCTGCCAGACGATCGACGCCGCCGCCCGCGCGCGCGACCCGCGCGTCGTGCAGGTGTCGGTCGGCCTGTCGGGCAGCTGGAGCGTGGTCGAGATCGTCCGCGCCGACGGCTTCGTCGCGACGGACGTGCGGCCGCTGGTGCGGCTCAACATCTCGGTCGTGGTGGAACAGAATGGGCGGCGTGAGACGGGCAGCTTCGGGATCGGCGGCCGCTATCTGTACGACCGGCTGGTCGCGCGCGAGACGTGGGAGCGCGGCATCGACATCGCGCTGACCCAGGCGCTGGTCAATCTGGACTCGGTCGCCGCCCCGGCGGGCGAGATGACCGTGCTGCTCGGGCCGGGCTGGCCGGGCGTGCTGCTGCACGAGGCAATCGGGCACGGGCTGGAGGGGGACTTCAACCGCAAGGGCACCTCGGCCTTTTCGGGGCGGATCGGCGAGCGGGTCGCGGCGCCCGGCGTCACTGTGGTCGATGACGGAAGCCTGGCCGACCGGCGCGGGTCGCTGTCGATCGATGACGAGGGCACGCCGACGCGCGAGGTCGTGCTGATCGAGGACGGCATCCTGAAGGGTTACATGCAGGACCGGCTCAACGCGCGGCTGATGGGCGTCGCGCCGACTGGCAATGGCCGCCGCGAGAGCTTTGCCCATGCGCCGATGCCGCGCATGACCAACACCTTCATGAAGGGCGGGCAGGACGATCCCGCCGAGCTGCTGTCGCGGGTGAAGAACGGCATCTTCGCCAAGTCCTTCGGCGGCGGGCAGGTCGATATCGTGTCGGGCAAGTTCGTCTTCTCCTGCACCGAGGCGTACCGGATCGAGAACGGCAAGCTGGGCGCGCCGATCAAGGGCGCGACGCTGATCGGCGACGGGCCGAGCGTGCTGACCAAGGTGAAGGGCATCGGCAACGACTTCGCGCTGGACGAGGGCGTGGGGGTCTGCGGCAAGGGCGGGCAGAGCGTGCCTGCGGGCGTGGGCCAGCCGAGCCTGCTGGTCGAAGGGCTGACCGTCGGCGGAACCGCGCTGGCGGCGTGATTTCCCTTCCTCCCCTCAAAGGGGAGGTGGCAGGCCGCAGGCCTGACGGAGGGGTGTCACCCTCTCGATAGCGGAGCCCCCTCCCCTTGCAGGGGAGGAAAGGCTGCCCAAAATTTGGGCATATCCTTACCAATGCCTAAAAATTGATGCCGCCCGGCAGGCGAAACAGATCGCGCCGCATCATCATAGCGCGCAAAAGTCACGAAAACGTAACTGGCACACCCTTTGCAATGCTTGTCGGCGGGAAACGCAAAGGGGGCACAGGTGAAGCTGATCATCGCTATCATCAAGCCGTTCAAGCTCGACGAGGTGCGCGAGGCGCTCACCACTTTGGGCGTGGCGGGCATGACGGTGACCGAGGTGAAGGGTTTCGGGCGGCAGAAGGGCCAGACCGAAATCTATCGCGGGGCCGAATACAGCACCAACATGGTGCCCAAGATCAAGATCGAGGTCGTCTGCGCGTCCGAGATCGCCGACCGCGTCGTCGAATCGATCCAGGCCGCCGCCAACACCGGCGCGATCGGCGACGGCAAGATCTTCATGCTCGATGTCGGCCAGGCCGTGCGCATCCGCACCGGCGAAACCGACGAATCGGCACTCTGAGCAAGGGGGGATTTCGATGAAGCATGTCACCAAATTGGCGACCGGCGCGGCGGGCCTCGGCCTGACGCTGTTCGTCGCGCTACCCGCCTGGGCCCAGGATGCCGCCGCGCTCCAGTCGCCCGCCGCCGCCGCGCCGGCCGCGACCGTGAACAAGGGCGACACCGCCTGGATGCTCACCTCGACCGTGCTGGTCATGATGATGATCCTGCCGGGCCTGGCGCTGTTCTATGGCGGTCTGACCCGCGCGAAGAATATGCTGTCCACCATGACCCAGATCGGCGCGGCCGCCTGCCTCGCGATGCTGATCTGGGTGATGTACGGCTATAGCCTGGCCTTCGGGCCGGACGTGTCGGGGGGCGCGTCCAACTTCATCTCCGGGCTGGGCAAGGCGTTCCTGAAGGGCGTCACGCCCGCCAGCCAGGCGGCGACCTTCACCGCGGGCGTCGAAATCCCCGAATATGTCTTCATCTGCTTCCAGATGACCTTCGCCGCGATCACCGCCGCGCTGGTGCTCGGCTCGGTTGTCGAGCGGATGAAGTTCTCGGCGGTCATGGCGTTCACCGCCGTGTGGCTGACCATCGTCTATTTCCCGATCGCGCACATGGTGTGGGCATCGTCGGGCCTGTTCTTCAAGGCGGGCGCGCTCGACTTTGCGGGCGGCACGGTGGTGCACATCAACGCCGGTGTCTCGGCGCTGGTCGCCTCGCTGATCCTGGGCAAGCGCATGGGCTATCCCACCACGCCGATGCCTCCGCACTCGCTGACGCTGACCGGCGTGGGCACCGGCCTGCTGTGGGTCGGCTGGTTCGGGTTCAACGCGGGCTCCGCGCTGGAGGCCAATGGCTCGGCGGGCCTGGCGATGATCAACACCTTCGTCGCGACGGCGTCGGGCGGCCTGTTCTGGATGCTCGCCGAGCGTCTGGCGGGGCATAAGGGTTCGGCGCTGGGCTTCTGCTCGGGCATCGTCGCGGGTCTGGTCGCGGTGACCCCGGCGGCGGGCAATTCGGGCCCGTTCGGCGCGATCGTGCTGGGCGCCATCGCCAGCGTGATCTGCTTCTATGCGGTGTCGGTCCTGAAGCCCAAGCTCGGCTATGACGATGCGCTCGACGCCTTCGGCGTGCACGGCATCGGCGGCATGATCGGCGCGATCGGCACGGCCGTGGTCTACGCCCCCTCGCTGGGCGGTCCGGGTGCGGCGGATTACGTCATGAGCTCGAAGCTGCTGGTCCAGCTCGGCGCGGTCGCCACGACCATCGTCTGGGCCACCATCGGCACCGTCATCGCCATGTACATCGCCAAGGCTGTCACCGGCCTGCGCGTCTCGAAGGAAGTCGAGCAGGAAGGCCTCGACCTCGGCGAGCACGGCGAGCGCGCCTACAACTGATCGGGAGCGGGGGCGACAGACCCCCGCACCCCACGACGTTCCTCCTGCGGACGACCTAAGCCCGGTGCGGCAACGCACCGGGCCTTTTTTTGTGTTGGCGGGGAAACCGCACCGACAGGGCGAAGGCCGGGGTAGAAAGTCGGACCACCCTCCGTTCGCACTGAGCGAAGTCGAAGTGCACGGGATTCGCTTACCCGGAGGGTGGGGCGTGGCCTTCGACTTCGCTCAGGCTGAACGGAGGTGGGGCTGGGGGGATAGTGGGGGAAGGGGGCGACCCTTACCGCCCCTTCGGCCCCGCCGCCGGCCCCGCCTGCTGCGCCCGCGCCGCCTTGGCCGCCTCATATTCGTCGAAGGTGCGCGACAGCAGCGCCTGCGCCTCCGCCTCGGTCACCTTGCCGTCCTTGTTGGCATCGGCCTTGCCGAACCACAGCTCGGCCAGACGCCCGGCATGGACGTCGTCGATCTTCTTCTGGCCGTTGCCCATCTTCATGATCGCAGCCTTCACCTCGGCCTTGGTCAGCGCGCCGTCGTGATTGGTGTCGCGCGCCTTGAACTCGCGCGAGAATTTCGCGGCGGCGGACGCGCGGGTGTCCTGCGCCATGGCGGGCACGGCAAGGGTCGCGGCGATCAGGCCGGTGACGAGGAAACGGGTCATGCGGGAACTCCTGAACGGGACATCATGGCCGCTCCTGACCGGCTTTGGCTGTCGCCGCAATGAACAAGCGGGGGAACGGGCCCAACCGAAGGTTGCGTGAGGCCGCCACAGCGCATAGGGGCCGGGGCAAATCCATCTCCTATCCTCGAAGGACTTTGCCGTGAGCGAAGATATCAAGCGCGTCGTCCTCGCCTATTCGGGCGGCCTCGACACCAGCGTCATCCTCAAGTGGCTGCAGCAGCATTATGGCTGCGAGGTCGTGACCTTCACCGCCGATCTGGGCCAGGGCGAGGAGCTGGAGCCCGCGCGCAAGAAGGCCGAGATGGCGGGCGTTAGACCTGAGCATATCTTCATCGACGATCTGCGCGAGGAATTCGTCAAGGATTACGTCTTCCCGATGATGCGCGCCAATGCGCTCTACGAGGGGCTGTACCTGCTCGGCACCTCGATCGCGCGGCCGCTGATCGCCAAGCGCCAGATCGAGATTGCCAAGATGGTGAACGCCGACGCGGTCAGCCACGGCGCGACCGGCAAGGGCAACGATCAGGTCCGCTTCGAGCTGGGCTATTATGCGCTGAACCCCGATATCAAGGTCATCGCGCCGTGGCGCGAATGGGACCTGACCAGCCGCACCAAGCTGATCGAATTCGCCGAGGCGCACCAAATCCCGGTGTCGAAGGACAAGCGCGGCGAAGCGCCCTTCTCGACCGACGCGAACCTGCTGCACACCTCGTCCGAGGGCAAGGTGCTCGAGGATCCGTGGGATGAGGTCCCCGATTACGTCTATTCGCGCACCGTCAATCCGGAGGACGCGCCCGACGTCCCCGAGACGATCACCATCGATTTCGAGCGTGGCGACGGTGTCGCGCTGAACGGCGAGGCCTGCTCGCCCGCAACCCTGCTGACCAAGCTGAACGAGCTGGGCCGCAAGCACGGCATCGGTCGCCTCGATCTGGTCGAGAACCGCTTCGTCGGCATGAAGAGCCGCGGCATGTACGAGACGCCGGGCGGCACCATCTATGCGCTGGCGCATCGCGGCATCGAGCAGATCACGCTCGACCGGGGCGCCGCGCATCTGAAGGACGAACTGGCGCCGCGCTATGCCGAGCTGGTCTATAATGGCTTCTGGTTCTCGCCCGAGCGCGAGATGCTCCAGGCCGCCGTCAACTACAGCCAGGAGAAGGTGACCGGCACCGTCCGCCTGAAGCTGTACAAGGGCCAGGCGATCGTGACGGGCCGCAAGTCGCCCTACAGCCTGTATTCGGAGAAGGTCGTGACCTTCGAAGACGATCAGGGCGCATACGACCAGCGCGACGCGGCGGGCTTCATCAAGCTCAACGCGCTGCGCCTGCGCCTGCTGGGCCGCCGCGACCAGATCTGATCCGGGTTCGGAGCTGAATGCCGAAAGGGCGGACCGGGCAACCCGTCCGCCCTTTTTTGCGACTGCGTCATCCCAGCGAAGGCTGGGATCTCGGGCGGTGGAAGAGCAAGTGTCGCGAAAGGCCCCAGCCTGCGCTGGGGCGACCGTCCCTCATGTCGCTCAGGCTGAACGGAGGATAGGGCACGTTTTCAAACGGAGTTCCGTTGCCGAGCCCCCAACAACTCGCCGCACCGCAGCAAGGGGGATGCTTGTCCTCGCCCCCTTCGATCCGCTAGGCCGATCGCCATGAATGGGGGAAAGCTCAACTGGTGGCAGACGCGGTGGTTCGTGGCGGCGATGGCGCTGCTCGCGGCCGTGCCGCTGCTCTGGCCGACGGTGCCGCCGCTGGTCGACCTGCCGGGTCATATGGGCCGCTACCGGGTCCAGCTCGATTATGCCGCGCAGCCCTGGCTGGCCAACTGGTATCATTTCGAATGGCAGATGATCGGCAATCTGGGCATCGACCTGCTGATCGAGCCGCTGGCGCCGATCTTCGGGCTGGAGCTGGCGGTCAAGCTGATCGTCATCGCCATCCCCGTGCTGACCGTCACCGGCCTGCTCTGGATCGCGCGCGAGGTGCAGGGGCGGATCCCGGCCACCGCGCTGTTCGCGCTGCCGCTGGCCTATAGCTATCCCTTCCAGTTCGGGTTCGTGAACTTCGCGCTGGCGATGGCGCTGGCGCTGAACCTGTTCGCGCTGTGGCTGCGCATGGGGCGGCTGGGCGCGGTGCGGTTGCGCGGCATCGTCTTCGTACCGCTGTCCTGCCTGCTCTGGGTCGCACACACCTTCGGCTGGGGCGTGCTGGGCGTGCTGGCCTTTTCGGCCGAGCTGATCCGCCAGCATGACATGCGCCGTGCCAGGGGCGCGCATGGGGTGAAGGGGTGGATCGAATCCGCCATCCATGCCGGGATCGGCTGTATCCCGCTCGCGCTGCCGATGGTGCTGATGGTGCTGTGGCGCTCGGGCGAGCATGTCACCGGGCAGACCACCGACTGGTTCAACTGGCGGTGGAAGATCAACTGGGTGACGATGGTCCTGCGCGATCGCTGGATGGCGTTCGACCTGGCCTCGGTCACGGTGCTGTTCCTCGTGCTGCTCAAGGGCGTGCGTGACGAGCGGGTCGAATATTCGCGCAATCTGGTGCTGACGGCGGCGTTCCTGGCGGTCGTCTATCTGCTGTTACCGCGCATCGTCTTCGGTTCGGCCTATGCCGATATGCGACTGGCGCCCTATGTCCTGGCGATCGCGCTGATCGCGCTCAGGCCCCGGCGCGGGCTGTCGTTGCGTGGTGCTTCGACGCTGGCGGTGATCGGGCTGGTGTTCTTCGTCGTGCGGATCGGCGCCACCACGGTCAGCTATGTGATGTACAGCAACGATTACGACCGGGTGCTGACCGCGCTCGATCATGTCCCGCCGCGCGCGCGGCTGCTGACCTTTGTGGGCCGCCAATATTGCGCCGATGTCTGGCCGTCGAGCCGGCTGGAGCATGTTGCGGGCCTCGCGCTGGAGCGCAAGCTGGCCTATGCCAATGACCAATGGTCGATGGCGGGCGGCCAGCTGCTGACCGTGCGCTATGCCCCCGCCAAGCGTTTCGCGCACGACCCGTCGGAGATCGTGACCGCGCGCCGCTGTCGCGGGCAATGGTGGCGGCCGATCGACACCGCGCTGAAGCTGCTGCCGCGCGATGCGTTCGACTATGTCTGGCTGGTCCATCCGCCGCGCTATGACGAGCGGCTGACCCGCGGGCTGACGCCGATCTGGCGGTCGGGACGCGACGTGCTGTACCGGATCGACGATCGCCGTCCGATCATCGATCCGGCGGCCTATGAGCTGCTCAGCCGTCCTTCGCCCGAAGAGGAAAAGCGCGTACCCGCCCGGCGCAAGGCGACCGCCGATCAGGACGACCGATAGGGGCTAACCCCGGCGGAACGGGGTCAGCTCGCCCAGATATTCGCTCTCCGCCGCCATCGCCTCGCGCTCGCGGGTCACGAATTCGGCGACGGCGCGGCGAAAGGCGGGGTGGGGGATGTAATGCGCCGAGTAGGTCGGCACCGGGGCGTATCCGCGCGCCAGCTTGTGCTCGCCCTGCGCGCCCGCCTCCACGGTCGACAGCCCGCGCGCGATGGCGGCGTCGATCGCCTGATAATAGCATAGCTCGAAATGGAGGAAGGGCACCTCCTCGGTCGCGCCCCAATAGCGCCCATAGAGCGTGTCCGCGCCGATCAGGTTCAGCGCCCCCGCGATCGGCAGCCCCTCGCGCTCCGCCAGGATCAGCAGCACCCGGTCGCCCAGCCGCTCGCCGATCCGGTCGAAGGCGGCGCGGGTCAGATAGGGCTGGCCCCATTTGCGGCTGCCCGTATCCTGATAGAAGGTCCAGAAGGCGTCCCAATGCTCCGGCCGGATGTCGGCGCCGGTCAGGTGGCGGATGGTCAGCCCCGCGACGGCGGCGGCGCGCTCCTTGCGGATCGCCTTGCGCTTGCGGCTGGCCAGCGCATCCAGGAAATCGTCGAAGCTGGCATAGCCGTCATTGCGCCAGTGGAATTGCACCCCCTCGCGGATCAGCCAGCCCGCCGCCTCGAAATGCGGCACCTGGTCGGGCGCGACGAAGGTGGCATGCGCCGAGGACAGCGCGTTCTGGTCGGTCACCGCCTCGATCGCGGCGATCAGTGCGGGCGCAAGCGCCGGGTCGCGCAGCAGCAGGCGGGGGCCGGGCACGGGCGAGAAGGGCGCGGCGATCTGGAGCTTGGGGTAATAGCGGCCCCCGGCGCGCTCCCACGCATCGGCCCAGCCATGGTCGAAGACATATTCGCCCTGGCTATGCGCCTTCAGATAGGCGGGCGCGATCGCGGCGGGCTGTCCGTCCGGGCCGTCGATCACGATGGGCGCGGGGGTCCATCCCGATCGGCCGCCGACGCTATGCGAGGTTTCGAGCGCGCTCAGGAAGGCGTGGCTGACAAAGGGATTGGCGGTGCCCGCACAGGCGTCCCACTGGTCGGGGGACAGGGCGGCGACGCCGGAGAGGATACGCGCGACGGCGGTGGTCATCGCGGTGGGATATGCGGTTTGGGGCGGGGCGGGACAAGGGCTGGCGGTTCGCTTGTGGCGAGGGCCCTCCCCCATCCCCTCCCGCTTGCGGGAGGGGTGCGTTACCGGGTGGGCGTTTCCCACCATCGCGATGGTGGCCTGTCGCTGCCACCAAACACGCCCCTCCCGCAGGCGGGAGGGGATGGGGGAGGGGAAAGCCGCAAGCTACGCACTCACGGCAAATCCCCGATCACCCCAACTGAACGATCGCATCCACCTCGACCGCCGCGCCCAGCGGCAGTACCGGCACGCCGACGGCCGAGCGCGCATGGCGGCCAGCCTCGCCGAACAGCGACACCATCAGCTCCGACGCGCCATTGGCGACCTTGGGCTGGTCGGTGAAGTCGCCCGCCGAATTGACGAACACGCCCAGCTTCACGATCCGCTTCACGCGGGCCAGGTCGCCGCCCAGATATTTCTTGATCTGCGCCACCAGCATCAGGCCGCACGCCTGCGCCGCCTTCTGCCCGTCCTCCAGCGAGACGCCCTCGCCCAGCCGCCCGGTGACGAGCTGGCCGTCGATGAAGGGCAGCTGGCCCGAGATATGGAGGAGCCCGCCCGCCTCGACGACGGGGACATAGGCGGCGACGGGGGCGGCGGCCTCCGGCAGGGTGAGGCCGAGCTGCTCGAGCGCGCGATCGATATGGGTGGTCATGGCGCGAGACATGGCGCGGTGCGCCCCCGCCGGTCAAGTATCCCGTCAGCCCGGCGCGGCGCGCCCCTCGGCGAATCGTGCGGCGATCCAGGTCTCGGCGCGGCGCCAGTCGTCGATCCGGGCATGCGCGGCGGGCGCGGGCGGGACATGCGGCGCCATTTCCGGCTCCGACACCATGTGCAGCCGGTGGACCTGCGGCGCATGCTCCGCGACCGAGGCATGGTGTTGCGCCAGATCATCGACGAAGACGGTGACGGGGTGGCCATGCTCGGCGACGAGCCTCGCCACCGGCACGCCCTTGGGGCCGGAATTGCACTGGACGCGGTGGGTGATGCCGAATCGCGCCAGCTGCTCGATCCGGGGCTGGCGGCATTCCTCGACCAGATTGGTCAGGATGACGATGTCGGCCTGTTTCGCCAGCGCGGCCAGCGCCTCGGCGGCGTGGGGCACCAGGGTCTGGCGCTCCATCTGGCCGGGAAAGAAGCCGTGCAGCAGCTCCCAGGCCTCGTCATGGGTAGGGGCGGGGCCGCCGCCGCGCCGGGACAGCGATCCGAAAAAGTCGTGCCGGTCCAGCGCGAATTCCATGTCGTGCGCCTCGTCCAGCCAGTCGCGAAAGTGCCGCACCATATGGACCAGCACCTCGTCGCAGTCGCAGATCAGCAGCGGCTTCATGCGGCCTCCAGCGTCCGCCGCGCGGCGACCAGCGCCTCGGGACGCACGCCCAGCGAATCGGCGCATTCGATCAGGTCGGCCTCATGCCCCTCCAGAAAGGACAGGATGGCGGCCAGCACGCCGGGCTCGCCCGCCCCGCCGCGCAGTTCCTCGACCGACAGGCCGGTCAGCGCCAGCAGCCGTTCGGCGCGGCTCTGGCTTTGCAGCGTCCAGACGAGCGCCTGCAACGCCAGCGCCCCGGCCGTCTCGATGCGTGCGGGTTCGATTGTATCCGGTCCGGGCATTGCCTATCGTCACTCATGGTCAATGGTGGAACGGGCGTGACAAGAAAGGTGCTCGTTGTCGAGGACAACGAACTCAACCTCAAACTCTTCTGCGACCTCCTGCGCGCGCACGGCTTCATCGCGGAGCCGGTCCGCGACGGGCGCGAGGCGGTCGCACGCGCGCGCGAGGTCGAACCCGACCTGATCATCATGGACATCCAGATGCCGCACGTGACCGGCTATGAGCTGATCCTGGAGCTGAAGGCGGACGAGGAACTGCGCCGCATCCCGGTGATGGCGGTCACCGCCTATGCGGGCCGCGAGGACGAGGACCGGATCCGCGCGGCGGGGGCGGATTCCTATGTCTCCAAGCCGATCAGCCTGATGCGATTCATGGAGGCGGTGAACGCGTTGCTGTGAGGGGGAGGCTGCTCCCCTACCTCCGTTCGCCCCGCTCCCCACCTTCCGTTCGCACGGAGCGAAGTCGAAGTGCATGCCCCGAACCTCTGGCACGGGCGTCATCCCGTGGCCTTCGACTTCGCTCAGGCTGAACGGAGAAAGGGGCGAGCGAGATGTCTATTTTGGGTGGCTAGCTGCCATGTGGCTTGAACCACCGACGGAAGAACGCCTGCCGCCCAGCCACTCGCTCCCGACGCTCCGCCGCTGCCTGCTCTTGGAACTGGGAACTGCTGTAACCGACCGCCCAGCGGTAAAGAGATACGAGCATCATGGCGAACATTGCCGCCCCACCAAGCGCAAAAACGCCGAGGGCAACCGTACCGTCACGCGAGAGGCCCAAAGCCTCAAGTGCGCTGATCACCGCTAGACTCAAGAAGGCCGGCACACCCCAAACAAGCCGCTGCGCAAACGCGAATACCGGATTGTATCTTCGACTCGTCCAGTCCCGATCCATCCAGTTGATCAGCGCACGAAACATGGCGGCTCGCTCCCTCGTCACCGCCTTATCGCCTATTGCCGACGTCCGCTATTGGGCGAAGGCGAAAGCGCCCCCCGACACTCCGGGCTCAATCCTCCGAATCGTCCCCGACCGGCGCGGCCTTGCGCCCCTTGAACCCCTGCGCCACGACGAACCATTCCACCGATCCCTTGCGGCTCGACGGCGGCTTGGCGTGCTTCACGGTGGCGAAGTGGCGCTTCATCTCGGCGACCAGCTGCGAATCGGCGCCGCCCGCAAAGACCTTCGACACGAACACCCCGCCGGGCGACAGCACGTCGCAGGCAAAGGCGAACGCCGTCTCGACCAGCGCCATGGTGCGCAGCGCGTCGGTCTGCGGATGGCCGACCGTGTTGGCCGCCATGTCCGACATGACGAGGTCGGGCGCGCCGCCGAGCGCCTCCATCAGCCTGTCGGGTGCCGCATCGTCCATGAAGTCCATCTCGAAGATGGTGACGCCGTCGATCGGGTCGACGGGCAACAGGTCGATGCCGACCACGCTGGCGTTCGGCACCTTGCGCCGCACCACCTGGCTCCAGCCGCCCGGCGCGATGCCGAGGTCGATGATCCGCTTCTTGCCGCGCAGGAAGCCGAACCGCTCGTCCAGCTCGATCAGCTTGTACGCCGCGCGGCTGCGATACCCCTCCGCCTTGGCGCGGCGGACATAGGGATCGTTCAACTGGCGCTCCAGCCAGCGGGTCGATTGCGCGGTGCGGTTCCGGGCGGTGCGCACGCGCTGGTGCAGCCCCGAATTTCCTCTGCTCACGGTCTGGTGATTCCCATCAAACGCCGCAAAATCCCCTCGCGGATTCCACGGTCGGCGATCCCTAGCCGCTCGGCGGGCCAGAGGTCCAATATCGTCTCGAGGATGGCGCAGCCCGCGACCACCAGGTCGGCGCGCTCGGGGCCGATGCACGCGACCTTGCCGCGCGCGGCCAGGCTCTTGCGCGACAGGCTGGTACTGATCTCGCGCATCGCCGCCGTCGGCACGATCAGCCCGTCGACCGCGGCCCGGTCATATTGGCTGAGCCCCAGATGGACGCTGCCCAGCGTCGTCACCGTGCCGCTGGTGCCCAGCAGCCGGGGGCGCTTCAGGTCGCGCGGCAGGCGTGCGGCGAAACCGGCAAAGCTGTCCGCGACGATCTGGCGCATCCGCGCATAGGCGGCCAGCCGCCCTGCCTCGCCCTCGCCGCCGCCCGCGCTTTCGGTGAGCGAGACCACGCCCCAGGGGGCCGAATGCCAGTCGAGGATGCGGGGGCTGGGGCCGCGCGTGTCGACCAGCACCAGTTCGGTCGAACCGCCGCCGATGTCGAAGACCAGAGCGGGGTCCTCGCCCGGCTCGATCAGCGCGTGACAGCCGAGTACGGCGAGCCGTGCCTCTTCCTCAGCCGAGATGATGTCCAGATGGATGCCCGTCTCCGCCAGCGCGCGCGCGATGAAGGCGGGGCCGTTGGCTGCCCGCCGGCAGGCCTCGGTCGCGACCGCGCGCGACAGGGTGACGTTGCGGCGCCGCAGCTTGTCGGCGCAGACGCGCAGCGCCGCGATGGTGCGGTCGATCGCGGCGTCGGACAGGCGGCCGGTGGTGGCCAGCCCCTCGCCCAGCCGGACGATGCGCGAAAAGGCGTCGACCACGGCAAAGCCGCCGCCCTGCGGCCGCGCGATCAGCAGCCGACAATTGTTGGTGCCAAGGTCGAGCGCGGCATAAGCCTGCGCATCGGACCACCGGCCACGCTGGGGCCGGGGCGGTGCCGGACGGGCAGGGGGCTTGGCCTGCCGGTACGGCCGTCGGGTGGGTTGATCCCCCATCGCCGTATCTCGCTTTATTCTGTTCTATCCGTCACGGACATGAGCGTCCGCCGGTGCTTGGTCCCCAAGGTAGCGGGTCGGTGCCCGTGCGACAAGACGCACGGCATCAAAGCCTGTTGACAAGCCCCGCCAGCCCGCCTAGAGGCACGCCCCTGTTCGGTGCCCCGTCGTCTAAAGGTAAGACCACGGACTCTGACTCCGTTAATTGAGGTTCGAATCCTCACGGGGCATCCAGACATTTGCCGCGATCAGGCGATCTGATCCGCAGGCCGGGCTAAGCGCCCGCCCCATATCCCCTTCCAAGAAATGTCACGCTGATGATCGGCGTCGCCTGCCGTCGATTCGCACGGCTGTAGATGATGACTTAGGTCGGATCATTCAGAATTGCTTCTCCTCTCCCCTGGACAGGGGAGAGGGTTAGCGAAGCTTGCCAGCCTTGCTGGCTAGCGCAGCTTGGGTGAGGGGTTGAGCGAGCCCAAAGGCTCGCGGCGCTCGCCAAGCGAGCGCCCACCCCTCACCCAGCTCCGACTAAGCCTTTGCTACGCAAAGGCCAAGTCTGCGCAACCCTCTCCCCTCTGCGAGGGGCGAGGGAAGGAAAGGCAGCGCTGAATGTCGATCGGCCCCAGGTGAGCATGTCGGCCGTCTCGGCCTGTTTCGTGGCGAATCGTTCTATCCCGCCATCGAATCGGGTCGCACGCGAATCCCGGACGTCGCCGTGCGCTTCCCGTCGTCGATCATTTGCCGGGGTGGCCTCTTCGCAAATCCAGTCGTGGGTGCCGTCGCGTATCGTCGGGATGCGTGGTGGCAGCAGGGGGCTGTCGTTCGACGGAGCTTCCTCCGATATAATCGTCCCCAAAGCACGAATATCGGCAAGCAAAGCCTCGACGGCATGGTCATGGCGGCCGGGATCGGAAAAGACGGCGCGATGATTTCGCGCGATATGCCAAAGCATCGGGACAAACACGTGTCGGCGGCTGTCTTTCGACAGCCGCCTCACATTTTCCACCAATGTTGGAAAGTGGTGCCCAGAAGAGGACTCGAACCTCCACGACCTTGCGATCGCCAGCACCTGAAGCTGGTGCGTCTACCAATTCCGCCATCTGGGCACGGGGTAGGCCCGCGCCTTTAGGGTAGGGTTCGAATCCTTGTCAACGGCTTTTTTGCGAGGCAAAGGGGCGAAAGACGATTTTTCTCGAAAAAATAGGGACGGTCATGACGAACAAGCTGGTGACGCTGATTGGCGGCGGGGGCTTTCTGGGCCGCTATGTCGCACGCGAGTTGATGCGCACGGGCGCGCGGGTGCGGGTCGCGCAGCGCGATCCGCGCCAGGCCTATTTCCTGCGCACGCAGGGCGGGCTGGGCCAGACGCAGTTCGTCGCGGCCGATATCGCACGGCCCGACACGGTCGCGCGGGCGGTCGAGGGCGCGGATGCCGTCGTCAATCTGGTCGGCGTGATGGGCGGCAATATGCAGCGCATCCATGTCGACGGCGCGCGCACCGTCGCCGAGGCCGCGCGCGCGGCGGGGGTCGAGGCGCTGGCCCATGTCTCGGCCATCGGCGCCGATTCGAACGGCGCGGCGGCCTATGCCCGGTCGAAGGGGCAGGGCGAGGATGCGGTGCGCCAGGCTTTCCCGAACGCCACGATCCTGCGCCCCTCGATCGTGTTCGGGCGCGAGGACCAGTTCGTGAACCGCTTTGCGGGCATGGTGTCGGCGCCGATCGTGCCGATCCTGCGTGCGGGCGTGAAGTTCCAGCCGGTGTTCGCGGGCGATGTCGGCCAGGCGATCGTCGCGGCGATCCTGGACGGCGAGACGCATGGCGGCCGCACCTATGAGCTGGGCGGGCCGGACGTGCTGTCGATGGGCGAGCTGATCCGCTGGATCGCCGCGACGCTGGGCCGCAAGCCGAACTTCGTCGAGCTGCCCGACTTTGCGGGCGCGCTGCTCGCCCGGCTGCCGGGCTCGCCGATCAGCTGGGACCAGTGGCTGATGCTCCAGCAGGACAATGTCGCCGCCGCCGGTGCGCCGGGTCTCGCCGCGCTGGGCGTCACCCCGGCGCCGCTGGCGACCGTCGCGCCCGAATATCTGATCCGTTTCCGCAAGGCGGGCCGGTTCGGGCGGCGGGCGCAGACGCTGGCGGCCTGAGCCGTCCCATAACGCCCCACGGGTCGCCGCTTAGGCGTTTCCCTGTCGGCCCCGTCGTCCTATGGCGACGGGGCCAATTTTTTGGGGACGCTCGTGAACGATCTGCTAGCCGCCATCATCCTCGGTATCGTCGAGGGGGTCACCGAATTCCTGCCGGTGTCCTCGACCGGACACCTGATCCTGGCGGGCGCGCTGCTCGGCTATGACGATGCGCGGTGGCAGATGTTCAACATCGTCATCCAGCTGGGCGCGATCCTGGCGGTCGTCGTCCTCTACTGGCGGACCTTCTGGACCGTGCTGGAGGGGCTGTTCAAGCGCGATCCGGGTTCGATCCGCTTCGTGCGCAACCTGCTGATCGCCTTCATCCCCGCCGCCGTCATCGGCGTGCTGGCGAAAAAGCATATCGAGGCGCTGCTGCTCCAGCCCAAGGTCGTCGCCATCGCGCTGATCGTCGGCGGCATCGCGATCCTGGTCATCGAGCGGCTGGTGAAGCCCGGCACGACGCGCGGCATCGCGGCCGTCCCGGCCAGGACGGCGCTGGGCGTCGGCTTCCTCCAGTGTCTGGCGATGATTCCGGGCGTCAGCCGCTCGGGCGCGACGATCCTGGGCGCGCTGACCCTGGGTGTCGAGCGGCGCACGGCGGCCGAGTTCAGCTTCTTCCTCGCCATCCCCACCATGCTGGGCGCCAGTGTGGTCGAGACGGCGGGGCATCTGGATGCGATGCGCAGCGGGAGCAGCGTCGGGCCGATCGAGATCGGTGTCGGCTTCGTGGTGTCCTTCGTGGTCGCCCTGCTGGTCGTCCGCTGGTTCGTCGGCATCGTCGGCAAGCACGGCTTCGGCCCCTTTGCCTGGTATCGAATCGTCGCGGGTAGCATCGCGCTGGCGATGCTGACGCTGCATTGATACCGGATCGGGCCTATTTACTTGCGGGTCGCTCGCAATAAGGGCGGGCCGCGCACAAATAAGGGTCTAAATAGGACGCGCTTGCTGTCCTATATGTCGATTTGCCCGTGACATGGGGTCGTTCGCGCAATATCCGCATCTTCGGAGGCGCATATGGCGAACGATTCTATGCTGAAGTTTGTAGGCCGCGAGCAGGCTTATCCGGCCAAGCGGGCGGCCGAGGCGCGCGCGGAGGATTTCCGCGAGATCGCCGAGCGTTATGCGCCCCCGGCGGCGGAGGATCAGGCGGGGCGCTGCTCGCAATGCGGCGTGCCCTATTGCTCGGTCCATTGCCCGCTGCACAACCATATCCCCGACTGGCTGCGCCTGACCGCCGAGGGGCGGCTGCGCGAAGCCTATGAGCTGTCCAACGCCACCTCGACCATGCCCGAGATTTGCGGCCGCATCTGCCCGCAGGACCGGCTGTGCGAGGGCAATTGCGTCATCGAGTTTTCGGGCCACGGCGCGGTCACGATCGGATCGGTCGAGAAGTTCATCACCGACACCGCCTGGGAAGAAGGCTGGGTCGAGCCGCTGGTCCCCGGACCCGCGCGTGGCCAGTCGGTCGCGGTGATCGGCGCGGGGCCTGCGGGGCTGACGGCGGCCGAATATCTGCGCGTGTCGGGCTATGAGGTCCATGTCTATGACCGGCACGACCGGGCGGGCGGGCTGCTGACCTATGGCATCCCCGGCTTCAAGCTGGAAAAGCCCGTCGTCATGCGCCGGGTCGAGCGGCTGAAGGCGGGCGGCATCGTCTTCCATGAGGGTTTCGCGGTTGGCGAGGACGCGACGCTGGAGGATCTGCGCCGCCGCCATGACGCGGTGCTGATCGCGACCGGCGTCTATAAGGCGCGCAATGTCGATGTGGACGGCGCGGGCGCGAACGGCGTGATCGCCGCGCTCGACTATCTGACCGCGTCCAACCGCAAGAGCTTCGGGGACACGGTCGAGGCGTTCGAAAATGGCTCGCTCAATGCAGAGGGCAAGAATGTCGTCGTGATCGGCGGCGGCGACACCGCGATGGACTGCGTCCGCACCGCGATCCGCCAAGGTGCCAAGTCGGTGAAGTGCCTCTATCGCCGCGACCGGGCCAACATGCCGGGCTCGCAACGCGAAGTCGCCAATGCCGAGGAGGAAGGCGCCGAGTTCGTCTGGCTCTCCGCCCCGCTGGGCTTCGAGGGTGGCGAGACGGTGACGGGTGTCCGCGCCACCAAGATGCGGCTGGGTGCCCCCGACGCGAGCGGCCGCCGTGCGCCGGAGGCCGAGCCGGGTGCCGACCATCTGCTCGAGGCGGACATGGTCATCAAGGCGCTGGGCTTCGATGCCGAGGACCTGCCGAGCCTGTTCGGCACCGCCGAACTGGGCGTTAGCCGCTGGGGCACGGTGCTGGTCGACGGCCGCACGCTGATGACCAGCCTGGACGGCGTGTTCGCGGCGGGCGACATCGTGCGCGGCGCCTCGCTGGTGGTGTGGGCGATCCGCGACGGTCGCGACGTGGCTAAGGCGATGCACCAGTGGCTGAAGGCGCGCGCCAAGACCGCGACGCGCGAGAAGGTGGCGGCATGAGGCGCGGGCGGGCCCTGCTCGCGCTGACCGCGACCGCCATGCCGGGTGTCGCGATGGCCCAGACGGCGGCACCCGCGCGTGCGCCCGTCGTGGCGGAGCCCGACGCGGCCCGGCTGGCTCTGGCGCGGCAGTTGCTGGATCAGATGATGCCCCCCGCCACGCGCCAGAGCATGATCCAGGCGATGCTGACCCCCATGCAGGCCAATATGCGGCAGGGTCTGGAACAGTCGCCTGGCTTTCAGCAGGCGTTGACCAAGAACCCGAAAGCGCGCGCGATCTTCGATCGCTTCCTCGACAAGCAGCAGGCGCGAACGAACGCCACGCTGACCGAGGCGTTGCCGGGCATGGTCGACGCGATGGCGCGGGCCTATGCGCGCCGTTTCGATGCGGGGCAGCTGGGCGATCTTCAGCGCTTCTTCGCGACCCCGACCGGCCAGGCCTATATGAAGGCCTCGTTCACGATCATGGCCGACCCCGACATCGCCGCCTGGCAGCGCAAGCTGATGGGCGAGGCGATGACCCATATGCAGGACGATATCGCCACGATGGCCAAGGACATCGACGCGACCCAGCAGGACAAGAAGTGATGACCGACCAGCGCCAATATCTCGCCGAGCATGGCATGTACCGCCCCGAATTCGAGGGCGATGCGTGCGGCGTCGGCATGGTCGCGGCCACCGATGGCCAGCCCTCGCGCCGGGTCGTCCAGTCGGCGATCGACGCGCTGAAGGCGGTGTGGCATCGCGGCGCGGTCGATGCCGATGGCAAGACTGGCGACGGTGCGGGACTGCATGTCGACCTGCCGCACCGCTTCTTCGACGACGCCATCGCCGCGTCGGGGCACAAGGTGCTGCCCAACCGGCTGGCGGTCGGCATGATCTTCATGCCGCGCACCGATCTGGGCGCGCAGGAGACCTGCCGCACCATCGTCGAGAGCGTCATCATCGAGGCGGGCTATACCATCTATGGCTGGCGCCAGGTGCCGGTCGACGTCTCGGTCATCGGGCTGAAGGCGCAGGCGACCCGGCCGGAGATCGAGCAGATCATGATCGCCGGGCCGATGCCCGACGAGGTCGATGCCGCCGAGTTCGAGAAGAACCTGTACCTGGTCCGCCGCCGCATCGAAAAGCGGGTGATCGCGGCGCAGATCAGCGGCTTCTATATCTGTTCGCTGTCCTGCCGCTCGATCATCTACAAGGGGCTGTTCCTCGCCGAGAGCCTGTCGGTCTTCTATCCCGACCTGCAGGACCACCGGTTCGAGAGCCGCGTGGCGATCTTCCACCAGCGTTACTCGACCAACACCTTCCCGCAATGGTGGCTGGCGCAGCCCTTCCGCTGCCTGGCGCATAACGGCGAGATCAACACGATCCGCGGCAACAAGAACTGGATGCTCAGCCATGAGATCCGGATGGCCTCGATCGCGTTCGGCGACAATTCGGAGGACATCAAGCCGGTGATCCCGGCGGGTGCGTCCGATACCGCCGCGCTCGACGCGGTGTTCGAGGCGATCTGCCGGTCGGGTCGCGACGCGCCGACCGCCAAGCTGATGCTGGTGCCCGAGGCGTGGCAGAAGGACCTCGACACGCCCAAGGCGCATGCCGAGATGTACCAGTATCTCGCCTCGGTGATGGAGCCGTGGGACGGCCCCGCCGCGCTGGCGATGACCGATGGCCGCTGGGCGGTGGCGGGCATGGACCGCAACGCGCTGCGCCCGCTGCGCTACACGCTGACCGCCGACGGGCTGCTGATCGTCGGGTCGGAAAGCGGCATGGTGGTGGTGCCCGAGGCGACCGTCACCGCCAAGGGCCGGTTGGGGCCGGGGCAGATGATCGCGGTCGATCTGGCCGAGGGCAAGCTGTACGACGACCGCGCGATCAAGGACCAGATCGCAGGCGAACAGGACTATGCTGCGATGATCGGCGAGTTCCTGACCATGGACCAGCTGCCCGCGCCGTCCGAAGAGGATGCGCTGGTGCGGATGCCGCGTGCCGAAATGCTGCGTCGTCAGGTCGCCGCCGGCCAGACCATGGAGGATATGGAGCTGATCCTGTCGCCCATGGCCGAAGGCGGCAAGGAAGCGATCGGGTCGATGGGCGACGACACGCCGCTCGCCGTCATCTCCGACAAGCCGCGCCTGATCAGCCAGTTCTTCCGCCAGAATTTCTCGCAGGTGACGAACCCGCCGATCGACTCGCTTCGCGAACGCTATGTGATGTCGCTCAAGACCCGGTTCGGCAATCTCGCCAACATCCTCGACACCGAGGATCGGCGCGAGCGCGTGCTCGTCCTGCCGTCCCCGGTCCTGACCGGCGCCGACTGGCACCGCCTGAAGACGCATTTCGGCCGTTCGGCCGCCGAGATCGACTGCACCTTCGAGGCGGATGGCGGTCCGGACCGCCTGCGCGCCGCGATCCAGCGAATCCGCAACCAGGCCGAACAGGCGGTGCGCGAAGGGCGCTCCGAGCTGTTCCTGACCGACGAGCATGTCTCCGAAGACCGTGTCGCGATCGCGGGCGTGCTGGCGGCGGCGGCGGTGCACACGCATCTCGTCCGCCGGGGGCTGCGCAGCTATGCGTCGATCAACGTCCGCTCGGCCGAGTGCCTCGACACCCATTATTATGCGGTGCTGATCGGTGTCGGCGCGACCACGGTGAATGCCTATCTGGCCGAAGCCGCGATCGTCGACCGTCACAGCCGCGGGCTGTTCGGCGACCTGACCATCGACCAGTGCCTGGCCAACCATCGCACCGCGATCGAGGATGGCCTCCTCAAGATCATGGCCAAGATGGGGATCGCGGTGATCTCCAGCTATCGCGGCGGCTACAACTTCGAGGCGGTCGGCCTGTCCCGTGCGCTGGTCAACGACCTGTTCCCCGGCATGCCCGCCAAAATCTCGGGCGAGGGCTATAACTCGCTCCATTACTCGGCGATGGTCCGTCACGAAGCGGCCTGGGATCAGCATGTCGCGACGCTGCCGATCGGCGGCTTCTATCGCCAGCGCGACGGCGGCGAGACCCATGCCTATTCGGCGCAGCTGATGCACCTGTTGCAGACGGCGGTCGCGACCGACAGCTATTCGACGTACCTGCAATTCGCACGCGGCGTCGGCGACCTGCCGCCGGTCTATTTGCGCGACCTGCTCCAGTTCAACTTCCCGAACGAGGGCGTGCCCGTAGATCAGGTCGAGGCGATCACCGAGATCCGCAAGCGCTTCGTGACGCCGGGCATGTCGCTGGGCGCGCTGTCGCCGGAAGCGCATGAGACGCTGGCGATCGCGATGAACCGGATCGGCGCGAAGGCGGTGTCGGGCGAGGGCGGCGAGGACAAGCTGCGCTATCAGCCATACGACAATGGCGACAACGCCAACTCGACGATCAAGCAGATCGCGAGCGGTCGCTTCGGCGTCACGGCGGAATATCTGAACGCCTGCGACGAGATCGAGATCAAGGTCGCGCAGGGTGCCAAGCCCGGCGAGGGCGGGCAGCTGCCCGGCTTCAAGGTGACCGAGTTCATCGCCAAGCTGCGCCACGCGACGCCGGGCGTGACGCTGATCTCGCCGCCGCCGCACCACGACATCTATTCGATCGAGGATCTCGCGCAGCTCATCTATGACTGCAAGCAGATCAACCCGCGTGCGCGCGTCTGCGTGAAGCTGGTCAGCTCGGCGGGCATCGGTACGGTCGCGGCGGGCGTGGCCAAGGCGCATGCCGACGTCATCCTGGTGTCGGGCCATGTCGGCGGCACGGGCGCCTCGCCCCAGACCTCAATCAAATATGCCGGTACGCCGTGGGAAATGGGTCTGTCGGAGGTCAACCAGACGCTGACCCTGAACGGCCTGCGCGGTCGCATCCGCCTGCGCGCGGACGGCGGCCTGAAGACCGGGCGCGATATCGTGATCGCGGCGATCCTGGGCGCGGAAGAGTTCGGCATCGGCACGCTGAGCCTCGTCGCGATGGGCTGCATCATGGTGCGTCAGTGCCATAGCAACACCTGCCCGGTCGGCGTCTGCGTGCAGGACGAGCGGCTTCGCGCCAAGTTCACCGGCACGCCCGAAAAGGTCATCAACCTGATGACCTTCATCGCCGAGGAAGTCCGCGACATCCTGGCGCGCCTCGGCGTGCGGTCGCTGGACGAGGTGATCGGGCGGACCGAGCTGCTGCGCCAGGTCAGCCGCGGGGCCGAGCATCTCGACGATCTCGACCTCAACCCCGTGCTGGCGAAGGTCGATGCGACCGATGCCGAGCGGCGGTTCAGCCTGTCGACCTTCCGCAACGAAGTGCCCGACAGCCTGGATGCACAGATCATCAAGGACGCCTCGGCGGTCTTCTCGCGCGGCGAGAAGATGCAGCTGACCTATTCGGTGCGCAACACGCACCGCGCGGTCGGCACGCGCCTGTCGTCGGAGATCACCCGCAAGTTCGGCATGAGCAAGCTGGCCGACGGGCATGTCACCGTGCGGCTGCGTGGGAGCGCGGGCCAGTCGCTGGGCGCGTTCCTGTGCAAGGGCGTGACGCTGGAAGTGTTCGGCGATGCCAATGACTATGTCGGCAAGGGCCTGTCGGGCGGCACCATCATCGTGCGCCCGGCGGTCAGCTCGCCGCTGGCCAGCCAGAAGAACACGATCATCGGCAACACCGTGCTGTACGGCGCGACCTCCGGCAAGCTGTTCGCGGCGGGCCAGGCGGGCGAGCGTTTCGCGGTCCGCAACTCGGGCGCGACCGTGGTGGTCGAGGGCTGCGGCGCGAATGGCTGCGAATATATGACCGGCGGCGTCGCGGTGGTGCTGGGTCAGGTCGGCGCGAATTTCGGCGCGGGCATGACCGGCGGCATGGCGTTCATCTATGACGAAGAGGATCGCTTCGCCCGCCGCGCCAACCCCGAGAATATCGTGTGGCAGCGCCTGGCGTCGGCGCATTGGGAAGGCGTGCTGCGCGACCTAGTCGAACAGCATGCCGCCGCGACCGACAGCAAATGGTCCAAGGGCCTGCTGGAGGACTGGGACCGGGTCGCCGGGCATTTCTGGCAGGTCTGCCCGAAGGAAATGCTGACCCGCCTGGCGCACCCGCTCGATGACAGCGTCGAGGCGGTGGCGGCGGAGTAACGGGCCATATTCTTCCTCCCCTGCAAGGGGAGGGGGACCATGCGCAGCATGGTGGAGGGGTGTCACCCTATCGAGAGCGCGACACCCCTCCGTCAGCCCTTCGGGCTGCCACCTCCCCTTGCAGGGGAGGAATAGCGACGCACTTCGCTCACGCTGAACGGGGTTGCGGGGTGCGGGGCAGGGCAAGAGCCTTTTCCATCCTGACATCCCCGTCATCCCGCCGACAGGGATCGCGGAACCGTTGCGGGATCGTGACGGTTACGCCGCGATGCATGAAGGGGAGGGCCATATGAACATCGACCGCCAGAGGATCGAGCGAGGGGGATTCATCCTCTTCCTGGCGATCGTCACCATCGGCCTGATCGCGGTGATTTCGGGCTTTCTGATCGCGCTGCTCTGGGCGGGGCTGGCGGCGATCCTGTTTCGGTCGCTGTTCCAGTGGCTGCTGACCAAGACCGGCGGGCGGCGCAATCTCGCCGCCGGGCTGACCATGTTGATCATCACCTTTGCCGTGGTGGTGCCGACCCTGTTGATCGGCAGCATGGTCGTCGACCAGGCGTCGGGCGTCTATCTGAAGATGCGCAGCGGCCAGATCGACTTCGCGCAATATTTCCAGCAGGTCCGCGATGCGCTTCCCCAGCGGCTGCGCCAGGCGATGGACAATTCGGGCGTCGGCAGTTTCGAGGGGCTTCAGGCGCGCGTCTCGCGCACGCTCAGCAGCAGCGTCAGCCAGATCGCGACCCGCGCGCTGTCGATCGGGCGCAATGCCTTCGCCTTTGCGCTGGCCTTTGGCGTGGGGCTCTATGTCGCCTTCTTCCTGATCCGCGACGGCGATCGGCTGGGCCCCGATTTCGTCCGCGCGCTGCCGCTGGAGCGGGGCGTGGCGACGCGGCTGGTCGATACCTTCGTCGCGGTGGTGCGTGCGACCATCAAGGGATCGGTCATCGTCGGGCTTGTGCAGGGGGCGCTGGGCGCGATCACCTTCTGGATCGTCGGCGTGCCCGCCGCGCTGCTCTGGGGCGTGCTGATGGCGATCGCGGCGCTGCTGCCCGCGATCGGCCCCGCAATCATCTGGGGGCCGGTCGCCATCTATCTGCTCGCGACCGGCGCGGTCTGGCAGGGGGCGGTGGTCGTCGCTTCGGGCGTGCTGGTCATCGGGCTGGCCGACAATATCCTGCGGCCGATCCTGGTCGGGCGCGACACGGGGCTGCCCGACTGGATCGTGCTGCTGACGACGCTGGGCGGGATCGAGCTGCTGGGGTTGAGCGGCATCGTCGTCGGACCGGCGGTCGCCGCGCTGTTCCTGGCGGGATGGCGCATCCTGAGCGAGCAGCGCGGGGCGGTCCCGGCTGCCGAAACGGCGGGCTGAGCGCACGCCGCCACGGTTTGCACCACGGCAAGCCGGTCCCTATGGTCCGCCGCCACGGGGGCAGGGGTGCGCCTGGGGCAAAGGGACGGTAATGAGGGTGCGATCGGGCGGGTGGATGGCGATCATCGGGCTCGCGGTGGTGCTGGGCGGATGCCGCGAGCGCACGTCCGCAACGGCCAGCCGGGGAACGGTGATCGAAGTGCCCGTGCCCGAGCCTGCATCACCCGCCCGACCGGCGGAGCCTCGGTCGGACGCGGTTGCGGGCCGGGTCGGCCCGACTATCGGCTTTCCCCAGGGCGGCGCGGCGCTGAACGCCGAGGCCCGCGCCGCGCTCGACCGGCTGGCCGGCGACCGGGCGGCGGGGCAAGGGCGGATCGTCCTGCGGGGCCATTCGGACAGCGAAGGCGATGACGACTCCAATCGCCGCATGTCGCGCAAGCGCGCGGAGGCGGTGCGCGACTATCTGGTGGCGCGGGGCATCGCCGCCACGCGGATCGAGGTGATCGCCCTGGGCGAGACCCGTCCCATCGCCCCCAATGCCAAGCCCGATGGCAGCGACGACAGCGCGGGCCGCGCGCGCAACCGCCGGGTCGAGATCGAGCTGGACCCCGCCGCCTGACCGTCGACGGGCCGGTCACCCCGGATTGCGGACCGGGTCGCCGCCCTTTAGGGGGATGGGCATGGCCAAGGCTGATCGACTTGCTCGCCTCGACGCGCACCGCGTGGATATGGAAGGCGAATATCGCGAGGCGCTGATCGCCGCGCTGCGCACCACGGCGGCGGGCAAATGGGGGCTGTTCGATCATCGCAAGGACCGCGCGGCGCGGGCGGCGGCGGCACCGGTCGTCGCGCAACTGACCGAGATCGGCGAGAGCATCGACGACGCGCGCGAGCAGCTGGGGCTGCCGCCGTTCGACCTTCATGCGGAGTTTCTGGCCGCGCGCGGGCCGGTCGGGCCCGAGGCGGTCGGCGAGCCCCGGCAGGCGCAGGCCTGGCTCGACCGCCTGCTGGCGGCCCCGCCTCTTACCGACGGATGACCGGCGGGCGGCTTAGGCCGCCTCCAGCCCCTCCATCGCGACCGCCGCGATATCGTCGCCCAGCTGGTCGACCCGCGCCGGATCGGCGTCCCAGGCGAACATGAACCGCGCGCCCCCGCCGATGAAGGTATAGAAGCGCCAGCCGCGCGCGCGTAGGGCTTCGAGGACGGCGGGCGGCGCGCTCAGGAACACCGCATTGGCCTCGACCGGGAACATCGGCGCGATACCGGGCAGGCCCGCCACCCGGTCGGCCAGCCGCCGGGCACAGTCATTGGCATGGGTCGCGTTGGACAGCCACGCGCCGGTGTCGAGCATCCCGATCCACGGCGCGGCGAGGTAGCGCATCTTCGACGCCAACTGCCCCGCCTGTTTGCAGCGATAGTCGAAATCCTCGGCCAGCGCGGGGTCGAAGAACAGGATCGCCTCGCCCACCGCCATGCCGTTCTTGGTGCCGCCGAAGCACAGCACGTCGACCCCGGCGCGCCACGTCATGTCGGCGGGCGAACAGCCGAGCGCGGCGCAGGCATTGGCGAAGCGGGCGCCGTCCATGTGCAGCCGCAGCCCCAGTTCGCGACAGGTCGCCGACAGCGCATGGATTTCGGCCAGCGTATAGACCTGCCCCGTCTCGGTCGGCTGGGTGATCGTCACCGCGCGCGGCTTGGGGAAATGGATGTCCGACCGGCCGGTGGCCAGCGCGCGCACCGCGTCGGGGGTCAGCTTGCCGTCCTCGGTCTGAGCGACCAGCAGCTTGGAGCCGTTCGAGAAGAATTCCGGCGCGCCGCATTCGTCGGTCTCGACATGCGCGGAGGCCGAGCAGATGACGCTGTGATAGCTCTGGCAGAGCGCGGCGAGCGCCAGCGAGTTGGCCGCCGTGCCGTTGAAGGCGAAGAACACCTCGCACTTGGTCTGGAACAGCGTGCGGAACGCGTCGGCGGCGCGGTCGGTGAACGGGTCCTCGCCATAAGCGGGGACATAGCCCTGGTTCGCCTCGGCCATCGCCGCCCAGGCCTCGGGACAGATGCCTGCATAATTGTCGCTGGCGAATTGCTGGGGGGCAGGGTGCCGGGGAATGGCCGCGTCCATCACAAATCCTTCGTGCCTGTGGGCGAGTCGGGATGAGGAAAGTGGCTGATCGTCCCGTTGTTGCCGGTCTGGCCACATCCCTCTCCGAAGGGGAGAGGCACCACCTTGCCGGGAGGCAGGTTGGTGCCGGGCGACGGCCCGACTCTTGATGCTGCGTCGCCCCTAGCCGCGCGGCGGGGGGAAATCAAGCCGTGCGGCCGGATCGGACTAAGCCGACCAAAATAGCGCAAAGCATTGCGTATCGTCGCCGAAAGGTGGAAGCGTAAACGTTATGAGCATCAGGACCTCGCGCCGCGGCAGCAGCGCTCCCACGATCAGCGATGTCGCGCGCGCGGCGGGCGTGTCGCTGATGACCGTATCGCGCGTCATCAACAACGAGGCCAATGTCCGCCCCGCCACCCGCGAAAAGGTCGAGGCGGCGATCGCCCAGCTGAACTATGCCCCCAACCCCGCCGCGCGCAGCCTGGCGGGCGCGGCGCAGATCCGGGTGGGGATGCTGTACAGCAACCCCAGCCAGGGCTTTCTCAGCGAATTCCTGCTCGGCACGCTGGACCAGGCCTCGCGCCTCGACATCCAGATGGTGGTCGAGAAATGCGAGATCGGCGAGCATGAGGTGGAGGTCGCCCGGCACCTGATCGCGGGCGGGATCGACGGCGTGATCCTGCCGCCGCCCCTGTGCGAGGCGGATGCGGTCCTGTCGCTGCTGGGCGAGGCGGGGGTGCCCGCCATCGTCGTGGCGACCGGCGTGCCCGCCGAGGAGATGCCCGGCACGACCATGGCGGTCCAGATCGACGACCGTGCCGCCGCCGAGGAGATGACGCGCCACGTCATGACGCTGGGCCATCGCCGGATCGGCTTCATCTGCGGCAATCCCAATCTGTCGGCCAGCGCACGCCGGTATGAGGGGTTCCGCGCCGCGCTGGAGGCGGCGGGCGTGCCCTTTGACGAGGCGCTGGTCGCGCCGGGCCTCTATACCTATCGATCGGGGCTGGACGCCGCCGAGCGGCTGCTCGACCTGGCCGAGCCGCCGACCGCGATCATCGCGTCGAACGACGACATGGCGGCGGCGACGGTCGCGGTGGCGCATCGGCGCGGGCTGGACGTGCCCAGCGACCTGACGGTCTGCGGGTTCGACGACACCACGCTGTCGACCACCATCTGGCCCGAGCTGACCACCATCCACCAGCCGATCGCCGACATGGCCCGCGCGGCGGTGGAGATGATCGCGACCGTGATCCGCCAGAAGAGCGCCGAGGCGGTCGACCACCGCCTGCTGGATTACAGCCTGATTCGCCGCCAGTCGGATGCCGCGCCGCGCCGCCGCCCGCGCGAAATCTGACGACGGCGCGGGGGGCCGCCGCGAATCCGTCCGGCATGGGACAGGATGCGCGCGCGCCCGCTTGACGAAGCGATGATTTAAGATAGCGTTACCACGGAAGGCCGGTCGCATCTTGGACCGGTGACAGGACGAGTTCGTGCGGATAGGCGAAGACGCCACGCAGCGACGAGGAGAGGGCCCGAGTGACCGATAATGCGAGAGGGTTGACCGCAGGCAGCGTCAACCATGGATTCATCGCCGCCATCGTCGTCGTCGCGACGATCGGCGGTTTCATGTTCGGATACGACTCGGGCGTCATCAACGGCACCCAGAAGGGGCTGGAGGCCGCGTTCGACCTCGGCCGCCTGGGCGTCGGCGTCAATGTCGGCGCGATCCTGGTCGGCTCGGCGATCGGCGCGTTCGGCGCGGGGCGGCTGGCCGACGCGATCGGCCGCCGCAACGTCATGATGCTGGCCGCGGGGCTCTTTCTGGTCAGCGCGCTGCTGGCCGGTGCGGCGGGTAGCTCGGCGATCTTCATCCTCGCGCGCATCATCGGCGGCCTGGGCGTCGGCGCGGCCAGCGTGATCTCGCCGGTCTATATCTCCGAAGTGACCCCGGCCTCGATTCGCGGCCGCCTGTCGAGCGTGCAGCAGGTGATGATCATCACCGGCCTGACCGGCGCCTTCGTCGCCAATTTCGCGCTGGCCCGCTATGCCGGTGGCTCGACCGCCGAATTCTGGCTGGGCTTCCCGGCGTGGCGCTGGATGTTCTGGCTCCAGGCGATCCCGGCGGCGATCTATTTCGCGGCGCTGTCGATCATCCCGGAAAGCCCGCGCTTCCTGGTCGCCAAGGGCCGCGATGCCGAGGCGCATGCCGTGCTGACCAAGCTGTTCGGCGAGGCCGAGGCGACCCGCAAGGTCGCCGATATTCGTGGCAGCCTGGCCGCCGACCAGCACAAGCCCAAGCTGTCCGACCTGGTCGACAAGACCACCGGCCGGATTCGCCCGATCCTGTGGGCGGGCATCGGCCTGGCGGTGTTCCAGCAGCTCGTCGGCATCAACGTCGTCTTCTATTATGGCGCGACCCTGTGGGAAGCGGTCGGCTTCTCGGAGGATTACGCGCTCCAGACCAACATCCTGTCGGGCGTGCTGTCGATCGGCGCCTGCCTGTTCACCATCGCGACCGTCGACAGGATCGGGCGCAAGCCGCTGCTGCTGATCGGCTCGGCGGGCATGGCGGTGACGCTGGCGATCGTCGCCTATGCCTTTTCGACCGCCGTCACCGGCGCGAACGGCGGCGTGACCCTGCCCGGCAACAACGGCGTGATCGCACTGGTCGCGGCGAACCTGTACGTCATCTTCTTCAACGCCAGCTGGGGTCCGGTCATGTGGGTCATGCTGGGCGAGATGTTCCCCAACCAGATTCGCGGATCGGGCCTGGCGGTGTCGGGCTTTGCCCAGTGGATCGCCAATGCCGCGATCTCGGTCAGCTTCCCCGCGCTGGCGGTGTCGCCGGGGCTCAGCATCACCTATTTCGGCTATGCCTTCTTCGCGGCGGCGTCGTTCTTCTTCGTCAAGGCGATGGTGAACGAAACCCGAGGTCGCGAACTGGAAGACATGGCGGGCTGATCCGCAGGTCCCAGACTTGGCGAGGCCCGCTCCCTCCGGGGGGCGGGCCTTTTCCTATGCGCGCCCCCGTCCGTTCGGCCTGAGCGAAGTCGAAGGCCAAGGGAATCCCTCACCCCAGGGGGCAGGGGAGAGGCTTGGGGCGTGGCCTTCGACTGCGCTCAGGCCGAACGAAGGGGTGTGCCCCTCAGCCCCGCCCGGCCTGGATCAGGATCGAATCGGAGGGCAGCAGCCGGTCCATGAAGGGCAGCATCGCCGCGCCGATGGCGGGGGCGTCCTGCGCCATGCGGGCGGGGCGGATTTCGGGGCGGGCGGGCAGCTCGATCGCGGCCAGCGCCTGTTTCAGCCCGTCGGCCAGCCGGACGATCAGCCAGCCGGGCAGGCGTCCGCCGATCAGGATGGCGTCGGGATCGAACAGGGTGGTGACCGCGACGAAGGGCTGGGTCAGCGCCGCGACCGAGTCGTGGACCCATTGGTCGATCACCGCGCAGACGACCGGATCGTCATGCTCGCCCAGCGTCTCGGGCGACCCGAAGGCGCGGCCCGCCGCCGCCAGCCGGACGCGCAGGCCCGCCAGCGACACGGTATCCTGCACGATCGCCCCGGCGCGCCCGGCGCTGGGATCGGGGATCAGCCCGATCTCGCCCGACCGGCGATGCGCGCCGCGATGATAGGAGCGGTCGATGATCAGCCCGCCGCCCAGCCCCGCGGTGATCAGCAGGTAGAAGAAGCTGGGGCAGGAGAATGTTTCGTCATATTGCGCCTCGCCCAGCGCGGCGGTGGCGGCGTCATTGTCGCGCAGCACCGGCCAGGGCAGCACGGGGGCGAGCAGCGCGTCGAGGTCGACCGCGTCCCACTGGGCATAATCCTCGGGCTGGTCGGGCAGCGAGCGGCCAAGCCCGTCGGGCATGGCGACGCCGACGCCCAGGATGCGCGCCCGGTCGACCGCCCCCTCGGCCAGCGCCGCGTCCAGCGTCTCGCGCAGGAAGGCGACCACCTCGTCCGGCCCGGCAAAGGCGATCTCGCGGGTGGCGCGGGCGCGCACCGTGCCGCTCAGGTCGAGGATCGCCAGCGACAGATGATCGCGGTCGATGGTCAGCCCGATCCCGAAGGCGCCCTCGGGACACAGCTCGATCTTGAGCGCCGGCTGGCCGCGTCCGCCATGCAGCCGCCCGGCGGTGCGGACCAGCCCCATATCGGTCAGGCGGCCGGTGATGTTGGCGATGGTCGGCGGCGTCAGCCCGGTTTCGTTGGCGATCGCGACTCGCGTGGTTTCGCGGTGGAAGCGGATGACTTGGAGAACGGTGCGCAGATTGTAATCGCCCGCCCGCTCCAGATTGGTGCCCGACAGGCCGCGCGACAGGCGGGCGTCGCGGGCATGCCCATCGGCAGGTCGCCCGCGCTCTGGCGACAGGAGCGGCACCGCTCGCATATGATCCATCTCCCTTGTGAAGCGGACCCCCATCCGCTCCCTGTTATACGCTTGGATCGGCGGGATGGACCGTCGAGGTCAAGTGGTATCGTAGAATATCGCAAATGGTATTGCCGCAGGGCCGCCCGGCCAGCGTCCGGGCGGCCCCGCCTTGCGGGCCATGCGATCAGGCGGCGGGTGTCAGGCGGATCAGCCGCCCCTGCGATTCGCCGCCATCCTCCAGCACATAGATGGCGCCGTCGGGGCCCTGCTCGACCTCGCGGATGCGCGCGCCCATGTCCCATTGGTCGCCCTTGGCCGCGCTGGTGCCGTTCAGGTCGACGCGGACCAGCGCCTTGCTCGACAACCCGCCGATGAACGCGTCGCCGCGCCACTGCGGGAAGAGCGACCCCGAATAGATCATCAGCCCGCCCGGCGAGATCACCGGGTTCCACGAGACCTTGGGCGCCTCATAGCCATCGCCCGCGCGGTGGTCGGGAATGTCGCGCCCGTCATAATGCGATCCGTTGGAGGCATTGGGCCAGCCATAGTTGCGGCCCGGCAGGATCAGATTGACCTCATCGCCGCCCTTGGGCCCCATTTCCTGTTCCCACAGATTGCCCGACGCGTCGAAGGCGAGCCCGAGCAGGTTGCGATGGCCATAGGACCAGACGGCCGGATCGAAACCCTGGGCGGCCAGCGGATTGCCCGGCGCCGGCTTGCCGTCCGGGGTCAGGCGAAGGACCTTGCCCAGCGTCGCCTTGGGATCCTGGGCGGGCGTGAATTTCTGCCGCTCGCCCGCGGTGAAGAACAGATATTGGCCGTCGGGGGAGAAGGCGATGCGGCCCGAATAATGGCCGTCGCCGGTGACGGCGGGGCTGGCGCTCCACAGGGTCTCGATGCCCGCCAGCTGCGCGGTGCCGTTCGTTTCGCGCAGCGTGCCGCGCGCCAGCACGACATGCTTGCCGCCATCGGTCGCCGCCGAATAGCTGAAATAGACGCGGCCGCTCTGTGCGAAATCGGGGGCGAGGACCACGTCCATCAACCCGCCCTGGCCCGCCGAATCGACGCCGATCCGCGCGATCGTCTGGCGCTGTTGCCCGTCCGCGGCGACCAGCAGCATCCGGCCGTCCTTCTCGGTGACGAGCATCCGCCGGTCGGGCAGGAAGGTCATCGCCCAGGGCGCGTCGAAATCGGCGACGACCGTGCGGCCAAAGGGCTGGCCGTCGACCACGGTGGCGGGCGGAGTGGCCGAGGGGGAGGGCGTCGGGGTCGGCGTGCCGCCCGGCGTCACCGCGACCGGCGGGGCGTTTCCGGTCTCGTCGGGCCCCGGCCCGTTACCCGAACAGGCGAGAAGCGCCACCGGCAAGGCGGCGAGCAACGGCAGTTTCATGATCTACTCTCCCGGTTGGCCCTGTCGGCCCGATGGGCCGCCAACGCTTCGGCATGGATGCTTGTTTCGTCAGAGGGATATGTGTATAGAATGCGGCATTCTCTTACATCGTCGGGTGAAAGAGGCTGCGGGACGGGTTCCGCGGCAGCGCACCGGCACATCTGGAGCTTTCATGGCGGACATCGCCCTTCTGACGCAACTCATCGAACCCGAGGCCAAGGCGCTCGGCTTCGAGCTCGTGCGCGTGAAGATGTATGGCGGCACGTCGGACCCCACGCTGCAGGTGATGGCCGAGCGTCCCGACACGCGCCAGCTGAACATCGACGATTGCGCCGACCTGTCGCGCCGCATCTCGGACGTGATGGACGCGCTGGAGGCCGAGGGCCGCGACCCGATCGACCATGCGTACCGGCTGGAGGTCTCCTCGCCCGGTATCGACCGCCCGCTGACCCGGCTGAAGGACTTCGCCGACTGGGCGGGGCATGAGGCGCGGATCACGCTCGCCGAGAAGCTGAACGGCCGCAAGCAGTTCAAGGGCGACCTGAACGGGGTCGAGGGCGAGACGGTGGCGATCACCGATGCCGAGGGGGTTCGCCACGAACTACCCTTCGCCGCGATCGAGGACGCCAAGCTCGTCATGACCGACCGGCTGATCGCCGCGACGGTGCCGCTGTCCCTGGATGGCGCGGAAGAGGTTTATTATCAGGACGCGCCCGAACAGGACGGCGCCACCACGGAAGGACGGCACTGATGGCTACCGCCATTTCCGCCAACAAGGCGGAACTGATCGCGATCGCGAATGCGGTCGCCTCGGAAAAGATGATCGACAAGGGCATCGTCATCGAGGCGATGGAGGACGCGATCCAGCGCGCCGCCCGTGCGCGCTATGGTGCCGAGAACGACATCCGCGCCAAGCTCGACCCGAATTCGGGCGACCTGCGCCTGTGGCGCGTCGTCGAGGTGGTCGAGCAGGTCGACGACTATTACAAGCAGATCGACCTGAAGGGGGCCGAGAAGCTGCAAAAGGGCGCGAGCGTCGGCGACTTCATCGTCGATCCCCTCCCTCCGATCGAATTCGGCCGCATCGCGGCGCAGGCGGCCAAGCAGGTCATCTTCCAGAAGGTCCGCGACGCCGAGCGCGACCGTCAGTATGACGAGTTCAAGGACCGCCAGGGCGAGATCATCACCGGCGTCGTCAAGCGCGTCGAGTTCGGTCACATCGTCGTCGACCTGGGCCGCGCCGAGGGCGTGATCCGTCGCGACCAGCAGATCCCGCGCGAAGTCGTCCGCGTGAACGACCGCATCCGCTCGCTGATCCTGAACGTCCGTCGCGAAAACCGTGGTCCGCAGATCTTCCTGTCCCGCGCGCATCCGGACTTCATGAAGAAGCTGTTCGCGCAGGAAGTGCCCGAAATCTATGACGGCATCATCGAGATCAAGGCCGCCGCGCGCGATCCGGGCAGCCGCGCCAAGATCGGCGTGATTTCGCACGACTCGAGCATCGACCCGGTCGGCGCCTGCGTCGGCATGAAGGGCAGCCGCGTCCAGGCCGTCGTGCAGGAAATGCAGGGCGAGAAGATCGACATCATCCCCTGGTCGCCCGACACCGCGACCTTCGTGGTCAACGCGCTCCAGCCCGCGAACGTCAGCCGCGTCGTGATCGACGAGGAAGAGGACCGCATCGAGGTCGTCGTTCCCGACGATCAGCTCAGCCTCGCCATCGGTCGTCGCGGCCAGAATGTCCGCCTCGCCAGCCAGCTGACGGCCAAGGCGATCGACATCCTGACCGAGGCCGACGCGTCCGAGAAGCGCCAGAAGGAATTCGTGGCCAACTCCGAGATGTTCCAGAACGAACTGGACGTGGACGAGACGCTGGCCCAGCTGCTGGTCGCCGAAGGCTTCGGCGCGCTGGAAGAGGTCGCCTATGTCGAGCTCGACGAGCTGGCCGCGATCGAGGGCTTCGACGAGGATCTCGCGCAGGAGCTCCAGAGCCGTGCGCAGGAAGCGCTGGACCGTCGCGAACAGGCGGCGCGCGACGAGCGTCGTGGCCTGGGCGTCGAGGATGCGCTGGCCGAAATGCCCTATCTGACCGAGGCGATGCTGGTCACGCTGGGCAAGGCGGGCATCAAGACGCTGGACGATCTCGCCGACCTGGCGACCGACGAACTGGTCGAGAAGAAGCGCGCCGAGCCGCGTCGCCGTGGTGACGACACCCCGCGTGCCGCGCCCAAGGGCGGCATCCTGGCCGAGTACGGCCTGAGCGACGAGCAGGGCAATGAGATCATCATGGCCGCGCGTGCGCACTGGTTCGGCGACGAGGACGAGCCCGCCGTCGAGGCGGCGCAGGCGGAGGGCGACGAAGCCTGATGCCGTTCGTCTCGATCCGTCTGGCGGGCACCGCCTCCAAGCAGCAAAAGGCCGAGATCGTCGCCGACGTGACTCGTTCGCTGGTGGAGCGGCTGGGCAAGAACCCGGCCGCCGTCCAGATCGTGATCGAGGAGGTCTCCACCGAAAATTACGGCGCGGGCGGTCAGTTGATCGCCGACCGTGATGCGCCTTCCTCCAACCCCCCGGGAGACGCGCATGCGGAACCGGGACAATGAGCGCGCTGGCGTAAATAATGCTCCGGCCAAGAAGGGCCGGGGCCCCAGAGACGCCGCGAAGGCGGCCCGCGAGTCGATCGACGGGCCGGTCCGCCGCTGCATCCTGTCGGGCGAGCATGATGCGCGCCCGCACCTGATCCGTCTGGCGCTCGCGCCCGACGGACGGGTGCTGCCCGATGTCCGTGCGAAAGCGCCGGGGCGGGGCGGCTGGATCGGCGTGACCCGTAGCGAGCTTCAGGAGGCCATCGCCAAGGGCAAGTTGAAGGGAGCACTGGCGCGCGCGTTCAAGACGGGCGAGTTTGCGATCCCCGACGACCTGCCCGCGCTGATCACCGCCGCGCTGGAGCGCAATGCGCTCGACCGGCTGGGACTCGAGTCGCGCTCAGGGCTATTGCTGACCGGATCGGACAAGATCGCGACGGCGGCGCGCTCGGGACAGCTGCACGCGCTCTATCACGCCGCCGATGCGGGCGAGGATGGCTGTCGCAAGCTGGCCCAGGCGTGGCGCGTCGGATCGGACCGTGAAGGTTCCGATCTGAAGGGGTTGGCGTTGCCCGCCACACGCCCCATATTGTCATTGGCGTTGGGCCGCGAAAATGTGGTACACATCGGCCTGACAGATCGTAACGCGGCAAAGCGGGTGAGCGAAGCGCTCGACCGCTGGCTGCATTTTATCGGACCCGACCCTGTGGCAACGCCTTGCGAAACGGCCTCGCAAGGCGCATCGGCGTCCGACCTTACTGGTGACCGACCGGCCGTGACCGTACACGAGGATTTTGAGTGAGCGAGACCGACAACGACAAGCCGAAACTCGGAATGCGCCAGCCCCTGGGGCTGAAGCGCACGGTCGAGACCGGCAAGGTGAAGCAGAGCTTCAGCCACGGCCGCTCGAACACCGTGATCGTCGAGACGAAGCGCCGTCGCGTCCTGGGCCCGCAGGGGGGAGCGCCGGAAACGGCCGCCCCCGCGCAGGCCCCCGAACCCGTGCCCGCAGCACCCGTCGCCGCGGCGCCGGTCGCACCGCGTCGCCCGGTGCCGTCGAACGAGACGGCACAGGAGCGCCAGGCGCGCCTGCTGCGTGAAGCCGAGGAACAGCGCCTCGCCATGCAGGAAGAGATTCGTCGTCGCGAGGACGCCGAGCGTCAGCAGCGCGCCGAGGACGAGCGTGTGCGGGCCGAAGAGCGCGCGCGTGCCGCCGCCGAGGCTGCCGCCGCCCCGCCGCCCGCGCCGGAACCGGCTCCCGAGCCTGCGCCCGCGCCCGAGCCGACCCCGGCGCCCGCGCCCGAGCCGACCCCGGCGCCCGCGCCCGTCGCTGCGGCGGAACCCGCCCCGGCTCCGGCCGCGCCGACCATCTCGGTCCAGCCGCGTCCCTTCCGTCCGGTCGAACGCCCGGTGATCCCGGCGCCGCAGCCCAAGGCGGAAGAGCCCAAGGTCGAGGCACCCGCCCCGGCACCGGCGCCAGCCCCGACGCCCGCCCCCGCTCCGGTGGCGGCGAAGCCCGCGCCTGCGCCCGCTCCGGTGGTGCCGACGCCGCCGATCCTGGGTCGCGATCCCTCGATGCCCGCGCCGCGCCGCTTCTCGCCGGTGCAGCGTCCCGAGATTCCGAAGCCTGCGCCCAAGCCCGCGCCTGCGCCCGCCGCAGCCGCGACTCCGGCTGCCAGCGCGCCGACCAACACCACCGCCTCCGCTCCGTCGGGTGGCGCACCGCGTTCGATGCCTTCGGGCCAGCCGACGCCGCGCAACGCGCCTCCGGGCCGTCCGCAGCAGCGCGACCGCAAGGGCGACGAGCGTCGCGGCGGCAAGCTGACCGTCACGCGTGCGCTGAACGAGGACGGCGCCCGCGCCCGCTCGCTCGCCGCGCTGAAGCGTGCCCGCGAGAAGGAAAAGCGTGGCTTTGGCGGCCCGCGCGAGCCGCAGGTCAAGCAGGTCCGCGACGTGCAGGTGCCCGAGGCGATCACCGTCCAGGAACTGGCCAACCGTATGGCCGAAAAGGGCGCGGATCTGGTCAAGGCGCTGTTCAAGATGGGCATGCCCGTCACCATGACGCAGACCATCGACCAGGATACGGCCGAGCTGCTGGTGACCGAATTCGGCCACAACATCGTCCGCGTCTCGGACAGCGACATCGACTTGGCGCTCGACACCAGCGAGGACGCGGCCGAGAGCCTGCAGCCGCGTCCGCCGGTCGTGACGATCATGGGCCATGTCGATCATGGCAAGACCTCGCTGCTCGACGCGCTGCGCGGCACCGATGTGGTGCGCGGTGAGGCCGGTGGCATCACCCAGCATATCGGCGCCTATCAGGTCACGCTGAAGGACAAGTCGAAGATCACCTTCCTCGACACGCCGGGCCACGAGGCCTTCACCCAGATGCGCGCCCGCGGTGCCGACGTCACGGATATCGTGGTGCTGGTGGTCGCGGCCGATGACGGGCTGATGCCGCAGACGATCGAGGCGATCAACCACACCAAGGCGGCGGGCAAGCCGATGATCGTGGCGATCAACAAGATCGACAAGCACGACGCCAATGCCCAGCGCGTCCGCGAGCGTCTGCTCGAGCATGACGTGCAGGTCGAGGACATGGGCGGCGAGACCCAGGACGTCGAAGTCTCGGCGCTCAAGAAGATCGGTCTGGATACGCTGATCGAGAAGATCCAGCTTCAGGCCGAACTGCTCGAACTGGCCGCCAACCCCGACCGCGCCGCCGAGGGCAGCGTGGTCGAGGCCAAGCTCGACAAGGGTCGTGGTCCGGTCGCGACCGTGCTCGTCACGCGGGGCACGCTGAAGGTCGGCGACGTGTTCGTCGTCGGCGCCGAAAGCGGCAAGGTCCGTGCGCTGGTCGACGACAAGGGTCGCCAGGTGAAGGAAGCCGGTCCGGCGATGCCGGTCGAGGTGCTCGGCCTGTCGGGCGTGCCCCAGGCGGGCGACCTGCTCCAGGTCGTCGAGAACGAGGCCCGCGCCCGCGAGGTCGCCGAATATCGCCAGAGCGTGCTACTCCAGAAGCGCACCACCTCGGCCCCGGCCAGCCTGGAGTCGATGTTCTCGGCGCTGAAGGCGAACCAGGCCAAGGAATATCCGCTGGTCGTGAAGGCGGATACGCAAGGGACCGTCGAGGCGATCGTGGCGTCGATCAACAAGATCGCGTCCGACCTCATCAAGGCGCGCATCCTGCATTCGGGCGTCGGTGGCATCACCGAGTCGGACGTGACGCTGGCGGCCGCCAGCGGTGCGCCGATCATCGGCTTCAACGTCCGTGCGAACGCCAAGGCGCGCGAGATCGCCGAGCGGAACAAGGTGGCGTTGAAATATTACGACGTCATCTACGACCTGATCGACGAGATCCGCGCGGGCATGGCGGGCGAACTGGGCCCCGAGGCGTTCGAGACGGTCGTCGGCCGCGCCGAAATCCGCGAGGTCTTCTCGGCGGGCAAGATCGGCAAGGCCGCCGGTCTGCTGGTCACCGAGGGTGTCATCCGCAAGGCGCTCAAGGCGCGCATCACGCGCAACGACGTCATCATCTACCAGGGCGAGATCAATTCGCTCCGCCGGTTCAAGGACGATGTCGCCGAGGTTCGCGCGGGCCTGGAATGTGGTGTGACGTTCACGCAGAACTTCACCGACATCAAGGCGGGCGACTATCTCGAAACCTTCGAGGTCGAACTGCGCGAGCGTTCGCTCTGATGCGGGCGGGGTGGTGGGATAACTCCTGCCGCCCGCCTCTGCCGGACATGATCGCGGTCGCCTGCCCGGCGGCCGCGATTTCCGTTTGAAGAAGAACTATCATGGTCCAAGCCAAGAACCCCGCCGAACCCTCGGTCCGCCTGCTCCGTGTCGGCGAGCAGGTGCGTCATATCCTGTCCGAAATCCTGGCGCGCGGCGACGTGCATGACGAGACGCTGGCCAAGCATATGGTCAGCGTGACCGAGGTGCGCATGTCCCCCGACCTGCGCCACGCCACCGTCTTCGTGAAGCCGCTGCTCGGCAAGGACGAGGAGGTGGTCATCAAGGCGCTGCGCACGAACACCGCCTATCTCCAGCGCGAGGTCGCGCACCGGGTGAAGATGAAATATGCCGCCAAGCTGAAGTTCCTGGCGGACGAAAGCTTCGACGAGGGAAGCCATATCGACTCGCTCCTGCGCTCGCCGAAGGTCGCGCGGGACTTGGAGGAGGATGCTGGGGAAGCATGATCGCTTTCCGGCCTCGAATTGTGACTTTGGCTTATCCCTACCTCCGTTCAGCCTGAGCGAAGTCGAAGGCCAAGGGAATAGGTTCGCGCAGAGGCGCAGAGGGCGCAGAGAAGAAGTGCCCCACATTCAAACGTCGCCCCACCCCAGTGAAGGCCGGGGCCAATCTCGATGTCTTGGATGGCGCGCTGCGTCGGGGCGGGGGAGGCAGATATCCTGCACCGCCGCCCGTTAATGGCAACTGGACCCCGGCCTTCGCCGGGGTGGAAGCGTTGGGGGCAATGCCTCTCTGCGTCCTCCGCGCCTCTGCGCGAACCTCTGTCAGCCGGAACGGCCGTTGGGAACGGCCTAATCCCGCCCCGGCACCAGATCGGCGTCGATCGTGATCGTCACCTGTCGCCCGACGATCAGCGGATAGGCGGTCATCCCGAAGTCCCGCCGGTCGATCCGCGTCGACGCCGCGATATGCACCGGCTCTCGGCCGGTCATCGCGGCGAAGTCGCGTGAGAAGTCGACCGCCAGTGTCGCCGGACGGGTGACGCCGCGCGCGGTGATCGTCCCTGCGACCTGCGCGCTATGCGGTCCGGTCCGGGTCATGGTCGAGCCATGGAAGATCACGCGGGGGTATCGCTCGACATCGAAGAAATCGGGTCCGCGCAGGCGGGACCGGGTCAGCGAATCCCCTGCCTCCAGCGCTTGCGCATCGATCCGCACGTCCAGCGTCACGGCTTGCGCATCCCGGTCCGACAGGGCCACGCGACCCTCCAGCCGGGGAAAACGCGCCGTCTTGCTGCCCAGGCCGAAAAAGCCGACCTTTGCCTGCACGCGCGCATGGGCGGGGTCGATGCCATAGGCGAGCGAGCCGGGCGCGGTTGCCGATCCGGCGCCACCCATCGACATGGCCGCCACTGCCATCGCCATTCGCGTGCCAACCCACATGCCGGTTCGTCCCATGCTCGAAATGGCGGCTCCCCTCCGATAAGGGCGGCGGATGGCCAAGCTCTATTTCTACTATGCCAGCATGAATGCAGGGAAATCGACCATGCTGCTGCAGGCCGATTTCAATTATCGCGAGCGGGGGATGAACACGATGCTGTTCACCGCCGCGATCGACGATCGCTTCGCCTATGGCACCATCGCCTCGCGAATCGGCCTGTCGCAGCCCGCGACGCCGTTCCAGGCGACCACCGATCTGGAGGCCTGCGCGCTCGACCGGCACGCGCAGACGCCGCTGGCCTGTATCCTGGTCGATGAGGCGCAGTTCCTGACGCCCGAACAGGTCGATCAACTGGCGCGGCTGGCCGACCGGCACCGGATTCCCGTGCTCTGCTATGGCCTGAGGACCGATTTTAAGGGCCAGCTCTTCCCCGGATCGGCGCGGTTGCTGGCGCTGGCCGACACGCTCAGCGAGATCAAGTCGGTCTGCGTCTGCGGCGCCAAGGCGACGATGAACCTGCGCGTCGACGGCCAGGGCCATGCGATCGCCGAGGGCGCGCAGACCGAGATTGGCGGCAATGACCGCTACATCGCCTTGTGCCGCCGCCATTTCGGCGAGGCGCTGGCGGGCGGCACGGTGCTTGAGGCGCCGTCCTTGAGATAGGGGCCAAGCCCGACTAACGCCCGTCCGATGCATGGATGGATCATACTCGACAAGCCGCTGGGGCTCGGCTCGACGCAAGGGGTGAGCGCGGTCAAGCGCGTGCTGCGCCAGGGCGGCTATGGCAAGGGGATCAAGGTCGGCCATGGCGGCACGCTCGACCCGCTGGCGACCGGCGTGCTGCCGATCGCGGTGGGCGAGGCGACGAAGCTCGCCGGGCGGATGCTGGACAGCGACAAGGTGTACGACTTCACCATCCGCTTCGGCGCGCAGACATCGACGCTGGATGCCGAGGGCGAGGTGGTCGCCGAGAGCGATATACGCCCGACTCGCGCGGCGCTGGAGGCGGTGTTGCCGCGCTTCACCGGCCCGATCGACCAGGTGCCCCCCGCCTATTCCGCGCTGAAGGTGGATGGCGAGCGCGCCTATGACCTGGCGCGGGCCGGGGAAGAGGTGGTGCTGGCGAGTCGCAGCGTGACGATTCATTCGCTTCAATCCTCCCCATCTCCGATGGGGAGGGGGACCGCGCTCGGAGAGCGTGGTGGAGGGGCGGGCGCGCTCGCCACCGATTCCGTCGCTGACGCGACGCCCCTCCTCCACCATCCTGCGGATGGTCCCCCTCCCCAAGCGGAGCTTGGGGAGGAATTGGAGGAGGTCACCCTCACCGCCCATGTCTCCAAGGGCACCTATATCCGCTCCCTCGCGCGCGACATCGCGCTGGCGCTGGGTACGGTGGGCCATGTCACCATGCTCCGCCGGATCAAGGCGGGGCCGTTCACCCTGGCCTCGGCGATATCGCTGGACAAATTGAACGAAATGGGGCAGGCGCGCGGGCTTGAAGAGATACTCCTGCCGCTGAGGGCGGGGCTGGACGACATCCCGGCTCTCGCGCTCGACCCCGACCAGGCAGGGGCGCTCCGTCAGGGGCGTGTGCTGGTCGGGATTGCCGCTGACGATGGCCAATATTTCGCGATGCTGGGCGACCGCCCGGTGGCGCTGGTGGAGGCGCTGGACGGGGACGTCCGGGTCGTGCGCGGTTTCAACCTCGATTAAGAAAGGACCACGATGTCGATCACCGCTGAACGCCGCCAGGAAATCATCAAGGACCATGCCCGCGCCGAGGGTGACACGGGTTCGCCCGAAGTCCAGGTCGCGATCCTGACCGAGCGGATCCAGAACCTGACCGGCCACTTCAAGACCCATGCGAAGGACAATCATTCGCGTCGCGGTCTGCTGATGCTGGTCAACAAGCGTCGCTCGCTGCTCGACTATCTGCGTCACAAGGATGGCGACCGCTATCTGGCGCTGATCGCCAAGCTCGGCCTGCGCAAGTAAGACGCGGGGCGCGCCAAGCGACCAAAAAGGGCACTCCCATCAGGGGGTGCCCTTTTTTTATCGGCTGGTGTATGAAGCACCGGGCCGACCGGATGCCGCAAGGGCGCATCCCCAAAGCCTCTATGTCATCAAACCCGACGATAGGGTCGGGCAGGATCGGAGGATCGGCAATTCGGTCGACCTCCAGAGCCAATCTTGGCTCAACCCATAGGCCCCGGCGGGATAGGCCCGTCGGAGTGAAGGATATTCCATGTTCAATACCAAGAAAGTGGCCATCGAGTGGGGCGGCAAGACGCTGACCCTCGAAACCGGCAAGGTGGCCCGTCAGGCCGACGGCGCGGTGATCGCGACGCTGGGCGAGACGGTGGTGCTGTGCGCCGTGACGGCCGCGAAGAATGTGAAGGAAGGCCAGGATTTCTTCCCGCTGACCGTTCACTATCAGGAGAAGTTCTCGTCGGCGGGCCGCATCCCCGGCGGTTTCTTCAAGCGCGAGCGCGGTGCGACCGAGCGTGAGACGCTGATCAGCCGCCTGATCGATCGTCCGATCCGCCCGCTGTTCCCCGAAGGTTTCTACAACGAGATCAACTGCATCTGCCAGGTGCTCTCCTATGACGGCGAGAACGAGCCCGACATCCTGGCGCTGGTCGCCGCATCGGCCGCGCTCACCATCTCGGGCGTGCCCTTCATGGGCCCGATCGGCGCGGCGCGCGTCGGCTATGTCGATGGCGAATATCAGCTGAACCCGACCGACGCCGAGGCGCTGGCCGGTGACCTGGACCTGGTCGTCGCCGCCACCCACAATGCGGTGATGATGGTCGAGTCGGAAGCCAAGGAGCTGTCCGAGGAAGTGATGCTGGGCGCGGTCATGTTCGCGCACAAGGCGTCGCAGCAGATCATCGACGCGATCATCGATCTCGCCGAGCAGGCCGCCAAGGATCCGTGGGAGCTGAAGGTCGGCGACGACCAGAAGACCGTGAAGGCCGAGCTGAAGAAGCTGGTCGGCAAGGACATCACCGCCGCCTACAAGCTGACCGACAAGCAGGCGCGCCAGACCGCGCTGGGCGAGGCCCGCGCCAAGGCGAAGGCCGCCATGGCCGAGCGCACCCCGCAGGAGCAGCTCGTCGCCGCCAAGCTCGTCAAGAAGCTGGAAGCCGAGATCGTCCGCACCGCGATCCTGAAGGACGGCCGCCGCATCGACGGTCGCTCAACCACGCAGATCCGTCCGATCGAGGCCGAGGTCCACTTCCTGCCGCGTTCGCACGGCTCGGCGCTGTTCACCCGCGGCGAGACCCAGACGATCGCGACCACGACGCTGGGCACCAAGGATGCTGAGCAGATGATCGACGGGCTGAACGGCCTGTCCTACCAGCACTTCATGCTGCACTATAACTTCCCGCCCTATTCGGTCGGCGAAGTGGGCCGCTTCGGCGCGCCGGGCCGTCGCGAGATCGGCCATGGCAAGCTGGCGTGGCGCGCGCTGCACCCGGTGCTGCCGTCGAAGGAAGAATTCCCCTACACCATCCGCGTGACCAGCGACATCACCGAGTCGAACGGCTCGTCGTCGATGGCCACCGTCTGCGGCGGCTCGCTGTCGCTGATGGATGCGGGCGTTCCGCTGAAGCGCCCCGTCTCGGGCATCGCCATGGGCCTGATCCTGGAAGGCAAGGACTTCGCGGTCCTGTCCGACATCCTGGGTGACGAGGATCACCTGGGCGACATGGACTTCAAGGTGGCGGGCACCTCCGAGGGCATCACCTCGCTCCAGATGGACATCAAGATCGCCGGTATCACCGAAGAGATCATGAAGGTCGCGCTGGCGCAGGCCAAGGAAGGCCGCGCGCACATCCTGGCCGAGATGAACAAGGCGCTGGGCGAGACCCGCACCGAACTGTCGGCCCATGCGCCGCGCATCGAGACGATGACGATCGACAAGTCGAAGATCCGCGACGTGATCGGCACCGGCGGCAAGGTGATCCGCGAGATCGTCGCCACGACCGGCGCCAAGGTCGACATCGACGACGAGGGCGTGATCAAGATCAGCTCGTCCGACTCGGCGCAGATCGAAGCCGCGATGAACTGGATCAAGGGCATCGTCGAAGAGGCCGAGGTCGGCAAGATCTATAACGGCAAGGTCGTCAACCTCGTCGATTTCGGCGCGTTCGTGAACTTCATGGGCGGCAAGGACGGTCTGGTCCACGTCTCGGAGATCAAGAACGAGCGCGTCGAGAAGGTCTCGGACGTCCTGAGCGAAGGCCAGGAAGTCAAGGTCAAGGTCCTCGAGATCGACCCGCGCGGCAAGGTCCGCCTGTCGATGCGCGTCGTCGACCAGGAAACCGGTGCCGAGCTGGAGGACAATCGTCCGGCGCGCGAACCGCGCGGCGAGCGTGGTGACCGTGGTCCGCGCGGCGACCGTGAAGGCGGTCGCGGTCCGCGTCGCGATGGCGGCGACCGTGGCGGCGAAGGCCGCAGCGGCCCGCGTCGCGACCGTGGCGACCGTCCCCGCCGTGAAGGCGGCGAGCAGGGCGGTTCGTCCGAATTCGCCGCTCCGGCCTTCCTGACCGGCGATCGCGACTGATCCTTTGCCATGAGGCAGGAAAAGGGCTCGGGGGAAACCCTGGGCCCTTTTTCGTTGGGGGGATGCGGGTGGGTGATTCCCTTGGCCTTCGACTTCGCTCAGGCTGAACGGATTCTTGTGCCCAGACCCATTCCCGAACGCCGTTCAGCCTGAGCGAAGTCGAAGGCCACGCCCCGACCCCCGCCGCGTGCGTTCCGGAGTCAAAATTCCCGTGCGAAAGTCAGCCCGCTACCACCACCCCGACGAACGCCGGGGGAGTCCCGCAGGAGCGGAAGCGCCCGCGCCGGACCCGCGCGATGGCGGTCAGGCGGGATCCTTGGCCCGCTCATGCGCGCTATAGCCCAGCCGGGCATGGCCCTGCACCGGCCCCGCCACATCGGCGACCAGATAGAGCGGCCGCCGCTTCGATTCGATATAGAGCCGCCCCAGATATTCGCCGATCATGCCCAGCACGAACATCTGCACCGCGCCCAGGATGACGGTGACCAGCATGGTCGAGGTCCAGCCCTGCACCGCCGAGCCGGTCAGCCAGCCGATCGCGATATAGACCAGCAGCAACAGCGACGCCGCGGTCAGCGCCAGGCCGATATGGCTGGCCCAGCGCAAGGGCGCGGTCGAGAAGCCCGTCACCGCGTCGAAGGCCAGCGCGATCATCTTGCCCAGCGGATAATGGGTCTCGCCTGCATGCCGCTCGGCGCGGTCATAGGGGAAGGGGACCTGGCGGAAGCCGACCCAGGCAACCATGCCGCGAATGAAGCGCGCCTGTTCGGGCAGCGACTGCAACGCGTCGAGCGCACGGCGGCTCATCAGGCGAAAATCGCCGGTGTCGAGCGGGATCGGCGTGTCGGTCAGCCGGTCGAGCATGCGGTAGAAGATCGCCGCCGTCGCCTTCTTGAACAGCGTTTCCCCGGCCCGCTTGCGGCGCACCGCATAGACCACGTCCGCCCCCTGCGCCGCCATCGTCGCGCGCATGTCGGTGAGGAGCTCGGGCGGGTCCTGAAGATCGGCGTCGATGATCAGGATCTGCTCGCCCGAACACAGGTCGAGGCCCGCAGTCAGCGCCAGCTGGTGGCCGTGGTTGCGCGACAGGTTGATCGCGACCAGATGCGGATCGGCGGCGGCGAGCCGCTGCATCACCGGCCAGCTGTCGTCGCGCGAGCCGTCGTTGATCAGGACGATCTCGTAATCCTCGCCTACCGCCGCGCGCGCGGCGCCCGAGATACGCGCGTGCAGCACGTCCAGACAGGCGGCTTCGTTATAGCAGGGGACGACGACGGACAGGGCAGGGCGCTTCATGACGCCGCCGGTTTAGCGGCGTCGAGCGCGTCCGTCACCCATTCACGACCAGCTTGACCAAACGACCCGGCACCAGCGCTTGTTCCGAATCGAGCCCGTTCAGCGTCACGAACCGCTCGCGCTTGTAATCGGGAAAGGCCATGCGCGCCGACAGGCTGTCGATCGTGTCGCCCTGGCGGACGGTGACGATGCTGATCTTCTTGCCGCGAATGGCATTGGCCTCGGCGGTCGAGAGCGGCGCGACCGACGCGAGCAGCGGCTGGAACGGCCCGATGCCGCTGCCGGCGGGGGTGACCAGCGTGAAGGTATAAGTCGCGGCGGGGAAGCGATACGCGACCACCGTCGCATCCACCGCGCGGTTGTTGGCGGCGGCGCGGGTGGTGACATAGGCATAGGGGATGCCGTTGGCGGTCCCGTTCTGCACCTGGCCCGAGGGGGTGCCGGTGCCGAGCTGGCCGAAGCGCTGCGCGATCGCCTGGGAAAGGTCGCTGCCCTGGCCCAGACGCATCTCGGCCTGGCCGCCCTGACCGGCGATGGTCACCGCATCGCTGCCATTGGCGATGGCATAGCCGGTGGGCGCGGTGAATTTCAGCTTCAGGCCGGGATGGCGAAAGCTCTGGCCGTCGACCACGCCCTCCTTGGGATCGTCGCCATAGGGCAGGCCGTCGAGCATCCGCAGGAAGGCGGTGTCCTGCGGCGGGGTGGTTTCGGGACGGCCGGTCGCTTGCGCGAGCGAAGCGGCGCGGCGGACGCGGTCGGCGCTGTTGGGATGGGTCGAGGCCCAGGTCGGAATGGCATTGGCGTCCTTGCCGGATGTGCGCGCCGCCAGGTTGCTCGACGCGGCCAGCGAGGCGAGCATGTCCGCCGAGGCATAGGGATCATAGCCGGCGGCGGTCATGTAGCGGATGCCGAGGCCATCGGCCTGATATTCCTGATCGCGGCCATATTTCAGCGTGTAGAGCTGTGCGCCGGTGCCCACCAGCTGGGTGGCGATATTGCTGCCGGTCAGCAGCCCCGCGCCCGCTGCCAGGATCGAGCCGATGGTCGAGCGGGTGTTGCGGCTCTGCGAATGGCGCGCGGCGACATGGCCGACTTCATGGCCCAGCACTGAGGCGAGTTCGGCCTCGGAATTCATCAGCGCGAGCAGCTCGCGGGTGACATAGATATAGCCGCCGGGAATGGCGAAGGCGTTCTCGACCGGCGAGTTGAGCGTCGTCACGACGAAATCGCCCTGCGCGTTGGACAGGCCGGACTGGACCGCCACCCGCTTGCCGACCCGCTCGACGAACGCGGCCTGCGGGCCGGTGTAGCGGCCGCCATATTGCTTCACGAGTTCCGGGTTGGCCTGCGCCCCTTGCGCCTTGTCCGAGGCGGAGATCGACCGGGTCTGCTGGGCGACGACGGGGGCCGCGACGAGCGCGAGCATGGCGGCGGCGGTGACGAAACGCATGTTAAGGCTCCCCTGTTTGGGGTCTCCAAAGCGCAGGCGCGTCGGGGGTTCCAGCTTTTTGTTACGCAGGCGTCATCCGGGTGTCAGGAAATCCAATGCCGCATGGTTCCCCGGCGAAGGCCGGGGCCCAGTTTCTCGGCGGCTTAGGAGGCGCGAAACGATGCGGGGAAGGCAAACGCCCCGCGTTCTCGATCATTCACCCCTACTGGGCCCCGGCCTTCGCCGGGGGAACGAAGAAGATTCTGTTCGCGCAGAGGCGCGGAGGACGCAGAGGGGGTTCGTTCAACCACCTTGGCGACGGTCATCATGCAGCGTCGAAGATGACAGGACGCGCGTTCCGCGCGCCGGACCTCTCTGCGTTCTCCGCGCCTCTGCGCGAACCTAAACCCGCTCCACCGAACTCACCACATCCGCCGCGCGCAAGGCGGCGATCAGGCGCATCAGGTGTTGCAGGTCGTGCACCTCGACATCGATCAGGTTCGTATGGAAGCGCGTGTCGCGGGTATCCAGCCGGACGTTGATGATGTTCGCCTTATGCTGGCCGATGATCGTCGCCAATATGCCCAGCGCGCCGGGTTCGTTCTTGACCATCACCGAGATTCGCGCGGTCGCGCCCTCGCTATCGTCGCCCCAGGAGACGTCGACCCAGTCGGTTTCCTCGTCGGTCCGGTCGGCCAGTTCGGCGAGGACCGGGCACTGGATCGCGTGCACCTCGATCCCCGCATCCGGCCGCCGCAACCCGACGATGCGGTCGCCCGGCACCGGGTGGCAGCATTGCGCCAGGTCATAGGCGACGCCGGGCGTCAGCCCCTTGATCGAGATGGCGCTCGATTGCGGCGGCAGCGCGGCGACGTCCGCGCCCGCCGAGCCCGGCATCAGCGCCTCCATCACCGCGGCATCCGACACGGTCCGCCTGGCGATCGCGATCATCAGATGCGCCTCGTCGGGCATCTTCAGCCGTTGCAGCGCATGGGTCAGCGCGTCCGCGCCGATCTGGGCAGGCAGGCGGCGGACGATATCCTCGTACAGCTTGGTGCCCAGCGTCACCTGCTCGGCGCGTTCGGCATGGCGCAGATGGCGGCGGATCGCGGCCAGCGCCTTGCCGGTGATCGCCAGGTTCAGCCAGTTCGCCTGCGGCGTCTGTCCGGCCGAGCGCAGGATCTGCACCTGGTCGCCATTGGAGATGACGGTCGACAGCGGCACCACCCGCCCGTTCAGCTTGGCCCCCACCGCCTGGTCGCCCAGATCGGTATGGACGGCATAGGCGAAGTCGATCGGCGTCGCGCCCTTGGGCAGCTGGATCAGCTCGCCCTTGGGGGTGAAGGCGAAGATGCGATCCTGGTACATCGCCATCTTCGTATGTTCGATCAGCTCCTCGGGGCTGTCCGAAGTGTCGAGGATTTCGACCAGGTCGCGAATCCAGCTCACCTGCGCATCATGGCGCGTCGCCTGTTTGTAGGTCCAGTGCGCCGCCAGGCCGAAATCGGCCTCGGCATGCATTTCGGGGGTGCGGATCTGGATCTCGATACGCGCATTGTCGGCGTGGATGACGCTAGTATGGAGCGAGCGGTATCCGTTGCGCTTGGGCGTCGAGATATAGTCCTTGAACCGCCCCGGCACCATCGGCCAGCGACGATGGATCAGCCCCAGCGCGCGGTAGCAATCCTCCTCGGTCGGCACGATCGCGCGGAACGCCATGACGTCGGACAACTGCTCGAAGCTGATGTGCCGCTCGTTCATCTTGCGGAAGATCGAGAAGGCCGATTTCTCGCGCCCCGTCACCTCGGCCTCCACCCCGCCGCGTGACATGAGCAGCTTCAGCCCGGAGGCGATCTTGGCGATCCGGTCGCCGCCGCCTTCCTTCATTTGCGCCAGGCGAAGCGTGATCGACTCATACGCCTCGGGTTCGAGCTGCTGGAAGGATAGCATCTGCATCTCCTTCATGAACTCGTACATGCCGATCCGCTCGGCGAGCGGGGCATAGATGTCCATCGTCTCCTTCGCGATGCGGCGGCGCTTTTCCGGCTTCGCGATGTGATGGAGCGTGCGCATATTGTGGAGGCGATCGGCCAGCTTGACCAGCAGGACGCGGATATCGTCCGACATGGCGAGCAGGAACTTGCGCAGATTCTCGGCGGCGCGCTCGCTCTCGGTCTGTGCCTCGATCTTGGACAGCTTGGTCACGCCGTCGACCAGCCGCGCGACATTGGGACCGAACAGCCGTTCGATCTCGTCATAGGTGGCGACCGTGTCCTCGATCGTGTCGTGCAGGATGGCGGTCGCGATCGTCTCGTCATCCAGATGCAGGTCGGTCAGGATGCCGGCCACCTCGATCGGATGGCTGAAATAGGGATCGCCCGAGGCACGTTTCTGGCTGCCATGCGCCTTCATCGAGAAGACGTAAGCGCGGTTCAGCAGCGCCTCATCGGCCTGGGGGTCATAGTCGAGCACGCGGTCGACGAGTTCATACTGGCGGAGCACGAGATCAGATTTGCGTGGGTGGGATGACCATTGCAACATTTTTGATGCGATCAGGGTGATCGAGGTCTTCTCAAGCCCCTTTCTTCTTCGAGCCCCTCTCCCGGCAGGGGGAGGGGTTGGGGAGGGGCAAGAGCCACGGGCGTTGGTCTCTGTGAGACCCTGTGCCCTCCCCCATCCCCTCCCGCCTGCGGGAGGGGAGTGGCCAGAGGTGAGGAAGGCCTATACCAACCTCCGTTCAGCCTGAGCGAAGTCGAAGGCCACGGGAATCACCCCGCCATCGCCTCCGCCGCCAGAGCCTCCGCCTCGATCAACAGGTCGTCGTCCGCAGTCCCCGTCGCCACCTTCTCGCGCCCGATCAGCACCAGCACCGGCACGGCGAGCGGGCTCACCCGCTCCAGATCGACATGCAGCATCGTGCCCCCCGCCCGGTCGAGCAGATTCGCCAGCCGCCCCACATCGGTCATCCGCGCCCGCGCATCGTCCCACGCCGCCTGGAGCAGCAGATGGCCGGGCTCGTACTTGCGCAGCACGTCGTAGATCAGGTCGGTCGAAAAGGTCACCTGCCGCCCGGTCTTGCGCTTGCCGGGATGCTGGCGGTCGACCAGCCCGCCGATCACCGCCACCTCGCGAAAGGCGCGCTTGAGGAGGTGCGATTGCTGGACCCAGTCGGCGAACTCGTTCTCGAGAATGTCGGGCGAGAACAGGCTGGCGGGGTCCGTCACCTTTTCCAGCCCATAGCATGCCAGCGCATAGTCGCTGGCGACGAAGCCCAGCGGTTTCAGCCCCTGCGCCTCCATCCGCCTTGTGATCAGCATCCCCAGCGACTGGTGCGCATTCCACCCCTCGAAGCTATAGGCGACCATGTAATGCCGCCCCTCGCGCGGGAAGGTCTCGACCAGCAACTGGCCGGGGCGGGGCAGGACCGAGCGGCGATCCTGCATCTCCAGCCAGGCATGCACGTCCGCCGGGAAGCGATCCCACTCGCCCCGGTCGGCCAGGAATTCGCGTACCCGGTCGGCCAGGCTGGTCGACAGCGGCATCCGGCTGCCGCCATAGGTCGGGATGCGCGCAGGGCGGGAGGTGGCGCGGACGATCAGGTCCTCGCCATCGATCGATTCCACCTCCAGGCTCAATCCGGCGAAGAAGAAGGTGTCGCCCGGCGCCAGGGTCGCGGCGAAGCCTTCCTCCACCCGGCCGAGCTGGCGGCCGTTGCGGAAGCGGACCTTCAGCATCGTCGCTTCCACGATGATCCCGGCGTTCAGGCGGTGCTGGGCGACGAATTGTGGATGGGTAACGCGCCACGTCCCGTCCGGCTGCTGCACCAGCCGCTTGAACCGGTCATAGGCGCGCAGGGCATAGCCGCCGTCGGCAATGAACCGCAGCACCCGGTCGAAGGTCGCATCGTCCAGCGCCGAATAGGGCATGGCCGAGCGAATTTCGTCCAGCAGCGCGGCCTGCTCGAACGGCGCGGCACAGGCGCAGGCCATGACATGCTGTGCCAGCACGTCGAGCGCGCCGGGGCGGAACAGGTCGGGGTCCAGCTCGCCCGCCTCCACCGCGTCGAGCGCGGCGCGCGCCTCCAGATATTCGAAGCGGTTGCCGGGGACCAGGATCGCGCGGCTCGATTCGTCCAGCCGGTGATTGGCGCGACCGATCCGCTGGAGCAGGCGCGACGAGCCCTTGGGCGCGCCCATCTGGATCACGCAGTCAACATCGCCCCAGTCGACACCCAGGTCGAGGCTGGCGGTCGCGACCAGCGCGCGGAGTTGCCCGTCGGCCATCGCCGCCTCGACTTTCTGGCGGGCTTCCAGCGAGAGCGAGCCGTGATGGACGCCGATCGGCAGGCTCTTGTCGTTCGCCTTCCACAAATCCTGGAAGATCAGCTCGGCCAGGCTACGCGTGTTGCAGAAGACGATGGTGGTCCGGTTCGCCTCGATGACGCGCATGACCTGCGCGGCGGCATAGCGGCCCGAATGGCCCGCCCAGGGAATGCGGTCCTCGGGCAGCAGGATCGCTATGTCCGGCGGCGCGCCGGGTTCCCCCGTGACCAGGCCGACCGCGTCGATATCGCCATCGGGCGCGAGCCAGGCGCGATAGCCGTCCGGGTCCGCCACCGTCGCCGACAGCGCGACCCGTCGCAGACCGGGCGACAGCCGCTGCAACCGCGCCATGCACAGGGACAGCAGGTCGCCGCGCTTCCCGGTGGCAAAGGCGTGAACCTCGTCCACCACGATGGTCTTGAGGCCCGCGAACATGGTCGCGGCATCGGGATAGCTGAGCAGCAGCGATAGCGATTCGGGCGTGGTCAGCAGGATGTGCGGCGGCTTCACCCGTTGCCGCGCCTTCTTGTCCGACGAGGTGTCGCCGGTCCGCGTCTCGACCCTTATGTCGAGGCCCATCTCCTCGATCGGCGTCACGAGGTTGCGGCGGATATCGACCGCCAGCGCCTTCAGGGGCGAGACGTAGAGGGTGTGCAGCCCCTCGCTCGGTTGCTCGATCAACTCGGTCAGCGTCGGCAGGAACCCCGCCAGCGTCTTGCCCGCGCCCGTGGTGGCGACCAGCAGCGCGTGGCGGCCTGCGCGCGCTTCCTCCAGCATCGCCAGCTGATGGGTGCGCGGGTGCCAGCCCTTGGCGGCGAACCAGTCGGTCAGGGCGGGCGGAAGGGAACCGGGAGGCATATCCAAGGATATAGGTAGCATGGCCAAGCTCGGCGACTGGATACAGCCCCATAAACACGGGATTTACGTGGCCCCTGCCGATGTGTGGGTGGACCCGTCCGAACCGGAGGCCAAGGCGCTGGTGACTCACGGCCATGCCGACCATGCGCGTGGCGGGCATGGCACCGTCTGGGCGACGCCCGAGACGCTGGCGATCATGGCGGCGCGCTATGGCCCGCAGAACGGCGTCGAGGTGGCGTATGGCGAGACGATCCGGCTGGGCGAGGTGGAGGTCGGCTTCGTGCCCGCCGGGCATGTGCTGGGATCGGCGCAGATCGTGCTCGACTATCGCGGCGAGCGGGTGGTGGTGTCGGGCGATTACAAGCGCCGCGCCGATCCGACCTGTGCGGCCTTCGAGCCGGTGAAATGTGACGTCTTCGTCACCGAAGCGACCTTCGCACTACCCGTCTTTCGCCATCCCGAAACCGGGGACGAGATCGACAAGCTGATCGCGCGGCTCCATGCCAATCCGACGCGCTGCGTGCTGGTCGGCGCCTATGCGCTGGGCAAGGCGCAGCGGGTGATCGCCGAACTCCGCGTGCGGGGGCATGAGGCGCCCATCTACCTCCACGGCGCGCTGGCGCGGCTATGTGCGCTCTATCAGGAGCTTGGCGTCGATCTGGGCGAGCTGCGCATGGTGGCCGACACGCCCAAGGCGGAGATGGCGGGGCATGTCGTGATGTGCCCGCCCGGCGCGCTTAACGATCGCTGGTCGCGGCGGCTGCCAGAGCCCATCACCGCCATGGCCAGCGGCTGGATGCGGGTGCGCCAGCGCGCGCGGCAGAAGAATGTCGAGCTGCCGCTGATCCTGTCCGACCATGCCGATTGGGACGAACTGACCCGGACGCTGACCGAAATCGCCCCGCGCGAGGTGTGGGTGACGCACGGCCGCGAGGAGGCTCTGGTCCACTGGTGCGAGACGCGACAGATGAAGGCGCGGGACCTGGCGCTGGTGGGGTTCGAGGATGAGGATGATTGAGGGGGCGGCGTGGCCTTCGACTTCGCTCAGGCTGAACGGAGATTTGTGCCTTAACGCCGTTCAGGCTGAGCGAAGTCGAAGCCCATGCCCCACCCTCACACCAAGGCCAAGGGCCGGGCAGGGTCCGCCACCACCGACCCCGGCACCGCGAAGACGCCCTTCTTCGCCAACCGCTCGCCGGGCCGGACCTTGGCTGTCTCCATCGCCAGCCACGGCGCCAGCAGCAGCCCCAGCGTCACCGGCGACAGCCACGCCCCCAGCACCGGGTTCAGGAACGACACCCCCAGGAACACCACGCCCAGCGCCAGATGCCAGCGATAGCGCGGCATCGCATCCGCCGCCGCCAGCCCGTCGCGCACCCGGCTCTGCGGGTTCCAGCCCGATGGCTTGCCGCGCATGATGTTGACGAGGTCGATCGTCTGGGTCAGCGCGATGCCCGGCGCGGTCAGGATCGACAGCGGCACGTCGAGCGCCACCGACGCCAGGATCGCGCGCGCGCCGCCATAGCTGGCCCGGCGTTCGCGGTCGGCCATCGCCCAGACGATGCTCAGCAGCTTCGGCCCGAACAGCAGGATCAGCGTCACGACCAGCACCCGCGCCGACGTCACCGCGCGCACCGTCGCGGCATCGTCGGACAGGCTCTGCGCGATCGAGGTGGCGATCAGGATCAGCCAGGCGGGCGAGGTCAGATAGGCCGAGGCGCCGATCAGCAGCTGCAACCGGCTGATCCAGTGGAAACCGCTCGCGCCCAGCAGCTTCAGATGCTGGGTATTGCCCTGCGCCCAGCGCCGGTCGCGCACCGCCTGGTCGATCAGCGTGGGGGGATATTCCTCGAAACTGTCCTCGACCATCAGCATGTGCAGCCGCCAGCCGCGCCGCCGCAGCAGCGCGGCCTCGACCATGTCATGGCTCATGATCGTGCCGCCGAAGGGCGGGCGTCCGGGCAGGTCGGGCAGGCCGCAACTCTCGGCGAAGGCGCGGATGCGGATCAGCGCGTTATGCCCCCAGAAGGTCGATTCGGACCCCGACCACCAGACCAGCCCGGCGGTCGAGATCGGGCCGTAGAATCGGCTGGCGAACTGCATCCAGCGCTGGAAGAAGGTCGTCGCGCCGATGATCATCGGCACGGTCTGGAGAAGCGCGATCGAGGGGCGCTGCTCCATGATCTGCGCCATGCCGACGATGGTGTCGCCGCCCATCAGGCTGTCGGCATCGAGCATCAGCATGAAGTCGTAGGCCGCACCCTGGTTGCGGATCCAGTCGGCGACGTTGCCGGGTTTGCGTCCGACATTCTCGGTCCGGCGGCGATAATAGAGCGGCACCGCCAGCCAGGGGGCGAGCTTTTCCCAGGCGGCACGCTCCTCGGCCTCGGCGGCTTCGCCCGAATCGGACAGGACGAAGAAGGCGAAACGGTCGGCCGCCCCCGCCCGGTCGATCATGACGGCCATGCGTGCGATCCGGTCGAACACCGCATCGACATCCTCGTTATGCACCGGCACCAGCACCGCCGTCCGCGCGGTCGGCGGCGCGGCCCCCTTGGGCGCGGGGGTGATGCCCGGATGCGCGCGCGAGATCAGCAGGACGAAGCCGATCGCCGCCGTCACGAAGCCGAACGAGATCCAGGCGAACAGCGGAAAGAACAGCAGCAGCAACAGCCCGTCGAGCAGGTTCAGCCCGTCGCTGAGCAGCGCCTCCTTCACCGAGGCCGAGGCGGCGGTCGCCAGCAACCCGGTCAGCAGCACCAGCAGCAATCGGCGGGTCAGGATGTCGTCGGGCGCCAGATTGACCCCGGCGCGCGGCTCGGGCGCGGAGTGCGGCGGCGGCGGGCCATCGAAACGCTGCACCGCCATGGTCAGCGGTGCGGGTGGCGGCATGATGGCGCGCGGATGGGTCACGGCAGGAAGACCGGGGCAAGCACCGTCTCGGTCAGCGCCCTGGTTCCGCGCTTCAGGAACAGGCGGACATCGGCGGGCCCCTGACCTTCGGGTGCGATGTCGGCGGTGACGCGCCAGCGATTGGGCTGTCCCACCACCGGATAGGCGGCCTGGGTCAGCAGCTTGCCGCGCGTGACCGAGATATCGGCCGTCACGCCGCTCTGCCGGTCGAGCCCGGCCAGCACGGGGCCGGTGAAGTCGACCACCAGCTTGCGCGCGCCCGGCGTCGGCTCCGCACCGGGCCGTCCCGCCGCGCCGGTCCACAGGTCGACCGCATGGGCGACGGCCGGGACGATGGTGGGATCGGTCGATCCCCAGCTCAGGCGATAGTCGAACTGCCGCTTCTGCCCCGCCTTGGGTGCATCGGCGGGGTTCCAGAAGGCGACGATATTGTCGACCGTCTCCGACGCGGTGGGAAAGGCATAGAGCATCACCTGGCCCCGGCCCCAATTCCCTTGCGGCTGGACCCACAGGTTCGCGCGGCGGTCATAAAAGGCCCCGTCGTCCTGGTAATGATCGAAGTCCCGGTCGCGCTGGAGCAGGCCGAAGCCGCGCGGATCGGTGTCGGCGAAGCTGTCGAGCGTCGGGCGCGGCGGATTGACCAAAGGCCGCCACAGCCGCTCACCCGCGCCGGTCAGCAGCGCGAGGCCGTCCGAATCATGAATCTCGGGCCGCCAGTCGCTGCCCGCTGCCCGGTTGCCCTCGCCATACCAGAACATGCTGGTCGCGGGCGCGATGCCCAGCCGCTCGACATCGCGGCGGAAGAACAGCACCGCCGACACACGCTGTTCGACGCCCGCCGCGCCCTTTTGCGACTCGATCCGGTAGGCCCCTGTGACGCTGGGCCCGTCGAGCAGTGCATGGACGGTATAGCCTTGCGCGCCGGTCCGCTCGATCCAGAAGTCGGTAAAGGCGGGAAATTCCTCGCGCCCGTCGATGCCGGTATCGATCGCGATACCCCGCGCCGACAGGCCATATTGGTCCTGCGCACCCGCCGTGCGGAAATAGGAGGCACCCTGAAAGGCCAGCCAGTCGCTCTTGCCGTCGGCCGTCATCGCGCGGAACCCGGCGATGCCCAGCGGCGGCGTATGGCCCGCCTCGGCGGTGAACAGCGCGGGCGAGAAGGGCACGGCGCGCGCCTGGCCGTTCGCGACGATGTTGATGCCGACCGGATTGGGCGCATAGCGGCCCAGCGGGAACAGGCGGATGCCGCCCGCCAGCGTGCGGTCGTCGCGATACCGGATCGTGCCCACCGCGTCATAGTCGATCGCCGCCGCCGCCTCGACCTTGGCCTGGGGGCGATAGGGCTGACGGGCCAGTTCTTCCGCCCGCCGTTGCAGCGCGGCCCAGGAAAAGGGCTGGGGGGCGCCGGTCGCGCCACCGGGGGCAAGCGCCTGGGCGGCGAGGCGTGGCGATACGCCCAGAATGGCGAGGGCCGCGACCAGTTCACGGCGATTGGCCTGCATCATCGGCTCGGCGTCTCCATCGGTGAATCCATCCGTCCCTCGCTGGCGGGACATGGCTCGTGGTGCAACGCAGCATGCGATGATCGGTTGCTCTGTTACTGTCGAAGCGACAGCAGCAAAGGAAAGTATAATATATTTGACCGGGCTGGCGGGATCTATTATGACCAGTACAAATCAAGAGGGGGGCTCTTGAATGACCGAAAAGTTCAGGCGGATCCTGTGTTCGATCCGTCCGTCGCGTTCCCTTGCATAACAGACAATGATGAAGTCGCGCGTCCTTGCGATGCGCCGACGATGTTGTTCGGCGGCCGATGGCTGGCGCGGCATCTGTTTGTCTTGTCAGGACGAAAGCGGGCGAGCGCCGTTTGCGATCCGCTTCATCGACCGTTTACCCCAGCCTGTCCCGCCCGGTTCGTGCCGGGCGGGGCTTTTTTCGCGTATCGCGAACGGCGCTCCCCCGCCGTGTATCGAAAATTCCCGCCGCTGTGACGGTTATTTCGCCTCGGACAGCAGTTTTTGGGCCTCGGCCCCGGCCCAGTCGAATCCACCCGTCACCCGCCAGATCTCCTTGCCGTCCGCGCCATAGAGGATCGTGGTCGGCAGATTGGCCTGGTAATGGACGCTTAGCCCCAGCTTGGGGTCGAGATAGACGGGCAGCGCGTCGAGCTTCCGGCCCGCCAGGAACGGCTTCACCTTGGCCGCCTCGTCCTGCGCGACCGCGATTACCGCAACCTTGCCCTTCAGCCGCTCGGCCGTGGCGGCCAGCGTCGGCATCTCGGCGACGCACGGCCCGCACCAGGTCGCCCAGAGATTGACCAGCACCGGCTTGCCCCGGAAATCGGCCAGCGTCGTCGGCTTGCCGTCGAGCGTGGTGAAGCCCAGCGTCGGGGCGGCCTCGCCCTTGTGGCTGCGGTTCACGGCTCCGGCAGGCTTGGGCGCGTCGGGCGTCGAGGCGACTTCCCCGCCGGTCACTTCCCCGCCGGTCACTTCCCCGCTCGAAACTTCGCCCGTGGCGGTGTTGGCGGCTTGCTCCGGCGCGGGGCTTTGCTTATCGCACCCGGCGACCATCAGCCCCAGGAGACAGGCGATCACGGTACGCGACGACATGGGCGGCTCCAACGCAATGTGGGGCGGGCGCTTCGCAGAAGGTCCCGCCGCGGTGATGCGCGAGATAAACGCGTCCATCCCCTTCGACAAGCGACTGTGGAAACAGGACATCGCCGGGTCGAAAGCACATGTCGCCATGCTGGGCAAACAGGGCATCGTGTCGGCCGAGGACGCCGCGACGATTTCCGCCGGGCTGGACCGGGTCGCCGAGGATTATGCCGCGAACGGCGTGGCCGAGGACCTGACCCTCGAAGATATCCATATGCAGACCGAGGCGAAGCTGGCCGCGTTGATCGGCCCGGTCGCGGGGCGGCTGCACACCGCGCGGTCGCGCAACGACCAGGTGGCGACCGACTTCCGCCTGTGGGTGCGCGACGCGATCGACGAGACGCTGGCGGCGCTGGGCGCGCTGCGCGAGGCGTTGCTGACCCGCGCGGAAGAGCATGCCGACAGCGTGATGCCCGGCTTCACCCATCTGCAATCCGCGCAGCCGGTGACCTTGGGCCATCACCTGATGGCCTATCACGAGATGATCGTGCGCGACGCCAGCCGCTTCGCCGATGCGCGTGTGCGGATGAACCAGTGCCCGCTGGGCTCGGCGGCGCTGGCGGGGACGGGCTTTCCGGTCGACCGGCACATGACGGCGGCGGCGCTGGGCTTTGACTCGCCGACGCGCAACTCGCTCGATGCGGTCAGCGACCGCGACTTCGCGATCGACTATCTCCAGGCGGCGACCAACTGCTCGCTGCACCTGTCGCGTCTTGCGGAAGAATTCGTGCTCTGGGCGTCGCAGCCCTTCGGCTTCGTCGCGCTGTCCGACCAGTGGTCGACCGGCAGCTCGATCATGCCGCAGAAGCGCAACCCCGACGCGGCCGAGCTGGTGCGCGGCCATGCCGGGCGGATCATGGGCTGCATGACCAGCCTGATGGTCACGATGAAGGGCCTGCCGCTCGCCTATTCCAAGGACATGCAGGACGACAAGCCGCCGGTGTTCGAGGCGCACGACCTGCTGGCGCTGTCGATCGCGGCGATGACCGGCATGATCCAGAGCGCGACCTTCCGCACGGAACGGATGCGCGGCGTCGCGGAGGCGGGCTTCTCGACCGCGACCGACCTAGCCGACTGGCTGGTGCGCGTCGGCGGCATCCCCTTCCGCGAGGCGCATCACATCACCGGCCGCGCGGTGAAGCTGGCCGAGGAGAAGGGCGTGATGCTGCACCAGTTGTCGATCGACGAGCTGACCGGCATCGACGCGCGGATCGATGAGCGCATCTATGACGTGTTGTCGGTCGATGCCTCGGTCGCCAGCCGGGTCAGCTTCGGCGGCACCGCGCCCGCCAATGTCCGCGCCGCCATCGCGACCGCGCGGGGCCTTCCCGCATGAGGCGGGCGCTCGTCCTGCTGGTCGCGCTGGGCCTGAGTGCTTGCGGCGCGGCCAACCGGCTGCAACCGCCCAAGGGCGAGCAACTGCCCGTCGCGCCGCGCGGCGCCACCGTCCGCCCCACGGCGCAGCAATTGCTGACGCCGACCCCCCAACAACGCCCGCAACGCTCCGACGAACTGATGACCCAGTCGCAGGAACGGCGTTCGGACGAATTTGATTTGCCCCCCCGCTGATGGACCATTTTCATTTCCAAGACGGCGAACTCCATGTGGAGGACGTGGCCGTGTCCCGGATCGCCGCCGAAGTCGGCACGCCGGTCTATATCTATTCCGCCTCGACCTTCCGGCGGCATGCACAGGTGTTCCGCGAGGGGCTCAAGGGCCTGCCGCGCGTCCACCTGGCCTATGCGATCAAGGCGAACCCCAATCTCGCCGTGCTGCGCGTGCTGGCCGATGAAGGCTATGGCGCCGACGTCGTCTCGGTCGGCGAGATGCGCCGCGCGCTGGCGGCGGGGATGAAGGCGGAGGACATCGTCTTTTCCGGCGTCGGCAAGACGAAGCGAGAGCTGGTCGCCGCGCTCGAGGCGGGGATCGGCCAGTTCAACCTGGAGCTGGAGGAAGAAGGCGCGGTCCTGGCCGAGCTGGCGCATGAGCGCGGGCTGGTCGCCCCCGCCACGCTGCGCGTGAACCCGGACGTGGATGCTGGCACGCACGCGAAGATCTCGACCGGGCGCAAGGAGAACAAGTTCGGCGTGCCGATCGACCAGGCGCTGGGCATGTTCGACCGTCTGGCGGGGCTGCCCGGCATCGACCTGAAGGGCGTCGCCTGCCACATCGGCAGCCAGCTGGGTGATCTCGCGCCGCTGGAGGCCGCGTACAAGCGCGTCGGCGAGCTGGTCGCCGAGCTGCGCGGGGCGGGGCATCGCATCAGCCGCGTCGACCTGGGCGGTGGCTTGGGCGTGCCGTACAAGCCGGGCGACGTCATGCCTGCGCCGGCCGCTTATGGCGAAATGGTGGCGCGCGTGACCAAGGACTGGGATGTCGAGCTGATGTTCGAACCCGGCCGGGTGATCGCGGGCAATGCGGGCGTGCTGGCGACCGAGGTCGTCTGGGTGAAGCCCGGCGTCGCCAACCCTTATGTCATCGTCGATGCAGCGATGAACGACCTGGCGCGCCCGGCGCTTTATGATGCCTGGCATGATTTCATCGCGGTCAAGCCGACTGGCGAGACGATGATGGCGAATATCGCGGGGCCGGTCTGCGAGACGGGCGACACCTTCGCGATGAACCGCGAGATCGATGTGGTGAAGTCGGGCGACCTCGCCGTGTTCCGCACCGCGGGCGCTTATGGCGCGACCATGGCGTCGACCTATAACAGCCGCCCGCTCGTCCCCGAGGTGATGGTCGAAGGCGACCGCTTCGCCGTCGTCGCCGACCGCATCGCCGCCGAGACGATCATCGCCGCCGAGCGCGTGCCGGAGTGGCTGAAGAAGTGACGTCGCGACCTGCCGCCTTCCTCCCCTGGAAGGGGAGGTGGCAGGCCGTCAGGCCTGACGGAGGGGTGTCACCCCTCTCGATAGCGGGACACCCCTCCACCAGCTTCGTGTGCGAGCGAGATTGTGCCCCCGGCACAATCTTGACTTGCCGGGGGCAAGCCAAAGCTCGCACACCCCCTCCCCTTACAGGGGAGGAAGGGTGACGTGAGCCTCGCCAGCCTGCCGCTGTTCGTCCGGCTGGGCGGGCGTCCGGTGATCCTGCTAGGCGAGGGCGAGCCCGCCGAGGCCAAGCGCCGCCTGCTCGACCGGGCGGGCGCGCTGGTCGTCGGTGAAGAGGCGCAGGCCGCGCTCGCCATCGTCGCGATCGAGGATGAGGACGAAGCGCAAGACGCGATCGCCCGGCTGAAGGCGCGCGGCGTGCTGGTCAACGCGGTGGACCGTCCGGCGGCGTGCGACTTCACCCTGCCCGCCATCGTCGAGCGGGGGCCGGTCATCGTCGCCGTCGGAACCGGCGGCGTGTCGGCCGGACTGGCGGCGGCGCTGCGCCAGCGGCTGGAGGCGTTGCTGCCCGCCGGGCTGGGGGGGCTGGCCGAGGGACTCTATGCCGCGCGGGCGGGTTTGCGGGCGCGCTTTCCCGACGGGGCGGAGCGGCGGCGGGCGATCGGGGCGGCGCTGTCGCCGGGCGGGCCGCTCGACCCGCTCAAGGCGGAGGGCGATGTCGCCGCCTGGCTGGCGGGGGCCGACCGGCCTGCGGCGCGGTTCGAGGCGTTCGTGCTGACCTCGACCGATCCCGACGACCTGACGCTGCGCCAGGCGCGCGCGCTGGCCGCAGCCGACCGGGTCTATCACCGCGCGGATGTGCCGGGCGCGATCCTCGACCGTGCGCGTGCCGATGCGGTGCGGATCGCCAGCGACACCGCACCCGCCGATCCGGGCGAGGGGCAGGTGGTCGATCTGGCGATGGCGATCCCGGCATGACCGGCTTTGCCTATCGCGTCGATCAGGGCCAGGCGACGACGATCCCGATCCGCGAGGCGATCGCGACTCAGGCCCGGCTGGTCTGGGTGCATCTGGAGACCAACGACGCGGTCGCGCAGCGCTGGCTGAGCGATTCGGCGCATGTCGGCGATTATGTCGTCGACGCGCTGACCGCGACCGAGACGCGCGCCCCCGGTGCGAGGCGGTGGGCGAGGGGGCGTTCGTCAATCTTCGCGGGCGGAGCAGCGAACCGCTCGACGGATCCGACATGCTCGCCTCGGTGCGGATCTGGGCGGTGAAGGGCCGGGTCTATTCGGTGACGCGCCGTCCGCTGCTGGCGGTCGATCTGGTGCGGCAGGAGGTCGAGAAGGGCGCGATCGACGATCCCGGCGACCTGATCACCGCCTTCGCCACCGCGATCACCAACGATCTCGACCCCGATGTCGCGGGCCTGGGCGACGATCTGGACGATTGCGAGGAGCAGTTGGACGAACGCCGCGTCTTCCAGCTTCGCCGCACGGTCAGCCGGGTGCGGGTCGCCGCGATCGGCTATCGCCGCTTCCTCAACCCGCAGCGCGCGGCGCTGGAGAAGCTGGCGGCGCTGCCCGGCGACTGGCTGGCCGATGACGACCGGCTGCACCTGTCCGCCGCCGCCGACCGCGCGGCGCGCATGGCCGAGGAGCTCGAGTCGATCCGCGAACGCTCGGCGCTGATCCACGAGACGCTGACCGACCTGCGCGCCGAACAGATCGACAATCGCGCGCTGGTCATCTCGATCGTGGCGATGGTGTTCCTGCCGCTGACCTTCATCACCGGGCTGTACGGGATGAACGTCAAGAACCTGCCCTATGCCGAGGAGCCCTGGGCGTTCGACGCGATCCTGGGCGCCTGCGCGCTGATCTCGGCGGGGATCGTGATCTACTTCGTGCAGAAGCACTGGTTCCGGCGTTAGGGCGGATCGGCATTCGGGATGGCTTCTTCTTCCCCTCTCCCCTGGACAGGGGAGAGGGTTAGCGAAGCTTGCCAGCCTGCTGGCTAGCGCAGCTTGGGTGAGGGGTACAGCGAGCCCAAAGGCTCGCGCGCTCGCTTCGCGAGCGCTCACCCCTCACCCAGCTCCGACTAGGCCTTTGCTTTAGCAAAGACCAAGTCTGCGCAACCCTCTCCCCTCTACGAGGGGCGAGGGACGGAAAGGCGTCGCTGAATGTCGATCGGCCTTAGGTCATACCGATTTACGGCCCCAACGGCCGTTCACGCTGTGCGAAGTCGAAGCGCATGTTACGCGTTTTGCCAAGGACCCCCTGTCATCCCGTGGCCTTCGACGTCGCTCAGGCTGAACGGAGGGAAGGGATCTGGGGAGAAGCGGGGGAAAGGGCCTCAGCTGTCCTTCTTGGGGTTGTTCATCTTGCGCACCGTCTCCCACGCCTCGGCAATGTCGGCGATGCTGGCCGCGACGTTGCGGAACACCTGCGCGTTCTGGCCCAAAGAGGCGTCGACGATCTGTTTGCGCGCGCCGCCATAGAGCTTGGCGAAGGTGATCGACATCTCGCCGCCATTCTCGAAATCGAGTCCCGCCTCCAGCGCGAACAGGATCGCGGTGGCGCGCGTCACCCGCTCGCTCTTGCGGGCCAGCTGGCCATGCTCGGTCGCCCAGGCGGCGGAGCGGAGCGCGGCGACCAGTTCCTCGTAGAGAAGCGTGACCAGCGCGGGGCCATCGGCCATGGCGGTGCGGCCGACCACGTCGATCTGGCGATAGACGGCGGCAGGATCGGTCAGAAGGGCGGAGGCGTACGTCATCTCAATTGCCCTTCGTCCACATCTTCACCTGCTGGTCCATGAAACTCTGCACCGATTTATAGGCGGTGACCCGGCTGTTCATCTGCGCGAAGCGCGCGGTCAGCGCGTCGCTGGCCGTCTGGCGGGAGTCCGCCAGCTTGGTCTGCGCCAGGGCCGTATCCGATTTCTGCTGGGTCAGATTGTTATAGGAGGCGGTCAGGCCATAGATGCTGCTGGTCGACGACATCTGGATCGTGTTCATCTGGGCCGACAGGCCGATGACATTGTCGTCGCTGGCCCGGAACATCTTCTCGACCACGTCGGGATATTTGCTGAGCGCCTGCGACAGGCGGGTCTGGTCGACGGTCAGCGTGCCGTCCTTCTCGGTCTTCACGCCCAGATCGGCCAGGGTCAGCGGGGCGCCCGCCGCCGAATCGCCCGGCACCAGCTTCGTCGTGGTGATGGTCCGCAGCGTCTGGGCCAGCGAACGCGCGGCGGGGTCGGCGCGTAGCGAGCCGGTGATCGGATCGGTCGCCTTGGTGATCGCCTTCATATTGTCGTTGAAGGTCGACACGAAGTTGGACACGACATTGCTGAGCGCGGCGGTCGGCGACGAACCGGTCAGCGACACCGCCTTGCTGGTCACCGCCGACAGGGTCATGGTCACGCCCTGGACCAGATCGCTGACGGTATTCGAAGAGCGCTCCACGGTGACGCCGTCCATCGTGATGCTGGCATTGGCCGCGGTCGACGAGGTGGAGGTGCCGCTCGCATTGTTGCCCACGTTCAGCCGCGACAGGCCGGCCGTGTCGCCTTCGCTCGCGGTGATGGTGAAGCTGTTGTCCTTGCCGGTCGCGCTCGAGAAGGACAGATAGGCGTTGCCCGACGAATCGGTGATGACCGCGGCCTTGACGCCGGTATTGGCGGCGTTGACCTTGGCCGCGAGCGCCGCCGGGGTCGAATCGGCGCTGTCGATGGTGACCGAAATTGCATCCTTCGACCCGACCTTGATCGACAGGCTCCCCGTGCCCAGCGAGGCGGTCGAGGAATAGGAGGATTTGGTCGAGGAGACCTGCGCGGTCGCGAGCGCGTTGATGGTGATCGACTTGGACATGCCCGCCAGCTTGGCGCCCGCCGAGGTGGTGACGGACAGGCTGTTGGGGTCCGAACTGACCGCCTGCGTCGCGAGCGTCCCCCCCTTCGCCAGCGAGGCGAGGGCGGAGGCGAAATCGGTGATGCTGCTCTTGATCGAGGACACGTCCGAAATCTGCGAGGTCAGCGTGTCCGACTGGGTCTTCAGCGCGGCCGTCTTCGCGGCGAACTGGGCCTCGATCAGCGCGGGGACGACCGACGACAGGTCGATGCCCGATCCCGTCTGAAGCGAGTTGAACAGCGCCTGGGCGGCCGTCTTGGTGGTGCTGGCGGTCGTACTGGTCGTCGTACTGGTCGACGACGCGGTCACGGAAACATCAGTCATCGGCAATCCTTCGGCACGCGCCCGACATCCTTAACGACCGCCTGCGTCCGAACTTTAGGCGGATGCGGCGAATGGAGCGCGGCGATCACGGCCTTGCCCCTCATGGCTGGGCCACGCCGTTTTCGTCGAAGCGGGCGCCCTCCGGCACTTCGACCGGCGGCTGGGCGGTACCGCCCGCGCCCGCATTGAGCCCGAAGACGAAGGCCAGGACGACCGCGATCGCCTGATACAGGTCGGCGCGCACCTCCTGCCCCTCGCGGCTGGTATAATAGACCGCGCGGGCGAGCTGCGGATATTCCAGCACCGGCGTGTCGAGTTCGGCGGCAAGCTCGCGGATCGCCAGCGCGGTGGCGCCGCGCCCCTTGGCGACGACGACCGGCACCTCGTCTTGGCCCCGTTCGTAGCGCAGCGCGACCGCGAAATGGGTCGGGTTGGTCAGGATGACATGCGCCTCCTGCACCGCCGCGCGCACCGCCCGGCGCGACATCTCGCGCTGCTTGCCGCGGATATGCGCCTTGGCCTCGGGGTTGCCTTCGCTTTCCTTATGCTCGTCCTTGACCTCCTGCTTGGTCATTTTCAGCTTGGACATCAGCTGGAAGATTTGGATCGGCACGTCGAAGCCAGCGATCAGGACCAGCCCCATGCCCATCACCAGCAGGATGGAGGTGAAGGTGCCGCCCAGCGACCCGATCGCGCTGTTCAGGTCGGACTGGGCCAGCCCCATGGTGGTGCGCGACGAGCGCCACAACAGGACGCCGCCGATCGCGCCGAGCAGCACGACCTTGAGCAGCGACTTGCCCAGTTCGGTCCAGCCCTGCATCCCGAAGATGCGCTTCAGCCCCGAGGCGGGGTTGAGCTTGGACGGCTTGGGCGCCAGCGCCTTGGCGTTGAAGTGGAGCGAGCCCAGCCCCGCCTGCGACGCGATGGTCGCGACGATGGTCACCGCGAACAGCGAGGCGAGCGAGGGCAGCAGCTTCCATCCCGCCTCCATCAGCGGGCGGAACGGCTCGAAATCCTCGACATCGGCATGGGTGAACTGGAAACTGGTCGCCATCACCGCCTTGCACGCGCCGAGCAAGGTGGGCCCCGCGAACATCAGCCAGGCGATACCCGCCATCATCACCAGCGCCGCCGCCAGATCGCGGCTGCGCAGCACCTGCCCGTCGTCGCGCGCTTTGTCGCGACGCTTTTGGGTTGGGGCTTCTGTTTTCTCGCCGCCCTCCGACATCAGCCGATCACCAATGTTTCGGTGGCGGCCAGCGCCTCGCGGATGATCACGAGCATGTAATCGCCCATGGCGGGGAAGGCGACGGCGATGGCGATCACCCCGACGCCGAGCGCGGCGGGCAGGCCCACCGAGAAGAGGTTGAGCGCGGGCGCGGCGCGGCTCATCATGCCGACCACCAGGTTCAGGCAGAGCAGCAGGAACCCGACCGGCAACGCCAGCAGCAGCCCGGCGAGGAACGCATAGCCGCCGAACAGTGCGATCGCCTTGAACTGCGCCGGGGCCATCCAGGCCTGGCCGGGGGGCAGCGCCTCATAGCTTTTCACGATCGTCTCGACGAGCACCAGATGCCCGTCGACCGACAGGAACAACAGGGTCAGCATGACGGTGAAGAACTGGCCCAGCGCCTGGGTCGAACGGCCGTTGAGCGGATCGATGGTCGCGGCGAAGTTGATCCCCATCGACCCGCCGATCAGCTCGCTGGCGACCAGCGGCGCGGTGAAGGCGACCTGGAGGATCAGGCCGAGCGCCAGCCCCACGATCGCCTCGGCCGCGACCGACAGGATGGTAGGGACCGAGAAGATGACCGGCGGCGGCACCACCGGATGGACCGAATTGACGAGGAAGGCGATGGCCCCGGCCAGGCTGATCCGCACGGGCAGGGGGATCGACACCGCACCGAACACGGGCGCGGTGACGAACGCGGCCCCGATGCGGATCATCAGGAACAGGATCGCCCAGGCCTGCGGCTCGATCGAGAGGCCGAAGCCGAGCATGTTACTTTACAAGATCCGGGATGCGCTCGAACATGCTGACGGTGAAATCGCTGAGCAGCCCGACGATCAGGCTGCCGAAGATCAGGATAGAGACGGCGACGACGATCAGCTTGGGGACGAAGGACAGCGTCTGCTCGTTGATCGAGGTCGCGGCCTGGATCATGCCGATCACCAGACCCGAGACGAGCACGGGCAACAGGATCGGCGCGGCGGCGAGCGCCAGCACCCACATGGTCTGGTTGGCCAGCGTCAGGAAATATTGGGCGTCCATGATGCGGTCTTTGTCCCGTGTGGGTCAGGGTTTCCCATGGCCTTCGACTTCGCTCAGGCTGAACGGGATTATGGTCCGAAAATGGTTAACGAAGGCCTTCCCTCCCGGTCGCCGTTCAGATCGGCATTCCTCCAATTCCTCCCCTGCAAGGGGAGGTGGCAGGCCGAAGGCCTGACGGAGGGGTGTCGCGACGGGAGAGGTAGGTCGAAACCCGCGACCGGGGACACCCCTCCACCATGCTTCGCATGGTCCCCCTCCCCTTACAGGGGAGGAATGGGGGCCGTCTGACCGTTGATCCCTCAAGTCGCGAAACTGTTCGCCAGACTGCCCATGGTCAGCGCCCATCCGTCGACCAGCACGAACAGCAGCAGCTTGAACGGCAGCGAGATGATCGAGGGCGACAGCATCATCATGCCCAGCGCCATCAGCACGGTGGCCACCACCAGGTCGATGACGATGAAGGGCAGGAAGATCAGGAAGCCGATCTGGAACGCGGTCTTCAGTTCCGAGGTGACGAAGGCGGGCAGCAGCACGGCATAGGGAATGTCGTTGGGGCTGGCATAGGGGCCCGACTTGGCCATTTCGGCGAACATCGTGACGTCCTTCACCCGCGTCTGCTTGGCCATGAAGGCGTGGAGCGGGGCGCCGGCGGTCTTGATCATCTCGGTGCCGGGCAGGCGACCCTCGGCATAGGGCTGGATCGCGTTCGCGTTGATCTGGCTGATGGTCGGCGCCATGATGAACAGCGACAGGAACACCGACAGGCCGATCAGCACCTGGTTGGGCGGCGTCTGTTGCAGGCCCAGCGCCTGGCGCAGGATGGCGAGCACGATGACGATCCGGGTAAAGCTGGTCATCATCAGGATGATGCCCGGCAGGATCGTCAGCAGGCCCATGATGATCAGGACCTGGAGCGAAAGGCTCAGCGAACCCGAACCGCCATTGGCGCCGCCGCCCAGCTGGCCCAGCGCGCGGTCGACCGCGTCGCCGACACCCGGTGCGGGGGCGGCGGCCGGGGCTGCGGCGGGCGCGGCTTGGGCGAAGGCGGGCATCGCGATGACCAGCGCCAGCAGCAGCGCGAGCAGGACCCACAGCGGCTTCAGGCTGCGGCGCGGCGCATCCTGGCTATAGGTGCGGATCAGCGCGGGGCCGGTGCCGCGACGGGTGACGGAAATGCTCATTGGTCGAACGATGTCGGCTTGGGTGCGAAGCGCGAGACGAAGTCGCCGCGGCGCGGGGGTGTGGGCGGCACGGGCGCGGGGGCGATCGGGGCCTGGCCCTTGACCTCCACCTTGTCGACCAGCTGGACGCCGCCGCGCCCGACCGAGACGAGCAGGTTGCGCCCCTCGAACTCGATGACCGCCAGCCGCAGGCCGGGCGAGATCATCATCGTCTCGCGGACATGGATCAGCCGCGTCGCGGGACGGCCCGGCATCCGGCTCTCCAGCCGCCGCCACAGATACAGGCACCCGATCATCAGCCCGCAGATCAGCGGCAGCAGGACGGCGAGCTTCAGGATGTAGGACCAGAGCATGGCGGGGGTCAGCCGCGCTTGTCGGGGTTGACCAGCTCGGTCATGCGCACGCCGAAACGGTCGCCGACCGTCACCACCTCGCCACGCCCGATCAGCGTGCCGTTGACCAGCACGTCGAGCAGTTCGTTGGCCTGGCGGTCCAGCTCGATCACGCTCGATTCGGACAGCGCCAGCAGCTCGCGGAGCGACAGCTGGGTCGAGCCGATCTCGACGGTCAGCTTGACATCGACATCCTGGAGCAGCCGGAAATTGGCGGCGACCGACGTGTCGACGGGGAATCCCCCGGCCATATCGTTCATTCTACGGGTCCTTCGTGGAAATTCTGCGCCAGACCTTCGGCCGAGCGGGCAAGCGAGGTGAGCTGGACGGCGGCGCGACCATTGGCGGTGCCGACCGTGCCCATGCCGAGCAGGTCGCCGCCGACCATCACCGGCACTTCGGGGCCGAAGCTGATCGGGATCACGTCGCCGATCTTCAGCTCCATCAGGCGACTGAGCGAGACGACGGGTTCGGCCAGCACCGAGCGGACCGGGAAACGCACCGTCATCACCGCGCGGGTCAGGTCGCCGCGCCAGGTCGGATCGGCCTCGGCCTGCTTGTCGACGACCTTGCCGGTCAGCGCCGAGCCGTGCGGCTTCAGGGCGGCGACCGGATAGAGGATGTCGAGCATGGTCGGGCGGCGGTTATGCCCCGCAATGCCGAAGCGGGTGACGATCATCGCATCCTCGCCCTCCAGGCCCGGCAGCATCGCGGGCGAGGATTCGGGCGGGCCCGCGGTGAACTCGATCCGGGCGAGCGATTCCCAGGCGCGGCGCAGCGGCTCGGCCATCATGCCGCCCAGGCGACGGATCATCGCGTCGGCGGCGGGCGAGAACTCGCCGGGCAGCGTGTCGGGCGCGGTGCCGTTCCCGCCGAACAGCAGGTCGATCAGCGACAGGCTGAACCCGCCCTCCAGCACGCACAGCGCATGGGCATTGTCCTGGATCGCGGGGCCGCCGACCGACACCATCGCCATCGGCAACCACGCGCTCAGGCCGTCGCCGCGCTCCGCGCGATAGTCGGAAAAACGCTGGACGACCAAAGGCTCGGCCCAGCAGCGCAGTTCTTCGCGAAGAAGCGATTCGAACAGCCCCCGCAGCGACCGCGCGAGGCGCGCGGACAGATGCTGCATCGTGTGCAGGTCGCCGAACGGATTGAGCTTCGTCGTCCCCAGCACGCCGTGATCGGCGCTTTGGGGACGAAGACGCTCGCGTTCGTCGGCCTGGGCGGGGGCGTTAACCATGCCTCACTGAACAACGAAATTGGTAAAGTAGACGTTAGCGATACCCCCGAATCCCTCCTTTTGCCGAAGAATCTCGTTGATCGCGTCGACCAGCTTGCGTTGCAGCTGGCGCTTGCCCTCGCTGCTGAACACCTGTTCCTCATTGGCATCGCCCAGCGCCATCAGGATCGCCGAGCGGACCGCCAGGTCGTTGGTCTTCAGATTGTTGATGACCGTGTCGTCATAGGGGGTCGACACCGCCAGCCCGACCTGGATGACATGCACCGAGTCGCGCAGGTTCGAGGTGAAGTCCTTGGGCATCTCGTAATAGTTGGACGCATAGCGTTCGCCGCCGTCGCCGACCGGGGTCGCCATGCCGACATGCTCCTTGGCCTCGCCGCCTTCGCCGCCCTCGCCGCCGCCATGGCCGCCGCCCTCGCCGCCTTCGCCCTCGCCGCCTTCACCCGCGCGCTTCTGCTCGGACTTGGGCACCAGCTTGGGGCCGGGGTGGTTGGCCTCGGCCTCGGCCTCGCCATGGTCCTCTTCCTTGGCATGGCCGCCGCCGATCAGGCCCGAATTGGCGGCATAGAGCCCCGCGCCGACGCCCCCGCCCAGCAGGACGAGCACGCCGACCACCATCACGATGATCTTGCCCAGCTTGCCCTTCTTCTTGGGGGCCTTCTCTTCGGTTTCCTTGGCGTCGCTCATGTCTCAATCCTCAGGCGATTCGGGTGGTGGCGTCGGCGGGGGCATCCCCGGCGTCGCTGGAGGCCGTCCCCCCGGCAAGCGCCGGGCGGGTGGGCAGAACGGGTTCGGGCTGGCGCTGCGGCTGGCGCTCGCCGCCGCCGCCGCCCGACTGGCCCAGATCGACCGCCGTCTGGCCCAGCCGCATGCCCTTTTCCTCGGCAAGCCGGGCGAGCGTCGGCTGCGCATCGGCGAGCATCGTCGCGGTCTGCGCCTGGTCGGCGGTGAAGTGGATATGCGTCGCGCCGTCCTCATGGCGCAGCGCGACCGCGATGCCGCCCAGCGCGTCGGGGGACAGCTGGATCCGGGTGTCGGCGGTGGCGGCGTCCTCGCGCATCCGCTCGATCCGGTCGATCATGCCCTGCGGCCAATGGCCTTGCGTCATGTCGAGCGGTGCCTGCTCCGCGCCCGTCATCGCCGCGACCGGCGCGGCGGTCAGCGAATCGGCGCGGGTCAGCGTCGCGGGGTCGATGGCGCCCAGCCCCGTATCCTTGCGGCGGCCGGACTGCTCTTCGGATTCGTCCTGCGCCGCGCGCATGGCACCGGCGAACAGCTGGAGGGCGGGCGCGGTCTGGCCCGTCTGCAGGATCGCGGCGGAGGCTTCGGCGGTCGGCGGCGCGGCGAGCGGCACCGCCTGCGCCGTGGCGGCAAAGCGCGCCGGCACGTCCGAGCGGAGCGCCGGGCCCTGCTCCCGAGTGGCTTGGGTCACGGTCGAATCGGTCGACAGGGTCGCCAACGCCGCTTCCCCCGTCGAGCGAAGGGTGGACCCCGTACCGGAGGGCAGGGGGGCGGTGGTCCGTGTCGCGGATGCCGTGGTGGCAAGGGCCTGCCCGTCGCCGGGAGCAGCCATCGCCTGTGCCGGTATGTCCGCAGCGACCGGCAGGGCTTCGGACGGGAAGCGGGGCGCCTTCGCCAAGCCTGTCGTGCCGCTCGACACGACCGCATCGGCGGGTGCCGCGCCGTCGCCGGTGGAGGCGGCCACGGGCATCGCCTGTTCCGGCGAAACCGGCATGGCGGCGAGCAGCGTTGTGATCGGGGCGGCCGAGGCGCGTACAGCATTGGTCGGCGCCGCCACGGTCGTCTCCTCGACCGGAAGGATCGGGAGCGGGGGCACCGCCATCGGCAAGAGGGTGGCGTCGCTCGGCAAGGGCTTGCCGTCCTTGACCGTCTCGCTGCCGCTCCCGGCGGTATCGCCGCCGGTCTTGCCCTTGCCCTGTTTCGCGGCCTCGCCCGTCTCCGCCGTGGCGTCCCCGCCCATGCCGGGCACCAGCGCGAACAGCATCGCGAAGGCGGAGCTCATCGCATTGCCCGCGCCCGCCGTCAGCGACGAGCGGACGGCGGAGGGGCCGGAAGCGGGGACGGAGGCGAGGGGCGACATCATGACAGACATGTCAGCAAGGTTCGTGCCGATTGCGCCGGTTGCCGCCGCTGGACGGCATGTCCTCCAGCGCGCGCATCTCGGCACGGATCGCGGCGAGGCGCGCGCGGTCGAGCAGCTTCTCGACGGCGGTCTGGTCGCGCTTGGCGGCCTTGGTCTGTTCGCCCGCATGGGCGGCGCGCTGTTCGGCGACCTGGATGCGCATGGTCGCGGCATCGGCCGATTCGAGCAGCCGGTTGCGGAAATGCGCATTGGCCATCAGCGACCCCGCCGAGGCGCTGGCGGTCGGGGCGGGGGAAACCGCCTCGATCAGCTGGCCGATACGCTGGGAGAGTTGCTGTTCGGTGGCGACGCGTTCCTGCGCGCGCGCTTCCTCCGCCATCGTCAGGTTGAGTTGCAGCGTGCGGACCCGGTGAAGCCGGTTCAGCATCGTCTGTTGCCGGGATGCCATTTATGTCCCCCTTTACCGGGCTCAGCCGAGCGGCTGGCCGAAAATGCCCACCAGTTCCTCGACCGCATGGTCGAGCGGCACGACCTCGTCGGCGTCCTGCCGGATATATTCCATCACCGCCGGATGGCAGGCGATGGCGGCGTCGATCGCCGGGTCCGCCCCGGCGCGATAGGCGCCCATCAGGACGAGATCGCGGTTTTCCTCATAGGTCGCCAGATGACGACGCAGCGTCCGCGCGGCCTGGGCATGGGGCTTGCCGACGATGTCGGTCATGACGCGGCTGACCGAGGGGCCGATGTCGATCGCGGGATAGACGCCGCGCTCGGCGAGATGGCGGTTGAGCACGATATGCCCGTCCAGGATCGAGCGCGCCGAGTCGACCACCGGGTCGTTGCCGTCGTCGCCGTCCGCCAGCACGGTGTAGATGGCGGTGATCGATCCCGGCCCATGCGCGTCGGCGCCCGCCCGCTCGATCAGATTGGGCAGCATCGCGATGGCCGAGGGCGGATAGCCGCGCGCCGAGGCGGGTTCGCCCAGCGCCAGCCCGATCTCGCGACCGGCATGGGCGACGCGGGTCAGCGAATCCATGATGAGGAGGACCTTCTTGCCCTCGGCCCGGAACGCCTCGGCGATGGCGGTGGCGCGCAGAGCCCCGCGGATGCGCAGCACCGGCGAATGGTTGGCGGGCACCGCGACCACCACCGAACGCGCGCGGGCTTCACCGGCGACCTTGGTTTCCAGGAAGTCGGCGACCTCGCGGCTGCGCTCGCCGATCAGGCCGATGACGATGACGTCGGCGCGCGCGGCGCGGACCATCATGCCCAGCAGCACCGACTTGCCGACGCCCGAGCCCGCCATGATGCCGACGCGCTGGCCCTGGCCGATGGTCAGCAGGCCGTTGATCGCGCGCACGCCGACATCCATCGGCTCCAGCACGCGGCCCCGGTCGAGCGGCGACTGCATCCTGCCCGCCAGCGGCCAGCGGCCCGCGCCGCGAATGGGGCCCAGGCCGTCGATCGGCTTGCCCGATCCGTCGACCACGCGGCCGAGCATCGCCGCGCCCACTTCCGCCTCGCCCGGAGGGCCGAGCGGGCGCACCGGCGCGCGCGGGAGCAGCGGCGCGGGGCCGCCCAGATTCATCATCAGCGTGCGGCCGTTGCGGAAGCCGATCACCTCGGCCTCGACGCACGATCCGCCCTTCTCGCCGATCGCGCAGACCGTGCCGACCGGCAGCGAGAGGCCGACCGCCTCCATCAGCAACCCGTCATAGGAGGCCAGCCGCCCCGCCACCACGGGACGCGGCGCGAAATCGGCCTGGGCCAGCGTATCGAGATAATCGGCGGTGAAACGGTTCAGCATTGGGGAACGGGCACCTTGTCGATCGCGGCGGAAAGCTGGTCGAGCCACAGCGAGGGGCCGTCCTCGACGATGGTGGACGCGCTTTCGAGGACGAAGCCGCCGCGCTCCACGGCGGGGTCGCCGACCGGGAAGACGGTCTGGGGCAGGCGGCCTTCGAGCAGCGCGACATCGTCCGGATGGACGCGCAGCATCGCGGCTTCCTGGGCATCGGCCAGCAGGTCGATCGCGGCCTCGATCCGGCCGGTCAGCCGGTCGGCATCGACGCCGATCTCGCCCACCAGCTTGCCGACCAGGGCGAGGACGGTCTGGCGCAGCTGTTCGGCCATCATCGACCGGTCGACGCGCGAGGATAGCGCCTGCGCGATCGCATCGACCATCTGGCCGTCGCGCGCCTCGGCCTCGGCCCGCGCCTGGAACTGCGCGGCGGCGGCGGCCAGCCCGGCGGCATAGCCCTCGGCATGACCGGCGTCGTGCGCGGCGGTGATCGGATCGATTGCAGGGGCCGCCGCGTCCTCGCACGCCGCGAACGGGTCCCAGCCCTCGGTCGGGTCCTGGTCGCGATTGGCGGGGTGGAAGTGACGCGGTTGCCCGTCGGCCTGCCGGGGCGCGCCGCCGGTCTGGCCCGCGCCCGTGCCCGCCGGTCCCTGCGGCCGGAAGGAGATCGGCCCCGAACCCAGGTCGATGCCCAGTCCCGCCATGTTGGACGGCGCGAAGCCGCCCGGCGGGGCGAAGGCCTGGTGCAGCGCGGCCGCGGCGGCATTCTGGCGTGCGGAGAAACCCGCGACGAAATCAGACATAGTCGTCCTCGCCTCCGCCCATCATGATCGTGCCTTCCTTGGCGAGATTGCGCGCGACGGTGATCATCGCCTTCTGCGCCTCGAGCACCTCGGACAGCTTCATCGGCCCGCGCGACTCGATCTCGTCGCGGATACCCGCCGCCGCACGTGCCGACATGCAGCCCAGGAAGCGTTCGCGGGCGGCCTCTTCCGCGCCCTTGAGCGCGCGGGTGAGGATTTCGCCATCGACGTTGCGGATGAGCGTGCCCAGATTCTTGTCGTCCATGTCGAGCAGGTTCTCGAAGATGAACAACGCCTCCTCGATCTGCTTGGCGACGTCGCGGTCGATCTTGAACAGCTTGGGCATGACCCGCTGCTCGGTCGCCTTGCGCGCGCTCGACAGGATCTTGGCCGCCTCGCGCGAACCGCCCAGCGCCAGGCCCTGGCCGCCGCCGCTGCCCTCGCTCCAGCGCTTGAGGATCTCGTTCAGCGTGTCGATCGCCTGCGGCGTCACCGGGCCCAGCCGCGCGACGCGGTGGAGGATGTCGGGCTGCATCGCCTCGGGAAGCAGTTCCAGCACCTTGCCCGCGACGGCGGGATCGCAATTGGCGATCAGGACCGCGCCGATCTGGGGATGTTCCTTCTCGACGATCTTGGCGATGTCGACGGGATCGAGCCAGCCGAGCATCTCGATCTCGCACTGCGCCTCGGTGGGCACGATGCGCGACAGCACGCTGCCGGCGCGTTCGGGGCCGAGCGCGCGGTTCATCAGATTCTCGACGATCGGCTTGGGCTGGAACGCGATCGAGGCGCGGGCGCGGGCACAGCCGACGAAATCGTCCAGGACGAAGCCGACATCCTGCTCGCTGACATCGGCGATCGAATACATCGCCTTGCCCAGTTCCCGGACCTCGTCGGGCTCCAGCTTCTGGAGGATCGCGGCGGCTTCTTCCTCGCCCACCAGCATCATCAGGACCGCGGCGCGCTCGACACCCGAATAGACGCGCCCTTCTTCGGCAGAGGCCATTATTGCTGCGCCTCCGAACGGATCATGTCGCGGACGGCCAGCGCGGCGCGCGCCGGATTGTCACGGGTGAAGCCGCGCACCTTGGTGATGCGCTCGTTGAAATTGTTCGTGTCCTCGATCTCGTCGAGCGTCACGGCGGGCGGCTGCGTGCCGATCATGCCGGGCAGGGGCTGGCCGTCCGCGCCGACCCACACCGGCTGGCCGTTGGGACCGATCCGCACGGGTTCGCCGTTGGGGCCGATCACCGGCTGGCCATCGGCGCCCATCAGCACTTCGCCGACACCTTCGCCCGCGCCTGCGCCGTCGGCCGCGCCCATGGGCAGCGCCTTGGCCGCCTCGGCTTCGGCCTTCTTGCGGGTCATCGCCTTGACCAGCGGACGCACGCCCAGCAGCAGGACCAAGAGCGCGATGACCAGCGCGGTGGCGTTGCGGGCGACGATCGGCAGCCAGCTATTGTCGTACCAGGCGCGCTTGTCGTCCAGGCTGGCGTCGGCGAACTTGCGGCTGATGACGGTGACATTGTCGTTGCGCTGCTGGTCGAAGCCGACCGCCGACTTCACCAGGTCGGAAATCTGGGTGATCTCCATCTGGCTGCGCTTGCCGGTGGCGGGGTCGCGCAGCAGGACCGCGACGGTCAGCCGCTTGATCGAACCCGGCGTGGCCCGCGTCACCGAAACCTCCTTGTTCAGGTCATAGGCGCGCTGGAAGGCGTCGGACTGCTTTTCCGGATTGAGGCCCGGGCCACCGGCGACCGGCTTCTGGTCGGCGGGCGGGTTGCCGCTCGCGCCGTTCGCGGGTTGCGGCTGTTGCAGCGTGCTGGCGGGCGGCGGCGTGTTGGACAGCGCGCCGGGGATGCCGCCGGGGGTGACCGGGTCCTTCTGGTTGCCGGTCCAGTTGCCGGTTTCGGCCCGCAGCGCGCCGTCCTTGTCGTAACGCTCGCTCGTGGCGCTGGTCTCGTCGAGATTGACGTCGGCCTGCACCTCGGCGGTGAAATTGCCTGCGCCGACCAGCGGGGTCAGCAGCTGGATCAGCTGGGTGCGGTATTTCTCTTCCATGCGGCGCTGGAAATCGATCCGGCGATCGTCGCCGGTCGCGCCGTCGGCGCCCTTCTTGGACAACAGGCCGCCCATCTGGTCGACCACGGTCACATCCTCGGGCTTCATGCCCGGCACCGACGAGGCGACGAGATTGACGATCGACTGGACCTGCGATTCCGACAGCGAGCGCCCGGCATTGAGCTTGAGCACCACCGAGGCGGAAGGCGAGGACTTGTCGCGGATGAAGGGCGAGGCGTCCGGCGTGGCGAGGTGCACGCGCGCCTCGGCCACCGCGTCGATCTCCTGGATCGAGCGGGCCAGTTCGCTCTCGCGCGCCTGGCGAAGCCGTTCGCCCTCGACCGCGCGGCTGACGCCCATCGGCAACTGGTCGAGGATCGCATAGCCGCCGGGCGCCTGCTTCGGCAGCCCCTGGCCCGCCAGCAGCATCCGCGCCCGGGAATAATCCTCTTCGTTGACGGTCAGCGCGCCGGTGCCGTCGTTGATCCTGCTCTTGATGTTCGCCGCCGACAGCGCGCTCGTCACCGCCTGCTTGTCCGCGTCCGACAGATTCTCGAACAGCGTCTTCTGCGTCGGGCTGGACAGCGCCATCCAGGCGAGCGCGGCGGCCGCGATCAGCCCGATCAGCAGCGCCATCGGCGCGGAGCGGCGGACGGCGGGCTGCGCCATCACCGACTTGATCTGGCGAAGCGGGTTGGCGAACTTTTCCGGCAGCGGCGGCAGGGCCGGTGCGGGATTGGTCGATGCGGGGGTGAGGGCAGTGCTCATCTTACACCGGCATGCTCATGATGTCCTTGTAGGCGGACAGGAGTTTGTTGCGGACCTGCAGCGTCGCCTCGAACCCGACCGACGCCTGCTGGCGGGCCATCATCACCTTGGCGATGTCGACGGTTTCGCCGCGTTCGTAGGATTCGGACAGGCGGGCGGCCTGTTGCTGGCCCTCGTTCACGCCCTTCAGCGCGGACTCCAGCGTGTCGGCGAAGGTCGCCGGCGCGGCCGGGGCTTGAGTCTGGGCGGCCTGTGCCGCCTGGTTGGCACCGGCCTGGCTTGCCGCCTTGAGCGCTTGATTGCGTTCCAGGATCTGGGCACGAAGCGCCATCACCCGGTCGACGCTCATCGCGCCGCCGACACCGCCGACGCTCATGCCATCATGGCCCGGCTAGAGGGGCGGATGATCTCCTCGCCCTGCTCGCGCGCCTTGGCGAGACGGTAGCGAAGCGTGCGCTCGGAAATGCCCAGGCGCTTGGCGGTCTCGACCCGGTTGCCGCCGCAAGCGGCCAGCATCTCGCGGATCGCGGCGAACTCGCTCATCTGCACGACCTTGCCCAGCGTGGCTTCCGCGGTCGTCACGGTCAGCGGCATGTCATCGGTGTCGTTGGCGACCATCGGGCGGTCGAACACGATATGCTCGGCCTCGATCGTCGCACCGCCCGCGAAGAGCAGTGCGCGCTGGATCACATTCTCCAGCTCGCGGACATTGCCGGGCCAGTTGTGCATCGCCAGCTTCTCGATCGCGGCGGTGCTGGGCCAGGGCATCACGGTGCGGCCCGCGGCGTGGCGCAGGATCATCGTCGCGGCGAGCGCGGGAATGTCCATGCGGCGCTCGCCCAGCGCCTTGGTGGTCAGCGGGAAGACCGACAGGCGGTAGTAGAGATCGGCGCGGAACCGGCCCGCCGCCACTTCGGCCTGGAGGTCGCGATTGGCGCAGGCGATGACGCGGACATCGACCGACTGCGGCATCGATGCGCCGAGCGGGATCACCTCGCGCTCCTGCAGCACGCGGAGCAGCTTGGCCTGGAGCTGGAGCGGCATCTCGGCGATCTCGTCGAGGAGCAGCGTCCCGCCGTCCGCCGCGCGGAAGAAGCCTTCGCCCGCCTGCGCCGCGCCGGTGAACGCGCCCTTCTGGTGGCCGAAGAGGAGCGCTTCCAGCATCGACTCGGGCAGGGCGGCGCAGTTGATCGCGACGAAGGGCTTGGCCGCGCGGGCCGACTGGGCATGGATGGCGCGAGCCACCACTTCCTTGCCGGTGCCGGTCGGGCCGTTGATGAGGACGGTGATGTCCGACTGGGCGACGCGCTCGGCCAGGGTGAACAGCGCCAGGCTCTCCGGGTCGGCGGCGGTCGGCACGGTCGGCCCGGCGACCAGTGCACGCACGAAGCTGTTGCCCACGCCCGCCTCGGCCGCCGAATAGGTCACGGTGGCGGGGCGGCCGGCGCTTGCCGGGACGATGGCGGGGACCGGGCCGTCGATGACGACGACCGAGCGTGCCGGATGCTCGACCGGGTCGCCCTCGGCCAGCAGGAACATGTCCCCGGCCTGGGGAACGGCACCCGACTCGGCGATCGCCAAGCCCTGGGCACGCAGCGCGGAAATCAGCGCGTATTTCTGCTTAACCAGCGCAGCGGAGGGGAAAATCGACGACATCGGGCTTGAGTCCTTTCGTGACTCTGCAATGCCCCTTCTTTGGTAAAACCGTGGTTAATGCGGCAACGCGAACGGCAAGTTTTTTCCGGGCGCGACGCGCGCCCGTATGTGTGCTCGCGACGCCCGGCTGCGCGCGCGACCGTTCCGGCAAAACCGGCAAGCCAACCGGCAAAAATTTGCATGCCACCGGCTAAAGCCTGCCGGAAAGCGGCCGTTACTCCACTCGGCGGCTCGGTGATCCAGAGGGGACACAGACGGATCGCCGAGCAGATTTGGAGACATCACATGACCGTTATTGCCAGCAATATCAGTGCATTGCGTGCTACCGCCGCGTCGACCTCGGCGTCCTTGGCCCTCAGCAGCTCGATGGAGCGCCTGTCGACCGGCCAGCGCATCAACTCGGCAAAGGACGACGCCGCCGGTCTGGCGATCAGCAACTCGATGACCGCGCAGATCAAGGGCATGGCGCAGGGCATCCGCAACGCCAATGACGGCATCTCGATGGCGCAGACGGCCGAAGGCGCGCTGAACGAGGTCAGCAACATGCTGCAGCGCATGCGCGAGCTGAAGGTCCAGTCGTCGAACGGCACCTATTCGGCCGACGACAAGAGGAACATCACCAACGAGCAGACGACGCTCGCCGACCAGATCAGCTCGGTCGTGAAGAACACCAAGTTCAACGGCACGGCGCTGTTCAATGCGGCCTCCCAGGTCTCGATCCAGACCGGCGCGACCAGCAGCGATACGGTCTCGATCAATCTGCGCGACATGACCGCGACCTATGCGGCCGGTACCGGCGGCGCGGCCGACACGGGTTCGAAGCTGAGCGCAGTGGTCGATTTCGCCCCGGCTTCGGGTTCGACCTCGCTGAAGTCGGACACGCTGGACAATTACGACGCCGCGATCGCCGACGTGTCGAAGATCCGCGCGGGCCTGGGTGCCACCCAGAACCGTCTCCAGTCGGCGGTCAACAGCGCGACGTCGAACATGACCAACCTGTCCGAAGCGCGCAGCCGCATCCAGGACACCGACTTCTCGGAAGAAACCACCGCGCTCGCCAAGGCGCAGATCCTGAGCCAGGCGTCCACCGCGATGCTGAGCCAGGCCAACCAGTCGCAGCAGGGCGTGCTGAAGCTCCTCGGCTAACGCCCTGGGCGAATGCCGACCGCGGTTATCCCCTCGGTCGCGGAAGGTGGACCCCCCGGTACCTTATAATAGGGTGCCGGGGGGCTCCGCCCGAAAAAACGCGCCCAAACGACTCTTTTCTCTAAAGTCCGGTCCCAGGCGGTCGTTACCCGTCTTGGCAGCTCGACCTTCGCCTTGGGGGCGGCGGAGAGCTCCGGCTTTGGAGAACGACCATGACGGTTATCGCCAGTAATATTTCGGCGTTACGCGCGTCGAGCGCCAACGGCGCCGCATCGGAAGCGCTGAACGTGTCGATGGAGCGCCTGTCGACCGGCAAGCGAATCAATTCCGCGAAGGACGACGCCGCCGGCCTCGCCATCGCCGCCTCGATGTCGGCGCAGGTGCGCGGCATGAACCAGGCCATCCGCAATTCCAACGACGGCATCTCGATGGCGCAGACCGCCGAAGGTGCGCTCCAGGAAGTGAGCAACATGCTCCAGCGGATGCGCGAACTGGCGGTGCAGAAGGCCAATGGCATCTATTCGACCACCGACAAGGACAACATTACCGCCGAACAGAACGCCCTGGCGGCACAGGTTTCGACGATTCTCCGCAACACCCAGTTCAACGGGCAGAAGCTGCTGAACGGCACCGCGGGCAATTCGGGCGCGGTCCAGATCCAGGCGGGCGCGAACACCAGCGACGCCATCACCATGAATTTCAGCGATCTGACGACGGCGACCGAAATGACCAACGTCATGGTCTTGGGCGATCCGAATGCCGGCACGACCAGCTCGGTGAAGTCCACGGCGACGCTCGAGAATTTCGACTCGGCCATCGGCAAGGTCGCCAATATCCGCGCGGGCCTCGGCGCCACGCAGAACCGGCTCCAGTCGGCAGTCAACAACCTGACCTCCAACGTCACCAACCTGACCGATGCGCGCAGCCGTATCGAGGACACCGATTTCTCGGCCGAAACCACCGCGCTCGCCAAGGCGCAGATCCTGAGCCAGGCATCGACCGCGATGCTGAGCCAGGCCAACCAGTCCCAGCAGGGCGTGCTCAAGCTGCTCGGCCAGTAACACCCGGTTCCTGAGCGCCCCGGCACCGCGCCCCCACTCGGGTGACGGGGCCGACCGGCCGCGAGTCCCTCGCCAGGCCGGTTTGCAGGACAAACCCCGGCGGCCTCCGTGCCGCCGGGGTTTACTCATGTCCGCGCTCAATCGGCGCGCAGCACCAGCGCGGGCGAGGTCCGCCCCGCCCGCCACGCGGGATAGAGGCTGGCCAGCACCGCCCCCGCCACCACGCTCAGGCCGATCGCGGCCAGCTCGGCCCGCGAAATTCCGATCGGCAACGACAGGAGGACGTCCCATTCCGCCTGCCGCGCCGGGGACAGATGGCGCACCGCCGCGACGATCGCGGCGCGCTGGGTCAGCAAACCGGCCGCCAGCGCCAGGCCGACGCCCGCGCCGGTCAGCGCGATGATGCTGCCGACCGTCGTGAAGATCCGCGCGATGCTCGCCACCGACACGCCCATCGTCCGCAGGATCGCGATCTCGCGCCGCTTGGCCCGCGCCAGCAGCGTCATCGACGACAGGATGTTGAACAGCGCGACCAGGGTCACCAGCCCGACCGCGATCGTCATCCCGATCTTCTCGGTGACGAGCGCGGCGAGCAGCGCGCGATTCGCCTGCCGCCAGCTGGTGATCGGATAGCCGGGGCCCAGGCGCCTGCGCATCGCCGCCGCGACCGCCGCCTCCCGCGCGGGATCGGTCAGGACGATGGCGATCCGGCGGGTGACGGCGGCGTCGTCCTTCAGGATGGGCAGCGAATCGAGCGGCGCGAACACCGTCACCCGGTCGCTCCCCTTGTCCTCGTCGGGATAGAAGGCGGCGACCCTTGCGTCGAACAGGTCGAGCGACGGCATATGGTCGGGGCCGAGCCGCACCCGGCCGATCGCGATGGTATCGCCGGGGAACAGCCCCAGTTGCAGCGCGGCATCCTGTCCGATCGCGACCGCGTTCGCCGGGTCCGGGCTATGGGCCAGCGCCGATCGCATCGTCGGGACCAGCCGGGCGAGCGTCGCCGGGTCACGACCCTGCAACTGGATGGGGGTGATCCGCCCGTCGATCGACAGCGCGGCGGTAAGCTCGCGAATCGGCTCGGTGCGCGCGACGCCGGGCAGGTGGGCGATGACGGCGGCGACCTGGCCCTCGGTCATCGCGGCATGGGCGGGGACGGTGACGCTGAGATGGCCATCGACCGGCGCGACGCTGTCGGCCAGCCTGGTTTGCGCGCCGTTCATGACCGCGATGACCAGCACCAGCGCGGCGACGCCGATCATGACGCCGGTGCATCCGATCGCGGCGACCAGCAACACCAGCCGCCCACCCGCGCCCGGCCACAGATAGCGTGCGATCAGTCGGCGTTCATGGCGTGCGAACATCGGCGTCCCCGGTCATCGGGGACGCGCTTATAGGAAGATGGCGCCATCGGAAATGGCGCGGGCCCGTTCCTCCCCCTCGCAGGAGAGGAATCGCCTTATCGCTGGCTGGCGAGCGCCTTTTTCAGGCGGGCATGCGCCGCGCTCTTGATCTGGCAGATGCGCGCGGCGCCGACGCCCAGCACTTGGCCGATTTCCTCCAGGTTGAGTTCCTCGACATAATAAAGCTGGATCACCATCGCCTCGCGCTCGGGGAGCGCCGAGATGGCGGCGATCAGCGCGTCGCGCAGGTCGCTTTCGGCCAGCTGCTCGAAGGCGTCGGGGGTGTCGTCGGCGAACCAAGGCAGGTCGTCGGCATAGACATCGTCGATCGCCTCCATCCGCACCGCCTCGGCGGTCTTGTAGTCGGCGCGCAGCCGCTCGACCGAGACGCCCAGCTTTTCCGCCACCGCCTCGTCGGTCGGGGCCTGGCCGCCGGACTGCGACAGGGTGGTGACCGCCTCGCTATACTGGCGGCGGCGGCGCATCGCGCCGCGCGTCGTCGTGGCCTGGCGGCGCAGCTCGTCGATCATCGCGCCGCGCAGCCGCGACTTCAGATAATGGCCGAACTCGACCCCGCGCTCCTCGAACGAGGCGGCGGCCTCGACCAGCGCGACCAGCCCGACCTGGACCAGATCCTCGACCTCGATCAGGCTCGACATGGATCCGTGCACATGCCACGCGATCCGGCGGACCAGCGGCAGATGCTGGCGGATGATCGCATCGGTGTCGCCGCCGGGGCGACGGACGGTCGGACGATAGGTGATCGGGCGGTCGGCGACCGTGGGGTTGGCCAGCGCCGGATCGAAATTCGCCGGGTTGAGGCTCTGGGCGTTGACGAACGCGCCGCTCAGGGGATGCGCGCTCATGCGGCCAGCGCCTGCGGAGCGCCGATCACGGCGACGACCTCGACCGCCTTCTCCTCGGGCACCTCGAAGAAGGACAGGACCGGCGTGTCGGGCATGCAGGTGCGCAGCAGCTTGCGCATCGCGAGCCGCACGCCCGGCTGGACGACCAGCGCGAACGGCTTGGCCTCGGCGATCAGCGGCTGGGCGGCATGGGTCAGCGCCTCGGTGATGCGGCGGCCCAGATCGGGCTCGATCACATGGCGGCGCGCGGTGTCGGCGCGCATGGCCTGGCCCAGCAGCCCTTCGAGCTGGCCGTCCAGCGTCATGACGCGCAGCGGCTCGCGCATCCCGCACAGTTTCTGGATGATGAGCGCGCCCAGCTGCGGCCGGATCAGCTCGACAATCTCTTCGGCGTCGAGCGTCTTCTGGGCCGCCACGGCGATCGCGCTGGCGATGCGGCGGAACTCCTTCAAGGTGATATTCTCCGAAAGAAGGCCCTTGAGAACCTGGGTCAGGGTGGTGAGCGGCAGGGGGTTGGGGCTGAGCGAGGCGGCGAGCTGGCTCGCGCGTTCCTTCAGCCCGTCGAGCAGCGACTGGACCTCGTCGGGGCCGAGCAGCTCGGCGGCGTTGGAGCCCAGAATGTGGTTCAGATGGGTCGCCATGACGGTGCCCGGATCGACGACCAGATAGCCCATGCCGGTGGCGGCATCGGCGTCGCCCTTCAGGATCCAGGTGGCGGGCAGGCCGAAGGTCGGGTCCTGGACCGGCTTGCCGTCCAGCGTGCCGAAGGCCTGGCCGGTGTCGAGCGCCAGCATCTCGTCGGGCGACACCTGATCCTCGGCGGCGACGACGCCGTTGATGAGGATGCGGTAGTTGAACGGCCCGAGATTGATGTCGTCGCGGACCCGCGCCTGCGGCACGACGAAGCCCAGTTCCTTGGACAGCTGGCGGCGGACGCCGGTGATGCGCGCCATCAGCGGGGCGCCGCGACGCTCGTCGACCAGCGGCACCAGGCCATAGCCGATGTCGATATGCACCTGCATCCCGTCGATGACCTCGTCCCAGCCGATGCGCGAGGGATCGACCGGCTCGGCCGCGGGGGGCGGGGGGACGGGGACCGGGCGCTTCTCGATCTGGCGCAGCTTCCACGCGGTGAACCCGGCAATGGCGGCGGCGGGCAGCAGCACGAGGTGCGGCATGCCGGGCAGCGCGCCGAGCAGGCCCAGGATCACCGCGACCGGGATCCAGGTCTTGGACGCGCCGAACTGCGACCCGATCTGGCCCGCCAGATCCTTGTCGGACGACACGCGCGTCACGATGGCGGCGGCGGCGATCGACAGCATCAGGCTGGGCAGCTGCGCGACCAGCGCGTCGCCGATGGCGAGCAGGATATAGGTCTTGGCGGCGTCGGCCACGCCCATGCCGTGGCTGACCGGACCCAGGATCAGGCCGCCGATGATATTGGCCGCCAGGATCAGCATCGCGGCGACCGCGTCGCCCTTCACGAACTTGGACGAACCGTCCATCGAGCCGTAGAAATCGGCCTCGGTCGACACCTCGACGCGGCGCGCCTTGGCCTGGTCGGGGGTGATGAGACCGGCGTTCAGGTCGGCGTCGATCGCCATCTGCTTGCCGGGCAACGCGTCCAGGGTGAAGCGCGCCGAGACCTCGGACACGCGGCCCGCGCCCTTGGTCACGACGATCAGGTTGATGATCATCAGGATCGCGAAGACGAAGAGGCCGACGACATAGTCGCCGCCGATCAGGAAGGTGCCGAACGCCTCGATGACATGGCCCGCCGCGCTCTCGCCCTCATGACCGTGCACCAGCACGATGCGGGTCGAGGCGACGTTGAGGCCCAGGCGGAACAGCGTGGCGAACAGGAGGACGGTCGGAAAGGCCGAGAAGTCGAGCGGCTTTTCGGCGTTCAGTGCGACCATCAGGACGGCCAGGCTGATCGCGATATTGGCGACGAAGAAGATGTCGAGCAGCGCGGGCGGGATCGGCACGACCATGACCAGGACGAGCAGCAGGATCGCCGCGGGAAGGGCCATGGTGCGGCCGCCGGAAAACAGCTTGCCCATCGTTTAACCCCCCATGCTCGCGAGCATCATGTACGCCAGCCGCGCATGGTCGGGCTTGGGGCGCAGCACGCTGTCGCTGTCGGTGATGCTGGCCGATCCGTTGCGCAGGCCCAGCCGGTTCATCGTGCTGTTGGCCCAGGCCATGGCGTCGGCGGCGCTTTCGTTGTTGCCGGTGACGACCGTCGCATCCTCGCCCATGCCCTTCAGCGCGAGCGACTGTGCGGCGAATTGCAGGTTGGCGGCGCGGGTCGCGTCGCTGTCGGCGCTGCTGCCCGCCAGCTTGTCGGCGAAGCGGTTATAGATGTCGGAGAGCGTGCGCGGCTGGCCGTTCGCGGCATAGAAGACCGAGCGGTTGGCGCGCGCGGCGGCGGGGAACAGCGCGGCGCCGGTCGCCTGCGGGCTCGACGCCATGGTGCTCAGGAACTTGGTCGCGCCGCCCAGGCCCAGGAAATGCGCCATATACAGGTCGGTACCGCCCGCCTCGCGACCCAGCGTCGCCTCCAGCGCGCTCTTGTTGTCCGAGGCATGTTCGGCCGCCATCAGCGAGGCGGCGGTGGGATCGTTGCGCAGCCCCATGACGGCGGCGCGCGCCTCGCCCGACACATGATAGCGTCCGCCCGACTGGCCGATCGAATCCGCCGCCCAGCCCAGGCCATGCTCGGCGCCATGCTTCTTGACCACCGCGAGCCAGCTCTGCTCGACGAACTGGTACAGGCCCGAGGCCGAGGAGGTCCCCGCACGGGCATTCGCGTTCAGCCCGGACTCGAGCTTGGCCTGCCCCAGCAGATAGCCGAAATCGACACCCGTGCGGCTGGACGCCAGCGCGATGGCCGATTGGATCCTGGTTTGAGAGACGGGTTGGACGGTCATGCTGTTCGGTAAAAGCCCTTGTTCGGGCTCTACTCAGCAAAGGGCGTGCCAATTCCCCGTGGCTGTGCCGGGGATCGGTGCGAATCCGGCGCGGGAGACGAAAAAAGCCCGGCAAAGCGGGCTTTCGTGCTGGGGGCCGGCAGGGCCGGCCATCAGGGTCGGCAGGGGGCGTGGCGGCAAAGCGGCAACGGCTTGCCGCCCGGCAAGCGGCAATCAGGCGTAGGCGCGCATCGCGGGGCGATAGCCCATGCCGGCATCCCCGGTCAGGGTCTGGAGCTTGCGACGGACATTGGCCGCCATCAGGTTCACATAGATGCGGCAGGTCTCGTTCAGGCGGTTGGCCTCGTCGGCCAGCTCGCGCAGCTCGGGCCCGGCGGGGCCGGTGCCCAGCGCGGCGACCTGTTCGATCGCGGCCAGCTTTTCCGAGGTGGCGCGTTCGAGGGCGACCACGTCGTTCGACTTCAGCGCCGCGATTTCGCGGTGCAGGGCCTCGATGACCTGGATCAGGGCGTCACGGCGCGTCATTTACCGTTCCAGTCGAGCTTCAGGGCGATCATCTGGTCGGCGATGGTCGCCGGCAGGATCGGGAAATCGCCATTGGCGATGGCCTTCTTGATCTGGGCGACACGATCCATGTCGACCGGCGGCTGGGCCGCCAGGTCGCGCGCCAGATTGCCGACGCCGCTGGTCTCGCTGGCCGCCTTGGCCGGGTTCGGAGCGGTCTGGGTGCTCGCCGCGAGCGCGTTGGGACGCGTCACGGCGGCGATCCGCCCGATCCTCGCTTCCCCGGCACTCAGCCTTGTTACATCCACCATGTCCGCACCTTCTGGTTCCGCTGACATGGAGGGTAACGGCCGAATCCGGGGAATCTTTAGCGAGAATTTACGCTCTCGCCCCCGATTTTCCGGCCGATGGGCATTCCGCTATTCGGCCCAGCCGGGCAGGGTGGCGCGACCGCTGGCCAGCGCGACCGCCTGGACCGGTTGGCGGGACGAATCGATGCGGACCAGGAAATGCGCGCCGGGCGCGGCATCGGCCATCGCCACGCCTTCGCGGGTGATCGAAAAGCCGTTCGATCCCGCCTCGATCACCACCGGATCGCCGCGCCGGATGACCGGCTCCACTCGGGCGGCGGCGACGGGAATCGGGCGCGGCTCGGCGGCGGGCTTCGGCACGGCCAGCACCGGCACGAAGATGCGCCATTGCGGGCTGGAACAGGTGACGACCACCGCGTCGTGCATCTCGGTGCGCCATGATAGCGCGACGGTGGGGCATTGGCTGAGCTTCAGCCTGGCATCGACCGGCGACCGGGCGCCCCCCTCCACCCCGACGGGGCGGCCGGTAAAGGCGGTGACGGCGGCGTCGAGCGCGGCAATATCCTGAAAGCCGGCGGCACCGGCCAGAAGCAGCGACAGGATCATCAGGGTCTCCGTGGCGGATCGCCGGCAAAGACGAGCGTGACCATCGCGATGCGCGGGCCCGGCTTGGCGGCGGTGGAAAGGATCAGGCGGTCGGCGGCGGCGGGGCCGATCAGCGCGGCGGCGGCGCGGGCGCGATCGGCGGCCAGCACGACCGCGCTATGGGTGACGGGATCGACATCGACGGCGCTGCCGTCGGTCGCCCCGGTGATCGACAGGCGGATGCGCGGATCGGCCAGCGCCTCGCGCGCCCAGGGGCCCAGCAGCGGGTCGGGATCGACCGGCTCGGCCGAACCGGGGGCGAAGCTCAGCGAGGCGGTCGCGACCGGCATGGCGGGCGGCGGGGCGGGGGGCAGGCGGAGCGCCTGCGATGCGGGATCGGTGTTGGCGCCGAACTGCGCGCGCAGTCCGTTGAGCAGCGCGGGCCGCCGCTCCGCCCCCGTCGCCTGGACGAGAACGAGGAAGCCGACCAGCAACAGGGCGAGGTCGGCCAGCGTGATCAGCCAGATCGGCCGCGAGGGCACGGGATCGGGAAACACCGGATCGGTCATGCCACGCTCATCAGGCTGGGCGGAGAGGACGGGCCCGACTTGGACGACGCCGTCGATCCGCGCGAGGGGCGCGGGGCCTCGCGCGCGGCCAGGGCGGCAAGCGGGGCGACGATGCGGGTCCGCTCGAACGCCTCGATCCGCGCGGCGCGGCGCAGCCGCATCGCGATCGGCTGGGCGACCAGATTGGCGAACAGCGCGCCATAGAGGGTGGCGAGCAGCGCGATCGCCATCGCGCCGCCGATCCGCTGCGGATCGTTCATCGTCGCGAACATCGCCGCCAGTCCGATCAGCGTGCCGACCATGCCCATGGCGGGCGCCACCTCGGCCGCGCCGGTCCAGATATCGGCGACCGCGACATGGCGCTCGATCCGGCCCTGCCGCGCCAGGTCGAGCCGCGCGGTCACGGCCTCCGGCCCCTCGCCATCGACGATCGCGGCGATCGCCTCGGCCAGATCGGGGTCGGTGACGACCGAACGATCGAGCGTCAGCACCCCGTGCCGCCGCGCGACGCGCGACAGATGCGCGATCTGTTCGATCAGCGGCTCGGCGGCGAAGGGCTTCCGCGCCAGCACGGCCAGCGCCCGGAGCGCGCGCCGCCCGTCACGCCATGGCGTGCGCAACAGCGTCGCGATCAGCGTCCCGCCCAGCACGATGGCGAGCGCCGCGGAGTCGAAGAACTGGTGGAGCGGTGGAAGGGCTATCATGCGCGCCGCCACGCAAAGACCGGGCCAAATGCCTGTGCGGATTCGCCAAAGTCGCACCCGCTGGGGGGAGCGCGTCGGGGCGGCGCGCGCGGCGCGGGTGGGGCGGCAGGACCATGCTGCCGCTTCGTTGCCGCCGACCGGCAAAAGGCGGCAACGCCTTGCCGGAGGGCGGGCGGGCAAGGCGGCCGGGCCAGCCCGACCCCGCGCCTTTCCGCGCCTTTCGACAGGTTGGCACGGTGATTGCGTATCCCCGGTTATCGCGATGATCCGCGTGGGAAAGGAGGTTGAACGATGGCCGCAGAAACGCTTTTCGGAATTCACGGCGCGGCGCTGGAAGTCCGGGCGCAGCGCATGGGTGTGCTGGCCTCGAACATCGCCAACGCCTCCACCCCCGGATTCAAGGCGCGCGACATCGATTTCAAGGCGGCGCTCGCCGCGATCGAGGGCGGCTCCGACCAGGGCCAGGGCAAGGGGATCGCCGGCGCGACGAAGTATCGCGTTCCGCTCCAGACCTCGCTCGACGGCAACACGGTCGAACTCAACCAGGAACAGACCGCCTTCGCCGAAAACGCCGTCCAGTATCAGACGACGCTGTCGTTCCTGAACGGCCGCATCTCCACCATCACCCGCGCGCTGAAGGGCGAATAAGCGATGGCCGACACGCCTCTCTCCATCTTCCAGGTCGCGGGCCGCGCCATGTCGGCGCAGCTGGTGCGGATGAACACCACCGCGTCGAACCTCGCCAATGCGGGCGGTGTCGCCGGGTCGGCCGAGACCGCGTACAAGACGATGAAGCCGGTCTTCCGCACCAGCTTCGACGCCGCGACCGGCCTGTCCACCGTCGACGTCGAGAAGATCGTGACCGCCGGGGAGGACCCCGCCAAGCGGCACGATCCGAACAACCCCTTGGCCGACAAGGACGGCAATATCTACGAGGCCGCCGTCGACGAGACCCGCGAGCTGGTCGACATGATGGAGACCTCGCGCACCTACCAGAACAATGTCGAGGTCATGCAGACGGCCAAGTCGCTGATCCTCGATACCCTCAAGCTGGGACGCTGATCATGACATCCACCGCGCTCGAGTCGACGCTCGACAGTCTGGGCATCGCGCGAACCGGGTCGACCGGCTCGTCCTCGACCACCACGACGGCGAAGAAGTCCACCACGCTGGGCCAGGCCGATTTCCTGAAGCTGCTGACCGCGCAGCTGAAGAACCAGGACCCGTTCTCGCCGATGGACAATACCCAGATGGTCGCCCAGATGGCGCAATTCTCCAGCGTGGCGGGCATCTCCGAGATGAACACCACGCTGACCTCGCTCGCGAACAAGCTGACCGGGACCACGCCCGCGGCCGCGATGAACTATGTCGGCAAGACCGTGCTGACCCAGGGCACGACCGCCTATGGCCGCACCAGCGGCGGGCTGGCGGGTCAGGTCGAACTGGATGCCGCGGCGTCCAACGTGACGGTGACCATCGCCGATGCCAGTGGCGGGGTCCTCAAGACGCTGTCGCTCGGCGCGCAGAAGGCGGGCGCGGCCAGCTATGACTGGGACGGCAAGACCGCCGACGGCAAGAGCGCCGGATCGGGCCCCTTCACCATCTCGGTGTCCGCCAACAACGGCAGCACCGCCGTCACCAGCCGCTCGCTGGTCTGGGCGCCCGTCCAGTCCGTCTCGCTGCCCTCCACCGGCTCGCCGGTCCTGACCGTCGCCGGTCTGGGCCAGGTCCAGCTCTCCGCCGTCCGCGCCGTCGGCTGATCCCCCTTCACGTACCAGGAAGATAGCCCATGTCCTTCTACACCTCGCTCAGCGGCCTTCAGGCTTCGCAGACCGACATGTCGGTCATCTCGCACAACCTCGCCAATGTCGGCACCAACGGCTTCAAGAAGAGCCGCGCCGAATTCGCCGACGTGATGGCCGCCAATTTCGCCACCGACCCGTTCAAGCAGGTCGGCTCGGGCACCGTGGTCAAGGCCAACCGGCAGGAGTTCAAGGAGGGCAATTACACCAGCACCTCCAACGCGCTGGACCTCGCCATTTCGGGCGACGGCTTCTTCACGGTGCAGGCGGGCGGCACCGCGGGTACGCTCCAGTACACGCGCAACGGCTCGTTCCAGGTCGACACCAAGAACTATGTGACCGACACGCAGGGCAACCGCGTCCAGGTGTTCCCGGTCGACAAGGACGGCAACGTCACCGCGTTCGGCAATGACGGCCTGACCAGCCTTCAGCTGCCCACGACCAGCGGCACGCCGGTCGCCACCAAGAAGGTGACGATGGCCATCAACCTGTCGAGCACCGCCGTCGCGCCGACCGCCGCGTTCGACCGCACCAATATGGGCACGTACAACAACACGACCCAGACCAAGATCTACGACACGGCGGGCAACGCCATGACGCTGACCAACTATTATGTCCGCGCGCCGTTGCCGGTCGATGCCAATGGCAATGCGATCCAGCCCTCGGACGGCAGCAGCAGCTGGCTGGTCTACAGCTTCGTCGGCGATCAGCAGATGACGACCAATGGCGGGTCGAAGGACCCGATCAAGATGACCTTCGATTCGGGCGGCAACCTGAAGTCGCCGACCGGGGCGACCAAGTTCGACAATTTCACCCCGCGCACCTCGACCACGTCGCAGCCGCTGTCGATCGACTATACCGGCTCGTCGCAGTCGGGTTCGATCTTCTCGGTCGCCTCGCGCACCCAGGACGGCAAGTCGGTGGGCCTGTTGTCGGGCGTGTCGGTCGGCGACGACGGCCTGGTGACCGCCTCCTTCTCCAACGGCGAGACCGCCGCGCTGGGCAAGGTCGCGGTGGCGACCTTCGTCAACATGCCGGGCCTGCGCCAGGAGGGGAACAGCTATTGGGAGGCGACCGGCAAGTCGGGCGCGGCCAAGTTCGGCACCGCCAACCAGGGCGCGTACGGCGCGATCCGGTCGAGCACCATCGAGGGGTCGAACGTCGACATCACCGAGGAGCTGGTCAACCTGATCGCCGCGCAGCGCGACTTCCAGGCGAACGCCAAGGCGCTCGATACGTCGAGCCAGATCTCGCAGACCATCTTCAACATCCGCAGCTAAGCGAAACGGGCCGGGTAACGGGACAGGTAACGGGGGGCAGCGATGGACAAGCTGGTCTATACGGCGGCGACGGGACTGCGGGCGCACATGTCGGCGCAGTCGGCGATCGCCAACAACATGGCCAATGCCTCGACGATCGGTTTCCGTTCGGACCGGGTCGTGTTCGACCGCATCGACCTGAAGGGCGGCGGCGCGGCGTTCGAGGCGCGGATGCCCACCGCCGAGGAAGTGACCGACGCCGACCGCCAGCCCGGCACCGTCCAGCATACCGGCAATCCGCTGGACGTCGCGGTCGCGACCTCCAGCGCGTGGCTGGCGGTGCAGGCCCCCGACGGGTCGGAAGCCTATACCCGTCGCGGCGACCTGGAGGTCACGGCCTCGGGCGTGCTGCAGACCGGCGACGGCTTTCCGGTGATCGGCCAGAACGGCCCGATTACCGTGCCCCCCTATAATTCGATGAGCGTCTCGCCTGACGGCACGCTGTCGATCGTGCCGCTGGGCGCAGGGCCCGGCACCCAGCCGCAGGTGATCGACCGGATGAAGCTGGCCGACACGCGCGGCAGCCAGACGGTCAAGGGGCTGGACAATCTGCTGCGCGTCAAGGGCGGCGGGGCGCTGCCGCAGGACATGGACGCCACCGTCCAGTCGGGCGCGCTGGAAGGGTCGAACGTCAACATGACCCAGACGCTGGTCGACATGATCGAGAACCAGCGCAGCTACGAGGTGCAGGCCAACCTCATGAAAGAGGCCAAGTCGATGGACGAGAACAGCGCATCGCTGATGCGGCTGCCGAGCTGAGGATTAAGGGTTTATGTCTTCCGCCGCCATGCACATCGCGCGCACCGGGCTCGACGCCCAGGACATGCGCATGCGGGTCATCTCGAACAACCTGGCCAACGTCAACACGACCGGGTTCAAGCGCGATCGCGCCGCGTTCGAGACGCTGGCCTATCAGACGATCACCGCGCCGGGCGCGGCCAGCTCGACCGAGAGCAAATATGCGACCGGCCTGAACCTGGGCACCGGCGTGCGCATCCAGGGCACCGCGCGGATCAACACGCAAGGGTCGATGCAGACCACCAACAACAGCCTGGACATGGCGCTCGACGGCGAGGGCTTCTTCCAGGTGCAGATGCCGGGCGGGACGCTGGGCTATACCCGCGCGGGCAATTTCTCGCGCTCGGCCGAGGGGCTGCTGGTCACGTCCGAGGGCTATCAGGTGATGCCGGGCATCACCGTGCCGCAGGGCGCGACCCAGATCACCATCGGCTCCGACGGCACCGTGTCGGCCACCATCCAGGGCCAGGTCGCCCCCGCCGAGATCGGCCAGATCCAGGTCGCGACCTTCCCCAACCCGGCGGGCCTCCAGTCCAAGGGCGACAATTACCTGACCGAGACCGCCGCCTCGGGCGCGGTCGGCATGGGCGTCGCGGGGCTCGAGGGGCGCGGCCAGATCCGCCAGGGCATGCTCGAAGGCTCGAACGTCAACGTCGTCGAGGAGCTGGTCGACATGATCGAGACCCAGCGCGCCTATGAGGTCAACTCGAAGATGATCAAGTCGACCGACGAGATGCTCCAATACGCCAACCAGAATCTGTGAGGCCGGTGATGCGTCTGGCTCTTCCCCGTTTCGACTATTGGATCGAACTGGCGCTGTCGACGGCGGCCGCCGCGATGGTCGTCGCCGCGCTCGCGCCGTTGCCCGCGCAGGCCAGCCTCTTCGGCAAGAAGCAGCCGGTCGAGGATTTCACCACCGTCCGCCCCGCGCCCATGCCCGCCCAGCCGGTCCAGCCCGCCAACGGCTCGATCTTCCAGGCGGCCGACGGCTATGCCGCGCTGTACGAGGGATGGCGCGCGCGCCGGGTCGGCGATCCCCTCACCATCGTCCTCGTCGAGCGCACGGCGGCGTCCAAGTCGGCGACCTCCAAGCTCGGCTCGAAGGGCGATCTGGGGATCAACCCGCCGACCACCGGCCCGCTGGGCTCGCTGCTCAAGTCGACCGATATCGGCATGGGCGGCAGCCGCAACTTCAACGGTTCGGGCGCGGCCGACCAGTCCAACTCGCTGTCGGGCGAGATCAGCGTGACCGTGGCGCAGGTCTTCCCCAACGGCACCATGCTGGTCCAGGGGCAGAAGCGCGTGACGCTGAACCGCGGTGACGAGTTCATCCGGATCAAGGGGCTGGTCCGCATGGCCGATATCGGCATCGACAACCGCGTCGAATCGACCCGCGTCGCCGATGCGCAGATCGCCTATACCGGCAAGGGCGATGTCGCCCGCGCCAGCCGCCAGGGCTGGCTGAGCCGTTTCTTCCAGGCCGTCAGCCCGTTCTGAGGCATAGAGACATGATCCGCTTCCTCCTCACGCTCCTCGCCACGCTCCTGATCGCGGCCCCGGCCTCGGCCGACCGGATCAAGGATCTGGGCGGTTTCCAGGGCATCCGCACCAACCAGCTGACCGGATACGGCGTCGTCGTCGGCCTGCCGGGCACGGGCGACGACAATCTGGAATATACCGTCCAGTCGCTGAAGGCGGTGGTTTCGCGGTTCGGCCTGCAACTGCCGCCGGGCGCCAATCCGGGGATGAAGAACGCCGCGGTGGTGATGGTCACCGCCGAGCTGCCGCCCTTCGCCAAGCCGGGGCAGAAGCTGGACATCACCGTGTCCTCGATGGGCAAGGCCAAGTCGCTGCGCGGCGGCGCGCTGATCCTCACCCCGCTCCAGGGCGCCGATGGCCAGATCTATGCGATGGCGCAGGGCAATCTCGCGGTCGGCGGCCTGGGTGCCGAGGGCGCGGACGGGTCGAAGATCGTCGTCAACGTCCCCTCCACCGGCCGCATCCCCGAGGGCGCGACGGTCGAGCGTGCGGTCGCGACCGGCTTCGACACCGCGCCGATGCTGACCTTCAACCTGGCCCGCGCCGACTTCACCACCGCGCAGAATGTCGCGCAGGCGATCAATGCGCGCCTCGGCATGGGCATCGCGCAGGCGATGGACGCCGTGTCGGTCGCGGTCCGCGCGCCGATGGGCGCCGATGTCCGCGCCACGCTGATGTCCGAGATCGAGAATCTCGACGTCGCCTCCGCCGAGCCGCCCGCCAAGGTGATCGTCAACGCGCGCACCGGCACCGTCGTCATCAACTCGGCGGTCCGGGTCGGCCCGGCGGCGGTGACGCACGGCAAGCTGACCGTGAAGATCGACGAGCAGCAGCGCGTCAGCCAGCCCGGCCCGTTGAGCGGCGGCCAGACCGCGATCACCCAGAAATCGGGCGTCTCGGTCGAGGAAGAGCGTCGCCCGATGTTCGTCCTCGCCCCCGGTCCCAAGCTCGCCGACATCGTCAAGGCGGTGAACGCGATCGGCGCGGCCCCGTCCGACCTGGTCGCCATCCTCGAAGCGCTGAAGGAAGCCGGCGCACTGAAAGCGGAGTTGATCGTCCTGTGACCCAGAGCATCGCACCCAGCTCGGCGATTTCGCCGACTTCCGCCCCCGCTTCGGCGATTTCGGGAAGCGTGTCGACCGACACCCGGCGGCTGTCCAACGGCGCCAATCTGGACAAGGCGGGCACCCAGTTCGAGGCGATCTTCACCGGCATGATGCTCAAGGCGATGCGCCAGACCAAGCTGGGCGACACGATGTTCGAATCGAAGGCGCTCGACACGTTCCGCGACATGCAGGATCAGCAGGTCGCGCAGACGATGGCGGTCCAGGCGCCGCTGGGCATCGGCAAGGCGGTCACCGCCTTCCTCGCCAAATCTCAACCTGCCGTTAACCAGAAATAATGTAGCACGAGTCGCATGAGCGATCTGCTCTCTATCGGCGCTTCGGGCGTCCGCGCATATCAAACCGCGCTGACCGCCGTTGGTGAGAATATCGCCAATGTCGCGACGGACGGCTATTCGCGCCGGACGGTCACGACGCAGGAAGTCTCGCCGGCGGCGGGGCTGTCGGCGAACAAGGTGTCGGCGGGCTCGGGCGTGGTGGTGCTGGGCATCGCGCGTTCGACCGACGTCTATGCCACCGCCGCGGTGCGCTCGGCCACCTCCGACCTGTCGCGGACCCAGACGGGGGCGACTTGGCTGAGCCGGATCGAAAGCACGCTGACCGGCGACCAGGTTCAGACCCGCCTTACCTCCTTCTTCACCGCCGCGCGCACCCTGGCGTCGGATCCGAGCTCGAACGCGTTGCGCGCGACGATGCTGGAGGCGGCGCGGTCGACCGCCAGCGCCTTCAGCGCGACCAATGCGGCCTTCGACCAGGTCCAGGCCGATTTCGACGGCCAGGCGCGGCAGGCGGCGCAGGACCTGTCCTCGCTCGCCGTCTCGCTGGTGCGCGTCAATGACGGGCTGGGCCGGACCCAGGCGGGAACGGCGGCGGCGGCGCAGCTGACCGACCAGCGCGACCAGATCCTGACCAAGATGAGCGCGCTGGCCGACATCACCAGCACCACCGACTATCTGGGGCGCGCGACGGTGCGGCTGGGCGATCGCGCCGGGCCGGTGCTGGCCGCACCCGATGTGACGGGTTCGGTGACCTATCAGCGCGGAACCGATGGCAGCGTGGCCTTCAAGGTGGCGGTGCAGGGCGAGCTTCACGACTTCATCCCCACCGGCGGGTCGATGGCGGGGATGCTCGACGGGGCGGAGCGGATCAACGCCACGCGCGGCGCCTTCAACCAGGTCGCGAAGGATTTCGTCAACACCGTCAACACCTTGCAGGCGGGCGGCCAGGACGTGAACGGTCAGCAGGGCGCGAAGATGTTCGCCCTGACCGACGGCACCGCCAATATGAGCCTGTTGCTGACCAGCGGCTCCGGCATCGCGGCGGCCAGCAATGGCGCGGGATCGCGCAACGCCGACAATCTGACCCTGCTCGAACAGGCGCGCAGCAACACGAGCACCGGCAATTTCGAAAACCGGCTGACCCAGATCGTCACCGGCAACGCCACCACGCTCAAGCAGCGCCAGACCGTCGCCGAGGCGCAGACCGCGATCAGCGACGGCGCCAAGGCGACCCTGTCGGCGGCTTCGGGCGTGACGCTGGATTCGGAGGCGGTGACGCTGATGCGGTTCCAGCAGGCCTATTCCGCGTCGAGCCGCGTCATCCAGGCCGCGCGCGACACCTTCCAGTCCATTCTCGAGCTCCGGTAACGGCCATGCAGATTTCCACCAACGTCTTCTATGAAACGGCGTCGCGCCGGATGTCGGAGCTGACGGGCAAGGCGAATGCGCTGCAGGTCGAGATTTCGACCGGCAAGAAGCTGCAGACCCCGTCCGACGACGCCGCCGCATCGGCCCAGATCGCCGAATTCAACCGGCGCGACGCCAATGACGCGGTCTACAAGACCAATCTGACGGTGGCGGGATCGCTGCTGCAACAGGCGGACACCACGCTGGGCCAGATCGGCAAGCAGGTGCAGAAGGCGCTGGAACTGGCGACCCAGGCCGCCAACGGCACGCTGTCGGCCGCCAACCGGTCGAGCGTGGGCGACCAGATCGCCTCGATTCGCGACGCGCTGGTCGGGCTTGCCAATTCCAAGGATGCGCGCGGCCTGCCGCTGTTCGGCGCGGCGGCGGGGACCGATGCCGTCAAGCAGGTCAACGGCACCTATGTCTATTCGGGGGCCAGTGTCTCCGACATCCCGATCGCCGACGGCCAGTCGATCGACGTGTCGGTCGGCGCGGACCGGGTGTTCAAGGCGGGCAGCGACGACACGCTCAACGTGCTTAACAACCTGGTTACCGCACTTCAGTCAGGATCTGGTGACGTCAGCGCGTCCATCAAGGACGCGATGAACAAGTTGAGTGCCGCGAACGACAATATCGCGAGCGTGCAGGCCTCGGTCGGCGCGCGCGCGGCGCGTGTCGAACTGCAGCAGGGGTTGCAGCAAAAGGCCGCCACCGACCGCACCGCGCTCCGCTCCAGCGTCGAGGACGCCGATGCCGTCACGACCATCACCCAGTTGCAGCAGACGATGACCGTGTTGCAGGCGACCCAGGCCAGCTTCACCAAGCTGTCGAACCTGTCGCTGTTCGATTACCTCAAGTGATGCTGTCCGGGCCCGCGCCCGGTAACCCTATTTTGACCTAAGAGGCGTAGGCGGGTGGTCTGACAGGCACAGCGCCGGTCTTCGGGAGAATCGGTTCACCATGTTTCCTGCCATCGGCCTCGTCATCCTGCTCGGCATGGTGTTCGGCGGCTTCGCCATCACCGGCGGCAAGCTGGGCCCCGTGTTCGAGGCGATCCCGCACGAGATGCTCATCATCGGCGGTGCAGCCGTCGGCGCGCTCGTCATCGGCAATTCCGGCAAGGAGCTGAAGGCGCTGGGCGGCGCGATGGGCAAGATCTTCAAGGGCCCGAAATACAAGAAGCAGGACTATCTCGACGTCATCTTCCTCGTCTCGAAGCTGATGAAGATGCTGCGCACCGAGGGCCCCATCGCGCTGGAACCGCATGTCGAGGACCCCAAGTCCTCGTCGGTCTTCGCCGAATATCCGCGCCTCGTCGCCGACCATACCCTCGTCAACCTGATCGCCGACACGCTGCGGCTGGTCGTCGTCTCGTCCGGCACGCTCGACGTGCATGCGGTCGAGGAGGTGATGGACAATGCGATCAAGACCCACCACCATGAGGTAGAGGGGCCGCAGGGCACGCTTCAGAGCCTGGCCGACTCGTTGCCCGCGCTCGGCATCGTCGCTGCCGTGCTCGGCATCGTGAAGACCATGGGTTCGATCGACAAGCCGCCGAGCGTGCTGGGCGGCATGATCGGCTCGGCGCTGGTCGGCACCTTCATGGGCGTGCTCCTGGCCTATGGCATCGTGAACCCGTTCGCGGGGCGGCTGAAGCAGGTGATCGACGCCGACGCGGCTATCTATCACGTGGTCAAGCAAATCATCATCGCCTCGCTCCACGGCCATCCGCAGCCGCTGGTCATCGAGGCGGCACGCTCCGGCATCGCGCACAAGGACCAGCCCGGCTTTGCCGAGGTGTTCGACGGCCTGCGGGGCAAATAAGCCATGGCCCGCGCACCGCACGGCAAGAACGAGCCGCCCAAGATCGTCATCGTCAAGAAGATCATCGCCGATGGTCATGGCGGGCATCATGGCGGCGCGTGGAAGGTCGCCTATGCCGACTTCGTGACGGCGATGATGGCGTTCTTCCTGCTGCTCTGGCTGCTGGGTGCCACCACCGAGAAGCAGCGCAAGGGCATCGCCGACTATTTCGCGCCGACCCTGCTCGACACCAAGTCGGTGGGCATCGGCGGCGGCGTCCTCAACGGCGGCGCGGGGCTGGGCCAGATGCACAAGGAAAGCAGCGCGGCCATCACCCAGACCATGGTCATGAAGATCAACGGCCAGGGCGGCAACAAGGCGGGCACCGGCAACAAGGGCTCGCTGCGCAATCCCGACAGCATGGCGCGCGACCAGCAGACCTTCGACGCGGTCAAGCGCGAGCTTCTGAAGAAGATGGAGGTCACGCCCCAGCTCAAGAAACTGGCGCAGCAGGTGCGTTTCATCCCGACCGATGACGGACTGCGCATCGACCTGGTCGACAATGCCAATTATTCGATGTTCGCGATGGGGACGACGACGCTGACCCCGGAGGCGTCCGAGCTGATCGGCACCATCGCCAAGACGGTCGCCGACGTGCCCAACACGATCATGATCCGCGGCCACACCGACGGCGTGCCTTACGGCGATCCACGCGCGATGAACAACTGGCTGCTGTCGTCCAGCCGCGCCGAGGCGACCCGCCGCCGGCTGGCATCGGGCGGGCTCCCGGAGTCGCGGTTCGAGCGGATCGAAGGCGTCGCCGATCGCGAACCGATGATCGCCAACAACCCCTCCGACCCGCGCAACCGCCGCGTGGCGATCACGCTGCTCTACCGCAAGGGCGCCTTCGGGCAGTAAGCGGGCGGTTCGTTCCGTCCGGGCGTCTTTGGGGGATCGACAATCCGGAATGGGTATTCTTCCCTCTCCCCTGTCCAGGGGAGAGGGAAGGGATCACAACCCCACCCAAGCAAAAGGCCCGCCTGACCATCCTGCTCCGGGAGACGAGCAGGACGGTCGGACGGGCCTTCATGCGATCGGTCGATCGCGCCGTCGCTTATTCGGCGTCGGCGGCCTCGGCCTTGCGCGGCTTGCGCGCGGCAGGCGCGGCGCCCGCGTTGCGCGGACCGGGCTTGCGGCCCAGGCCGATCTTCTTGGCCATCGCGCGACGGCTTTCCGAATAGCTCTCGGCGACCATCGGATAGTCGGGCTTCAGGCCGTAGCGCTCGCGATATTCCTCAGGGGTCAGACCATGGGTCGCCAGATGACGGCGCAGCGTCTTGTAGGGCTTGCCGTCGATCATCGAGACGATGTGGTCCTTCGACGCAAGCGACTTGCGGACCGAAACCGCCGGAACATATTCGGTCGGTGCTTCGACATCGGCGGCCTGCGGCGCGCTGCCCAGAAGCGAAGATACGGTTTCGTGCATCTTGTGCAGAAAGGCCGGGACCTCTTCGGACGAAGTGCGGGTGTTGGGATTACCCAGCCACGCGATGGTCAGTTCGGTCGCCAGTTCTACGGCATTCACATCGATAGGGTCGTCGGCCATGATACGCTCCTTTTTTATTTATGGTTTGACCTAACCGTCAATCTCGCCGCGTCAACCGTCCGGAGCGGAAATGGGTCAAATATATCCGTTTCTCTATTCGTTTGACTTGGTGGGGCGCCAATATCTCTATTTGGGACGGCGTTGCTGCGGCTGATGGGCGCAGATGCACGACGATAGGGTCGGCAACCCGGACAATGCTTGGCGAAGCAGGTTTAAATCCAGATCAAGAATTGGATGACGGCCCCGTCATCAGCGTGGTTTTGCAAGCAATTACCCAGCTGTTTCCACGCCCCGTCGGTTCCACGATTGCAAAAAATGCAACAAAAATTGTTTAGCTTGCAGTTGTGCTAATCGCGTCGATCCGCCAAAGAGAGCGGGCCTTTCAGGCATCCTCTCCTAAAAACTTTCACGGCTGGTCCTCGGACCAGCCTTTTTTTTGCTATGCATTCGGCGGGCATGCGCCTAGGTTGCCGCATCGCCGCGCTTCAATGACAAGATAAGCAGGAGTGGAAGCCGCCGGAAAGACCGGCATCGCGCGTCGGTGCCGGGGGTCGAGCGACCCGGGTCGCTCCCCCCGTCCAACCTGATTCGATGACCACCAGCGGCGTCAGCGCCGACAAGCGATCATGATCGGCGCGCGTATCACATCGCAATGATGTACCGGGGATGGGCCGGGCGTCCCATGCGGTCGACCCCGGCCTGAAGCTGAGGGGGCGACGCGACCGCGTCTATGCCTTGTCCTCGGGCGTCTTGCGGCGAATGAACTGGTCGAGCGCGGACAGCGCCATGCCCGCAAAGGCCGCCGCTTCCGAAACGCCGGGGACCGACGGAGCGGGATCGCGCGGCAGGCCGTCCTGCGGCGGCGGTCCGGAGGGTTCCTCGGCGCTCGGGCGTTGGGTATCGCGCGCCAGCGCGGCGGCGGCGACCACCAGGCCGGTGGCGATCAGCTGGCGTCCCATCGGGCTGCGCGCCTGATCCAGCAGGACCTGCCCGACCCGGTGCAGCGGCGACGCTGTGGCGGACCCGGCCTGCTCGGCGCGTGCCGCCTTTTTCTGCTTCTTTTTGTGCTTCTTCTTGCCCATCGACGGCGCACTCCTGCCCTGGTGTATTTTCAATATAATACACCTTGGTCCGCGTACAAGATGGCGGGGTGGTCAGCCGTTGAGCGCGCGCGCGCGCCGTCGCTGGACCGAGCTGCCGATCCCCATCGATTCGCGATATTTGGCGACGGTGCGCCGGGCGATGTCGAAGCCCTTGGCCTGGAGCAGTTCGACCAGCGTGTCGTCGGACAGGATCTTGGCGCCTTCACCCGCGATCAGCGTCCGGATCGCGCTCTTCACCGCCTCCGCCGACACCGCATCGCCGCCATCCGCCGTCGCGATCCCGCTGGTGAAGAAATATTTCAGCTCGAACAGCCCGCGCGCGCAGCTGAGATATTTGTTGCTCGTCACCCGGCTGACGGTCGATTCGTGCATCCCGATCGCCTCGGCCACCCGCGCCAGCGTCAGGGGTTTCAGATGCGCGACACCGTTCAGGAAGAACGCCTCCTGCTGCTTCACGATCTCGGTCGCGACGCGGATGATCGTCCGCTGCCGCTGGTCGAGCGCCTTCATCAGCCAGTTGGCGCTGGCCAGGCAATCGGCCAGCCAGGCCTTGGACCCCTTGTCCTGCGGTCCGTGACGCAGTTCCTGATAATAACGGCGATTGACCAGCACGCGGGGCAGGGTGGCGGTGTTCAGCTCAATGCCCCAGCCGGCCTTGGTCCGGGTGACGAACAGGTCGGGCACCACCGCCTGTGCGGGTTCGCCGCCATAGCGACAGCCGGGCTTGGGATCATAGCCGCGCAGCTCGCGGATCATGTCGGCCATGTCCTCGTCATCGACCCCGCAAATCCGCTTGAGCCGGACCAGGTCGCCGCGCGCCAGCAGGTCCAGATTGGCGATCAGCCGCGCCATGCAGGGATCGTAGCGGTCGGCCTCGCGCGCCTGGAGCGCCAGGCATTCGGCCAGGTCGCGCGCGCCGACCCCCGTCGGCTCCAGCCCCTGCACGACCGACAGGATCGATTCGACACGCGCCAGCGGGACGCCCAGCCGCTCGGCGATCTCGGCCAGCGGTGCGGTCAGATAGCCCGCCTCGTCCAGCAGGTCGATGATATGGGTCGCGATCGTCAGGTCGGCACCCGACAGGATCATCGCAACCTGCGCCCCCAGATGCTCGGCGAGGCCCGGCGCATCATTGGCCAGCGAATCCCAGTCGGGTCCGTCCTCGCCGCCCAGGCCCCCGCCCGTGCCCGCGCCGTTCAGCGACAGCCCGCCATCGGGGCCGGTGCCGCCATCGGCGACGCTGTCCTGCTGATGGCTCTCGGTCGCGTAATCCAGGTCGAGCCCGCGATCCTCGGCGGGCGCGGTGCCCGCGACCAGCTCGTCGGCACCGGCGGGCGCCTCGCGCTCGGGACGCTCGGGGGTGGCCACGTCGCGGATCGCGGTCGCGTCGAGCAGGGGGTTCTTCTCCACCTCCTCGGCGATGAACGCCTCGATCTCCAGGTTGGACAGCGCCAGCAGCTTGATCGCCTGTTGCAGCTGCGGCGTCATCACCAGCGACTGGGACTGGCGGATGTCGAGGCGCGGGGCCAGGCTCATGCGGACGCCCCCGGTCCGACGCCCCGTGCCCATCGCCCGGCAAAGGCGATGAAGCGGAACGGGGCGGAGCGGGGCGCGGTCCTCATGCGGTCAGAGCGAGAAGCCCTCGCCCAGATAGAGGCGGCGGACATTGGCATCGGCCACCAGCTCTTCGGGCGATCCGGTGAACAGCACGCGGCCATCATAGATGATGTAGGCGCGGTCGACGATGTCCAGCGTCTCGCGGACATTATGGTCGGTGATCAGCACGCCGATGTCGCGCCGCTTCAGGTCCTTCACCAGATCGCGGATGTCGGCGATCGAGATGGGGTCGATGCCCGCGAACGGTTCGTCGAGCAGCATGATCGACGGATCGGCGGCCAGCGCGCGCGCGATCTCGGCCCGGCGCCGCTCGCCGCCCGACAGCGCCATGGCGGGCGCGGCGCGCAGGCGGGTCAGCCCGAATTCCTCCAGCAGCTTGTCGAGCTTGCGCGCGCGCTCGGCGGGATCGGGCTCGGCCAGTTCGAGCACGGTCAGGATGTTCTTCTCGATCGACAGTCCGCGAAAGATCGAGGTTTCCTGCGGCAGATAGCCCAGGCCCAGGATCGCGCGGCGATACATGGGCAGCCCGGTGATATCCTCGCCGTCCAGCATGATGCGGCCCGAATCGGGCTTCACCAGCCCCATGACCGAATAGAAACAGGTCGTCTTGCCCGCGCCGTTTGGGCCGAGCAACCCGATCACCTCGCCGCGCCCGACCGAGACCGAGACGTCGGTCAGGACGGTGCGCTTGTCATAGCTCTTGGCGATGGACACGACCTGCAGGCCGTTCGCCACGGGCGGCTCGGCCACAGGGGGCCTGTGCTCCTGCGCCTCGCGAATCGGGGTTTCCATATCCATCGGCCAGTCTGTTCCCTTCATTGGCAACCACGGTAGCGCGGGCGGGCGCCCGGCGTCACGCGTCAGTTGCGATCGGGGACCGAGAAGGTGCCCGTGACCCGGCCCGACGGCGCGCGCGACACGGTGCCGCCATTGCCGCCCGATGCGCCGCCCGCCACCGACGATCCGTCGATCACCGCGCGCCCGGTGTCGAGATTGATGGTCAGCCGCCCGCCATTCACCGTGTTGCCGTCCTGAGTCAGGGTGACGTTGCCCAGCATCGTGATGACCCGGCGGTTCAGGTCATAGATGCCGTAATTGGCGCGCGCGGTCTGGTTGGGGCGCTTGACCACGACATTGCCCGACGCGTCGAAGCGCGACACCTGCGGCTTCCCGCCGATCACCTGCCCCGTATAGGTGATCGTCATCCGCGCGGCGGTCAGCGTCATTTCCGCCTGGCGCAGCGAGACATTGCCCGACAGCACGCCGCGATTCTGCTTGTCCTGCAATTCGATGACATCGGCGCCGAAATCGATCGGCGCGCGGCTGTTGTGCCGGACCTGCGCCGCCGCGGACACGGCAAGGACGATGAGGGCAGGAGCCGTCGCGGCGATGAACTTGTTCATGATCGGCTATTTCGTGCTTTACGGCACGATGCGCAAGCGGGCGTTGCCTTCCAGCCGGACGGTGCGATCCTCCAGATTGGCGCGCAGCTTGTCGGCGCTGAAATTGCCCTGCGGCATGCGGCCCGTCACCGCCCCCCCCGATACCAGCGTGCGCTGTTGCAGGTCGATCGTCGCGTTCTGCGTCTGGAGGTTGTAGCCGCCCTGCGACTGGACGTTGAGCGGGCCGTCCAGCTTCACCTGCTCGGTCCGCATGTCGTACAGCCCGGAATTGGCGCGCACCGTGGCGGGACCGTCGGACAGCTGGATCGCGGCGGCCAGCCGGTTCAGCTCCACCACCGGCTCGGCCGAGCTGCGCTGGATCGCCGAGCCCGCGTCGAGCGAGAAGGGCTGCCCCTTGTCGTCGACGCCGCGATATTGCGCGGCCTGGATCTTCATCCGTTCGCGCGCGACCTCGACCTTCTTCTTGTCGAGGACGAAGGACACCTCGCTGGAGGAATAGATCGGCGCCATCACCAGGAACGCGGTCAGCACACCGATCGCGCTGGGCAGGATCCAGCGCGCCGCCGTCACGAACCGGTCGTGGCGGCTGCCCGGCGCGGCCCAGCGCTGGCGCTGGGTGCGGACGCGATCGGCGATCTCGGACATGGCGGCTGCTTCCTAAAGGGCGGGGCGGATCAGGCGTGGGCGAAGATATCGACCTCGGGCCAGCCCGCCAGGTCCAGCTCGGCGCGCGCGGGCAGGAAGTCGAAACAGGCCTGGGCCAGTTCCATCCGCCCCTCGCGCACCAGCCGCTTGTCCAGCTCGACCTTCATCCGGTGCAGATAGCGCACGTCCGAGGCGGCATATTCGCGCTGCGCGTCGGACAGTTCGGGCGCGCCCCAGTCGGACGATTGCTGCGCCTTGGACAGCTCGACGCCCAGCAGCTCGCGGACCAGCTCCTTCAGGCCGTGGCGGTCGGTATAGGTGCGGATCAGCCGCGAGGCGATCTTGGTGCAATAGACGGGCGCGGCGACCACGCCCAGATAATGGCGGATCGCGGCGATATCGAATCGCCCGAAATGATAGAGCTTCAGCCGTGCCGGATCGGCCAGCAGCGCGCGCAGGTTGGGCGCGGCATAGTCGCTGTTCGGGCCGAAGCGCACCAGATGCTCGTCCGGGCCGCCATCCGACAGCTGGACGACGCACAGCCGGTCGCGCGGGGTGATCAGGCCCATCGTCTCGGTATCCACCGCGATCGCGGCGCCGGCGGCGAACAGGTCGGCGGGGATGTCTTCTTCATGCAGATGAACGGTCATATGTCCTGCCCTAGCGGGGGCGGGGGAAAGCCTCAACCGCGATCGGCCGAATCGGCGGGCCGATGCCCCCGGTTTTTTTCCACAGGAATTGTGGAGTTTTGGCCACAATTCCGACGCAATCTGCCTCGTTCGCGATGAACAGAGAGGCGCGTGCACGATTTCGTTCGCGATGGGAGAGCTTCTGCGTTATGGATAGCAACTAGGCGCAAAAGGTTTGGCGCCAAAAGACCCGCGCTCTTCGTCCGGCGCACGGTTCTTGAAGATAGCATTTGCGGGCGAACCGGGAAGACGAACAGGGCTTATGGGTTTCGATAGAGGTAGCCGAGGCAATCGCGGCACGCGTGGTCGCGACAAGCGGGACAATTTCGGCGGCGGCGATGAAGGCGGCTTTGGTGGCGGCTTCGGCGGCGGTGATCGCTTCGGCGGTGGCGGCTTCGGCGGCGGCTTCGGTGGCGGCGATCGCTTCGGCGGTGGTGGCGATCGTGGCGGCTTCGGCGGCGGTGATCGCTTCGGCGGCGGCGGCGGCGGTTTCCGTGGCGGCGGCGGTGGCGGCTTCGGCGGCGGTCGTGGCGGCGGGATGCCCCCCCAGGTCGTTGGCGAGGGCACGGGCGTCGTCAAGTTCTTCAACGCGCAGAAGGGTTTCGGCTTTGTCGTGCGTGATGACGGCGGCGAAGACGTGTTCGTCCACATTTCGGCGGTCGAGCAGGCCGGCCTGACCGGCCTGGCGGAAGGCCAGCCGCTCGGCTTCACGCTCGTCGATCGCGGCGGCCGCATCTCGGCCACCGAGCTGAAGATCGAAGGCGAGCCGCTTCCGGTCCAGGATCGCGCGCCCCGCGAACCGCGTGAAGGCGGCTTCGGCGGTGACCGCGGTCCCCGCGGCGGTGCGGCCGGTGGTTTCGGCGGCGCCCCGCAGCGCCAGCTGACCGGCGAGAAGGCGACCGGCACGGTCAAGTTCTTCAACGCAATGAAGGGCTTCGGCTTCATTCAGCGCGACGACGGCCAGCCCGACGCGTTCGTTCACATCTCGGCCGTCGAGCGCGCCGGCATGGGTTCGCTGAACGAAGGCGACCGTCTGCAGTTCGAGATCGAAGTCGATCGTCGCGGCAAATATGCGGCGGTGAACCTGCAGAACGAGGGCTGATCCCCTCGGCTGAATAAGCCATCCCTTTTCGGGCGACAGGGCCCGGCGTTGCAGCGATGCGACGCCGGGCCTTTTCGTTTTACGGACGGCCCGCGCCGCGCCACTGGTGGCGATTTCCGGCCTGGTGATGGCAGCCGCGATAACGGGTTGGCCGAACGCGCTCAGCCGCGCGGCCGGAGAGGCCATGCGGCCGCTCTGATTGCCCGTTGAACTCGCACCGGCATCCTCTACCTCCAGCGCCCGCCCCCTATCGCGGTCGGGCGAAAGTCCGCCGATCGAGGCTTCCCAGCAGCATCGCGAAACGGATAGGCTTGGGCGCCATGCCCCGCCGACCTGCAATCACCCATGTCCTGTTCGTGTGTAGCCAGAACCGGCTGCGCAGCCCGACGGCGGAGCAGGTTTTCGCGTCGCGACGTGACCTGGAGGTCTCGTCCGCCGGGACGAACAACGACGCCGAAAATCCGCTGACGGCCGAGCTAGTGATCTGGGCGGACGTCATCGTGGTCATGGAGAAGGTCCACCGAACCAAGGTTCAGCAGCGGTTCCGCCGGGCGTTGAACGGCAAACGGCTGATCTGTCTGGACATCCCCGACAACTATGCCTTCATGGATCCGGCCTTGATCGACCTGTTGCAAACGCGGCTGGCCCGGCATTTGCCTGAAGCGTGACCATGGCCATGGTGGAATGGAGGCGTTGAGGTGATCGCCTGGCTCAAGAGGCTTCCGTTCTTCGGGCGACCGGCATCATATCCGTGTGTGACCCCGCCGCTACTGGGCGACGCACCGGCGGAGCAGCGCTATGCGGCTCTGGCCGATTACTGGGCGCTGGCAGAATCCAAATTCTATACGCCCGCCCATGATGAGGACGACATCGCGGCGCTGGAGTCGCGATATGGCATACGTCTGCCACCCGAATTTCGCGCCTATCTCTCGATCGCGGCGCCGCGCCGGCAATTCATGGACCAAGTGACGATCAGCTGGTGGGCGGTCGGTGACATAAAGTCACTGGCGGAAGAATGCGCCAAATGGACACCCGGATGGGGCGATGCCGTCGAGTCCGACGCGCACCGTTACTTGGTCTTTGCGGACTATATGATCTGGTGCTGGGCCTGGGCGATCTGCTGCGTGGAAGGGCCAGATTACGGCCGGATCGCGCTGATTCGTGGCGATCCGCCCGATGCCTTCGTCGCCGACGATATGGGCGCGTTCATCGCCCTGGCCTTGCGCGACGATCCCCAGATACACTGACCGGCGGCCGTATCGCGTTGCACGACGCATTCCCATTCTGTACTGATCGATACAGACATGAATATGTGGTCAGGAGGTTTCTCGCCATGCGCCCGCCCTTGCCGCCCTTCTCCGCCGAAAGCGCCGCGCAAAAGGTGCGCGCCGCCGAAGACGCTTGGAACAGCCGCGACCCCGAGCGCGTGGCGCAGGCCTATACCCCCGATTGCCATTGGCGGAATCGCGCCGAGTTCATCACGGGGCACGGCCAGATCGTCGTCTTCCTGCGCCGCAAATGGGCACGCGAGCGCGACTATCGGCTGATCAAGGAACTTTGGGCGCAGGAGGGGAGCCGGATCGCGGTTCGCTTCGCCTATGAATGGCATGACGATCACGGCCAGTGGTTCCGCTCCTATGGCAATGAGAATTGGGACTTTGCCGAGGACGGGCGGATGCGGCGGCGGATCGCGTCGATCAACGACCTGCCGATCGCCGAGGCCGAGCGGCTGTTCCGCTGGCCGCTCGGCACCCGTCCGGCGGACCATCCCTCGCTGAGCGATCTGGGGCTGTAAAGGTGGCGCGGCTGATCGCCGAGCGGGCCGACGCGCTGCCGGGGCTGGCCGAGGTGTTTCGCGAACATGGCTATGCCGGGGCCAGCCTGTCGCTGATCGGTGCGGCGACCGGGCTGGGGCGGGGCAGCCTTTATCACTTCTTCCCCGGCGGCAAGCAGGAGATGGCCGAGGCGGTGCTGGCCGAGATCGGCGACTGGTTCGAACGCCAGGTCTTCGCGCCGCTTGCCCAGGCGGAGGACCCGCGCGGCGGTATCGATGCGATGATGGTCGCGATCGACCGTTATTACCGCTCCGGGCAACAGGCATGCCTGATCGGCGCCTGGGGTCTGGGGGCGACGCGCGAACCCTTTGGCGCCGCGATCGCGGGCTATTTCCAGCGCTGGATCGCGGTGCTGGCCGATGCGCTGGCGCGGGGCGGGGTGGAGGACGACCGCGCGCTGACCCTGGCGCAGGATGTGGTCAGCGGCATCCAGGGGGCGATCACCCTGTCGCGGGCGCTGGGCGATCCCACGCTGTTCCGCGCGACGCTGGGGCGGCTGACCGCGCGGCTCTATACCGCGCTCGCCGCGGCTTGAGGGGGGAGGCGGCGCTCCCCCCTTCGTCCGGTCAGATCGCGGCCAGCGCCTGTTCGCAATCGGCGATCAGGTCGCCCGCATCCTCGACCCCGATCGAGATGCGCACCAGATTGTCGGTGATGCCCAGCGCCGCCTTGCGCTCGTCGGGGACCGACAGATGCGTCATCGCGGCCGGATGGCTCGCCAGCGTCTCGGTCCCGCCCAGGCTGACCGCCAGCTTGGCGATGCGCAGGCTGTCGAGGAAACGGAACGCCTCCGCCTCGCCGCCCTTGAGATAGAGCGAGAAGGTCGAACCGCCCCCGGTGCAGTGACGGCGATAGATATCGGCCTGCCGCTCCAGGCCGGGCGTGCTGTCGAGAAAGCCGAGATAGCCGACGCGCTCGACCTTGGGATGATCGCGTAGATAGGCGCAGACCTTGGCGGCATTCTCGCCCGCGCGGCTCATCCGCAACTCCAGCGTCTCGAGCGAGCGGAGCAGCATCCAGGCGGTGTTGGGGTCGCAGATGGTGCCGATGGTGTTGCGCATCGACCGGATGGTGGCGATGTGCGCCTTGGAACCCAGCACGCCGCCCGCGACCAGGTCCGAATGGCCGCCCGCATATTTGGTCAGCGAATAGACGACCAGATCGGCCCCGTGGCGCAGCGGCCGCTGCCACAGCGGCCCCAGAAAGGTGTTGTCGATCGCGATCGGGGGCTTTTCCGCCGAATCGGCAAAGGCCGCGTCGCGTGCCGCCGCCACCGCCTCGATATCGACCAGCGCGTTGGTCGGGTTGGCGGGGCTTTCCAGATAGATCAGCGCGACCCGGCCGATCTCCGCCGCCCGGGCCATGACCGTGTCGATCTCCTCGCGCGTCGCACCGGCGGGGAAGTCGAGCCACTTCACCCCGAATCGGCCCAGGATGCGGCCGATCAACGTCTCGGTCGCGGCATAGAGCGGCCCCGAATGGACGATCACGTCACCTGGCTGGACCATCGACAGGAACAGCGTGGCGATCGCCGCCATGCCGCTGGAAAAGGTCAGCGCGTCCTCCGCCTCGTCCCAGATGGCGAGGCGATCCTCCAATATCTCCTGATTCGGCCCGTTGAAGCGCGAATAGACCAGGCCGTCCGCGCCGCCCGGCCGCTTGCCGGTCACGCCCTCGAAATGACGCTTGCCCGCCGCCGCATTGGGGAAGACGAAGGTGGAGGTCAGGAAGATCGGCGGCTTGAGCGATCCTTCGGACAGGGTCGGGTCAAAGCCATGGCCCATCATCAGCGTCGCGGGGCTCAGCTTGCGGTCGCCGATGCTGGTCGCATCGCTCCTGCGCTCGGCCGTGGCCGGGGTCTGAGTCTGGGGCGGGACGCCGGTCAGATCGGATTCGGTCGGCATGTCGGTTTCCTTGCGAACGAGGGGGCCGCTCTGTCGGCGGCGATACAGGCAGGATAGCGCGGCAAACGGCTTTGGCGAGGCTCAGGCCAGGCCGATCAGCGAAATCTGGCGGCCATAGGACGGCTCGGCGCGGTGGGTGGCACGGCGGAAGCTGAAGAATCGGTCGCCCTGCGCATAGGTGTCCTCGCCCAGCGCGGCGACGCGCGAGACCCCGGCGGCGGCGAGGCGATGCGCGACATAGGCCTCCAGATCGAACTGGTAATGGTCGATGCGGCGACCATCGGCGAAGAAGCGCTCATTCTCGGGCGCCTGTTCGACGAAGCGCCGGAGGAAGGCGGCATCGACCTCATAGCTGGCGCGGGCGATGCACGGGCCGATCGCGGCGGCGATCCGCTCGCGTCGCGCGCCCAGCGCCTCCATCGCCAGCAGCGTGGCGTCGGTGACCCCGCCGAACGCACCCTTCCAGCCCGCATGCGCGGCGCCGATCACCCCTGCTTCGGCATCGGCGAACAGGACGGGCGCGCAATCGGCGGTCAGGATGCCGAGCAGCAGCCCCGGCCGGTCGGTCACCAGCGCATCGCCATGCGGACGGACATCGTCCTCGGGCGGGGTCAGCACCGTCACCGCCTCGGCCGAGTGGATCTGGTAGCAGGTGACGAGCCGCGCGCCGGGCAGCACCGCGTCGCGCGCGCGGCGGCGATTCTCGGCCACCGCATCGGCATCGTCCTGCGAGCCGAGCCCGACATTCAGCCCGCCATGAATCCCCGCCGACACGCCGCCGCGCCGCCCGAGAAAGCCGTGCGGCACATCCCCCAATAGCGAGGTGCGAAGCGTTTCGATGGTCATAGCGACAGCCTCATGATCCGGTCCTCGTCGATCGTGTTGCCGACCGCAAAGTCATAGCGCCCGACATCGACAAAGCCGTGGCGCGCGTAAAAGGCCTTGGCGCGGTGGTTGTCGACATAGACCGACAACATCAGGTCGCGCGCGCCGCGCAGCCGGGCTGCGTCGATCGCCCATTGCATCAGCGCGGGGCCGACACCCGCGCCCAGATGGCTCGACAGGACATAGAGCTGGTACAGCTCGACCGCATCGTCCGGCCAGTCGCCGGGAAAGGCGACGGGGCCGATCTTGGCAAAGCCGATCACCGCATCCCCCTGCAACGCCAGGCGTATCGAAAAGGCCGGATCGCCGATCTGCGACGGCAGGCCGGTGGGGCCGAAGGCCTCGTCCAGAAAGGCGTTCAGGTCGGCGGGCGGATAGAGATGGCCGAACGTCTCGGTAAACGCCGTCCGCGCCATGGCGGCGAGGGGGGCGGCGTCGTCCGGGCCTGCGTCGCGATAGGCGATCATTCGCCATAGCCCGCAGGCACCGGCCAGTCGGGGCGCGTCACCGCCAGCGCGCGGAACAGCGTGCCCATGTCCTGCATCAGCCGGTTGCGATCGGCGAGCAGCGCATCGGCGCGGTCGGGATGCGTGCGGGCCAGCGCGGCGGTGCGCTGGTCGATCCCCAGCGCGCCGAGCAGGTCGCGCTGCGTCACCGGCCCGAAGGCGGCGAGGCCGGCGCCCTGCGCGGCGGCGGCCAGCGTCGTGAAGTCGACATGCGCGCTCAGATCCTGTTCGCCCGGCCGGTCGAAGGGATTGGCATAGGCATGGCCGCGCACCGCCTGGAGCGTGTCGGCGATGGCGGGGCCTTCATAGCCGTAATCGACGATCAGCGCGGCGCCCCCTTGCGCGGTGATCCGGGCGGACAGGCCGCGCATCACCGCGACGCTGGCGGGGGACACCTCGATCACCGACCCGGCCCCGGCCGCGCGCAGCGGTTCGGGGATGATCTCCGCGGGCACCGGCGGCCCGGCGATCGGCAGGAACAACAGGTCCTGCGCGGCGACCAGCCGCTCATGCCAGCCATCCCCGCGCCGGACGAGCTGGCGGATGGGCAGCGCGTCGAAGAATTCGTTGGCGACGACGATCAGCGGCCGGTCGGTGGGCAGCGTCTCGACGGTGTCATGCCACTGGGCGTCCGCGACCCGCTCGCGCTGCGCGGTGCGGAGCGTCGCGCTGGTCTCGACGAAATGGATGGTCGGGGTCAGTCCCGCTTTCGCCATCGCCCGCCGCGCATCCGCCGCCAGCGTGCCGCGCCCCGGACCCAGTTCGACCCAGTGTATCTCGGGCCGCCCCGCGCGGTCCCACAGGTCGGCGCACCACAGGCCGACCAGCTCGCCGAACATCTGGCTGATCTCGGGACTGGTGGTGAAGTCGCCGCCCGCGCCCAGCGGATCGCGGGTGCCGTAATAATGCGCATTGGCGGCGGCCATGAACTGCGCCACCGGGATCGGTCCGGCGAGCGCGATCGCGCGGGCGAGCCGTTCGGGCAGCGCGTCCTCGGGCTCGGGCTTGTGATCGGCGGGGGGGATCAGCGGGTTCGTCATGCCCCCGCTCTGCCCCCCGGCACGCCCGCCCGCAAGAGCGTCAGGCGACGCTGTCGGTGCCCGCGATCGGCTCTACGCGGACGCGGCGGGCCTTGGCGCTGTTCATCAGGTACAGCCCGCCCAGGATCATCGGCACGCACAGCCACTGGCCCATGTGCAGCCCGGTCATCTGCGCAAAGGCGCGCAGCTGCTGGTCGGGTTCGCGGAAGAACTCGACGATGAAGCGGGCGATGCCATAGCCGAGCAGGAACAGGCCGGACAGCTTGCCGGGATCGTAGCGCGCCTTGGTCCGCCAGAAGGCGAAGCTCATCACCGCGAACAGGACCAGCCCTTCCAGCCCCGCTTCGTACAGCTGGCTGGGGTGACGCGCCGGGTCGGGCAGGCCGAAGGGGACGGTGCGCGGAAAGACGATCGCCCAGGGCACGTCCGACGGCTTGCCCCACAGCTCGCCGTTCACGAAATTGGCCAGGCGGCCCAGGAACAGCCCGACCGGCGCGGCACAGACCAGATAGTCGAGGATGCGCAGCCAGTTGAGCTTGTGCTTGCGCGCAAACAGGATGACGCCGACCCCGGTGCCGACCGCGCCGCCATGAAAGCTCATCCCCCCGTCCCACAGGCGCAGGATCCGCACCGGGTGCAGGAACATCTCCGGCGCGTAGAAGATCACATAGCCGATCCGCCCGCCCAGGATGATCCCCAGCGTCGCGTAGAAGACCAGATCGTCGGCATGGGTCCGCGACATCGGCGCGCCCGGCCGGTCGAGCATCCGGCCCAGATACCACCATCCGAACAGGATACCGGCGATATAGGCCAGGCTGTACCAGCGCAGCGTGAAGAAGCCGATCGAGAAGATGTCCGGGTGCAACCCCAGATCCTCGAACCGGATATGGCCGCCGGCGGCCGCGAGCATGGACAGGATCAAGCGCGTTTCCCTTTCTGGCCCGTCTCCATAGAGCGGTCGTGAGACAACACCAAGACCGGGGCTTCGGTGCCTTGGGGGCTTGGTGGGGTGGGGTGTGGCCTTCGACTGCGCTCAGGCTGAACGGTCTTTTGTATCCAGACCCATTCCCTCCCGCCGTTCAGCCTGAGCGAAGTCGAAGGCCACGCCATGACGGTCGCCAAACGGGATTCACGCGAAGCCGCGAAGATTCTTGGTTCGCGCAGAGGCGCGGAGGGCGCAGAGAGGATGCGGCTGCACGATCATGCCGCCGTCTCGATCGGTAGACCTTGTTGTGCATGACAGGCAGACTGGCCTGGCGGCCGGGCCAGCCACCTCTGCGCCCTCCGCGCCTCTGCGCGAACCCAAAAGACTTCGCGACTTCACGGCATCGCGCGAACAATCGACTCCGTCGCTTTGAGACAGCGAAACCCCCGGCTTGTCTGCTCCTGCCTGTCGGCTAAGGCTGGCGGGGATGGAGCTGAACCGGCGCAACATATTGATCGGCGGGGGCGCGGGGGCGGGGTTGCTGGTCGCCTGGGGGCTGTGGCCGCGCGCCTATGTGCCCGATCTCGCCACCGAGCCGGGCGAGCAGGCGTTCGGCGCATGGCTGAAGATCGGGCGCGACGGCATCGTTACCGTCGCGGTGCCCCAGGCCGAGCATGGGCAGGGGATCGCGACGACGCTGGCGCAGGTCGTCGCCGACGAACTGGGCGCGGACTGGCGGACGGTCGCGGTCGAGCCCGCGCCGCTCGGCCCGCTCTATGCCAATAGCGTCGGGGTCGATTCGCTGTTCGAGGGCGCGTTCGACCGGCTGCCCGAGGCGGTGCGCGCCGAATGGCTGCGCCGGGACATGGTGATGCTGACCGCCGGGTCGAGTTCGATCCGCATGTTCGAGGCCCCCGCGCGCGCCGCCGCCGCGACCGCGCGCGCGCTGATGGCGCAGGCCGCCGCGCGCCGCTGGGGCGTCGCATGGACCGCATGCGAGGCGAGGGACGGCTTCATCACCCATGGCGCGCAGCGGCTGCGCTTCGCCGAGCTGGCCGAGGCGGCGGCGGGTGAGACGGTGCCCGAGCCCCTGCCGCTGGGCAGCGGCGGTGCGGGCGCGCTGGCGGGCCGGGACCTGCCCCGGCTCGATTCACCCGCCAAGGTCGATGGCTCGGCCAATTTCACCGCCGACATCCGCTTGCCCGAGATGGTGCATGTCGCGGTTCGCCATGCGCCCTGGGGGCGGACCCGCTCCATCGCGATCGACCGCGCGGCGGCGATGCGGGTGCAGGGCGTGGTCGATGTGGTCGAGGGCGACGACTGGGTCGCGGTCGCCGCCGCCAGCTGGTGGATCGCGCAAAAGGGCCTCGATGCGCTGGCACCGCGCGCCGTGACCGAGGGGCCGATCCCGACGACGGCGGACATGGCCCGCGCGCTCGACGCGGCGCTGGCGCGGAAGGGGCATTCGGTCGCCTCGCAGGGCGATGTCGAGGCTGCGCTGGAAGGCGGGGGGCGGATCGCGGCACGCTATCAGATTGGGGTGGGGGTCCATGCCGCGATCGAGCCGCGCGCGGCGGTGGCCGCCTGGCGCGACGGCGGGCTGGAGCTGTGGTTGCCGACCCAGGCGCCGGTCCGCGCGCGCGACATCGCGGCGCGGGCGGCGGGGATCGCGCCGGACCGGGTGATCGTCCACCCCATGCCGATCGGCGGGTCCTTCGGCGTCGCGCTGGAGAGCGAGGCGGCGGCGCAGGCGGCTGTGATCGCGGTCCGGTTGAAGCGGCCGGTCAATCTCCTCTGGTCGCGGACCGAGGATCTGCGCCGCGACGCGTATCGCGCGCCGATGCGGGCCGAGATGACCGCGCGCGTGGCGGGCGGGCGGCTGCTGGCGTGGCGGGCGCGGGTCGCCACGCCTGACACCGGCCGCGATCTGGCCGCGCGGCTGATGCCCGGCGGGTTCGTCCGGGTGGGCATGGCGCGGGGCGACGCCTATGCGATGGGGGGAGCGGTGCCGCCCTATGCGATCCCGGCGCTGGCGGTGGATCATCACGCCGCCGACCTGCCCATTCCGACCGGCCATGTGCGCGGCGGCGCCCATGTCGGCCATGGCTTCGTGGCCGAATCCTTTCTCGACGAATGCGCGCAGGTCGCCGGGGCCGATCCGCTGGCCTGGCGGATGACGATGCTGGGCGAGGCGCCGCGCCTGGCGCGCTGCCTGTCCACCGCCGCGTCGCTGGGCGGATGGGAAGGGGGCCGCGCGGGCAGCGGGCAGGGCGTGGCGGCGCATGCCTTTCGCGGTAGCTTCGTCGCGGTGATGGCAGAGGTTCACCGCGACGCCGCGGGGCGGCCGATCGTCGACCGGCTGGTCGCGGCGGTCGATGCCGGGCGGATCGTCAACCCCGACATCGTGCGCCAGCAGATCGAGGGCGGGCTGATCTTCGGGCTCGCCGCATGGCGCGGCGGCGCGGTCGGCTTCGCCCAAGGGCTGGCCGAGCCCGCGCGGCTGGGGGCGTTGAACCTGCCGCGTCTGGCCGACACCCCCGACATCACGGTCGAACTGATCCGCTCGGACGAAGCCCCCGGCGGCGTGTCCGAACTGGCCGTGCCGCCGGTCGCGCCCGCCATCGCCAACGCGCTTGCCACCCTGCCGGGCTTCCCACGGATACGAAGCCTGCCGATGGAGTTGTCCGCCTGATGCTGCCCCCCGACCATCCGCCCGTCCCGCGTCCGAAGATCGGCGTGCTCCTAATGAATCTGGGCACCCCCGACGCTCCCGAGCCGCGCGCGGTCAAACGCTATCTGGGCGAATTCCTGTCGGACCGCCGCGTCATCGAGATTCCCGCCCTGCTGTGGCAGCCGATCCTGCGCGGCATCATCCTGAACACCCGGCCCAAGAAGTCGGCGCATGCCTATTCATTGGTCTGGCGCGAAGACGGCTCGCCGCTCGCCGCCATCACCAAGGCGCAGGCGGCGGCGCTGAAGGACGCGTTCGGGCCCGGCGTCATGGTCGACTGGGCGATGCGCTATGGCCGTCCCGCCATTGCCGACCAGGTCCAGGCGATGAAGGATGCCGGGTGCGAGCGGATCCTGCTCGCGCCGCTCTATCCGCAATATTGCGCGGCGACGACCGCGACCGCCAATGACCGGGCCTTCGCGCATCTGGCGACGATGCGCTGGCAGCCCGCGATCCGCACCCTGCCGCCTTATTATGACGATGCGCTCTATATCGATGCGCTGAAGACGCAGCTGGAGGCGCAACTCGCCGCGCTGGATTTCACCCCCGAGGCGGTCGTCGCCAGCTTCCACGGCATGCCGCAGCGGACGCTGGAGCTGGGCGACCCCTATCATTGCCATTGCCGCAAGACCGCGCGGCTGCTGGCCGAGGCGATGAAGGACACGCTGGGCGACCGCGAATTGCTGGTCGCGTTCCAGTCGCGATTCGGCCGCGCCAAATGGCTGGAGCCCGCGACCGACACCGTGCTCGAGGCGCTGCCCGGACGCGGCATCCGCAAGGTCGCGATCCTGGCGCCGGGTTTCTCGGCCGACTGTATCGAGACGCTGGAGGAACTGGCGATTCGCGGCCGCGAAAGTTTCGAGGGCGCGGGCGGCACCCATTTCGCCTATCTGCCCTGCCTCAACGACAGTGACGTCGGGGTCGCGATGCTGCGCGGATTGATCGCACGCGAGCTTCAGGGGTGGTTGCCGTAGCGTAATATTACGTTTCGCCCGGTCTTCGCCATTGCGGATGACCTCTGCCCCTTTTAAGCCACAATCGGAAAATGGGAGAGGTTTGATGGCACGGGTCGCGATTGTGACGGGTGGTACGCGCGGTATTGGCGAGGCGATCAGCCTGGCACTGAAAGAGGCGGGCGTGACCGTCGCCGCCAATTATGCGGGCAATGACGAACGCGCTCGTGAGTTCTCCGAACGCACCGGGATCAAGGCGTATAAGTGGGACGTCGCCGATTATGACGCGGTCCAGGCGGGCGTCGCGCAGGTCGCCGAGGAACTGGGCCCGGTCGACATCGTCGTCAACAATGCGGGCATCACCCGCGACGGCACGCTGCTGAAGATGACCTACCAGATGTGGAAGGAGGTCATGGACACCAATCTGGGCGGTTGCTTCAACATGGCCAAGGCGGTGTTCCCCGGCATGCGCGAGCGCAAATGGGGCCGCATCGTCAATATCGGTTCGATCAACGGCCAGGCGGGCCAGTATGGCCAGGTCAACTATGCCGCCGCCAAGTCGGGCATCCATGGCTTCACCAAGGCGCTGGCGCAGGAAGGCGCGCGCGTCGGTGTGACGGTGAACGCGATCGCGCCGGGCTATATCGACACCGACATGGTCGCCGCGGTCCCCGCCGACGTGCTGGAGAAGATCGTCGCCAAGATCCCGGTCGGCCGACTGGGCCAGGCGCATGAGATCGCGCGCGGCGTCGCCTTCCTGTGTTCGGACGAGGCGGGCTTCGTCACCGGCTCGACCCTGTCGATCAACGGCGGCCAGCACATGTATTGATGCAAGAACGCCGACCTCCACGGGGGAGATCGGCGTTCCGTCCTCGATACGCTACGCGAGGAAAACCGGGGCGGGTGGGGCAGATACAGGCCGCGCCCGCCCGAACTGTGTTAGCGGCAATAGCCCGGACGACCCGACCGCTCGATCGCGCGGCCCGCCAGCGCGCCCGCACCGCCGCCGATCAGCGTGCCCAGCGTGCGGTCGCCATCGGTGTCGATCGTCCGGCCCAGCAGACCGCCCGCGACCGCACCGACGATGGTGCCAGTGGTGCCGGAGCGACGGCACTTGCGCGCCTGATATTCGGCACGCGCGCCATCCTCATAACCCCGGTCGTAGCGATCGGCATGATAGGCCCGGCGATAGCGGTGCGCATCCGCGGCGGTCGCGGGCAGGACAGCGCCGCCGAGCATCGCCAGCGTGGTCGCCGCCAGGGTCAGGGTCTTCATCATGATATCACTCCCGATATTTCGTTTCGATCGGCGGTCCCGTCCGCCGTTGATCCGCTTCTGGACGATTCGGCTTGAGCCTTTCCTGAATGCCGCGGTTATCCGCCGTTCATCCGCGTCGGCCTGTGCCGATCCGATCGGGCGAGCGCATTTTTGGCGCTGTCGTGTTGCGGCGCGGCGCGTATGAGGCGCCATGCGTATCCTCCTGTCCTGCCTGTTGCTGCTGGCCTGTATCCCCGGATGGTCGGGTGAGGCGCGGCTGGGGCTGCTGGAGCAGCCGGGGCAGATGGACGTGCGCCGCGTCGCGCTCGACCCGCATGATCCGTCGCGCCGGATGCTGGGCGCGCTGACCTATCTGGGCGGTGTGGCGCTGACCAGCCGCGATCCGGCCTTTGGCGGATTTTCGTCGCTGACGGTGACGGGGGACCGCTTCACCCTGCTCAGCGACGGCGGCAATATCGTACAGTTCGCGATGGGCGGGGACTGGCGTCCACACGGCATCCGCTTCGCCAACCTGCCCGCGGGGCCGGGGATCGGGTGGCAGAAATGGGACCGCGACAGCGAACCGATGGCGGTCGATCCGCGCACCGGCGCTCTATGGGTGGGGTTCGAGCGCTATAACCAGATCTGGCGCTATGCCCCCGGCTTCGCGCGCGCGGAGGGATTCGTCGCGCCGCGCGCCATGAAGCGCTGGCCGATCAATGGCGGCCCCGAGTCGCTGGCGCGGATGCCCGACGGGCGATTCGTCACCATTTCGGAAGAGGCCAAGATTCGTCGCACGCTGTGGCGTGGGGGCGAGGCGTCGCGCAAGACGACGCGGCAGGGACTGATCTTCGCGGGCGATCCGTTGCGCCACCGCCCGCGCCTGTTCGCCTATCGCGTGTCGCCCGATTACGATGTGGCGGACGCCGCCGCCTTGCCCGATGGGGCGCTGATCGTGGTCGAGAGGCGGTTCCGGCTACCGTTCCGATTCTCGAATCGAATCATGCTGGTTCCGGCGGAGCGAATCGCGCCGGGGCGGGTGGTGCGGGGGCATCTGCTCGCCGAACTCGACGCGCCGCTGATCCACGACAATTTCGAAGGGGTCGCCGTGACGCAGGAGGGCGGGGCGACGATCCTGTGGCTGGTGTCGGACGACAACCAGCTGCCGATCGAGCGCAGCTATCTGCTGAAATTCCGGCTGGACCCACGCTGATCGGGCGATTCGCGAACGTGATTCGCGTGGCCTTCGACGTTGCATCGGCCGAACGGCGGTTTGGAATGGGCGAGGCGAATCGCGGACACGGATGCTGACACCCGTTCAGCCTGAGCGGAGTCGAAGGCCACGTCCCAGCGCCGATCGGCATTCCATAATGCCTTATCCTTCCCTCGCCCCTCGCAGAGGGGAGAGGGTTGCGCAGACTTGGTCTTTGCGAAAGCAAAGGCTTAGTCGGAGCTGGGTGAGGGGTGGGCGCTCGCTTGGCGAGCGCCGCGAGCCTTTGGGCTCGCTCAACCCCTCACCCAAGCTGCGCTAGCCAGCAGGCTGGCAAGCTTCGCTAACCCTCTCCCCTGTCCAGGGGAGAGGGAAGAAGAAGCAATCCTGACTGTCGATCCGACCTAGCCCATGCCCCTACCCACGCCCAACCAAACGTCGAAAACCCGCCGCTCCGGGGAGCGGCGGGCTTCGAAACCTCGGCAGTCGCGTCGCGCGATTAGGCGGCGGCGGCTTCGGTCTGGGTCGAGGCCAGCTTCTTCACGACGTCGCGCTTCAGGCGACGGGCGCGCAGGCTGAGCTGGTCGTCCGAGGTCTTGACGAGCCAGTTGTCGAGGCCGCCATTGTGCTCGACCGAGCGCAGGCCGTGGGTCGAAACGCGAAGACGGACGCTCTTTTCCAGCGCGTCGGAAATCAGCGTGACGTTCTGCAGGTTCGGCAGGAACGTACGCTTGGTCTTGTTGTTGGCGTGGGAAACGTTGTTACCCACCTGCCGGCCCTTGCCGGTCAGCTCGCAAATGCGCGACATGATCGTTATCCTGGTTTCAGGCAATGCCCGGAAAGGCCGCGCGGATAACCCGTACCGGCGTCCGCGTCAACCGATTCCCCATCGGGGCCCGTGCAACCGGCCCGGTGAACGGGGCGTTGTTACGGCAACGAACCTGATGGAGCCAGACCCATGCGCGCCTTTCTCGTCCTTATCGGCATCGTCCTCCTGCTGGTCGCCGGGGCCATGGCGATGGGCTGGGTCAATATCGACCAGACCCGTCCGGCGGTGGTGCAGGCCCCCGCCTTCCGCGCCGAGGGGCCCAAGGTCTCGGTCGGCACCGAGACCAAGACCGTCGAGGTGCCCACGGTGAAGGTCGAAAAGCCCGCCGACAATGCCCAATAAGCGATAAGGGGCAGGGGCACCGCTCTTGCCCCTGTTCGCCGCGCGCGGCAGGGAGGGGGCATGTTCCCACTCCCCGCCCCGATGCGCGCCGCGCTCGACGCCGCTGCCCAGGCGGGGCAGGCCGGGGAAGTGCCGGTCGGCGCGGTGGTGATTCGCGATGGTGTCATCCTAGCCACGGGGGCGAATGCGCCGCGCCGCCTGCACGATCCCACCGCCCATGCCGAAATCCAGGCGATTCGCGCGGCGGCGGCCAAGCTCGGCCGCGACCGGCTGGAGGATTGCGACCTCTGGGTCACGCTGGAGCCCTGCGCGATGTGCGCGGGGGCCATCGCCCATGCCCGGATCGCGCGACTCTATTATGCGGCCAGCGATCCCAAGGGCGGGGCGGTCGAGCACGGCCCCCGCTTCTTCGCCCAGCCGACCTGCCACCACCGGCCGGACATCTATGCCGGGATCGGCGAGGGGGAGGCGGCGGGCCTGTTGCGGGATTTCTTCGCGGCCCGGCGATGACGACGCGTCAGTCCGGTCCCGCGTGCTTCCGGAGGCGGCCCACCAGATAGTTCGCCAGAGCACCGCTCGCCCCGCCAACAAGCACAGTGCGCCATGCCGAATTCACACCGACATGCCATGCGTTGAGGATCATCAACGCGACGTAGGTGAACAGTCCCGTCAGCAGGGGCGGCGCCCATCTGGAGGCCCGCCAGCCCGTCTTGCCCGCCTGTGCCTCCATGTCCTTCGCCCCCTCGATCACCAGGGCATATCATAGGCGCGTGCGCGCGGGCCGCCCATGAAAAAAGGCCCGGACGGTATCCCGTCCGAGCCCTTTGCCCTGTTCGCGAATCGCGACTCGATCAGCGCAGGTCGCCCTCGCGGATCGGCACGATCTTGATCTCGACGCGGCGATTGGCGGCGCGGCCTTCCTCGGTGTCGTTCGAGGCGATCGGCTGCGACTTGCCGAAGCCGCGCGTGCCGATGCGGGCGGGCTGCACCCCGCGCGAGGCGAGATAATCCGCGACCGAGACCGCGCGCTGTTCGGACAGGCGCTGGTTATACGCATCGCTGCCGGTCGAATCGGTGTGGCCGTACACGTCGATATAGGTCTGTTTATACTGCGACAGGATGTCGGCGACCTGATCCAGCGTCTGGCGGAACTGCGGCTGCACCTGCGACGAGTTATAGGCGAAGGTGATGCCCGAAGGCAGGTTCAGCAGCAGGTCGTCGCCCTGGCGCACCACCTGTACGTCGGTGCCCGCGGTCCGCGCGCGCAGGTCGCGCTCCTGCTTGTCCATATAGGCGCCGATCCCGGCCCCGGCGAGGCCGCCGATGCCGGCGCCCAGGATCTTCTCGGTCCGGTCGCGTCGACCGCCGACGAGATCGCCGAGCAGATAGCCGCCGACCGCGCCGCCGATGCCGCCGATCGCGGCCTTGGACAGGCGCTGCTGTCCGGTTTCGGGATCGGTCGTGCAGGCCGAGGTGGCGAGCAGCGCCGACATTGCGGCCATGGACAGGAACTTAGCGGACGTCTTCATGCGCATAACCCTTGTTAGATTGTCGCGTCTCACCCCCGGAAACGCGGACCCGGTCGCGCTTGTTCCGCAAGCGATCTGAACGGAACATGACGACGGGAGTTGTCGAAGGCCCTCCCGTCCCGCTATGAGCACCCTGTACCGATGGCACCGCTGCCCCCCTTTCCGTGGATCGACGTCCTCATCATCCTCGCGCTTGTCGCGTTGAACGGGGCGTTCGCGATGAGCGAGCTGGCGATCGTGTCGTCGCGCCGCGCCCGGCTGGAGGCGATGGCGCGCAGCGGGCGCAAGGGCGCGCAGGCCGCGCTGACGCTGGCCGCCGATCCGGGCAAGTTCCTGTCGACCGTCCAGATCGGCATCACCCTGACCGGCATCATCGCGGGCGCCTATTCGGGTGCCAGCCTGGGCACGCCGACCGCCGCCCGGCTGGAGACGCTGGGCATCGCGCCCTCGACCGCCGCGACGCTGGGCTTCGCGCTGGTGATCGGGCTGACCACCTATGCCTCGCTGATCCTGGGCGAGCTGGTGCCCAAGCAGTTCGCGCTACGCAAGCCCGAGCCGATCGCCGCCTTCGTCGCGGTACCGATGCGCTGGCTGGCGGTCGGCACCGCGCCCATCGTCTGGATCCTCGATTCGACCAGCGGGGTCATCTTCAAGCTGCTGGGCCTGAACCGCGACAATGAGGATCAGGTGACCGCCGAGGAGCTGCACCTGATCGTCGCCGAGGCGTCCAAGTCGGGCGTGATCGAGGAGCATGAACGCTCGATCATCTCGGGCGTGGTGCGGCTGGCCGACCGGCCGGTGCGCGAGGTGATGACGCCGCGTACCGAGATCGACTGGCTGGACTGCACGCTGGACGATGCCGCGATCCGCGCCAAACTGCTCGAAAGCCCGCGCACCCGCCTGCCGGTGGGGGAGGGCTCGATCGACGCGGTGGTCGGGGTGGTGCAGGCGCGCGATATCGCGATGGCGCTGTTCCGGGGCGAACCGCTCGACCTCAAGCAGCTGATGCGCAAGGCGCCGGTCGTCATCGATCGGATCGACGCGATGGACGTGCTGCTGGCGCTGCGCCAGGCCGAGGTGCCGATGGCGCTGATCCATGACGAGTACGGCCATTTCGAGGGGATCGTGACCCCGGCCGACCTGCTGGCGGCGATCGCGGGCGAGTTCGCCTCGGACGCCGATCCGGGCGAGGCCCCCTCGGTGGTCGAGCGCGATGACGGCTCGCTGCTGGTCGCAGGCACCATGGCGGCGGACGCGCTGGCCGACCGGCTGGGCATCGACCTGCCCGACGACCGCGACTATGCGACCGTGGCGGGCCTGGCGCTGGCGGTGTTCCGCCATCTGCCGACCGAGGGCGAGAGCTTCGTCGAGCAGGGCTGGCGCTTCGAGGTCGTGGATCTGGACGGACGGCGGATCGACAAGCTGCTGGTCAGCGAAGCGTAGCAGACCGATAGCCCGTTGCGGCGGTCCCGCGACGCGAAGACGCGCCTATCCGGCCCAGCGGAAACGGACCAGCGCCATGACGAGCGCGAACACATACGCATAGCCGAAGCGGTCCAGGCGGATCAGGGACAGGCCCTTGCGCCGCCGGAGGCTGCCAATCACCGCCATGACGGCGCCCAGGACGAACGGCGTCACGATCACATTGATCCGGCGCCAGTCCGGGTTGGTGATGGGCGAGGACGGGAACAGCAACAGGCTCAGTCCGCCTGCCGCCAGGCCCCAAAGGGCGAAGCCGATGGTGGCAATGACCGGGTTCTTCGGCTTGCTGAAGGTCTCGCCCATGCTGTGCAGCCCGATCTCCGCAGCCGTCTCGATCAGCAGCTGGATCAGGATTTCACCGCCATATTGAATCAGGATCTCGAACAGGAATTCCATGCCGTTCCCCCACCCCTCACCCAAGCTGCGCTAGCCAGCAGGCTGGCAAGCTTCGCTAACCCTCTCCCCTGTCCAGGGGAGAGGGAAGAAGATGCAATACTGAATGGCGATCCGCCATGGGTGGGATCGATGGCGGGACTCAACCTTCCAACCGAATATCCCCGGACGCCACCACGCGCGCGATCAGCGGCAGGATATGATCGACCGCAAAGGCGTGGAGTTCGCTCGACCGTGACGCGCAGGCATCTTCGGCGATGACCACGTCATAGGACAGCTCCCACGCCGAACGCGCGGTCGATTCGACGCCCATATTGGTCGAGATGCCCGCAATCACCACCGTTCGCACCCCGCGCCGGCGCAGTTGCAGGTCCAGGTCGGTGCCGGTGAAAGCGCCCCAGTGATGCTTGAGCACCACGATGTCGCCAGGCTCGACCAGGCCGGGGACCAGTTCGCTGAAGTCGGGCGGGGTGCCCTCGGGCGGCAGGCTGGGGCGGTCGACCGTCTGGCTGGGCATCGTCTCGGGCGTGAAGCCGACATGGACCAGCACGACCGGCGCACCCGCCGCGCGGAATCGGGCGGCGAGGGCCTTGGCGGTGGCCACGACCTCGTCTCCCGAGCGGGGGCCGCCGGCGCGCGGGACGATGCCCTGTTGCAGGTCGATGAGGATGAGCGCGGTGGTGGCGGGATCGAGTGTCGTCATCGCACCTCAACCGACCGGCAAAGCCCCCGTTCCGTCAGAGCCTGCCGAACACCGCCTCGAAGCCCGCACGGTCGCCCGCCGCCAGCAGCCGCGCCTGTTCCAGCCAGCGGTCGCGCGCCATCCGGCCCGAAAACGGCCCCAGTTGCGCATCGAGCGACTGGGCCTGCGCCTCGCTCAAGCCCGCCATGTCGCCGACCGTGGTGATGCCATGTTCGGCCAGCTTCTGGGTCAGCTTGGGCCCCAGGCCCTTGAGCAGCGTGATCGGCTGATCCTCGGGCCGCGCGGCCTGGGCCGGAGCAGGTTGCGGAGCAGCCTCGGCGGCGGGGCTGGCGGCCAGGGGCGCGGCCGCGGCGACCGGCTCGGCGTTCAGCGGCTCGTCCGCCACCGGCGATTCCTCGGGTGCCGCCGGGGCGGGCATGACCGGGGGCGGCGGCGGGGCGGCCGGAGCCGGAGCGGGGGCAGGCGCTGGTGCGGGTTCCGGAACGGGCTGGGGCTCCGGAACGGGCCGGGGCTGCGTCAGCGCGGCCTCGCGGATCGGGGCGCTGTCGGGCTGGCGGAGCGCGACGCCCGCTTCCTCGGCATTGTCCTCGACCTGGCGGGTGGCCTTGTTCCGGCGATGCTTGAGCCGCATCCCGATCAGGATGACCGCGATCGCCGCCACCGCGACCAGCGCGATCAGGGCGAAATGGATGGTGGTGATGGTCGCCACGCCATCAGGGATCAGGCTTTGCGCCGTCGCAGAAGTCTCGTTCATCGACTTACCCTATTGTCCCATCGCCCCGATCGCGAGCCCAATCGTCAGGCTCAGGCCTCGGTTCCCTGTGCATCGGCCTCCCGCGCGACCTCGCGCCAGCCGATGTCGCGGCGGCAGAAGCCGTCGGGGAAGCGGATCGCGTCGACCGCACGATAGGCGGCGGCCTGCGCCTCGCCCACGGTGGCGGCGCTGGCGGTGACGGCCAGCACGCGGCCGCCGCTGGCGACCAGCTGCTCGCCGTCCATCCGGGTGCCCGCCTGGAACACGACCGCGCCGGTCGCCTCGGCGGCGTCGATCGCATCGATGCTTCCGCCCGCGCTGGGCGTGCCGGGATAGCCCGAAGCCGCCATCACCACGGTCAGCGCGGGATCGTCCGAGAAGGCGGGCGCGGGCAGCTCGGCCAGCCGCCCCTCGGCCACCGCCAGCATCACTGCCAGCAGATCGCCCTGGAAGCGCAGCATCAGCACCTGGCATTCGGGGTCGCCGAACCGCGCATTATATTCGATCAGCTTGGGCCCCTGCTCGGTCAGCATCAGCCCGGCATAGAGCACGCCCGAAAAGGGCGTCCCTTCGGCGCGCAGCGTATCCACGGTGGGGCGGACGATCCGGTCGATCGCCTGGCGCTCCAGCTCCGGGGTCAGGACGCGCGCCGGGCTATAGGCGCCCATGCCGCCGGTATTGGGGCCGGTATCGCCGTCGCCGACGCGCTTATGATCCTGCGCCGAGCCGAAGGGAAGGAGCGCCTCGCCATCGGTCAGGACGAAGAGGCTGGCCTCCTCGCCCGCCAGGAATTCCTCGATCACCACTTCGGCGCCGGGGACGGAGAACAGGTCGGTGATCGCGGCATCGGCCTCGGCGCGGGTGAAGGCGACGGTCACGCCCTTGCCCGCCGCCAGGCCATCGGCCTTGATGACGACGGGCAGGCCGAAGGTCGTGGCGAGCGCGGCCTGCGCGTCGGCGAGGGTCGAGACGCGGACATAGCCCGCGGTCGGGATGTCGGCGCGGCGGCACAGGTCCTTGGTAAAGCCCTTCGACCCCTCCAGCTGCGCGGCGGCCTTGCTCGGGCCGAACACGGGCACGCCCTCGGCGCGCAGCGAATCGGCCAAGCCATCGACCAGCGGCGCCTCGGGGCCGACCACGACCAGGCCGATGGCATGTTCCTTCACGAACGCCACCACGGCGGCGTGATCGGTCGCGTTCAAGCCGACGCAGGTCGCATGCGCGGCGATACCGGGGTTGCCGGGCGCGGCGTAGAGCGTATCTAACCCGTGCGACTGGGCCAGCTTCCATGCCAGCGCATGTTCGCGGCCCCCCGATCCCAGCAGCAGGACGTTCATGCCCGATCCTTATCCCTATGACGAAAGTTCGAGGCTGGTAGCCGAGGATATCGCCGGCGACAACGCGCTCGCGCTGTCGGTCGGCGAACTCAGCCTGAAGCTGAAGCGGATGGTGGAGGGCGAGTTCGGCCATGTCCGCCTGCGCGGCGAAATTTCGGGCTATAAGCGCGCCACTTCGGGCCATGTCTATATGAGCCTGAAGGACGAGAATGCGGTCATCGACGCGGTGATGTGGAAGGGGGCGGCGAACGGCTTGCCCTTCCAGCCGCAGGACGGGGTGGAGGTGATCGCCACCGGCCGCCTGACCACCTTCCCCGGCCGGTCCAAATACCAGATCGTCGTCGAACGGATGGAGCTGGCGGGTGCGGGCGCGCTGATGGCCCTGTTCGAGAAGCTGAAGGCGAAGCTGGCGGGCGAGGGGCTGTTCGCGCGCGAGCGGAAGAAGCCGCTCCCCTTCATGCCGCCGGTCATCGGGGTCATCACCTCGCCCACGGGTGCGGTCATCCGCGACATCCTCCACCGGCTGGAGGATCGCTGTCCCACCCATGTCATCGTCTGGCCGGTCAAGGTGCAGGGCGTAGGCTCGGCGGAAGAGGTCGCCGCCGCGATCCGGGGCTTCGACGCGATCCAGCCCGGCGGCCCGGTGCCGCGCCCCGATCTGGTGATCGTCGCGCGCGGCGGCGGCTCGATCGAGGATCTGTGGTCGTTCAACGAAGAGGTGGTGGTCCGCGCGGTCGCGGAATGCACGATTCCGATCATCTCGGCGGTGGGGCATGAAACCGACACAACGCTATGCGACTATGCCGCCGACTTGCGCGCGCCGACCCCCACGGCGGCGGCGGAGATCGCGGTGCCGGTGCTGGCCGACCTGCGCCTGACCGTGGCGAGCCACCGCCAGCGGACCGAACGCTGCGCGCGCCGCTATGTCGAGCGGGGGCGCGAGCGGCTGGACGCCATGGCCCGCCTTCTGCCCAAGCGCGACCAGCTGCTCGGGCCGCAGCGCCAGCGCGCCGACGAGGCGGGGGCGCGGCTCGATCGCGGGCTGGAGCGGCGGGTGACGCTGGCGCGCGGCGGGCTGGACCGGGCGGGCGCGGCGCTGCGCCCGGCGATCCTCGAGCGCCAGGTCGAGCGCGGGCGCGACCGGCTGGCCGCGACCTGGCGGCTGGTCCAGTCACTCAACCCCGACCGGATTCTGGAGCGCGGCTATGCCCGGATCACCGCGCGGCCCGGCGGCGAGACCTTGTCCTCGGCCGAGGCGGCGCGCGCGGCGGACACGCTGACGCTGCGTTTCCGCGACGGCACGGTCGATGTGGCGGTCGACGGGGACGGTAGCCGGGCCGGGGTTGAGCGCCCGGCCCCCAAAACCTATGACAAGCCCAAACGGGAGCCCAGGCCGGATCAATCCCGGCCGGACCAGCCCACGCTCCTTTGACCCGAAAGTGACGAAGATGCTGATGTCGAACACCGATCGCCCCGCGCGGCTCCATTATCTGGCCAACGGCTTTCGCGTCCTGTCGCCGGGCGACCATGTCGTCTGCGCGGTGACCGGCCGTCGCATCCCGCTCGAGGAGCTGAAATATTGGAGCGCCAGCCGACAGGAAGCCTATGCCGATGCGCAGGCGACCGCGCAGGTGCTCGCCCCGCAATGAGGAAGGCGGGCGGTGTCGCGCTGGGGCTGCTGGTCGCGGGGCTGGGCCTGTCCCCGGTTCCGGCGCAGACCGTCGCGGTGCCCGCCGCCACCCGCTCGGCGTTCCGCTGGACCGGCGAACTCAGCCAGGGCGGGTTGATCCGGGGACAGGCGCCTGCGGGTACGGTCGCGATGACGCTCGACGGACAGGATGTGCCGATCACGCCGGACGGGGCCTTCCTGATCGGGTTCGACCGCGACGCCGGACCCGCCGCCGAACTGGTCGCGACGCTGGCGGACGGTCGCCAGTTGCGCCAGAGCCTGACCGTCGCGCCGCGCGCCTGGCGGATCGAGCGGCTCGACCGCCTGCCCAAATATCCCGTTCCCGATCCCGAATTCCAGCGGCTGCGCCCGCCCGAGCTCGACCGGATTCGCGCCGCCCGTGCCCAGGTCACCGATGCGGAGGGCTGGCGTCAGCCGCTGATATGGCCGGTCCGGGGCCGCATCTCCGGCCTGTTCGGGGCGCAGCGAATCTATCGCGGCGAGCCGGGCAGCTATCACTCCGGCACCGACATCGCCGCCGCCACCGGCACCATCGTCCGCGCGCCCGCCGATGGCGTCGTGATCCTGGCGGCGGACACGCCCTTCACGCTGGAGGGGCATCTGCTGATGCTCGACCACGGCCAGGGTCTCAACAGCGCCTTCCTGCATCTGTCGCGCATCGACGTCCGCCTCGGCGACCATGTCCGCCAGGGCCAACCCATCGGCGCGGTCGGCGCCACGGGCCGCGCCACCGGCCCGCACCTCCACTGGAGCCTGCAATGGCGCGGGCGCAAGCTCGACCCGCTGCTGGTGACGGGGCCGATGGGGTGAGGGGGGGTCATTCCACCCGTTCGATCCGTACCGCCAGGTTGCCGTTGAACGAGGCCCGGAAACTGCCCATCGCCGCCTTGAAGATCCGCACCGACTGACCGACCTCCGGATCGAATCGCGCCTTTTCGGTCGTGCGCCAGACGCCGCCCTGATCCAGCCAGACGGTCCATTGATCCCGCCCGAATGGGGCCAGTCGAACCACCTTGGAGCGGACCTCGCGGATTTCCGGCTCCTTGGCTTCCTCGCGGCCGAACAGCTGAATCTCTGGCAGGCGCAAGCCGAACAGCGATTGCCGCTTCTGCCGAACCTCGCCCCGGTCGAGCACGACCATCTGTCGTTCGCTGCGCGCCTTGGCAAGCGCGGTTGCCGCTTGGTCGAAACAGGTCAGCCGTCGACCCGCATCGGCGATCGCGCGACAAGCCGTGATCTTGTCAATCAGCAACGCCGACTGCCCGCTATCCGGCGCATCCTGCGCCGCAGCGGGGCAGGCGCCCAGAATCGTGATCGCTAAAGCTATGACGTGTATAGCTTTTTTGGGTGTTTTTTGGGTCATTTTCCGCCGTCTACCCTTCCTATGATCCGACACGCCCTGTGTCAGTTTTGTCACTAGATTGCTAAAAGCCACGTCATTTTTGCTGTTTATGCGTGTTAGATTGTTGCCTGATGTCAAAACTATTGCATAAACCTTAACCCAGTCGATGGCGCACGGTCTTCGTGTGAGCATCGCCGATCCGCGAAGACGGATGAACAAAAAAAGGGGCTAGTATATGAAGGGAATGCGTTCGCGCTTGCTCGCGACGACGTTCATGCTGGGGGCATTCGCGGCTGGCACGGCCGCTCAGGCGCAGACGGCGCCGGCCACCGGCGGTAACGCCGATGTCTCCACCTCCGCCGCAACGCAGCAGCCGGAAAGCGGCGAAGTCGTCGTCACCGGTTCGCGCATCGCGCGGCGGGACCTGCAGACGGCCGCTCCGATTGCGGTCGTGGGCCAGGAAGAGTTCCAGCTTTCCGGTACCGTGAACGTCGAGCAGGTCATCAACACCCTGCCGCAGGTGATCCCGGGTTCGACGGCCTTCTCGAACAACCCAGGTGGCGGCGTGTCGACGCTGAACCTGCGTGGTCTGGGCTCGCAGCGTACCATGGTGCTGGTCAACGGCCGTCGCTGGGTTTCTTACGACACCTCGCAGGTTGTCGATCTGAACACCATTCCGGCCTTCCTGCTGGAAGGTGTGGACGTGGTGACCGGCGGTGCATCGGCCGTTTACGGGTCGGACGCGCTGGCTGGCGTCGTCAATTTTCGTCTGCGCAACAACCTGAACGGCGTGATCGCCGGTGGCCAATATGGCATCACCGAGCGCGGCGATGGCCGTCGCTATGAGGGTTATGTCGCGATCGGCGGCGAACTCGGTGATCGCGGCCATGCGACGGTTTACGGCGAATATTACAACCGTGCCTCGATTTTCCAGGGCGCGCGTGACTTCTCGCGAGTCGCCCAGCAGGAGAATTTCGACGCCAACGGCAATCCGACCGGCTTGGTCGCTGGCGGGTCGTCGACCACCCCGAACGGCCGCGTCACCTCCACTTATGGATCCTCCGTCTGCCCGACGGGTAACGTCTTCTGTTCGCCGGGCGCCTTTTTCACTGCGCCGGGCGTCAGCCGTCGTCGGACCTCGACCGACCTCTATAACTATGCGGTCGACAATTATCTGATGGTCCCGCAGGAGCGTTACCTCCTCGGCGGCTATGCGGATTATGAGTTCAAGGACGGGCACACGGCCTATGTCGAGGCGACGTTCGTCAACAACCGCGTTGCCAACGAACTGGCACCGACCCCGGTCACGGGTACGTATCAAGTCAACATCAACGCCGTTTCGCCGTTCCTGTCGGCAAATGACGTGGCGGCGCTCCGTGCGCTGGATGCCGTCGCGGCGTCCGGTAACACGGTGGGCGATGGCATTGTCCCGCTCGCTATCCAGCGCCGTGTCAATGAAACCGGGTCGCGCAATTCGCTCGACGAGCGTAACGCATTTCGCCTGCTCGTCGGCGTTCGTGGTGCCATCACCGACGCTCTGAACTACGACGCATATTATTCCTATGCGCGGACCCGCAACTCGAACATTCAGGCCGGCAATATCTCCAAGTCGGCGTTCCAGGCGGGCCTGAACGGTTCGGCGAACGCGATCAATATCTTCGGTCCGGGTACCCTGACCAAGGCGATGGTCGATCAGATCTCGATCGTGGCACAGAACAGCGATATGTCGGTGCTGCAGGTGGCCAACGCCTCCGTGTCCGGCTCGCTTTTCAATCTGGGCCTGGGAGCCGGTGATGTCGGCTTCGCTCTGGGCGGCGAATATCGCAAGATGTCGGCCGAATTCGTGCCCGACACGGCGCTGTCGTCCGGTGACGTGATCGGCTTCAACGCCGGTGACCCCACCAACGGTAGCTACAACGTCAAGGAAGTCTTTGGCGAATTGCGCGTGCCGATCGTTGCGGACCGCCCGTTCTTCCACCGCCTCGAACTGGGTGGTGCAGGTCGCTATTCCAGCTATTCGCTGGGTGGCGTGGGCAACGTCTGGACCTATGCGGCGGATGCCCAGTGGGCGCCAATCCGGGACATCACCTTCCGCGCCCAATACCAGCGCGCGGTTCGTGCGCCGAACATCGCCGAATTGTATCAGGGCGCCGCAGTCGGCTTCCCGACCGCAACCGATCCCTGCTCGTTGGCTTCGGCGGCGAGTAATGCGACCATTCGAGCTCTTTGCATCGCGACTGGCGTTCCTGCATCGGCGGTTGGGCAGGCCAGCACCCAGATCAACTCGCAGATCCAAGGCGTTTTTGGTGGTAACCCGAACCTGAAGCAGGAAGTGTCGGACAGCATCACGGCGGGCGCGGTAATCCAGCCGTCCTTCATCCGCGGTTTGACGATCAAAGCCGACTACTTCAACATCAAGGTCAAGGATGCGATCAGCACTTTTGGCGGCGGTCTCGGCAATTCCCTCAGCCTTTGCTATAATGTCTTCCAAAACATCAGCAGCCCATATTGCCAGGTCTTCGTCGGCAAGCGGAATGCACTGGGCCAGTTTGACGGCGAGAACCTCCCGTCGTTGCTGAACGCCAATGTCGGTAAGCTGGAAGTCGAGGGTGTCGACCTTGCCGTGGATTACGCCACCAAGCTGGGCTTCTCGGTTTTCGGCGGGGAGCAGGTCAGCCGCCTGAACTTCTCGTTCCAAGGCACCTATACCGGCAAGAATACCCTGACGCCGGTCGCCACGGCACCGGATCTGAACAACAAGTGCGCCGGAGCCTTCGGTTCACTGGCTTGTGGAAGCCCGACGCCGCGTTGGAAGTGGGCGAGCCGCGCATCGCTGCTGGATGGTCCGTCGACCATCAGCGTGCGTTGGCGCCATCTGTCGGGTGTTCGCGACGACGATCCGGATACGACCTACTTCGTCGAGCGTATTCCCGCTTATGACGTGTTCGATCTGACGTTCGCGTTCGATGTCACCAACAACATGAACTTCGCGATTGGCGTGAACAACCTGTTCGACAAGAAGCCGAAGGTCCTGGGCTTGAACCAGGAGCAGTCGAACACTTATCCGGGCGTCTATGACGTGCTGGGGCGTGATTTCTTCGCGTCGGTTCGTTTCACCTTCTAATTTTCGCTATTCATTGGCGAAATTTTGCGGGCGGCAGGTCAATGATCTGCCGCCCTTTTTTTGGCTATATCCCACGATGCCGGTTGAACGGTCCTCCATAGGCCCGGCGGCATTTTGCCTGTTCGCAGAACGAAGACGAGGGAGGCCATGGGGGTGCCCCGCGTGATATCCGCGCGATGCTGTGGACCACGCTCCCGGACCAGGGCCCCGCGTCGCGGGAGGTGAGCCTGATTGCAAGGTCAGGTCCTACCCTGTGACAACATGACCGACCCATGGCTGCGAGGTCTCACAGGTCAGGCCGATTCACGCGATGCACTGTCTGGGTTTTTCCCCCTTCCAAGCGCAGGCGGTGCCCGAAATCTGTCTGTCGTTCTTGATCGGGTCAGAGGACTGGCGAACGGGTCAAGTGACGGAATAAGCCTTGGGCGGTCCTATCAAGACGCCCATTTTGCTGTCGACGGCGTCATTTTATCATCACGTCCTGATCGAGCGATATTGGCCTCGCCATGTCTACGCGCTGACCATGCTGGCGGATCTTGCCGGTAACCCATTCCGGTAGTTGATAACCCCCGATCCGGGCTTGCTCCGCGTCCGATGCTGACGGCTGTGGCTACGTTCACTTGCCGCACAAGCGACAGGGATATTGTCATATCGTTTGCATTCAGAAACATGTCATCCTTGTGTCATGTGATGCCACGGCACCCGGAAAGGCCAATGTGGAAGTGGTTGTGTCATTTTTGCGACACGCGCACGCTTGATGCGATTGCGGCGGTATTCCGGACTTTACAGCGGCGAAACTTCGTCTCAATCAAGCAACATTCCATCACGAAACGCAATTTTTGTTTCACGAGGGTGGGGAGCCGCCGAGCCCAAGGCCGGACGGGTAGAACAAGAGGGGTAATAAACATGACCAATTCATGGATCGGTCAGCGCAAGCTTGGCTTGTTGGCGACCGTTGCGCCGCTGTCGATGCTGTTGGGCGCGCCCGCACTGGCGCAGACCGCGCCTGCCGCGAGCCAGAATGCCGAGAACAATGCGCAGGTCGCGCAGGGCGCCGAGCAGGCGAATGCGGGCACGAGCGGCGATATCGTCGTCACCGGCTCGATCATCCGCGGCGCCGATGTCGGCCCGTCGCCGGTGTCGACCATCACCGCCGAGAATCTCGACGTGCGCGGCATCAATACGGTGCAGGCCGGTATCCAGGCGCTGGCATCGAACAACGGCCCGGCGCTGACCAACTCGTTCACCGCCAATGGCGCATTCGCGACCGGCGCGTCGTCGGTGTCGCTGCGCGGTCTGTCGACCAACTCGACGCTGGTGCTGTTCGACGGCCTGCGCGCCGCCTATTACCCGCTGTCGGATGACGGCACGCGCAACTTTGTCGATCTGAACACCATCCCCGACGACATCGTCGACCGCGTCGAAGTGCTGCGCGACGGCGCTTCGTCGAGCTATGGCGCCGACGCGATCGCGGGCGTGGTGAACATCATCACCAAGCGTTCGGTGAAGGGCATCATGGGCCGCGCCGAAGCCGGTATCTCCGAGCGCGGATACAACGCCAACCAGCGCCTGTCGCTGACCACCGGCACCGGCGACCTCGATGAGCAGGGCTATAACGCCTATATCAGCGGCTTCTATTACCGCTCGGAAGGCGTGAAGGCGCGTCAGCTGCCCGCACCGTATAATTCGAGCGACGAGCGTGGCATCTGCTCCAGCCGCACCGGCACGCTGGTCTGCGGCCCCAACAACATCGCCAACGGCCTGGATCAGAACAACCAGTACACCAACGGCTTCGCGATCAACACGCCGAACTTCTATGTTCGTCCGGCGGATGCGACCAACACCACCGCGCTCGGCCGCTATCAGCTGCTGAACCCGTCGGCGGGCTGTCTGACCGGCAACCCGTACAACCCGACCGCGGCCGAACTCGCGCTGCCCGCCAACGCGACCGCACCGGGCACCGTCTGTCAGGTCGACGGCCAGAATCGATACGGCAATATCACCCCGGACATCGAGCGTATCGGCGGTTCGGCGCGCTTCACCGCCAAGATCGGTGACACGTCGGAAGCCTATCTGCAGGTCAATTTCCAGCAGGCGACGACCAGCTATACCGGCACCCCCACGGTGATCCGCGCCAATGCGCCAGCCGGTATCCTGTTCCCGCAATATTCGACGTCGCAGAACGCCACGCCCTCGATCGATCCCAACTCGTCGATCTTGGCACTGCCGATCTATATCTGCCCGCGCTCGACCGTCGGCGCGTGCAACGCGACCAATGGCACGCTGAACCCGAACAATCCGTTCGCGGCCCAGGGCCAGGTCGCGCGTCTGGTCGGCCAGCTGCCGGGCAGCTTTGAATCGACCCAGACCCGCAGCCGCGTCTATCGCGCCGCCTTCGGCATCCACGGCACGATCTTCGATGATGTCGACTATCGTTTCGATGCGACCGCGATGCACACCGATCTGCGTCTCGAGCAGAACGGCTATGTCTACATCCAGCACCTGCTCGATGTGATCAAGGACGGCAGCTACAACTTCGTCAATCCGGGCCTGAACAGCCAGGCGACGCTGAACTATCTGACGCCGACCAACATCACCAACGACAGCTCGGACCTGCTGCAGGCGCAATTCACCCTGGGCAAGGCGATCATGGCACTGCCGGGCGGCGACCTGCGCGTCGCGGTCGGCGGCTCGATCTTCTACGAAGCGATCGACGCGCCCAGCGCCAACTCGGACGAGAATGGCCCGACCCAGCGCTATTTCCGCCTGAACGCGTTCGGCACCCAGGGCAATCGTACCGTCTCGTCGGCCTTCTACGAGGTCAATGCGCCGGTGTTCGACCAGCTGACGCTCAACGCCTCGGGTCGTTATGACCATTATTCGAGCGGCCAGAGCGCCTTCTCGCCCAAGTTCGGCGCGATCTTCAAGCCGATCCGCCAGGTCTCGCTGCGTGGCACCTACTCGCGCGGCTTCCGCATCCCCTCGTTCGGCGAGGCGAATGCGCTGCCCACCACGGGTTACGTGACCCAGCAGCTGACGAGCATCCCGGCGGCGTTCCTGCGCCAGTACAGCATCAATCCGGGCGCCAACCAGATCTGCTCGGCCCAGACGCCGCAATTCTGCTCGTCCTACATCACCAGCTATTCGATCGGGCAGACGACGCTGGCCTCGCAGAATCTCGACCCTGAAAAGTCGCGCAGCTTCACCGCGGGCATCAAGGTCGATCCGGTGCGCGGCCTGTCGCTGACCGTCGACTATTACAACATCCGCAAGACCGGGGCGATCACCACCCCCGACCTGTCGCCTGCCATCGCCGCTTATTATGCGGGCGGCGCGATCCCGTCCGGGTTCCAGGTCATCCCGGATGCCGTCGACGTCAACAACCCGACCGCCACGCCGAAGATCGCCTTCGTCCGTTCGCAGCTGATCAACGCCCAGACCATCAAGTCCGAGGGCATCGATTTCGGCATGAACGGCTTCTACGACTTCGGCACGTTCCGCTGGAACACCAACCTGAATGCCAGCCTGATCCTGGAGCTGAGCACGACGGTGAACGGCGTGCGCCAGACCTATGTCGACACGCTGGGCAACTTCAACCTGACGGCGGGTTCGGGCACGTTCGAGTGGAAGGGCAACTGGGTCAACACCTTCGACTTCGGCAACTTCGCCTTCACGGGTACGGTCAACTACACCTCGGGCTATGACCTGTCGGCCATGGACCAGGGCGATGCGTACAAGGATTGCGGCCAGGCACCGGCCTATTTCGGCTGCCGCGTGAAGAGCTACATCACGGCGGATGCGAACGCGTCGTTCAAGGTCAACGACAAGTTCACCTTCTACGTGAACGTCCTGAATGTGTTCAACCGCCTGCCTCCGATCGATCCGGTCACGTACGGCGCGTATCTGTACAACGCGGTGCAGGGCGGCGACGGCATCTTCGGCCGTCAGTTCCGCGCCGGCGCCAAGTTCAACTTCTAACCCCAGGGTTCGCTTCGGCGAGCCCTACTCGGGGGCGGTTCCTTCGGGAGCCGCCCCCAATTTTGTGGAGCGGACAAGCGCGACCGGCTGCGCATGTTAAGGGTTGCTGGCGGGTGGCGGATCGCCGAACAATCGCGTGATGAACCTGCCCCCGCTTCACCTCAATCCATCCCCCGACCCGGATCGTCTGGCCGGGGATTTCGCGCGTGACCGGCGGGTGCGGATTCCCAACATCCTGACCGATGAATGCGCGGGCTGGTGGTACGATCATCTGCGTCAGCGCACCGATTGGCGGCAGGTGGTGAACAGCGGCGACCGGATATTCGAACTGGATCGTACGACGCGCGAAGGGATGAGCGCCGCGCAGCGACAGGCGCTGGACGATGCCGTCTATGCGGGCGCCCGAACCGGGTTCCAATATCGCTATGAGACGATCCGCACGCCCGATGGCACCGCCGCTCGCGAGGCGAGCGACGATCCGCTGACGGCCTTTGGTCGCTGGATGTCCGAAGGGGCCGTGTCCGACCTCTTGCGCAGGATCGTCGGCGACCCAGCCGTCGCCATGGCCGATGCGCAGGCGACCGCCTATGCGCCGGGGGACTTTCTGACCGGCCATGACGACGGCATGGCGGGCAAGAACAGGGTGGCGGCCTATGTCCTGGGCCTGACGCCGGCATGGCGATGCGAGTGGGGCGGCCTGCTGCTGTTCCACCCGACACAGGCGGATGGGGATGCGGCGGAAGCCTGGGTGCCCCGATTCAACACGCTCAACATCTTCGCGGTGCCGCAACCGCATAGCGTGTCGGAAGTGACCCGCGCCGCGCCCTATCGTCGTTATGCGATCACCGGCTGGCTGCGACGCGGGCCGATCCCGGCCTGATCGGGCAGGGCGGGCGAAGCCGGGCATGTCATCCCGGCTTCGCATGGAAATCACCCCACCGACAACGCCAGCTTGCCGTCGCCCTCATCCACGGTGACGGTCGCGCCGTCCTTCACATGCCCGCGCAGGATTTCCTCGGCCAACGGGTCCTGCAAATGACGCTGGACCGCGCGGCGCAAGGGGCGTGCGCCATAGACCGGGTCGTAGCCCACCCGGCCCAGCCATTCGCGCGCGGCGTCGGTCAGGTGCAGGGTAATCTTGCGATCGCTGAGCAATTTGGCGACGCGGCCGACCTGGATGTCGACGATCGGGCCCATATGGCTCTGGCCCAGCCGATGGAACAGGATGATCTCGTCCAGCCGGTTGAGGAACTCCGGGCGGAAATGCGCGCGGACGATCTCCATCACCTGCGGCTCGACGCTCTCGACGCTCTGCCCGTCCTCGACATTGGCCAGATACTGGCTGCCCAGGTTGGAGGTCAGGATGATCAGCGTGTTCGAGAAGTCGACCGTCCGCCCCTGGCCGTCGGTCAGGCGGCCGTCGTCCAGCACCTGGAGCAGCACGTTGAACACGTCGCCATGCGCCTTCTCCACCTCGTCGAACAGCACGACCTGATAGGGCCGCCGCCGCACCGCCTCGGTCAGCACGCCGCCTTCCTCATAGCCGACATAGCCGGGAGGGGCGCCGATCAGCCGCGCGACGCTGTGCTTCTCCATGAACTCGCTCATGTCGAGGCGCACCATCGCGGAGGGATCGTCGAACAGGAATTCGGCCAGCGCCTTGGTCAGCTCGGTCTTGCCGACGCCCGTGGGCCCCAGGAACAGGAAGCTGCCCAGCGGCCGGTTGGGGTCCTGTAGCCCGGCGCGCGCGCGGCGGACGGCGGTGGAGACGGCGCGGACCGCATCCTCCTGGCCGATCACGCGCGCACCGATCACCTCCTCCATGCGGAGCAGCTTTTCGCGTTCGCCCTGCATCATCCGGTCGACCGGCACCCCGGTCCAGCGGCTGACCACGCCCGCAATATCGTCGGCGGTGACTTCCTCGCGCAGCATCGAGCCCTCGGTCGCGGACTGCGCCTCGGCCAGCTGCTTCTCCAGCTGCGGGATGCGGCCATAGGAAAGCTCACCCGCCTTGGCGAGATCGCCGCTGCGCTGCGCCTGATCGAGTTCGATGCGCGCCTGGTCGAGCTGTTCCTTCAGCTTCGCCTCGCCCGCGATCTTGTCCTTCTCGGCCTGCCAGCGCTGGGTCAGCGCGTGCGACTGTTCCTCGAGATTGGCGAGTTCCTCCTCCAGATGGCCGAGCCGGTCGATGCTGGCGGCGTCGCTTTCGCGGCGCAGCCCCTCGCGTTCGATCTTCAGGCGCAGGATGCGGCGGTCGAGCGTCTCGATCTCCTCGGGCTTGGACTCCACCTCCATGCGGATGCGGCTGGCGGCCTCGTCCATCAGGTCGATCGCCTTGTCGGGCAGGAAGCGGTCGGTGATGTAGCGGTTGGACAGAGTCGCCGCCGCCACCAGCGCGCCGTCGGTGATGCGCACGCCGTGATGGAGTTCGTATTTCTCCTTCAGCCCGCGCAGGATCGAGATGGTGTCCTCGACCGTGGGCTCGCCGACAAAGACCGGCTGGAACCGCCGCTGGAGCGCGGGGTCCTTTTCGACGTACTTGCGATATTCGTCGAGCGTGGTCGCGCCGACGCAGTGCAGCTCACCGCGCGCCAAGGCGGGCTTGAGCAGGTTGGAGGCGTCCATCGCCCCGTCGCCCTTGCCGGCCCCGATCAGCGTGTGCATCTCGTCGATGAACAGGATGATGTCGCCCTCGGCGGCCTTCACCTCGTCCAGCACGCCCTTCAGCCGCTCTTCGAACTCGCCGCGATATTTGGCGCCCGCGATCAGCGCGCCCATGTCGAGCGCCATCAGCCTGCGGTCCTTCAGCGTGTCGGGCACGTCGCCATTCGCGATGCGCAGCGCCAAGCCTTCGGCGATCGCGGTCTTGCCGACGCCGGGTTCGCCGATCAGCGCGGGGTTGTTCTTGGTCCGGCGCGCCAGAATCTGGATGGTGCGGCGGATTTCCTCGTCGCGGCCGATCACGGGGTCGAGCTTGCCGTCGCGCGCCACTTGCGTCAGGTCGCGGGCGAATTTCTTCAGCGCGTCATAACGGTCCTCCGCCCCCGCCGTGTCGGCGGTGCGGCCCTGGCGCAGCTGTTCGATCGCGCCGTTCAGTCCTTGCGGATTGACCCCGCCCGCCGCCAGCGCCTTGCCCGCCGCCGTGGTGGAGGCCAGCGCCAGCGCGAGCAGCAGCCGCTCGACGGTGACGAAGCTGTCGCCCGCCTTTTGCGCGACCTGCTCGGCCTGGTCGAGCACGCGGACCAGGTCATTGTCGAGGCCGGGCGACGACTGCGCCCCCGAGCCGGATACGGCCGGGATACGGCCGAGCGCCGCATCGGTCTCGCGCTCGACGCGCTTGGCGTCGCCGCCCGCCGCCTGGATCAAACCGGCGGCCATGCCCTGATCGTCCTCGATCAGCGCCTTGAGGAGATGTTCGGGAGCGATACGCTGATGGCTGTTGCGGATCGCCACGGTCTGCGCGGCTTGCAGAAAGCCTTTGACGCGGTCGGTGAATTTTTCGAGGTTCATCTGGGGTTCCTGTCGCTTTCCAGGTCAGATGGTGTTGCAAATTGGCAACACAAGGGGTGGGCGCATGATGCTGTCCGCAAGATGGGATGGCCGTTTCGATTGCGAAAGGGTGGCAAGCGGGATGCGGCGAAATCGCTGTGTCGGACCGGGATTGCGGTCCGTCGCGCGCCCGCTATGCTCGACCCCTTACTGAGTGGGGAGACTCAAAAGATCATGCGTATCAAGTCCGTGGCGCTGACCGGCGCCGCCGCCCTCGCGTTCGTCCTGCCGGGGCAGGCCATTTTTGCACAGACCGCGGTCAAGGCCGCCGCCACCGCGAAGCCCGCGCCCGTATCGACCCTCGTGAAGGCGGTCGACATCCCCTATCAGACCTTCACCCTGAAGAACGGCCTGCGCGTCGTCGTCCATACCGATCGCAAGGCGCCCGTCGTCGCGGTCAGCGTGTGGTATGACGTCGGCTCGAAGCACGAGCCCAAGGGCAAGACCGGGTTCGCGCACCTGTTCGAGCATCTGATGTTCAACGGGTCGGAGAATGCGCCGGGCGATTTCTTCGCGCCGCTCAAGTCGGTGGGCGCGACCGACTATAACGGCACCACCTATTTCGACCGGACCAATTATTTCGAGACGGTGCCGACCGCCGCGCTCGACCGCGCGCTGTTCCTGGAATCGGACCGCATGGGCTATCTGCTCGGCGCGGTGACGCAGAGCGTGCTCGACGAGCAGCGCGGCGTCGTCCAGAACGAGAAGCGCCAGGGCGACAACCAGCCTTACGGCCTGACCCAGTACAAGATCCTCGAGGGGCTGTTCCCCGCGGGCCATCCCTATGCCCATACCACCATCGGCTCGATGACCGATCTCGACGCCGCGACGCTCGACACGGTGAAGGACTGGTTCCGGGAGCATTACGGCCCCAACAATGCCGTGCTGGTGCTGGCGGGCGATATCGACGTCGCCACCGCCAAGCCGTTGGTGGAAAAATATTTCGGCGCGATCCAGCCGGGGCCCAAAAGCGTCCTGCCGACCGTCGGCATCCCGACCCTGCCCGCCCCCGTCAACGAGGTGATGAAGGACCGCGTGGCGGCGGTCATGATCAGCCGCAACTGGGCGGTGCCGGGGCTGAACGATCCCGAAAGCGCGCCGCTGGTGGTCGCGGGGTCGATCCTGGGCGGACTGGCCTCGTCGCGGCTCGACAATATCCTGGTCAAGCAGGAGAAGCTGGCGGTGCAGGTGTCGGCCAGCGACCGTCCCTTCGCACAGGTCGGCATGTTCAACATGACCGCGATCGTCCGCCCCGGCGTCGATCCGGCGCTGGTCGACAAGCGGATGCAGGAGATCCTGGCCGACTTCCTGAAGAACGGCCCGACCGCCGACGAGGTGCGGCGGGCGGTGACCCGGTTCGTGTCGGGCCGTGTCGAGGGGCTGGAATCGGTCGGCGGCTTCGGCGGCAAGGCGGTGGCGCTGGCCGAGGGGGCGCTCTACTCCAACGATCCGGGCAAATATAAGAAGCAGTTGCTGGCGATCGCGGCGCAGACGCCCGCGACCGTCAAGGCGGCGGCCGACAAATGGCTGTCGCGCCCGGCTTATACGCTGACCGTCGTGCCCGGCGCGCGCGATGCTTATGAGGAGGCCAAGGTGCCGCCGCGCGCCGATGTGCCCGCCGCGCCCGACCAGCCGGTCAAGGGGACGCGTGGCAGCCTGCCCGAAGTCGGCGAGGTCAAGCCGCTGAGCTTCCCGGCGGTCGAGCGCAGCCGCCTGGCGAACGGGATTGAGCTGATCTACGCGCAGCGGACCGCCGTGCCGGTGACGCAGATCGCGATGTCGTTCGACGCCGGGATCGCCGCCGACGTGCCCGGCAAGCTGGGGACGCAGCGCCTGGTCCAGTCGATGCTGGACGAGGGCACCACCCACCGCAACACGATCGCGATCGCCGAGGAGCAGGAGCGGCTGGGCGCCTCGATCGGGTCGAGCGCATCGAACGACCGCACGGTCGTCGGCCTCGACGTGCCGAGCGCCAATCTGGCGCCCGCGCTCGACCTCTATGCCGATATCGTCCGCAACCCCGCCTTCCCCGATGCCGAACTGGCGCGGGTCAAGGCGCAGACGCTGGCGGGCATCAAGCAGGAGCTGACCAGCCCGCAGGGGCTGGCGAGCCGCGTCCTGCCGCCGCTCGTCTATGGGCCGACCAGCCCCTATGCCAAGGCACAGGGCGCGGGCGATCCGCGGGCGGTTGCGGCGCTGACCCGCGCCGACCTGATCGCGTTCCAGCAGGCGTGGCTGCGCCCCGACAAGGCGAAGATCTTCGTCACCTCCGACCGTCCGCTGGCCGAGGTGAAGGCGGCGCTCGACCGGGTGCTGGGCGACTGGCGCGGCACGGGCGCGGCGGGGGTCAAGAACTTCGCGGCGGGGCAGCCCTCGGCGCCCAGGATCGTGCTGGTCAACCGGCCCGACAGCCCGCAGTCGATGATCCTGGCGGGCGCGCCGACGGGGCTGAAGGGCATCGACAATCTGCTGGTGCAGAATACCGCCAACGACGCGCTGGGCGGCAGCTTCCTCAGCCGGATCAACACCGACATCCGGGAGAACAAGCACTGGTCCTATGGCGTGCGCGGCGGCTTCCAGACCTCGGAATTCGCGGCGCCCTATGTCATGTCGGCGCCGGTGCAGGCGGACAAGACCGGTCCGTCGATCGACGCGCTGCGCACCGACGTCACCGAATTCCTGACCACCAAGCCGATGGACCAGGTGGAGTTCGACCGCGCGATCACCGGGGCGATCCGCTCGCTGTCGGGCAGCTTCGAGACGTCGGGCGCGGTGCTGTCGGCGATGCAGGCCAACGACCTGTTCCGCCGTCCCGACGATTATTATGCGACGATCACCCGGCGGTATCAGGCGATGACGCTGCCCGAGCTGAACAAGTCGATCGAGGCGGCGTTGAACCCCAGGCAATTCATCTGGGTCGTGGTCGGCGATGCCAAGACGGTCAAGCCACAGCTCGATACGCTGGGCCTGCCGGTCGAGGTGGTCGAGGCGGCCGATGTGGCGGGGCCCGCCCCCGCCGCCGGACAATAAGGGAGAGCGAATATGGCCGACATCGACGGCACCTGGAACTGCACCGTCAAGTCGCCGCTGGGCGACCAGGAGATGACCCTGACCGTCACCACCGAGGGTGATCGCTTCACCGGCTCGGGCGGCGGCCAGATGGGGGCGATGGATATCGAGGGGAGCGTGTCGGGCAACACGATCCACTGGAAGATGTCGATCTCCTCGCCCATGCCGATGACGCTGGACTGCGAAGCGACCGCCGATGGCGACACGCTGACCGGATCGGTCGGCGCGGGCGCGTTCGGCAGCTTCCCGCTGTCGGGCACGCGCGCGGGGTGATTTCCACGCCTTGAGCGGGGGAAGGGCGGTGCGTCGCAGGACGGGCCGCCCTTTTTCTTTGGGGTTTCCCTTGGCCTTCGACTTCGCTCAGGCTGAACGTCGGGTGGAATGGGACTTTCCCCGCAGCCGTTCAGGCTGAGCGAAGTCGAAGCCCATGTGCAAACACCCGCCCCATAACCGCTTCAATTCCCGCCAAATCCCGTTACGCTGCCGGTCGAAAACCAAAAGGGGACAAGCATGATCGACCGGCGGCATTTCCTGGGGGGCACGGCGGCGCTGGCCGTGGCGGCGGGCAGCGAGGGGGTTCTGGCCCAGACCAGCGCATCCGCCCGCCTGACCGCGCTGTTCGACACGCTGGTCCAGGAACAGCTCCGCCGCAGCCCGGAGGGCGCGACCAGCCTCGGCCTCGACACCGGCGCCAATGCCGATCTGCGGGGGCGTCTGTCCGACCAGTCCCCCGCCGGGATCGCGGCGGCGAAGGCGGCGACCAAGGCCGATCTGGCCCGGCTCCAGGCGATCGACCCCGCCACCCTGTCGCCCGAGGAGCGGATCGACCTGGAATCGGTCCTCTACACCCGGCGCTCGGCGGAAGCGGTGCAGGCGTTCGATTTCGGCGGCTATTCCTATGGCCCCAGCCCCTATGTCGTGTCGCAGCTGTCGGGCGCCTATCAGTCGGTCCCCGACTTTCTCGACACCAAGCACAAGATCGCCAATGCGGGCGATGCCGATGCCTATCTGATGCGGCTGCGCGCCTTCGGGCAGCAGATGGACGCGCAGACCGACCGGATGCGCCATGATGCGGGGCAGGGGGTGGTGCCGCCCGACTTCATCCTCGACCTCGCGATCGAACAGATGGGCAAGACCCGCCAGCCCGCGAGCGAGGCGCTGGTCATCCGGTCGCTCGCGCGCCGCGCCGCCGAAAAGGGGCTGGGCGACCGCCATGCGCAGGCGGCCGCGAAAATCTATGAGGCGGAGGTGCTGCCCGCGCTGGATCGCCAGCTCGCCTATGCCAAGGCGTTGCGGGCCAAGGCGACGCATGATGCGGGTGTGTGGAAACTGCGCGAGGGGGCGGCCTATTATCCGGTCGCGCTCAAGGCCAATACGACGACCAGCTTCTCGCCCGATGAGGTCCATCGCTTCGGCCGCGACCAGGCGGCGATGCTGTCCGCCCGGCTCGACGCGCTGCTGAAGAAGCAGGGCTTTACCAAGGGTACGGTGGGGCAGCGCATGGCCGCGCTCTACAAGAATCCCGACCAGCTCTATCCCAATACCGACGAGGGCAAGCGCGCCGCCATCGCCTATTGCAACGCGCGGTTGGATGCGATCCGGACGCGCCTGCCGCAGGTGTTCGAACGCATGCCGCCCTATGGCTTCGAGGTGCGCCGTGTGCCGCCCCAGACCGAGGCGGGCGCGGCGGCGGCCTTTGCGCAGGGGCCCGCCATCGACGGATCGCGCCCCGGCCTGGTCTATTTCAACCTGAAGGACAGCGCCGACTGGCCCAAATTCTGCCTGGCCACGACCGTCTATCACGAAGGGTTGCCGGGGCATCAGATGGAGGGCGGGCTGGCGCTGTCCAACACGCGGCTGCCGCTGATCCGCAAGATCAACGGCTTTTCGGGCTATGGCGAGGGCTGGGCGCTCTATGCCGAGCAGCTGGCGGACGAGATCGGCATGTATGACGACGATCCGCTGGGGCAGCTGGGCTATCTGAAGTTCCTGCTGTTTCGCGCCAATCGCTGCGTGGTCGATACCGGGCTTCACCATATGCGCTGGACCCGCGAACAGGCGATCCGCCATTTCGTCGAGGCCGAGGGCGAGGCGGAGGGGTTCGCGACGCGCGAGGTCGAACGCTACTGCGTCAATCCCGGCCAGGCGGCGAGCTACAAGCTGGGCCATTCGGTCTTTGTCGACATTCGCGAGTCCGCCCGGAAGCAGCAGGGCGCGCGGTTCGACCTGAAGGCGTTCCATACCGCCGTGCTGCGCCACGGCCGCGTGCCGCTCGACGTGCTGCGCCGGATCGGCGAGGACTGGGCGCGGACTTGACGTCGATCAGCATCGCGGTGATCCTCCGTCCGGGAGAATAGCGCGATGCGGGACAGCGTTTCGGTCCGGCGGGATCATGGGCGGCGATCGGTGGCGGTCGTCGCCACGGTCGCGGTCCATGCCGCGATCCTGGCGCTGCTGATCTGGGGACAGCCCCGGCATCGCCTGACCGACGACCCGGCCCGGCCGCTGCTGACGCTGTTCGACGTGCCCCGCCCGCCGGAGCCTCCGCCCGTCCCCGTGCCGCCGCCGCCGGTCGCACCCGCCCCGGTCAAGCGCGAGAGCCTGGTGCCGCGTCCGACCGCCGGGGGCGGATCGCCACGCCCGGCGCCCGCGCGTCCCGCCCGACAGGCCGCCCCGGCGGCGGTCGCGCCTGCCCGGTTCGACATGGTCGACCTGCCCGCCCCGGCGGCGGGATTGGCGGCCGAGCCGGCCTTGCGCGTCGGGACGGCGATTTCGGATGGGCTGGGGACGGGAATCGCCAGCGGGCGCGGGACGGGTGGCGAGGGGCGCGGCACCGGCAGTGGACGCGGCGACGGCGATGGTCCGGGCGAAGGACGGCTCCGCTACGCGCTTGCCGAATGGATCGAAAAGCCGCCGCAGGAGCTGATCGACAAAGCCTTTCCCAAAATGGCTTGGGCGGGCGGGGTCAGCGGCATCGCGGTGCTGCTATGCGACGTGCCCCGGCCGGGAACGCCCAAAAGCTGTTCGATCGCGGCGGAGCGTCCCAAGGGGCGCGGTTTCGGCGCGGCGGCACTGGGGCTCTACCGGCAATTCCGGATTCGGCCGGTGATGAAGGGCGATCAGGTCTATCAGGCGCAGGTGCTGGTGCCCGTGACCTTCACCGTCCGGCGATAGCGTGACGCCCGCTCAGCGCGTCACGCGCGTGATATGCCCCATCTTGCGCCCCGGCCGCGACTCGGCCTTGCCATAGAGGTGGAGATGGGTGCCCTTTTCGGTGAACGCGCCGTCCCAGGCATCGTCGCCGATCAGATTCTCCATCTGCACCCACGCACCCGTCAGCGACGTGTCGCCCAGCGGCAGGCCGCAGATCGCGCGGATATGATTCTCGAACTGCGAGGTTTCGGCGCCCTCGATCGTCCAATGGCCCGAATTGTGGACGCGCGGGGCCATCTCGTTGAACACAGGGCCGTTCTCGGTCGCGAAGAACTCGCAGGCCAGCACGCCGACATAGCCCAGCTGCTCGGCAATGCGGATGGCGAGCGCGGTCGCTTCCTCGGCCTGCGCCACGATCTCGGGCGGCGCGGGCAGGGTGGAGGTGCGCAGGATCGCGTCGCGGTGGATATTGTGCGGCGGGTCGTAGCGGACGGTCGTGCCGTCGGTCCCGCGCGCCACCAGGATCGAGAATTCGTGGCTGAAATGGATGAACCCCTCCAGCACGGCGGGGCCGCCAATCGCTTCCCAGGCGGCGGGGGCATCGGCCATCTCGCGGATCAGCGCCTGGCCCTTGCCGTCATAGCCGAAGCGCGTGGTCTTCAGGATCGCGGGACAGCCGATCCGCTCCAGCGCGGCGGTCAGGTCGGCGGCACAGTTCACCGGCGCCCAGGGGGCGGGGCGGCCGCCGACCTTCTCGACGAAGCTCTTCTCGGCGATCCGATCCTGCGCGACGCGCAGCGCGGCGGGCGCGGGGTGGACGGGCAGCCGCTCGGCCAGCCATTCGACCGGCGTCACGTCGACATTCTCGAACTCATAGGTGACGACGTCGCAGGCGGCGGCGAAGTCGGCGAGCACGACGGTGTTGTGATAATCGGCGCGGGTCAGCGCGGACGCGGTCTGTGCCGCGACGCTTTCCTCGTCGGGGGCCAGCACATGGGTGCGATACCCCAGTTGCGCGGCCGCCACCGCCAGCATCCGGCCCAGCTGGCCGCCACCCAGAATCCCGATCGTCGAACCCGGCTTCAGCATCGGCTTACCCTTGCGGATCGTTGGCGACGCCGTCGGTCTGGCGCTGACGCCAGTCCTTCAGACGCTCGGCTAGGTCTTCGTCGGACAGCGACAGGATCGAGGCGGCCAGCAGGCCCGCATTGATCGCACCCGCCTTGCCGATGGCCAGCGTGCCTACGGGCACGCCGCCGGGCATCTGGACGATCGAGAGCAGGCTATCCATGCCCTTCAGCGCCTTGGACTCGACCGGCACGCCCAGCACCGGCAGATGGGTCATCGACGCGGCCATGCCGGGGAGGTGCGCCGCGCCGCCCGCGCCCGCGATAATGACCTTGATCCCGCGATCGGCGGCGGTGGTGGCGTAATCGTACAGGCGCTGCGGCGTGCGATGCGCGGAGACGACGCGGGTCTCATGCGCCACGCCCAGCGCCTCCAGCGTCTCGGCGGCATGCCGCATGGTTTCCCAGTCCGAAGTGGACCCCATGATGATCCCGACCGACGTCATATCCGCTGTTCCGCCTTAGCCCCTTTGGCCCCGTTGCCGGGGAAGCGGGCTGCCTAGCGGGACGGGACGAGGGGGGCAAGTTTCCGTATGCGTTCGGGCATGGTGGTGGGCGATTTTGCCGGAGCGTCTGGGCGTGGGCTTCGACTTCGCTCAGCCTGAACGGAGGATGGAGTTTGGTTCGCGCGGAGACGCGGAGACGCGGAGGTGTCGGTATGGGCCGCCGCGTAGCCCTCCCTGTCGAACGGAAGACGATGGCAGGCTCCGATGGGAACAATAGACCTGCTGCGCGGACCAAATCTCCGCGCCTCCGCGCGAACAAAAATCTTCGTGTCTTCGCGTCTTCGCGGCTTCGCGTGAAATCAAATGATCACGCGAAGCCGCGATGGCGCGAAGAGGTCGGGGCGCGAGGCGGTCGCACGTCAGACCGCCCCGTCTCCCGATCGCTTACCGCTCCGACAGATAATAACGGTCGGTCGGGGTCAGGTCGTCGGCCAGTTCATAGACGATCGGCTGCGCGGTCGGGATTTCCAGGCCGGTGATCTCGTCGTCCGGAATGTTCGACAGATGCTTGACCAGCGCGCGCAGCGAGTTGCCGTGCGCCGAGATCAGCACGCGGTTGCCGTCGCGCAGCGCGGGCGCGATGCGCTCGTCCCAATAGGGCAGGACGCGCGCGATCGTGTCCTTCAGGCTCTCGGTCTGCGGCACGTCGATACCCGCATAGCGGCGGTCGCCCGACACGTCGAACTCGCCGCCCGCATCCGCCGGGGGCGGGGGCACGTCGAAGCTGCGGCGCCAGATCTTGACCTGCTCGTCGCCATGCTTGGCCGCCGTCTCCGCCTTGTCGAGGCCGGTCAGCCCGCCATAATGCCGCTCGTTCAGCCGCCAATGCTTCTCGGTCGGCAGCCAGAGGCGGCCCATCGTTTCCAGCGCCAGGTTCAGCGTCTTGATCGCGCGGGTCTGAAGGCTGGTGAAGGTCAGGTCGAAGTCGAGGCCCTTCTCGGCCATCATCGCACCCGCCGCGCGCGCTTCGGCCGCACCCTGCGCGGTCACGTCGACATCCCACCAGCCGGTGAAGCGGTTCTCGAGATTCCAGGCGGACTGGCCGTGGCGGATCAGGACGAGCTGGGGCATGGAAACTCCTTCAAAGTGATGAGGCCCGCATAGAGCGGCGGGCACGCGGGGTCGAGGTCAGCCGCGAAAACGGCCTTGCGTCGAGGCGGGATTGGCCTTCAGCACGCGGCCCATGCGGGTCGGCCGGTCGAGCAGCTCGCCGCCGCAATCGGGGCAGATCTCGTCCAGCTCGTCGGCGCATTCGGCGCAGAAGGTCGTCTCCAGCGAGCAAATGAACGCGCCGCCCTGGCTGGGGGGCAGGTCCGCGCCGCAGCGCTCGCAATCGGGGCGCATCTCCAGCATCAGGCGGCCACCTCGCGCACCACGTCGCAGATCCGGTCCACCAGAGTCTCCACCTGACGCTTGTCCTCGCCCTCGGCCATCACGCGGATGACCGGCTCGGTGCCCGAGGGGCGGATGACCAGGCGACCGCGCCCGGCCAGCTCGGCCTCGGCGGCGGCGATGACGCCCTGCACCTTCTCATGCTCCAGCGGCTTGCCGCCCGCGAAGCGGACATTCTTCAGGAGCTGGGGGAGGGGATCGAAGCGGTGCAGCACCTCGCTGGCGGGCGCGCCCGCGCGCTTCAGCTCGGCCAGCACCTGGAGCGCGGCGACCAGCCCGTCGCCGGTGCGGGCATAGTCGGACAGGATGATATGCCCCGACTGCTCGCCGCCGACATTGTAACCGCGCGTGCGCATCGCCTCGAGCACATGACGGTCGCCCACCTTGGTGCGGATCAGGCCCAGCCCCTGCGCTGCCAGGTGCCGCTCCAGCCCCAGATTCGACATGACGGTGGCGACCAGGCCGCCGCCCGCCAGCCGCCCTTCGCGGGCATAGCTGGTCGCGATCATCGCCATCAGCTGGTCGCCATCGACCACCGCGCCGGTCTCGTCGACAATGATGAGGCGGTCGGCATCTCCGTCGAGGGCAATGCCGATGTCCGCGCCGCTCGCCACTACCGTCTCGGCCAGCGTCTGCGGCGCGGTCGAGCCGACGCCGTCATTGATGTTGGTGCCATTGGGGGTCACGCCGATCGCGACCACATCCGCGCCCAGTTCCCACAGGGCGGCGGGGGCGACCTTGTACGCCGCGCCGTTCGCGCAGTCGATCACGACACGCAGGCCGTCCAGGCGAAGCGCCTGCGGGAAGGTCGACTTGGCGAAGTGGATATAGCGCCCGGCGGCGTCGTCGACCCGGCGCGCGCGGCCGATCTTGCCCGAGGGGACCAGCGGGACATTCTGCTCGATCAGGTCCTCGATCGATTCCTCGGCCTCGTCGGACAGCTTATAGCCATCGGGGCCGAACAGCTTGATGCCATTGTCGGCAAAGGGATTGTGGCTGGCCGAGATCATCACGCCGATATCGGCACGCATCGAATGGGTCAGCATCGCGACCGCGGGCGTGGGCAGCGGCCCGAGCATCACCACGTCCATGCCGACGCTGGTGAAGCCCGCGACCAGCGCCGATTCGAGCATATAGCCCGACAGGCGGGTATCCTTGCCGATCACGACGCGGTGGCGGTGATCGCCGCGCTGGAAATAGGCACCGGCCGCCATGCCGACCTTCATCGCCATCTCGGCGGTCATCACCGCGCCGTTGGTCGCGCCGCGAATGCCATCAGTGCCGAAATATTTTCTTGCCATGCGGCCAAGTCCCTGCCGGATTAAGAGGAAGCACCATGCGGTCGCGCCCCGTTTAGCGTGACCTTTCCAAAAGCTCAAAGGAACCGAGGGCCCTTCATGTCCCGAGCCACGCTGATCCTATTGTGTCTGGCCGCCGGTCTGTTGGCGGGGGTGGGGCTGGCGGCGGCCTCGCCCGGGGTGGCGCAAGCGGGTGTCGCGGTCGCGCGGCCGGTCGGCACGCTGTGGCTGAACGGGTTGCAGATGACGGTCATCCCGCTGGTCGTCACGCTGCTGATCACCGGCGTGACCGCCACCGCCGAGGCGGCGCAGGCCGGGCGGATCGCCGCGCGGGCGATCCTGACCTTCCTGATCCTGGTCACGCTGACCGCGACGATGGCCGCCGTCGTCACGCCCGCGCTGCTGCACGCGGTGCCGATCCCGCGCGACGCGGCGGAGGCGCTGAAGGCGGCGCTGGGCCATGCGGAGCCGGTCGCCGCCCCGCCGCCCATCGCCGAGTTCGTGACCGGCATTGTGCCGACCAACATCTTCGCCGCCGCCACCAACAATGCGCTGCTGTCGCTGATCCTGTTCACGCTGGCCTTCGCCTTTGCGATCACCCGGATCGAGGGTGAGGGGCGCGCGCTGCTGCTGCGATTCTTCACCGCGATCCGCGATGCGATGCTGGTCCTGATCGGATGGGTGCTGTGGCTGGCGCCGCTGGGCGTGTTCGCGCTGGCCTTCGTCGTCGGGGCGAGCGCGGGCGGGGGCGCGTTCGGGGCGCTGGCCCATTATATCGCGATCATCGCCAGCGTGGGGGTGATCGTCATGCTGATGGCTTACGGCGTGGCGATGCTGGGCGCGCGGGTGCCGCTGGCGCGCTTCGCCCGCGCGCTGGCCCCGGCGCAGGCGGTGGCGATCTCCACCCAATCCTCGCTCGCCAGCCTGCCCGCGATGGTCGAGGGGACCAAGGTGCTGCGCATCGCACCGGGCACCGCCAGCCTGGTCCTGCCGATGGCGGTGGCGATGTTCCGCGCGACCCAGCCCGCGATGAACGTCGCGGTCGCGCTCTATATCGCCGACTGGTTCGGGATCGTGCCCGGCATGGCCTCGGTCGCGGCCGCCGTGGTCGTGGCGATCCTGTGCTCGCTGGGCTCGGCGAGCCTGCCGTCGCAGATCACCTTCTTCGCCTCGATCGCGCCGGTCTGCGTCGCGCTGGGGGTGCCCGCCGCACCTTTGGGGCTGTTGATCGCGGTGGAGACGATTCCCGACATCTTCCGGACGCTCGGCAATGTCAGCATGGACCTTGCCGCCACCGCGACCGTTTCCCGAGCCAGCCGCACCATCAACGAGGACACCCCATGAAATACCGCACGCTCGGCCCCGAATTCGAGGTTTCCGCGCTGGGTCTCGGCTGCATGCCGATGGCCGGTGTCGGCCGGAACATGTACGGCGAGGCGGACGAGGCGGAGAGCATCGCGACCATCCACCGCGCGATCGAACTGGGCGTGACCCTGTTCGACACCGCCGAAATCTATGGCCCGCTGGTCAATGAGGAACTGGTCGGCCGCGCCATTCGCGGCCAGCGCGACGCCGTGGTGATCGCGACCAAGTTCGGCTTCCGCTATGACGAGAACGGCATGACCGGGGTCGATTCCACCCCCGCCAATGTCCAGCGCGCGTGCGAGGGCTCGCTCAGGCGGCTGGGCGTCGAGACGATCGACCTGTTCTACCAGCACCGGGTCGATCCCAATGTCCCCATCGAGGACACGATCGGGGCGATGGGGCGGCTGGTCGAACAGGGCAAGGTCCGGCGGCTGGGCCTGTCCGAGGCCAGCGCCGAGACGATCCGCCGCGCCGCCGCCGTCCACCCGATCGCGGCGGTCCAGTCGGAATATTCGCTGTGGGAACGCGATGTCGAGGCCGACATCCTGCCCGTGGTGCGCGAACTGGGCATCGGCTTCGTGCCGTACAGCCCGTTGGGGCGCGGTTTCCTGACCGGGCAGATCACCCGGCGCGAGGATTTGCCCGAGGGCGATTATCGGCGGAACGATCCTCGCTATTCAGAGGAGAATTTCGACCGGAACATGGCACTGGTCGAGGTGGTGAAGTCCATCGCCGCCGCGCATGACGCGAGTGCCGCGCAGGTGGCGCTGGCCTGGCTGCTGGCGCAGGGCGACGACATCGTGCCGATCCCCGGCTCCAAGCGGCGCGTGACGCTGGAGGATTCGATGAAGGCGGCCGAACTGACGCTCTCGGCCGGGGAACTGGCGACGCTGGACGAAGCGGCTCCGCTGGGCGGCACGGCGGGGCCGCGTTATGGCGAGCGGGCGATGGCGATGACGCGTCTCTGAGCCGCTCGCCGGAGCAATACCCCCGAACCTCCGTTCAGGCTGAGCGAAGTCGAAGCCCACGCCCCGGCCTGTCCGCAGGCGTCATCCCGTGCACTTCGACTTCGCTCAGTGCGAACGGAGGTGGGGGTGATCGGAAGAGCAAAGGGGGTAGGGAAAAAAGGGGCGGCTGGGTCATCCCGAACCGCCCCATTTGGTTCACAGCGGCTTCTGCTCCAGCCGCGTATCGACGCCCGCCGCCGCCGGTTCGGCCAGTTCCTTGTCGCCCGCCAGTGCGGCATCGGCCTTCAGCAGGTCGAGGTGCATCAGCCTGGCGATGAAGGGCGACACGACCAGCACGACGACGCCGATCCCGATCGAGAACCAGCCGATCCGCGTATAGACGTCGAGCACCTTGTCCGGCCCCGCGCCCTCGCCGCCGGTCGCCTGTGCGATCAGTCCGGCGATGAAATTGCCCGCCGCCGTCGCCAGGAACCAGGTGCCCATCATCAGCCCGGTCATGCTGGGCAGCGACAGCCGCGTCATCGCCGACAGCCCGACCGGCGAGAAGCACAGCTCGGCCATGGTGTGGATCAGATAGACGAGGATGACGAAGATCACCGGCGTCGGCGCCCCGGCATATAGCGCGGCCCCCGCCACCAGGACCAGAAAGCCCGCGCCCACGCCGACCAGCCCGATGCCGAACTTGAACGGCGCGCTCGGCTCCCATCCCCGCTTGGCGAGCAGGGTCCAGACCGCCGCGAAGACCGGGGCCAGCAGGATGATGAAGATCGAGTTGACCGACTGGAAGGCGGAGGCCGGGATCGTCCAGCCGAGCAGGCTGCGATCGACCGAGCGGTCGGTATAGACGTTGAGCGAGGAGCCCGCCTGTTCGAACAGTGCCCAGAAGAGCGGGCACAGCGCGATCAGGAACAGCGCGGCCAGGATACGGTCGCGATCGATCTTGCCCAGGGTGAACACCGCCCGCCACAGGATGAAGCCCACCGTGCCGATGCTGAACACGATCAGCAGCGTGCCGACCGCATCCTGATGCCGGATCAGCTGCCACGTCACCAGCGTCGCCACGATCGCGCCCAGATAGATCAGCCATTCGCGCGACAGACCGGCCACGACCGGCGCGCGCAATACGGGCAGCGAGGGCGCTTCACCCGCGCCGTGGAGCTCGCGCTTCAGCCCGATAAAGGCGACCAGGCCCAGCAACATGCCGATGCCCGCCGCGCCGAAGCCATAGGCCCAGCCCACCGTCTCGCCCAGCACGCCGCACACGATCGGCCCCAGCGCGCCGCCGCCGTTGATCCCCATATAGAAGATCGAGAAGGCTGGATCGCGCCGCATGTCGTCGCGGGCATAGAGTTGCCCGACCAGCACCGAGATATTGGCCTTGAGGAAGCCGGTGCCGATCACGATCGCGGCCAGCGCCAGATAGAAGCCCTCCAGATAGACGCCTTGCGCGCCCTGCGGCCCTTCCATCACCGCGATCAGCAAATGGCCGAAGGCGATGAAGATGCCGCCCGCCAGCACCGCGCGTCTGGCCCCCAGATAGCGGTCGGCCAGATAACCGCCGATCACCGGCGTGAAATAGACCAGCGACATATAGGCGGCGTAGATGCCGAAGGCCGGTTCGTCGGTGAACAGGAAATGCTTGGTCAGGTAGAAGACCAGGATGGCGCGCATCCCGTAGAAGGAAAAACGCTCCCACATTTCGGTGAAGAACAACAGGAACAGGCCTCGGGGATGCCCCAAAACCGTCTTGCCGCGCGCGGCGGCCTCATACGCAGTCGCCATGCCGGCGTTTACTCCATCGAAATCGCCCCGCGCGCCGGTCGGCACGCTGGGGCGTAATGGTTCGGTAACCTAGCGGCAAAGCCGCGACTGTAAATATCATGCGCGACGCCGTAAGGATCGAACCCATGAGCGATTCCTCCTCCGACATGGTGTTCAACGACCGTACGACCCCGCTTTCGCTGCTGGCGACGCGCCGCTCGGGCAAGCCGCGCGATCTGGTCGCGCCGGGGCCGGACGCCGCCCAGCTGGCCGAGATGCTGACCATCGCCGCGCGCACCCCCGATCACGGCAAGCTGGCGCCGTGGCGCTTCGTGATCGTGCCGACGGAGGCGCGCGGCCGACTGGCAGAGGTCATCACGACGGCGTACCGCGCCGAACGGCCGCAGGCGAGTGCGACCGAGATCGCCGCGCTGGACCAGTTCGCACATCAGGCGCCCTCGCTGGTCGTCGTCCTGTCCTCTCCCCGCACCGAAAGCCACATCCCGCTGTGGGAACAGGAATTGTCGGCGGGGGCGGCGTGCATGAACCTGCTCCATGCCGCGCATGCCATGGGCTATGCCGGGGGCTGGCTGACCGGCTGGCCCGCCTTTTCCGATGCGGTGCGCGACGCATTCGGCGCCGCGCCCGAGCGGATCGTCGGGTTCGTCTTCCTCGGCACGCCCGGACGCCCGCTCGACGAACGGCCGCGCCCGGACATGGCGCGGATCGTGTCGACCTGGGGCGGATAGGCCGAGCCGCTGCCGCGACGATCGTGCAAACGTTGTCACCATAGCCCCTCGACTTTCCCGAGGCGTTGCTGTATTAACTTGGCATGACAGCTCTTAGCGGCGACGACAGCCCGGTTTACATCCGCCTGCGCGGGACGATCGCGGCGGGCATTCTCAACGGCACCTACCGGACCGGGGACCAGCTTCCATCGGTCCGCGCGCTGGCGGCGGACCAGGGGGCGAACCCCCTGACGGTCGCCAAGGCCTATCAGAGCTTTCAGGACGACGGCTATGTCGAGGTGCGGCGCGGCGTCGGCATGTTCGTGATGCCGGGGGCCGCCGACCGGCTGCGCGCCGCCGAGCGCGAGAGCTTCCTGGCGGTGCAATGGCCGCGCATCCGCGACCATATCGACCTGCTCGGCCTCGACGCGACCGACCTGCTCAGCGTCGAGCGGGTCTGACCTTCGGACGCCGCGTCCAGGCGATCAGCCCGGTCGCCGCGGTTCCCAGCGCCAGCAGGCCGACCAGCACCGCCAGCGCGCGCCCGGCCCAGGACATGGTGCGACCATCATGCAGGCGGCGCGCCCAGGACAGCATCACCGGCGCGGCATGACCCGGCGCGGCGACCGCCCCGACGCTGTCATCGGCGACCTTGACGATGCCGGGCGCGGACCCCGCGAAATACAAGGTCCAGTCCGCCGAGCGTTCGGTCGGCCAGTCGATCGCCGATAGCGACCCTCGAGACCAGCGCTGCGCGCTGGCGACCACCCGCGCGACGGGCAGGGCGGGGCGGGCGACCGGCGGCGCGGGGCGCGGCGCGGTGGCCGTACCGGACAAGGCGAGCGCGATGCCGCTGACGGTCATGGCCAGCACTGGGACCGCCGACCAGAATCCGATCCCCCGATGCCAGGTCCTGACGGCGTCGCCTCTCCGGCCAGAGCGCCTGGCGGGCCGTTTGCGGGCCAACGCTGCCCAGAACCCGCTCAGTCCGGTCAGGACGATGGCGATCCCGGCGATCCCCACGATCCATCGCCCCGCCCCCGCCAGGAAAAGCCCGTCATGCAGGCGCCGGAGCGCGCCGATCACCCCGCCGTCGCGCCAGCCGCTGGCGAGGATATGCGCGGTCGGCGGGTCGAGGAATAGCTGGCGCTGCGCGCGGTCGCCCACCCGGTCGAGCGTCACGACGACCGGCGCGGATCCCTCGCCGAGCGCCAGCGTGGCGATCCGCTCGCCGGGGCGCAGGCGGCGAGATGCGGCGTCGCTATAGGCCTGTGCGGCGATCCGGGTTTCGCCGCTGATCCGGTATCGGTCCGGCGCGGCGATCCGCTCGATCAGCGGCGCACAGGCCAGGATCACGCCGGACAGCGCCAGCGCGACCGCGAACAGCCCGCTCACCAGCCCCAGCCAGCGATGGACCCGCAATCCCCGGTCGCGATGCGTAATGCCGGCCACACATACCCCGAAACAGACGGCGCGCCCTGCCGGAGCCGGGCGGCGGCGTCAATTGGGGAGGGGGGTCTTCCCCCACCTCCGCTCGGGCTGAGCGACGTCGAAGCCCGCGCCTGGTCCTTTGCTCCAGGGGGCAACCGTCATCCCATGGCCTTCGACTTCGCTCAGGCCGAACGGGGCGGAGGGAATGGGAGCATGATCGGTGCCGGAAGCGATCTTGCCCCAGTTATGCCAAGGGTTCGGCTGGTATAAGTCCACCCCTCCGTTCAGGCTGAGCGCAGTCGAAGCCCACGCCCCGTCCTTCGCCCCGGGGGCAACCGTCATCCCATGGCCTTCGACTTCGCTCAGGCTGAACGGAGGGAGGGATGGGGGTATTGTCGGTGCCGGAGGCGATCTTGCCCCGGTCATGCCAAGGGTTCGGCTGGCGTAAGTCCTCCTCCGTTCAGGCTGAGCGAAGTCGAAGCCCGCGCCTGGTCCTTTGCCCCGGGGGCAACCGTCATCCCATGGCCTTCGACTTCGCTCAGGCCGAACGGGGGGAGGGGATGGGGGTATTGTCGGTGCCAGAGGCGATCTTGCCCCGGTCATGCCAAAGGTTCGGCTGGTATAAGTCCCCCCCTCCGTTCAGGCTGAGCGAAGTCGAAGCCCACGCCCCGTCCTCGCCCCAGGGGCAATACTCATCCGTGGCTTGTCGACCACGCCCAGCTCCGCCCCTTCGCGAACCCGATCACCGCCGCAGGAACAGCCAGGACCGGATCGCGCTCGCCAGATTGGGGGGATCCTCCGCGCCGATCCGCAGCGCGTCGATCTCCGCCACCAGCGCGGACAGCGGCAGGGCATGCGCCACCGCCGCCTCTTCCAGCGCGGTCCAGAAGACCGGCTCCAAGCTGATCGAGGTCGCGTGGCCCGCGATCGTGATCGAGCGTTTGACCGGCCCGACGAAACCCTCCGCCGGGGGCGCGATCCGGCTCACGGGGTGTCGAACAGGCTGGCCAGCTGCTCGATGATCGTGCCGCCCAGCTGCTCGGCGTCCATGATCGTCACCGCGCGGGCGTAATAGCGGGTCACGTCATGGCCGATGCCGATCGCGACCAGCTCGACCGGGCTCTTGCTCTCGATCCAGCCGATCACCTGGCGCAGATGCCGCTCCAGATAGCTGCCCGAATTGACCGACAGCGTCGAGTCGTCGACCGGCGCGCCGTCGGAGATGACCATCAGGATGCGCCGCTCCTCGGGCCGCGCGACCAGGCGGCTATGCGCCCACATCAGCGCCTCGCCGTCGATATTCTCCTTGAGCAGCCCCTCGCGCATCATCAGGCCGAGATTGTTGCGCGCGCGCCGCCACGGCTCGTCGGCTTGCTTGTAGACGATGTGGCGAATGTCGTTCAGCCGCCCCGGCTGTGGCGGGCGCCCGGCGGCCAGCCAGGTTTCGCGGCTCTGCCCGCCCTTCCACGCACGGGTGGTGAAGCCGAGAATCTCGGTCTTCACCCCGCACCGCTCCAGCGTGCGCGCGAGGATGTCGGCGGAGATGGCCGCGATGCCGATCGGCCGTCCGCGCATCGAGCCCGAATTGTCGATCAGCAGGGTGACGACGGTATCGCGGAAATCGGTGTCGCGCTCGATCTTGTAGGACAACGACTGGCCGGGATTGACCACCACGCGCGCCAGCCGCGCCGCGTCGAGAATCCCCTCTTCCTGGTCGAAGTCCCACGATCGCGACTGTTGCGCCATCAACCGGCGTTGCAGCCGGTTGGCCAGCTTCGACACCGCCGATTGCAGATGCGCCAGCTGCTGGTCGAGATAGCCGCGAAGCCGCGCCAGCTCGTCGGCGTCGCACAGCTCGCCCGCCGCGATCACCTCGTCATATTGGGTGGTCCAGGGCTTATAGTCGAATTGCGACGCCAGATCGTTCATCGGGCGATTGGGGCGGGTCGGCTGGCTGCCTTCGTCGCCATCCTCGCCGGGTTCGCCGTCGAGATCGTCGAGCGAATCCTGGCTCTGCTCCTGCGATTCGCCGTCCTCGCTGTCCGAGTCGCGCTTCTCGGCGCGGGCTTCTACCTCGCCTTCGCCCTGGCCCTGTTCGTCGTCCTGATCGTCGCTTTCGTCCTCATTCTGCTGGTCCTCGCCCTCCTGGTCGTCGCCGCCCTCATCGGCCTGTTCGGGCTCGGCGGGGGGCTCGGCGAGTTCGAGGTCGGCGAGCATGCGCGCGGCCAGCGTCTGGAACCTCTTCTGATCGTCCATCGCGCCCGCCAGCGCGTCGAGATCGGTCGCCCCCTCCAGCCAGTCGCGGACCAGCGCCAGCGCGGGCGCGGTCTCGGCGGGCGAGGGACGCCCCGTCATCCGCTCGCGCAGCAGCAGCCCGAGCGCGGTCGACAGCGGCACCTCGTCGCGGTTGCGCGCCCGCGTCATCGGATCGGAGCGCAGCCGCACGTCGAGCGCATGCGCCAGATTGTCGCCGATCCCGGCATAGCCCCGCGCGCCCAGCGCCTCGATCCGCGCGGTCTCCACCGCGTCATAGACCGCACGCGCCACCGCTTCGGTCGGCGCGGCGCGGGCATGGAGCGCGGTGTCGTGCAGCTTCAGCCGCAGCGCGAAGGCATCGGCAAAGCCGCGCGCCTCGGCCACCTGCTCGGGCGGCAGCGCGCGGCCGGGCATCGGCACGCGGATATGCTTGCCCGATTGCGCGGGCGCATCGGCGGTGAAGGCCAGCTCCACCTCCGGCTCCTGCGCGATGGTGCGCGCCGTGCCGCCGAGGACCGCCTTGAACCGGTCGAGAGGGGTTTCGTTGCCCAAGGGAATCAGGCCCGGCTGACGACGCTCTCGGGCAGGTCCTTGCCGAACACGCGCTGATAATATTCCGCGACCAGCGCGCGTTCGTTCTCGTCGCACTTGTTCAGGAACGACAGGCGGAAGGCAAAGCCCGGATCGTTGTTGAAGATCAGCGTGTTCTGCGCCCAGGTGATGACCGTGCGCGGGCTCATCACGGTCGAGATGTCGCCGTTGATGAAGCCCTTGCGGGTCATGTCGGCGACGCGGACCATGTTCTCGACCAGCTGCTTGCCCTCGGGCTTGTCATATTCGCCCGACTTGGCGAGCACGATCTGCGCCTCGGTCGCGGCGGGCAGATAGTTGAGCGTCACCACGATGTTCCAGCGGTCCATCTGGCCCTGGTTGATCTGCTGCGTGCCATGATAGAGCCCGCTGGTGTCGCCCAGGCCGATGGTGTTGGCGGTGGCGAACAGGCGGAACCACTTGCTGGGACGGATGACGCGATTCTGGTCGAGCAGGGTCAGCTTGCCCTCGGTCTCCAGCACGCGCTGGATCACGAACATCACGTCGGGACGGCCCGCATCATATTCGTCGAAGACGAGCGCGGTCGGCGTCTGGAGCGCCCAGGGGAGCAGCCCTTCGCGGAACTCGGTCACCTGCTGCCCGTCCTTCAGGACGATGGCGTCGCGGCCGATCAGGTCGATACGGCTGATATGCGCGTCCAGGTTGATGCGGATGCACGGCCAGTTCAGTCGCGCGGCGACCTGTTCGATATGGCTGGACTTGCCGGTGCCGTGATAGCCCTGCACCATCACGCGGCGATTGTGCGCGAAACCGGCCAGGATCGCCAGCGTCGTGTCGGGATCGAACACATAGGCGGGATCGAGATCGGGGACGCGCTCATCGGCCTCGGAGAAGGCGGGCACCTCCATGTCGGTATCGATGCCGAACAGGTCGCGCACCGACACCATCTTGTCGGGTGCGTCGAGGATCGTCGTATCGCGGCTGTCGGGAAGCGTATTCGGGATGTTGGTCATCAGGCCCTCGTCTCGTCGCTCAACGCCTTAGGCCAAGCGCGGCTCCCTACTCAATGGCGGTGATCGCAGGAAGATGGCGGATCGGCCCGGTCGCGGCGATTGCGTCGGCGGGGCTTGGGCGTCATCGTCGGGGGAGCCGACGGGCCGCCGAATCGGCTCCGGGGAGCGTCATAACGCCCTGAGAGATCGGCAATATGATGGGGTGGGGTGATGGCGAATTTCATCTGGTACGAATTGCTGACCGACGATGCGGCGGCGGCGCAGGCCTTTTATGCGGGCGTGATCGGATGGCAGGTGGGCGACAGCGGCATCGCCGACCTGGATTACCGAATCTTCGCCACGACCGAGGGCGAGGCGATCGGCGGCCTGATGCAGCGGCCGCCGGGGGCGGCGGGCAAGCCGGTCTGGCTGGGCTATCTGCCGGTGGTCGATGTCGACGAGTCGCTGGCCACCATCGTCGAGGATGGCGGATCGGTGCTGATGCCCGCCTGGACCATGGCGGGCGTCGGGCGGATGGCGCTGGTCGCCGATCCGCTGGGCGCGCCCTTCTATATCATGGCGGCGGAGGAGGAGCGCCCGTCGCGCGCCTTTGTCGAGCATGGCACCGGCCCCGCGACCGGGCATGTCGTGTGGAACGAGCGGATCGCCAGCGACCCCGACCGGGCGCTCGCCTTTTTCCAGCGGCATTTCGGCTGGGCCCATCGCGGCGGGATGCCGATGGGCGAGCTGGGCGAATATCGCTTCCTGGCCGATGGGCCGGTGGTGCTGGGCGCGTTGATGGGGTGCCCGCCGGGGGGCGTGCCGGGATGGCATTTCTACTTCGCGGTGGAGGACATCGATGCCGCGGCGGCGCGCGTGACCGAGCATGGCGGCACGATCGCGTTCGGGCCGATGGAAATTCCCGGCGGCGATTATTCGCTGTCGGCGCTGGACCCGCAGGGCGCGCGATTCGGGTTGGTCGGGCCGCGGAGGTAACGAGGGCGGATCCTTTCCTTCCCTCGCCCCTCGCAGAGGGGAGAGGGTTGCGCAGACTTGGTCTTTGCGAGAGCAAAGACTTAGTCGGAGCTGGGTGAGGGGTGGGCGCTCGCTCCGCGAGCGCCGCGAGCCTTTGGGCTCGCTCAACCCCTCACCCAAGCTGCGCTAGCCAGCAGGCTGGCAAGCTTCGCTAACCCTCTCCCCTGTCCAGGGGAGAGGTGAAGAAGAAGTCCTGAATCGCGATCGGCCCCTTATTCCTCCCCTGCAAGGGGAGGTGGCAGGCCGCAGGCCTGGCGGAGGGGTGTCCCGCTATCGAAAGGGTGACACCCCTCCACCAGCTTCGCTGGTCCCCCTCCCCTTGCAGGGGAGGAATAAGCGTTCAGGCGAATGCCGGGGCCTGGCGGAGCTGTTGATAGGCCGCAATCACCTTTTGCAACCGCCCCTCATGGCTCCGGTCGCCGCCATTGCGGTCGGGGTGATAGCGCCGCACCAACTCGCTATACCGTCGCCGCAGCGCGCTGCGGTCCGCATTCGCCTCCAGCCCCAGCACTTTCAGGCTTTCGCGATCCTGCCCCGACAATGGCTTGCCGTCGCTGCGTTCGGGCGCGGCCTCGCGGCGATAGCGCGCGGCGATGGCGTCGAGCGGATCGGAGAAATCGGCCCAGCGCGGCCCCGGATCGGTGCCGCCTTGCGCAAAGGCGCGCGTCTCGCGCTCCCAGCCCGCATAGGGGCGTTGCGCGCGGTGAATCTCGTCGGCGCTCATGCCTTCGAAGAAATTGTACCGGCTGTTGAACGCGCGGACATGCTCCAGGCAGAACCAGCGGAACTGCCCCGGTCCGTCGCCGCTGCGCGTGCCCTCGGGCGGGGGCGCGCGAAACTCGCCCGCCTCGGCACAACCGGCATGGTCGCAGGCGCGGCCGGTATTTTCGACCCGGCCGTGAAACCGCGCGCCGGATTTATCCTTGGAGGTATCGCTGCTCGACCGACGTACCACGGCTATCCGCTTGTCCCGAAAAACCGTCTATATAGGGGCCATGACCGATATCACCACCGCCCCTGTCGCCGACCAGATCACCGCCCGCCTGACGCAGGCGCTGGCCCCCACCCATTTGGAGGTCATCAACGAAAGCGCGATGCATCTCGGCCATCTGGGCGATGACGGCACCGGCGAGAGCCATTTTCGCGTCATCGTCGAATCGCCCCTGTTCGCCGGGGAGTCGCGCGTCGCCCGCCAGCGCCGGGTGAACCACGCGCTGGCCGATCTGTTGTCCGAGCGTATCCATGCGCTGGCGATCAGCGCGAAGGCGCCCGGAGAATAAGCCCATGCCCTATGACCTGTGGTACTGGCCCGGCCTGCCGGGACGCGGCGAGTTCGTCCGGCTGGCGCTGGAGGCCGCAGGTCTGCCCTATCGCGACAGGGGCATGGAGGAGGGCGCGGAGGCGTTGCTCACCGATATGCGCAAGGGCGATCGCCCGCCCTTCGCGCCGCCCTATCTGCGCGCCGGGGGACAGGCGATCGCGCAGGTCGCCAACATCCTCCACTGGCTGACCGAGCGGCACGACCTGGCGCCCGCGCCCGAGCGTGTCTGGCTCCACCAGCTGCAACTGACGATCAGCGACATGGTCGCCGAGGTGCACAACGTCCATCATCCGGTCGCGACCGGCGCCTATTATCACGAGCAGAAGCCCGAGGCCGCGCGCGCCGCCGCGCAGTTCCGGGGCGAGCGGCTCCCCAAATTCCTCGGCTATTTCGAGGATGCGCTCGAGGACCGCGACTGGATGGCGGGCGGGTGCTGGTCGCCGGTCGACACCTCGCTGTTCCAGCTGGTCGCGGGCCTGCGCTACATGTTCCCGAAACGTATGGCGGCGGTCGAGCGCGACTATCCCGCGCTGATCGGCTTGCACGACCGTGTGAAGACCCTGCCCGGCATCGCCGCCTATCTGGACAGCGACCGGCGACAGGCGTTCAATGAAGACGGAATCTTCCGCCATTATCCGGAGCTTGATGCCGAATGACCCGCTTGCCCCGTCCCGCCGCGCGCATCCTCCTGGTGGATGGGGCGGGCCGGACGCTGATGTTCCGCTTCACCCCCGGCGATCGCCCGCCCTTCTGGTGCACGCCGGGCGGCGCGGTCGATCCGGGCGAGAGCTATGAGGACGCCGCGCGGCGCGAGCTGCTGGAGGAAACCGGGCTCGACCGCGATTGCGGGCCGCAGGTCGCGCGGCGGCAGGTCGAATTCCGCACCATCGAGGGGGTCGAGGTGGATGCCGACGAACGCTATTTCCGCGTCGACATCGACGCGCATGAGGTGACGGGCGCGGGCCGTACCGCGCTCGAACAGCGGGTCATGCAGAGCTGGCGCTGGTTCACCCGCGACGAACTGGCCGCCCACGCCGAACCCTATTTCCCGACCGACCTGATCGAGCTGCTCGACGCCACGGATGCGACCCATGTTTGACGATTTCCTGCTGCGTACGCTGCAACCGTCCACCCACGACCTGGGCGGGTTCAAGGTGCACCGGACGCTGCCCAACAAGGAGCGGACGATGGTCGGCCCCTTCCTGTTCTTCGACCAGATGGGCCCGGCGCAGCTGGCGCCCGGATCGGGGATCGACGTGCGGCCGCATCCGCATATCAACCTGTCGACCGTGACCTATCTGTTCGACGGCGCGCTGGGGCACCGCGATTCGCTGGGCACCGACCTGGTGATCGAGCCGGGGGCGGTGAATCTGATGACCGCGGGGCACGGCATCGTCCATTCCGAACGCTCGCCCGGCGAGACGCGGCCGCAGGGGCCGATCCTGTCGGGCATCCAGACCTGGCTGGCGCTGCCCGAGGCGCAGGAGGAGATCGACCCCGCCTTCGAGCATATCGGCGCCGACGCGCTGCCGGTGATTCAGGGGCAGGGGGCGACCGCGCGGGTCATCATGGGCGAGCTGTGGGGGGAGCGCGCGCCGACGACCACCTATGCGGGCACCATCTATGCCGACATCGCGCTGGAGCCGGGCGGGAGCGCGCCCATCGATGCGTCGGCCGAGGAGCGCGCCGTCTATTGCGCGCTGGGCGAGGCGAGCCTGGAGGGGATGCCGCTGGAGCCGCAGCGGCTCTACATCCTGAAGCCGGGGATCGCCGCGACGTTGCGGTCCGGATCGGGCGGGCGGGTGATGCTGTGCGGCGGCGATGCGTTCACCACGCCGCGCCATGTGTGGTGGAACTTCGTCTCCTCCCGCCGCGAACGGATCGAGGAGGCCAAGCGGGCCTGGCGCGCGCGGGAGTTTCCGACGGTGCCGGGGGACGATGCCGAGCGGATCGAGATTCCGGAGATTCCGAAGACCGTCAGCTATCCGTGAAGGGGGAAGAGTCGCGGGCTGCCCACTCGGTGAGACGCCTTGCCCTCCCCCAGCCCCTCCCGCCTGCGGGAGGGAAGTGGTGGGGGGCGTGGCCTTCGACTTCGCTCAGGCTGAACGGATGTTTGTAAACAGGACCTGATCCTACGCCCCGTTCAGCCTGAGCGAAGTCGAAGGCCATGGGGCAACGCCAGCCACGCGAAAACAGCCCGCCAGAAGCGAACCGTCAAAACACCATCGATGTCAGAAAAATGGTGCCCAAGGGCGGGATCGAACCACCGACACTGCGATTTTCAGTCGCATGCTCTACCAACTGAGCTACTTGGGCCCACACCGCGATTGCGATTGGAGGCGTGCCTTTACGGGTGGCTTTGCCCCGTGTCCAGCCCCTCTTCGTCATTTTCTTTGACCGGAATGCGATAACCCTCGCCCAGCCATTGCAGCAGGTCGCGGTCCTTGCAGCCGCGCGAGCAGAAGGGAGCGTGGTCGGCGGCGGTCGGCTTGTCGCAGATGGGGCAGGTGGTCATGCGCGTTCCAGTTGCAGCGGGCGGCCCGTGCGGCGCGCGCATTCGTCGCGCCAGTCGGGCTGGGCCATCAATCGGTCGTAAAGGGGGCCGGGGAGCCGGTGGACCATCGCCGGGCCGGGCGGCTCGCGCTCCCATTGGCGCAGGATCGCGCGGGCGCGGGCGCCGACGGGATCGATCGCCAGCCGCTCGGGGATCGAGGCGCGCGGGCGCGGGCGTACGATCTGGAGGAAGCCGAAACCGTTGACCGCCGTCCGCTCGAAGGGAAGGGGGAGCGCGGCATCCAGCGCCTCCGCCACCGCCTGGCGCGGGCCCTTGCCCTCCAGTGTCGGAAAATCGATCCCGATCGACCCGCCAATGCCGTGGCGCAGGATCGCCCCGGCCACCGCACGCGCCGCCGCGATCGCCAGCGGTTCGTGCGGGGGCGAGCCGTCGACATCGAACAGCGTCATCGCCGGGGTCGGCGTCATTCGCAGCACACCCGCGCCAAAGCCGATCTCTCCCGTCACCGCCTCGTCGAGCAGTTCGGACCAGCCCGCCGCTTCCAGATCGTCCGCCTGATGCGCGCGCAATTCGCGGACCGGCAGGCCGGTGGCGGCGATGCGGGCGCGCAGATCGGGGCCGGGGGCGGGCGTCGCGTCGTCGGGGGCCTGTTGCGCCTTGGGCAGCTTGGCGCGGCCGCGCTCGGGTATGGCCTCGCGCGTGACGATGACGGTCAGCGCGGAGCCTTGGGTCATCCCCTTGGGCACCGGCGACAGCAGCACCTCCCCGCCGCCCGCCAGCGTCACCCGGCCCTGTCGACCGGGGAGCAGTTCGACCAGCCGCCCTTCGGCCACCGTGCCGACGGTCAGCGTGGCGGTCGGCTCGATTGCGGCCTGGACGATCCGGCCATCCGCGACCAGCGCGGCGCGCGCCTCGCCGATCCCGGCCTCATAGAGCCATTCAGACAAGCGGCAGCCCGGCGGCTTTCAACAGGGCGCGCGTCTCGAACAGCGGCAGGCCGATCACGCCCGAATGCGACCCTTGCAGGAAGCGGACGAACGCCTCGGCGCGGCCCTGGATGGCATAGCCGCCCGCCTTGCCCAGCCCTTCGCCACACGCGACATAGGCGTCGATCTCGTCATCGGAGAGCGGCTTGAACGCGACGATGGTGTCGGCCAGCCGGGTGCGCGCCTTGCCGGTCGCGTCGATCACGCACACCGCCGACAGCGCATGGTGCCGCCGTCCGGACATCAGGCGCAGCAGCTTGCGCTGAACGTCTTGCGTCTCGGCGGGGGGCAGGATGCGGCGGCCCAGCGCGATGGTGGTGTCGCCCGCGACGACGATCTCGCCCTCGGCACGCTCGACGGCCTGCGCCTTTTCCACCGCCAGCCGCAGCGCATAGACGCGGGGAAGCTCGGCGGGGCGCGGCGCTTCGTCGATATCGGGGGAGGCGACTCGGTCGGGCACGACTCCCAGCCGCGCCAGCAGATCGCGGCGGCGCGGGGAGGAGGATGCAAGGACGAGCGGCATGTGGGGCCGGTCGCTCACTTGAAGCGGTAGGTGATCCGGCCCTTGGTCAGGTCGTACGGCGTCAGCTCGACGAGCACTTCGTCGCCGACCAGCACGCGGATGCGGTTCTTGCGCATCTTGCCTGCCGTATGCCCCAGGATCTCGTGATCATTCTCGAGCTGGACGCGGAACATCGCGTTGGGGAGGAGTTCCACCACGCGGCCGCGCATCTCGAGCAGTTCTTCCTTGGCCAAAAAATACCTCGGTTCGTCGTGTTATAGGGTATGTCGAAGAGGCGCCGCCATAGCCGCAATGGCCCCAAAAGGAAAGGCGCGCCGAATCTACCTGGGATATGGGGTTGCGGGACGCCTTCGGCAAGGTGGAGGCGGCAGGTCGTTATCGCGCCGTATCATGCTGGAACCCAAGCCGTGCGGGCAGGGCAACCGGGCCGCCAGCGTCGAACAGACGCAGTCCTTCGCCCGGACCGAACTGGCCGACCCGCGTTGCCGCGACGGGGGGCGGGGTGTCGGGGGGCAGGGCGAAGAGGAGTTCGTAATCGTCGCCCGCAGTCGCCGCGGCCAGCCGGGCGGCGCGATCCTCGCCGCCATGGGTGCGTGCCTCGGCGGAGAGCGGGACCGAGTCGAGGTCGATCGCCACCGCCAGCCCGCTCGCGCCCGCCATGCGCATCGCGTCGATCAGCAGGCCGTCCGACACGTCCATCATCGCATGAACCACGGGGCCCAGCGCGCGGCCTTCGGTCAGGCGCGGGACGGGGCGGCGATAGGCGTCGCGCAGGGTGGCGGGGCCATCGCCCTTCATCGCGATCGCGAGGCCCAGTCCGGCATCGCCGATCGTCCCGGTGACCCACAGGCCGTCCCCCGCTTTGGCCCCGTCGCGCGACGGGGCGGCGGCGTCGCGGCCGAAGGCGGTCAGCGTCAGCGTGCGGGGGCCGCGCATCGTCACCGTGTCGCCGCCGATCAGCCGGGCCTGGAACCGGGTCAGCACGGCATCGAGCCCGACGAGGAACGCGCGGTCCCAGGCGGCGTCGCCCAGCGGATAGTTGAGCAGGACGCCCTCGACCAGCGCCCCCTTGGCGGCGAGGTCGGACAGGTTGGTCGCGACCAGCTTCCACGCCACATCGGCGGGCGGGTCATGGGGCAGGAAATGCACCCCCTCGACCAGCGTATCGGTGGTGACGACCAGCGGCGCAGCGGTCAGCACCGCGCTGTCGTCGATCAGCCCGCGCGCGCCGGGATGCAGCGGCATCCGGCGCAACGCGGCGATGAACTCCGCCTCGGTCATCGGGGCGGGCGGGGCTTCAGGCCCGCGCGACCTTGGCGATCGCGTCGAGCAGGCCGTTGACGAAGCCCGATTCGCGCTTTTCGTAAAAGGCATGGGCGACGTCGACATATTCGCTGATGACCGCGCCGACCGGCACGTCGTGCCGCGCGAGCAGTTCATAGGTGCCGGCACGCAGGATCGCCTTCATCGGCTTGTCGAGGCGGTTCAGCGACCAGCCCTTGGCCAGCTTTTCCTCGATCGCCCGGTCGATCTCGCCCAGGCGGGCATGCACGCCCTTCACGATGTCGTCGAAGAAATCGATGTCGGCATCGGCATATTCGACATCCTCGATGGTCGCGCCGATGCGGTGATTGTGGAATTCGTGGAGCAGCGTGGCCAGCGGCGTCTGTTCCATGTCATGCTGGTAAAGCGCCTGAACGGCGGCAAGGCGCGCGGCGGCGCGCGCCTGGGTACGGGCGGTGGGACGAGTCATTGGCGGGCCTTTACCGGGCTGTCGCCAATTCGTCACGTATTTTGGGAGAGGCTGGGTGGGACGGGGCCTTCGACTTCGCTCAGGCTGAACAGAGGGTGGTAAACGGGGCTGGATACCAACCTCCGTTCAGCCTGAGCGAAGTCGAAGGCCAAGGGCCGAAACCCTCACAATTCCCGACGGAAATACACCACCCGCTCGGTCTCAACGAACCCCAGCGCGCGGTGCATCGCATGCGAGTCGATATTGGCCAGTTCGGCATCCGAAGCGAACTCGGCACAGCCCTGCGCCCGGCCCCAATCCGCAACGGCCGCGACCAGCGCCCCGGCCACTCCTTGGCGGCGATGGCCCGGATCGACATACAGCCCTTCGAGAAACAGCACCGGCGAGCCGTCGCACCCATTGACGTAATCCCGCCGCACCGCCGCCTCGGCAAAGCCGATCACCCGGCCGTCCAGCAGCGCGACGAAATTGCCGTCATCCTCGGGCAAATCCGCCGGATCGCCCGCTTCCTCGCCCCAAAGCGCCGCCCGCAACGCCAGCCATCCTTCCCGATGCTCCGGCGCGGCGGGCGCGACGATCATCGGTTGAGCCGCAGCCGCAGCGCCACCGACTTGGCGTGCGCCGGAAGCCCCTCGGCATGCGCCAGCGCGACCGTCGCGGGGCCGAGCTCGGCCAGTGCCGTCTCGGTCAGGCCCAGGAAGCTGGTCCGCTTCATGAAGTCGAGCACCGACAGCCCGCTGGCGAAGCGCGCGCGGCGCCCCGTGGGCAGGACATGGTTCGGCCCGGCGACATAATCACCGATCGCTTCGGGGGTATGGCGGCCCAGGAACACCGAGCCCGCATGGCGCAGCCGGTCGAACAGGGCCTGCGGATCGTCCACCGCCAGTTCCAGATGCTCGGGCGCGAGCCGGTCGACCAGCGGCATCGCGGCCTCCAGCGAATCGACCACGATGATCGCGCCATTCGCATCCCAGGCGGTGCGCGCGACGCTGGCGGTCGCCAGTTCGGGAATCTGGCGGTCGACGGCTTCGGCCACGCGGGTCGCGAAGTCGGCATCGTCGGTGAACAGGATCGACTGGGTGACGGTGTCATGCTCGGCCTGGCTCAGCAGGTCGGCGGCGATCCAGTCGGGATCGTTCTTGCCGTCGGCCACCACGACGATCTCGGAGGGGCCCGCGACCATGTCGATGCCGACCATGCCATAGACCTGCCGCTTGGCCTCCGCGACCCAGGCATTGCCGGGGCCGGTGACGACATCGACTCGCTGGATGCGGCCCGCGCCATAAGCCAGCGCGCCCACCGCCTGTGCGCCGCCGACACGCCATACCTCGTCCACGCCCGCCAGATGCGCGGCGGCGAGGACGAGGTGGTTGATCTCGCCCTTCGGGGTAGGCGTGACCATCACCAGCCGCTCGACCCCGGCCACCTTGGCGGGAATCGCGTTCATCAACAGCGAGGAGGGATAGGCCGCGCGGCCGCCGGGGACGTAGATTCCGGCCGCGTCCACCGCCGTCCAGCGCGCGCCCAGCCGCACGCCCTGCGCATCGACATAGTCGGTGTCGGTCGGCTTCTGCTTTTCGTGATAGGCCCGGATGCGCGCGGCGGCGAGGTCGAGCGCGGCGCGCAATTCGGGCTCCAGCGCGTCATAGGCGGCGCGGCAGTCAGCCGGTTCGATCCGCCAGCCGGTTTCGGCCAGGTCGTGTCCGTCGAACTGCTTGGTGAAGGCCGCCACCGCCGCCTCGCCATCGTCGCGGACCGCGCGCAGGATCACCTGCACGTCGCGCGCGACATCGGCATCGCTCTCGCGCCGGGCGTCGACCAGTTCGTCGAACGCGGCGGCAAAGCCCGATTCTTGCGTGTTCAGCCGGATCATGCCGCTTCCCTCTCGGCCACCGCGCGGCGGAACGCCTCGACCAGCGGCACCACGGCGCTGCGCGTCTTCATCGCGGCGCGGTTGACGACCAGCCGCGAGGTGACCTCCTCGATCACCTCCACCTCGACCAGCCCGTTTTCCTTCAGCGTGCGGCCCGACGACACCAGGTCGACGATGCGCGGCGCCAGGCCCAGCGTCGGGGCCAGCTCCATCGCGCCGTTCAGCTTGACGCACTCGGCCTGCACGCCCCGCGCGGCGAAGTGGCGGCTGGTGATATGCGGATATTTGGTCGCAACGCGGACATGGCTCCACCCGCGCGGATCGTCGCCCTCCGCCATCGCGACGGGCTCGGCGACCGAGATGCGGCAATGGCCGATCTTCAGGTCGACGGGCGCGTACAGCTCGGAATAGCCGAATTCGGACAGCACGTCCGATCCGACGATGCCGAGCTGTGCCGCGCCATGCGCGACGAAGGTGGCGACGTCGAAGGCGCGGACGCGGATCAGCTCGATGCCGGGGACATCGGTCGCGAAGCGCAGCGCGCGGCTGTCCTTGTCGGTGAAGGCCGGTTCGGGCCGGATGCCGGCGGCGGCGAGCAGCGGCAGCGCCTCGGCCAGGATGCGTCCCTTGGGGACGGCGATGATGAGCGGCTGGACCATGAGGATCGGGGGCTTAACCCCCGCCATCGGGGATCGCAATTCTTATCCTCCCCTGCAAGGGGAGGGGGACCGTCGCAAAGCGGTGGTGGAGGGGGATTGCCGCAAGGGACGTCTTATGGGGCGATCCCCCCTCCGTCAGGGCTTCGCCCTGCCACCTCCCCGTGCCGGGGAGAATTTACACCTTCGCGGCGTAGATCATCCGGCCGGGGCCCAGGTTCGCGAACACCCGGTCCAGGTCGCTCTCGCCGACCGCGAAGCAACCCTGGCTGCGGCCCAGCATCCCATGGGTGCGGATCATGTCGCGATTGGCGTACCAGGCGGAGTGGATCACGATCGCACGGCCCAGCGCATTGTCGTTGGTCGGATCGAGCCCGACCAGACGCTGCGACCGGCCATGCTTGCCGACATAATAATCGTCGGTCAGGAAGGCGCCCTCGCTGCTGGCGTTCGAGTTGAACGCATTCGAGAAGCGCTGGAGATAGCCGCTGTGCGACGGGTCCGACCCGCTGCCGTGCGAGACGAGCAGCGACTGGCTCTTGCCGCTGACCAGGTCGATCAGGTGGAGGCGCGGTTCGGACGAGCCGACCGCGAAGTCGACGATCGCCATCCGGTCGCGCTGGCCGATCCGCCCGTTATGCCGTTGCAGCGAGGCCATCGCCGCGCGCAGTAGTTCCGGACGCACCACCCGCGACGAGGCCAGGATCGGCTGTGCCGGGATCGGATCGGGCGCACCGGGCAGCGTGGGATGTTTCGGAACCGGCGGCTGGCGAAGTGGGCGGAGATCCCCCGCGGTCAGGCGACCCCGGGCCGTTGCCGCACCCGGAACCGCGAGCGCCCCGGCCAACACCAGCGCGTTCTTCAACAGCGCGCGCCGACCCGGCGCAGCGTCCAGATTTTCGAGCATTATGATCCTTCAAACCCCAGAATTCCCGCGACTCCTAGATAGCAGGGAAGGGGCCGTTTTTCTGCCCTTCGGCCTATCGGTTGATCGCTTGGTTCCATCGATTCGGCGAAAGTTCCGGCTCAGCGTAAAAAATTTCGCTCGGCACCAAATGTGGCTTGACGTGTTTAAGAAATTATGAACCCGCCAAGGAAAAGGGATATGAAGGCTTTCGCTTTTGCCGCCCTGCTCGGGGTGACCACTCTGGGTTTCGCCGCACCCGCTTTCGCCGAAGAGGGGCCTGCCACCGCCACCATCGCCCAGGCCGCCGCCGCGCTGGCGCCCAACCGATTCGTCTGGGCCGATCCGCAAATGGCGGCGGTCGATCCGGTCGTCCAGCCGGTGACGGTCGTCGTCAGCCTGCCGATGCAGCGCGCCTATGTCTATCGTGGCGACACGATGGTCGCTGCGGCGTCGGTGTCGACGGGCAAGGACGGCAAGGACACGCCGGTCGGCATCTTCCCGATCCTGCAGAAGCGCGAGATGCATCGCAGCAATCTCTACAATTCGGCGCCAATGCCGTTCATGCAACGGCTGACTTGGGACGGCGTGGCGCTGCACGCGGGCAACAATCCCGGATTTCCCGATTCGCATGGCTGCATCCGGCTGCCCAGCGCCTTCGCCAAGAAGCTGTTCTCGATCACCACGGTCGGGACCAATGTGATCGTCACCGACCAGATGGTCGGGGATCATCTCGATCCGGCGCTGCTGGATACCGAGGCGAGCCAGGCCAATCAGGCGCAGCTGGCGTCACTGGAGCGGTGAGGTCGGGGCGTGGCCTTCGACTACGCTCAGGCTGAACGGAGTTTGCTCCCGCGTTCCGTTCACGCTGAGCGAAGTCGAAGCGCACGGGCTGGCCGTGCGGCTAGGCCACCAACCCCAATTCCCGAAGCTGCGGCCGAAGCGTCGCCTCGTCGGTGAAATGCAGCGCATGGATTCCCATCGCCGCCGCCGCATCGATATTGGCGCGATTGTCGTCGATGAACACCGCCTGCCCCGGCTCCAGCCCGAACCGGGCGAGCGCGAGGGCATAGATGGCGGGGTCGGGCTTCACCAGCTTCTCGTCGCCCGACACCACGATGGCGCGGAAACGATCGAACAACGCCGCCTCGCGCGCCCGGAAGGGCGGCCAAAATTCATGGCTGAAGTTCGTGATCGCGAATAGCGGGACGCCCGCCGAATCGAGTTCGGCGACCAGTTCATGCATGCCCGGAATCGGATCGCCGATGCTCTCGCCGAAGCGCGGGCCCCAGGCGGCGATCAGGTCGCGATGCTGCGGATATAGCGCGATCAGCTCCGCCGAGGTGTCGGCGAAGTCACGGCCCGCATCATGCTGGAAATGCCATTCGGTCGTGACGACATCGCGGACAAACGCATCGAGCGCCCGATCGTCCGCGATCAGGCGCCGATACAGGATCCGGGGATCCCAGTCGTAGAGTACGCGACCGACGTCGAAGATGACGGCGGTCGGCCGATCGGAACGGGCCGCGGACACGCCGCCAGCCTCGTCCTGTTCGATCAGCCCCAAGAGCGATTAGCCCTGGCGCGCCTTGAAACGACGGTTGGTCTTGTTGATGACATAGGTGCGGCCGCGACGGCGGATCACGCGGTTGTCCCGGTGGCGATCCTTGAGCGACTTCAGGGAATTGCGGATCTTCATGATCGATTCGCTTCTTTTGAACTGGAGGGTGATCTGGAAAGCGTCGCCGCCTAGTGGCAAAGGGCGGCCAAGTCAAGGTTGGGGCATGACATGACGGTCATCCGCCACGCGGCCTCTTCCGCCGCTGGATCAACCCCCATATGTCATGCGTTGCCCATCCGTAACATCTTCAAGGTGCCCCCCACTCATGAAAGCCCGCTCGCTCCTGATCCTCGCGGCCGCCGCCGGAACGCTGGCCGCCTGTTCCACCACGGGCGGGCGCCTGCCGCCGACCGAGGTGATTCGCTATCATCTGGGCGAGCCGATCGCGCGCGGGACCGTCCGGGTCGAGCCGCTGTCGAACACGGGCCCCGCCAGCATCGAGTTCAAGACCTATGCCGCCGCGGTCGAAACCGCGCTGCTCCGCAACGGCTATACGCTGCCCCAGGGTGATGCGCAGCCCGACTATATCGCTACCGTGGCCTTCACCCGCGCCAACCGGCTGGGCCCGCCGCGCCCGTCGCCCTTCTCGATCGGCCTGGGCGGCGGCAGCTTCTCGGGCGGTCGTGGCGGTGGCGTCGGGCTGGGCGGGGGCGTCAGCTTCCCGATCGGCAAGAGCCGTCCGCAGGAGATCATCGGCACCGAGCTGTCGGTCCAGATCAAGCGCCGCGCCGACCAGTCGCCGATCTGGGAAGGCAGCGCGCGCAACATCGCCCCGATCGAGGCGGTGGCGAAGGTCGATGCCCAGGCCCAGGCCGCCAAGCTGGCCGATGCGCTGTTCACCAGATTCCCCGGCGAGTCGGGCCGCACCATCGAGGTGAAGTAAGCCGATGACGCTGACCATCAACGCGGCCTTCGACGGCGGCAATATCCGCCTTGTCGGGATCGAGGGCGACCGGGTCGATCTGGAGATCGTGAACGACCGGGATTCGGACTTCTACCAGTGGTTCTATTTCCGGGCCGGTGGGGTGAAGGGGCGCACGCTGACCTTCCGGATTCTGAACGGTGCAGGCTCGGCCTTTGCCGATGGCTGGCCGGGCTATCATGTCCGCGCCTCGACCGACCGGCAGGACTGGCGCATGACCCCGACCCGCTATGCCGACGGGGTGATCGAGTGGCAGTGGACGGGCGAGTCGGACCTGGTCTGGTTCGCCTATTTCGAGCCCTATACGATGGAGCGCCACCACGACCTGATCGCGCGGATCGCCGCGCGCGGCGTCCATCACGAAGAGATCGGCCAGACGCTCGACGGCCAGCCGATCGACTATTTCCGCCTCGGTTCGGGTGCGAAGCAGGTGTGGCTCTATGCCCGCCAGCATCCGGGCGAATCGATGGCCGAATGGTGGATGGAGGGCGCGCTCGACTGGCTGACCAGCCCGGCGGCGGAGTCGCTGCTGGCGGCGGCGACCTTGCATGTCGTGCCCAACATGAATCCGGACGGCACGCGGCGCGGGCATCTGCGCACCAATGCGGTGGGGGTGAACCTCAACCGCGAATGGCACGCGCCCACCCCCGAGCGCAGCCCGGAAGTGCTGTGCGTGCGCGACCGCATGGACCGGACCGGCGTCGACTTCGCGATCGACGTCCATGGCGACGAGGCGATCCCGGCGAACTTCATCGCCGGGTTCGAGGGGATTCCGAGCTGGACCGAGGAGCATGGCGCCAAATTCTATGAATTCGGTCGCCGCCTGGCCGCGCACACCCCCGATTTCCAGACCCAGATGGGCTATGAAAAGGCGAGCGCGGGCAATGCCAACCTCGCCATGTCCACCAACCAGCTCGCCGAGCGGTTCGGTGCGGTGTCGGTGACGCTGGAAATGCCGTTCAAGGACCATGATCCCAATCCCGACGCGGTCCATGGCTGGTCGGGCGAGCGGTCGGCGAAGCTGGGCGTGTCGTGCCTAGAAGTGCTGTCGGAGATGATCGGGGACATCTGATCGGGGAGTGGGGGGCGCTCCGGAGGGGCGTCCCTTGGCCTTCGACTGCGCTCAGGCTGAACGGAGCGACGGATGTTACGCCGATTTCCCCAACCTTCGTTCGGCCTGAGCGAAGTCGAAGGCCACGCCCGGCGTTACCGGTGTACCCCCTCCATCGCGAGGTAATGGTCCAGCTCCGCCAGCACCCGCTCCAGCCCCGCCGCATCCCCGGCCTCGGCCCGCACGGTCAGCGCGGCTTGCGTGTTGGACGCCCGCAACAGCCACCAGCCATCCGCCGTCCGCACCCGGACGCCATCCGTGTCGTTGACCTGGGCCCCGTCACGGGCCAGCGACGCCGCCACCCGGTCGACGATCGTGAACTTGTCCGATTCGGATATGACGATCCGCGTTTCGGGAATATCGACCATCGCGGGCATCGCCCCGCGCAGCTCGGTCATCGAGCGGCCCGCCAGATGCGCCGCGCGGATCAGGCGGATCGCGGCATAATGCGCATCGTCGAATCCGTACCATTCGCCCGCGAAGAACATATGGCCCGACATCTCGCCGCCCAGCGGCGCGTCGGTTTCGGCCATCTTGGTCTTCATCAGGCTGTGCCCGGTCTTCCACATCACCGGCTGGCCGCCCAGCGTCGTGATATGGTCGAACAGCGCCTGGCTGGCCTTCACATCCGCGACGATCGGCGCGCCGGGATGCTCGGCGAGTGCGGGCCCGGCCAGTAGCATCAGGATCTGGTCGCCCCAGATCACGCGGCCCAGCCCGTCGATCGCGCCGATCCGGTCGCCGTCGCCATCGAAAGCGAATCCGAAGTCGAGCGACTTCTCGGCCACGAGTCGCTTCAGCGCGTCTAGGTTGCTCTCGACCGTCGGATCGGGGTGATGATGCGGGAAATGACCGTCCACATCGGTGAACAGCGTGTGATGCTCACCCGGCAGGCGCTGGACCAGCTTCTCGATGACCGGGCCCGCCGCGCCGCTGCCGCAGTCCCAGCCGATGCGATAGGCACCCCCGGCATAGCCCGCCATCAGCCGGTCGACATAGGCGTCGAGAATGGCGTGCTCGCTCACCCGTCCCTGGCCCGTGGTCCAGTCGCGCGTCCGTGCCATCCGCGCCAGGTCCTGCACATCCTCGCCGAAAAACGGGCGGTGGTGCAGCACCATCTTGAAGCCATTGTCGTCGCGGGGATTGTGGCTGCCCGTTACCTGTACGGCGCCGTCCACCCCTAGGGTCGCTTCGGCGAAATAGACCATCGGGGTGGGGCCCAGCCCCAGCCGGACGACATCGACGCCGCTTTCGCACAGCCCCTCGACCAGCGCGGCCTCGAGTGCGGGCGAGCTAAGCCTACCATCGCGCCCGACCGCGACGCGGGAGCCGCCCGCGCGCCGCACCCGGCTGGCAAAGCCGCGCCCGACCGCATAGGCGGCGGCTTCGTCCAGCGTCTCGGGTACGGTGCCGCGCACGTCATATTCGCGGCACGCGCTGGGATGGATCGCGGCGGCGCGTTCAGCCACCACGCCGGTCCAGCAACAGGTCGCGCGCGGCGTTCACCCGCCGCGCGAGTTCGGCCGATCCACCGCGATCGGGATGGACCTGGCTCACCAGCCGCCGATGCGCCTGGCGGATCGCCTCGGCATCGGCGTGCGGCGGCAGGTCGAGGATCGCCAGCGCCTCCGCCTCGTCACGCGGCAGGCGGGGCGTGCGCGCCGCTCTGGCGGGGCGGGGCATGTAGCGCCACACCAGCCAGATCACCGCCAGCGCGATCAGCCATTTCACGCCGTCCGCATCCCGTATCCGATCATGCGGCCGCGTCGGTTTCGGTCGTGCCGCCCAGCGCGGAACCCTCCTCGCCCGGCTCGGGCAGCTGGAGCGCGGCCATCATCTCGCGCAGTTCCTGCCGGGCGGCGACATGGCCCAGCCCCATCGCGCCGAACTCCTTGGAGTCGATCATGGTCAGGCCGTTGGGGAACATCTCGCGATAGATGACCCGCTCGCCCAGCCCCGGAATGATCCGGAAGCCGACCCGGCGCGACAGCTGGGTCAGCGCGTCCGACACGCGGCGCATGTTGCGCGCCTCGATATGCTGAAGCCGGTTGCGCAGCACGACCCAGTCGATGGTGGTGCCGTCGGCCCGCGCCCGCTGTTTGCGCGCGTCCCAGATCAGCTCGGAATAGAAGCTGGGGCGCGTGACCTGGAAACTCTCCGGATCGACCTGGCCGATCAGGTCGAAATCGACGAAGCTGTCGTTCATCGGCGTGACCAGCGTGTTGGACAAGGCCGCTGCCGTCCGCGCGAAATGGTCGTCGCGGCCCGGCGTGTCGACGATCAGGAAATCGGCATCCTGCGACAGGCCGAACCACAGCTCCTCGAACCCCTCCTCGGTCTGGGTGGTGTGGGTCGCATGGACCGGCATGGGCAGGGCATGGCCGGTGCGCCGGATCGTCTCGGCGCGATTCTCCAGATACCGGCCGACGGTGCGTTGACGATGATCCAGATCAAGACAGGCGACTCGGGCCCCCTTGGCTGCCAAAGCGATGGCGACATGGACCGCCGTCGTCGATTTGCCAGTGCCACCTTTTTCATTGGCAAAAACAATCACGTGGGTTGAAGATAGCCGCTCCGGCAACTCGTCGCTTCCTTATTGATCCCCGTTGCCACCCTTCATAGAAGCCCTCGGCGTGGGGAACGAGGGGTAAAATCAGTGGAAGTCATTCGGGATCGCGAAGCGCTGGCCGCGACGCTCGGCACGTTGCGGGCCGAGGGCGCGCGCGTGGCGTTCGTGCCGACCATGGGCGCGCTCCATGCCGGGCATATCGCGCTGATCGAGGCGGCGAAGCGGCCGGGAACCAAGGTGGTCGCGTCGATCTTCGTCAATCCCCGGCAATTCGGCGCGGGCGAGGATCTGGGTCGCTATCCCCGGCGCGAGGCGTCCGACCTGCGCATGCTGACCGAGGCGGGATGCGATGCCGTCTGGATGCCCAGCGTCGAGACCATGTACCCGGAGGGGCATGCGACCACGATCCATGTCGCGGGCGTCAGCGAGGGCTTTGACGGCGAGGCGCGTCCCGGCCATTTCGACGGCGTCGCCACCGTCGTCGCCAAGCTGTTCAACCAGGTCCGCCCCGACGCCGCCTATTTCGGCGAAAAGGATTTCCAGCAGCTGGCGGTGATCCGCCGCATGGTCGCCGATCTCGATTTCCCCATCGATATCGTCGGCGTGCCGACCCAGCGCGACGATGACGGTTTGGCCCTGTCGTCGCGCAACATCTATCTGGACGAGGAACAGCGGGCCAAGGCGGTGGCGCTGCCCCGCGCGCTAGGCGTCGCCGCGCGGGCGATTGGGCGGGGCGAGGAGGTGGCGACGGTGCTGGCCGATGCCCGCGCCACGCTGACCGCCGCCGGGTTCGAGGTGGACTATGTCGCCCTGGCCGATGCCGAGACGCTGGCCCCCGATCCCGCCGCCGACCGCCCCCGCCGCCTGCTCGCGGCTGCGCGCATGGGATCGACCAGACTGATCGATAATATCGCTATCACACTCGGTTAATGAGTTAACCAATTTGTGACCGTTATGGCCATAGACCCATGCTCGTGGACACGGTGTCCGCAAGAGGGGCATGGATATGGCCAATAGCAGCAAATCCGCGCAGTTCCTGATGGAAAGCCGGATCGCCGACCAGATGGCGACCGACGGCGCGGCGATGTACGATCTGGGCGTCGCCTTTTCGACCGGCTCGGGCGGCACCCGCCTGGACCTGATCGAAGCGCACAAATGGTTCAACCTGGCGGCGGTCGCGGGCTTCCTGCCCGCGCAGATCGCACGGTCCGAAGTGGCCGAAGACATGACCGCGCGCGAAATCGCCGAAGCGCAGCGCCAGGCCCGCGCCATGCTCTACGGCCATCTCCCGCAGATGCGTGCGGCTTGAGGTCCTGACACCCCGCCGATAGACGGCCCTGATCGTTTTCGATTTGGGGGGGGGCGATGGACGACAAGAGTGACGGCCAGGTGACCCTCAGTCTCGGGCGCGTCGCCGTTCATGTCGGGGTCGCGACATTGGTGGGCATGTCGGTCACGATCATGCTAGAGCGATACGGCCATTTACCGCACTGGATGGTGGTCAATAACGCAAGAGGCAGGTCGTTCGTCTGGCTGATCGGGCTGTTGTTCGGTTCTCTCGCATGGCGAATGCTGAACAAGGTGTTCCCGGTGCAGGGGAAAGGCGGAGCGTAGAGGCCGCCATGTCCGCGACATGAGGGATTCGGGATTGCAGGGGCGGTAACGGCTCCGTCATCGGCCGACCGGAATGATCGACGAGGCTTATCCCCGCCGACCATTTACGCCGTCATGCAATCGCGATCAGTCCGCCGCCTTTTTCGCAGCCGTCTTTTTGGGCGCGGCCTTTTTGGCCGGGGCCTTCTTCTCCGTCGCGGATTTGGCCGCCGTCTTGGCAGGCGCCTTCTTGGCTGCGGCCTTCTTCGCCGGTTTCTTGCGGGCCGGAGCCGCTGCCGCCCGCGCGTCGATCAGCTGCGCGGCCTCTTCCAGCGTCAGCTGGTCCTTGTCGACCGTCTTGGGGATGGTCGCGTTCGTCTCGCCATCCGTGACATAGGGGCCATAGCGCCCCTCCATCAGCTTGATCTCCGCCTCGGTGCGCGGATGCTTGCCCAGCACCTTTAGCGGTTCGCGCGACGCCGTGCCGCGCGCGGCGCGCCCGCCGCCCGCCGCCGCCTCGGCCAGCTTGACCACGGCGGCGTTCATGCCGGTCTCGAATACCTCGGCGGTCGAGGTCAGTCGGGCATATTTGCCGCTATGCGCCAGATAGGGGCCATAGCGGCCGATCGACGCGGTGATCGGCTCGCCCGTCTCGGGATGGTTGCCGATGGTGCGCGGCAGGCTGAGCAGCTTGAGCGCCCATTCCAGATCGAGATCGACATCCTTGGGGATCGAGGCGCGCTTGGCGTCCTTGCCCTCGCCCAGCTGGATATAGGGGCCGAAGCGACCCGACTTGCGCTCGACCGGCAGTCCGGTTTCGGGATCCTGGCCCAGCGTTTCCGGCCCTGAATCCTCGCCCGCGCCCTCGCCGCCTTGAGCGAAGCGACGGGTATATTTGCACTCGGGATAGTTGGAGCAGGCGATGAACGCGCCGAACCGGCCGCCGCGCAGCGCCAGCCTGCCCTCGCCGCAATTGGGGCACAGGCGCGGGTCCGACCCGTCCGCCTTTTCGGGGAACAGGTAAGGCGCCAGGAACTGGTCCAGCTCGGCGGTGATCGCGGAGGGCTGCTGCTCCATGACTTCGGACGTGCGTGGCTTGAAGTCGCGCCAGAAGGCGTCGAGCACCGCCTGCCACTGGGCGCGGCCGCCGGACACGTCGTCCAGCTCCTCTTCCAGCTCGGCGGTATAGTCATAGCCGACATATTTCTCGAAGAAGCGTTCTAGGAACGCCGTCACCAGCCGCCCGCTCTCCTCGGCGAAGAAGCGGTTCTTCTCGACGCGGACGTACGCACGGTCCTTCAGCGTCTTGATGATCGACGCATAGGTGGACGGCCGCCCGATGCCGAGTTCCTCCATCCGCTTGACCAGCGAGGCTTCGGAGAAGCGCGGCGGCGGCTGGGTGAAGTGCTGTTCGGCCTTGACCTCCTTCTTGGCGGGCGCATCGCCCTCGCGCAGGCGGGGGAGGCGGCGCGCCTCCTCGTCCTGGCTGTCGTCCTGGCCTTCTTCATAGAGCGCCAGATAGCCGGGGAAGAGCACGACCTGGCCGGTCGCGCGCAGCACATGGCGGCCGGTGCCGTCGGCCATGTCGATGGTGGTCCGCTCCATCCGCGCCGAGGCCATCTGGCTCGCCAGCGCCCGCTTCCAGATCAGGTCGTACAGGCGGCCATGATCGCCCGAGCCCGCACGATCGCGCGAGAAGTCGGTCGGGCGGATCGCCTCATGCGCTTCCTGCGCGTTCTTCGCCTTGGACTGATACATGCGCGGCTTGTCGGGGACATAGGAGGCGTCATAGCGATCGGCCACCGCCTTGCGCGCGGCCGAGATGGCCGACCCGTCCATCTGGACGCCGTCGGTACGCATATAGGTGATCGCGCCGTCCTCGTAGAGTTGCTGCGCGATCCGCATCGTGTGATCGGCCGAGAAGCCCAGCTTGCGCGCGGCCTCCTGTTGCAGCGTGGAGGTGGTGAAGGGCGGCGGCGGATTGCGCGTCGCGGGCTTGGTTTCGACCGACTGGACCGCGAAGCGGCCCGCCTCGACATCCGCCTTGGCGCGGGTCGCGTCGCCTTGAGTGCCGATCGACAGGCGGTCGAGCTTCTTGCCCTCCCACTGGACCAGCCGCGCGACGAAGGGCGTGCCGTCCTGCTCCATATCGGCCGTCACCGACCAATATTCCTGGGGCTTGAACGCCTCGATCTCGCGCTCGCGCCCGACGATCAGGCGCAGCGCCACCGACTGGACGCGCCCCGCAGACTTGGCGCCCGGTAGCTTGCGCCACAGTACCGGCGACAAGGTGAAGCCGACCAGATAGTCGAGCGCGCGGCGCGCCCGGTACGCGTCGATCAGGTCGGTATCCAGCTCGCGCGGGTTCTGCATCGCGTGCAGGATGGCGGGCTTGGTGATCGCGTTGAAGGTGACGCGCTCCACCTTGTCGGGCAGCGCCTTGCGGTTCTTCAGCACCTCCTGGACATGCCACGAAATCGCCTCGCCCTCGCGATCAGGGTCGGTGGCCAGGATCAGGCGGTCGGCCTTCTTGGCCTCGTCGGCGATCGCTTTAAGCTGGCGCGCCTTGTCCGCGTAATTCTCCCACTCCATCGCGAAATTCTGGTCGGGATCGACCGAGCCGTCCTTGGGCGGCAGGTCGCGGACGTGACCATAGCTCGCCAGGACGCGGTAGTCCGAACCCAGATATTTCTCGATGGTCTTCGCCTTGGCGGGCGATTCGACGATGACAAGCTGCATGAGTGGTGAAACGCGTCCCTTATGTGCGTACGCGAGGATGGGGAGGGGGCGGGGGGCCGTCAAGCGGGGTTGGGTCGTTGGCGGTGGAGGTTCGGGCGGGTGCGGGTGCCCTGTTAACGCTCTCGGACGAAACGCAGCGCCTCCCCCCGATAGGTCGGCCGGTCGTGCAAAGCATAGCCCAGCCGCTCCGCCAGGCGGATCGAGCCGAGATTGGCGGGCGATATGATGCACTGGGTCGCGGCGGGCGCATGATGCTGCTCCATCCAGCGATGCGCGGCGGTCGCGGCCTCGAACGCATAGCCCTTGCCATGCGCGGCGCTGGTGAAGACCCAGGCCGCTTCCGGTGGAGAGGGTGAAAGTCTCGGCACCACCTCGCGGCGGAAATCCATGAAGCCGGTCTCCCCGATATATTGCCCGGTGGCCCGGTCGAGCACTGCGAACATCCCATGGCCGAACACCGACCAATAGCCGATGAAGCGGAACAGCCGCATCCATGCTTCTTCACCCGACATCGGCGGACCGGCATGACGGACCACGACGGGATCGGCGACCATCGCGGCATAGGCGTCGAAATCCGCCACCTCATAGGGACGAAGGGTCAGGCGTTCGGTCTGGATCATGCCAGCGCCACCCGCCCGCCCGCATGGCGCTCCAGCCGTCCGGCCAGTTCCAGTTCCAGCAGGATCGTCTGGACGATGGCGGGCGGGCGGCCGCTCTGGCGGATGAGTTCGTCCACGCTCACCGCCACCGGGCCGAGCAGGTCGCCAATCCGCCGCCGGTCGGCATCGCTCGCCTCCTGCGGCGGCGGCGGGGTGTAGGCGCTATCGGGTGCGCGGACCATGCGCGGGTCGATGGGGCGGATCTGTTCCAATATGTCCCCCGCCGACTGGATCAGCGTCGCACCCTCGCGGATCAGCATGTTGCAGCCTTGCGCGCGCGGGTCTGCCGGATGGCCGGGCACCGCCATCACCTCGCGCCCCGCCTCGCCCGCCAGCCGCGCGGTGATGAGCGAGCCCGAACGCGGCGCGGCCTCGACGACCACGGTCCCTTGCGCGAGTCCTGCGATGATCCGGTTGCGCGAGGGGAAGTGGCGGGCCAGCGGCTGGGTGCCCGGCGGCTGTTCGGCGATCAGCAGGCCGCGCGTCGCCACCTCTTCCTGCAACCGGGCATTTTCGGGGGGAAAGGCGATGTCGATGCCGCTGGCGATGACGCCGATCGTGCCGCCCCCCAGCGCGCCCAGATGCGCCGCGGTGTCGATCCCCCGCGCCAGGCCCGAGGTGACGGGTACATGCTGCGCCGCCAGATCCTGTGCCAGCCCGCGCGCGAAGCGGCAGGACGCGGCCGAGGCATTGCGCGCGCCGACCAGCGCCACCCCGCCGCGATGCGCCAACCCGATGTCGCCGCGCACGATCAGCGCGGGCGGCGCGGTGTCGAGCTCGGCGAGCAGCGGCGGATATTCGGCCTCGCCCAGCAGGACATGCCGCGCGCCGAGCCGTGCGACCGCCTCGATCTCGCGGGCGATCAGCGCGGGATCGGGGATGCGCGGGCCATCGCCGCCGCCGCGCCGGGCGAGCATCGGCACCGCGTCCAGCGCCGCCTCCGCCGCGCCGAAGCGCGCCATCAATTGTCGCCAGGTGACGGGACCGATGCCATGCGTCCGCAGCAGCCGGAGCTGCGCGAACCGGGCGTCAGCCACGCGTCTTGCCGATGCGCGGCTCGGTACCCGCCAGCAGCCGTTCGATGTTCGGCCCGTGCTTCCACACGACGATCAGCGCGAGCGCGATCAGCAGCAGGACCAGGTCGAACCGGCCTAGTACGGCGGCGGCCAGCGGCGCGCTGATCGCCGCGATCATCCCCGCCACCGCCGAGATGCGGATGGTGGCGAGCAGGCCTAGCCAAACCACCGCATAGACCAGGCCCAGCGGCCAGTAGAGCGCGGTGACGACGCCCATCAGCGTGGCGACGCCCTTGCCGCCGCGAAACTTCAGCCAGACGGGATAGCAATGGCCGACGAACGCCGCCGCCGCCGCCAGCACCTCCTGGCCGGGCAGCCAGTGGCGGACCAGCAGCACGGCGGCGACCCCCTTCAACATGTCGAGGATCAGCGTCGCGGCGGCCAGCCCCTTGCGGCCGGTGCGCAACACGTTGGTCGCGCCGATATTGCCCGATCCGATGCTGCGCAGATCGCCCGCGCCCGCCATCCGGGTCAGGATGATGCCGAAGGGAATCGACCCCAGCAGATAGCCGATCAGCAAGGCCCAGCTCGGCGGTCCCCAGATGATGTCGGTCGGCAATGGTCTTCCCCCGGTTCTCCGGGACAGACATAGAACAGCGATCCCGGCCTGTCCAATCGCGGCCCGCTCTGGCCTCGGCGTCGGGGGGCGCTTAAAGACGGCGGGATGAGCGATGCGCGTCCCATCCTGTTCTTCGATTCCGGCGTCGGCGGACTGTCGATCGCGGGGCCCGCGCGCGCCCTGCTGCCGACCGCCCCCTTCGTCTATGTCGCGGACAGCGCGGGCTTTCCCTATGGCGAAAAGACCGAGGCGGAGATTGCTGGGCGGGTGCCCGCCCTGCTGGGGCGGCTGGCGGAGCGGTATCGGCCAAGGCTGATCGTCATCGCGTGCAACACCGCCTCGACCATCGCGCTGCCCGCGGTCCGCGCCGCGCTGGACGTGGCCGTGGTGGGCACCGTGCCCGCGATCAAGCCGGCGGCGGCGATGAGCGAGACGCGGGTGATCGGCGTGCTCGGCACGCGCGCGACGGTGCGACAGGCCTATGTCGACGATCTGGCGGCGCGGTTCGCGGGCGATTGCCGGGTGATCCGGCACGGCTCGGCCGAACTGGTCGAACTGGCCGAGGCCCGGCTGCGCGGCGAGACGCCGTCGTCCGAATCCTTCGCGGCGGTGCTGGACGGGCTGTTCGGGCAGCCGGGGGGCGAGGCGATCGACGTGATCGTCAACGCCTGCACCCATTTCCCGCTGGTCGAGGCCGAACTGACGGCGGCGGCGCCGCGTCCGGTGCGCTTCGTCGACGGCGGGCCGGGAATCGCGCGGCGAATCGCGTTTCTGACCCAGGGGCAGGACTGGCCCGACTCGGCGGGAGAGGGGGTGGCGGTGTTCACGCATCTGGGCGAGCGCGAGGCCGCCCTGCGACCGGGGCTGGCGGCGCGCGGCTTTTCGCGGATCGAGACGCTATAGCATCGCTCGCCCCGCCCGAACGGGGCTTGCGAGCCATCCGCATCGGGAACCGTGGGGACGCTGGGACAATATGTCCACCATGATCGATCACAGTCATCGCGGTTATCGACTCGCATCGCCCGCCGCATCGTCCTACATTCCCAACCCATGAGCATGGACGGTACGGACGTGCGCGTGGATTATTCCCGCGTCTTCACCCAGGCGATCGACCGCCTGCACGCCGAGGGACGTTACCGCGTCTTCATCGACATTCTGCGCAACAAGGGCATGTTCCCCAATGCGCGCTGCTTTGCCGGTCATAACGGACCCAAGCCGATCACGGTCTGGTGCTCCAACGACTATCTGGCGATGGGACAGCATCCCAAGGTCATCGCCGCGATGGAGGAGGCGCTGCACGATGTCGGCGCGGGCTCGGGTGGCACGCGAAATATCGGCGGCAACACCCATTATCATGTCGATCTGGAAGGCGAACTCGCCGACCTGCACGGCAAGGAAGCCGCGCTGCTGTTCACCAGCGGCTATGTCTCCAACGAGGCGACGCTGGCGACGCTCGCCAAGATCCTGCCCGGTTGCGTGATCTTCTCCGACGAACTCAACCACGCCTCGATGATCGCGGGCATCCGCAATTCGGGGTGCGAGAAGCAGGTCTTCCGCCACAACGACCTGGCGCATCTCGAGGAACTGCTGGCGGCGGCCGATCCGGGCGTGCCCAAGTTGATCGCGTTCGAGAGCGTCTATTCGATGGAGGGCGATGTCGCCCCGATCGCGGCGATCTGTGATCTCGCCGACAAGTATAATGCGCTGACCTATCTGGACGAGGTCCATGCGGTCGGCATGTACGGCGCGCGCGGCGGCGGCATTTCGGAGCGGGACGGGGTCGCGCACCGGCTGACCGTGATCGAGGGGACGCTGGGCAAGGCGTTCGGCGTGATGGGCGGCTATATCGCGGCCGACCGGATGATCGTCGACGTGATCCGCTCGTACGCGCCGGGTTTCATCTTCACCACCTCGCTGTCGCCGGTGCTGGTCGCGGGCGTGCTGGCGAGCGTCCGCCACCTGAAGCAGAGCGCGGTCGAGCGCGAGGGCCAGCAGGCCGCCGCCGCCCGGCTGAAGGCGATGATGCGCGATGCGGGACTGCCCGTGATGCTGGGCGAGACGCATATCGTGCCGGTGATGGTCGGCGACCCGGTCAAGGCCAAGAAGATCAGCGACATCCTGCTCGCCGAATATGGCATGTACGTCCAGCCGATCAATTATCCGACCGTCCCGCGCGGCACCGAACGCCTGCGCTTCACGCCGGGCCCGGCGCATGACGAGGCGATGATGGCGGAACTGGTGTCGGCCCTGGTCGAGATTTGGGAACGGCTCGAACTGAAGATGGCGGCCTAGGGGCGATCACCATTCAGCGATGCCTTTCCATCCCTCGCCCCTCGCAGAGGGGAGAGGGTTGCGCAGACTTGGCCTTTGCGAGAGCAAAGGCTTAGTCGGAGCTGGGTGAGGGGTGGGCGCTCGCTCTGCGAGCGCGCGAGCCTTTAGGCTCACTCAACCCCTCACCCAAGCTGCGCTAGCCAGCAGGCTGGCAAGCTTCGCTAACCCTCTCCCCTGCCCAGGGGAGAGGGAAAAAGACGCAATACTGAATGGCGATCCGGCCTAGGTTCTGTCTGCATTTATCGTATCCAGATCATGGCGCATGCGAGATGGACGAATCCCATGAAGGCGGAGATCGTCTTCTCGCAGCGCAGGGCGATACGGCGGAAGCGTTTGAGTTTGTTGAAGAAGCACTCGATCTGGTGGCGCTCTTTGTAGAGCCGCCAGTCGATTGCCGGCTTTCGGGTCCGGCTGGGATTAGCCTTGATCTGCGCCGTTGCGCCGAGATCATCGGCAATGAAAATGCGCAGCGGATCGGCATCGTAGGCAGCATCGGCGATGACATGACCAACGCCACGCAGGCCTTTCAGCAGATCCAGCGCCTGGGGAGCGTCGCCACGTTGCCCCGGCGTCGGGTGAATACGGATCGGCAGTCCGATGGCGTCGACGGCCGCGTGTAGCTTGGTCGTCAGTCCGCCACGCGAACGGCCAATCGCGGCAGCGTCAGCCCCCCTTTTGCGCCACTTGCATCGGCATGGACCTTCGAGATCGTGCTGTCGATCAGGACATATTCGAAGTCCGGCGTGTCGGCCATCGCATGGAACAGCTTTTCCCAAACGCCAGCGTGCGACCAACGGCGGAACCGCGCATGGACCCCGCTCCATTTGCCGAACGCCTCCGGCAGATCACGCCAGCGTGCTGCATTGCCCGCCATCCACAAAATGGCATCCACGAACAGCCGATTATCGACCCCGCTGCGCCCACGCAGTCCATCTCGCCCAGGAAGATGTTCCGCAATCCGCTCCCATTGCTCGTCCGTCAGCGTGCGTCTGCTCATGATCTGGCTCCTTTGCCAACCTTGAATCAGAACTTACCAACAATGGGAATCCTCAAATGCAGACAGGGCCTAAGCCCTCTCCATCATTCCATGTTCCCCGGCGAAGGCCGGGGCCCAGTTGCTGCAATGGCAATGGTATACAGGGCGATGGGTGGGAGGCATGCGGCAAGGCTTCGCTTGGGCCTCCCACGCTTGGCCAGTCCGCTCCATTGAGGTCGTGGCAACTGGGCCCCGGCCTTCGCCGGGGAACAGGGGGCGATAGGGCTGTCGGATGCCGGAATTTCGCGGGGAGGCCCGTCCGTGATCGACGGCTCGGCCCCGCTTTACGTCTTGCAATAGCCTTCGCCCGTCTTGACCGTCAGGCACTCGGTCTTTCCCGCCAGATATTTCAGCCCGGTCGCATCGCCACCCGTCGGGCGCAGCGTCTCGCGCACGCCGTTGCGTTCGAAGACGATGGTGTCGCCCACCGCATCGCCCAGGAACTCGCCCCGGTGGTCGAGGTCCCACTGCATCTCCAGACGATAGCGGCCGGGCGTTGCGGCATGCTTCACGTTCAGGACCATGCCCTCCACTCCGATCCAGCGGCCGACATAATCCGGTGCCTTCTTCTTGGGCACGCCGTTGAAGGTCGCGCCGTCGCCCGCCGGGCCCGCCGTCGCGGCCGCCTGGGGGCCGCTGGCCGGGGCGGCGTCGTTGGTCACCGAGTCGGGCGCCTCGCGCGAGCAGGCGGAGAGGGTGGCGAGGGCGGCGAGGATCAGGATACGCGTCATGCCGCGCAGAACCCCTGGCCATGGCGCACGTTCCGTTGCGCGAAGGGGTAGCCATCCGCCCCGTGCGCGCGTAAAGGCGCGCTCATTCCATTCCTACCCCGTCAGGAGCGCCCGTCCCATGCGCATCGCGATCGCATCCGATCATGCCGCCGTCTCGTTGAAGACCGTGCTGGCGGACTGGCTGCGCGAACAGGGGCATGAGGTGTTCGACCTGGGCACCGACGGCACGGCGAGCGTCGATTATCCCGATTTCGGCCATGCGGTGGCCGAGGCCCTGGCCGATGGTCGCGCCGAGCGCGGCGTGGCGCTGTGCGGCTCCGGCATCGGCATCTCGATCGCCGCCAACCGCCATCCCGCCTGCCGCTGCGCGCTCGTCTCCGAGCCGCTGTCCGCCGCGCTCGCCCGCCAGCATAACGACGCCAACGCCATCGCCATGGGCGCGCGCGTCATCGGCGAGGAAATGGCCAAGGCCTGCCTGACCGCCTTCCTGTCCACCCCGTTCGAGGGCGGACGTCATCAGCGCCGCGTCGACATGCTGTCCGCCGCATCCGCCCAGAATTGAACGCCCAAGGATATCCGCAATGAGCACGCTTAACGACGTCCAGCCCGCCGGCTTCTTCACCCGCACCCTGGCCGATGCCGACCCCGCCGTCTTCGCCGGTGTGTCGCACGAGCTGGAGCGCGAGCAGACCCAGATCGAGCTGATCGCCAGCGAGAACATCGTCTCCAAGGCGGTGATGGAAGCGCAAGGCTCGGTCTTCACCAACAAATATGCCGAGGGCTATCCGGGCAAGCGCTATTATCAGGGCTGCGCGCCGTCGGACGAGGTCGAGCAGCTGGCGATCGACCGCGCCAAGCAGATTTTCGGCTGCGACTTCGTCAACGTGCAGCCGCATTCGGGCGCGCAGGCGAACGGCGCGGTGATGCTGGCGCTGGCCAAGCCCGGCGACACGATCATGGGCCTGTCGCTCGATGCCGGCGGGCACCTGACGCACGGCGCCAAGGCGGCGCTGTCGGGCAAGTGGTTCAACGCGGTCCAGTATGGCGTCGCCCCCGAGACGCACCTGATCGACTATGACGAGGTCGCCCGCATCGCGCGCGAGTGCCAGCCCAAGATCATCATCGCGGGCGGATCGGCCTATCCCCGCGTCATCGACTTCGCCAAGTTCCGCGCGATCGCGGACGAGGTCGGCGCGTATTTCATGGTCGACATGGCGCACTTTGCGGGCATCGTCGCGGGCGGTCTGCACCCGACCCCGTTCGGCCATGCGCATGTCGTGACCACCACCACGCACAAGACGCTGCGGGGCCCTCGCGGCGGCATGATCATGACCAATGACGAGGCGATCGCCAAGAAGATCAACTCGGCGGTCTTCCCGGGCCTTCAGGGCGGCCCGCTGATGCACGTCATCGCCGCCAAGGCGGTCGCGTTCGGCGAGGCGCTCCAGCCCGAGTTCAAGACCTATATCGCGGCGGTGGTCGAGAATGCCCGCACGCTGGCGGCGACGCTGAAGGCGCGCGGCGCGAACCTGGTCGCGGGCGGCACCGACACGCATCTGGCGCTGGTCGACCTGACCCCGCTGGGCATCACCGGCCGCGACGCCGACGAGGCGCTGGAGCGCGCGGGCATCACCTGCAACAAGAATGGCATCCCCAACGATCCGCTGCCCCCGATGAAGACCAGCGGCATTCGTGTCGGCTCGCCCGCGGGCACCACGCGCGGTTTCGGCCCGGCGGAGTTCGAGCAGATCGGCCATATGGTCGCCGACGTGCTCGACGGTCTGAAGGCCAAGGGCGAGCATGGGGACCCCGAGGTCGAGGCGAACGTTCGTGCCCGTGTGCGTGAGCTTTGCGCACGCTTTCCGATCTATCAGGGATAAGGACGTAAACGCATGGCCAAGTTCGACGAGAAGTTTTCCGAGGTGCAGAACGACATCAAGTCGACCCCCGGCCTCGGCAAGAGCATGGCGAAATGGGGCGCGCTCGGCGCCGTGGTCGCGATCCCGGTGCCGTTCGTCGGTCCGGTCCTCGGCGCGGCGGCGGGTGCCGGTTACGCCTATTTCAAGGCCAAGAAGAAGATCTGAATGCGCTGCCCCTTTTGCGGCCATGAAGACAGTCAGGTAAAGGACAGCCGCCCCACCGAAGATGGGGCGGCGATCCGCCGCCGCCGCCAGTGCGAAGGCTGTGGCGCGCGCTTCACCACGTTCGAGCGCATCCAGTTGCGCGAGCTGACCGTGATGAAGAGCGAAGAGCGGCGCGAGCCGTTCGACCGCGAAAAGCTGCTCCGCTCGATCGCCATCGCGACCCGCAAGCGCCCGATCGACCCGGTGCGGGTGGAAAAGCTGGTGTCCGGCATCCAGCGCCAGTTGGAAACCAGCGGCGAGGGCGAGGTATCGTCCAAGCGGATCGGCGAGATGGTGATGGAAGGGCTGAAACGCCTGGATTCGGTGGCCTATATCCGCTTCGCCAGCGTGTATCGCGAGTTCGGCGAGGCCAAGGATTTCGAGGCTTTTGCGGGGACTGTGGAAGAGGTGGCGCCGAAGGGGGAGTGAGGTTCGGGGCGTGGGCTTCGACTTCGCTCAGCCTGAACGGCCGTTTTGCCAAGCCCAATTGCACCTCTCCCCAACCCCCACACTCCGTTCAGGCTGAGCGAAGTCGAAGCCCAAGGGAATCCCTTGCCCCAAGCCGCCGTCGCGATAGCATCAGGCGATCGGCAAATGGGAACCGGGCCATGGCCTTCTACTGCTACATCCTCCGCTGCTCCGACGGCAGCTTCTACACCGGCCACACCGAAAACCTCGAACACCGCATCGCCCAACACCAATCCGGCGAAATCCCCTGCTACACCCAAACCCGCCGCCCGGTGGAATTGGCTTGGTCGCAGGACTTCCCCACCCGTCACGAGGCCCTCACCGCCGAGCACCAGATCAAGGGCTGGTCCCGCACCAAGAAGGCCGCGTTAATCGCATCGGACTGGACGGCGCTGAAAGAAGCCGCGATACCGCGCGCGGAACGTGCCCTTCGACTTCGCTCAGGGCGAACGGAAGAGTGAACGTGAACAAATCCCAGCCCCCCGTCATCGTCCTGGTCCGCCCGCAGCTGGGCGAGAATATCGGCAAGGCCGCGCGCGCCATGCTCAATTTCGGGCTGGTGGAGATGCGCCTCGTCACCCCGCGCGACGGCTGGCCCAATCCGCAGGCGGGGCCCGCCGCCTCGGGCGCGGACAGCGTGCTGGAACAGGCCAAGGTCTATGAGAGCGTCGCCGATGCGGTCGCCGACTGTGCGCAGGTCTATGCCACCACCGTACGCAAGCGCGGCGTGACCAAGCCGGTCGTGACCCCGGAAGAGGCGGCGCGCGAAATCCATGCCGACACGACCGGCCGGGCGGCCTTCCTTTTCGGGCCCGAGCGATCGGGGCTGGAGACCGACGACGTGGCGATCGCGCGCAAGATCGTCACCGTGCCGATCAACCCCGAATTCGGCAGCCTGAACCTGGCGCAGGCGGTGATCCTGATCGCCTATGAATGGTCGAAGGGCGTCGAACTGGCCCAGCCGCCCGAGGTCGAACTGCCCGAGGTCGCGCCGCAATTCGAGCTGGACGGCATGATCGGCCAGCTCGACGAGATGCTGGACGGCGCGGGCTATTTCTTCCCGCCCGACCGGACGCCCGCCACCAAGCGGACGCTGCGCACCCTGCTGACCAAGCCCGGCTGGTCGAGCCAGGAAATCCGCACCCTGCGCGGCGTGCTGTCGACGCTGGCCCGCCCGCGCGAGCGGTAAAGACCGCACGTCCAAACTCCGTTCAGCCTGAGCGTAGTCGAAGGCCACGCCGTGATCTCCGCCACGGGGGCCGCTTGGCGGGGGATGGCCCTTGGCCTTCGACTACGCTCAGGCCTAACGGAGATGGGGTCGTCTTACCCCCGCGTCCGGTCGAAGGTCGCCAGTTCATAGGCGATCGACCCTTCGACCAGAACGTCCCACATCTCGGCGATCACGGCGTCGGGCAGGCCCAGCCGTTCGGCCTCGGCCCGCGCCTGTTCGATCACCTGGGTCTTGCGATCCTCGTCGCGCACGCGGTCGCGGCTCGGCTTGATCCGCGCGGCGGCGTCCATATAGGCGAAGCGGCGCGCAAGCAGCGCCACCAGCTCGCGGTCGAGCTGGTCGACGCCCGCGCGAACCTCCGCCATGGTGGTGCAATCGGGTCCGGCGAGAATCTGGGTCATGGCCAAGCTCTGCCGGGCGGCGTTCGCGCTGTCCAGTCCGGCTTGCGGGTCGGGGCTGGCGCGGGATAGGCTGCGGCTTCGTTCCAATTGGGAGATAGGACGATGCTGACCACCTTGCTGCTGCTCGCGCTTTCCGGCCAACAGGCCGAACCCACCCCCGCGCCGGTGAAGGAAAAGAAGATCTGCCGCGCGCAGGAAACCACCGGCTCGCGCCTCGCCAGCAAGCGGATCTGCAAGACCCAGGCGGAATGGGACGAGATCGCCGCCAATGCCCGCAACGATGTGGAAAGCACCGCCGGACGGCTGAGCACCGCCAACGGTCGCTGATCCGCCGCTTCGCTTGACTCCGGGGTGCGTCTCGGTTAGGCGCGCCCCTTCGCAATTGCCCCCGCATCCCGGTGAAGCGGTGGGCCTGCGCTTGTCCCCATAAAGGCTTGCATGGTGCGATACCGGGACCAACGTCGTTCGTAATTGCCAAGGATTTAAGATGTCGAAGCGTCAGAGCGCGAAGTACAAGCTCGATCGCCGTATGGGCGAGAACATCTGGGGCCGCCCCAAGAGCCCCGTCAACAAGCGTGAATATGGCCCCGGCCAGCACGGTCAGCGTCGCAAGGGCAAGATGTCGGACTTCGGTCTGCAGCTCCGCGCCAAGCAGAAGCTGAAGGGCTACTATGGCGACGTGACCGAGAAGCAGTTCAAGGCCTGCTACCAGGAAGCCGCCCGCATGAAGGGCGACACCTCGCAGAACCTGATCGGCCTGCTCGAGCAGCGTCTGGACATGATCGTGTACCGCGCCAAGTTCGCGCCGACGATCTTCGCCGCGCGCCAGCTGGTCAGCCACGGCCACATCCGCGTCAACGGCGTGAAGTGCAACGTCGCGTCGCGTCGCTGCTTCGTCGGCGACGAGATCTCGCTGGGTTCGAAGGCGACCGAAATGGCGCTGGTCATGGAAGCGCAGCAGCTCGCCGAGCGTGAAGTGCCCGATTACGTCACCGCCGACGGCAACACCAAGGTCGCGCTGACCCGCATCCCGACCCTGGACGAGGTGCCCTATCCGGTGAAGATGGAGCCGAACCTGGTCGTCGAATTCTATTCGCGCTAAGTTTTCGGGTCTTACCGAATGCGAAGAGGCGGTCCTTCGGGGCCGCCTTTTTTCGTTTCGGCGTCGCTTGCCGGATGCCGAAGGGCCGCCCATACTCCGCCCATACAAGGAGAGGGGTGCGATGCGACCGGGTTTTGTTGCCATCGGTGCATGGATGATCGCGACGGCCGCCACGGCCCAGACCGCCGAGCAGGGCCAATATGCCGGACAGCTCCGCGCGATATTTACCGCCGTCGCCGGCGGCACCTGCCCGGCCGACCTGATGGCGGATGGCTTGCTCAAGGCGTGTCAGGACCAACTCCCCCGGATGGCGCCGGACCTGAAGGCGGCGGGGCCCGTCAAGACGATCACCTTCGTGCAGGCCGAACAGATAAGCGGCGAACGCTATGAGCAATATCGGGTGATCTTCACCAACGGCGCGCCGTCCAAGTGGACGATCGGCGGGCTGCGGAATGGCAAGTTCCAGTCGGTCTATTCGCTGGGGGACTGACGTGTCTCCTTGGCCCGGAACGGCGTTTCCGGAGCTGACGCTGGAGTGAAGGCAAACGCCGGCATGCTTGCCCTCGGCGACGCCGCCCGGCACAACCTCCCCAAACACAAGGGGAAAGCACATCATGCGTCGTCTGGTCCTATTGTCCCTCCTGCTCTCGGGCACCGCCATCGCGCAGGAACGGCCCGCCATTTCGGTCGACACGCTCAAGACCGTGACGCAGGTCCTGTCCTCCGACGAATATGAAGGCCGCGCGCCGACCACGCCCGCGGAGGACAAGACGGTCGCCTATATCATCGACCGTTTCCAGAAGGCCGGTCTGAAGCCCGGTAACAAGGGCAGCTGGACCCAGGACGTGCCGATGGTCGAGATCACCGCGACCGACGTCCAGCCCTTCACGGTGGCGGGCAAGGGGCAGCCCATTTCGCTGGCCTACCGCACCGACATGGTGGCGGGGACCTATCGCGTCACGCCCCGGATCGACGTGAAGGACAGCGAGATGGTCTTTGTCGGCTATGGCATCACCGCGCCCGAAAAGGGCTGGGACGATTATGCCGGGGTCGATGTGCGCGGCAAGACGGTGGTCATCCTGATCAACGATGCCGACTGGCAGACCATGGGGCGCGAAGGGCCGTTCGAGGGCCGTGCGATGACCTGGTATGGTCGCTGGCCCTATAAGTTCGAGAATGCCGCCAAGCACGGCGCCGCCGCCGCGCTGATCGTGCACCAGACCGAACCTGCCGCTTACCCCTGGGCGGTGGTCCAGTCCTCCTGGACCGGGCCGCAGCTGGAGCTGGACGAGGCGGGGGATCATAGGGACCAGAGCCAGGTCATCGGCTGGATCCAGCAGCCCGTGGCCGAGCGCATCCTGAAGGCGGCGGGCAAGGACCTCGCCAGTTTGACCAGGGCGGCGCAGACCAAGGGGTTCAAGGCGGTGCCGCTGGGCCTGACCCTGTCGGGCGGCTTCGCCAACACGATCCGGCGCCAGGCATCCAAGAACGTGATCGGCGTCCTGCCCGGCACCACGGAGCCGGGCGATTACGTCCTCTATTCGGCGCATTGGGACCATCTGGGCCGCTGCGACGCGGTGGACGGCGACGATATCTGCAACGGCGCGCTCGACAATGCCACGGGCATCGCCGGGCTGGTCGCGCTGGCCGAGGCGCAAGCAAAGGCGGGGCCTGCCAAGCGCTCGATCGCATTCCTGGCGGTGACGGCGGAGGAAAGCGGGCTGCTCGGCTCGGGCTATTATGCGCAGCATCCGGTGTTCCCGCTGGCGCGGACCGTGGGGGGCGTGAACATGGACGGGCTGAACGTGACAGGCCGCTCGAAGGACTTCGTGCTGGTCGGCAAGGGCAAGTCCGAGATCGAAGATCTGGCCAAGGGCTTTGTCGGCCGGCAGGGCCGCTATATCGGCGAGGAAGCCAATCCCGAGCGCGGCAGCTATTACCGCTCCGACCATTTCTCCTTCGCCAAGCTGGGCGTGCCGATGCTCGACGGCGGGTCGGGGCAGGACAAGGTGATGGGCGGTATCGCCGCGGGCAAGAAGGCGACCGAGGATTATGTCGCCAACCGCTATCACAAGCCGGCCGACGAATATGATCCCCGCTGGGATTGGTCGGGCGCGGTCGAGGATTTGACGGTCTATTATCAATTGGGCAGGACGCTGGCCGACCGGCCGGGCCTGTGGCCCAACTGGTATCCCACCGCCGAATTTCGCGCCATTCGCGATCAAAGCAGGAAGAACGTCCAGTGACCACGCAGACCGTGACCACGCCCCCACCGCCCGAATGGGCCCCGCATGACGCCGTGTGGATCGGCTTTCCCAGCCATCCCGAGCTGTGGCAGGAGGATCTGGAGCCTGCGCGCGAGGAGGTGCTGGCCTTTGCCCGCGCCGTCCATGCCGATGGCCGGGGCGAGCGGGTGATCCTGGTCGCCGCCGATGGCGAGGCGGCCGACGCCGCGCGGGCCATGGCGGGCGATGCGGCGGAGGTGATCGTCCAGCCCTTCGGCGATATCTGGCTGCGCGACACCGGCCCGATCGTCATCGGCGACGGATCGGCGCGGCTGTTCCAGTTCAACGGCTGGGGCGGCAAATACGACCTGCCCGGCGACGATACGGTCGGCGCGCGGCTGGCCGAGGATCGCGGTATCGCGGCGACGGCGTGCGACTGGGTGCTGGAAGGCGGCGCGATCGATGGCGACGGCACCGGGCTGGTCATCACCACGCGCCAGTGCCTGCTCAACCCCAATCGCAACCCCGAGCTGAGCGAGGCGGCGATCGCCGACCGGCTGGCGCGCGACCTGGGGCTGACGCGGATCGTCTGGCTGGGCGACGGCCTGCTCAACGACCATACCGACGGCCATGTCGACAATCTGGCGCGCTTCGTCGGCCCGAACCGGGTCGCCATGCCCGAGGCGGCCGAGAACGACCCCAACTGGCAGGTCTATGCCGCCGCCAGGCGGACCGCCGAGGCGGCGGGGCTGGAGGTCGTGACCATCCCGTCGCCCGGCCGTGTGCTGCGCGACGAAGAGGTGGTGCCCGCCAGCTATATGAACTTCTATATCGGCAATGCGGCGGTCGTCGTGCCGGTCTATGGCAGCGAGAATGACGATGCGGGCGTCGCGGCGATCCAGGCGATCTTCCCCGACCATCAGGTCGTCGGCCTGCGCGCCGACGCGATCCTGACCGGCGGCGGCAGCTTCCACTGCATCTCGCAGCAGATCCCGGCGCGCTGATCCGAATCGCTGCCGACAAAGGGCCCGCGCTTCCGGAGGGGAGCGCGGGCTTTTTTGCTGTGTAACGCTTCCAGCGGAGGGGGATCGGGGATGCGGCCCCTCGCATAAGGTGCTACTCCTCGCATGATAGAAGGGGGATGCGCCATGATGATCGCCCGCTCGACTGCCACGCCCGATCGTTCCGTCTGGTCGGCCATCATCCCTCCCCTCGTCATCATGGCGGCGGCGGCCCTGCTCCGCCTGCCGATCGCGCTGGCCCATCCCCATGCGGCGGCATTGCTGTTCCTGTGGATCGCTTCCGACGCGATGATGCTCGGCCTGATCGCCCGCCATCGCCGTCCCGGCTGGCGCGCGGGCATTGCTGCCATGGCGATGGCGGGCTCGGCGGTCCTTTCCCTGTCGCCGGTGCCGATCCGCGCCGCCCTGGTCGACATGCCCTGGGCGCTGGCGGTGCCGGTGGTCGCGATCGGCCTTCATGGCGGCTGGGGCCTGTGGCGCGTGGCGGAGCGGGTGCGACATTGGGATGCGCGTGATCCCGATCGCTGGGGCGCATTGCTTGGCGAAATTCTACCCCCGCCACTCGCGCGCTTCGCCATGGCCGAGGCGAGGCTGCTGCATCTGGCCCTGTTTCGCTGGAACGGCGCTCCCGACGTGCCGCCGGGGACGATCGGCTTTGCCTATCACCGCTATCTCCAGCCGATGATGATCGCGCTGCTGCTGCTATCCTGCATCGAGATCGGGGTCACGCACCTGCTCATCGCGCATTGGAACCGGACGCTGGCGTGGATGCTGTTCGCGATCAGCGACGTGTCGCTTCTCTATCTGGTCGGCCTCATCAAGTCGCTTCGGCTGGCACCTGTGTTGCTGACCCGGACGGGGGTGCGGATTCGCGCCGGAATTCTGATCGACCGGATAATCCCCTATGAAGCGATCGCCGAAGTCACGGCGAATCCCGATGGAGAGACGGTGCGGGCGCCGGGCAACTGGAACGTGGCGTTGCTCGCCTGGCCCAACCTGATGCTCCGGCTCGAAACGCCGCTGCCGCCCCGTTCGCCCTGGCATGGCGCGCCGGTTCAAGCGATCGCCTTGCGGCTCGACGAGCCCGGTCGCTTCCTCGACGAATTGCGCGCCCGGCTGGTCACTCGGCGGGTGACGGGCCGGTCCTGAGCCATTAAAGGGCGTGGCCATGACCCAGATCACCGTCGCCGCGCTGCAACTGGCCTTCACCGCCGATATCGACCGCAACATCGCAGAGGTGTCGCGCCTCGTCCGCGAGGCGGCGGCCCAGGGGGCGCAGGTGATCCTGCCGCCCGAATTGTTCGAGGGCGAATATTTCTGCCGCGTCGAGGACGAGGGGCTGTTCGCCAACGCCAAGCCGACCGCCGAGCACAAGGCGGTGCGCGCGATGCAGGCGCTGGCCTCCGAGCTGAAGGTCCATATCCCGACCAGCTTCTTCGAGGCGGATGGCCCGCATCACTATAATTCGCTGGCGATGATCAATCCCGACGGGCAGGTCGCGGGCGTCTATCGCAAGAGCCATATCCCGGACGGTCCGGGCTATGAGGAGAAATTCTATTTTCGCCCCGGCAATACCGGGTTCAAGGTGTGGGACGGCCCCGCGACCAAGCTGGGCGTCGGCATCTGCTGGGACCAATGGTATCCCGAGACGGCGCGCGCGATGATGCTGATGGGCGCCGAAATCCTGTTCTATCCCACCGCGATCGGCAGCGAGCCGCATGACGACAGCCTCGACACCGCCCGGCTGTGGCGGCGCGCGATGGTCGGCCATGCGGTGTCCAACGTCGTGCCGATCGTCGCGGCCAACCGGGTCGGCTGCGAGCATGGCCAGACCTTCTACGGCACCAGCTTCATCTGCGACGAGCGCGGCGACATCCTGGCCGAGCTGGACCGCGAGGAAGAGGGCGTGATCGTCGCCACGCTCGACATCGACCGGGTGAAGCGTCACCGCGCGGCGTTCGGCTTCTTCCGCGACCGCCGTCCCGAGCTGTACGGGCGGCTGGTCCAGGATATCTGACGTCTTGTTCCTCCCCAGGCGCGCTTGGGGAGGAGTAGGATCATCCCCGCAAGGCCAGCGCCCGTTCGAACACCGCCTCGAACATGGCGGGGGTCAGTCGCCCGGTATTCTGGTTGTAGCGCGAGCAGTGATAGCTATCGAGCACCACCGGCCCGCCACCGGGCAGGCGGTGCTCGGCCAGATGCGCGAACCGCGCCTTGGGCAGGCGTCCGCCCAGCGCCTTGATGACCGATCGGTGCGCGATCTCGCCCAGTGCGATCACGACCGACAGCCGGGGCAGCGCGGCGAGTTCCTGCTCCAGGAAGGTGCGGCAGGTGCGGATTTCGTCGGGCGTCGGCTTGTTCTCGGGCGGCAGGCACTTGACCGCGTTCAGGATCACCGCGCCGTTCAGCGTCAGGCCGTCATCGACCCGCGCGTCGAAATTCCCCTCGGCCAGCCCGAACCGGGCGAGCGTGCCATAGAGCAGCGGCCCGGCGCCATCGCCGGTAAAGGGGCGGCCGGTGCGATGCGCGCCATGCTTGCCGGGGGCCAGGCCGACGATCGCCAGCCAGGGATCGGCATCGCCGAAGGGCGGCACGGGGCCGTTCCACCAGCCGGGATATTCGGCGGCGACCGCGTGGCGGACTTCGACCAGGCGGGGGCATAGCGGGCAGTCATGGGGCGGCTGGACGGGCACGAGCGGCGCGGGGATGGCGGGAAAGGATGCATCGGACATCGCGCTCGGGTAGTCGTCGGGCATGACGACGACAAGCTATGCCATCGCGCTGGGTTCCAACCGTCCGGGGCGGCATGGCTCCCCGCGCGCCGAGATCCGCGCGGCGCTGGCCGAGCTGGGCGATGTCCGCGCGGTGTCGCCGATCATCGTCACCGCGCCGGTCGGCCCGTCGATCCGGGCCTTCGCCAATGCCGCCGCGCTGGTCGACAGCCCGCTCGATCCGCCCGCGATGCTGGCGCGGCTGAAGGCGATCGAACGCGCCTTCGGGCGGCGGCGCGGGCAGCGCTGGGGGGCGCGGGTGATCGACCTCGACATCGTCCTGTGGTCGGGCGGGGCCTGGCGGTCGCCGGGGCTGGTCGTCCCGCACATCGCCTATGCCGCGCGCGCCTTCGTGCTGCACCCGCTGGCCGCCATCGCCGCGGACTGGCGCGATCCGCGCGACGGCCGCCGGGTGAGACATTTGCGACATGGTGTTGACCGCAGGCGTCCGCGCCCCTAGGTCGCTTCCACCCCGATGGAGGGTCCGTAGCTCAGTTGGTAGAGCAAGCGACTTTTAATCGAGAGGTCCCGGGTTCGAGTCCCGGCGGACCCACCACGGGGTGTTTCAAGCACTGTGGCGCGCTTACTTTGTCAGAGCGCGGCGCTCTAATGACATAGAAGGCCAGGGATTAGTCCCCAGTGAGGGGGCGCCCGCACTGCTTCGGTCTTCGGTGGCAGATCGGTGAGTGTCGCACAGCTGTTCGATCACGCGACTCAGATTCTCTCCGGTTGACTGAGACCGGCGATCGACGATGATGCCGCCATGTCCAACCTTGCTGAGCTCCGAGCATTGGCCCAAGCGCAAAGCCCCTTGATGCCATTGGTGGCGGAAACGGTCGAGCTGCAGGCGACACAGTCGGGGCAGCGAGGGGCATGCCCTTTCCACCCGGATGCGACCCGTGGCCTCTACGTTCACAACGGCCGCTTTCACTGTTTTTCATGCGGTGCCAACGGCGACGTGATCGACTGGTGGATGCGGCTCCACGGAGTCGACGAGGCGACCGCGACAGCACATCTCGCTCGAGGCGTTCCCGGCGACAGCATCGATGAACATGGCAAAAAGCCTTGCTGACCGGACAGGTTGACCGGTCAGCAAGGCTGCGGATGACGGAACGATATTCTTGGTGTGCCACCTAGCGCGTCAACGCTTCTGCGCCGGCTGGCACAAGCTCGCCTAGGTCTGCGGTGACCTGGACGCTACGACCTGCCCGAGCAGGTGCTGCGTGAATGCGCCGCCGCCCCGACCATAGGCCATGCGCCCCCAGGCATCCCAATTATCGACCCTGGCCGCGATCCAGGCAAACAGGTCGTCGCGCACGATCAGGTCATCGAAGGCCAGGGACCAGGTCACCCGCCTAACCGGCATCCTGGCGGGGCTTCCGTTCGCCATCGAGGTCAGCGTGATCGCATGCGACTGCCCCACCGTCTCGCGCGCGAAGACGTGACGCCGCAACCCGACCGCGTGCTCGAAATCCTGCAGCGTCTGCTCCTGGTCCCAATCGGACGGATCGCGCGATGCCGCGACCACCGCCGCCATGACGTCCGCGATGGGCAGATCCTCCCACTCCGGGTCGCGGGTCGCGATCAGCATCATGAGGACCGACCGACCCTCGGGACTCAGATCGTCCGTCAACCCCCGCTGCAGCAGACCGACGGTACAGAGCCAGCACATGTAGAAGGTCAAGAAGATGAGGTTGCCGCGGAATAGATCGAACCGCCGCTCGCTTTCACCACGATCCGCCATATCGAAGGACAGAAGGACCCGGAGCAGGAATTCGAGCTGCTCCCGTACGGCATGCGTGTCGGGGAAGCCCAGCTCGCCCCGCCAGAAGGCATCGCGCACTGACTGCCACTTGCGGCCATCCTCGTCCTCGAAATGAGGGCCGTTGGCCCGCAGCCACCAGCCCCAGGGCAGATCGCCCGGTCGGTGCCGCTCCCTAGCCGTCGCCATCATCCTGCCCTCGGCTCAAGACCGATGGGCGGAAGCGGCGACCCTTCGCGCGGCGGGACTGGAAGACCGTCGCGGATCGCGGCGAGCTGCGCCGCGAGGTTGCGAATCTCGTGCACGACATATCCGTCGTCACGGTATCTGGCCTCGATCCCGGCGCCCATGAGGCTCTGGCGATCGCCCACGTATTTCGGCACGACGTCGAAGACGTGGTTGCAGTCGAAGCCGAACCACCACTGTCCCTGGCCGGCTCGATGATCGCTCGCATGCTGCAGCGGCACTTCGCCGATGACGACGTGGCAGATGCGGCGGTATTCGGTGATCAGGCGTCGGCGCGGATTGGGGCCATCGTCGCAGATGCGCGAGTAGGTCAGGCCGCCATGCACCTCGATCCCGAGGCTCGCCGGCACCGCGTCATGGTCCCAGCCGAAGAGCGGATGGGTGGACGACACTCCGACGAAGCCGCGCAGGAAGCCTTCCGGATGCTCGCGCATCATGATGCACTCCAGGCCCGTCGCCTCGTCGATCCACGAGACCTTGTCGGCCTCGCCGAGCCATGGACCGTGAGCGCGCGGCATTCCCTGCTTGGCATAAAAAATGTCTGCTGCCGGAACCACGCCGTCGCTCGTCGCATAGCCGCGGCCGGTGATGCGGACCACGCCCTCCTGACTGACGAATTCGCCACCCGCACCGAGCACTTTGCCCAGTTCGACGCCCGGCCCGACCGCATCCGCCAGTACACCGTCCCCGACCTTCGCGAGCGACAGCGGCTTCTGTACCGCGACGGCCGTCGACCTCGTCTTCTTCGTGGCCATGACTTTCACCTTTCCTGCTGTGGTTCGATCAATCATCTGGTCGAGGGGCAGCGCCGCCCTTCGGCGCTTGCGCCTATCGGGTCGTCCCTGGCCGCCCGCCCACAGCGCCTGCGCAGCCTGCGGCCGATCCCTCGCTGACGGTCGAGATGAAGCGCGCGCCTACCGGCACTGACGAAGACGCTCACAGGAAGCGGTCCGCGGCCGTGACCATCTCGAAGCGAGGCGCCATGGCTCTGGCACCGCACCCCGCGGCATAGACGGTCGTCGCCAGCCAGAATTCCTCTGCCATGCGCGCGTCATCCGCGATCTCGGTCCACCACGCCCGGCGGTCCGGATCCCATCGATAGCCCCGCGCCTTCAGCACGTCCTTGGCGTCGAAGCTGGCCCCGTCGGCGTACACCATCCAGCTGGGCGCCCTCATGCGGCCGAGCAGTTCCGCGAGCACGGTCGTGCCATCGTCGGCGCGGTGACGGAGCAGCTGCACGAGGGCGTCGACGTCCGCAGTCGCCCGATGAGGTCGGAAGAAGTGTCCCGCCTGCTGGAGCAGATAGCCGAGGTTCCGGCCGTCGAAGCCCCGGCTGCGCCAGTCGACTTGACTGAAGGAGCAGGCCCAATCGAGTCCGCGTGCGCCCTGCAGACGCCGCTCGACATAGGGGCGGTCGTATGCGGCGTGGTGCGCCACGATGCACGATGCCGAGCGGAGCAGACGCGTCGCCTCAGCCTCGTCGATCCGCTGACCGGCGACGTCCTCATTGGTCAGCCCGGTGATCGCGGTCGTCTCCGGCGTCAGCGGGTAACCCGGATCCTCCGTCCACGAATAGATGGGGCCGATGTCGGTGATGACACCATCCGCATCAAAGCGAAACGGGCGGATCGCCAGTTCGATGATCGTGCCCAAGTGGACGACGGTGCCCGTCGTCTCGACATCGATCGCGACGCCGATGGTGGCGTCAAGATCGTCCCCGTCGCCGGTGGGACCTTCGCGCACGTCGAGCCTGTGCAGGACGCGCGTCTTCTCGTCGCCACCCGCGTTGACGCGGCCGGCCGATGCCTGCTTTTCCATGTCATTCTCCGGTGATCAGGTCGGGCGGTGCCCGGCGGTTACGCGAACCTCAGGCCTCGAGGCGCTGTTCGGTGTCGTACGAAAAAGAGGCGTATCGCGGCTCGTCGCTCGCCAGCTCTACCGAACGCAGCAGTTCGGCAACCGCGCCCGGCACAAGCGCGATGGCGAGAGGTGAATAGGGGTGGAAACCCTCGCGAATCTCCGCAATCTCGATCACGTCCTCGCCGAACCTAGTGCGCAGGCGCTGCACGACCTCGGCAGGGTGACGCGCCACCGAAGCGTGAAAGGCCTGCAATACGACGCCGTCTCCCTCCCAGGCGATCGTCGCACAATAGAGCGATGGCCTCGCCGCCAGTCTGTGCTTTCCACTACGGCCGCGCCTCGGCCGCGATAGATGCGGACTGTCGTCGGCGCCATCAGAAGCTACAAGCCGGTCGAGGACGGCAGGATCGGCGTCCACCCCGAGTGAGAGGCCGTGCAGTAAGATCGCGCGCACGAAGTGGTCACGGTCCAGACACGCCTCCAGCGCAGAGGCGCCATCGAACATCCGGCGAGGCGCGAGCATCCAGGCCATCGGATCGACGGAACTTGCCTCGCGCTGGAATCGTGCACCGGCCTCGGCGGCGACTGTCGCCACGCGGCACACGGCGCGGCGAGTGGTCACCACTTCCATGTCACCCGGCAGGTCCGGTTCCATCGGATCATCGAACGTGAAAAGCGTCGGCGTCGGTTGCGGCGGGCTGATGGGCTGGCTAGTCGCGACGGTCGAATGCATGACTTTCTCCCTTCCTGTTCGGACCTGAGCTGTTGCGCCATAAGGGCAACGGGGCGGCACGCGATCTGGGAGCCAAACCTAATATATCAATAGATCTGGACATATTGACTTAGAAAATTGTGGGTTAACTCCGCATTAGGGAAATCCGCTCCTCGCGGACTTCCTGACCTTGAACATTGTTATCTGGTCCATTATTCTAGATTTATGGACAAGTTAGCGGCTATCCAGCTCATGAGCGCCCTTGCTCAGCCAACGCGGATGGAGGTCTTCTTTGCGCTTCGCGATAGAGCGGAGGGCCTTTCCGTAGGCGACTTAGCTAAGCTCGTCGACACGCCGCCCAACACCATGTCGTCTCACCTGTCCATTCTCGCTCGAGCGGGAGCTGTGGTCGCGTCGCGTTCGGGTCGGGTCGTGACCTATATCGCAGCCCCAAATGCCGTATCGGAACTTTCGTCTTTCTTGTCGGGAGGCGATCTGAGGCTCTGACGCAGAGGCCATCCGCGACACTATACCTAGGGTCAGGACTCGTTGATCACAGCCAGAAGATGACGGTGGCAGCAAGGGCGACGGCCGAGAAGAAGGCCGTGGGGCAGCGATCGTAACGGGTTGCGACGCGTCGCCAGTCTTTGAGGCGACCGAACATGATCTCGATGCGGCTGCGGCGCCGGTAGCGGCGCTTATCGTACCTGACGGGCTCGTTGCGGGATCGCCGGCCCGGGATGCACGGCTGAATGCCTTTTGCCTGGAGCGCGTCTCTGAACCAGTCGGCGTCGTAGCCGCGGTCGCCGAGCAGCCATTGCGCCTTGGGCATGTCGTCGAGCAGCGCTGCCGCGCCGGTGTAGTCGCTGACTTGGCCCGCCGTCATGAAGAAGCTCAACGGGCGGCCGTTTGCATCGGCGATGGCATGGAGCTTGGTGTTCATGCCGCCTTTGGTACGGCCGATCAGGCGGCCGAGGTCCCCTTTTTTACCCGCAGGCTCGATGCCGTGCGGTGCGCCTTGAGGTAGGTCGCGTCGATCATCACCGTATTCGGCTCAGCGTCCGCCGCTGCCAAGCCTTCCATCATTCGGGTGAATACGCCTGCCTCTCCCCAGCGCTTCCACCGGTTATAGAGTGTCTTGGGCGGGCCATAGGCGGCGGGCGCATCGCGCCAGCGCAGCCCGTTGCGGTTGACGAACACGATGCCGCTCAACACCTTACGGTCATCAACACGCGGCTTGCCGTGGCTCTTGGGAAAGAACGGACGCAGCCGTTCCATCTGCTCGTCCGTCAGCCAAAACAGGTCACTCATTCCGGTCTCCTCGCGGAGCCTGAATCAGATTGCCGCCCTCACATCAATGGGTCCTGACCCTAGAAGCGATTGGCGATCGTTGTTCCGTAGGCGGTCGGCGCTTTTGAGCCAATGGACGAACGAGGATCGAACCTCAACCAGCAGGCAGCGCCCCGTGTCGTCGAAGCATCTCAGGTCCCAGGGATCGGCATCCTGGAAGTCGTCGGCGCGGATTTCGTCGTACTCCTCAACCGTCCAGCGCATCTCGTTCTTTTGGTAATAGCGCTCCAGTATCCGCCGCACGGCATGATCCGCCAGCTTTCCTGCCACCAGCCTGCGAAGACGGACGTCCCGCTCACGAGGCGAACCGCCCGGAGAATTGACGTTGACCAAGTCAACCTTACGCATCGCAATGTGCCGAGCGCGGTCAAGATCGTCCCCATCGAATACGGCCCTGATCGGGCCGAGATCCTCCAGAACACGGGCTGGCGTGTAATGCAGTTCCATCAAGCAATCCGCCTTCCAAAGCCATTGCGTCCAAGCCGGTTACCGCTTGAGCGAAGGCGCCCGACGCGTCTATTATCATATGGTGGCGACACGTCAGATGCCGAGTGCGCGTATGATGCTGGCCCGGATCTCTGCAGCATCGAGGCCATCGACCTCGCTCGTCGTGAGCAACGTAACCTCCGCGTCTGGATCGCCTGCGGTCCCGACGCCGACCGATCTGTACCAGGCCTCCTTCCTTGCCCATCGCCTACGATAGTCAGGCCGGTTGAGCATTCCGAGATGCTCGATCAAAAGCGTGCGTCCGGTCTCGGCGTCCTCTACCGTGAAGTCCGGGTAGCGGACCGCTCCGTCGGTGCCGACGAACGGCCGTTCATAGGAATAGGGCAGGTCGAGGGCGGCAAGGATGTCGGCGACGATCACCTCCGACTTTGACCTGACCAGCTCGCCTCGCGTGGTGCGATGTATTAGTCCCCGTTCGAGGAAGCCGCCACCGTAATCGATGGGATCGGGAGCGACAAACAGATTGGTCCATCGTCTCGCGGTTTCCGAACGCGCGTCGCCCGACAGCTCCATCAGCTCGCGAATGTCGCCCTGGTGGAGGAGGACGACCTCCTGCTGCTGGCGGGTGAGGGCCGTGTAGAGCAGCTCTCGTGATAGCGGCCGGCAGGGGTTCGGCAACACGACGAAAGTGGTTCCGAATTCGCTTCCCTGCGACTTGTGGATCGTGAGGGCGTAGGCGAGCTCGAGCCGCGCCTCGCCATCGGCACCGAATTCGTAGCGCTCGAACCCGAACTTGTGCCCGAGCTGTGTCGAGAACTCGACCTCCAGTTTCCAGGGGGCGCCTTGGAGCTTCCACTTGCTTCCCTTGAACTGTCCTACGACGAGGCCGATCTCGCCATTCGCGAGGTACGCGCGATCCAGCTTCGGCCACACGTCCCTCCGGCGCCCATTTGCGACGTTGATCACCTTGTCGCCCCAAACGATCTTCTGGGCGCCCATCGGCGCCGGCACACGCCGCTGCCAGCTCTTCTCGGCTTCTGCCGCCTTCAACGTCTCGGTCCTGAACAGTCTCTTCATCCACCGGTTCAGACCATCGACGCCGCTTTCACCGCCGCGCATTGGCGCCAGGATCTGCCAGGACTCGACCTCGGCCGCGCCATGCACTCGACCTTCATCGCCGTCCTTCGAAGGCCAGAAGTAAGCGCGTCCCTGGTGCTCGGTACCGCCAAGGCTCAGGCCGAATGCCGTCTCGTCGTCGAGGTCGACATCCCTGCCGACGCGGACGTGCGCGGCAATCGCGTCCTGCAGCTTTACGTGCAGGTCCTCGTCGTCAGTCCACTGCACCGCGCGGACCCCGACGGCCGTCCCGCGGACCAACCGATCCCAGACCTCGTCGGCACCGGGATCCGGCGACTGTCCGCTGAACCACCGGGAGAGGAGCACGTCGTCGCGTCCTTCGGATCCGCCTTCGGCCTGACGGCGGACGACAGTCAGTTCGGCAAGGCCACGCAGCGGGCCATCGGTGCTCCGAAGCAGGCCTATGATGTCGAAGAACGGTCGTCCCGCCCCAATCGGCGGCAGCTGTCGAGGATCGCCGACCAGGATCAGCCTCTGTACGATTGCTGGATCCAACGCGTCCAACGTCGCCGCGAGCTGGTCTTCGGTCAGCATGGATGCCTCGTCGATTACGACCGTTCCGAAGCCCGCCTCCCGATCTAGAGCGCCGGTGACGAGATAGGTTCCGGTCACGGCGTCGTAGCGATCCCAACCGAGAAGGAACTGGGCGAGCGTGTAGGCCGTGACGTCGCCGGCCTTCTTCTGCATCTGCACCCTGGCCTTGCCGGTCGGAGCGAGAAGCAGGACGCCACCTGCGGAAACCTGGTCCAGCGACAGCAGGGCCATCAACAGGGTCGTCTTGCCCGTCCCGGCAGGCCCGATAAGCACCGATCCTCGCGACCGGTAGAGTTCCTCGAGTGCCGTCGCCTTTTCGTCCCGCGCTGCTTCCTCGATAAGATCTTGGCCGACCAGGGCTCCGCCGAGGGCCTCGTCAATCTTCGCTCGCCAGTCGTGGTCGCCCTTATGGCGTGTGCCGCCGACGCGTCGCCTGATGCGAGTGGCGATCAGATCGCGAGCGGCCGCGTAACGCGCCAGCTGCCAGCCACGACCGCCATCCCGAAGTTCGGTCGGCTCGATCGTGGGTGCGAAGCCACTCTCAAAGGCGGCGACCCAGTCGCTGCCGACGGGGCACGGCGGAGCGATGTCTGCGTCACGTATGGCGGAAACCAGCCAGTCTTGGGGCAGCAAGGTATGCCCCTGGGACGCGGCCTTCTCCAGCATGTCGACCATGAAGGCCCGTACGCGGCGTGGATCTGTCGGTTCTGTGCAAGCGGACGGCGACGGCACCGAAAACTCGCCGCCGACATGCGGACCGGGGAAGATGCCCCTGTCTATGGTCCTGACGGGGACGGGGTCGAGACGACCCCGATCGAGCTCGTAGACCAGGTAGGGGTTCGCGAGCAGGGCCGCGTCATCGACCTGGATGCCCGCCTTGACGCGCTCCTCCAAAACCCACCATCGCACGGCCTGCTCAGACGAAATCTCGAATCGCGACAGCAGCTTCAGCAGCGCCAGACGATCCGGACGGAGGCTTTTCCACAGCGCACCTGCGACCGGACCGACCGATGCGCCGAGCTCCGGCGGAAGCAGGGAAGGATCCGATAGGACGGCATCCACATGCGCCCACGGATCGGTCGAACCGGCAACGCCCTGCGCGTCGCAGCGTCGGCCTATCTCGTGTGCGAGAAGGGTGCCGTTCTGAAGACCGAGAGCCGTCAGCGCTGAACCAAGTCCGGGGAAGGAACCGCGGAGACGCCATAGCCGGTTCAGTTCGGCGTCAATCCAATCTCTCGCCGCCGACCAGTCGCCGTCCAGCAACTGTTCGTACCGGCTGACGACTGCGGCGGCGGAAATCAGGGCTGAGACGGCTTGGTCGTGGCTGACGTGCTCCGCGCCCATCGAGAAGGCGTTCCAGTGATCCTCCGGAGCGTGCAGCACGAAAGAGGCGAGATCCAGGTCGGGATCGGACGCCGCCATCCGTAGCAGTTCATGATAGGGCAGCAGGAAGCCGTCGCCAATTCCTGGTCTTATGGAGTGCTCGACATCGCGTTCCCATACCATGGACCTGAGCCCATTGGCCGGCGCGTCTTCGTAGGCGTATTCGGTAGACGGGCCGACCTTACGCACGCGGCCGATGCCGACGATCACCCGACGAGGATCTTCGGTCAGTGGCGTCTTTTTGGCGTAGAAGAAGACCAGCGACGCCTCGGGCTCGATCGCGCCGAAGAAGGTGTCGAGCAAGGCGAGCTGATTGCTCCGTTCCTGCACCCAAGCACTCTTGAATCCGATCTCCGGCTCGCGCTCGGACTGGAAGTCAAGTTTGAGGGCGGACGCAACCGCGGGTGTTCCCTCTTCTCCTAGCATCATCCAGCCGAACGGGATGGCCGCGGCAGAGAATGGCGCATGACGATAAGTCGTCCTGCGGAAGTGCAAATGCGATGGGCGTCCGCTATAAGGGTGTTCGAACCGACGCACGTAGCCGAAGCCGGCCATGAACGCGCCACGCTCGGCGGCGCATGCGGGAAGCCGACCGCCGTCGACGTCGAAGGTCTTACCGGCAACCGAAGCCTCCCAGTCGTCGTCCCGAGTATCGCCGATCCGCGGCAGCGCTATGCAGTGTGTGTTCCCGCGCGGATTGGTGCATACCCGCCCGTCCCAACCAAGATCGTGCCAAGGAACCCGGATCGAGAGATGTCGTGTCGGCAGCCTGCGTGCACCCTGAATCATGTTGTCCGTTACCCCCCCTAAAGACACCTTAACTCTAACGTCGCCATCGCCTCAAACAAGCGGGTCTATATTTTCTTACCGCTCAGGCTAATACGGCCGTAACGTAGGAGTTGCGCAAAGGCCCGATCGGGCGCAGACAATGGTCAAAACTTTTTAGGAGAAGCAATGCCGCGGATTCGTCAACTCCGAATCGAGCGGTTCCGGGGCATCGCGCAGCTCGAGTGGCAGCCCAGCAGCGGGATCAACGGTCTGATCGGTCCCGGTGACTCTGGCAAGTCGACGATTCTAGACGCTATCGATCTCCTTCTGTCGCCTCGCCGCTCCGTGACATTTAGCGATGCCGACTTCCACGGGCTCAACACCGCCGCCGAGATCATAATCGAGGCAGCGGTCGGTGATTTGCCCGCCTCGCTGCTTGACATGGAGCGCTATGGCCTCTTCCATCGCGGATGGGATAGCGACCTCGGCGTATCAGACGAACCGGAAGCTGGTGGTGAGATCGTCCTCTCCGTGCGCCTCACGGTCGCAGCCGACCTCGATCCTCGTTGGACCTTGTACTCCGAGCGCGCCGAAGCCGAGGATTGCCTTCGCGACCTGCCGTATGCGGAACGGGCAGGTCTTGCGCCCACGCGACTTGGAGCATTCGCCAGCCATCATCTCGCATGGGGTGCGAAGAGCGTGCTCAACCGGATCGTCGACGTCCGACCGGCCGCCGCAGCTGCGCTTGCCGACGCTGCGAGGCAGGCGCGGGCGACCTTCGGTGACGCCGCTGCCCCCGAGGTCGCAGACACGATCGCGCTCGTACGCGGCGTCGCCCAGCAGGTCGGCGTCAGCGGAGCCGAGGAGGCAGCGGCGCTCCTCGACGCACATGGTGTAGGCTTCGGGGCGGGCTCAATCGCGCTGCACGACGGGGATGGCGTCCCGCTACGCAACCTAGGCATCGGCAGTTCCCGGCTACTCGTCGCTGGCCTGCAGGCGCTGGCGGGTAACTCGTCGCCATTCACGCTGGTGGATGAGCTTGAGCACGGCCTTGAACCGTTCCGCATCATCCGCCTGCTGCACCAGCTTGGCGCAAAGGACGCCGAGCCGCCGCGACAGGTCTTCCTTACCACACATTCGCCAGTCGTCGTACGCGAGCTGTCAGCACAGCAGCTATGGCGCGCGGGGCGAGACCCGGCGAGCGGCAAACCAGCTCTCCGCAAGCTCGGGCGCTCACCCGAGGACCAGGGTGCGCTGCGCAGCTGCGCCGACGCGTTCCTGGCGCCCAGCGTGCTCGTTTGCGAGGGTGCCACCGAGGTCGGTCTCCTGCGCGGCCTAGACCTCTACTGGACCGATCGTGGGGAGCGACCCATCGGTAGCCGCGGCATCGCGCTCGCGGACGGTACGGGGTCGAACATGCTCCAGCGCGCCCTATCGTTCGCGCGCGCCGGCTATCGGACCGGCCTGCTTCACGACTCCGACAAGGAACTGGACGCAGACGAGTTGCACGCGCTTGAGACCGCGGGGGTCGCGCGCTTCTACTGGGATGAGCCATACACGACGGAGATGCAGATGTTCGCATCGATCGCCGACGACGCGATTCCACACCTGGTTAACCTCGCACGAGGCTGGAACGGCACGGCTTCGGTAAACGACCAGATCCGCGCCCGGCGGCCGGAGATTGATCTCGCGTTCGACGATCCCTTCGGGTACTCGGCGGTCGAGCGACAGGCCCTTGGAGCCGCGGCTACTAAGGGCAAGTGGTTCAAGACGGTCAGCTATGCGGAGACCATCGGCCGCGAGGTCGTCGGACCGTTCCTGGCGGCCAGCAACGGCCGTCTTGTCGCTGCGATCAACGAGCTGCGGGACTGGATAGTCGATGCCGCCGGTGCCGAACCGGCCTCTTGAGGTGAGGCTCTTCGACTTGAGGCCAGGTGCCGTCGTCGCACCTGCGGGTTGCGGCAAGACTCAGACCGTGGTGGACGCCCTGGCCGGTCATGAGGGCCTTCCCGTTCTTGTCCTCACTCACACGAACGCGGGCGTCACGGCTCTGCGCACGAGGTTGGCACGGGCAGGCGTGGTGGCCGAACGCTTCCGAGTGGCCACGATCGACGGATGGGCGCTGAAGCTGATCCATCTTTACCCGCGCCTCGCCGGGTTCAGGAATGATGCGGAGCGGGTCGACTATCAGTCGACGCAGGACGCCGCCGTCGCCGTCCTTGAGAGTGGCGCGCTCGCCTCTGTCCTACGGGGAACCTACGCGCGCGTGGTTGTGGACGAGTATCAGGACTGCTCCGCCCGGCAGCATCGTCTCGTCTGCGCCCTCGCCGCCGAACTCCCTTGCCATGTGCTGGGCGACCCGCTTCAGTGCATCTTCGATTTCAACGACGAGCACCCCGACTGGCACGCCGACGTGCTGTCCACCTTTGGCGTCGTCCGCGAACTCGACGTTCCATACCGATGGGTCAATGCCAAGCAGGGCGACTTCGGCCAGTGGATCCTGGACGCGCGAACCGACCTACTCCGGGGAGCTCAGATCGACCTGCGGGCGGGGCCGCCAGCAGTCCGCTGGCAGCAGCTTGCTGCGGATCCCACGCAGCGCGTGCGCGAACAGGCCGCCATCGTCGCGAGCGTGCGGACTCGAGCGGGATCGGGACTCTTGATCATCGGCGACTCGCGGCCGGTGAAGAACCGGCTCGACTTTGCCCGAGCGAACGTCGGCGTGCAGGTCGTCGAGCCCGTCGACCTAGCGGACTTGATTACGGCCGCAGGCGAGATCGACGCCGTGACGCACGTTCAACGTCTGAACGCGGTCCTTCGCTTCGTTTCCAAAGCGATGGCTGGCGTCGCACGCCCGCTTGCCGAGCGGGTGAACGCGCTCCGGCGGGGCGATCCAAGTTCGGGACCATCGTCGGTCGAACGTATCTGCCTGCGCTTCTTTGATGGCGCAGGCCTCGTCGACGTCGGGCGGCTCCTCGATGAGCTTCGTCACACACCCGGCGTGCACGTCTACCGGCCGCACCTCCTGGCCGTCATGCTGGCGGCACTTTCGCGCGCGCAGGCTCGTGGGATTAGTCTGAAGGATGCCGCGATCGCAGAGCGGGAAGCGCATCGCGTGAAAGGGCGGCCGTTGCCCCCGCGCGGTATCGGCAGCACACTGCTGCTGAAGGGTCTGGAGAGCGAGCATGCCGTAGTGCTGAACGCGGATCCCATGAACGCGCAGAACCTATACGTGGCGCTGAGTCGCGCCTCCACGTCGCTCACCGTATTCTCCAGCAGCCCACTCGTCCCATGACGCTCGGCGGATCGGCATTGATCACAATCAACGCTCGCGTTTCTCGACCTGCTCGGTCAATGGGTCAGGCTACCATGTATCCTGGCATCCGGCCCACATGAGCTATCATCACATTCTGATCAGGCCGTCCTCGCGCCTCCGCAAGGACATCGAGCTAGCGGCCCACCGCCTGCTTGAACAGCGAGGCTTCGGCGTGACCGGGGCAGCGCAGTTCGACGGAGACCAGCATTGGCAGTGCCGGGAGCTGTTCTGCGTCCCCGCAGAGCAGATCAGACTGGCACTGGCCGAGGTCCGCCATCAGTTCGCAGACGATTGCGTCTATCAAGAGCCGGCCTGAATCGTAGAAAATGCTTCGGGCCCTCGGCCCCGCCTGGCCGCTGGTCAGCGGGCGACGGTCATTGGCCGATGGGTCCTAGACTGATCGGAAGACGACAAGGCCGACCGCGACGAGTAGCAGAACTGAGATAACTGTGCTGGCGATGGCCGAATTGACGAACGCACGCTCGGCGTCCGCCACCGGTGAGGCGACCATGCGCTCGTACTCGTCATCGGGGAGGAAGCGGTACAGACGTTCTCGCCATTCGGTTCGCAGGCTGCGCTGAAGATCCAGGAAATTCCAGCCCGACCAGATAACGGCTCCCACATAGACGGCCAAGGCTAGGCCTATGGCGACCGCAGCGGGAGCGACGAACCGCGCGTTGCTGCCAAGAGTCAGTCTTGCGATGACCAGCGCGACGTTGCCGACGGCGGACGTGGTCACCGCAGCCGCCATGGTCCTCGTCGCATCTGTCAGCTTGGACGTCTCGTCGGACACAGCTTTCCGAAGATCGCTTAGCGTCTTCAGCGCGTCGCGGCTCTGCTGCGACACCCCGAAGCTGTAGGCGATGCGCGCACCTTCCAGCGCCGTCGGCATGGTCGATGCGAGCGCCCGCGCGTCGCCGTCGCGCAGAGCTGTACGAGAGACTTCGGCGGCGAGAAGGCCATGCCTGTTTTCGAGCTCGCGGGGATTTTCGTACACCCAACCTGTTGCGCGCTGCAGTGCGGCGAAGCATCCGACTTCGATCAGCGATGCGCCCTCGACCGCAAAGCGGGTCGGCGGCGGACCGCGGAAGAGCACGCGGCCGTCGCTCTCTACCTCCTGCGCAATCGCCCGGACCAGCGCGCCGGCCGCGTGCGCCCTCCATAGCGGCAGGATTCGGCCAGACACGTCCGCGTCGGGATCACGGAGCAGCCAGCGGCCGATATGTTTGAGCGGATCACCCGCCCCCAGCACTCTCACCACCTTCGAGGGATGAGGCACCTCCATCGCGGCGAACGGCGCGACATCGTCCCACGGCCGCCAGCTGACCGAGTAGGTCTCGATCCGACGATCGAGGCCATGGACCCACACAACGTCCTCAGCCGGCGCCCGGTCGATTACCGCATTTAGTCCCGCGGTCGTGACGACGGGGTAGATCCAGTCCGGCACGACCGGCTTCGCGGCCACCAGCTCGACGTCGACGGCGTGAGCGTCAAGTTCGTCCGGGACGAGGTCTCCACCGGCATCGGCCAGGCGCACCAGCGCGAACCCCGCCGGAACCAGCAGCTGCAGCACATCCCGTGCATCCGGTCCCGCAAGCTGATACAACGCCAGCTGCGTCCGCGTCTCGCTGACGGTGGCCTGCCCCGCCGCAGAAAGAGCGTTAGCCTTGTTGGCGAGCGCTGATAGCAAGGGTGCCATCCTCGACCACCTGCCGGGTCGTGACCGTGAAGGTTGTCACCCCGTCCCGGTCCGTACGGGTCACTGCCTGGCCCATCTGCTCGGCCGGGAATTCGATTCTAACCTCTTCGGCGGTCCGTACGTATTCACGCGGCTGAAGCAGGAAGATCCGACCTTCGGGAACAAACGCAACCTCCTCCAGCCCCTGACGGCGCAGATGCATCCTCGTCTTGCGCTCGATGCGCGACGCGACCTGCTCGTCGGCAGGACGGTTCGCGGCGTGCAGAGCGGCATCGACGATGTCGTCGTTGGTCACGGGAGTACGAGCCTGAAGCGACTGCTTCATCCGTCGCAGCGCAGCGCCGACGCCGCCGACCGGCAAGTCGGTCGCGACGTCTCTCAAGGCAGCGCGCATGGCTTCGTGGAGGCGGTTGCTCAGCTCCGCGTCCGTTCGCTCTCGCGCAACGCCGAGATAGCGTGCGAAATAGTCGGTAAGGTCCGGCGCCTGATGCATCCGGTCTGCCGCCGACACCATCGGCTGAGCCACGCCGTTCACGATCCGAACGATGCAGATCTTCTGAATCGCCTTGCGTTCCTTGACGAACGCCTGAACGATTGCCCTCAGCACGCTGCGACCGTCCTGCTGCGACAGTTCGACGACCTCGCGGTAGTCGTACTTGATCAGCGCGTAGAATTTGGTCCCTGGCGCGGCTTCCAGCTGGAAAACGAAGAACGCGCCCGTCGCGGCCTGGCGCACGTGGTCGCGCGCGAAAAGCTGCGCCAGTTCCTGACCCCCAGCCTCGAAATCCTGAGTACCCGACGCCATACGTTCCAGGATCGGGCGGACAAGCGAACCGTCTTCGAACTCGTGTACAGCGTCACCCGCCTCGTCGAGGATGCGAATGCGGAAGAACAACTCCTCCTGAACCGGGACTTCGGGGGCAGGCTGGAACTCTTCGTCCTGTCGCCCGATCACATGCAGGATCATCCGGGTGACACGCAGGTCGTTCTGCTCGGCTTCAGTGAAAAACGACATTCCCGCTCCCAGTCAGGGTTCCTCGGTTGAGTATCCGAACCGATCGAATCGCACAACTGATCGATCCGACTTGCTTGACGCGACGACCATACGATTCTGGTGACTTACGTCCCGCACCTTCCGCTGCGCATGTTCTTGATTTGTTTCGGCGATAGCGCTCGTCGGGCCTAACTGCAAGCGCCGTTCATTCAGTCGCCGCCTTGCGGTTTCTCGACAGGCACGTCCGCCTGGTCGCTGCCAGCAACGCGGCGCTCCGACGGACCTGTGCGGACGGGCCAGCTTGTCCGGATCCCAGGTGCGAAACCTGCCAGTCCGTCAAGCGACCGACCGCATCGACGACCCGGTCCACCCGCCAGGCGAGCGCTCCGTCACCGGCATGGCCAAAGCGAGGAAGAACAATCAATCGAAAGGAAAAAGATGGAAGGCATCGATCTATCCGGCGTCGATCCGACGCGCTGGCCCGAGATCCGTCGTCGGGTCGCGATCCTCGACGAATACTGCGCCATTCCCGAGCGCACCCAGCGCTCTCGCCGCGCGTTCGCCCGCCGGCTTGGTGTGGGTGAAGCCCACTTCAGCAGCCTGGCCCAGATCTGGCGCGAGCGGCGCGATCCGGCCGACCTCCCGGGCGCACGCGCGCACCACCCGCCGAAGCCCGCCAACCGCCTTCCCGCCGCGTCGACCGACGTCGCGCGCGCCGTGATCGCCGATCTCGGCGCGATGGCCCGGCGACGGGATATCCTGTCGGAGGTGCGCAGCCGCTGCGAGAACGCCGGAGTCATGCCGCCTTCGGCAGCTACCATCACCAACATGCTGGCCGCAGCGCGGGCATCGCTCGACGAGGCCACGACGTTTGATCCCGAAATCCTCGTCGACAGCTGCGCCGCGAAGCTGCCGGCGCGGCACCGCGGCGGCGTGGTCCTGCCCCGGCTGCTCGTTGCGGTCCAGCTGCCGGAGCGCGTCATCATCGCATACGAGATGTCGCTCGATACGACCGTGCCGCCTTCGGTGGAAAGCCTGGCCGCAAGCATCCGGGCCGCCGCCGACCCGTCAGGACGACCGCTCCGCATCCGGGCTCCCCACTTGGGCGTATCGGAACAGGCGTTGATCGGCGCGACGGTGCTGCGGGGCAAGCCCACCGGATTGCCGACACTCACGCAGCTACTCGCGCCTGCCATCGGCGACATCCCGCTGGTTTTCCAGATTTCGAGGGCGATATCGGCCGACGCCCTCGTCAGGATCCGCAACGTGTCGCCGCTCTCGCGCCGGGACGTTCAGGCGGCGCTCGACCAGGCGGTGGCAACCCACAATTCCCGACGCCCTGCGCCGGTGGCGTTTATCCCCGCCGGTCAGCCAGCAGCCTGAAGCTCGGGCGCCGATGCGATGAAGCGCAGCATCCGGAGCAGGGCCGGCGCCGGCCTGGAGGCACCTGTGGTCGACGACGCTGCCCGCACTGCGGAATTGTGGCGAGCGACATCGATCTCCAATGCTTCGATCGCCTCGGCATCGGAGTAGGAGCGGGACGTGGTGGGGGCCTCGCCGTCGCCGGCTGTCCGCATTGGAATTATCCTGAGCTTGCCGACCGAGGATCCTGCCACCAGCTTGAAGTAGCGACCGTAGCGCTTTTCGCTGATGACCGGGTCGAACACCTCGGCGATCGGGTGCCGAGCGTGGGCCTGGAACACGGTCTTCCAAGCGTCGACGTCGTCTCCGACGATCACGTCGACGCGCTTCAATTCGTCCGCCCAGGGCAGCTCGCCTCCATCGGGTCCCTCGATGCGCCGGAGCGCGTCGTGCGCCGCGCGCGCGTACGCGGATAGGCTGTCCTCCACGCGGCCAACCGAAAAGCCGAGTATGTACCGAGCGGTCCGGTCGATGACCGCGAACATCACATGGTTTGTTCCGTCCGGACGGAGCAGGTCGCATGCCACGGCGTCGAGACCGGGCCGAAGTCCGGCCTGCTGCTCTCCGCGCACACGCAGGACCTCGCGCTCCACCATCGCGCGTAACGTGTTGACGTGCGGTAGGTCGAGATCATCGAGATCCGGATGTTTCTGAAGCGCAGTCACGATGGTGCCGATCTTCGTGCCGGCGTCGGCAGCAAGGCGCTCCGCGATCACCGGCACCAGCACCGCCTGTATCCGGTTGATGGTCGCGCCGTCGAGTCTCGGGCCGCGGCGGCCCGGCTGGTTGGCGAAGGTGCCCAGGGCCGCGAGCGTGCCCTTCGCCTTCCAGGCACCGACGATCTCGTACCACCGGCTGACCTTCACCTTGGCCAGCTCGGCCGCCTCCGCTGCGGTCATCTCGCCCGGCCGGAGTATCCAGTCCTTGACCGTCGCGATCCGCTTCAGCGTCAGCTCGCGTCGATCGGGCAGCATCGATGCCCACAGGTGTCGTTCCTCTTCGCTCGCTGAGCGTTCAAGCGCAGCTTCGAGGGCAGCCACCAGATCCTCGCGGGAACTCTGAGCGAAGAGGATGGGCGTCGGTTCGCCGTGTTCACTAGGCACCTTCGGCATGGACGATCGTCTAGCTAACAGCGGCATTAACTACAAGAATCTTCCGGACCTTATTGTTTCCGGAAAACCTCTACCATATAACCCGACTAGGAAGGTATGTTAGAAGTTGTCCAGATAGATAGGGATAGAGCATGCGGAAGTACGACGATGCGGCATCGAAGCAGGCGAAACGACGGCGCGAGACGAGCTACGTTCGCCGCCATCACGGTGTGATCCACCACGGTGGAAGGTGGCTCACGCCCGGTGAGGCGCTCAGGCTGCTCGAGCGGCTGGCCGCCGAACGGCGGCACCGCGGCTTCGGAGACAAGGCATGAAGTCCCCGCGAGGTCGGGATATCGACCCACCGGAGGTTTCGAAGCCTGCGCCGCCCGTGCGTCGCCGTCGCAATGCCAAGGCGGGAACCGGTTCGACCCGCGCTTCGCGTCGGAGGCGCGATGGCGACGGCGGCACTGCAGCGTCCAGCATCGCGAGTGAATTTGCCGGGCACACGGATATGACGGAAGGCCTTGGCTCGACGATCGCCCCGCTCGCGAACTGGAATCCTACGCGCCGGCCGCCGCGTCATCCGGTCCGGCGAGTACCGTATGCACTGCTCCATCCCACGAAGTTCGACCATCTCAAGGATCCAGAGCAGTGGGAGCTGATCGGCGTTGAGACAGCGGCTGGCCTTGGCCACGTTCGGAACGGCATGAACTATGCGCAGGCGTACACGACCTGCGCTACGCTCTACGAGAAGGCTCGGCGCATCCAGTTCCTCGAAGGCCCGAACGAGCCTGCTGTCGCCGATCATCTCGAGATGTGCCCCCGCTACATCGATTTCCAGTTCCAGCCCGTCGTGCTGATCTTCCGCCGCGCCGACGGCAAAATCATCCGGAAGTACCCTGACGTCGCGTACGAGCTTGCCGATCACCGCGTCGTCTTCGGTGAGATCAAGTCGAATGACGCGTGGTTCGTGGCCGAAGGCGTGCGTCGCCCCCTGGAGCGGGTCAGCACCGCACTGCAGGAGCTCGGCCTGGGACCGATTCATAAGATCAAGGGCGAGCCGTTCCGACGCGACGACACTGTCGAGGCTCACTCCATCGCCATGGAGGCGAGGCTGACGACCTTCGATCGCGACGCCGACGCGACCGCCGTCCGCAAGGTGATCATGGCCAGCGGTGGACACGCCCGCTACGTGGACGTCGTCGCCGCCCTGGGCGGATCGAGGAGCGTGGCGGTAGACAAGCTCTATGCGATGCTGTTGCGCCGCATCGTCGACTTCGACCTGCGATCGACCCCGAAATCGGAAACCGTTGTGACGGCGCCCCGTGCCGTGTCCCCATACGCGCTGCGCGAGATCCTCGCGCGGTTCGAGAAGAAGGCGGCCTGACCATGAATCCGCTTGGCTTGGTCTTCGGGACCGTCTTCGTCCATCTGCTGAAACGCATCGTGTTCGTCGAGGCGGTCGACGACTTCGTCTTCCGCTTCCACGTCGAGGGGACGGACGATGAATATTTCATCGAAGACGCCTCAGGCGTCATGGTCCGCCTGACCGTCCGATCCCTCCTGGAGGAATATGCGGCCGGAAGGCTGCGCGAGTGCAGCCATGGCGAGGTTACCCTATCGGAATGGCGCGGACGCTATCTTGGGTGGGATATCGCCGCGTGCCTGGCGAAGTACCCGCGCGCCGTTGCCAAGTACGACGTCGCGCTCGCCGCGCTCCAGGACGGCATGCCGCGATCGGAGGCGACCTTGCGGGCGTTCGCCGAGGCCCGTTGGCCAGCCGGACTGCCCGCGCCCAGCGGCAGGTCAGTCATCCGCTGGATGAATAACCTCGTCGAGTGCGACGAGAGGGTCGGCGCGATGTGCAACAGAAGCGGGCGCCAGAAGGGCCAGTCGCAGCTCCCGCCCATCGTCGATCGCCTGGTCCATCAGGCGATGGCGCTCTTCTATGCGGTCGAAGAGCTGAAGAAGATGGACTGTTTCGCGCTCGTCGTAGCGGCCTGGAAAAGGCTGCACGATCGCGGAATCGCTAACATCGGGGAGTCCCATCCGCACAAGTCGACGGTCATCAACCGCATCAACAAATGCGAGAACGTCAATACCTATGCCGCCAAGTACGGCAACGAGGCGGCGGAGCGATACTTCCACGCGTCGGGCAACGTCGTGCCGACCAGTCGCCCGTTCGAGCTGATGTACATCGACGGCACCGAACTCCGGCAGGTGACGCACTACTCGAACGACGTCGAAATTCCGAGCCACAAGCTCAAGGTGGTCGGGCTGATGGATGCACACTCTCTGTTCGTCCCGCCAACCCAGCCTTTCGGTGGCCCCTACCGCGCCGAGATGGGGATGGGCGCGCTCATGGGCGCGCTGACTCCTCCGGCGCTCACCGACGAGATGATCGCCGATGACCCCATGCTCCTCCTCTGCTTCGGCCGGATCGGAACGCTGCGGGGCGACAACGATAAGGCCATGATCCCGCCGACCGCGATCGGCAATCTTGCAAGCGTGATGAAACGCGTAGAACTGGCCCAGAAATACGGGCCAGACGAGAAGGCGAACCTCGAAAACTTCTGGGGTTGGGTCAAGGAGAGGTTGGAAGGGGAGCCAGGTACCGTGCTTTCCCCCCGAAGCCGGCGGAAGGGCATCCGCTATGACCCCCTCAAGTTGACCATGCCGCGGCATGATCTGGCCGCGAAATTCGAGGCGCTCAGGCTGGAGTGGAACGCCACGGGCCACAAGGCGCTCGGATGGCGTACGCCGAACCAGGTGATGCTCGACTATATCGGTAGAAGCCGCATCCGCTTCACCCCACCAGCGGAAGTCCGCCGGTATCTCGCCCGAACCGTTGCGGCCGAGATGACCAACGACGGCGTCGTCTATGACGAGATCCTCTACAAATGGAATCGGGAGGGCATCACACAGACGCTCTCCCGCAACCTGGCCGCGGAAAAGATCAGATCGCGGCTCGAAAATACTGCGAAGTGCAGCGTCTGGTTGCGCGTATACGACTGGAACTTGGATATGGTCGAGGTACAGGACGAGGCGGGCAACGAGTTCGTCGAGCTCTGGTCAGACGACCCCGACTATACCCGATTCCTCACCCGCTACGAACACGCGTTCCACAAGCAATGCGTCGTTTCGGGCGCGACCGGCGCGCAGACGCTCACCGAGCGGGCCCTGCGTCGCGCAGCGTCGCTCAGCCAGCAAAAGCGCGTGCTGGAAGAGGAACCATTCACCATCGCCAAGAGGGCCGGGGCCATCCTCGAACAGGCGGAGATCAGGGAACTCGGCGGCAGTGTCGCGGATGATCCGGACCTGACGAATTTCGGAGATATGCTTGTCCCGACAGACGTCGGCGGCGCCGACCGTGTGGATCCATCCACCGGCCCTTCCCAGAGGTCCGAGAACCAGGGCCGGGAGGAGACACGCGAGGACGACAAACGCGATCTGAAGGATGTTCGGGGGGACTGGAGCGGCCTCGATCCAGACGCAAGATCAGATTTGCGGATGCTGAGTGCCCTTGAGGAGGACCCTGACGAAGGCATCACCTGGGACGACGACGATGAGAACGAGGAAGACAACCGATGATCCCGAAGAGAAAGGCAATACCGCTCGGCCCGCAGCCGTTGCCCGCTCGGGGCGATCCCGTTCCCGACTATTCGAACCCGAGCCGTCGGGCCCGGGTCGTGTCGGTCGTGCCGTTCTTCAAGAACAACTGGATCGAGCACGAGCCGCAAACCAGTCTCGTAAACCAGCTGCTAGCCTATATGGAGTCGATGCAGCCCCTGCTTGACGGCCCGATCGACGGCCGGTGCCTGTCGCAGGACACCAATGCCGGCAAGTCGCGGATGATTGAGGCCCTGGTCGCCGAAGCCGCCTTGAGGCGGGAAGAAGAGGGTTTACCCTCTAACAAGTACCAGATCATCGTCGTGGAGCTTAACGAGGCGACGTCGGTCAAGAGTTTCTTCCGGAACATCCTGAAGGCTCTCGACGATTCTCATTGGAATAATAAGCACGATACGATTGACGACCTTGAGGATCGGATCCACCACTTCTGTCGCAAGCTGGGTGTTCAAGGACTGGTTGGTGACGAGGTTCAGCATCTCGACAAGAAGTCGTCAGACGCGACTGGCGTGACCAATCGCCTCAAGTCGTTCCTCAATCGGGGGATCGTTCCGTTGATACTGGTCGGCAACGAGAAGGCCGAGGCATTCTTTGAGAAGAACACCGATCTTGCAGCTCGGCTCGGAACCCCTCTCGTCTTGAAGCCGCTCGATCCGCGGAACGACAGAACCGATGGAAAGCTGTTCACGGCATTTTGCAAGAAGCTCGACGCGTCAATGGTCAAGGCCAAGATCGTCGACGAGCCAGCAGGGCTCGATAAGGCCGGTCTGCGCAGTCAGCTTGTCGCCGTCAGCGGCGGACACGTCGGTCGGGTGTGCCGTGTCGTATGTGAGGCGACGATCCATGCGCTGTGGCGCGGCTCCCCCAAGGTCGAGAAGCACGATCTCAGCGTCGCGACACGCAGGTACGCCATGGGGCCAGTCAACTGGGTCACACGCGATCCATTCTCGAGCTCGAAGTGACTCGGTCGATCAAGCAGCTGCGCTTCGAATACCATCCGCAGCCGGACGAGAGTGCGATCGGCGCGCTCGCGGCCGGCTGTCGTGACCACCGCCTCGTGCGCGTCGCCTCGGCGCTCGAAGGCGGCGCAATCACCATCGCCAAGCCTGGGCATGTCCAGCTCGCGTCTGCCGACGACGCCGCCCGCCTCGCGCATATCCTTCGGACCGACGTGGATTCGATCGCTGCCATCACTTTCGATGCGACGGGCAGCCGCAGCAGCATCATGCTTGGCGAGCTGCGCATGCCACGTCCAGCGTTCGACTTCTTGCATCGTCGCATCGGGCCTCATTCCCTGAAGGGGAGGCCCCATCATCGAAGTGCCTGGCTCAACCGTCTGCTCCCGTACTGCCCGGAATCGTTCGAACATCTCGTGGAGGCCTGCTCGAAATGCGGCCCCCTTGGGTGGCGGCGAACACGCGGGATTGGCAATTGCGAGTCCTGCACCCAGACCGTGCCTGCATCAGACCTGCCGCGCCTGCCTGAACGCCTGGAACTCGATTATCGGCTGGCCGCCGACCTGATGTCCCGCGATCCAGTGGCTGGTCGGCGAGCGGTCAACCTACTTCCCAGCTGCCTGCAGACCTTCTCCCGGACGACGCTCGTCGACATCATGCTGAAGTCCGGCATCATGGCCAGCGAGCTTCCGACCCGCTGGGAGCTGGATCAGCTTCGTTCGCAATCGTCGGAGATGGTGGCCGAGATCATCGCTAACGGCGCTGGGATACTGCGATCCTGGCCCGACGGGATCAGGGACGTGGTCACCAGGCGTATGGATACGAACGTCGACGATCTTGTGGCCTACGAGGAAGTGCGAACGGAGGTGCGTTGGATCGCGAAGTATTCCGGTGATGAGGGTCAGGCGATCCTTGCCTTGGCGTTCCCACACCTTGACGGTCGGACTGCGGAAACGTTCTCCTCTGCCGCCCGCTTCTATACGGCGACCGAAACCAACCAGCGACTATGGTCGTCGAGCGTCGAGCTAGGCAAGCTGCGGGAGGCTGATGCAATCAGGTTCGAGCCTCTCCCGAGCCGGCGGCGCCTGCGTGCGAGGTATGATGCCGACGACGTCGACGAGCTGCACCGCCAGCTACAAGCCGGTGAGACGCCCGGAGCAGCCGCGGGGCGCTTCGACTTGCCGGTTTATGCGGTCGGCCAGCTGGTCACGTCGGGTCGTCTCGAAATTATGCCCCATCCTGGCGTTCAGGTCCTGCGCGGCTACCTGATCGACAGAGGCCGGGCGGAGCAACTGGAGGGGGCGCTCACCCACGGGGCCAAGCTCCCGGCGAAACCGTCCGGTGCGGTCTCGTTGCGCTACGCAATGATGCGCTACGGAGGTGAGAAGCCTTGGGCCTTTATCCTCGAGGAGATGCTGGAAGGCAGGATCGACTACCACTTACCGGAAGGTAAAGCGCCCAAGATTCGTGACATCATGGTCGACCTGACCCGGTTCCCAAAGCATATCACCTGCGGCACGGCTTCGGCTGATCCCCTTGGCCTGACCCACGTCTCGCTTCGCGATGCGGAAGAGATTCTGGGGACCACCTTTTACGAAGCCCAGGCAACGATCGTGGCAGCTGGCCTACAGGTCGTCCCCTACGGCAAAGGGAAGGGTGTGGCCCGTCGAGAGTTGAACTCCCTCGCGGCACAGGTTGCGTTCACCGGAGAGGCGTTGGCCAGAACGGCTTTGCAGCCGCAGGCACTTCACCGTGAGCTACTCAGGATGGGAGCGGGTCGGTTGCATGGCGCATGGAGCAGACAATCACTTTTTGAACTCGGGCTGGTCGACCTACTTACGACCGACAGGTGTAAGCACACTTCAGCCGTGTAACCGTGAAGCGGCTCATCCTGTTGTGTCACCCTCCGGCACCAAGCTCGAACTGGTCGTGCATCAAGCGCTGTGACAATGTAAGAGCGCCACAGTGTCAAGACATTGCGGACCTTTCCCGATCGGCGGGTGGCATCCTGGCCCGCCGCGTCCCCGCCTGATACGCGTGGCACGATGGGGTCATGGCGGCAGGGGCTGCCCCATGGTAATCCGTAGCGGCGCCAATGACGTAGGATGCTGGCGCGCCGAACAGGACGAGCGCCGCATGGATTTTCCGCTGATCGCCCCCCGACCGCCCCGGCTGTCCGAGCATCTGGACGGGCTGAAGCGGATCGAGGCGTCCGGGCAGTTCAGCAACAACGGCCCCGAAGTCCGCGCGCTCGAGGCGGAGATGGTGGACCGGCTCTTCGACGGCCGGGGGGCGGCGCTGGCGGTGGGCAATGCGACGCTGGGGCTGATGATCGCCATCCGGCAGGCGGCGGGCATGACGCCGAAGCCCGGCATGCTGGCGATGATGCCCGCCATGACCTTTGCCGCGACCGCGCAGGCGGCGATCTGGGCGGGGCTGACGCCGTTGATCGTCGATGTCGATCCCCAGGGCTGGACGGCCGACCCGGGCGAGGAGGAGCGGATGCTCGCGCGCCATGGCGACCGGATCGGGGCGATCGTGCCCTATGCCACGTTCGGCACGGATATCGACCTGGATCGCTATGCCTGGCTGGCCAGACGCCATGGCGTGGGGGTGGTGGTCGATGCGGCGGCCTCGCTGGGCACGCTGGACGAACGGGGGCAGGGGTTCGGCACGGGTGCGCCCTTCACGCTGGTCTATTCGATGCACGCGACCAAGACCTTTTCGGTCGGGGAGGGCGGGCTGGTCTATAGCGGCGATGGCGACCGCATCGACCAGTTGCGCGCGATGGTGAATTTCGGTTTCGAGCGCGGGCGGGTCGCGACGCTGCCCGGTATCAACGCCAAGATGCCCGAGATACTGGCCCTGATGGCGCGTACGAAACTGGCGGAGATCGACGCCGTCTGCGCCGCGCGCGCGGATCTGGACCGCGAATATCGCGACAGCCTGCCCGGCTATGGCTTTCAGGCGGAGCGGGGGCGGCGGCAGGCGACGCAGTTCATGCCGGTGCTGTTGCCGCCAGCGATTGCGGCGCGGCGCGACGCGGTGATCGCCGCCCTGGCGGCGGACGGCGTCGGGGCGGGGCATTATTTCAGCCCGCATCTCGGCGAGCAGCCGCTGTTCCGCGACACCGCGCTGATCCAGCCGACCCCAGTGGCGGACGCGCTGTCGGCGCGGATGCTGAGCCTGCCGATCACGGACGGGATGAAGTCGGGCGATGCCGGGACCGTCGCCGAGCGGCTGAAGGCGGTGGTCGCGCGCATCGCCGCCGAGGGCGCGCCCGCGCCGGACCGCGACCGGCCCTGTGGCTGCCTGGTGGTGGGGGGCGGCCCGGCGGGGACCGCGATCCTGATCGCGGCGAGCAAGACGGGACAACTCGTGCCGCTGGCCCGGCAGGGACTGGTCCTGGTCGAACGGTCGGACCGGATCGGCGCGGGCGAGCTGGGCGGCTATGCCATCCGCTCGGACACCACCGCCGAAACCTTTCTGTCGGCGGTGAAGGGCAATCCGCATCCCGAACTGGCCGCGCTGGAGGCGCATCCGGCGGGGCAGGTGATGGCGGGCTATTGTGGGGCGCTGGGCGCGCCGCTTCGCGATACCGCGCCGCTGCTGGAGGCGACGGCGCAGCGGCTGCGCGGGATCGTCACGGATCATGGCGGGGCGGTCCTGACCGCGACCGAGGCGGTGCGCGCGGACCGCATGGCGGATGGCGGGTGGCGCACCACCCTGAACGGTCCCGATGGCGTCCGCACCCTGACCTCGCGGCATATCGTCATCGCCACGGGGGGATACCAGACCGACGAACAGATCGCCGACGCGATGGTGGCGGGCGCGCGGCTGGGCGATATGGCGGGGGACCGGCTGATGCGATCCGACACGCTGCTGCGGCATGGCGGGATCGACCGGGCGCGGGAGCGGCTGGCGGGTGTCCGCGCGCCGCGCGTCGCGATCATCGGCGCATCGACCAGCGCGATCGCCTGCGCCGTGCAATTGCTCAAATGCCATGATCTGCCCTTCGGAGCGGAGGCGATCACCCTGCTCGCCCGGACGCCGCCCAAGCCCTTCTTCCCGACGGTCGAGGCCGCCCATGCCGAGGGGTTCACCGATTTCACCCAGGACGACATCTGCCCGGTCAGCGGCTTCGTGCTGCGCCTTGCCGGGTTGCGGCTGGAGTCGCGCGAACTGGTCCTGCGGATGCTGGCGCTTGGCGGGCGCACGCCCGATCCGCGGCTGGCGCTTCACCGGATCGCGGGAGAGGCGGACCTGCACGCGCGCGCCATCATCGGCGCGGCCGATCTGGTGATCGGGGCGCTCGGCTATCGCCCGCGCGCGCTGCCGCTGTTCGACGCCGATGGGGTGGCCATCGCATTGGCGCATGAGGAGGGGCGGCCGATGGTCGACCGCCATTGCCATATCCTCGATGCGCAGGATCGGCCGGTGCCTGGCGCCTATGGCATCGGTCTGTCCGCCGGTTTCGTGCCCTGGGGGCCGCTGGGGGGAGAGAACAGCTTCCGGGGGCAGGCCAACGGGCTGTGGCTGTGGCAGAATGATGTCGGCCGGATGATCGTCGATCAGGTGCTGGGGCAGGGCGATGCGCAATCGGGTGCGGCGGCGGCATGAGCGATCCGATCGTCAGCGTCGTCATTCCCGCTTATAACGGCGCGGCGCTGATCGGTGAGACGCTGGCCAGCCTGGAAACCCAGACGCTGACCCAGTGGGAGGCGTTGGTTGTCGACGATTGTTCGTCCGACGACACCCGCGCGCTGGTGCGCCACTGGCGCGATCCGCGTGTCCGCCTGATCGAGAATGCGGTGAATGGCGGTCCGGTGCGGACGCGCAATCGCGGCTTTGCCGAGGCGCGGGGGCGCTATCTGGCGGGGCTGGACCAGGACGATCTCTGCCGTCCCGAAAGGCTGGCGCGGCAGGTCGCCTATCTGGAGGCGAATCCCGATGTCGCGCTGGTGGGGGCGCAGGCGGAGCAATGGGTCGAGGGGCGGATCCTGCCCATGAACTATGCGCCGCACACCACCCCCGATCTGATAGCCTGGCTGAGCTGGATCGAGAATCCGCTGGTCTGGTCGACGGTGATGGTCCGTGCCGAGGTCGCGCGGCGGCTCGATCCGTTCACGCGGCCCGACATCCTCTATGCCGAGGATTTCGACCTGTATCATCGCATCCGCCGATTCGGCCGGATCGCGCGGCTCGACGAGCCGCTGCTGATCTATCGCCAGCATGCCGGGGGCGTGTCCAAGCGCTTCACCGACACGATGCGGGACAGCGCGACGCGGGTGCTGGCCGAGGCGCATCGGCCGCATCTGGGCGCGGAGGCCGAGGCGGTCGCGCGGCTGCTGGTCCGGCACAATATGGGCGGCCTGCCGGTCGCGGACGGGGCGACGTTCCGGCGGCTGGGACGGGCGATCGCCGGATTGCAGGCGGCCTTCGTCGCCGAGGTCGCGCCGCGTGACGAATCCCTCGCGCTGATCCGCTGGGAAACCGCGCGGCGATGGCGGCAACTGGCGCGCGCCGCGCTACGTTCGGGGCGCGTGACGCTGGGCGATGTGCTGAGCGCGCGGCCGCCGCATCTGGGGCTGGGCTATGCGGGGCTGGACGATCTGTTGCGCTGGCGCGCCATCGGCGCGGTGCGACAGCTGCGTCGTATCCGTCGGGAATTGGATTCATCCACCGTCGAAAACGAATCGCCCAAGGGCTGATTCGCCTCGGCGACGTCGCGCTTCGGGATTGGCGCGGACCGCGCAAACAAAAGCCCGCGCAGAGGGGGCTGCGCGGGGCATGGCAATCAGTGCGTCTTGGGAGCCGGGCTTGTCGATCCGCAAGCCCCGGAAAAATCAGAAAAGATGATGAACCAGTCGCGAGGCGCCCAGCGCGACGCCGCCAACGGCGACCCAGCTGGCCATCGCACCGAAGGCCAGGATCAGCAAACGGTCAACGGGCGAAATGGCGTTATCGTTCATGGTCATCGGTCCTCTCCGACCGGTCTGCCTGCCGGTATGAGACATTTCTGCGACAAAATTCGCCGAGAAGCAAACCCATTTTTCAAATCAGCCTGATTGATAAATTCTCCGTTCAGGAAAAAGGAGAGGGGCAAATGCGCGCCCTGGCCTCTCCAGGCCCGGAAATCGGGCATTTCCCCTTGCCTTGCCAGGGAGATGGCACGATCAGCACCCTCCTATGACAGACCCGAACCCCGTCCCCGATATGCGCCCCGCGTCCGTGTTGAGCGAACCCGGTGTTCGACCCTCGACCATGCCGCTGGCGTTGCGCGGTGCCGCCGCGGGCGCAACGGCGCTGGCGCTTCTGCTGATTCTGGGCCTGCTGATCGATCACTGGCCCTTTGCCTGGGACCGGGCGATTCTGACCGGGCTGCGCGCGCATGGCCAGTCGCGCGCGCTGATGCGGGCGGCGGTCGATGTCACCGCGCTGGGCAGCGTGCCGGTGCTGATCCTCATCATGGCGGGGGCCGTATCGCTGCTGGCCGCGCGTCGGCTGTGGCTGACCGCGATCGCCACGGCGGCGGCGGGGATCAGCGGGGGCATGGCGGTGACCCTGGTCAAGACGATCGTCGCGCGGGCGCGGCCCGATCTGGTGCCGCACTGGGTCGACGTGTCCAATGCCAGCTTTCCCAGCGGCCATGCGGCGGGCAGCGCGATGGTCTATCTGACGCTGGCCGCGCTCGCGACGCAGGTGACGCAGGAGCGGCGGGTGCGCCACATCATCGTGATCCTGGCGGTGCTGCTGGTCGGGATGATCGGGGTCAGCCGCGTCTATCTGGGCGTGCACTGGCCGTCCGACGTGGCCGCCGGATGGTGTTTCGGAACGCTCTGGGCGTTGGGCTGGTGGTGGGCGACCGCCGCCGCCCGCGAGTCATGGCGCGGCGCGCGCCAATAGCCGCTGTGCCGCCTTCAGGTGCGGCGCATCGAGCATCTTGCCGTCGAGCTGGAGCACCCCCGCGCCGGGGTTCGCCGCGAACAGGTCGACGATCGCCTGCGCCCGGATCACCTCTTCGGGCGTCGGGGTGAAGGCGGCGTTGATCACCGGCACCTGCCGGGGATGGATCGCCATCATGCCGGTAAAGCCGTCGCGCCGCCCGCGCGCGGCATAATCGGCCAGCCCCTCCGCGTCGCCGAAATCGGGATAGACCGTCTCGATCGCCGCGACGCCCGCCGCATGCGCCCCGAACAGGGTCAGCGAACGGGCCAGTTGATAGGGGGCGGTATAGCCGCCATCGGCCTGGCGCGCGGTCGTGGCGCCGATCGCGGCGGGCAGGTCCTCCGCGCCCCAGGTCAACCCGGCGAGCGGCAGGCGCGCCCCCGCATAGTCGCCCAGCCGGAAGATCGCCGCCGGGGTCTCGGTGGCGATGGGCAGGATGGGGGGCAGGACGGGGATGTCCGCCACCCCCAGCGCCGCCAGCGCGTCCAGGCTGGCCAGCCCTTCCGCCTTGGGCAGGACGAGGCCGTCGGGACGCGCGGGCAGGATGATGGCGAGATCGTCGGCGGCCAGCGGTCCGTCGACCGGGTTGATCCGGACGAAGATCGCCTTGTCCGTCTCGCGCGGGGCGGACAGGAAGCGGGCGACCGCCTCGCGCGCCACCGGCTTGGCGTGGGTCGCGACCGAATCCTCCAGGTCGAGGATCAGCGCGTCCGCCTCCGTCCGCAGCGCCTTGGCCATCAGGCTGGGCTGGTCGCCCGGCACGAACAGGAGCGAACGCAGCCGCATCGGCGTCAGCGGCCCATTTCGGCCAGCTTGCGCTCCCAGGCCAGCGCGTCGCGGACGATGCCGTCCAGATCGTCGCGTTGCGGGCGCCAGGGCAGCGCCGCCAGGATCGCGCTGTTGTCGGCGACCAGTTCCGCGGGATCGCCCGCGCGGCGGCCCTCCATCCGGCGCTCGATGGTCAGGTTCGTCACCCGGTCGACCGCGTCGAGCACTTCGAGGACCGAGAAGCCGCGACCATAGCCGCAGTTCAGCGTGTGGCTCTCGCCCGGCTGGGCGACCAGCAGCTCCAGCGCGGCGACATGCGCGGCGGCGAGGTCGGAGACATGGATATAGTCGCGCACGCCGGTGCCGTCGCGGGTCGCGAAGTCGGTGCCATAGACGCCGACCGCCTCACGCTTGCCGATCGCCGCCTCGACCGCGATCTTGATGAGATGGGTCGCGCCGACCGTCGACTGGCCCGAGCGGCCCTGCGGATCGGCCCCCGCCACGTTGAAATAGCGCAGCGCGCAATAGTTGATCGGATGCGCGGCGGCGACGTCCTTCAGCATGATCTCGGTCATCAGCTTGGACATGCCATAGGGATTGATCGGCGCCTTGGGATCGCTCTCCTTGATCGGCACGCGTTCGGGCGTGCCATAGGTGGCGGCGGTCGAGGAGAAGATGAAGTGCGCCACGCCCTCGGCCACCGCGCTTTCCATCAGCGAACGGCTGGCGGCGGTGTTGTTGCGATAATATTTGAGCGGATCGGTGACCGACTCGGGGACGATGATCGAACCGGCGAAGTGCATGATCGCGCGCACGCCATGCTCGCGGATCGCGGCGCGCACCGCTTCGTCGTCGGCGACATTGGCGACCACCAGCGAGGCGCGGGGATCGACCGCCCAGTCGAAGCCGGTGACGAGATTGTCTAGCACGACGACGTCATAGCCTGCATCCAGCAGCGCCAGCACGGCATGGCTGCCGATATAGCCGGCGCCGCCGGTCACCATCACCTTGCCGTCGATCGTCGCCATCATCTTTTGTCCCAAAGCCTTGGATTGTCGTCGCCTAGCGCCTTCCTATCTAGGCACACAAGACGACAAGGAGATTCCGAGTGACCGAATATGTGACGCTGGCCGGCGGATGTTTCTGGTGCACCGAGGCGGTGTTCAAGGACGTGATCGGGGTCGAGTCGGTCGAGAGCGGCTATATCGGCGGGACCGTGCCCAACCCGACCTACAAGCAGGTGTGCGGCGGCGATACCGGCCATGCCGAGGCGATCCGCATCGGTTTCGACCCCGAGCAGCTGGCGCTGGACGATCTGCTCGACATCTATTTCGCGACGCATGACCCGACGCAGCTGAACCGCCAGGGCAATGACGTCGGCACGCAATATCGCTCGGCGATGTTCCCGGCCGACGAGGCGCAAGAGGCCGCGATGGTGGCGGCGAAGGCGCGCGCGCAGGACGGCAGCGACAAGCCGATCGTCACCACGATCGAGCCGATGGCCGAATGGTATCCGGCGGAGGATTATCACCAGGATTATTGGGAAACCTCGGGACGGTCCAACCCCTATTGCATGGCGGTGATCCCGCCCAAGCTCCAGAAGCTGCGCAAGAGCTTCGCCGCGCGGTCGAAGGCGGTGACGGCGTAAATTCCGGGGCGAGGTCGGGGCGTACGCTTCGATTCCGCTCAGCGTGAACGGAGCAGTGGAGCGATCCCATCCTCCCGTTCAGCCTGAGCGTAGTCGAAGGCCACGCCCCGGACCTTTGCCAAAAATACCCTTGTGGTGTCGGTTGATCCCTTGGCCTTCGACTTCGCTCAGGCTGAACGAAGAGAGGGTTTTTCCTTCACGCTAAACGAAATCTAGGGCGGATCGACATTCAGCATTGTTTCTTCTTCCCCTCTCCCCTGGACAGGGGAGAGGGTTAGCGAAGCTTGCCAGCCTGCTGGCTAGCGCAGCTTGGGTGAGGGGTTGAGCGAGCCCAAAGGCTCGCGCGCTCGCTTCGCGAGCGCCCACCCCTCACCCAGCTCCGACTAAGCCTTTGCTCTCGCAAAGGCCAAGTCTACGCAACCCTCTCCCCTCTACGAGGGGCGAGGGACGGAAAGGCGTCGCTGAATGTCGATCGGCCCTAGGGCCTCGCCGTAAACCCTAGCGCGTCGCGGCCCGCCGCAGCCGGTCGTTGATTGCCTCGCCGATCCCGTCCGCCGGGATCGGGGCGACCGCCAGGCGGGCGTGATCGCTCGCATCGGCGCGGTGGAGGGCGTCGAACAGCCGTGCGGCGGCCTTGACCGGATCGCCGCTCGCCGACAGCGTGTCGTGTCCCGCGACCGCGCCAAAGCCGATCAGCCATTCGTCCGCATCCGCTGCCGTGGCGTTCAGCCGCAGCGCCTTGCGCGGGGCATAGTGGCTGGCGAGTTGCCCCGGCGCGGTGACGATCGCGGGGGCGTCCGGCCCCTGTTCGACCGTGCCCAGCACGCCCGCCAGCATCGCCGCCGTGACCGGACCGGGGCGCAGGATGGTGCGGCCCGCGACGATCGTCGATTCCAGCCCCGCCTCGGTCGCGCCGTCGTCCAGAATGGGCACGTCCGGCCCCAGGCTGGCGCGGACATGGGACGCGCGGGTCGGGCTGATCCCGCCGCTGGCATTGGCCGAGGGGGCGGCGAGCGGACGGCCGCTCTCGGCCAGCAGCGCCTGCATCGCGCGGTGGCGCGGCACCCGGATCGCCACCGTGTCCAGCCCCGCCGTCACCAGCGAGGCGATGCCCGACCCCGCCCGGACCGGGCGCACCAGCGTCAGCGGGCCGGGCCAGAAGGCCTCGGCCAGCGCCAGCGCCTCGGCATCGAAGTCGGCCAGCGCCTGCGCCGCCGCCAGATCGGCGACATGGACGATCAACGGGTTGAAGGACGGCCGCCCCTTGGCCGCATAGATGCGTGCGACCGCCGCCGCGTCGGTCGCGTCGGCGGCGAGGCCATAGACCGTCTCGGTCGGCACCGCGACGATCCCGCCCGCTGCGATCACCGCGGCGGCGGCACGGATCGCGGAAGGGCCGAAGGGCAGGGTCGGGTCGTGATCGGGAAAGGTCATGGCTGACGCGGCCTATATCCTGTCGGGACGTGCGCGATAAGGGGGCGGGGCAGGGCCATGCGCGCCCCCCTTCGACAATCGCGGTCGGGCATCCTATCTGCTGGGCCATGTTCGACCTCGATTCCTATCTCGCCCGCATCGCCCTTCCCTCGCGCGTGACCGTCGATGCCGAAGGGCTGGCGCGGTTGCAGCGCGCGCACCGGCTGGCCATCCCGTTCGAGAATCTCGACGTCCGCCTCGGCCGTCCGATCGCGATCGACAGCGCCAGCGTCTTCGCCAAGCTGGTCGGGGCCCGGCGCGGCGGATATTGTTTCGAGCAGAACCGGCTGCTCCTCGACGTGCTGGCGGCGCATGGCTTTGCCGCGCGGCCGCTCCTGGCGCGGGTCTGGCTGCGCGCGACCGACGTGCCGCCGACTACCCATACGTTCAGCCTCGTCCATATCGACGGCCAGGACTGGATCGCCGATGCGGGCTTCGGGGGCAGCTATTCGCCGCCGATGCCGTTGGTCGACGGAGCGGAGGCGAGCGGCCCCGATGGCGCGCGCTTCCGGCTGGCGCGCGACGTCCAGCATGGCTGGATGCTGCTGCGCGACGGGCATCCGGGCAATACCGATGGCCGCTCGGCGGGTGAGGGGTGGGAGCCGCAATACAGCTTCACCACTGACCGTGTCTGGGATGCCGACCTGGCGATGGGCAACCACTGGACCTCGACCTATGAGGAGAGCCGGTTCCGCCTGGCCAATATCGTCAGCATCATCCTGCCGCGCGGCTTTGCGACGCTGACCGGCCGGCATTATCGCCGCTGCGTCGGGCAGGAGGTGACGGAAGGGACGATCACCGACCCGCGCGTTTATCGGATGCGGATGAGCCTGATGTTCGGCATCGACCTGACCGCCGACGAAACCGCGACCCTGTTCGCCGAATAATCCCGAACCCCGTCCGCGAATCGCGCCGTCGCCCGGTGGCAGTGCGATTCGCGGTCGCGCCCGATCGATCTTCACCGAAATGCCGTCCGGCGGATGCTTCCCCGGACGGGTTTTCCCGTGCGCGCTGCGCCATCTGATGCCGATGAAATGGCGGCTTTTCAGGACATCGCACAGGCGCGGCCAATAATTCGCCATTTTGGGCAGAAAATTTTGCCCATTTAAGGGGCATTTTACCTTTGTTCCCTATCCCTCCAAATGAATGCGGGGGAATTACAAATGAGTCGACCCTTAAAGACGCCCCTTCACCCGTGCCAAGGCAAGCCGGGTGCAGCCGCGCGACAAGGGTGACTCCCGATTGGGATACGGAACCGGGCGCCGAAATCTTGACGATCGTCCCGATAGATAAGTGATCCTCGACGCAGGCGCGATCCTGCGCCGTCGAATCTTTGCTGCGAAGGATAAAATCATGTCGATCACGACAGTGATGGCAAGCGAGAATCTGTGCCTGCCGAACATCGGCACGCTTGCCGAGGAATTGCAGGCCGTCATCACGCCGGGCGCGACGGTCCGGCTGGATCTCTCCGAGGTCGCCGCCCCCGATCTGAGCGTCGTCCAGCTCGTCCAGGCGGCACGGGTCGGCGCGGCGGAGGTCGATTGCGATTTCGCCCTGGCGGCCCCGGCGGGCGAGTCCTTCCGCGCGCTTCTCAACCGGGCGGCCTTCCTGCCCCACCCCAACCCCGAACACAGCCAATTCTGGTTCCACGGAGATACGGACCAATGACCGCCTCGATCCTTACCGTTGACGACAGCGCCTCCTTGCGCATGGCGATCCGCATCGCGCTGACCGGCGCGGGCTATGCGGTGACCGAAGCCGCAGACGGCGTCGAGGGGCTGAGCAAGGCGACCGCGACCCGGTTCGACCTGATCGTCACCGACCTGAACATGCCCAATATGGACGGGTTGGAGATGATCCGCGCGCTGCGCCAGCAACCCGCCCAGGCGGGTGTGCCGATCATCTTCCTGACCACCGAATCGGACGACGCGATGAAGGCGCAGGCCAAGGCGGCGGGCGCGACCGGCTGGCTGGTCAAGCCCTTCCAGCCCGAACAGCTGATCCGCGTCGCACAGAAGGTCCTCGCACGGTGAGCGGCGAGGATCCGACAGCCGCCTTCCGGATCGAGGCGGGCGAGCTTCTGGAGCAGGTCGAACAGGGGCTGCTCGACCTGGGGCACCGGCTGGACGACATGGGCCTGGTCAATGCCGTGTTCCGGGGGCTTCACACGCTCAAGGGCTCGGGCGCGATGTTCGGCTTCGACAAGCTGGCGGCCTTCACCCATCACTGCGAAACCGCGTTCGACCGCGTCCGCAAGGGCGATGTTCGCGCGACGCCGGACCTGGTGTCGGTCATCCTGTCGGCGGGCGACCATATGCGCGCGCTGGTCGAGGGCGATGCGCCCGAGGCCGAGGGGCAGGCGATCCTGACCCGGCTGGCGGCGGCGGTCGATGCCGCGGCGGGCGGGGCCGGCGAAGCGCCTGTGCCCGTCGCCGCGCCGGTCAGGACGGGCTGGACGCTGTCCTTCCGCCTGCCGCCCGACGCGATGGCCAATGGCACCAATCCGCTGGCGCTGCTCGACGAGTTGCGCGAGCTGGGCGAGGCGACGATCGTCGCGCGGACCGACGAGATTCCCGCGCTCGGCACCTTCGAGCCCGGCCACTGTGTCGTCGGTTGGGACTGCACGCTGATCGGCGACATTTCGCGCGATGCGATCGAGGACGTCTTCCTGTTCGTCATGGACGATATGGAGATCACCATCGCCCCGCTGGCGGTCGAGGCGAGCGAGGAACCGGCGGTGGCGGACGAACCGGCGGCGGCATCGCCCGTCGCGGCTCCGGCCCCCGCGCCCGTCGTCACGGCCCCGGTCGCGGCGAATGACCAGCCCGCGCGCACCCCGGCCAACCGGTCGCAGGGCGAGCATGTCCGCGTCCCCGCCGAGCGTCTCGACGAACTGATGGACCGGGTCGGCGAACTCGTCATCGCGCAGAGCCGCTTGTCGCAGCTGGCGGGCCATGGCCACGACCTGAGCCTGCGCTCCGTCTCCGAGGAGATCGAGCGGCTGGCGGGCGAGATGCGCGACACGATGATGATCCTGCGCATGGTGCCGGTCTCGACGCTGTTCGGCCGCTTCCGCCGCCTGATCCACGATCTGGCGATCGAAACCGGCAAGACGATCGAACTCGTCACCGAGGGCGAGACGACCGAGGTCGACAAGACGGTGATCGAGCGGCTGTTCGACCCGCTGGTCCATATCATCCGCAACAGTTGCGACCATGGGCTGGAACGGGCCGAGGACCGCCTCGCGGCGGGCAAGTCGGCCAGCGGCCTGATCCGCCTCAGCGCGCATCAGGCGGGCGGCGAGGTGCTGATCACCATCACCGACGACGGGCGCGGCATCGATGTCGAGCGGGTCCGTGCCAAGGCGGAGGCCAATGGCCTGATCCAGCCGGGGCAGGTGGTCGGTGAGGACGAGCTGCTGGGCCTGATCTTCCACCCCGGCTTCTCGACGGCGGCGCAGGTCACCAACCTGTCCGGGCGCGGCGTCGGCATGGACGTGGTCAAGCGCACGATCGAAAGCCTGCGCGGCTCGATCGACGTGAAGAGCGTGCCCGGCCAGGGTTCGACCATCACGCTGCGCATTCCGCTGACGCTGGCGATCATCGAGGGGCTGCTCGTCCGGGTGGGTGAGGGACGCTATGTCATCCCGCTCGCGGCGGTCGAGGAATGCCTGGAGCTGTCGCTGGAGGAGGATCTGCGTTCGCGCGGGCGCAGCATCATCACGCTGCGCGAGCGGCTGGTGCCCTTCCTGCGGCTGCGCGACCTGTTCGAAACGGGCACCAAGCCCGACACCTATCAGAAGATCGTCGTGGTCGGCACCGGCCAGGAGCGGGTCGGCCTGGTCGTCGACCAGATCATCGGCAACCACCAGACGGTGATCAAGGCGATGTCGCCGCTTCACCGCAACGTCGCGGCCTTTGCGGGCGCGACCATATTGGGCGACGGTTCGGTCGCCCTGATCCTCGACATCGCCCAGCTGATCGCGCTGAGCCAGCCCAGGGAGGAGCGGCGTCTGGCCGCTGGATAAGCCCATGCCCTATCACAAAGTACCCCATTGGACGCCCGACCAGGGGCTGGAGGTCCTGACCTTCGGCCTGGGCGGAGAGACCTTCGCACTGGAGGCGGGCATCGTCCGCGAGATATTGGACATGATGCCGGTCACCGCAGTGCCGGGCGCCGATCCGCTGGCCGCGGCGGTCATCAACTTTCGCGGGCGCATCGTGCCGCTGGCCGATCTGCGCGGTTCGTTCGGGATGGAGGCGCTGAGCACCACCGCCGACAGCCGGATCATCGTGATCGAACTCGACCTGGACGGCAATCCGATCCTGATCGGCCTGACCGCCGACCGGGTGAACGAGGTGACCGTGCTGCATGCGGGCGATGCGGAGGAGGCGCCCGTCATCGGCATGCGCTGGCCGCGCGACCATGTCCGCTGCCTGGTCCGGCGCGAGGGCGATGTCGTCGTCCTGCCCGATCTGGCGGCCCTGTTCTCGCGTCTGACCGCCCATGCGACCGAGGCGGCAAGCATCCACTAAAACATACGACATATCAGCCATTTGCGCGGGGGGACAAAATCATGCGAGCAACGATAAAAATGAAACTGGCGGCCAGCTTTGCCGTCACGATATTGCTTTTGCTGGCCGTCATCGGCGTCGGCATCGCCAAGATGAACGCACTGAACTCCGCGATCACCGAGGTCATCGCGGGCCCCGCCAAGCGGCTGGAGATCGCGCTCATGGTCAATGAGCGGATGAACAAGACGCTGCGCTTCGAAAAGAACATGGCGCTGACCAACGACGATGCGCTGACCCGCAAGTTCGACGAACAGGTGATGAAGGCGCGCAGCGAGACGCGCAACATGATCGCGACGGGGCTGAACATCGCCAGCGCCGACGGCAAGCCGCGCTGGATGCAGGTCCAGTCGCTCTTCGAGCAATATGTGCCGATCAACGACCAGATCCGCAGCCTGGCGCTGGTCAACAAGAATGCCGAGGCCGGACAGCTTTCGGTGTCCAAGTCGCGCGAGATCGCGGGCACCATGTCCGAACAGATCGACCAGATCGTCAGCATCGCGCAGGACGCGATGAAGCAGGCCGATGCCGATACCAATGCGCAATATGAGCAGGCGCGCAACATCCTGCTGGCGACGGCGGTGGCGGCGATCCTGATCGCGATCGGTGCGGCCTTCTGGATCGCGCGCCTGGTGTCGCAGGGGCTGAGCAAGGTGTCGGTCGCGCTCGACGCGGTGGCCATCGGCGATCTCAGCCAGGATGTGACCGTCAAGACCAATGACGAGATCAAGGACCTGGTCGACACCGTCAACCGCATGACCGCCAATCTGCGCGAGAGCGCCCAGCTGGCCGATACGATCGCCAGCGGCGACCTGACCATCAGCCACCAGCCCCTGTCGGACAAGGACGTGCTGGGCCATGCGCTGGTCTCGATGGTCGAGCGTCTGCGCGGCGTGGTGAGCGACTCGACCCAGGCGGCGCAGAATGTCGCGGCGGGCTCGCAGCAGCTGTCCTCCTCGTCGGAGCAGGTGAGCCAGGGCGCGACCGAACAGGCCGCCGCCGCTGAGGAAGCCTCGGCCTCGATGGAGCAGATGGCCGCCAACATCAAACAGAATGCCGATAACGCGACCCAGACCGAGAAGATCGCCCGCCAGTCCTCGCAGGACGCCGAACAGAGCGGTGCGGCGGTGCAGAAGGCGGTCGTCGCGATGCGCACCATCGCCGAGAAGATCGGCATCGTGCAGGAGATCGCCCGCCAGACCGACCTGCTGGCGCTGAACGCGGCGGTCGAGGCGGCCCGCGCGGGCGAACATGGTCGCGGCTTTGCGGTCGTCGCCGCCGAGGTCCGCAAGCTCGCCGAGCGCAGCCAGTCGGCCGCTGCCGAGATCAGCGGCATGTCCTCGGACACCGTCGCCGCCGCCACCCAGGCGGGCGAGATGCTGACCAGGCTGGTCCCCGACATCCGCCGCACCGCCGAGCTGGTCGCCGAGATCAGCGCCGCGTGCCGCGAACAGGATATCGGCGCGGTCCAGATCAACGAGGCGATCCAGCAGCTCGACAAGGTGACCCAGCAGAACGCCTCGGCCTCCGAGCAGATCTCGTCCACCTCGGAGGAACTGGCCAGCCAGGCCGAGGAGCTTCAGGAAGGCATCGCCTATTTCCGCGTCGAGAAGACCGGTGGCCAGCATGTGCGCAGCTCGGCGGTTCGCAAGCCGGTCGTCCAGCGCGCCGCGCCGGCCAAGAAGGCCAGCCAGGCCTCGCGACCCGGCTCGATCGCCGACCAGCAGGCGCGGGTGCGCGGCTTCGCGCTCGACCTGGCCAATGGCGGTCCCGACAGCGAGGACGCCGATTTCGGACGCGCCGCCTGATCGCTGCGTGACCGGGGGAGGCGGATCGCCTCCCCCACTACCCCTTTCCCATCCGTAACGCCGACCGTCATCCGCGCGCCAAGACGCGGAGGCCCCGGCGTGCGCCCTTTTTTCCTCCTTGGGACATCACCATGCTGACGCTGTTCAACAATCTGTCGATATCGAAGAAGCTGACATTATGTCTGGGCGCGATCATCGCGATTACGGTCGGCGTCGACGGGGTGATCCTGTCCAATGCGGGCAAGGTCAAATCGACCACCGAGATCAACGAGCATACCTATAAGGTCATCGCCACGGCGGACGATATCGTCACCAACATGGTCAACCAGGAAACCGGCTATCGCGGCTATCTGGTGTCGGGGAACGATGACTTCCTGAAGCCCTATCACAAGGGCTGGACCGATTTTTCGCATGCCTGGACCGAGGTCAAGGCGATGACCAGCGACAATCCGGCGCAGCAGTCGCGGCTGGACGATATCCGGCGGCTGGCGGAAAGCTGGCATAACGATGTCGCCGAAAAGGCTATCCGCCTGATGGCGCATCCCGAAACCCGCGAAAGCGCGCGCGCGCTGGAGAGCAGCGGTGCGGGCAAGGCGGCGATGGACCAGCTGCGTGGCCGGGTCGGCGAACTGGTCGCCACCGAACGCACCCTGCTCGCCCAGCGGCAGGAGGCGCAGCGGGACGCCTTCTCGACGATCACCCTGGCCATCTGGATCGGCATGGCGGCCAGCGTGCTGGCGGCGGTCGCGATCGGCCTGTTGATGACTCGCACGATCGCTCGTCCCATCGGCCTGTTGTCCCAGGCGCTGGCCCGCATCGCCGAGCCGCTGGCGACCAATCGCCGCGACGAGATCGGGCAGATGCAGGGCAGCGTCGGCGCGGTCGAGGGCGCGTTCGACCAGATTTCGGGCGTGCTGGATGCCGTGTCGAAGGGCGACACGACGGTCGGCATGACCCAGCGTTTCGGCGGCCTGACCGATCAGCTGAACGCCAATCTCGACGCGCTGCGCCGCAGCTTCGAGGGGATCGCCGCCATCGCCGGGGAGATTGCCGGGGGCGACCTGACCGTCCAGCCCAAGCCGCTGTCCGACAAGGACCGGCTGGGCCATGCGCTGGTCACGATGGTCGAGCGTCAGCGCGGCGTCGTCGGCGATGCGACCCAGGCGGCACAGAATGTCGCGAGCGGCAGCCAGCAGCTGTCCTCCTCGTCGGAGCAAGTGAGTCAGGGCGCGACCGAACAGGCCGCCGCCGCCGAAGAGGCCTCGGCGTCGATGGAGCAGATGGCCGCCAACATCAAACAGAATGCCGACAACGCCACCCAGACCGAGAAGATCGCGCGCCAGTCGTCGCAGGACGCCGAACAGAGCGGTGCGGCGGTGCAGAAGGCGGTCGTCGCGATGCGCACCATCGCCGAAAAGATCGGCATCGTGCAGGAAATCGCGCGCCAGACCGACCTGCTGGCGCTGAACGCGGCGGTCGAGGCGGCGCGCGCGGGCGAACATGGACGCGGCTTCGCGGTCGTCGCCGCCGAGGTCCGCAAGCTGGCCGAGCGCAGCCAGATGGCGGCGGCCGAGATCAGCGGCATGTCGTCCGACACCGTCACCGCCGCGGTCGAGGCGGGCGAGATGCTCAGCCGCCTCGTCCCCGACATCCGCCGCACCGCCGAGCTGGTCGCCGAGATCAGCGCGGCCTGCCGCGAACAGGATGTCGGCGCGGTCCAGATCAACGGCGCCATCCAGCAGCTCGACAAGGTCACGCAGCAGAACGCCTCGGCCGCCGAACAGATCTCGTCCACCTCGGAGGAGCTGGCGAGCCAGGCCGAGGAGCTTCAGGAAAGCATTTCCTATTTCAACGTGGATGACCGCGACCGCGCCGGGTCGGCCCGATCGTCGCGTGCCGCCAAGCCGGCCGATCGCCGCGCCGCCGCCCGAAAGGCCAAGCCCGCGCCGCGTTCCCAGTCGGTTGCCGACCAGCAGGCCCGCGCGCACGGCTTCGCGCTCGACCTGAGCAATGGCGGCCCGGACGGCGAGGACGCCGAATTCGGACGCGCGGCATGAGCGCGCGCGGCGACATCCAGGTCGTGGTCTTCGGACTGGGGGACGAGGAATTCGCGCTTCCCGTGACCAGCGTCCGCGAGATCCTGGATCATCGTCCGGCCTATCGGGTGCCTGCCGCGCCCGACTGGTTCCTGGGGCTGACCGATGTGCGCGGCCTGTCGGTGCCGATGGTCGACCTGCGCGCGCGGCTGGGCCTCTCGCCGGTCGAGCCGACGTTGACGACCCGCATCCTGGTCGTCGACCTGGTCGGGGCGGGGGACGTGCCGCTCTCGCTCGGGCTGGTCGTCGACCGGGTGCTCGACGTCAGCATCTTCGCGGCGGACATGATCGAGGATTCGCCCGGTGTCGGTGGCCGATGGCGATCGCAGCAGATCGAGGCGATCCTGCGGCGCGGCACGGGCTTCGTCGCGCTGCTCGATCCCGGTCGGCTGTTCGCGGCGGACGATCTCGACGGCCCCATGTCCCTTGCGGCGGCGGCCTGACTTTCGGGGGCGGTATCGATCGATACCGCCCCGCTTCCTTTTTCAAGAACATAACCTCTTAGGAACAGTAAAATGCGTTTCCATGCCTCGCTCAAGACCACGTCGCATGTCGATGCCGCCACGATGGAAATCACCCGGTTGCAGCGCGCCTTCGCCCAGGGGCGGACGCAGGAGCGGGCCGATCTGACCGGCGCGACCGGCAAGGCGCGCGACATTCTGGTCGCGGTGAACGAGATGATCGAAGCGGCGGCGTCCCCCACCGCCGCCTTTACCCGGCGGCTGTCGCACATGGCCGCCGAGCATGATCGCGGCGATATCGACGCGATGCTGCCGGTCGACGATTTCCACGGTGACCTCGCCGCCGCCGCCCGCCTGGTCAACGACCTGGTCGCCAGCCATATCGCGGTCAAGAAGATGGCGATGGCCTGCGTCAAGTCGCTGGGCGAGGGCGATTTCGAGGCGCCGCTGGCGCCGCTGCCCGGCAAGAAGGCGTTCATCAACGACACGATCGAGCAGCTTCGCGGCAATCTGAAGGGCCTGATCGCCGAGATGAACACCATGTCGGCCGAGCATGATCGCGGCGATATCGACGTCTTCGTGCCGGTCGAGCGGTTCCAGGGCGACTTCGCGGCGATGGCCAAGGGCCTCAACGACATGGTGGCCAACCATATCGCCGCTAAGAAGAAGGCGATGGCCTGCATCAAGCAGTTCGGCGAGGGCGATTTCGACGCGCCGATGGAGCAGCTGCCCGGCAAGAAGGCCTTTATCAACGAGACGATCGAGCTGCTGCGCACCAATTTCAAGGCGATCATCGGCGAAATCCAGCGGCTGATCGCCGCCTCGACCGCGGGGCAGCTGAGCGAGCGGGGCGAGGCCCAGCGCTTCCCCGGCGACTTCGCGCGTCTGGTCCAGGGCATCAACGGGATGCTCGACGCGATCCTGCTGCCGATCGGCGAGGGCAACCGGGTGCTCAATCTCGTCAGCACGGGCTCGCTGCTCGAACGGGTCGAGATTGCGTGCGAGGGCGATCATCGCCGGATGAAGGATGCGATCAACAATCTGGTCGACAATCTGACCAGCTTTGCGATCAACGTGTCGGGCGCGGCGGATCTGGTCGCGGCGGGCAGCCAGCAGCTGTCCTCCTCGTCGGAGCAGGTGAGCCAGGGCGCGACCGAACAGGCCGCCGCCGCCGAAGAGGCCTCGGCCTCGATGGAGCAGATGGCCGCCAACATCAAACAGAATGCCGACAACGCGACCCAGACCGAGAAAATCGCGCGCCAGTCCTCGCAGGATGCCGAGATCAGCGGGGCGGCGGTGCAGAAGGCGGTCGTCGCGATGCGCACCATCGCCGAGAAGATCAGCATCGTGCAGGAGATCGCCCGCCAGACCGACCTGCTGGCCCTGAACGCCGCCGTCGAGGCGGCGCGCGCGGGCGAACATGGTCGCGGCTTCGCGGTGGTCGCCGCCGAGGTCCGCAAGCTGGCCGAGCGCAGCCAGACGGCGGCGGCCGAGATCAGCGGCATGTCCTCGGACACCGTCGCCGCCGCCACCCAGGCGGGCGAGATGCTGACCAGGCTGGTCCCCGACATCCGACGTACCGCCGAACTGGTCGCCGAGATCAGTGCCGCGTGTCGCGAACAGGATATCGGCGCGGTCCAGATCAACGAGGCGATCCAGCAGCTCGACAAGGTGACCCAGCAGAACGCCTCGGCCTCCGAGCAGATATCGGGCACGTCGACCGAACTGGCGGGCCAGGCCGAGGATTTGCAGGAGAGCATCGCCTTCTTCCAAGTGGCGCAGGAGGCGCGACCGGCGGCGGCCAAGTCGGCGGTGCGCAAGCCCGCGCCGCGTCCGGCGGCGGCCAAGGCGCGGCCCGGCGGCGGACGTGCGGGATCGGTGGCCGACCAGCAGGCGCGCCTGCGCGGCTTCGCGCTCGACATGACCAGCGGCGGCCCGGATGGCGAGGATGTGGATTTCGGCCGAGTCGCCTGACGTCGCCATCGGGGGCAGGGTATCGGGGGCGGGGCGTCGCATTGCCTCGCTCCCGGACGCCATCGCCGCGCAAGGCCGCGTAAAATCGGCACAAGAGCATCCGCTCTGAACCAATCCTTCATCAGTTGCCGGTTAATTGATGATCGGAATTTTATGGGTGATTCGAAACCACCTCGAAAGGTGGTTCTTACGGGGACTGACGATGCGCGCAACCATCAAGATGAAGTTGGCCGGGACATTCGCGGTAGTATTGTTGCTATTGGCGGTGGTCGTCGGGGTCGGCATTTCCAAGATCAACGTTTTGAACACCATGATCGCGGACATCATCGATGGACCGGCCAGGCGCATCCAGCTCTCGTTGACCGCCGATGGTGATATCGGCCGCGCGATCCGCGCCGAAAAGAACATGATGCTGACCCAGGATGCGGCGGCGAACCGCAATTTCGAGGCGCTGTTCGCGCAATATGACGCCAAGATCCAGGAAAGCCTGAACGGCGGGCTGAAGATCGCCACCGAGCAGGGGCGTCCGGTCTGGACCAAGGCGCTGGAGGACTGGCGCGCCTACAAGGCGGTCAGCGAGCGGGCGCGCGGCCTGGCGATGGAGAATCGCAATGCCGAGGCCGCGCAGATCTCGATGACCGAGGGGCGCACCATCGCCACCAATCTGAGCGAGACGCTGGGCAAGTTGGCGATCATCACCCAGGGGCAGATGGTCAAGGCCAATGCCGAGTCGGACGCGCTCTACGCATCGGCGCGCACCACCATGTTCACCACCGCCGCGGTCGCGCTGCTGATCGCGATCTGCGGTGCGGTGTGGATCGCGCTGCTGGTGTCCAACGGGCTGCGCAAGGTCGGCGAGGCCATGTCCGCGGTGGCCGAAGGCGACCTGAACAACGAAGTGTCGGTTCGCAGCAATGACGAGATCAAGGATCTGGTCGACACGGTGAACCGGATGACCGGCCGCCTGCGCGACACGATCACCCAGACCGCCCAGGCGGCGCAGAATGTCGCGAGCGGCAGCCAGCAGCTGTCCTCCTCGTCGGAGCAGGTGAGCCAGGGGGCGACCGAACAGGCCGCCGCCGCCGAGGAGGCCTCGGCCTCGATGGAGCAGATGGCCGCCAACATCAAACAGAATGCCGACAACGCGACCCAGACCGAGAAGATCGCCCGCCAGTCCTCGCAGGACGCCGAACAGAGTGGTGCGGCGGTGCAGAAGGCGGTCGTCGCGATGCGCACCATCGCCGAGAAGATCGGCATCGTGCAGGAAATCGCCCGCCAGACCGACCTGCTGGCGCTGAACGCGGCGGTCGAGGCGGCCCGCGCAGGCGAACATGGTCGCGGCTTCGCGGTCGTCGCTGCCGAGGTCCGCAAGCTGGCCGAGCGCAGCCAGACGGCGGCGGCCGAGATCAGCGGCATGTCCTCGGACACCGTCGCCGCCGCCACCCAGGCGGGCGAGATGCTGACCAGGCTGGTCCCCGACATCCGACGTACCGCCGAACTGGTCGCCGAGATCAGTGCCGCCTGCCGCGAACAGGATATCGGCGCGGTCCAGATCAACGAGGCGATCCAGCAGCTCGACAAGGTGACCCAGCAGAACGCCTCGGCCTCCGAGCAGATCTCGTCCACCTCGGAGGAACTGGCGAGCCAGGCCGAGGAGCTTCAGGAAGGCATCGCCTTCTTCCAGGTCGACACGATCGGCCATGGGGCTCCCGCCCGCACGCCGCATAACCGCCGCCCGGCCTCGCGCCCGGCCGTCGCCAAGGTCAGGGCCAAGGCCCCGTCGCCCGCGCGGCCCGGCTCGGTCGCCGACCAGCAGGCGCGGGTGCGCGGCTTCGCGCTCGACCTGACCAATGGCGGCCCGGACGGCGAAGACGCCGAATTCGGACGCGCGGCATGAGCGCGGCGGGGGGAGACATCCAGGTCGTGGTCTTCGGTCTGGGGGACGAGGAGTTCGCGCTTCCCGTGACCGCAGTCCGTGAGATTCTGGACCATCGTCCGGCCTATCGGGTGCCCGCCGCGCCCGAATGGTTCCTGGGCCTGACCGATGTGCGCGGCCTGTCGGTGCCGATGGTCGATCTGCGGTCGCGGCTGGGATTGCCGCCGGTCGAACCGACGCTGACGACCCGGATCCTGGTCGTGGACATGACCGGCGCGGGGGGCGCGCCGCTCGCGCTGGGGCTGGTGGTCGACCGGGTGCTCGACGTCAGCACCTTCGCCGCCGACTCGGTGGAGGGCTCGCCCGATATCGGCGGCCGCTGGCGGTCGCAGCAGATCGAGGCGATCCTGCGGCGCGGGGCGGGCTTCGTCGCGCTGCTCGACCCCGCCCGGCTGTTCGGCGCCGATGACGGGCCCGACGCGCTGGCGACCCTGGGCCTGGCGGCCTGATCCTTCTTGCAACCGGCCGCCCGGCGCGGCGGCCGGTCCCTTTCCTTCCGGCGAACAGGAGCCGACCCCTTGAGCAATCTGGCCCGCGTGGCAGACACGACCGATGCGCTGCAACCGCGCGATTTCGATCGGCTTGCCGCCTATATCTACAAGGAGTGCGGCATCCGCCTGCCGCCGGTCAAGATCACCATGATCGAGGGGCGGCTGCGCCGCCGGGTGCGCGCCAACGGCCTGTCCAGCCTGCGCGACTATTGCGGCTGGCTGTTCGACGGCAATCATCTGGAGGGGGAGCGCGAGCATCTGCTGAACGCGGTCACCACCAACAAGACCGACTTTTTCCGCGAACCCAAGCATTTCGACTATCTGGTCGATACCGCGCTGCCCAAGATGCACCGCGAGGGCGTGCGCCAGCTGCGGGTGTGGAGCGCGGCCTGCTCGACGGGGGCGGAGCCCTATACGCTGGCGATGCTGCTCGATGCCTATGCCCAGGACAAGGGCGGCCCCGATTTCGGCATCCTGGCGACCGATCTGGACAGCGAGGTGCTGCGCACCGCCCGGCGCGGCGTCTATCCGGCGGCGATGCTGGACCCGGTGCCGACCGCGCTGCGCAACCGCTATGTGATGCGGCCGAGCGATCCCAAGCGCGGCGAGATGCGGATCGTGCCCGCCCTCCGCTCGGCAATCGGCTTCGCGCAGATGAACCTGATGGACGAACGCTATCCGGTGGGCGATGCGATGGACATCATCTTCTGCCGCAACGTGCTGATCTATTTCGACAAGCCGACCCAGGAAAAGGTGGTGTCGCGGCTGGTCGCCTGTCTGCGGCCCGGCGGGCTGATCTTCCTGGGCCATTCGGAATCGATCGCCGGGTTCCAGCTGCCGCTGCGCCCGGTCGCCAACACCGTGTTCGAGCGCGTCTGATGCCGGTCAAGAAGATCCGCGTCCTCGTCATCGACGACAGCGCGAGCGTCCGCCAGGCGATGACCGCGATCCTGTCCGCCGATCCGGCGATCGAGGTGATCGCGGCGGCCGCCGATCCCTTCGCTGCGGCGCGCTATATCCAGGAGGAGGTGCCCGACGTCATCACGCTCGACGTCGAGATGCCGCGCATGGACGGCATCACCTTCCTGCGCAAGCTGATGGCGCAGCGCCCGGTGCCGGTCGTCATGTGCTCCTCGCTGGTCGAGGAGGGGTCGGAGACGCTGCTCCAGGCGCTGGAGGCCGGCGCGGTCGACGTGATCCTGAAGCCGCGCGTCGGGGTGGCGGACCATCTGGCCGAGGCGCATCTGATGATCCGCGAGACGGTCAAGGGCGCCGCCACCGCGCGGCTGGGCGCGCGGCGACAGGGGCGGACCACCGCCCCGGCACGCAAGCTGACCGCCGATGCCGTCCTGCCGCCGCCGACCGGCCGCGCGATGAGCCGCACGACCGAGATGGTGGTGTGCATCGGCGCGTCGACCGGCGGGACCGAGGCGCTTCGCGAGGTGCTGGAGGCGCTGCCCGCCAATTCGCCGGGCATCGTCATCGTCCAGCATATGCCCGAAAGCTTCACCCGCGCCTTCGCCAAGCGGCTCGACGGGCTGTGCCAGGTCGACGTCAAGGAGGCCGAGGATGGCGACACGGTGATGCGCGGCCGGGTGCTGATCGCGCCCGGCGGCCTGCGCCACACCATGCTGGAACGGCAGGGCGCGCGCTATGTCGTGTCGGTGCGCGAAGGACCGCTGGTCTCACGCCATCGCCCGTCGGTCGACGTACTGTTCCGTTCGGCGGCGCGCAACGCCGGGGCCAATGCGGTCGGCATCATCCTGACCGGCATGGGCGACGACGGCGCGCGCGGCCTGCTGGAGATGAAGCAGGCGGGCGCGCGCACCTTCGCGCAGGACGAGGCGACCTCGATCGTCTTCGGCATGCCCAAGGAAGCGATCGCGCGCGGCGCGCATGACAGGATCATCCCGCTGGGCAGCGTCGCGCGCGAACTGCTGCAAGCCACGGCCCGCTGAGAAGGGGAAATACCATGTTGATGGCACGGATCGATACGCCCCTGGCCACCCCCGTCCTGGGACCTGTTTTGGGTGATGCCCCGTCGGTCGGGGAACTGGCCGATCATCTGCAAGGCGAGATGACGGGGCTGGAGGATGCCTTTCGCCAGACTGGCGAGGCGCTGGCCTCGGCGATCGACACTATCGACGGGCTGGCGCAGGGGCTGGCGGCGATCCGCGAGTCGCTGTCGCCCGAGACCGCCGGGGTCGCCGTCACCCGGCTGCGCGACGTCGCCTATCGCCTGATCACCCTGCCGATGATCCAGGCGCGCCGCGCGGTCGAGGTCGAGACGCTGAACGGCCGTACGCGCGAGCTGCGCGGGCTGCTGGGCGAAGTGGGCATGATCCTGAAGCTGCTCGGCATCTATGGCATGAACATCAAGATCGCCTCGTCGGGCGAGCCGTCCTTCCTGAACTTCGTGGTCGGCATGGACGAGAAGCTGGCCAGCGGTCGGAACGAGCTGCGCCATATCGAACAGGATCTGGGCCAGTTCAACCAGGTCATCGGCGAGGTGCAGGCCGCCGACCAGCGGCTGGCCCGCGAATGCGCGAGCGCCGGGGGGACGGTGCCGTCCGAACTGACCGGCAATGCCAATGCGTTGCAGGACCATGTGAACGCGGTGATGCGCACCACCGACGAGGTGGCGGGCATCATGCGCACCGTGCAGGGCGAGGTGGCGCGCATCCTGGGCGCGATCCAGATCGGCGACAGCGTGCGCCAGCGCGCCGAGCATGTGATCACAATCCTGCGCCGCATCGCGCCCGCGACGATCGGCGACGTGCCGCCGGTGCCGCCCGGCGCCGCCGCGCATCTGGCCCGGCTGGCCGCCGCGCAGATGGAGGCGATGTCCGATGATTTCGGGCGGGAGATCGTCGCGATCGTCCAGTCGCTCGAACGGCTGGGGCCGCTGGCCGATCATCTGCGCACGCTGCTGGGTTCGCACAATGCCGATGACGGGCAGATCCTGGTCCGGCTGGAACTGGACATCGCCAAGCTGACCAGCGTCACCGACCAGCTGTGCGACGCCGACGGGCATCTCGCCGAACTGACCGGCTTCGTCAGTCGGACGCTGGCCGATCTGACCCAGGGGCTCAGCCGGATCCGCAACATCGCGACCAGCGTGCAGGACATCTCGACCAATACCCAGTTGCTGTGCCGTCGCCACGGCACCCTGGGCCGCGCGGTCGCGGTCATCGCCAAGGAGGTCGCCCCCTGCGCCAGCCGTCTGGACCAGTTGAGCGTCGCGGTCGGTCGGCTGGTCGGCGTGCTGGCGGCGATCGATCTGGTGCAGGACAGCACGCAGGACGGCACGGTGCGCACGCGCGGCGCGCTGAACGACGCGCTGGCGGTGGTCCGCGCGGCCTGCGAAAGCTCCAGCGCGGTGATGGCCAAGGGCGATGGCGACGCGCAGCGCGTGCTGGCGTCGCTCCAGGCGAGTGCCAGCGACCTGGCCGAACAGCGCGCCTTTGCCGACACGCTGGCGACCGCCGCGCAGGGGCTGGCCCTCTATGCCGGGCAGCAGGGTCATGCGGCCGATGCGGGCGCGCTGACCGCCGAGGATTTCGCCGCGCTGACCGAGCTGCTGCCCTGGGGCGGGAAGCCTCTACACCATGGCGTGCGAGCGGGTGATCCATGCGGACTTCCTGTTGCCCGGCATGGCGGTGCCCGCGCCGTCTGTCGCGGCGGTCACCTTCGACGACGACGATGACGGGCTGTTCTGATCCTGTCCGCGGGCCGCGCCCGTCCCGGCGGCGGGGCGGGCGAGGGTTACGATAGCTTCACCCGTCCGTCACGAAGCCAATCGGCTCACCAATCGTTTCGCTCCTGCAGCATGAACGGGGACCCGCCTGTCCCCGTGGCACAGCAAGGGACCTAGCGAGATGGCCGAGACGATCGCCGACCTTTTGAACCGCACGCTGATCGAGGCGGGTGTGGCGCGAATCTGGGGCGTGACGGGCGACAGCCTGAACGCGTTCAACGATTCGCTCCGCAAGTCGGGCAAGATCGACTGGATGCATGTCCGCAACGAGGAGGCGGGCGCCTTCGCCGCCGGGGCCGAGGCGGCGGCGACCGGCGCGCTGGCGGTGTGCGCGGGCAGTTGCGGGCCGGGCAATCTCCATCTCATCAACGGCCTGTTCGACTGCCACCGCAACCGCGTTCCCGTGCTCGCCATCGCCGCGCATATCCCGTCGAGCGAGATCGGCCTGAACTATTTCCAGGAGACCCACCCGACCGAGCTGTTCCGCGAGTGCAGCCATTTCTGCGAGATGGTGCAGGATGCGCGGCAGATGCCCGAGATCCTCCACCGTGCGATCCGCACCGCGATCGGCCAGCGCGGCGTCGCGGTGCTGGTGATCCCCGGCGATGTCGCGTTGCAGACCGCGCCCGCGACGCGCGCCATTCCCTTCCCCGCCCTTGCCGCGCCGCGCCTCGTGCCCGACGCGCAGGCGCTGGGGCAGGTCGCCGCGCTGCTCAACGAATCCAGGGCGGTGACGCTGCTGTGCGGCGCGGGCACGGCGGGCGCGCATGACGAGGTGGTCGCGCTGGCCGAGGCGCTGAAGGCCCCGATCGTCCATGCCTATCGCGGCAAGGAATGGATTGAATATGACAATCCCTATGATGTCGGGATGACCGGGCTGATCGGCTTCTCGTCGGGCTATCACGCGATGATGGAGTGCGACACGCTGCTGATGCTGGGCACCGACTTTCCCTATCGGAACTTCTATCCCGAAAAGGCGAAGGTGGTGCAGGTCGACCGTGATCCCGGCGCGCTGGGGCGGCGCGTGCCGCTCGACCTGGGGGTGGTCGCCGATGTCGGCGAGGTCGCGCGCGGCCTGATCCCGCTGATCACCGGCGAGCGCGACGGGCGCTTCCTGGACAAGGCGCGCGCGCATTATCGCGACGCGCGAAAGGGGCTGGACGATCTCGCCACCCCGCGCGACGGCGACAAGCCGCTCCACCCGCAATATGTCGCCCGGCTGGTCGACCGGATCGCGGCCGAGGATGCGGTCTTCACCGCCGATGTCGGCACGCCTGCCGTCTGGGCGGCACGCTATCTGACGATGAACGGCAAGCGGCGGCTGATCGGATCGTTCAACCACGGATCGATGGCCAATGCGCTGCCCCAGGCGCTGGGCGTGCAGGGGGCGTATCCCGCGCGGCAGGTGGTGTCGCTGTCGGGCGATGGCGGGCTGACCATGTTGATGGGCGACATGCTGACCGCCGTGCAGATGAAGTTGCCGGTCAAGATCGTCGTCTTTAACAATCGCTCGCTGGGTTTCGTCCAGATGGAGCAGAAGGCGGCGGGCTATGTCGATACCAATGTGTCGCTGCACAATCCCGACTTCGCCGCCATCGCGCGCGAGATGGGCTATTTCGGGGTGCGCGTCACCCGCTCGGACGCCTTGGAGGAGGCCCTGCGCGCGGCGTTCGCGCATGACGGGCCCGCGCTGGTCGATGTCGTGACCGAGACCCAGGAGCTGATCATGCCCCCCAAGATCCAGGCCGAGCAGGTCAAGGGCTTCAGCCTGTACGCCGCGCGCGCGGTGCTGAGCGGACGCGGGGACGAGGTGATCGAATTGGCCAGGGCCAATCTCTTCCGGTGATCCGGCGGCTTGCCCTGAGGGACTGGGTCGGGCAGCGCCTGTCGCGGGCGGACACGATCCGCAGCGTGGCGTTCGTCGCGCGCTGCACCGGCGCGGCGGTGCTGGCGCTGGTGGTGGCGAACCGGCTGGGACTCGACCATCCGGTCTGGGCCAGCGTCTCGGCGCTGGTCGTGTCGCAGGACACGCTGGGCGACACGCACCGGTCGCTGAGCTGGCGGATCGTCGCGACGGTGATCGGCGTGGGGGTCGCGGTGCTGGTCGCGCTGATCCTGCACGGGGCGGGGCCGGTGGCGATGCTGGCGGTGGCGGTGGGGATCACCGCCGCCGTCGCGCGGCTGCGCACCGAGCTGCGCGTGTGCATGTGGACCTCGGTCATCGTCCTGCTGACCGTACCGCCCGGCGGCACCATCCTGACCGCGGCGCTCGCCCGCGCGCAGGAGGTGCTGCTGGGCGTCGCGATCGGCGCGGCGCTCCACTGGGTGGCGGAACGGTTGCTGTTCCGCCGGGCCTAGCCGCGGGAGGTCATCGGCCGGGCATCGGCGCGATCGTGATGCGGTCGATATTGGGGGCGTAGCGCGACCGCAGCAGGACACCGGGCCAGGTCTGCGACGCATAGGTGCGGCCGTCCCATTCGGGCTGTTCCTCGCCCGAGATGCGGATCGTGTTCGCGCCGGCGCGCAGCGTGACGGGCACCGTCATCTCCCACCAGTTATTGGCATGGAAGCTGTTGGGGAAGGTGGCGAGCAGCGGCTTGGCGCCGTTGACCGAGATGCGCGCGATCCGGGCGAGCGGGTCGGGATTATAGTGCGTCGCCTTGGACTGTTCGTCGTTGGAAAAGCGGATGGTCAGCGCATAGGTGCCCGCCCGGTCGGCCATGACGCGAGGGAAGGTCAGCGTGTTGCCGTTGCCGGTCGCGCCGCCGATGTCGAACACCGCGCGTCCTCCCTCGGCGCGCGAGGCGGTGCCGATCCGCGCGGTTCCGGCGACCTGCGCCTCTTCGGCCTGATAGCGATGCGGGGCGGCGGGGGCGGCCTCGCGGGTGACGCGCAGCGCGCGCAGCACGGGCGATCCGCCTGCGCCGCCGACCACCACCTTGTTGATCCCGCCCAGCAGGAAGGCGCGACCGTCGGTCAGCGTGCGGCCATTGACCGTCATGCGCGCCGTGCCGCCGCGCATATCCGCCGCCAGCCGCATCGGCCCGTCCTGCGGCGCATAGACCCAGAAGGTCGCGCTCTTCCCCGGCGACAGGGTGACGCCGTCGCCCGCGGGGGCGGGATCGCCGTGCAGCACCGCGTCCTGCACGTCGTACAGCGCGGTCGTCGGCGCCGGATCGGCGGCGGTCAGGGTGATCCGGTCGACCAGCGCATTGCCCTGGGTGTGGCGGCGCCCGTCCCGGCTGCGCGTCGACAGGGTCAGCACGTGCCGCCCCTGCGTCAGCGACAGCACCGTATCGACATGATCGAGCACCGATGGCTTGTAGCCCAGCGGCAGCAGCAGCTCGGTCTCGCCCGCCGCCTTGCCGTCGATGGTCAGGAAGACGTTGGTCGCCCCCTGCGCCTGTGCCAGCGGGTCCTTGTTGAAGGTGCTGGCCAGCACCCGCAGGTCGTAGCGGCCGGTGCGCGGCACATCGACCGCGAAGTCCAGCGCGGCATCGTGGCCGGTCGCGAATCCCTCGACCGAATAGCGGCCCGAGGTGTGGAAGCGATCGACATTGTCGGGCGATCCCTCGGGCCCGCGCAGCGTTAGGCCGGTGCCCCGGCGGGTCGCCTGTTCCGCCTCGTAATCCTGCCGCCAGGGCAGGGTGACGGCGGCGGGCCGTGCGGCCTGGCCGGGGGTCAGGACCAGCTCATAGGCGGCTTCCTCGCGCAGGGCGGGCAGGCCGTCCTGGCCGAAGCGCATCTCCACCCGCCCGTCGCGGACCGGCAGGACGCGGTCGGCGATCAGGTGGGGCGGGGTGGCGTCACCCAGCTGGCCGGTCCAGCCGATCTCGCGCACCCGCGCGCGCACCGTTCCGCCGAACAGCGCGGGAATCCGGTCGAGCGCGACGATCGCGTCGCCGCTCTTGCCGCCGAACAACAGCCGCGCCTGGTGCCGGGCGGGATCGAGCGTCGCCAGCCCCTGCAGCGTATAGCTCTGGTCCGGGTGCGGCGGCGTGACCGCCAGCGTATGGCCGCTCATCGTCGCATAGGCGTTGAGCAGCCACCATTGCCCGTTGCCGCGATTGGCCTGCACCGCCGAGTCGCTGAGATTGCCGTCGATATTCCAATAGGCGATGTCGGCATCGACCTTGGAATCCTCGATCGCGGCGACCCATTGCACCATCTGGCCGGGAACGGAGGTGTGGTAGTTATAGGCATATTCGTTGATGTTGATCGGCAGGTGGCGGCCCTGCCACCTGGTCCCGGCGAACAGCCTGTCCTCCCATTGCCGATATTGGCGCACGCTGGTGCGCACCGTCGCCGGGTTGCTGAGTTCGTGCCAGGTGATGACGTCGGGCACCGTGTCGGCCGCGATGGCGTGGCGCAGGAAGCCCTCCACCTCGGGGAACAGGATGCTGGTATTGGGCCCGGCGACCCGCGCATCGGGCATCTCCTGCCGGATCATGCGATAGGCGCGGTCCCAGGCGTCGTTGAAGACGGTCGGGTCCTTCTGCCAGCGCACGCCGTTGCAGCTCTTGGGACCGTCGGCGAACATGTTCCCGTCGGGCTCGTTATAGGGGACGAAGACGATGCGGTCGCGATAGCGCTTGGCCATGCCCTTCACCTGGCGGACCTGCGCGCGGAGCTTTTCGATATAGGCCGCGACCGACTGGGCGCAGTCGCCCGTCTTCCAGTTGTACGGGAATTCGCGGTTGATGTCGGTCATGTAGATATAGGTGTCGCCGCCCGACGCATCGGTCAGCAGCGTCGCCACCTCCAGCGCGTCGGCGCCGGGATGCTGCGGCCCGTCCTGCGCCTTGGTCGAGACAGTGCGCAGGCCGATGCCCTCGACCAGATTGGGATGCGGCAACCGCGCATCGTACAGGCCATAGAGCGTGCCCGACGCGCCCCCGTGAAACGCGCCGGTGTCGCTCGACAGGTCGACCGTGATCCGGTCCTGCGCGGTGGCCAAGGTCGCGGTCGATCCGAGCAGTGCGGCAAGCATCAGGCGAAGCGGGGAGGGCATCAGGCGGGCTTTCGTCAGGAGGAGCATGGAGCGCGCTCGGCGGTCATGCGCTCGATCGTCGCGCGGGTCAGGATCAGGCGGGCGGCGGTGGCGGCGAGCGCCAGGTGCATCAGGCCGGGGATGAGGGTCGACAGCGCGCGGATGCCGGTCAGCGACAGCGGTGTCTGGTTGCCCGCCCCCGCCCGGTACGACACGATGACCAGCACCCCGCTGATCAGCACGCCCGCCAGCGCCCAGGCCAGCTTCACGAAGAACTGGTTGAAGGCGAAGCTCATGCCCGAGGAGCGCATGCCGAGCTTCCACTCGCCATATTGGTCGGCCAGCTGGATCAGGGTGAAGTGCAGCGGCAGGGTGCAGCCCAGCACGACGCAGCACAGCCCGACCAGCACCAGCCACAGCATCGGATGGCCGCCCGGCACGAAGAAGGCGGCGAAATGCCCCGCGACCAGGATCAGGTTCACCCCGACATAGACGGTCTTCACGTCGAACCGCCGGGTGAAGAAGGGCACGATCACCGATCCCAGGAACCCGCCCGCCGTCGCCGTGCCGAAGAACAGCGCCTGATAGGTCGTGTCGCCGCCCAGCACATAGGTGATGAAATAGAGGGCGGCGCCTCCCTTGGTATTGAAGATGCCGATCAGCAGCAGCGTCATGACGAAGGTCAGGCGCAGCTGGTCGTTCTTCAGCGTGGTGGCGACCGCGACCTTCAGCGGCACCTCGGCCGAGTCGGCGGCGACCACCCGCTCGCGCACGAACAGGAAGCAGATCAGGAACATCGCGACCGCCGCCAGCGACAGGATCGCCACCCCGTCCCGGTAACCGCGCGCGATGTCGGTGCCGCCCAGCTGGCGGACCATGATCGGCAGGCCGACCGACACGCAGAAGGAGGCGATGGCGACCAGCGCGAACCGCACCGACTGGCACGCCACGCCCTCGCGCGCGCTGTCGGTCATGCGGGTGATCAGCGCGCAATAGGGCACGTTGTTGAGCGAATAGGAGAAGGCGAGCAGGAAATAGGTCGCCGCCGCATAGGCGACCTTGCCGTCATAGCCGAGATCGGGCGACTGGAAGGTCAGGAAACAGCTCAGGCCCACGGGAATTGCGGTCCACAGCAGATAGGGGCGGAACCGCCCCCAGCGGGTGGAGGTGCGGTCGGCCATGATCCCGATCAGCGGGTCGGAGATCGCGTCGAAGATGCGCAGCGACAGGAACAGGATGCCGACGATCCCCGGCGCCAGCCCGAAGACGTCGGTATAGTAGAAGGTCAGGAAATTGGCGATCAGCCCGGTGACGATCGTGCCCCCGGCATCGCCCAGCCCGTAACAGACCTTCTCGACGAACGGGATCGAAGCGGCGACGGCGGCATCGCTCCGCTGTGCTCCGTTCGCCGCTATGGCGTGGTCCGCCCCCGATGCCGCCATGACCCTCTCCCTTGCTCCCCCGCCTATCGCCTGACGATTCCGATTCCGCTTTCCCTTATTCCCAACCGTCCCGATCGAAGGCCGCGGCGACCGCCGCGCCGTCGCGCACGAAGACCGGAATATGGTCGAGCGGCGCCGCGACCGACAGGTCGCCGCCGCCTTCGATCAGGTCGCCGTTCCACGCGTCGCGCCACACCCCGGCGGGAAGATAGACGCAGCGCATCGTCTCCCCCGCCGCCGTCACCGGCGCGACGAGCAGGTCGGGGCCGAACATATATTGATCGTCCACCGCCCAGCAGCGCGGATCGTCCGGATGGTCGTAGAACATCGGCCGCATCAGCGGATCGCCGCGTTCGTGCGCATCGCGCATCAGCCCGGCGACATAGGGGCGCAGCCGCTCGCGAAGCGCGGCATAGCGGCGCAGGACCGCGAAGACCGGCTCGCCGAAACTCCAGAGTTCGTTGCCCGCACCCGTATCGCATTGCGCCACGCCGTCGCGGAACGGCTCGGGCGGCGGGATGATGGGGTCGCGATGGCCGTGCATCCGCAGCACGGGGGTGAATACCGCCCATTGGAACCAGCGGACCATCAGTTCGTGAAAGGCCGGGTCGCCGACATCGCCGCCGTGGAAGCCGCCGATATCGGTCGTCCACCAGGGGATTCCCGCCATTCCCATGTTCAGCCCGGCGCTCAGCTGGTTGCGCATCGCCTCGAACGAGGAATGGATGTCGCCCGACCAGACCAGCGCGCCGTAACGCTGGCTGCCCGCCCAGGCGCAGCGGATCAGGCTGACGATCTCGGTCTCTCCCTCCGCCGCCAGCCCGTCGTGAAACGCCTGGGCATAATGGAGCGGATAGGCGTTGCCGACCGCCAGCACGCTGCCCGCATGATAGCGATAGGTGTCGAAATCATAGGCGCTATATTCGGGTTCGGCCTCGTCCAGCCAGAACAGCGCCACCCCCTGGTCGCGATAGTTGCGCTTCGCCCTTTCCCACAGAAAGGCGCGCGCGCCCGGATGGGTGGTGTCGATGAAGCGGGTATTGCCCAGAAATTCCTGTTGCACGTCCAGCCCGCGATTGGCGCGGACCAGATAGCCCTTTTCGGCCATCTCGGCGTAATTTTCCGACCTGGGGTCGACGGTCGGCCAGATCGAGACGAGCAGTTCGGTGCCCATCGCCTTCAACTCGGCGGTCATCGCCGCCGGGTCGGGCCATTCGCGCGGATCGAACCGCCAGTCGCCCTGGACCGGCCAGTGGAAGAAGTCGGCGACGATCACCGCCAGCGGAATGCCGCGCCGGTGATAGTCGCGCGCGACCGCCAGCAGTTCCTCCTGGGTGCGATAGCGCAGCTTGCTCTGCCACAGGCCCAGCGCGAAGTCGGGCATCATCGGCACGGTGCCGGTGACGCGGGCATAGTTGCGCACGATCTCGGCGGGGGTGTCGGCGGCGGTGATCCAATAGTCGATCTCGCGCGCGGCGCGTGCGGTCCAGACGGTGCCGTTGGCGGCGAAATGCACCTCGCCCACCGCCGGGTTGTTCCACAGAAAGCCATAGCCTTCGCTCGACACGACGAAGGGGACGCTGGCCTGCGAATTGCGCTGCGCCAGTTCCAGCGAGCAGCCCGCCAGATCGAGATTGGGCTGCTGATACTGGCCCATGCCGTAGAGCCGTTCGCCGCGCTTGGCCTCGAACCGCACGGTGATCGCGGCGACCTCGCCGGGCAGCGGCTTGAACTCGCGCCCCGACAGGCCGAGCGCGCTGATCGTGCGCACCTCGTCGGTGCCGACCGTCCAGAATGTGTTGATCGTATCGCGCTGCCGCCATTTCTCCTCGAGCAGAAGCTGCCCCCGCGCGTTCAGAAAGCGGACCCGGCCCTGAAGGTCGACCTCGGCGGTGATCCGCCCATGGGTGATGCGGGCGATGGCCCCGTCGCGGGTAACGTGCGGCGTGCCGTCATGGGTGACGGTGTCGAGCAGCGCATGGGTCTTGGCATCGGTCGCCGGAAAGGTCGAGGCGCGCAACCGAAGCCCGTCGGGACCATGCGCCTCGATCCGCAGCCAGTCGCCATTGTAGCGCCATGCGATCGCGCGCGATTCCAGACACAGCGTGTCCAACCCTATCACCCTCCCGATCTTTGTCCGTCCGTAAACGTTTACGAATAGTGATCGGAACAATCGGGACTGTCAATGACCCTTGTGCGGATCGCGTCGTCCCGCAATCACGGGCGGATGGACATACGCCAGCTCGCCAAGCATTTGGGGCTTTCGATCGGCACGGTTTCGCGCGCGCTGAACGATCGCAAGGATGTCAGCCCCGCCACGCGCGAGCGGGTGATCGCGGCAGCGCGGACCCATGGCTATATCCCCAACCAGTCGGGGCGGACGCTGCGCAGCGGGCGGACGGGCACGATCGGCTTCATGCTGACGCTGGAGAATGACAGCGCGATCCATGGCGACCCGTTCTTCATGGCGCTCCTGGAGGGATTGCAGAGCGGGCTGGGCGAGCATGACCTGGACCTCGTCGTCCTGCTGGCGCGCAAGGGCGAGGACGGGTTGACCTTTTTGCGGCGGCACGTGTCGCGCGGGACGGTCGATGGCTGGGTGTTGTCGGGGACGCAGCAGGACGATGCGCGGATCGCGTTCCTGCTCGAGCGGGGGATTCCCTTCATCGCGCTGGGGCGGACCGCGACGGCGCAGGACTATGCCTGGATCGACCTGGATTTCGAGGGGGTGGTGGCCGAGGCGATGGGCTTGTTCACCCAGGCCGGACACCGGCGCATCGGGCTGGTCGCGCCGCCCGTGTCGATCAACAACAGCCAGATCGTCCTCGCCTGCTACCGCGCCGCGCTGGAGCGGGCGGGGCTGCCCTTCGACCCGGTGCTGGTCCATCATGGCGAGACGGACGAGAGCGATGGCGAGGAAACCGCGCGCGCGCTGATGGCGCTGGCCGATCCGCCGACCGCCTTGCTGCTGATGGGCGAGACCGCGCCGGTCGGGGCCTATCGCGCGCTGCGCAGCATCGGGCTGGAGCCCGGGCGCGATGTCGCGGTGATCGGCTTGCGCGACAGTCCGGCGTGCCGGGCGCTGTCGCCCGATCTGACCTGCTTCACGCTGACGCTGGGCGATCTGGGGCTGGCGCTCGCCAAAGGCGTGGTCGCCCGGCTGCCGGGCCGGTCGGCGGAGGACGAGCCGCTCGTCCAGCAGCTCTGGCGCATGAGCCTGCGTGCCGGGCGGAGCCATGTGACGGCCTCCTGATCGCCTCTATCTGTCCGACAAGAAACACCGGCGCCGTGGTGGAATGCGCGCCTTTTTGCCGCCGATCCCTTCTGCGCGCGAAAGCGGTTGCGAATCCCGACCGAAGCCCGCTACCCCATGGGCAAAGATAAATAGTCGGAGAAGATCGGTGCCCTCATGCTGCCACGCCCCGTCGCGTCGCGACGTCCTTGCCACCGCCAGCGTGGGGGCGATGGCCACCGCCTGGGGCGCGGCGATGCCCGCCAGCGCCTGGGCGCAGAACGGGGCGGGGCTGGGGGCGCGGCCGATCGCCACCGCATCCGCCGCCATGGTCCAGCCCTTCGACATGGCCGATGTCACGCTGGCGGAGGGGCCGTTCCTCCATGCGCAGAAGATGACCGAGGCGTATCTGATGCGGTTGCAGCCCGATCGGATGCTCGCCAATTTCCGCAAGAATGCCGGACTGAAGCCCAAGGCCGCGGTCTATGGCGGCTGGGAGTCGGAGGCCCAGTGGGACGACATCAACTGCCATGGCCATACGCTGGGCCATTATCTGTCGGCCTGTGCGCTCGCCTATCGCGCGACCGGCGACCGGAAATACCGCCAGCGCATCGACTATATCGCGAACGAACTGGCCGAGTGCCAGAAGGCGGCGGGCACCGGGCTGGTCTGCGCCTTTCCCAAGGGGGCCGCGCTGGTCGCGGCGCATCTGCGCGGCGAACCGATCACCGGCGTGCCGTGGTACACGCTGCACAAGGTCTATGCGGGCCTGCGCGACGCCGCCTTGCTGGCGGACAGCGAACCGGCGCGGGCGGTGCTGATCCGGCTGGCCGATTGGGGCGTCGTTGCCACCAGGCCGCTATCGGATGCGCAGTTCGAGACGATGCTGGAAACCGAATATGGCGGCATGAACGAAATCTATGCCGACCTGTATGTCATGACCGGCAACGCCGATTACCGCCGCGTCGCCGAGCGTTTCTCGCAAAAGGCGATCATGAACCCGCTGGCGCAGGGGCGCGATTATCTCGACGGGCTGCACGCCAATACGCAGGTGCCCAAGATCATCGGCTTCCAGCGCGTGTTCGAGGCGACCGGCGAGCCGAAATATCAGAATGCGGCGGCGTTCTTCTGGCGGACCGTGGCGCATACCCGCTCCTTCGCGACCGGCGGGCATGGCGATGGCGAGCATTTCTTCGCCATGGCCGATTTCGACAAGCATGTCTTTTCGGCCAAGGGGTCGGAAACCTGTTGCCAGCACAATATGCTGAAGCTGACCCGCGCGCTGTTCCTGCACGATCCGCGCGCCGAATATGCCGATTATTACGAGCGTACGCTCTACAACGGCATCCTCGCCTCGCAGGACCCGGATACGGGCATGGCGACCTATTTCCAGGGCGCGCGGCCGGGCTACATGAAGCTCTATCACACCCCCGAAGACAGCTTCTGGTGCTGCACCGGCACGGGGATGGAAAATCATGTGAAGTATCGCGACTCGATCTACTTCCATGACGACCGTGCGCTTTACGTGAACCTGTTCATCCCCTCGAGCGTGACCTGGGCCGACAAGGGCGCGGTGCTGACCCAGGTGACGACCTTCCCGGAGACGGCGACCACCCGGTTCCAGTGGAAGCTGCGCCAGCCGACCGAACTGACGCTGAAGCTGCGCCACCCGAAATGGAGCCGGACCGCGACCCTGCTGGTCAACGGCGCCGAGGTGGAGCGATCGGACAAGCCCGGCCGCTATGCCGAGCTGACCCGGACGTGGAAGACCGGCGATACGGTCGAATGGCGGATGGTGATGGAGCCCGGCGTCGAAAGCGCCCCCGCCGCGCCGGAGATCGTCGCCTTCACCTATGGCCCGCTGGTGCTGGCCGGCGCGCTGGGCCGCGAGGGGCTGGCGCCGGGTGCGGACATCATCGTCAGCGAGCGCAAATATGGCGATTACAACAATACGCCGTTCCAGGCCCCGACGCTGGCGGGCGAGCCGGGGGAACTGACGCAGAAGATTCGGGCCTCGGGCAAGCCGCTCGAATTCACCATCCCGGCCGCGGACGGCCAGCCGGTGCGACTGGTCCCGTACCACCGCATCGCGCATGAGCGTTACGCGACCTACTGGAAGTTGGCCTGATCACGATTCGACCACCCCGGCGAAGGCCGGGGTCCGGTCGCTATCAGATTACAAGATCCCAGAAGATTTGTTCGCGCGGAGGCGCGGAGGACGCAGAGAGGCTGTCCGATCGGCTGCGGCACGTCTTCATCTCTATGGGGTGGAGAGAGGCATAAGCTGCCACGGGCGAAACACCTCCGCGTTCTCCGCGCCTCCGCGCGAACACAATCTCTTCTGATCCACTGCCCCGCACGGCATCTGGCCCCCGGCTTTCGCCGAGTCGGGCCTATCCGATGATGTCTGGAATGGTGGGCGATGACGGGCTCGAACCGCCGACATTCTCGGTGTAAACGAGACGCTCTACCAACTGAGCTAATCGCCCCCTCTCGGGAAACCCGCCTAATACTGCCATTTTCAGGGCTGGCAAGGGGCCGTTTCGCGGAACCGAAGGGAACCGAGCGGAACCAGGCGGAACCAGAAGTCCCGAACTATTCCCGAACAGATTTGGCGTGCAGCGGCTTGGGGCGGGGATGTCCTGCGCAAGCGATCCAGCGCGACGGTCCATGGCTTGGCTATGAGCGTCATATGCGCTGATGGGGGAGGGGCCTTCCCAAACGTTTAGGAGGCCTCGGGAAAACCCCAACATCCCCAACATGTGTGCAAAATCAATGACTTACACCCCAACATTTACCCCAACATAACTATAACCTGATTGGGGTCTTTAAGAGCAATTTCGTACTCTAAAAAAACCACCTAAATTCAATGACATTGGGGTTTTCGGTAAAAAAGATTGGCGAATATTGGGGTCGGACCCCAACCTCATTTTTCGCAGTTTTCTGCGGGTTTCAGCGCCAAATTCTTAGCAGATTGGGGATATTGGGGTTTTCCCGCATATGCCCCCTTCTGTTGGGGCTAGGTGCGCAAATCTGACCATGCACCTGACCGGCGCAACTGGCGGATGATGCCATTAAATGCGGCGGTGCATCCTTGGGCTCTGCCGATCTCATTCTCTTGGCCAGCCGACTCCCAAAATGTCGTCAGCGGCCAGCGCTCGGGACAATGGGGGAGGAGCGATCGGAGCGCGAGCCGTACCGCTGTTGTGTCGCATCGCTGTTCGCCGCTCGCGATCATGGCCTCGCGAAGAACCTGCACGGCGAGGTCGATAATCGCGCGCTTCTGCCGATCCATTACGCCTTGCCTTCGTGTCGCATTGTCGGGGCAATTGGTGCACCTAAGTGCACCCAGCCGCACCCAGGCTTGATCGCTACGCCGCCCAGGACCTGGGCCGGTTCCCGGCGGTTCGCTCACTGCACCTTTTCGGACACAGAAAGAGCGCGGGCGAGGCGGGGAGGAAAGCGCGCAATTCGGGGGTACGACAGATTATTGCGCAAAATGTAATAAAATTACATTGCATAATATTATTGCGCGAAAAGCAATAAAATTGCGCGATGATGTTATACGATTTTGGTGATGGTTCCGGGGGGCAGGACCTCGTCGGGGTGCGGCTCATCCCTACCCCAGCGCCCCTCCAGCTCCCCCGCCTGCACGATCACTCGACTAGGTCGCAGGATCACCGCTTCATTGAAGGGGGTCCCCATGACACGTGTGAGAATGTCTTCGACCATCTTGTTGAGCACCAGGTCGTCATGAATGCCTAGCCGCTGCTTATCGGTCCGCTTGTAGAGCCCCAGACCGATGCGCAGCGCCAAGCGCAGGTGATCGCGCGACACCCGCTCCATCAGTAGGACATCCAGTCCAGCTCGGCATCGTCGAGCGCGGCGAAGGCGTCGCCATCGGCGCCCATGGCGCGCAGCCGGTCGCGGACCTGGTCGGGTGTACCATTGCGGGGAAAGCCGCGATCGGCGCGAGCAGCGGCGGCAATCGGATCGATCCAGTCGCCACGATCCTTCTGCGCCATCAGCCAAGCGCCGAAGGGCTCCTTGGCCTGTCCATATTCAGCAAGCATCGTCACCTCCATCGAGTCGATGGGGCGATTATACCATGTTCCTAGTTTGTTCCAACGATATGGGGCGGCATCGGCCGCCCCTGGCCTAGGCCGCCTTGGTCACCATCGCCGCGATGGTCGCCTGCATCACGGCCTCGTCGAAGGCGACGGCCTGGGCACCGACCTGCGCATTCACATCGAGCCAGCGCATCATGAGCGGGTACATTTCCAACGCCCAGAACATGCGCGTCGCCTCGGCGGGGCTCCCCAATGCCGAGCCTTGCGCGGGCACGATGCCGAGGAGCTGGGGCGGCACGCGGTTCGCGGCGAGGATATCGTCGCGGGTCGCGTTCTTGATGCCGAGAAATTCGTCTTTCGCTCCCACCTCGGCAATCGGCAGGATCTTGATCCCGCCATCCTTTCCGCCGGGCTGGTGCACGAACATGTTGCGAAAGTTGCCCGGCCCTTTGGCCTGGCGCAGTGCCTCCCGGATTTTGTCGACATCACCCTCGGCGAACTCGCCGGTCGCGTGCAGGATGAACCCGGCGTGCGAGCCGTTGATGTAGTATTTTCGGCGGAACAGGGTCGCCGCCTCGTTGAGCAGCGTCGATTGCAGCGCCGAGATATACTCAGGCACCCCGTAAATCTCCTGGTTCACGTCCGGCTGCATGATCTGGATCACGCTGCCCGGCCGGAATTCGGTCTCCGTCGCGCTGCCGGGCACGAAGAAATAGCGGCCATCCTCCACCCCGCGCCTGGTCGCCTTCGCCAGAGAATGCTTCAGATGGTGCAGCCCGCCCAGGCGGTTCGACACCTGTTCCAGAAAGCCGAAGCCGAAGACCAGATAATCCTGCACCACCTTTTCGAAGTCCGACCGCGTCAGATACTGGGTCGGCTTGAAGGCCCCGACCAGCAAATTGCGCTTCAACAGGATCGCAGAGCTGTGATGCGGCGAGGCGCGGAACGACCGCGCCAGCCCTTCGACGCTGATCGGCGGTTCATACCACCGCCCATTGTGCCAGCACTGGAGCAGGTCGAGGATTTCGCGCCGATCATTGACCGGCTCGGGATCGCCGAAGCTGAACGCCTCCGCTGCGGCCGGTGCCGCCCGGCTGCTGGCGCCGAACAGGGGCATTTCTTGCATCACAGGATCTCCATGGTGGATTTCGGCGCTTCGCGGCCGTCGAGCGGTTCATTTATGAGCGTGTGCATGGTCGCCCAGGCGATATCGGCGTGACCGTCATCACCGCCGCGCCCGGCCTTGAACGTCGTGTTCCGGCCGCTGTCGGTGATCGTCTTCTTGATCGAGATGAACGACGAAACCACGTCGAGATGACCCAGGTCGAACGCAAGGCGCCCCCGGCGCACGACGTTCTGCGCCTTCATCACCATGGTCGCCTTCACTTCGAGCGAATATTCGATTTTGGTCACGCCGCGGATCGGTGAACCCGGCTTGGCGAGGAGCTGATAGACGCCTGCGCCAACGCCCGTCGCGTCGATCCCCAGATAGGTGCAGTTGTAGCGTGACAGGATCGCCTTGATGAAATCGGCCTGCTGCTCGAAATCCAGGCCCCGGAGCTGGTGGCGCTCCAGGATGCGGAACGTGCCGCCCTGTTCGGTGGGCGGCGCGACGATGACCAGCGCGGCATTGTCGCCCTCTTCGCTGTTCTGCGGATCATAGCCCGCCCAGACCGGACGCTCGCCATAGGGACGCCTGCTCTCGGGCTCGAAATCGGTCCACTCGACCTCGCTGTCGCAACCCAGCGCGACCAGGTCGTTGAACTTGAACGCCGACAGGCTATCGTCGACGAACTGGCACCCGAACAGGTTGGCGAATTCGTCATCCGGATGATCGTCGTGCAACTCATCCAGATCGACCAGGTCAAAGCCGCTCTCGATCGCGTCATGGACCGTGACGATCTGACGCCAGATCCCGTCCTCACAGACACGGCCCTCCTTCAGCGACTCATGGCTGGTGTCGATCTCGACCCGGTCCGCCTTCTTCTTGCGCTTGTTGCGGCGCTCGCCGGTCCAATAGGGGTAGGCGAGGTGCGCGACGGTCGACGGCGTCGAGAAATAGGTCTTCCGCCATTTCGTGTGCGTCGCCATCGCCGACGCCACCTTATTCAGGTCCTCAAACCCGTGGACCCAGAAGAACTCGTCGAAATAGAAGTTGCCGCTGCGCCCCTGGGCGGTGCGGAAATTCGTGCCCAGGAAGTGCAGCTCGGCCGCTGCCTCGCCCTCGGGGCGCAGATCCGACGTGATGAGCATCGGATCGCCGCCCAGGGTGACGCCGACCAGCTTGGCGAAACCGACGATGTAGTTGCGGAACTGGTGGGCCTGCGCCTTGGACGCCGATAGGAAGATTTGGTTTCGGCCGCTCTTGATCGCGTCCATCAACGCTTCGAACGCGAAATAATAGGTCGCACCGATCTGGCGCGACTTCAGGATCATGCGCGTGCGGCGGTTGAGGTTCGCCCACCAGGTTTCCTGATAGCCGAACATTTGGCCGAGGAAATGGTCTTCCAGTTGCTGCGCCTGTTCGGCGGTGAAGTGGTTCTTCTTCGCCTTGGGCTTGCGCTCGCCCGAATTGCGGTTGGCGACCTTGTCGTTCAGGTCCCCGGAATGACCGCCCGGCGCTTCATAGCGGCGGACCCGTGCCAGACTTTCGACCTGGCGGCGTAGAGCGTCCAGCTCGACATAGTCCGACTCGGTCTTCTTCTCCTTGCAGATCAGCACCATCAGGCGCGTCTCAAGGCAGTCCTCCAGCTTGCGGATCGAGGTCGCTTCGTCCCACCGATCGCGCCGCCCCCACGACTTCACCGTGTCACGGCTAAGCTGCAATTCGTCGGCGATCTGGCCATAGCTCCACCCGCGCCAGTACAGGCTGCGCGCGGCATTGCGCCGGTCTTCGGGCGCAAGCGTCAGGGGATTGGCGAGGATCGACATGGTGCGGCGGACCTTGCCCGCGCCGCGCCGAACCGGGAGGCACATCCGGGTGTCGGGGCGCTCCCCACACTCGGCCGCGCTTGAGAAGATAGCCGCCTTCGGTGCCTTTCAGGGCCTCGCATAGATCGGGCGGTCGCCGCCCATCCCGAGACCGAACCGCCGAGGACCGCCATGGGCAAGAAGAGCAATTTTTTCCGCGCATTCGTGGCGGGCCAGACGATCAGCGATGGCCGCGTCGTGACGCCGGAGATGATCGATCAGATCGTCGAGACCTTCAATCTCGACACGTACACGCCACGCATCAATGTCGAGCATATCGCGGGCTATAGCCCCGAGCCGCCCTTCAATGGCTATGGTGACGTGATCGCGGTCAAGAAGCAGCTCGACGAATTCACCATCGCGGGCAACTCCGAGAAGCGCGCCGCCCTGTACCTCCAAGTTGACGGCAACGACCAGCTTTTCGCCCTGTCGAAGCGCGACCAGAAGCCGTTCCCCTCGGTCGAGCTGACCCCGAACTATGCGGGCACCGACAAGGTGGGCCTGATCGGCCTGGCGTTCACCGACACCCCCGCCTCGATCGGCACCCAGCGCCTGAGCTTCAGCCGCGTCAACGGCACGATGCTGAGCACCGCGACCGACCGCGCCGAGATCGCCTTTACCGAGGAAGCGGACGGCAAGGACCAGGTCGACAACATCGTCAACCGCCTGTTCTCGAAGCTGACCGGCCATTTCAAGCAGAGCGAGCCAGAGAAGCCGAAGGACGAAGCGGCCAAGCCCGCGAACGACAATTTCGACCCTGGCAAATTCACCGCCGACATCCAGACGGCGGTGGCGGGCTCGATCAGCGCCGCGCTGGCGCCGATCGCCGAGGCACAGGCCAAGCATCAGCAGGAATTCGCGGACCTGAAGGCCAAGCTGGAGGGCGAGCCGCAGACCAGATTTTCGCGTCAGCCCGTCTCGGGTGGCGGCGCGGACATCGTGACCGACTGCTGATCGCCCCCTCCCGAACCCACCCCCCGACCGTCAGGATTTCGCTCCCATGCTCAATGGCACCCGCACCAAGTACGACCAGTACACCCAGCAGATCGGCAAGCTGAACGGCGTCACCGACCCCAGCCGTACGTTCACCGTCGCGCCCGCCGTGGCGCAGACGCTGCGCGCCAAGCTCCAGGCGTCCAGCGACTTCCTGAGCCGCATCAACATCATCCCGGTGGTGGCGCAGGAAGGCGACAAGGTCGGCGTCGGCGTCAAGGGTACGATCGCCAGCCGCACGGACACGCGGACCAAGGATCGCGCGCCGCGCTATCCGGGCGATCTGACCGAGAGCACCTATCGCTGCGAGAAGACCGATTTCGACACGCTGATCCGCTATGAGACGCTGGACGCCTGGGCGCATCAGCCCAATTTCCAGCCGCTCATTCGGGATGCGATCGTCAACGCCAAGGCGATGGATATCATCACCATCGGCTTCAATGGTGTCTCGGTCGCGCTGACCACCGATCCCGTCGCCAATCCGCTCCTTCAGGACGTGAACAAGGGCTGGCTCCAGCACATCCGTGAGGACAGCCCCGAGCGCCATATGGCCGGCGCGGCGCTGAAGAAGGAAGTCCGCGACGCGACCACCGGCCGCGTGACCACCCCCGGCGCGATCTATGTCGGCCCCGGCACGGTCGGCACCGAGGTCGACTATGTCAATCTCGACGCGCTGGTGTTCGACGGTATCGAGCTGCTGCACGAAAACTACCGGGAAGACACGGACCTGGTCGTGATCGTCGGGCGCGAGCTGGTCCACGACAAGTATTTCAAGATCGTCAATGCCGCCGGTGACCGCGCGACCGAGCAGCTCGCTCGCGACGTGCTGCTCTCCGACAAGAAGATCGGTGGTCTTCAGGCGGTCCGCGTGCCGAAATTCCCGAAGAATGCGTTGCTCATCACCACGCTCGCTAACCTGTCGGTTTACGAACAGATCGGCACCGAGCGGCGCAAGATCGAGGACAACGCCAAGCGCGACCAGATCGAGAATTACGAGAGCGTCAACCATGCCTATGTCGTCGAAGACTCGGGCAAGGCGGCGCTGATCGAAGCCATCGTCATGGGCAAGAAGCCGGCCGCGTAAGCGGCTGCACTTGCCCCGCACCCCGTACCCGCCCCCGTACAGGACACGCCAATGAGCTATGCTCAACAGATGCAGGAACGCGTTCTTGCCATGAAATCGGCGTCGGCTCCTGCCTCCGGGGGCGGGCACACCCGCCCCGCCGCGACCGCCCCCTCGGTCGCGGCGGGACATTCGGCCCCCGCATCCAGCCGTGAAGGCAGCACCGCCGAGAGTCGCCTTGCCGCGCAGATGAAGATGCGCCTCACCCACGACCTGCGACGGCTGAAGGAAATCAAGTCGACCGAGCTGAAGGTCGCCGCCAAGCGCGACATGCTGCCCGAATATGCCGCATTCTGTGACGGTCAGCTCGAAGCGGGCCGCTGCACCGTTGGCGATGCGCTGGGTTCGACCGGCGCCGATGACGTGCTCCCCACCATCATGGTCTGGTCGATCGATACCGGCGACTGGTCCCGCGCGCTCGATATCGCGGGCCATGTCCTGCGTTTCGGCCTGGCCATGCCCGAGCGCTACAAGCGCGATGCCGCGACGCTGGTGGTCGAGGAGATCGCCGAGGCCGCGATCCGTGCCCAGGCGTCGGGCCAGACCTTCCCGCTCGACGTGCTGGAAAAGGTCGAGCTGCTGACCATCGGCACCGACATGCACGACGAGGTCCAGGCCAAGCTGCAAAAGGCGCTCGGCGTCGAACTGGCCCGCGCGGCCGGGGAGATCGACACCGGCCCTACCGATTACATCGCTGGTGCGACCCGTGCGCTGGGCGTGCTGCGCCGCGCGCAGGAACTGAATCCGCGCGCGGGCACCAAGACCCGCATCACCAAACTCGAAAAAGCCATCAAGGCGGCAACCGCCTTTCAGGAATCGGCCGGTCCCACCGGCTGACAAGCTGCCCCCCGGCGCTCGGGGGCGGATCACGCGATGCGGGAGGGTCCTTCGGGACTGTGGGCCGCGATCGACCTGGTCCCCACCCCCGTAGGCCGAGGGGCGCCCGGCACGAAGGACATCCATGCTGACGCTCGCTTTCCTTTTCGCCATGGCGCTCGAAATAGCCGGTGGCATGGCCTTCTCCATCGGCCTGATGTCGTTCTACATCATCGCCACCGAAGATATCGCCTTCGTCCGCGCCCACGCGCCCGATCTGGATGATCTGGGGAAGGCCGAGATCCTGGGGCTGGCGGCGCTCACCGCGACCATCGGCCTCGTAGTCTTTATCCTCGGCTTGTCGATCGCGCAGTGGATCATTCTGGCATGACCACCCTTGTCATCCCGGCGCTGGGCAATGTGAACGGCTGCACCTCGATCGTCCCCGACCCCGCCGCACCGGACGCCACCATCATCACCAATGACGGCTTTTTCCCCGACATCGATCTTGCGCATTTCCGCCGTGCCACCCGCCTGCGCGAAAGTGTCACCGTCGATCGCCAGCGGGACGCGGTGCTGGCGGCGATCATTACCGTGGGCAATGATCTGACCGCCTGGGCCGCTGCCCGGCGGGCGGCGGGCGCGGCCGATTTGGCGAGCGTCGGCGATGTGCCCAACCCGAAGCTGGGCGGCGAAGCCCGCTTGGAGATCCTATACCGCCGCGCCGTCTATGCCTTTGCCAAGGCGGACCTGGTCGAGCGCTACCGCGACGTGGACACGACCGCGCCCGGTCAGCGCCGCGCCGAGGATCTCGACCCGACGATCGGCGAGCTGCGCCGCGACGGCGCGTGGGCGGTGCGCGACATGCTGGGCGTCACCCGCACCTGTGTCGAGCTGATCTGATGGCGACGATGCTCCACGCGCATCAGGGCGACACGCTCGACGCGCTGCTCTGGCGCGAAATGAACCTCGGTCCCGCCGACTGGCCCGCCGTGCTCGATGCCAATCCGGGCCTTTCGATGAACGTGGTGCTGCCGATCGGAACGCCGGTGACGGTGCCGACCGCCCAGACCACCCCCGCCACGCCGACGCTCGCCCTTGTGAACTTGTGGGATTGACGATGAAAAATATTCTCCATGACATCGCGGAAGGCTTTTTTTCTTTTCTGAGCGGTCTGGTCCCCGGTGCGTTCGGCGCGGGTGTCAGCCTAGCCTATGAAGAGGGGCTGACCTGGTCCCGCCGCATCACCCAGATGATGGTCGGAATCACCGTCAGCTATTTTGCGCGCAACCTCGCCGCCTCGCTGACTGGCTGGGACGGCTATGTCCTTCAGGCGGTCGGGTTCGTGGTCGGCATGACTGCGTTCAAGGCAACGCCCGCGCTGATCGCCGGCATCGTCGAGCGCGCCCCCATGCTCCTCAACCTTATCGACGTCATCACCGGGCGAAAGGGCGCCAAGTGAGCTACGACCGCATCCGCTTGGCGCATGAGATCGCGCGTGACGAAGGCGACAAGCTGACCGTCTATCGCTGTACCGAGGGCTATCGGACGATCGGTAAGGGGCGCAACCTCGATACGGTTGGAATTTCCGCGCGGGAAACGGCCGTGCTGGGGATCACCGTCGCGAGCTGCATCGCGCGCGGGATCAGTCAGGCACAGTCGGACGCGCTGTTCGTCAGCGACATCGAACGGACCGAAGACGACCTCGATCGATACTTGCCCTGGTGGCGCAAACTCGATCCCGTCCGCCAGCGCGTGATGCTCAACATGTGTTTCAATCTGGGGATCGGTTTTCCGCCGACGCGGACCCGCAAGGGCAGGGGGCTGCGCGCCTTCGTCAACACCTTGCCGAAAATCGAGCGTGGCGATTGGCGCGGTGCGGTCGCCGGGATGCGCGCCTCGCTCTGGCACGACCAGGTCGGCGCCCGCGCCGTCCGGCTGGAAGCGATGATGCTCACTGGAAAGGACCCGTCATGATCTGGCTTCGCAAGCTCTGGGGCGGACTGCGCACCGAGCTGCCCTTTGTCATCCTGGTCGCGGTCGCCGCTGTCGGCGCCTGGCTCTACGTGCAAGCCCGCCATGCCGAGCGGGACCGCGACGTGGCCGTGCAGCGCGGCGATCTGGTGTGCGCGAACGTCGGCGTCAAATGGACCGCCAAGCATCCGCGCGGCCCTGGCGCCGCCTGTGCCGATCGTGCCAGCCAGCTCCGCACCGACCGCGAGGCGATCGATCGCCAGACCGCCGCCCTGCTGACCGAGGCGATGAAGGCGCAAAACGCCCGGTCGCTCGCCGACACCCAGGCCGCACAGGCCGCCATGGCCCGCGTACGGGCTGCTGACACCCGAATGGAGAAGGCCAATGCGGATGCGAATGCGCACGATCATGTGGGCGCTGACTGGATCGCTGCTTTTAACGACCTTGCCGGGCTGCATCGCCCGGCGCGCTGACCTGACGCCACCGGCACCCGTCGCCGTCGCCGTCGAGCCGCCCCGGCCCCCCGCCGATCTGCTCACCTGCGCCGATCGCCCCGCCGCCCTGGTCGAGGATTCCGCGATGATCGCGACGATCCCCGGCGCCTGGCGGGCCGGGTTCATCGGTCTGGCCCGCGCCGCTGGCGTCAACGCCGACCGGCTCGACCGTCTCACCAACTGGATCGTGCCGGGCACCTGCCCGGCCAAGGAGTAACCATGGCCCTGTCCACCATCGAAGAGCGGCGCGCGATCTATGACCGCACCGTCGCGCAGGCGACCACCGCCGCCCCACTGAAACCCGCCGCGTCGGCGCCGATCGCGGGCGTCAGTGCGGGCGTGGAGGTCGCGGGACCGTTCATCCCCGATCTAGGGCGCCCGATCACCGTCGCACTTTCCGCCGCCAAATGGCCGGGGGGCAACGCGCAAATCCTGCGCTCGACCGATGGCGGGGTGACGCGCCTCCCGTTGACGCCGGGCGGCGTGCCCATCGGCAACTATGCGACGCCTGGTGTCGATCAGCCATGGGTCGAGACCGAGGCGGGCGCTACCTTCTATCTGACCCTGCCGGGCGCTGGCATCACCTATCGGGTGGCGCAATGACCCGGCGCCTCGCCTCCGCGCTCTTCGCGCTCTTCCTGGCCCTCTTCGCGCTCCAGCCGATCGCGGCGCAGGTCGATCCCGCCGCCCGCGCTATGGCGGCACAGGCGATCCAGAGGGCGAGCCCATGGCGCGTCGCGCCCTATCTCGGCGTCGTCGTCGACAAGGCGCGGCTCGATACCGCCGTGTCAGGCAGCAACACGCGCGCCATGGCGGTCACCGAGTATCGCACGACCAGCGCAATCTCTCGCCCTCGGGTCATCCACTACAACCGCTATATCTCGCCCGCGCTCAACGAGACTGATGGCGGCGCGCCCGCGACCTATACCAGCTGGGTCGAGTATCCGATCGGCGTCAAGCTCTATGGCCCGGTCAGCGCGGTCGCCGCGCCTGGTCAGAAGGTCGTGCTCGACATGGGCGCGATCACGATCCCGAACAACGCGCGCGTGCGCGTCTGGACGCTGATCGACGGACCGCTGATCCACTATGTCGGACAGGGCGGCGGGAGCCAGCTCGGCAGCACGATCCAGTTCGGCGCATCCGCCCCCGCCACCCCGACGTTGGGCGCCATGGTGCCGCAGCCGAGCGGGACCAACGGCTATTTCCCGATCGTGGTCGACACGACCACCGCGCCGACCGTCTTCGTCGCCGATGACAGTCATGCCTATGGGATCGGCGATACGTCCGACCTGACCGGCTATCTCGGTTATCTCGAACGCTATTACGCGGGCTCGATCGGCTTCATCAACGGCGCGCAGGCGGGTGACTCTCTCGCCAAATATCTGACGCCGGGCAACCGCACGATGCGGCTCGATGCGATGCAATATGCATCCGACATCGGCATCAACCTGGCGGGCAATGACATCTCCAATGGTGTCACCGCGGCGACGATCATCGCCAACCTGACCACGGCGGCCGGAGAGGTCCCGCCGGGCAAGCGCAAGTTCACCACGACCGAATTCGTCAAGACGACGCCGACCGACAGTGCTGTCAAATGCACCACCGTCGCCAACCAGACCGCGACCGTGAACGAGGCCAACCGGCTCGGCGTCAACCGGTTCAAGCGGTCGGGCGTCCTGTTCGACTATTGGCTCGATTTCGAACCATGGGATGCGACGATGAACGGGACGTCGATGGTCTGGGCGCTGAGCGCGACCGGTGCGCCGCTGACCGATGACTGCATCCACCCCAACCGCACCGGCTATCTCGAAAGCGTGCGCAACATGCGCCAGATTATTCCGTTTCCCTGATGAACAAGCCCGCCTCCTTGAGCCGCCTGTTGATCCAGGCCGTCCCCCAGTTCGCCGAAAATCCGGAGAACCTTGCCCTCTATGTCGACGAGGGCAGGGTGGCGGCGACCAGTGGTGCCAGCCTCTCCTTCGAATATCGCTACAAGCTCAACCTGGTCGCACAGGATTTTGCGGGCGACCGCGCCGCACTGTTCGTGCCGCTGCTGGCATGGATCGCCCAGGCGCAGCCCGATCTGCTCGACCGCCCGACGGCCGAACCCTTCACCTTCGAATGCGAGCTGCTGGACGCGGACACGGCCGATATCTCGATCACGCTGGACCTGACCGAACGGGTCGCGGTGCGTCCGCGCGAAGGCGGCGGCTATGAGGTCAACTATCTGGACGATCCGACCCCGGCCGATCTTGATCGCTTCGACGGCGTTTGCGGCGTCAATCTGTGGCAGCTCTTCCTGCGCGACGAACTGATCGCCCAGAGCGACAGGCCAGCCCCCGGCGCATCACCAGGCACGTCATGAGTGATGACCTGGCATCCATCGAGACGCTGGCCAGCGCGCTCCTCCGTAAGGTCGGCGCGCCCGAACGACGCCGCATCCTGCGCGAAATCGCGGGCGATATCCGCGCCAGCCAGTCGGCGCGTATCGGTCGCCAGCAACAGCCCGATGGGACCGCGTTCGAAAAGCGCCGCCCCCGCAAGCCGGACACGCCCGGCACCCATGCGGTGAAATTCCTCTACCCCAAGGGCGCGGCGAACCCACGCCTGGTCTTCATGAAAAGCTGGGTACGACAGGGACCTTTGCTGACCGGGTTCGACGCCGAGGCGGGCGGCATCCGCAGCTTCTTCTGGGACAAGGTCGACCAGTGGCTCCCCGTCGATCCCGCCGACCAGAATAAGCGCGCCGGCAAATTCCGGCGGCAGGGCAGCGTGCGCGCCAAGCCGATGTTCGCCCGCTTGCGCAGCGGCCGGAACCTGAAAAGCGGCGCGACGGCGGACGAGGCGTGGATCGGCTTTCCCAAGCCCGCCGCCAGCCGGGTCGCCAGCATCCACCAATATGGCGAGATGGACCGCCCGTCGAAGCGCGGCAAGCCGGTGCGCTATGCCCGCCGCGTGCTGCTCGGCCTGACCAGCGAGGAGCGGTCCGCCATGATCGACACCATCCTGCGCCACGTCGCCGCCTGATGGGGTTCGGGTGTCGGGACGTTCCCGACACCCGGCACCAATGGCGCGAGGGCATGGGCCTCCGCGACATGGCCGCATGGCCACCGAATACGCTACCTTCACCGCCGTCGATCTGTCGCGCCTGCCGGCGCCTGCGGTGGTCAAGGCGCTGTCCTATGAGCAGATCCTCGCCGAGATGATCGCGCGGCTGAAGACGCTGCTGCCCAGCTTCGACGCGACCGTCGAAAGCGACCCCGCCGTAAAGATCCTTCAGGTCGCCGCCTACCGCGAATTCCTGCTCCGCGCCGATGCCAATGATGCGGCGCGCGCCGTCATGCCCGCCTATGCGACCGGCTCCGACCTCGACCAGCTCGCCGCGCTGATGGGTGTCGCGCGCAAGCTGCTGACGCCTGCCGATGCGGCCACCGATACGCCCGCTGTCTATGAAAGCGATGACGATTTCCGACGCCGCCTGATCCTGGCGCCCGAGGGCTATTCGGTCGCCGGACCCGAGGGTGCCTATATTTTTCACACGCTTTCGGCCGCGCCTGATGTGCTCGACGCCAGCGCGACCAGCCCCTCGCCCGGTGAAGTCGTCATCACCGTCCTGTCGCGGACCGGCAATGGTGCGGCGAGTGCGGCGCTGCTGGCGGCGGTCGATGCCTATGTCTCTGCCGAAACGCGCAGGCCGATGACCGATCATGTCACTGTCCGTTCGGCTTCGATCAGCGAATATCGCGTCGAGGCCATGATCCGAACCTTTTCGGGGCCGGATAGCGCGATCGTCATGGCGGAGGCACAAAAGCGCCTGGCGGCCTATGTCGCCGACAATCACCGCCTCGGCCGCGACATCGTCCGCTCGGGCATCTTCGCCGCCCTGCATGTCGAAGGCGTGCAGAATGTCGTGCTGACCGCGCCAGCGGCGGACGTGGTGCTGGACCGGACCATGGCGCCCTATTGCACCGGAACGGCCATCACCTTCGGCGGGGTGGGCGAATGACGCTGCTTCCGCCCAATGCCTCGCCGCTCGAACGCGCCCTCGACCATGCCGTCGCGCGGATCAGCGATGTGCCGACACCCTTTCGCGATCTCTGGAACCCCGCCACCTGTCCCGTCGAGCTGCTCCCCTATCTCGCCTATGCGTTGTCCATCGATAGCTGGTCGAGCGACTGGCCCGAGGCGGTGAAGCGGCGCCGCATCACCCAGGCCATCGCGATCCAGCGCCGAAAAGGGACCGCCAGTTCGGTGCGCGATGTGGTCACCGCCTTCGGTGGTGTCATCGCCATTCGCGAATGGTGGCAGATGCAGCCGCCCGGCGATCCCCACACGTTCAGCCTGGTCCTCAATATCACCGATCAGGCGGGCGCGCCGGTCGATGCAGCCTTTGTCGAGGCGATCATCGCCGAGGTTTACCGCACCAAGCCGGTCCGTTCGCATTTCACCTTCAGCCAGGCGCTGAACGCTACTGCCGGGCTTGCGCCCGTCGCGGCGGTACGCCCGACCCTTTTCACCCGCCTTGCCATGACCGCGCCTGCGGCCTGACCCGGAGAGATCATGTCGATCGTCTTGACCATTACCGACGCCGGGCGGGCCGCCCTGGTCAATGCCGCGCGTGACGGCACCAATGCGGTCCGCATCGCCGGGGCCGGTCTATCGCCAACGGCGGTGGCCCCATCGCCGTCCGCTACGACCCTGCCCGGCGAAGTGAAGCGCATCGCCACCATTTCGGGCGGCGCCAGTGCGGCCGATGTGATTCACCTGATCGTCCGCGACGAAACCAGCGACAGCTACACGGTGCGCAGCTTCGGGCTGTACCTCGGCGACGGGACGCTCTTTGCGATCTATGGCCAGGCGTCGCCGATCATCGAAAAGTCGAGCGCGGCGCTGCTCCTGCTGGCGATCGATGCGACGCTGGTCGATATCTCCGCGACCCAGATCACGTTCGGGAACGCCAATTTCCTCAATCCGATGGCGACCACCGACACGCCGGGCGTCGTGGAACTCGCGACGCTGGACGAGGCGAGGGCCGGCGTCCCCAATCGCGTGCTGACCCCCGCGCTGGCGCTCGCCGCGTTGCTTGGCCTCGACGGCAGCGGCTCGGGCCTCGACGCGGATTTTCTCGACGGGCTGGACAGCTCGGCCTTCATGCGGGCGAGCGAAGGGGCGAAATTCGCCCTCCTGACCGGCGGGGCCTTTACGGGGCCGGTGCAGGCTGTGACGCCCGGTAATGGCGACAGCGGCGGATTTCGGCTGCTGGCCAACGATCTCAGCGGCTTTGCGAAACTCCAGGTGCTTAACCGTTCCGGCGATGCGCAATGGGGCGTGTGGACCTATTCGGCCGATGGCGTCGCGAGCTGGTCGGGGCCGCTGCGGCGCGGCACGGCGATGCTGTGGGATGCGGCGAATGACGGCTCGGGTTCGGGCCTCGACGCCGATCTGCTCGACGGACTGGACAGCACCGCCTTCATGCGGGCGAGCGAGGGGGCCAAATTCGCTCTCCTGACCGGCGGGGCCTTCACGGGTCCGGTGCAGGGCGTGACGCCCGGTAATGGCGACTCGGGCGGATTTCGGCTGCTGGCCAACGACCTGAGCGGCTTCGCGAAACTGCAGGTGCTCAATCGGGCTGGCGATGTGCAATGGGGCGCATGGACCTATTCGGCCGATGGCGTCGCGAGCTGGTCGGGTCCGCTTCGGCGCGGCACGGCGATGCTGTGGGATGCGGCGAATGACGGCTCGGGTTCGGGCCTCGACGCCGATCTGCTCGACGGTCTGGACAGCACCGCCTTCATGCGGGCGAGCGAGGGGGCCAAATTCGCTCTCCTGACCGGCGGGGCCTTCACGGGTCCGGTGCAGGGCGTGACGCCCGGTAATGGCGACTCGGGCGGATTTCGGCTGCTGGCCAACGACCTGAGCGGTTTTGCCAAACTGCAGGTGCTCAATCGGGCTGGCGATGTGCAATGGGGCGCATGGACCTATTCGGCCGATGGCGTCGCGAGCTGGTCGGGGCCGCTTCGGCGCGGCACGGCGATGCTGTGGGATGCGGCGAATGACGGCTCGGGTTCGGGCCTCGACGCCGATCTGCTCGACGGTCTGGACAGCTCGGCCTTCATGCGGGCGAGCGAGGGGGCCAAATTCGCTCTCCTGACCGGCGGGGCCTTCACGGGGCCGGTGCAGGGCGTGACGCCCGGCAATGGCGACTCGGGTGGATTTCGGCTGCTGGCCAATGACCTCAGCGGCTTTGCGAAATTCCAGGTGCTCAACCGTCCGGGCGATGCGCAATGGGGCGCATGGACCTATTCGGCGGACGGCTATGCGGCCTGGTCCGGTACGCTGGGGCGTTTGGGCAGCGGTCGATATGTCCATTTCGCGGACGATCTGCCTGGCGACACCATCACGCGCGGCACCGCGCCCCCCTCGGGCGGTAAGGACGGCGACACTCATTATCAGGTCGACACCGACGCCGGGACGATGCGCCTGTGGCACAATTACCGAGGCACCTGGGTACATAGCTGAAGGATGATGCAATGAAGACGACGATTGGCAAATATGACCCGGCGACGCGCACCGTGCCGGTGACGTTCGAAAGCGGCGATATCCGTCACCATCGCTCGGTGAACGCCTGTGTGACGGCGGGTGGTGACTATGATGCAGAAGCGACCGGGGAGCGCGTCGAAGAGGTGGCGCGCGGGGTCGTGGCGAAGATCGTTTGTGGCGTGATCGTCGCGACGGAAGAAACCGCCGCCTGATCTGACGGTTCTGACCTATCGGGTGTCGGGAACCTCCCGACACCCGCAACCCCGCGCACCCGAAGCGGGGCGGCTTCATGGTCCGCGACCATGGCCTCTCTCAACGATCCCCGCCGCGTTATCGGCAACATTATTCAGGTCGGCACGATCGAAACCGTCGATCGCGGCGAAGCGACCTGCACGGTGCGCGTGGGCGAGATCGTCACCGGCTCGGTCCCATGGATCGTGCCGCGCGCGGGAAAGACGCGCATCTGGTCGCCACCCACGGTCGGCGAGCAATGCACCCTTCTGTGTCCGGAGGGCGATATGGAGGCGGGCTTCGCCTTCCTTGGCCTGTTCTCCGACGCCAACCCGGCCCCCTCGGCCGAGGATATCGACCTGATCCGCTTCGGCGACGGCGCGATCGTCTCCTACGATGCGACCGCGCATCTTCTGGTCGCCGATCTGCCGGCGGGCGGGAAGGTCCGGATCAACGCGCCGGGCGGTGTCACCATTACCGGCCCGCTGACCGTCGACGGCGATGTGTCGATCAATGGCAAGGCAACCGCCAGCGACGATGTGATCGGCGGTGGCAAGAGCCTGAAGGGTCATATCCATACCAAGGTTCAGGCGGGCGGCGCCGTGTCGGGACCGCCACAATGATCGGCATGGACGCCGTCACCGGCAAGCCGCTGACCGGCCTCGATCATCTGCGCCAGTCGATCGCCGATATCCTGTCGACGCCGATCGGCGCCCGCATCGGGCGGCGCGAATATGGCTCGCTGCTCCCCGATCTGATCGACCAGCCGATGAACCCGGCCGGTCGGATGCGCCTGATCGCCGCAACCGCGCTGGCGCTGCTCCGCTGGGAGCCGCGCATCCGCCTGACCAACGTCGCGATTTACCAGACCGCGCCTGGCGCCTTTTCCGTCGCGATCGAGGGCGTCCGGACCGACGCGCGCCTCGGCGCCCGCGCCAGCCTCACCATCCCGCTCACCTCCGCCACTGCCACCGCCTGAAGGAAAAATCATGGCCTATCAACACGGCATCACCATCACTGAGGTCACTGAGGGCGCAGCCGCGCTGACCACCATCGCCACCGCCGTTATCGGCATGGTCGCCACCGCGCCCGACGCCGACGCCACCGTCTTTCCGCTCAACCGCCCCGCGCTCATCATGGACATGGATAGCGCGATCGAGAAGGCGGGGACCAATGGCACGCTGGCGTCCGACCTGCGCGCCATCGCCGACCAGGCGCGCGCGCCCGTCGTCGTCGTCCGCGTCGCGCCTGGCGCCGATACCGCCGCGACCAATGCGGCGGTCATCGGTGGGACGGTCAACGGCCTGAAGACCGGCATGCAGGCCTTGCTGGCGGCCGAGGCGCAGGTCGGCGTCCGCCCGCGCATCATCGGTTGTCCCGGCCTCGATACCCAGGCGGTGACCACCGCCCTGGCCGTGATCGCCCAGCGGCTGCGCGCCCGCGCCTATGCCGCCGCGATCGGCGCCGACATTTCGGCCGCGATCGACTATCGCAAGAATTTCGCTGCGCGCGAGCTGATGCTCCTGTGGCCCGACTTCATGGCGACCAATGCGGCGGGACAGACGGTCAGCAGCACCGCGACCGCGCGCGCGCTCGGCCTGCGCGCCCGCATCGATCAGGAACAGGGTTTTCACAAGACCCTGTCCAACGTGCCGGTCAGCGGCGTGACCGGCCTGTCGAAGGACGTGCAATTCGACATCCAGGACGCCTCGACCGAGGCGAACTTGCTCAACGCCGCCCAGGTCACCGCGCTGATCCGCACCGGCGGGGGCTTCCGCTTCTGGGGCAGCCGCACCTGCGCCGCGCCGGAATCGCCCTTCACCTTCGAAAGCGCCACCGCGACCGCGCAGGTGCTGCTCGATACGATCGCCAACGGGATGCTGTGGGCGATCGATAAGCCGCTGCGCCCCAGCCTGGTCAAGGACATTGTCGAGACGATCAACGGCAAGCTGCGCGAATTGAAGAGCGCCGGCCAGATCATCGACGGCAACGCCTGGTACGATCCGGCCAAGAACACCACCGCCACCCTGAAGGCGGGCAAGCTGGTCATCGACTATGATTACACGCCCGTCCCCCCGCTCGAAAACCTGACCCTGACCCAGCGGATTACCGACAGCTACCTCGCCGATTTCGCGGCGGGCGTGGCCGCCTGACGCCCGCTTCCCTCCCCCTCTGACGATCGGACCTGACCCATGGCGATGCCGCGCAAGCTCAAGAATATGAATGTCTTCAACGAAGGGAATAGCTGGCTGGGCGAGATCGCCAGCGTGACGCTGCCCAAGCTGACCCGCAAGCTGGAGGACTGGCGCGGGGGCGGCATGGACGGCACCGTCAAGCTCGACATGGGCGCCGAGCCTATGGAGATCGAGACGACGTGCGGCGGGCCGATGCTCGACGTGCTGAAGCAATTCGGCGTGATGAATATGGCGGGTGTCTATCTCCGCTATGCGGGCTGGCACGAAAATGACGCCACCGGCACCACCGATACCGTCGAGTTGACCGTGCGCGGTCGTCACGAGGAAATCGACATGGGCGAGTCGAAGCCCGGCGAGGGCGGCGAATTCAAGACCAAGACGGCGCTGGTCTATTACCGCCTCGAATGGAATGGCCGCGAGGTCATCGAGATCGACGTGCTGAATATGGTCTTCCGCGTCGACGGCGTCGATCGCCTCGCCGAAATGCGCGCCGCCCTGTCCTGATGCGCCGCTCCCACCCTTCGAACAAGCCGGGGGTCACCCCCCGGCAATGCCGCAAAGAAATCGAGGCCGATCTGGCCCGCAGCGAAATGGAAAATGTCATGACCGAAGCGACCACCAATCCCGCCCTGCGTACCTTCACCCTCGACGAAGCCGTGAAGAGCGGCGACACCGTCCTGATCCCGGCGGGCACCGTCATCACCGTGCGCAAGCCCGGCTCGGGCGAACTGCGCGGCTTGACCCTCATGGCGTTGTCGCAGCTCGACGTGACCGCGCTGCACACCCTGGCGCCGCGCATCACCACGCCACCCATTGCCAAGGGCGCGGTGATGGACCCCGCCGACCTGATGCAGTTCGGGGGCGAGGTGATGGATTTTTTGCTGCCGAAAGCCGCGAAGGCGATGGCGGACTCCCCGACGACGTAGAGGAAGTGATGGCGGACGTGGCGACCATCTTCGGATGGTTGCCCGCCGCGATGGATGAAATGTCCGTGCCCGAGCTGATGCGCTGGCACACCCGCGCGATCAAGCGCGCCAAAGCAAGACGAGGCGAGTGATGGACCGGAACCTGCGCATCCAGGTGTTGATGGAGGCGAGCGACCGGCTCACCCGCCCGCTGCGCGACATGGCGAATGGCGGCACCCGCGCCGCCCAGGCCCTGCGCGGCACCCGCGAGCAGATGGAAAGCCTGCAACGGGCGCAAGGGTCGATCGGCGCGTTCCGCACCCTTCGCGCCGGACTCCAGTCCACCACCCATGAACTGGCCGCCGCGCGCACCCGCGTCGGCGAGCTGCGCGCCGCCATGGCCGCGACCGAAACGCCCAGCCGGGCGATGGCACGTGACCTGACCCGCGCCGAAAACGCGGTGTCGCGTCTGACCAACCAACAACGCCGACAGGCGGCCGAGCTGCGCACCACCCGCGCCGATATGCGATCGGCGGGCATCGGCGTGCGCGATCTGGCCGAACATGAGGAGCGCCTCGGCCGCGAGATCGAGGAGACGACGCGCCACATGGCGGAACAGTCCCGCCGCGTCGAGCAACTCGCCGCCCGTCAGCGCCGCCTGGGCGCCGCGCGCGAGAGCTTTTCGCGGACGCAAGGCATGGCGGGCGGCATGGCCGCCAGCGGCGCGGCCGGGATCGGCGGTGCCATCGCGCTCGCCGCCCCGCTGGTCGCGTCGTCGCGCGGCGCCATGGACCTTGAGGAAGGGATGGCGGGCGTCGCCAAGGTCACCGGCATGGCGCAAGGCCCGCTCGCCGCCATGCAGGACAGGCTGGTCGCCTTGAGCGAGCGCATCCCGATGACCGCCGTGGACCTGTCCAATATTGCCGCAGCGGCGGGCGCGGCGGGCGTCGGCATGGACAAGTTCGGCCGCCCCTTGCCCAGTCAGGCCGAGGATCTGGTCGCCTTCACCGATGCCGCCGCACGGATGGGTATCGCCTTCGACATGAGCGCCGAGGACGCGGGCGGGACGATGGCGAAATGGCGTCAGGCGTTCAAGATGACCCAGCCCGAGGTGGAGGCGCTCGGCGACCGGGTGAACGCGCTGACCAACAAATTCGGCGGCAAAGCCGATGCGGTCGCCGGCATCGTCACCCGGATCGGCCCGCTCGGCGAGGTGGCGGGCATCGCCGCGGCGCAGATTTCTGCACTGGCATCGTCGCTGAATTCGATCGGCGTCGAGGAAGAGGTCGCGGCGACCGGCATCAAGAACACGCTGTTGACCCTGACCAAGGGCGCGGCCGCGACCAAGAGCCAACAGGCCGCGTTCAAGGCGCTCGGCCTCGACGCGGTGAAGGTCGCCAAGGCGATGCAGGTCAACGCCAGTGGTACGATCGTCGACGTGCTGGAACGGGTCGGGCGGTTGAGCAAGGACCAGCAGGCCAGCCAGCTTAGCGAGCTGTTCGGCACCGAATCGGTCGGCGCCATCGCGCCCTTGCTCACCAACCTCGACGGCCTGAAACAGCGCCTCGGCCTGGTCGGTGACAAGAGCCAATATGCCGGCTCGATGACCGGCGAATTCCTGTCGCGGATCAACACCACCAAGGGCGCGACGGACCTGGCGAAGAACGCCTTCGAAGCGGTCAACATCACCCTGGGTCAAGCCCTGCTCCCCACGATCAAATCGGGTGCGCAATTCTTCGCGGGGCTGGCCAAGGGCGCCCGAGCATTCGCGCAGGCGCATCCCGTCATGGCGAAGGGCGCCATGGTCCTGGTCGGCGCGCTGGGGGTTCTCTTCGGCCTGTTCAGCGTCGGCATGATCGCCATCGCCGGGATCATGGGGCCGATCGCGCTTCTGAACGCGGGCTTGATCGCGATGGGGACGGCGGGCGGGATCGCTGCGGTCGGATTTCTGCCGATCATCGGCACCCTTGCGGCAGTGGTCGGCGGGATCGCGGCCGTCGCCGGGGCGGTCTATCTGATTTATTCGAATTGGGGCGCGATCACCGGCTTTTTCGGCAGCCTGTGGAACGGGGTGAAGGCCGTCTTCTCCATGAGCCTGGGTCAGATCCTGACCGGGCTGGCTGGTTTCATCGGCGCCGCGCTGGGCACGCTATACCGCTTCGGCGGGGCGGCCGGGGTCTGGCTGACCGGCACGCTTCCCGGCCTTCTCGGCCGGGGCTGGGATGTGGCCTGGGGCGCGTTCAAGGCGGCGATCCGCGCCGCCTTCACGACGCTGCCCCGCCTGTTCTTCGATTTTGGCGGCATGATCGTCACCGGGCTGATGAATGGCGTCGCCAATGCGCCGGGCCGCCTGTGGAGCGCGGGCGTCCGCATGGCGAAGGCGCTGGCGGGTGGCTTCAAATCGGCCGCGCAGATCCATTCCCCCAGCCGCGTCTTCATGGCGCTGGGCGGTCATGTCATCGGCGGGCTCGACAAGGGCCTCGACGATGCGGCGGGCGCGCCTGTCGCGCGCATGGCGCGCCTCACGCGGCAAATGGCGGCGGTATTGGCGGTGCCAGCCGTGACGATGCCGGCGATGGCCGCCCTGTCATCGCCCCCGCCCGTCATGCGGCGGCTGGTGACGGACGCGGACAACGTCCGAACCGCGATCAACACGGGCGATCGGGCGCGCCGCGACATGCGACAGGCCGTCGACCGCCCGCGCGGCATGGCCAGCGCACCCGCCCCGGCCGCGCCGTCGCAATATCACTTCCACATCAACCAGCTCCCCGGCCAGTCCGCCGAGGATCTCGCCCGTGCGATCCGCCGGGAGCTGGAAGATTATGAGCGGTCCAAGGCCGCATCCGCCCGCTCGACCTATCGCGATGATCCGGATGGAGCCGATCTATGAGCAACATGATGGCCCTGGGGATGTTCGTCTTCTCCCTCCCGACGCTCGCCTATCAGGATCTTCAGCGCAAAAGCGCCTGGCGTCACGCGCGCAGCGGGCGGATCGGCAATATCGACGCGACCCAATTCACCGGCCGCGACAATCAGACCATCACGCTGGCGGGGGACGCTCCCGCCGAGTTGATGGACGGACGCGCCTCGCTGGACCGGCTGCATGAAATGGCGGACGAGGGCGCGGCCTGGTCGCTGATCGATGGCGCGGGCCGCGTTTACGGCGCGTTCGTCATCACCGAGCTCGATGAGCGCCAGCGCCACCTGATGCCCGACGGCACGCCGCGCCTGATCGAATTCACGATCGAGCTGCTCGAAGTGGACGCTGGACAGGGACAGGCCGCATGACCGCGATCGAGAATGTCCCCGACTATCTTGTGACGGTGAACGGACAGGACATCACCGGCAAGCTCAAGGGGCGCATCCCCGAACCCAGTGGCCGATCCCGCGCGCGCCTGATCGGCCTGCGCCTGTCGGAAAAGCGCGGCGGGGACGCCGACGAACTGGAACTGACGATCGACGACAGCGACGGCGGGATGGCCTTGCCCCCCGAAAAGGCGTTGATCGAGATCCAGCTCGGATGGAGCGCGGGCAGCACGGTCAATGTCGGGCTGGTCGACAAGGGCCGCTTCACCGTCGACAGCGTCGAACATAGCGGCCCGCCCGACATCGTGACCATCCGCGCGCGTTCTGCGGACATGACCAGCGCGATCGTCACCCGGCGCGACCAGTCATGGAGCAAGACGACATTGGGTGCGGTCCTGCGCGCCGTCGCCGCCCGCAACAAGCTGACCCCGCGCATCGCCCCGGCGCTGGCGGATATCGCCGTCACGACGCTCGCCCAGGCGCGCGAAAGCGACATGGCGCTGCTCCGCCGCCTGGGGCGCGAGCATGACGCGGTGGCGACCATCAAGGGCGGCGCGCTGATCTTCGCGGCGATCGGCGCGGGGATCAGCAGCTCGGGCAAGCCCATCCCCGGCGCCACCCTGACCCGGGCGGTCGGCGATCGGCACAGTTTCCGGATCGAAAAGCGCGAGGAGGTTGGGACGGTCGAGGCCGCCTGGCACGACCGCAAGGGTGCGAAAAAGCAGGTGGTGACGGCGGGCAAGGGGGAGGGGACCACCCGCCGCCTGACCCGCACCTATCCCACCGAGTCCGCCGCCAGACAGGCCGCCCAGGCCGAACAGAGCCGCGCCGCGCGCGCGCCGCGTAAACTGGACCTCGGCCTCGCCCTCGGGCGGCTCGACCTCTACCCCGACCGGCCCATGACCGTGTCGGGGTTCAAGGCCGAGATTGACAAGGTGAAATGGTTGATCGCCGACGTGACCCACGAATTGCTGGCCGATCGCGGCTTCACCAGCGCGGTGACGCTGGAACAGGCGTAACCGCGGCTTTGCGGACGTGGTCAGTCTTCCAGGTTCACCAGGACAGGCGGCGTTTCGTCACAGCCCAGCAGGAAATCGGCCGCCGCCATCAGGTTGACCGGGTCGCCATTGATCCGAACCCCGACCGTGCGCCCCTCGCCACCATCCTCCCACGCTTCGCGCATGGCCTCCGACCGATCGACGATACGCGCTTCATAGGCGCGAAGATCGGCCCAGACGAAATCCGGCGTCGGGCGGCTGCCCGCTGCCCAGCGCTTGACATTGTCGAGGCGGATCGGCTGGCCATCGCGGGCGTGGACATGCGTCGCGGCCTGCTCGGACAGGCCGAGCCGCGCGAGGCAGGCGGCGTATAGCGTCTTCATCGAACCGTCCTGATCCTGACCGTATGGCCTTCGGCGCGGAGCGTCCGCGCCACGCGACGCACCATCGCCTCATGGTCAGCCCTGCTCATCCCTTCGGCGCATGCCGCACTTTCAAGGAAGCACTGGTCATTGCCATAGAGGTATAGGTCCAGGGATTCCGGCGGCTCGCCATGCTGGCGGGTATGGATGGCGACTTGGGTCAACACCCGGTCGACCATTTCATCAGGGGCCGAGGGAAACCGTCCCGACGACATCGGCCGCGCTTTGCCAAGGCTGATCGCGGCCCAGCCCAATGCGGAACTTGTGGCGTTGGACGGGTCCTTCCCGAGACGAAGACCAAGACGCCAGCGGTCGCCGCGTCGAAAGTCCCAGGGTTCACGCATGCTCGACACCGTCCTGGGCGTCGCGCAGCTGATAAGTCGTTTCGCGGTGCGAGTGGTGAGAGGCGAATGCGATCTCGTCGCCGTCTTCGTTCAGGAAGAATTGCGCTTGGCAAGCATATTTTTGCGTTGTGACGGAAATAATCTGCGCTACAAGCGCAATATGGAAAATGAGACAGTCCGCCGCGTCATCGCCGCGATCACCCCGGCCATCCGCCAGGCCCTCACCGAGACGCGTGGGGAAGTAGCCGACAACCCGATCCCCGAAAGCGCTGAACAACGCGCCGCAGTCCTGCGCGCCATGCGCGCCTATTGCGGGGTGGAACAGGCGGCGGTGGCGCAGGGGGCCGATTTGTCGCTGAGGACCATCGGCTATGCGGAAAAGGGCCATGGGGTCAGCGTGCGGGCTTGGGAAAGGTGCATGACCTTCTTCGCCACGAAAGGGCTGGCCTGGGACGGTCGGGCGATCGTCGTCGCGAGCGAGGGCGCATGATCTTCACCACCCTGCGCCAACTCGCCGACCGCGTCGAAACGCTGGTCGCATCCGCCAATGATGACGACATGACTTGGTGGCAGGTCAACTCGGCGATCTGGCGCTATGTCGGGCGTCCCGACCATCCTCGCTGGCATCATGAGGCGGATCGCAATGTCTGGTGGTGGGGTGACCCGCGCGAGGACGTCGATTGGGACCGATACGCCCCGCAATATCTATCGTCCTGGGATGCGGCCTATGGCCTGGTCCTGCCCGGCTGGCGCCTGGCACTGGCGGGCACCGGGGCGGAATGGACCGCCGGGCTGGCGAACGGCGACAAATTCGTCGGATCATCCGCGCCCGGCGCGCCGCAGGCGATCGTCGCGGCGGCCATCCGGTCCCGCTTCGCCTAGTCCCGACCGCCGCGGGAATGGTGCATCATCGCCGCCTCGACTTGTTCGCGCAGGCTGTAAACGTCGTCGCGGTCAAGGCTCTCATAGGCTTGCTGCTCGGACGCGGCGGTAATCAGGAACAGTTGATAGGTGATCTGCTTCGACTTTTTCCAGGCGAGATAGGCGCCATAGCCAAAGACCAGCGTGAAGATCAGGAAGGGAGGAACGGCGATCCCGATGGCCAGCGACAGAACGGCCCCGAGCGCCAGCAGGACGACCATGCACCCGGCATTCTGCGCCGTCACCTCGCGAATCTCCACGCTGGTGATCTTGTTGATCGCATAGCTCTTCGCGCCGAACCGCGCGAAGTCGTTGTCCACCGAAACCATCACCTATCCCCCCGAAATCCCTATGAATTCGATCCACTTCGGATGCATCGCCGTAACGACCCGCCGATATGACCCAGATCAACAACCCCTGTTAAATCATACCCGACTTTGCACGGCTGGCGGCCCGCGCCGGTCGCTGCAAGTCGCGGTTAATGCATGAACTTTTTGTCAGGCCCGCGCATCACGCGCCGATCGAGATAGCGGTCCATCATGTTCCGCCCCGCCTCCAGCAGACGGATCGTCCCTTCCACCTCACCGAACGCCGCCAGCCCCTTGGACACCAGCCAACCGATATACGGCTCGGCAAGGTCCCGTTCGACATGCGCCGCGAACAACAGCTCCTGGTGCGTCGCCGATCCGCCCTCGCTGTCCGCGAGGTAGAGCAGCAACAGCATGTCCCAGGCGGGCTCACCGAAACCGCCCTCGACACTGGCGAAGGCGGCATCCCGGTCGCGCCGCGATACGAAGATCTCGGCCGCCAGCCGCTTGCGTTCCGCCCGCATCATGGGCGGTCCCCGATCAGGCGACGATCGGCCGCCCGTCCAGCGTCTTCCAGTCCGGCTCGATCAGCCCGGCCGCGCGCCGCATGTGATAGCGCCACGCCCCCGCTGCCGTCGCCAGCAACATCGGATAGGCCCATATCTGCAACTCGATCGCATAGCCGGTGGCCTGCATCGTCGGATCGATCAGCTTGGCCAGATGCGCGACGATCGCCGCCAGCTGCCATCCCGCGACCCATAGGGGCCAATGGCGCGTGCACCGCGACGCCAGCACGATCAGCGCCAGCAACAGCGCCAGGTCGACCAGCGCCGACCCCACCGCCAACGCGGCATAGGCCCGCCCGTCGACCAGCCGGTGCACCGCCTCGTCCGTCGCGAACGCGCCCAGTTGCAACAGCGCCGAGGCCCGCTCCGGTGGCCCGCCCCGCGCCAGCGCATAGGCGCAGCACAGGACGAGGACCGCGAGGAAGAGGTACAGGCTCATGGCCTGTTCCATCGGACCGCGAAGCGCATCGCGTCAACCCGGCCCTGTCAGGCCGCATTGGCCTGCACGACCGCCAGATGCGCGCCGGTGGTGCCGGGCAGGACGGGGATGACGTTTTCGCGCGGCGTGTCGCCATGGTCGCCATAGGCGCGCGCCGGGACGTTCATCCCGTCGGCGATGTCCCGGAACCCGTAATGCGCCGTGTGGACCGCCTTGCGCGTCGCCATCAGCGTCGCCTGCGCCGTGACCACCTGCTCGATCGCGTCATGCCCGGCATGCAGCGGCAGGCGCGCCGCGCGGCGTCCCTCGACCGCTGCGGCCTGCGCCTGCGCCAGCAGGACGAACGCCTGATCCAACAGCTTTTCGGCCTTCATCAACGGCAGGCCCACCGCCTGCGCCACACCGATTTTCGTTTCCAGGCTCGCCAATCTGACCTCCGCTGCGGGGGAGGCCCCCGCGATTATCCGGTTAGTCGATCGAAGGCGCGAAGCACCGGCTTCGCGACGGGTGGCAGTCCACTGCCCAGCGCCATGGCCAGGGCCAGGGCAGCAAGCGAACCCACCGTGATCAGCCCTATCCGACCCAGCGTCTGCAACAGCGAAAGCGTGTTGAGCCGCCGTGCTCCTCCCAAAGCAGGCCAGAACGGGGCCGCCCCGATCGACGCCTCGGTCGTTAGGGGCTCGGCGATCGGGCCGGATACCCGTGCAGAATCGGACTGCCATTCTACAGGGGGCGTTTCGGGGGGTATGATGTCGCGCCCATCCCCCTGCAAAATCGGGGTTTCGCCGAATATCATCGCGGCCGCCTGGCGCCGGTCGCGCGCGCCGGTCAGCTCGATCGCCTCGGCGATATATTTGTCGACCGTCGACTTGCTGATGCCCAGCTCGGCCGCGATCTCTTTCGACGTGGCACGACGCGACCAGACCAGCCGCAGACATTCGATCTGGCGGGGGCTCAACCGGGCCGGGGGCTCGCTCATGCGCGGGGCGCGGCCATGACCGGCCGCCTGGTCCGCGCGACCCCGGCGTGCGAGCAGGGCTGCTCGCCATGCGAGATCGACTGTTCGATCACGGTCGCGGTTCGGGACTCGCTGTGGCGAGATCTGCGGCGGCTTCTTCTGGCGCCGCGCGATGGTCCTGGCGCGTCTCCGACACGACGCGAAGATCTCGCAAACCTGACAGAGCAATGGGGAGCTTACGTGCAAGCAGTCGAGCGTTCGCGGCCCGTGACGCCTTCAGGTCCAGTCCCGCGAGCATCCCCTCGAACATCAGGGTCAGAGCCTCCTCCGATCCAAGCGGGATAGTGACATCCACCCACAACATGTTTGACGCTGTCGGGGCAGGGGGAGGGAAAGCGTCCTGATCGTTGAGCAGCGCTTCGGCCCAGCGGAACCAAGGTGGGACCGTCTTGCCGTGGCCATTCTCGAAATATGAGACAGCTTGCTGCGTCAGATTGACTTCGACCCCTCGTGAAGCCGCCGTCTCGACGATGGCACGCGCGAGGGTCGCAGCCGACCAACCGCGCTCATCGCGCGCGGCCTTCAACCAGGCGGCCTTGGAGGTCACGTCATCCACCGTGTGACCGTTACAAAACATTTGTGATGTGATCCGCTACAAATGGCTTGTAGTTGTTTGTGGTTCTTTGTAAGCCGTTTGTTATGACGGACGAACAGCTCAAGATCGCGCTTGCCGCACGAGACGAGGCGCTCGAAAAATTCGAGGGCAACCAGTCGGCTTTCGAGCGCGAGACAGGCGTAAAGCAGCAGACGCTTTCGTACTGGCTCAAGCATGACCGCCCGGTCAGTCCGCTCTTTGTTCTCAGGGTCGCAACCGCCACTGGAATTCCAGCATCGCGCATTCGCCCTGACATGTATCCCGAAGCCCCCTCAAACGTACTCCCATGCCAAGAGGCGGTAGAGGGCGTCGCGCCGATTGTCCCCGGCGATCGGCGCGCCATTTCGCAGTGTGTGAAGTCATGAACACACAGACGCCTGTTCAGGCAAAATGCGCCGCGTCGCCCGACCACGACGATATTCTGGAGACGCTTGAGAATGCGGCAGATGATTGGCGGACCAAAGGCTACGCCAGCGCGCTGAGCGAGGTCCGCGACATGGCGAACATCGGCCGCGCCCTCATGACGGCGATTGCCGATAACGCCGGGTGCCCGCCGCTGATAGGCTGGCATCCCGCTGACTGCCCGTCCGAAATCGTCGTCGACTTGCTCAACATGATGGAATCAAACCGCTTCACCAAGCTGGTCGACCGGATCGCCAATTGGTCCGATGACGAATTGAAATTCGTCTCGCCACGGCAGGTCCGGCACATTGCACAGGTGGTCATTGCGGGGGCCGATCCCGAATATCCGCCATTCGAGTTGGAGGGGCGCGCCCGCATTGAGGCAATCGAGAGCGCCATCCGCATCGGCATTTTCAATACCTGTGTCCAGCGCGGCATGAGCCAAGACGCGGCGATCGCCATCGTGCGCGGCACGATGGAACAGCTCTGCGTCGCCTCCGCCCTTTCCAAAGCCAAGGACGATCGAGCATGAGCTACGACACCACGAATGCGCGTCACATCGCCCTGCGCCTGTCGACAGGACAGGCGTTTCTGGTCCTCGATCTGGACGGCGATCCCACCGTCCTGGGCTGTGTCGAGGCGACCGCGATCCGCATGACCAAGGCCACCAAGCGCCGCCCGGCGCTGGTCGAACGCGCCCTGACCCGCGATGGCCAGACCGGCTTTATCCTCACCAAGATCGGTTTTTCGGTGAAGACCGAACTGCAAGCGGTGATGGCTGAGCAATGACCATCGCCGACATCCTCCACGGGTGCGTCTTCACTGGCGCCGGGGCCTTGGCGGTCACCACCATCGCCTGCGCGTTGGGCCGCAACTGGACCAAGATCACCGCCGCCTATCGCGGCCAATGGTTCGTCGCCGCGCACCAGCCCGCCCCGCACCGCCCGAGCAACGATTTGCTCCCCGAAACCACGAACGCCCGGAGGGCTGCATAATGGGCGCGCGCCTGGACTATGATCTGATTTCGCGCTTCGTCACCAAGCTTTTTCTATCGCAAAAGCTAGATGCGGCGAAGCGATTGAAGGTCGAGCGACCCACTGATGCGATCAGTGATTTGGAAAAGGACAAGCTCTTTCTCCTGCACGTGAGGGCGGCGGGAAAGTTGCAAGAGCTGTCCGACTTCATGGACGAGGTGCTTCCCCGCCCTGTTCCAATCGATAAGCCTATCCCGGTTGGTCGATCAGCCAGCACCGTCGTGATCGACGAATATTCCGTCTTGGCTCAAGCCGTTCGCGGGATTTCTGACGACTTCATGACCAGCGAGGCGCACCACCCTGGGTACGTCCTGATCCCGACCGCAAAATTCGAGCAGCTTCAAGCGGCCGAGCGGGTGCTCGGGGCATGACCATTGCAAAGCCCACCGATGCCGAAATCCTCGCCATCGTGCGCCGGTACGCGAATGGCGTCATGACCTACGTCGTGCGCAATATTCTGGCGAGCACGCCGCGCGGTCCCGAGTCGCACGCCCAGCCCTATCCCCGCCTCGATACGGCTTTCGTGCGGCGTCGCCTCATGGCGATGGAAAAAGCTGGTCAGGTCAAGCGCGTGCGCTCGGGCTACGCTACCATGATTTGTTGGAGCATAGCATGACCCATCTTCGCGCACCCCGTACCTATCCCGACGCCATCACCCGCATTGCGGGCGTGATCGGCTGGGACCAGGTCAAGCAGATCACCGGCCGGGCCGAGCGCTCCGTCCGCTACTGGTCGCAGCCCAATTGCAATACCGTGCCCCCGATCGACCAGGCGCAGGCGCTCGACGCCGCGTACATCGCGGCAGGAGGGCAGGGGGCGCCGTTCTTCGACGCCTTCGAATTCCAGCTTGGGCTTCAGGTGCAGCGCGAAACCGCCTGCACCCGTGAACTGCTGGACAAGATCGCCATCGCGACCAAGGAATGTGGCGACGCTCTGTCCGCCGCCATGGCCGTCGTATCGACCAATGCCTCGCCGCTGAGCGCCCACCGCGCGTTCGCCGAGACCGAGGAGGCAGACCGCGCGATGAACGCGCTGATGCGCCTCCTGTCCAGCTTTCTCCCGTCCGATGTCAGCGGCGTGGGAAATAACGGGGGTAACCACCAATGAAGACGAAGCGCCGGAGGGCATCCTTGCCCTCGATCACCTGCCCGCACTGCCAATCGGTTGCGGCGATCCGCACCAGTGAATCGGTCAGCGAGTTGCTGCGCCAGCTCCGCTTTCGGTGCGAGAATGACGAATGCGGCCACGTCTTCGCGGCCGACCTGGTCGTGGTGCGCACCATCGTGCCCAGCGCCTGTCCCAATCCGCTGATCCGGCTCCCCTTCGGCCGCACCGCGCGCACGGCCAATGACGACACGCCGATCCCGGCCAATGACGATCGCCCCGCTGCGGCCGAGATCGCGCCCACCCCCAGCTAATCCGCCTGCGGCCCCGCGCCGCGCCTGATCCTTGCCCTGATTGATGACCACCCGGCGCGACCCCGTCGCCGGGCACGGTCCCCCTTTGCCTGAAAGTCCTGACCCCCGTGCAGCCTGAAGTCCTCCGCACACTGATCGCCCGCCTGAAAAAGGATTACGGCTTCGTCGACAAGAAGCGGTTCCTTCAGCAGGGCAAATGCCCGGCCTGCGGCGAAAAGGAGCTGTTCACTTGGCAGGACAAACCCTTTGTCCTGAAATGCGGACGCGAAAACAATTGCGGCGAAAGCATTCAGGTCAAGCCGCTCTATCCCGACATATTCGACGACTGGTCAAAGCGTCATGTGCAGACGCCCCAGGACCCGCACGCTGCGGCGGATGCCTATCTCCAGCACGCGCGCGGCTTCAATCTCATGGGCCTGCGCGAATGCTACACCCAGGAGAGCTACCACGATAGCAAGCTGGGCATCAGCACCGCGACCGTCCGCTTTGCACTGCCCGGCAAGCCCAACAGCTATTGGGAACGGCTGATCGATCAGCCCGGCCGCTTCGGCAAGAAGAAGGCCCGCTTCTCCTATGGATGCGAATATGGCGGTCTGTGGTGGGCCATGCCCGCGCACACGCCCGATGTTCTCGCCGACGCGGCCGAGGTCTGGGTCGTGGAAGGCATCTTCGACGCGGTCGCGCTCAACCAGGCGCCCGCGTTCAAGGATCGCGGTGCCGTCGCGGTCAGCACCCTGTCGTGCAACAATTACCCGCTCAAATCGCTCGATGCCCTTCGCCTGGCAGCGGCCGAGAAGGGCAAGCCCACCCCCAAGATCATATTCGCCTATGACGTGGGCAAGGCGGGCGTCCGCTTCACCCGTGAATTCGTCGCGAAGGCCCGCAAATCTGCATTTGCCTGCGGTGCCGCCCAGGTCCGACCCGATGGCGAGGGCGAAAAGCACGACTGGAATGATCTCGCCCAGTCGGACGAGCTGACCGCCGAGCATCTTGCCGACTACCTGTGGAACGGCGAGGTGACGATCGCGGGCAGCGCCACCGAGAAGGCGCTGCTGATCTACCGCAAGGAACGCTACGCCTCCTTCCCGATCATCTTCGGCGGCAAGCAGCTCTGGGCGAGCTTCTCCATCGATCGCATCAACCAGATCGTTCAGAACTGGCTGGAGAGCGAAGCGCCCGAACATGCCGATTTCAAGACGCTGCCCTTCGACGAGCAATGGAACCAGGCGGCCGAGGAAGCCTGCGATATCGAGGAGGTCGCCAATTGCGTCTTCCGCACCCTGTATTTCCAGCGTGATCCCAATATCGAAGAGGGGGCCTATTACCTCCGCGTCGATTTTCCCAAGGGACGGGCGAGCGTAAAGGCGACCTTCAGCGGCTCGGCGACGACGACGAACGGCGAATTCAAGAAGCGCCTCGCTTCGGTCGCGGCGGGCGCGCAATGGACCGGCAGCGCCTACCAGCTCGATAAATTGATGCAGGTTCAGTGGACCAGCTTGAAGCTGGTCGAGGCGATCCAGCACACCGGATATTCCAAGGAACATGGCGCCTGGGTCCTCGGCGACCGCGCCGTCTACCAAGGCCGCGTCTACGAGCCGAACGAGGAGGATTTTTTCGTCCTCGGCAAGCAGAACGTCAAGCTTCGCACCACCGACCGTATCCTGCGCATCACCTACGATCCCGACAAGCTCAACCTGGCGTGGTTGCCGCCGCTGTTCACGGCCTATGGCCCCAAGGGCATCGTCGCCTTGGCATTCTGGGTCATGAGCTTTTTCGCGGACCATCTGCGCCGCGACCAGGAGAGCTTGGCCTTTCTGGAAATGACCGGCCTTCCCGGCACCGGCAAAAGCACCCTGCTGGAATTCCTGTGGAAGCTGGCCGGTCGTTCTGGATACGAGGGCTTCGATCCGACCAAGGCGACCAACGCGGGTATCGCCCGTACCCTGGGGCAGGTCGGCAATCTGCCCGTCGTGCTGATCGAAGGCGACCGCACCCAGGAGTCGCACGGCAAGAAATTCGAATGGGACGAGCTGAAGACCGCCTATAACGGTCGTCCGGTCCGCACCCGTGCCATCGCCAATGGCGGCATGGAGACATTCGAGCCGCCCTTTCGCGGCGCGATCGTCATCGCCCAGAACGACGCCGTCGAGGCGTCACCGGCGCTCCGCGAACGCATCATGGCGATGCACTTCGACAAGAGCCGCTTCGGCCCGGCCGGTAAGACGGCGGGCGAGCAGCTCGCCCGCGCCGATGTCGAAAATGTCTCGGGCTTCCTGATCCACGTCATCCGCCGCGAGGCCGAGATCATGAAGACCTATCACGAGGTCTTTCGTGGTCACGAGGATAGGCTCGGCAAGCTGGCGGGCGTCCACAACGGTCGCCTCATCAAGAACCACGCCCAGCTCGCCTCCATGCTCGATGCCATGCGCTTGGTCGTCACCAACCTGACCGACACCCACGCGGACGAGGCGCACGCCTTCATCGACACCATGCTGCAGGAGCGGCAGCGCGCGGTCGAGGACGATCATCCGCATGTCGAGCTGTTCTGGGAGCGCTTCGACCATATGCGCTCGATCGAGGCGGAAAACACCGACAAGCCGATCGATCACAGCCGCACCGTCGAGGTGCACGCGATCAACCTGGTCCATTTCGAACAGCGCTGCGCCGACCTGCGCCTGTCGCTGCCCTGCACGATCATCGAGCTGAAGCGCCTGCTGAAGACCAGCAAGAAGCGGAAATTCGTGGCGGCATCGAAGCCCACGAACAGCACCACCGGCAAAACGGTGAACTGCTGGATTTTCAAAAATCCCGACCACTTGCCCACCCCCGCATATTGAGGAGCCCTGACCTATGGACGCCAATAGCAAGTACATGTTCACGACGCTGGAAGGTCTGAAGCGGCGCGCCACAGAACTGAAGCGCGAAACCGGCTGCAAGCATAATGAGGCGCTGGAATTCATCGCCAAACTGGGCGGCTATACCAATTATCAGCACGCCTTTCGTGCTCTTGCCGGGCGCTGATCCATGAATGCGATCACCATGCGCACCGTGCGCGGCCCTGGCGGGGTGACGCGGCATGTCCCGTGCCTCGCCCCGCCGCCCGCGAAAAAGGGCAAGAAGAAGTCCAAGCCCGTCCCCGATCCGATCATGACCAACGGCGAGGCAGCAGCCGAACAGATTAAGCAGCTTTTAGAGCGGCTGGAGCGCCTGCACGAGGAAAAGCAGGGCATCGCCGACGACATTAAGGACGTGTTGGCCGAGGCCAAGGCGGTCGGCTTCGATCCGACGACGATCGAGACGATCCGCAAAATTCGCCTGAAGAAGAAGGAGGAATACCAGGAAGCCTCGGCGATCCTCGAAACCTACATGATAAATTTGGGGATGATCTGATGGATCGCCCCTATCGCCCCCGCTGGTACGACGATCACACGCTCCTTGCGGCCGTCGCCCGCAACCTGCACGCCCAGCGCGCCGCCCACTATCCCCGCCTGGTCGCCGAGGGGCGCATCACCCGCTCGGCCGCGCTCGACGGCCTGCGCGTTATGCGCACCATCGCGCGGTGCTGGAACGCCATCGCCTGGCTCCGGCCGGAGCCTTTCGGCGTCCACACCCCCGACCAGGGCGGCGCCTGGCCGTTCGAGCGCCAGCATCACCTGACCCTGTCCGCCCGCCACGCCCGCACCCGCGCCAACGCCAATCCCGGTGAATTCGAGATCGTGGGCTTCGCCGACGCGGTCGACACCCTCTTGTGGTGGGAAACGGCAAACATGCCCGCCCGCCTGCTCGCCGACATCAATATCGGCCTGCGCGACGGCTCCTACGCCACGCGCGGCACCCGCCCTTTGCCATGGAAGGAAGCCGCATGACCCAGCCGACCCCTCGCAAAAGCCGCCTGCTGACCGCTGCTGCGATCATACTGGCAATCGCCCTCATCCCTTTCGTCCTGATCGGCCTTGCCGGTGCCGCCCAGGAGCGTCGCCGGTGACCCGCCCCAGCTACCACCAGGAGGAGGCGGAACGCGCCCGCCTGCAAGCCCTGTCGCAACGCCAGCCGCTCACCGACTGGCAGGCCGATCGCCTCGCCCATCTCGACTTCCTCGCCGCCAGCCGCGGCTTCGCCCTCTACCGCGCCTGGGCAGGCCGCCACGCCCTCGCCATCCGCACGAAATCGCCCCGCCGGAGGAAAGCGGCATGAAAACCGAGCGCCTTCAGATGAATCTGTTCACGAGCGGGTTTAGCACCCTGGCGATCGACGATCGCGTGCGCGCCGCCATCGCGGCCGGGGTGCCGGTCGCCTATTCGCTATCCGGCGGGAAGGACAGCGTATCGATCAGCCATGCCGCCGATCGGCTGCTCGACCAGCTCGGCCACCCGCGCGACCGCCGCATCGCCATCCATTCCGACCTCGGCCGGATCGAATGGCAGACGACACCCGCGACCGTCGAGGCGGCAGCGGCCGCGATCGGTGTTCCGCTTGTCGTGGTGCGTCGTAAAGCCGGAGACCTGGTCGACCGCTGGGAGCGGCGTTTCGAGCTGGGCCTTGATCGCTATATCGACCTGCGCACCTATCACCTGACGGGGCCTTGGAGCAGCGCCAGCAATCGCTTCTGCACGGCCGAGCTGAAGACCCAGGTCATTCTGCCCGAGCTGCTGCGCCAGTGGAAGGGCACCGAGATCCTGTCGATCGTCGGCATCCGCCGACAGGAAAGTCCGAAGCGCCGCCTGGCGCCGATTTCCAAGCGGGAAGGCAAGCCCTGGGTCCGCGCGGCCGGCGGATGCATCACGACCTGGCACCCCGGCGTCGATATCCGCGAGGACGAGGTCTTCACCTATCTGGAGCGCGAAGCCCTGCCCGTCGCCGAGCCGTACCGCCTGGGCAGCACCCGCTTCGGCTGCGCCTTCTGTGTGATGGGATCAGAAAATGACCTGACCGTCTCGGCGCGGGCGCCCGGCAATCTGGGCTTGCTGCACCACCTGGTCGATATCGAGGCGCAATCGACCTTCTCTTTCCAACAGCAGCGCTGGCTCGGCGACATCGCCCCCGACCTGATCCACCCTGCGCTATGGGCCGATCTGGAGCGCGGCAAGGTCCGCGCGGCTGAGCGCCGCAATCTGGAGGACCGCTTGCCCGCCAATCTGCGCTATGTGAAGGGCTGGCCCCAGCGCATCCCGACCCTCGCCGAGGCGAGCGTCATCCTGTCGACCCGCTCGGCGATCTTAGCCGTGCACGGCAAGACCTCGCCCTACGACACGCCCGCCCTGGTTCGCGATCGGATCGCCGAGCTATTCCACGCCGAACGGGTGAAGGAGGCGGCGTGACCGAGCTGCTAACCCCTGACCAGGCGGCGCATAGATTGTCCGTCTGCACGAAGACCTTGCGCCGACTCCGGCAGGACGGCCACATTCGTTACGTCGCCATCACCGACCGCAAAATCCGCTATCGCCCGGAGGATTGCGACGACTATGTGGCAAGCCGCGCCCGGAAGGCCCCTGAATGTCCGTCTACAAGCCGAAAAACTCACCGTATTTCCACTTCGACTTCATCGTCAAAGGTCGTCGATTTCACGGCTCGACAGGCGCGAAAAGCAAACGAGCGGCGCTAAGGTACGAGGAGAGGGAGCGGGCAAAGGCGCACCATGGCGGACAGGTGCGTCCCCCGATCACCTTGGACGAGGCGTGCGGCCTCTATCAGGACAAGGTCGAAGAGCTGCCTTCGTGGATCGACGCCGAGCGGACGATCAAGATACTGATCGCCGCGATCGGCGCGGCCAATCTTCTGTCGGAGATCACCCAACGCGATCTGCTCGCCCTGGTCGCGAAGCGCCGCCCCGATCTGGAAAATTCCTCTGTCAATCGAGAGATCGAGGTATGGCGCGCCATCTGGCGCTGGGCGGATAAGGCCCGCTACGACGTGGGCGAGATGCCCGATTGGGGCGCCCTGCTCTTGAAGGTGACGGCCAAGGCCCCGCGCGAATTGAGCGCGACCGAGGAAACCTCCCTTTTCGAGGAAATCCGCGACGATCTGTACGCGTTCTGCGAATTCGCCCTCAAGACCGGCTGGCGCAAGAGCGAGGTCATGGGCCTGCGCTGGTCGGACGTGGACCTCGGTGCCCGCACGGCGGGCACGAAGATCAAGGGCGGCGACATCGTCCGCCGCCCGCTCACCCAGGATATGCTGGTCATCATCGCCAATCAGCCGAAGGTCGGGCCGTTCGTCTTCACCTATAAGGCGGTACGGACGAAGCCCGAATTCGTCGACAAGCTCGGCCGGAAGCAACCTGGGCGGAAGAAGGGCGATCGATACCCGATGACCGCGACGGTCATCCGCAAGCCCTGGGCGGCCGCACTGGCGGCAGCAGGCGTCGAGAATTTCCGCTTCCACGACCTGCGCCACACGCGCGGCACCCGAATCCTGCGCGCCACCGGCAACCTGAAGGCCGCCCAGCGCGCCCTGGCCCACAAGTCTATCAAGACCACCCTGCGCTACGCCCACGCCACCGACGACGACGTGCGTCAGGCCCTAGATGCAAGCGAGTCCCGGACTATTCCCGAAGTCCCGAACGCCAAGGGCGCAAAAGCCTAGGTTTTCTGCGGGTTTCAGGGGCTTTGGGAGCATCGGTGTAAACGAGACGCTCTACCAACTGAGCTAATCGCCCCCTCTCGGGAAGCCCCGCCTAATGCCGGGGTGTCGGGCATCTGGCAAGCCGCTTTTGCGTCGCGAACCGCAGCGGTTCCTTTGTTGGATACAAAGCCGATCGCATCCGGTACATAACAGGAACATCGGGGGCGGCCTGACCGGGGGAGCGGTCGGGGGCGTCCGGTGCTTCGGGGGGAGCGGGGATGGCCGGAACGGGGGAGGGCGCGCGGTGGACGCAGGCGCGGCGACGGCAATTCCTGGCGGCGCTGGCGGTCAGCGCGGATGCGGGCGTGGCGGCGCGGGCGGTGAGAGAGACGCTGGGCGCCGTGCGCGGGTTGCGGCGACGCGATCCGACCTTCGCGGAGGGCTGGGCCGAAGCGATCGGTGCGGCGCACGCGCTGGTCGAGGAAGGCCTGCTGCGCCGGATGCTGACCCTGTTGGCCCACGGTGGGGAGGAGGGCGGAGAGGCCGGTGCGGGGACCACCGGCCTCTCCATCACCCCGCCGCTCTCGGCCACCGAGGTGCAACTCTATCTGAAGCTGCTCGCCCGGCGGGATGCGCTGGCGCAGGCCGGTGACGGGGCGAACGCGGCGGCGCGCGCCGATGCGGCGGAGACCGATGCGGCGCTGGAACGCGCGCTCGACGGCCTGGCGCGGCGGCGGTTGAAGGGGATGGCGTGATGGCGGGAGAGGATGCGGCGACGCGGCTCGCCACGCTGGCGATGCTGGAACCGGAGGCGCGGGGGCAGGCGCTGGCGGCGCTGACCCCGGCGCAGAAGCGCGAACTGGTCGAGCGATGGGAATTATGGGCGCATGACGGACAGATCGCGCCGCCGGGCGACTGGCGGGTCTGGCTGATCCGCGCGGGGCGCGGCTTCGGCAAGACGCGCGCGGGGGCGGAGTGGGTGAGTGCGCTCGCCCGCGACAATCCGGGCGCGCGGATCGCGCTGATGGGGGCGACCCTTCGCGATGTCGAGCGGGTGATGGTGCGCGGCGAAAGCGGCCTGCTGGCGGTGGCGCGCAAGGGCGAGACGCCGCGCTGGATCGGCAGTCTCGGGCAGGTGCATTTCGCATCGGGCGCGATCGGCTTCGCCTATTCGGCGGCGGCGCCCGAGGCTTTGCGCGGGCCGCAGCATCATGCGGCCTGGTGCGACGAACTGGGCAAATGGAAGGGGGAGGCCGGGTGGGACAATCTGATGATGACGCTCCGGCTGGGGGAGCGCCCCCGCGTGCTGGTCACGACCACGCCGCGCGCGACGCCGCTGATGCGCAAGGTCATGGCGCTGCCCGATTGCGTCGAGACGATCGGGCGGACCAGCGACAATGCGCATCTGCCCGACAGCTTCCAGGACGCGATGCTGGCGCAATATGGCGACACGCGGCTGGGGCGGCAGGAGCTGGACGGCGAGATGGTCGACGACCGCGAGGGGGCCCTGTGGACCCGTGCACTGCTCGACCGGCAGCGGGCGAAGACGGTGCCCGCGCTCGACCGGGTGGTGGTCGGCGTCGATCCGCCCGCGACCAGCAGCGGCGATGCCTGCGGGATCGTCGCGGTCGGGCTGGGCCGCGACGGCCATGGCTATGTGCTGGAGGACGCCAGCGAGGCGGGGCTGTCGCCCGAGGGCTGGGCGGCGCGGGTCGCGGGCTGCGCCAGGCGCAACCGCGCGGACCGGGTGGTGGCCGAGCGCAACCAGGGCGGCGACATGGTGGAGAGCGTGCTGCGGCTCGCCGACCCGACCCTGCCGGTGCATCTGGTCTATGCCTCGATCGGGAAAGCCGCGCGGGCGGAGCCGGTGTCCTTCCTCTATGCGCAAGGCCGCGTGTGGCATGCGCGCGGCTTCCCCGCGCTGGAGGACGAGCTGTGCGGGCTGGGCGTGGCGGGGGCCTATGACGGGCCGGGCCGCTCGCCGGATCGCGCAGACGCGCTGGTCTGGGCGCTGACCGAGCTGATGCTGTCGGGCCGGGGGCCGCCGGGGATACGGAATTTATGAGGTCAGCTTTTCCTCCCCTGCAAGGGGAGGTGGCAGGCCGAAGGCCTGACGGAGGGGTGTCCTGGTTGGAGATGTGGGACTGTCTTCGCGGGCGGTGACACCCCTCCACCATCCTGCGGATGGTCCCCCTCCCCTTGCAGGGGAGGAATGGTTTTCGAGGAGATTCGACGATGAGGATGTTCGGTCGCAAGGCCGGGCGGGGGGCTGCGCGTCCCTTGCTCGGGCTGGGCTTGGCCCGGTCGGGGGTGCCGCTGACGGGGGCGGCGCCGTCCTATGAAAGCCAGGTGCGCGAGGGCTATCTGCGCAACCCGGTGGCGCAGCGCGCGGTGCGGATGGTCGCGGGCGGACTGGCGGAAGCGCCGCTGGTCGCCTCGCACCCCGAACTGGTCGCGCTGGTCGCGGCACGCAGCGAGGGGCAGGCGCTGCTGGAGACGGTCGCCACCCATATGCTGCTGCACGGCAATGCCTATGTGCAGCTGCTGCGCGACGGCGATGGTGCGGTCGTCGAGCTGTTCGCGCTGCGCCCCGAACGGGTGACGATGGAACTGGACGCGAGCGGCTGGCCTGCGGCCTATCTCTACCGGGCGGGCGGACGGGTGACGACGCTGCCGGTCGATCCGGTGCGTGGCCATGTGGTGCACCTGAAAAGCTGCCACCCGCTCGACGATCATTATGGGCTGGGCTGTCTGGGCGCGGCGGCGGGGGCGATCGCGATCCACAATGCGGCGGCGACGTGGAACCGCGCGCTGCTCGACAATGCGGCGCGGCCGTCGGGGGCGCTGGTCTATGATCCGGGCGACGGCTCGACCCTGACCCCCGACCAGTTCGAGCGGCTGCGCGCCGAGATGGAGGGCTTTGCGGGCAGCGGCAATGCGGGGCGTCCGCTGCTGCTCGAAGGCGGGCTGAAGTGGCAGGCGATGAGCCTGACCCCGGCGGAGCTGGACTTCATCGCGGCCAAGGCGTCGGCGGCGCGCGAGATCGCGTTGGCCTTTGGCGTGCCGCCGATGCTGCTCGGCCTGCCCGGCGACAACACCTATGCCAATTACCGCGAGGCGAACCGCGCGCTGTGGCGCCAGGCGATCCTGCCGCTGGCGGGGGCGATCCTGAGCGGGCTGTCGCAGGGGCTGGCGGGCTGGTTCGAGGGGGCGAGCCTGTCGGTCGACATGAATCGCGTCACCGCGCTGGCCGAGGAGCGGCAGATGCTGTGGCAAATGGCGGCGAGCGCGGACTTCCTCGATCCGGCGGAGAAGCGCGCCATGGTAGGCCTGTCATGAGCGGCGACGTTCTGGCGCGGCTGCTGGCGCAGGCGGCGGACAGCGGTGCGGACCTCGTGACGCTGCGCGCGGTCGCCGAGGAAGCGGGCGAGCTGGGCGCGACGCGCGCGCTGACCCGGCTGGGCCTTTCGGACGCCGAGGCGGCGGGGGATGTCGCGGAACTGCGCGAGCTGCTGACCGCGTGGCGCGAGGCCAAGTCGTCGGTGTGGAAGAGCATGGTCGGCTGGATCAGCCGGTTGCTCGGCGCGCTGCTGCTGGCGGGAATCGCGATGCGGCTGGGGATGGAGGACTGGCTGAAATGAGCCTTTCCTTCACCGGCTATGCCGCGATCTGGGACCGGATGGACCGGGTGGGCGACGTCATGCGGCGCGGCGCGTTTGCGGGCGCGGGGCGGGTGCCGCTCCTCTGGCAGCATCGCGGGGCGGCGATGGGGCGGATCGAGTCGCTCGTCGAGGACGCCACCGGGCTGGCGGTCGCGGGCGAGGTCGAGGACCCCGCGCTCGCCGCGCTGGTCCGGTCGGGCGCGGTGGCGGGGCTGTCGGTCGGTTATCGGCCGCGCGTCGTCCACCAGGGCGCGGCCCGCGCGATCCTGTCGGCGGAACTCATCGAGATCAGCCTGGTGACGGTGCCGATGCAACCGCTCGCCCGCGTGAATCACCTTTCAACCAAGGGGAATTGATATGGACGTGATCGAACGACCCGTGCTGGACGGCGCGCGCGACAAGAGCGACGGCGCGTTCGGCGGCTATGTGCGCAGCGGCACCACCGTCGAGATGAAGGCCTTTACCGGCACGACCGGGGACAGCGGCGGCTTTGCCGTCCCGCGTGAGATCGATGCGGCGATCGCCTCGGTCCTGAAGACCGTCTCGCCGATCCGGGGCATCGCCAATGTCGTGGCGGTGGGATCGGCGGGCTATCGCAAGCTGATCACCACCGGCGGCACGCCTTCGGGCTGGGCGAGCGAGACGGCGGCGCGGCCCGAGACCGCGACGCCCGCCTTTGTCGAGCTGGCGCCGCCGATGGGCGAGCTCTATGCCAATCCCTCGGCCAGCCAGGCGATGCTGGACGATGCAGCGTTCGACGTCGAGGGCTGGCTGGCGGAGGAGATCGCCACCGAGTTCGCACGGGCCGAGGGCCAGGCCTTCATCACCGGATCGGGCGTCAACCGGCCGCGCGGCTTGCTGACCAGCCCGATATCCTCGGCCCGGGACGGCACCCGCCCCTTCGGCACGCTGCAATATCTGGCGAGCGGGGCGCCCGGCGCGTTCGGGCCCGCCCCCGACGAACGGCTGGTCGACCTGATCCAGTCGCTTCGTGCGCCCTATCGCCAGGGGGCGTGCTTCGTGATGAACGCCGCGACCTCGGCGCGCATCCGCAAGATCAAGTCGGGCGACGGCCAGTTCCTGTGGGCGCCGGGGCTGGTGGCAGGACAGCCCGCGACGCTGCTCGGCTATCCGGTGGTCGAGGCGGAGGACATGCCCGACATTGCCGAGAATTCCTGCGCGATCGCGTTCGGCAATTTCCGGCTCGGCTATCTGATCGCCGAGCGCGCCGAGACGGCGATCCTGCGCGACCCGTACAGCAACAAGCCGTTCGTCACCTTCTACGCCACGCGGCGGGTCGGCGGCTGTGTCAGCGACTCGGAGGCGATCAAGCTGATGAAGTTCGCGACGAACTGACCCCTCGGAAAAATCGGGGCAGCCGGCAGGCGGCTGCCCCGTAGTTCAGGGAGGATGCCGGACCCGGCCGGGGGGCGCGGGGTCGGCATGGCCGGTGCCCAAGGGGGAGGCGGGCAGCGGCTGAGCAGGTCTCTGCTCCCCAAGTGTGACGATCATATGTCGCGCCTGTCGCAACTTGTATCGGTGAAGGAGAATTCATGATGAGCGGGACGATGGAGCCCCTGCCCGCCGCGACCGTGACGGCGGCGGCGGGCGCGGTGCGCGCGCTGTTGCGGCTGGACGAGGGCAATGAGGCGGCGCTGGTCGAGCGAGTCGCGGGCGTCGCGCTGGGGCTGGCCGAGTCCTTTTGCGGGCAGGTGCTGATCGCGCGAGTCGTCGAGGAGCCGGTGACGGCGTCGGTCGCGTGGCAGGCGCTATCGGCGACGCCGGTCGGCGCGATCCTGTCGGAGGGCGAGGGGGCGATAGACCGTGATGGTCGTGGCTGGGTCCGTACCGGCACGGCGATCACGGTGCGTTATCGCGCTGGGCTGGCAGCGGACTGGACGGGCTTGCCGCCCGAGATCGCGCATGGCGTGGCGATCATGGGCGCGCATCTGTTCGACAATCGCGAGGCCGCCGCCGTGCCGCCCGCGGCCGTCGCGGCGCTGTGGCGGCCCTGGCGGCGGATGCGGCTCGACACGCCGAGGCGGTCGTGACCGCGCGCGAGGCGCTGCGCACCGGCCTGTTGACCGGCCTGCGCACCGTTTTGCAGCCGCTGGCGGTGACGGTGTTCGACGCGGTCCCGGTGCGCGGCGGCGTCCCGCAGGCGGTGCTGGGCGAGCCGAGCGACAGCGACTGGGGCGCGGCGGGGATCGAGGGACGCGAGCTGCGGGTGACCGTGACGCTGAGCGACGAGGGCGAACAGCCCCGGCGGCTGCGCACGGCGATGCAGGCGGTCGAGGGGATCGCGCTGCCTGCCGCGCTGTCGGACGGATGGCGGGTCGCCGGGCTGGCGGTCATCGCGACCCGCATGGCGAAGACGGGCGCGCGCTGGACCGCGAGCGTCGAGTGGCGCGCCCGTTTGTGGCGCGCGGGACAATAAGGGGGGACATCATGGCGATCGAAAAGGGAAGCGCCTTTCTGCTCAAGATCGGCGACGGGGCCGAGCCGCCCGCCTTCGCGACGATGGCGGGGCTGCGCACGACGCAACTGTCGATCAACGGCGAGACGGTGGTGGTGACGAACAAGGATTCGGGCGGCTGGCGCGAGCTGCTGTCCGGCGCGGGGGTGCGGCATGTCAGCGTCGCGGGCGCGGGCGTGTTCACCGGATCGGCGGCGGAAGCGCGGATGCGCGGCCATGCGCTGGCGGGCACGATCGAGACCTATCGGCTGAGCTTCGAGAGCGGCGGGTCGATGACCGGCCGGTTCCTGGTCACGCGTCTCGACTATAGCGGCGATTTCGGCGGCGAGCGGACCTACACGCTGGCACTCGAAAGCTCCGGCCCGGTGGTGGCGGCATGAGCGCCGGGGCCAATCCGGTGCGCGGCGAGGCCGCCTTGCGGGTCGGCGGCGCCGAGCTGGTCGTGCGGCCGAGCTTCCAGGCGCTGGTCGCGGCGGAGGGCGAGCTGGGCCCGCTGTTCGAACTGGTCGAGCGCGCGGGCGAGGGGAAATTGTCGCTGGGCGAGGCGGCGGCGCTGATCTGGCACTGCCTGCGCGAGGTGCCCGAGGGGCTCAGCCGCGAGCAGCTGGGCGAGGCGCTGGTCGAGCTGGGACTGGCGGCGCTGGCGCCGGTGCTGCGGCAATTGCTGCGCCAGATCCTGGGCGGGCGATGAGCTTTGCCGACGATGCGGCGCGGCTGGCGGGGATGGCGGGCGCGGTGCTGGGCTGGTCGCCCGACCGCTTCTGGCGCGCCACCCCGGCCGAGCTTTACGCGGTGGTCAGCGCCTTGACGGGGGCGGGGCAGGGCGGGGGCGATCCGCCGTCGCGCGCCACGCTCGCCCGGTTGCGGGAGATGTATCCGGATGGATGAGCAGGATTTCGCGCCGCGCATCGACATGCGTGGCTTCACCGCAGACATGGCCGCGATGCGCGCCGACCTGTCGCATGGGCTGGGCGATGCCGCCGAGCTGGGCGCGCGTAGCGTCGAGGGGGCGCTGCTCCGGGCGGCGCGGACCGGCCGGTTCGGTTTCGAGGAGCTGAAGGCGACCGCGCTGTCCGCGCTCGACCAGATCGCCCGCGCGGCGTTGCGACAGGGGGTAGGGGCGGTCGGTGACGGCGGCCTGCTGGGCCTGCTGGGCGGACTGGCCTCGGGCCTGCCGGGGCGGGCGACCGGCGGGCCGGTATCGCCCGACCGCCCCTATCTGGTCGGCGAGCGGGGGCCGGAGGTCTTCGTGCCGACCAGCAGCGGCCGGGTGGAGCCGTTGGGCCGCGCTGCGTCGCCGCGCGACGTGCGGGTGGCGATCACGATCAACGCCGGGGCGGGCGAGGCGTCGGGGGTGCTGCAACGCTCCGGCCGCCAGGTGGCGCGTGCGGTTCGCGCGGCGCTGGCGGAGGATTGAGGCGCCCACGACGGCCCAAGGGACAAGGGGAGGGGAAAACCGGTGCAATGGTGTCTGCATGAGCAGCGGCGGGATCAGCGGGGCGATCATCTGTCGCGCTTCGATCCCCGTTACTGGACCGTCGACTTCCCGCGCCCGATGATGGCGGCGGTGGTCGCGAGCGGGGCGGACAGCCTGCGCGTCGACACGGTCTTCTATCGCACCGACGATCTGGCGGGGCTGATCTGGGAGTCGGCCGACCGGCACGACCATCCGCTGCTTCGCTATGATACGGTGCGCGACTATCGCGATTGCCGGTTGCGGTTTCGCTGGCGTTCGGGCGGGATCAAGCCGCTCGACGCGCGGCATGGGCCGACGCTGACCATCGAGGGGCGCGACGCAAGCGGCAAGGCGCGCGCCTGGTATGTCCGGCTGTGGAATTATGCGACCGGCACGGCGGAGGATGCGGAGGTCGTGATCGACTTCGCGAACCTGGCGGGCGGGTTCAGATTTCCCGAGGAGCGCGATCCCGTCTGGGCGGGCGATGTCGACCGCATGTTCGTTTCGCTGGTCGCGCCCGATTACGATGCGGGGGCGGCCTTTCTGGCGCGGCCGCAGGAGGGGTGGGTCGAGCTGACCGGCATCGCCTGCGACGGGCCGGGCGCGGTGATCGGGGTCGGCGCGGCGGTGCTGCCCGAACAGGGGTTCCGCATCGCCAGCGGCTATGACGACAGCTATCACCTGACGCCGCAACGTTTGCTGCGCAACATGCTGCACCTCGGCTATCGCGGCGACCTCGTCCATTATGTCGGCATGAGCCATTATTTCCGGCTCGAACGCAGCGGCGACGGGCTGTACGCCAGCCTGGCGGGCGGCGTGCTCAACGCGCCCTGCGCCGCCTGGCATCGCGGGTTCGCGGTCGAGGCCAGGGCGCTGGGCTATGACCCGATCTGGTCGCTGTCCTATGAGCTGTTCGACGCGCATTGCTGGGGCGACTGGAAGCAGCGTTCGGCCGATGGCGCGCCAGCGCTGACCGGCTGGTCGCCGCCCTCCACGCTGCTCAGCCCGGCGCATGGCGGGGCGATGGCATATCTCCAGGCGGTGGCGCGCGCGTTCCTGGGGATCGGACAGGCGGCGGGGCTCGCCCCGAAATTCCAGGTGGGCGAACCCTGGTGGTGGGTGCGTCCCGCCGACGGCGCGCCGTGCCTGTACGACGCGGCGGCGGTGGCGGCCTTCGCGCCGGTGCCGATGGCGAGCATGGCGGAGGCGCGGAGCCAGGCGCAGCGCGATACGCTCGACCGGGCGGGGGCGTGCCTGGCGGCATCGACGGCGGCGCTTTGCGCGGCGGCGAAGGCGGCGGCGCCGGGCTGCGTCACCCATTTGCTGACCTATCTGCCGACCGTGCTCGACCCGGCCGCGCCCGAGGCCGTCCGCGCGAACATGCCGGTCGGCTGGGCGAGTCCGGCCTTCGATATCCTGCAACTGGAGGATTATGACTGGGTGACGGCGGGCGACACCGCCTCGACCCGCAAGGGCGTCGCGCTGGCCGAGGCGCGGCTGGGCTATCCGCCGGAGCGACAACATTATTTCTCGGGCTTCGTGCTGCGCGCCGATCAGCGGGCGCAATGGGGCCGGATCGCCGAGGCGGCCGGGGTCGCGCGGGCGCGGGGGATCGCGGCGACCTTCGTCTGGGCGATGCCGCAGGTGATGCGCGACGGGTTCGTCTGTTGGGAAGGGGGAGAGGATCGCGTGCAGGCTTTCGACGATGTGCTGTTCCCGCTGGCGCTGGGCCGCGAGGCGGAGGTGACGCCGGGCTTTTCCACCGCGATCCTGACGAGCGCGGGCGGGCGCGAGGCGCGCAATGCCGCTTGGGCGGAGGCGCGGACCACCTATGATGTCGGCCCCGGCCTCCGCTCGGCCGAGGATATGGCGACGCTGCTCTCCTTCTTCCGCGCGCGGCTGGGCCCGGCACGCGGGTTCCGGCTGCGCGATCCGTTCGACAGCAGCGCGACCGACGAGGCGATCGGCATCGGCGACGGCACCACCCGCCGCTTCGCGCTGCTCCGCCATTATGGCGACCAGCCGCGCCGGATCACCCGGCCGGTCGCGGGCAGCGTCTCGGTCAGGGTGGCGGGCCGGGGCGTGACGGGCTTCGTCGTCGAGCCGGGCGGGTGGCTGTTGTTCGACACCGCTCCGGTGGCGGGCGCGGCGATCGCCGCCAGCTTCGCCTTCGACGTGCCCGTCCGCTTCGCCGAGGACCGGCTGAGCGTCACGCTGGCGGGGTTTCGCGCCGGGGCGGCGGCGTCGGTGCCGCTGGTCGAGGTGCGCGAGGCATGAGCGGCGATACGCTGACCGGCTGGGTGCTGTGCTGGCGGATCGAGCGGTCCGACGGGGTGACGATCGGGCTGACCGGCCATGACCATGACCTGTGGATCGACGGTCTGCGCTACCGCGCCGCGCCCGGCCTGACGCCCAGCGCGATCCTGCGCGGCGATGGCCTCGACCCCGATCTGATGGACGCCTCGGGCGCGCTGACCAGCGAGGCGATCGGCGAGCGCGACCTGCTGGCGGGCCGCTGGGACGGGGCGCGCGTGGCGGCGATCGCGGTCGACTGGAGCGGCGCGGGCGACCCGGTGCCGCTGGGCCAGGGGACGATCGGCGCGGTGCAGCTGGGCGAGGGGGGCTTCACCGCCGAACTGCGCGGCGTCGGCGCGCTGCTCGACCGGCCGGTGGCGGCGGAGACCTCGCCGGACTGCCGCGCCGCGCTGGGCGACCGGCGGTGCCGCGTGCCGATGGCGGGGCGGCGGCGCATCGCGCGGGTGACCAACTGGGACGGCGAGGCGATGCTGACCGTCGCGCATGACGAGCCGGTCGCCAATGCCTATGGCCAGGGGCGGCTGATCTGGTTCGGCGGCGCGAACAGCGGGCTGGAGGCGGTGGTGTTGCGGTCGGAGGGGCGGCGTCTGTGGCTGGCCGCCACGCCCGCCTTCGCGGTCGAGGGCACGCCGCTGGTCGAGCTGGTCGAGGGGTGCGACAAGCGGCTGGAGACCTGTGTCGCGCGGTTCGGCAATGTCCTGAATTTCCGGGGCGAGCCGTTCCTGCCCGGCATCGACCTGCTCACCCGCTATCCCGGCGCATGAGCGCGGTGGCGGCGGCGGCGGCCGCGCTGATCGGCGTGCGGTTCCGGCTGCACGGGCGCGACCCGGCGCATGGGCTCGACTGTGTCGGGCTGGTCGCGGCGGCGACCGGGCGGGCGGCGCCGACCGGCTATGGCTGGCGCAGCGGCGACGCGGCGAAGGCGGCGGCGGCGCTCGATGCGCAATTTCAGAGGACGACGGATTCGCCGGGCGCGGTGCTGTTGCTGCGCGCCGGGCCGGGGCAGCTCCATCTGGCGATCCGGGTCGGTGACGGGATCGTCCATGCCGATGCGGGCCTGCGTCGGGTCGCCTGGCGGCCGGGTGCACCGCCCTGGCCGGTGCTGGGCTGTTGGAAGGGGGAGGGATAATGGCGACCTTGGTGTTGGGCACGGTGGGGCGGGCGCTGCTGGGGCCGGTGGGCGGCGCGATCGGTGCGCTGATCGGCAACCGCGTGGATCACGCGGTGCTGGGGCCGCGACGCCAGCAGGGCCCGCGCCTGACCGAGCTGTCGGTCCAGACCTCGACCTATGGCACGCAGATGCCCGCCGTCTTCGGCACGATGCGGGTTGCCGGGCCGGTGATCTGGGCGACCGACCTGGTCGAGGCGCGCGGGTTGACCGGCGGGGGCAAGGGGCGTCCGGCGACCGAAAGCTATAGCTATACCGCCAATTTCGCGGTCGTCTTGTCGGGGCGGCCGATCCGGCGGGTGGGGCGTATCTGGGCCGATGGCCGGTTGCTGCGCGGGGCGGCGGGCGATTTCAAGGTGGCGACGGGCTTTCGCCTTCATCCCGGCACCGAGGATCAGCCGGTCGACCCGCTGATCGCCTCGGTCGAGGGGGCGCGCGCCTCGGCCTGTCGGGGCCTCGCCTATGCGGTGTTCGAGGGGCTGGCGCTGGCCGAGTTCGGCAACCGCATCCCCCAGCTGACCTTCGAGGTCGAGGCGGACGAGGCGCCGCTGTCGTGCCGTGCCATCGCGCAGGCATTGTGCGGGCAGGTGCGCGGCGGCGATGCGGGCGCGACCGTCGCGGGATTCGCCGCAAGCGGGGGCAGCGTGCGCGCGGTGCTGGACATGCTGGCCGATATGAGCGGCGGGCAATGGGTCGCCGAGGGCGACGGCATCCGGCTGGTCGCGCCGTCCGCATCCGCCACGCCCGCCGTCACGATCCGCGACGATGCCTTGGCGGCGGACGGCCATGGGCGGCGCGGCCAGCGCGCCATCGCCAGCGAGGCGAGCATCGCCGCCAGCGTGACGGTGGCGCATTACGACCCCGCCCGCGATTATCAGATCGGGCAGCAGCGCGCGCGTCGCCCCGGCGGGGTGCGCGACGAGCGGCTGGAGCTGGCCGCCGCGCTGGATGCGGCGACCGCGCGGACATTGGCGCAGGACCGGCTGGCGCGGCTGTCGGTCGAGCGGGTGCGGCGGACGGTGACGCTCGGCCCCGAAGCATTGTTCATAGCGCCGGGCAGCATCGTCGCGATCGCGGGAGAGGCGGGGCGCTGGCGGGTGATCGAATCCGCCTGGGAGAATATGGCGGTGCGGCTGACCTGCGTGCCGCTGGGCCGGGGCGGGCCGATGCTGCCCGCCGCATCCGGCCGGATCGCGCCCGCGCCGGACCGGGCCATCGGCGCCACCCGGCTGATCGCCTTCGAAGCGCCGCCGCTCGACGACCAGCCGCTCGGCACGCCGCGCCTGTCGGTGGTGGCGGCAGGCGGTCCCGGATGGCGGCAGGCCTCGCTCGCCTATAGCCTGGACGACGGCGCGAGTTGGACCGCGCTGGGCCTGACGGCGATGCCGGGCGTGATCGGGCGGGTGACGGCGGTCTCCCCCGGCGGGGCGATCGGCCTGATCGACCGGTGCGGGGCCTTGGTCGTCGCGGTGGCGGAGGATCTGGCGGATGCCGATCCGGCGGCGATCGATGCGGGGGCCAATCTCGCCTGGGTCGGTGGCGAGCTGTTGCAGTTCGCGCGCGCCGAGCCGCTGGGCGACGGGCAATGGCGGCTCAGCCAGCTGCGACGCGGCCTGCGCGGGACCGAGGCGATGGTCGGCCAGGCCGGACCCGGCGACGCCTTCGTCCTGATCGCGGCGGCCAGCGTCCGGACGATCGACATTCCCGTCACGATGCTGGGCGCTCGGGTCCGCTTCCTGGCGCATGGCGTGGGCGACGGCGTCGAGGGGGTGCAGGCATCGGCGATGGTGACCGGCCAGTCGGTCCGCCCGCCCGCGCCGGTCCATCTGCGCTGGCGGCGAGGCGAGGACGGGCGGGTCACGATCGGCTGGACCCGGCGGAGCCGCATCGGCTGGGGCTGGACGGACCGGGTCGACGCGCCGCTGGGCGAAGAGAGCGAGCGCTACCGCGTGACGATCGGCGAGCGGGAGGAGGAGGTTTCGGCACCCGTCTGGACGGGCAGCGCGCCCGTCGGGACGCGGGTGGCGGTGCGGCAATTGGGGACGCTGGCGGCATCGCTGCCGCTGGTCGCGATATTGGGGGAGGGACGAGATGGGTGAGGAAACGCCGCGCTGGACGCTGCCGCTGCTGTCGGCGGGGCAGGCGCAGAAAGAGGTGACGCATAACGAGGCGCTGAGCCTGCTCGATCTGGTCGTGCAGCCCTGTGTCGAGGCGGTCGGGCTGAACGCGCCGCCCACCGATGCGACACCAGGTCAGGCCTGGGTCGTCGGCGACCAGCCGACCGGCGCCTGGACCGGCCATGCCCGGCATCTGGCGGGCTGGACCGCCGGGGGCTGGCGGTTCCTGATTCCCCGGCCCGGCCTGTCGGTGTGGAGTCGGGCCGATCGCTGCCGATCGGAATGGGGTGAGGATGGCTGGCGGACGGGCCGGGTGACGGCGCGCGAGTTGCTGGTGGAGGGAAAAAAGGTTGTTGGCCCGCAACAAAGTGGCATCGCGCTTACAGAAGGTGGGCAAGTCATTGATTCACAGGCAAGATCGGCGGTCGACGCGGTGATCCGCGCGCTACGGAACCATGGCTTGATCGCCTCGGCATGACCCAAAATCTGTGCTTTTAATGCCACAGTCGGGGGCTTTTGTTTGCTTGCGTGGAAACCAACCCTCCGATAGTGAGTTTGCGCTGTCCGTAGTGACAACCAAGAAAGGGGACTATGATGCGGAAGCTTGCCATTGTTCTGGCACTTGCCTCCACCGCCCTCGCTTCGCCTGCCCTCGCCCGCGACAAGTCGTGGTATGTCGGCATCGAAGGCGGCGGGATGATCGTCGAAGATATCAACTATGATATCACCGGCACGCGTACCGGCACCGCCACCGTCGACCATGACTATGGTTATGACATTGACGGCGTGATGGGTTACGACTTCGGTGGTTTCCGTCTGGAAACCGAAGTCGGCTATCGCCGCGCGACGGTCGACAGCTTCAGCTCGACCACGCTGACCAACACCGGCATCGGCACGGGCACCGTTCCGGCCGGTAACTATGACTATGCCGGTGGCTCCACCTCGGCGCTCAGCTTCATGCTGAACGGCTTGCTGGACTTCGGTGCCGATGACGGCATCCAGGGCTTCGTCGGCGGCGGCGTCGGCGTCGCGCGCGTCAAGGCGAACTACGCCCTGAACAACCGCGCCGACTTCCTGAACGACTCGGACACCGTGTTCGCGTGGCAGGCTCTGGCGGGCATCCGCGCGCCGCTGACCGACCACATCGACGCGACGCTGAAGTATCGCTTCTTCAACGCCGAGAACGTCAAGCTGGTCGACGTTGCGAACAACACGTTCGACGGCCGCTTCCGTTCGCACTCGATCCTGGGTGGCGTGGCGTACAACTTCGGCGAACCGGCAGCTCCGCCGCCGCCCCCGCCGCCCCCGCCGCCCCCGCCGCCTCCCCCCCCGCGCCGCCCCCGCCTCCGGCTCCGGAGCCCGTGGTGTGCTCGCCGGGTCCGTTCATCGTGTTCTTCGAGTGGAACAAGTCGGACGTCACCCCGGAAGCAGCGTCGATCCTCGACAACGCGATCACCCAGTACCAGAGCTGCGGCAATGCCCGCGTGATGGTTGCCGGCTTCACCGACACCTCGGGTACGCCGCGCTACAACATGGGTCTGTCGCAGCGTCGTGCCGACGCGGTGAAGGCGTACATGACGTCGCGTTCGATCCCGGATGGCTCGATCTCGACCGAAGCGTTCGGCGAAGACCGCGACCACCTGCGCGTTCAGACTGCGGACGGCGTCCGCGAGGTCCAGAACCGTCGCGTGGAAATCACCTACGGTCCGGGCGCTGGCCAGTAAGCCACGCTCAGCCAAGGCTGATTGCAAAAAGGGAGGTCGGCGAAAGCCGGCCTCCTTTTTTCATGCGCGCGCGCGCGGCCTGTACACGGGCCGTAATCGATTTCGGCGATTCATACTTTCTTCGCCCCTGCCCAATATGAACAGGTGACTGGGGATACGAAGGGGCAAGGCCGCCATGCCGCGCGGAGGACAACATCATCGAAGCCGGGAAGCGCGTCGGCAGGTCATGATTCCGTGCCGGATGAAGTCGGTGCGGGGATGGGGCGACGCCTGCATCCACAATATCTCGTCGCGCGGCATGATGATCGCCTCCGACGATCCGCTGGTGCCCGGTGACTATGTCGACATTCGCCGGGGCCGCCAGGTGGTGATCGGCCGCGTCATCTGGCGGCGCGATTGCTATACCGGCATCCGAACCCAGGACGTGATCAGCGCCGATACCCTCATCAACGAACCGCGCCTGGAAGGGCGCCCGGTCCAGTCCGCCGCCGAAGCCGATCGCCGCACCAGCCGCAGCCGCGCGGTCAGCCGCATCGACACCGCGCATGGCCTGGACCGAAGCCGCTGGCTGGCCGGCAACCTGCAATTCGGCGCGCTCTGTGCCTTTGGACTGGTCGCCGCCATCGTCATCGCCCTGCAGGTGGCGCAGATGCTCGCCATTCCCACCGGCCGCATCACCCAGGCGCTGGCGGTAAAGCCCGACGCGCGCCCCTGATCCGCGAAGGGGATCAGGCCGGTTCGTCCGCGCCGATCGCCGCCGCCAGCCAGGCGGGGCACAGCGCATCGCCCAGCGTCTCGACCCGGCGATGCTCGACCATCAGCCCCAGCTCCGGATAGGTCGCCCGTGTCCGGTCGCCCGCATCGCCCAGCGGTGCCACGACCAACCGCCGGTTGACCTTCGAGCGGTGATGCATGCGGGCGGTATTCTCCTGCCCGACATAGCAGCCCTTGGTGAAGCTGACCCCGTTCAGCTCGCGCGCATTGCATTCCAGCCAGAGCGTCTCGCCCGACCCCAGTTCGCCCACGCCCTCGGTAACGCCCAGCGACAGGCGGTGCGCGACCCAATCGGTCGCCGCGTCGCCGGCGGGGGCCAGCCAGCGCTTGCCCAATTCGGGCAGGCGTGGGTCCTCGGCATGGCCATCGGCGTCGCGGCTCCAATGCACCGCCAGTTCCTCCACGGGCTCGATCGTGATCGCCCGGCGCAGGCGATAGATCGACAGCCGCCGCGCCAGCGCCTCTGCCTGCGCGGCCTCCGCATCGATCAGCACCGCATCGCCGTCCGCCCATAGCAGAAAGTCGAACAGCGCCTTGCCCTGCGGGGTCAGCAGCCCCGCCCAGCGCGGCCGGTCGGGCGTCAGGCCGATCACGTCCTGCGTCACCAAGCCTTGCAGGAAACCGCGCACATCCTCCCCCGCCACGCGGATCAGGCGCCGGTCGGCCAGCGTCGTGGCGGGCGTGGCGCCGGGCTGCGTCGTCGGGGTGGTATCGCTCATGGTGGCAAGGTAGGAGGGCGCGACCAATCGCGAAAGGCCCGTTTGTCATGACCTTCGATCTGCTTCTCTCCGGCGGCACCGTTCATACCCCCGGCGGCCCCGTTCGTGCCGATGTCGGCGTGACGAACGGCCGGATCGTCGCCATCGGGGCGAAGGGCGATGCGGGGCGGGTGATCGATTGCACCGGGCTCGACATCCTGCCCGGCGTGATCGACAGCCAGGTCCATTTCCGCGAGCCCGGCCTGATGCACAAGGAAGACCTGGCGAGCGGAAGCCGCGCGGCGGTGATGGGCGGCGTGACCGCCGTCTTCGAAATGCCCAACACCAAGCCGAACACCGATTCGGCCGATGCGATCACCGACAAGCTGACCCGCGCGAAGACGATGTATTGCGACCACGCCTTCTATGTCGGCGCGACCAACCACAATGCGCGCGACCTGGCCGAGCTGGAGCGGATGCCGGGCACGGCGGGCGTCAAGATCTTCATGGGCGCGTCGACCGGCGACCTGCTGGTGTCCGAGGACGCGCGGCTGGCCGAGGTGCTCGCCTCGGGCCATCGCCGCGTCGCCATCCATGCCGAGGACGAGGACCGGATGAACGCGCGTGCGGGCGAGCGGATCGAGGGCGATCCGTCGTCGCACCCGGTCTGGCGCGACGACGAAAGCGCGCTGCTCGCCACCCATCGCATCCTGCGGCTGGCGCGCGCGGCCAATCGCCGCATTCACATCCTGCACGTCACCACGCCCGCCGAGCTGGAATATATCGCCAAGCACAAGGACATCGCGACCTGCGAGGTCACGCCGCAGCATCTGACGCTGGCGGGCGAGGAGGCCTATCCGCGGCTCGGCACGCTGGCGCAGATGAACCCGCCCATCCGTTCGGGCGCACATCGCGACGGGCTGTGGCACTGGCTGAACCAGGGCGTGCCCGACGTCATCGGCTCGGACCATGCGCCGCACACGCTGGAGGAAAAGGCCAAGCCCTATCCGGGCAGCCCCAGCGGGATGCCCGGCGTGCAGACGCTGCTGCCGCTGCTGCTCGACCATGCCGCGAACGGCCGCCTGTCGCTCCAGCGCGTGATCGAGCTGACCAGCGCCGGTGCGCAGCGCATCTTCGGCATCGTCGGCAAGGGGCGGATCGCGGCGGGCTATGACGCCGACTTCACAATCGTCGACCTCAAGAAGCGTTGGACGATCGAGGAAAAGTGGCTTCAGTCCAAGTGCGGCTGGTCGCCCTTCACCGGCATGGAGCTGACCGGCAAGCCGATCGGCACGATCGTGCGCGGCCAGGTGGCGATGTGGGAAGACCAGCTGGCCGAGACCCCGACCGGCCAGCCGATCCGTTTCGAGGCGGTCGATTTCGGATGATCGCAGAGCGCCGGGTGCGTGACATCCGGGTCTATTGCCCGGTCGCGCACCGCACGCTGGCGGCGATGATCGCCGGCGATCCGATGGCGGTCGAGCGCGACGCGACCGCCGCCGCGCTGCTCGCGATCCTGCGGACGCCGCCGCTGGGCGATTTCGGGCGGTATCGCGAGGTGGTGGAACTCGCGCTCGGCTATGAAGGCTTCCGCCCGGCCGAGGGCGCGGTGCCGACGCTGGGGACGGTGGGCGAGGCGAGCTGGTCGCCCACCGTTATCCTGACCGCGATCTATGATGCGGAGGCGGATGTGTCGGGCCTGGCGGAACGGCTGCTCGCCGCGCATCCCTGGGACGTGCCGGTGATCGCGGTCAGCGAGCCCTATCGCTTGCTGATGCGCGGATAGGGGCGGGCATGGGCTTCGACTTCGCTCAGCCTGAACGGCTGTTTGGGAATCACCCGCTCCGTCCGTTCAGCCTGAGCGAAGTCGAAGGCCAAGGGAATCCCCCAGCCCCGATCAGAACGGCAACCAGCGCGCCTTGTGCGTGAAATTCATATAGCCGACATTGACGCCCGCGCGCCAACCGACGCCCAGCCGCACCGGGATCAGCACGACATTGCCGCGCCGCAAATAGGTCGCGGCGAACCCGCCGACGAAATAGAGCCGCCCCTCGGCCGCCGGGAAGCGGTGGAACAGCTCCTCGGTGTCGTAGAGGTTGTAGACCAGCACGAACACCTTGTTCGCGTCGCCGCCAATGTCGAAGCCCAGCGAGGGGCCGGTCCAATAGACCGGCATCTGCCCCTCGACCTTGTGCGTCATCACGCCCGAGCCATAGCGAAGCCCGACGACGAATGCGCCCGACGCCTCGCGCCCCGCGATATAGGCATTGGGGCGGCCCTGCTCGCGCAGGATGCGCTCGATCATCCCCGCCAGGCCCTCGGCGCCCTTGCCGAACACATCCTCGCCCGCGGCCATCAGATCGTCGCGCTCGAAGGTTTCGGAGGCCTGGGTCGTCTGCGTCGCGCGCGAATCGGGAATGGGGGTGGTGACCGGGGGCGGAGTGGTGGTCTGGGCGGGGGGCAGCGACTGGACCGGCGGCTCGACCGGCACGGGATCCCGCTGCGCCGGACGCGAGGGCTGGGTCGCCAGGTCGCTGTCGATTCCCTGGTTCGGATCGATGGTCCGGACCTGGGCGACGGCGGGCATGGCGGTCGCGGCGACGGCGGACAGGCCGCACAGGACCGACAGACCCAGATGGACGAAACGCATGACCTTCAACTCCCCCGGCAAGCCGATGCGGCACGTTAACCAGCCGCCGCCTTGCAGTGCAATGAACGACCTGAAGGCCCCTAGTCGATTTTCTCCACAAAATCCCGTCCAACCCCGGTTGATTGCCTCCCCCGGCCCCGCTATAGCCGCACCTCGCCGCAACCGGAGACGTGGGTGAGTGGCTGAAACCAACGCTTTGCTAAAGCGTCGTACGGGAAACCGTACCGAGGGTTCGAATCCCTCCGTCTCCGCCATATTGCGCGCTCCCCGATCATGTTCGAAACGCCGTAAGGCCGAACCGTGCTTCACCGCCCAGTCGAGCGGCCGGGACGGCATCTGATCCGTTTCCGGACCTGTGCCGATCGGCGCTTGTGTTGTCCTGTCCTTGCGATCACCCTCGCGGAAACGAACCGGCTTTCGGGACCGGGAGACGAGGGAGGATGAGCTATGAGGAACGCACTCGCGGCGCTGGCGATGGGTATGGCGGGCGTGGCGGCGGCCGGCGCGGCCCAGACCCCGTCCGCGCCGACGCCCGCGCCGGTGAAGGAGGATTTCAGACCCTCCTCGCTCAACCAGCCGGGCCAGCTCTATCCGCAGGTCAATTCGCAAGGTTATGCCCGTTTCCGCATCCTCGCCCCCGATGCCAGGGCGGTGAAGGTCAGCCTGGGGCTGGGTGGGCGCGGCGGGACCGTGCTGACCAGAGCGCCCGATGGGTCATGGATGGGCACGTCCGAAGGGCCGCTGGACGAGGGATTTCATTATTACCACCTGACCGTCGACGGCGGCACGTTCAACGATCCGGGGACACTCAACTTCTACGGCTCGACGCGCTGGGAAAGCGGGATCGAGATTCCGGCGCATGACGCGGACTTCTATGCGCTGAAGGACGTGCCCCATGGCCGGGTCGAGCAGATCCTGTTCGCCTCGCCCAGCACGGGCACGCAGCGGCGCGCCTTCGTCTACACCCCGCCCGGCTATGACCGGAGCGCGGCCGAACGCTATCCGGTCCTCTATCTCCAGCATGGCTGGGGGGAGGACGAGACCGCCTGGTCCAACCAGGGCCATGCCAACCTCATCATGGACAATCTGATCGCCGCCGGAAAGACGCGGCCGTTCCTCATCGTCATGACCTATGGCATGACCAACGATCTGCGCCCCGGCGGTCCGGGTGGGCTGGCCGCGTTCGATATCCGACCGTTCCAGACGGTGCTGCTGAACGAGCTGATCCCTTATGTCGACGGGCATTTCCGCACCCTGTCCGACCAGCGTCACCGCGCGATGGCGGGGCTGTCCATGGGCGGGTTCGAGACCAAGCTGATCGCCCCCAAACATCTCGACACCTTCGGCGCGATCGGGTTGCTGAGCGGCGGGACCATGTCGATGGAGGATGTGAAGGCGGCACCCGGCTATCGCGACAAGGTGCGGCTGACCTTTGTCAGCTTCGGCAGTCGCGAGCTGGAGGGCGGTCGCACCGGCCCGCCGGGCGGCCCGCGCAGCGATCCGCGCGCCAATGCCGAAGCGTTGAAGAAGGCCGGGTTCAACAGCGTCTTCTTCGTCTCGCCGGACACGGGACACGAATTCCAGACATGGCGGCGCAGCCTGCATGCCATGGCGCCGCTGCTGTTCCGCGACTGAGGGGGACGGGGTCGGCGGCGGTGATGCGCCGCCGACTTTACGCGATCAGTTGCGCAGGCTGTCGGGCACGACGCCGCCATTTTCGGCGAGCTTGGCCATCACCGCCTTGTGCAGCGCGATATTCTGTTCGGCCGACCCGTCCTCGGCGGCGTGGACGCCCAGTTCGTCGGCCAGTTCCTTGCGCGCCGACAGGCTGGAATCCAGGTCGAGCAGCTTGAGCAGATCGACGATCGAGCTTTGGTAGTTACCCCCGCCGCCCTTCATCGACGCCATTTCGGACAGGACCGCACCGACATCGACCGCCTGGGGCGATGCAGGTTCGGGGGCAGGGGTAGGTGCGGCGGCCGGGGCGGGCTGGGTCGGTTCCGCCTGGATCGTGGCGGGCGCCGGGGTGGGAGCGGGGGCAGCCGTCTTGCTGCCATGGTGGAATATCTTGTTCAGGATATTGCCGAAAATGCTCATGACCGAGTTCCTTCGCTGATACGGATGACGGCGATGCCCGCCTCAACGACGAAAAGTGGCGTCCGGGTCCGTCACGGGTCGCTTCCCGGTTGGGAACGTCATCGCCCGACAGACGCTTACACCCCATCTCCCGACGCTTTTTCAGGGGTTTGCCATGACCATTCGTACGACGCTCATCGCCACGACCGCCCTTCTCGCGCTGGCGGGGTGCGGCAAGAAACAGGATGCGACGCCCGCCGACACGACGAACAGCGTCGCCGCCGCCAACCAGCTCGACGCCGCGACGCCGACCCCCGCCGCCGTCAGCGCGTCGCAGAGCTTCGTCAACACCGCCGCCGCCAGCGACGCGTTCGAGATCGAAAGCTCGAAGCTGGCGCTGACCAATGGCGCGTCCGCCTCGGTCAAGTCCTATGCCCGCAAGATGATCGAGGCGCACACCGCCTCGACCGCCAAGCTGAAGGCGACCACCGCCACGCTGAGCCCCGCGCTCACCCCCGATCCGGCGCTCAACGCCGAGCAGCAGCAGACGATCGACCAGCTGAAGTCGCTCAACGGCGCGGCGTTCGACCAAGCCTATATCGCCGCGCAGGCGGCCGGGCACCAGCAGACGCTCGATGCGCTGAAGGCCTATGCCGCGACCGGCGACGTGCCCCAGTTGAAGACCTTCGCCAACGGGCTGATCCCGACCGTCGCCGCGCATCTGAACATGGTGAAGGGCCTGAAGGCCTGAGTTAAGGGACAGGGGCGGCGGGCCTGCGCGCCGCCCCTTCTCAAAAGGCGAAGCTGACCGTGCCGATCGCGCGACGCGGGTCGCCGATCGCGACGCCATATTGGTTGACCGCCGAGGTGTAATAGGTCCGGTCGAAGATGTTCTTCAGGTTGAACTGGAACGTCACCCGCCGCCCCGCCAGTTGCGTGTCATAGGTCATGAAGGCGTCGGCCACGACATAGGATGCCAGCCAGAAGCTGTTGGCATCGTCCCCAGGCCGCCGCGCGACATAGCGTCCGCCCGCGCCCAGCCTCAGCCGATCCTCGCCCGCGATCGCCCCGACATCATAGGCCGCCGACAGCGACGCGGTATGCGGCGCGACATTGGCGAGCTGGTTGCCCGAAAATGCCGGGTCCTCGACGGTCCGCGCATGGGTATAGGCATAGCTGCCGATCAGGCTGAGCGTGCGCGTCACCTGGCCCGCCACGTCCAGCTCCACCCCGCGCGAGATCGCACGGCCGGCGGTGCGGTAATCGGTCAGCGCGGTCGCCGGATTGAACTGCGACACCAGCACGTTGCGCTTGTCGATATCGTACAGCGCCAGCGTCGCGGTGACGCGGTCGGGCATGTCCAGCTTGGCCCCGACCTCGAACGAGCGTCCCCGCTCCGGCGCGAAGGCCAGAGGTGAGGGTGACGCCGCTGGCCAGCGGCGCGATGGTCGAGGTCGGCTTCAGCGAGCGGGTATAGCCGCCATAGAGCGACAGGATGTCGGTCGCGCGCCAGACCAGCCCGGCCTGGGGCACGAACTCCCAGCGGTCCAGATCGGTGTTGGCGGTGAAGGGCCGTCCGCGCCCCGCCCGCTGGTCGAACCCGACCAGCCGTCCGCCCGCCGTCACGATCCAGCGCTCGCCCAGATGGATCGCGTCCTGGCCGAACAGCGAATAGTTATACAGCCGGTCGGTCTGGTCGCTGTCGGACGGCGACACGGTGGTCGGAAAGGGCTCGCGCCCATAGACGGGGCGCAGATAGCTGAAGGTCGTGGACGTCGCCTGGCGGATCAGGTCGCGGCGATAATAGCGGCGATATTCGCCCTCCACGCCCAGGATGATCTGGTGCCGCATCCCCAGCGCCTCGACCTGGCCGTCGAGATAGGCCTGAACATAGGCATCGGTGCTGAGCGACCCGACGGTCGCGTCGTTGCGGCGGGTCAGCGTGCCGCGCGTCGTGTTGACGCCGGTGACCCGCAACTGTCCGGCATCGTAACGCTCGCTGTTGAAGCTCGCCGCCAGATGCGCCGCCCATGTGCCGCCCAGCCGGTGGTCGAGCGCCAGCTGGACCAGGTGGCTGTCGCCGACCATCCGGTTGTTGCGATCGTCCAGCCGCTCGCGACGCGGCACCGCCAGCGGGGTCATCGTGCGGGGATCGAGCACCGTCCCCCGGTCGAAGGGCGTGTCGAACCGGCGATATTCATACCACAGCACCACCTGCGTATCGCCGCCATACCAGCCGAGCGAGGGCGCGATCAGCGTGTCGCGGCGCTCGCCGAAATTGCGCCAATAATCCTCGTCCTGATGATCGAGCACCAGCCGCCCGGCCAGAGGACCCGCGATCGGCCCGGTCAGGTCGGCCATCGCCTCCAGCCCGGTGCGCGATGCGGCATAGGCCGATCCGGTCAGCGCGACCGCCAGATGCGGGTCGAGCAGCGGCTTCTTCGCGACGGTGTTGATGACCCCGCCGGGGTCCATGATGCCATAGAGCAGCGAGGCGGGGCCCTTCAGCACCTCGACGCTCTGGGTGGCGGCGTTGAAGGCGCGGCCCTGTACCAGCGGCATGCCGTTGCGCATCACCGACCCGTCGCGATTGCCGCCGAAGCCGCGCTTGAGCACCGTGTCCTGCGTCGCGGCCAGCGTATTGCCCTGGGTGATGCCGCTGATATTGGCGAGCGCATCGTCCAGGAAGCGCGGGCGCTGGTCGCGGATCACCTGCGCGGGCACGATATTGACCGCCTGCGGCGTCTCCAGCGGTCCGGCCGAGGAGCGCAGGGTCGAGGCGTCGGGGGTCGGCTTGTACCGATCGTCCGCCGCCCTGGGCGCGGGCGAGGCGCGGCCGGTGACGACGATCTCCTGCCCGGTGGTGCCGTCGTCGTCGAGCGTGGCCGCCTGCGCGGAAGCGGCGGTCAGGCCCAGGACCAGCAACCCGCCGGTGATCGTTCGCATAGGATGTCCCCTTTGCGAGCGCCTCATATACTTTTGATAGGGACTCGCAATAGCTACCTGCGCGTGAGCGTGATCCCGTCCGGCCCCTCGCGCACCGACAGGTCGAACAGCGCGCCGATCAGCGTCAGGCTCTCGACCGGGCGGTCCAGCCGGAAGCGCCCGTTGAACGTCTCGTCCGCCAGCGCCGGATCGGCCAGCCGGATGGGGCGGGGGCTGTAGCGCCCGATCCGCGCCACCGCATCGCCCAGCCGGATTCGGTCGCCGGTCAGCCAGCGATCCTGCCACCCCTGATAGATGGCGGTGTCGAAGCGGTGGAGCGCGATCCGGTCGCGCCCGGCCTCGGCCCAGTAACCGGCGGTGACGACCACCGGCGCCTGCCCCGGCACGCTCAGCCGCACCCGGCCGCGATAGACGCGCAGCTCGCTATGCCCCGCGCCGCGATCGACGCTGAAATTGGTGCCCAGCGCGACCATCTGCCCTTCGGGTGTCGAGACGGCGAAGGGGCGGTCGGCGTCATGGCGCACCTCGAACCGTGCCGCGCCGCCTTGCAACGTCAGGTCGCGCGCGTCGTCCGAAAAGGCGATCGCGACGCGCGAGGCGGCGTCGAGCGTCATGTCCGATCCGTCGGGCAGCGTGACCCGGCGCTGCTGCCCGACCGCGCTGGCATAGTCTGCGCGCACCGTTCCGCCGGGGGGCAGGGCGTGCCACAGCACCGGCGCAACGGCCATGGCGGCGAGCGCGGCGGCGATGCCGATGGCGAAGCGCCGGTTCGCGGGGCGCGCCAGCGCCTGCCAGCGGCGGGGACGGGGGCGGGGTGCCGGGATGGACAGGCTCGCCCGTTCCGCCTGCTCGACGACATGGAACAGCGCCGGGTCGCCCAGCAGCCGTACCATCCGCCCCAAGGCGTCGCGATGCGCGGGCGAGCGGTTCAGCCATGCGCCCAGTTCGGCGCGATCGTCCGGCGACAGCGCGTCCAGCCGGTCGGCCCAGTCCGCCGCCTCTTCGATCAGCCCGTCAGTCATGCGCCCGGCTCCGGGGAAGGGGGCGGATGGGGCCGTCGTCCACGCATCCGGCCAGATCGACCATGGCGCGGACCAGATGCTTCTTCACCGCCTCGACGCTGATGTTCATCTCCTGGGCGATCTGCTGGCGCGACTTGCCCTCCAGATGGCGTTCGACAAAGACCGCGCGGCGCTGCGGCGGCAGGGTGTCCAGCACGGCGCGGAACCGGTCGAAACGCTGGCGATAGTCCAGCACCTCGTCCGCCAGCGGCAGCGCGCAGGCCAGTTCGGTGTCGACCGGGCCATGGTCGGCGACGATCCGCCGGGCGCGGTTATGGATGACCGAGTCGGCCACGCGAAAGGCATAGGCGAGCGGCTGTTCGATCACCTGTCTGCGCTCCTGCTCGATGACGCGCATGATCGCCTCCTGCACGATGTCCTCGGCCTGTTCGGGCTCGCGGATCCGCCTGCGGACATAGGTCAGCAGCCGGTCGCGCCCGTCCGCCACCCAGGCGAGCGGCCCGCTCATTCGGTCCCGTCCATGAAGAGCCGGTCGCACCGCATCCGGGGACATTTCCTCGCGAAAAACAGGATGCGTCGGCCTCGGGGAGAGGCCGACGCACCATGATCCGATATCCTGCGCGGGCAGGACATCAAGTGCCGTCAGGGTCAGAAGGTGACCCGGACACCGCCCAGCAGCGTCGTGCCCGAACGGGTCACGACATAGAGCCGCTTCGTGCTGTTGGAATATTGCTTCTCGCGCTGGTTGGTCAGGTTGATGCCGTTCAGCGTCAGCTGGACGTTCTTGGTGACGCTATAATGCGCCGACATGTCGACATAGACCGTGCCCTCGAACCCGGTGACGTCCTGGTCGGGGCCGAGCGCGGTCAGCACCGGCGAGGCGCTGAAGATATAGCCGCTGCGATAATTGGCCGAGACGCGCGCGTCGAACGCCTTGTCCTGGTAATAGAGCGTGGCGTTGGCATTGTACTTGCTCAGCCCCTCCAGCGTGGTCGGGATGCTGCCCGCATAGATTTTGGAATAGTCCAGCCGCGAGTCGACATAGGTGAAGTTCACCGCGGTCCCCAGCCGGTCGAACGGCGCGGGCAGGAACTTGAAGTCGGTCTGGCCCGACAGCTCGACCCCGAACAGGTTCGTCGCCAGCAGGTTCACGGGGCGCGAGAAGCTGTCGATGATCGTCTTGCCGGTGACGCCCGGATAGAGATTGTCGGGCAGCCCGGTCTGCGAATAGGGCACGTCGCTGACCGTCTGGGTCGAGATATAGCCGTCGAGATGCTTGTAGAACAGGGCGGCGGCGACATAGCCGACCGAGCCGAAATACTGCTCGGCCGAGATGTCGAAGTCGTTCGACTTGTAGGGGCGCAGGTTCGGGTTGCCGATCGACACGGTGATGTCGCCATTGTTGTTGCTGACCGATCCGTTGACCGCCAGCGCGCCCAGCGCCGGACGGTTGATGTTCTGCGACGCGGCGAAGCGCAGCATCAGCCCCGGATTCAGCTCGAAGATCAGGTTCGCGGCGGGCAGCACGCCCTGATATTCGCCGCGCACCGTGACCGGGCCGACGCTGGCCAGCCCGTCCGAGGTGACGGTGGTGCGATAGTAGCGCGCCCCGATATTGCCGCGGAAGGGCACGCCGCCCAGCACATGGTTCCAGTCATATTGGACAAAGGCCGCGCTGGTGCGCTCCTCGACCGCATATACGCCGATCTTGTTGGCCAGATATTGCGAGCGGTTGATGCCCAGGGTCTGGAGCATCTTGGGGAAGTTGACGATCGTCCAGTCCTGCCCCGAATAGCCGGTATAGGTCTGGGCATAGGCGCTGGGATTGGCGTTGACCTTGCCCGACACGAAGCTGCTCGTCAGGATATTGTCCTGCTCGGCATAATAGCCGCCGTTCGAGAAGCGCCGCCACTCGCCGCCGACGCTGATCGTGTCGTCGGGGGTGAACTTATAGTCGAAGCGGCCCTTGACGTTGTCGAAGGCGGAATCCTGGTAGGTGTTGTTCACATACAGGCGCTTGGCGTGCCAGAAATTCGGGTCGGTGGTGTTGAATTTATAGGTGTTGACCAGCGAATAGGTGCCGCCGCGATAGTCGGAGGTGACGTCGCCAAAGCCCTCCAGCGTGAACTTGTCGTTGACCGGCATGTCGTAGCGCGAACGCTCGACGCCGCCCAGCCAGGTGAAGGTCAGGCCGTCGACCAGCTCGGCGTCGCCGCTGAGCACCATCTGCTTGAACACGTTCTTGGTGTTCTGGACGCGGGTCTCGGTCGACGCCTTGCCGCCCGACACGTCGAGATAGGTCACCTCATTGCGGTCGTTCCACTGGATCGCGTTGACGCGCGAATTGGGATAGACGGTGCCCGCAAAGGTCTCACCGCCGCCCAGCCAGGTCGAGCTGCCGCCGCCGCGCGAGGCCAGGTGCGTCTCGAAACGGTCGCCCTTGAACTGGCCGTAGAGGCCGTCGAGCGTCAGATGCACCTTGTCGGTCGGCGCCCACTGGACCGAGGTGGTCAGCCCGATCCGCTCCTGCTTGCTGTCCCATACCGACAGGCGGTTGCCGCGCGCGAACAGCAGGTCGCCCGAGTTGATCTTGGTCTGTTCGGCGGCGGTCAGGCCGCTGATGTTGCTGCCATTCGCCTTGTTGCGGCGCCAGCGATAGGTGTCGAACCCCTCCTCGCGGGTGTTGCGGCGGCTATAGGCGGCCGAGACGAGGATGCCGAAATCGCCCCAGTTTTTGGAGATCAGGCCGGTCAGGCGCGGCTGGAAGTCGCGGGTCAGCGAGTTGGTGCCGCCCTGCGCCGACATGGCGATCTTGGTGCCTTTGAAGTCGAACGGGCGCGCGGTGTAGAGCCCGACCGTGCCCGCCAGGCCGCCCTCGGTCTGCTTGGCCTGGTACGACTTTTCGACATCGACATGGTTGAACAGTTCGGCGGCGAACAGGTTGAAGTCGAAGGCGCGGTCGCGCGTCGTCTGGCCGCGGCTGTCCTGCGGCGAGTCGACATTGCCCAGCACCTCCATCCCGTCGAGCTGGACGCGGGTGAAGTCGGGGCCCAGGCCGCGCAGGGAGATGCGGCGGCCTTCGCCCGCTTCACGATTGATCGCGACGCCGGGCAGGCGCTGGAGCGCCTCGGCCAGGTTCAGGTCGGGAAAGGCGGCGATGTCGCTGGCCGCGATCGAATCCTTGATGATCGACGCCTCGCGCTTGGAATTGCGCGCCTGGGCCAGGCTGGTGCGATAGCCGGTGACGACCACCTCGCCCTGCTGGTCCGTCGCGCCGTCCTGGTTCGGCGCGTCCTGCGCAACCGCCGGCTGCACCGCGAACAGCGCGCTCGACGCCAGCAGCAGCGTTCTCTTCGTCCACATCTCGAATAACCCCCCAAGGAATGAAATCACGCGTCCGGCCAAACGGACGGTCGCGGGGAAGACGGGGGTTCGCGCAAAACGGGGACAAGGAAATTTGTAAAAGTTTTAAGACATTTATGGCGTTTTTGTTACGGTTTTTCTACGGATTTGAGAATCGTCTGAACAATCCGAGGGCCATGTCCCCGGTTGCCGGAGAAAAACGTCTTGGGATAGGCGAATGACAACTTGGGCAGGGGACGAGCGGATGCGGACGATGCGAACGGGCTGGGGAATGGCAGCGATCCTGATGCTTGCGCTGGCGATGCCGGGCGGCGCGGTCGCGCGGGAGGTGGCGGGCTATCTGGCGACGGGCGAGGGGCTGGACCTGGCCGCGATCCTGCCAGGACCGCCCGCACCGGGCAGTCCGCGCGCGCTGGCCGATGCGCGGGTCTTTCGCGACAGCCGGACGCTCGCCGGCACCGCGCGCTGGCAACAGGCGACGGCGGACGTGTCGAGCGATCTGGGCGATCGCTTCGCCGGGGCGCTGGGCTTTCGGCCGGACTGGAGCAAGCTGCCCGTCACCCGCGCGCTGATCGCGCGGTTCGATGCCGACCGTTCGGCGGCGATCGGCGCGGCCAAGCGGCACTGGCAGTCGCCGCGCCCCTTCATCGGCACCGACCTGCCCATTTGCGAGCCGCGCACCCCCTCGCTGATCGCCAATGGCGACTATCCCTCAGGCCATACCGCGCATGGCTGGGGCTTTGCGCTGCTGATGGCGGCGCTGATCCCGGACCGGGCGCAGGCGATCCTGGCGCGCGGGCGCGACTATGGTGACAGCCGCTGGATCTGCGGATCGCACAGCCAGAGCGCGGTCGAGGGCGGTTATCTGGCGGCCAGCGCGGTGTTCGCGCGCGAACAGGGCCAGCCCGCATTCCGCCGCGACCTGGCGGCGGCGGCCGACGAGCTGGCGCGCTACCGCCGGGGCCTTACAGCCGCCAGTCGACGCTGAACGCCACGACGCGCCCCTGCTGCGCGCGGACGGTGATGACACCGTCGCTGGCCCCGGCGCGAATCTCGCCGCCCAGCGCGTCGCCCTGCATCACCGCGATCCGGTCGAGGATGTTGGTCGCGCGCAGCCGCAGCGTCAGGACGGGCGTCGCCGCCCAGCTCGCGCCCAGATCGACCAGCGCGAAGCCGGGCAGCGCCAGCGTATTGGCATCGTCGGCAAAGCGCCGCCCCATCGCCGAAACATCGCCGTCCAGCGTCCAGCCGGTGCCGGGCAGGGTGGCGCTGGCCGACAGGCTGGCCATCAGACGAGGCACCCGGCGCGGCATCCGGCCGCTCAGGTCGGTGACGACGGGCGTGCCGCCGGTGGTGTCGGCGAAGCGATAATGGCGCAGCCTGGGGTCCTGCCAGGTCAGCGTGCCGCGCAGCGCCAGGCCCGGCCGGGGGCTGGCATGGCCGCTAAGCTCCAGCCCCAGCGTACGTGCGGTCGCGTCATGCTGCCCCACCTGCACCGCGCCGGTCGCGGGATCGAGCGACAGGTCGGGCAGCGCGATGTCGGGAAAGCGGCTGGCGAAAAGCGTCGCGTCCAGCCCCGCACCGCCACGCCGCCAGATCAGCCCCAGCTCGGCCTGTTCGACCGACAGGGCGCGGACGGCGTCGCCGCTGCCGATGCGGAACGCGCCGGGATCGGGCAGCCGCATCGCATGGGTCGCGCGGGTGAACAGTCCCAGCCGATCGGACGCCCGCCAGTGCAGCGCCAGCGTCGCCGCCGTCCGCGCGATGCGGGCCCGGCGCCGGTCCCATATCCCCGATCCGACCGCGATCCGGTCATCCGCCAGCGTCGCCGGATCGCCGCCATTCACCGTCGTCGCGCGCTCGACCCAGGCGGACAGCGCGGCGCGCTCGTGCCGCAGGCCCCAGTCGAGCCGCCAGTCCGGCGCGAACCGCCATTCGTCGGCGGCATAGAGCGCGACCATGCGCTGGTGCCCGTCGACCGCCTCATAGGTCGATCCCCGGCTCGACAATCCGCCATCGGTCGCGCGGCCCAGCACCCGCCCGGCGGCATCCAGCGCGACGAGATCGAGCAACCGGCCCTGTCCCCGCGCCTCGACCAGCGCACGCGCGACCGCACGCCGGAAGCGCCAGTCATAGCCGACGCCGTACAGCCCCAGCGTCAGATCGTGATGCCCCGCCGCCTCCAGCGCGCGCGAATAGGACAGGTCGGCGATCGCTTCGGACAGGCGGACGTCGGCGGCGACGGGGTTCAGCGTCACGACCCGGTCGTTGCCGGGAATGGCGGCAAAGGGGCTGTCGTCGCTCGCATGGCGCAGAGCGGCTGAGACGGTGCCCGGAAAGGCGGCGGCGAGGCGGGGCAGCGCGTCGGCCACGGCGCTTTCCGCCGGAACCGCGCTGCCCGACGAGGAAAGCGCATAGCGCTCGGTCCGCGAGGTCCGGCCATGCACGCGAAGGGTCAGCGTGCCGCCGCCCGCCGCCTGCGTCAGCGCCAGCGAGGGCATGACCAGCCGGTTGCGATTGTTCCGCCCCAGCGGCCGCTCGCCCAGCGCGGCGAAGCGCAGGGTCGCCAACTCGGGGCCGAAAGAAACTGTCCCGGCGCGGATCGAAACCGGGCATCGGCTCCAACCGGCCGCCGACATAGCGCATCGGAAAGGACGAGATGTTGAGCGTGTCGTCGGCCAGCCCGCGCCATGCCAGCGTCAGCCGCCCGCCCCGCCAGTCGTGATCGACCCGCGCGCGGATCTGGCCGCCGCCCAGCGTCGCGGCGATGCGCCGCACCGTCGGATCGCGCGCCACCGACCCGCCGATGATCGCGCGCCAGCCGGGGGCGACGGGGCCGGTCGCATAGCCTTCCCAGCGGACCAGCCCGTAATCGGTCAGCGTCGCGCGCATCTCGCCGCCGGGCCGCCCGGCGGGGGCGCGGGTGCGCATGTTGAGCACCCCGCCCGGCGCATTGCTGGCAAAGATCGCGGAGGGGCCGCCGCGCACATAATCGACCGTCTCGACCATCAGGTCGGGGCGGACGAACTGGTCGATATCGGTCCAGGGCAGCGTGTCGTGCTGCACCGGCAGGCCGTCTTCCTGCACCGCGATCGCCTGATAGCCGTCGAGCGGGATGCCGCGCACCCGGACAGTGTTGGCCGCGGTTCCCGCCGAGGTGTCGACCCACAGGCCGGGCAGGCCCGACAGCATCTCGGCCAGGCTTTGCGGCGGCCGCCGCGCCAGTTCCACCGCGTCCAGATGCGACGCGGAATAGCTGCGATCCAGTTCGCCCTGCACGTCGGTGCCGCGTCGTCCGGACACGATCACCTCCTCGCCGACCACCGGCGGCGGGGGCGGGGAGGCGGCGCGGCGCGGCGGCGTGACCTTGGGCGGCAGCGACCGGCCGGCCCGCACCACGATCCCGCCCGGCATCCGGCGACAGGACAGTCCGGCCGGGCGACACCAGCGGTCGAGCGCGCGCGACAGCCGCAGCACCCCCTTCAGCGCGGGCGCCTGGCGACCGGCCAGGTCGGCGGGCCGCGCGACCAGCGCCTGCCCCGCCTGCCGTGCCAGCCGATCGAGTCCGGCCGCGACCGTCCCGGCGGGCAGGTCGACACGCAGCATCGGGTCGTCCTGCCCGGCGGCCAGCACCAGCGCGGCGAGCAGCATCATCGCCGCCCCGCCGTGTCCCGCGCGCCCATCACTGTCCGACCGTCGCCACCCATTCCGCCACCACAGGAGCCGCGCCCTTGCGCGCCGCCGCCCCGGCATCGCCATCGACGGATGCGCGCCGATACCGCGCGAATATGTAGCGCGCATGTCAGTCGCCCCCGACATTCCACGGCTTCGCGAAGATGCCGCTGAACCGATCTGGATCAAGAATCGTTACGCCCGATCATCGATGGAGGACAGGACGTGGCGGGTCAGACAGTGATCGTGACGGGCGCGGAATCGGGCATCGGCGCGGCATGTGCGGAGGCGTTCGGCGCACGGCAGGCGCGGGTGGCGGTGCTCTATTATGCGGATGCCGCCGCCGCCGAAAAGACCGCGGCGGCGGTGCGCGCCGCCGGGGGCGAGGCGATCACCGTTCAGGCGCATGTCGATGACGAGGCCTCGGTCGATCATGCCTTCGCGACCGTCGAACGGCATTGGGCCCCGGCCGATGTGCTGGTCAATTCGGCCGGGCTGAACATGTCGGGCGTGACGGTGCGCGATATGACGCTGGCCCAGTGGCGACGGCTGCTCGACACCGACCTGACGGGCGCCTTCCTGACCTCGCGCCGGTTCCTGACCGGGCGGGGCGCGGCGAAGGGTGATGCCGCGATCCTGCATATCTCGTCGATCCATGCCTATGCGGTGCGCGCCGGGGGCGCCGATTACTGCGCGGCCAAGGGCGGGCTGTCCAACCTGGTCGAGACGCTGGCGATCGAGGAAGCGCCGCACGGCATCCGCGTGAACGCGATCGAGCCGGGCATGATCCTGACCCCGATGAACGCGCATGCGCAGGCCGATCCGGTCTATCGCCGAACACTCGAGCAGAATATCCCGATGGGGCGCGCCGGGAATGCCTCGGAGGTGGCCGACCTCGCCGTCTTCCTCGCCTCCGACAAGGCACGCTACATCACCGGGGCACGGATCGTCATCGATGGCGGCCTGTCGCTGATGCAGGCGCTCGGCGCATGATGGCCCCCGACGCGCAGGGCCCGGTCGCCGATCCGCACCGCAAGGACCGGGTGGTCGACGCCCCGCTCGACCTCGACTTCAACGTCAAGCGGATCGAGGATGTGACGCTGTCGGGCCCGCCCGCGCTGATGGCCCGCGACCTGATGAGCCCCTATGTCTGGCGCGAGGCGGACGGGCGATGGGGCATGATGGTCCGCGCGGTGGTCCGTCCGGGCGAGACGCTGACCGATACCGGCGTGATCTGGTCGGGATGGAGCGAGGACGGGCGGCATTTCACCATGCTCGACGCCCCCTCGATCGCGCCGGGGCCGGGCGACCATGACGCGGGCGGGGTCGAGGACCCGACCGTCGTGCGCCGCGAGGACGGCTATCTCGTCTATTATTCGGGCGTGCTGGCGGACCATTCGCATGGCGAGCTGTCCTATGCCACCGGCCCCGCGCTCGACCTGCTGGAAAAGAGCGGCGTCGCGCTGGCCTCCTCCAAGTCCGAGGGCAATACCAAGGAAGCGACGGTCGACCGCACCGCCGATGGGCGCTGGCGGCTGTTCTACGAATATGCCGCCGACCAGGCCTCGCGCATCGGCATGGCGATCGGCGCGGATGTCGCGGGCCCCTGGACGGAACAGCCCACCCCCTTCATGCCGCGCGAGAACAGCTGGGACGACTGGCATCTGTCGACCGGCCCGCTGCTGACCGACGACAAGGCGTGTCCGGTCATGTTCTACAACGGCGCGACGCGCGATGCGCGCTGGCGGATCGGCTGGGTGGCGTTCGACGAACATTATACCCGCGTCGTCGCGCGCGGGATCGAGCCGCTGATCCTGCCGCCGCCCGCCGATGATCGCGGCGCGACCGACATCGCCTTCGCTGCCTCGGTCGTGGTGGCTGAGGATGGCATCTGGCTTTACTATTCGCTGGAGGATCGGCGATTGTCACGGGCGCTCATCCGGCGCAGTTGAGCCGTCTCCGTCCTTGTTCCCCAGGAAAGCGTATCGATGTCCGCAGATACCGAAGCCTCCGTCGCGCCGAGCATCCATGCCTCGATCGCTCCGGCCCCGGCGCTGCGGCCCGACCGCCCCTATGCGCGGGACGAACTGCTCCACGAGCTGTTCGACGCGACCTGCCGGGACCGGGGCTGGACGACCGCGCTGAAGCTGATCGGCGCAGACGAGGAATTCGGCCGCTCGACCGAATGGACCTATGACATGCTGGCGCAGCGCAGCCTGTCGCTGGCGCACCGGCTCCGCGCGCTGGGGGTGGGGAAGGGCGACCGCGTCGTCCTGTGCCTGCCGCGCGGGCTGGACCAGTATATGGCGATCCTGGGGGTGCTGCGCACGGGGGCGGCCTATGTGCCCGTCGACTGGGGCTATCCGCAGGATCGCATCGCCTACATCATCGAGGATAGCGGCGCGGCGCTGACCATCACCACGAGCGCGCGGGCGGGGGAGATTCCGGGGCGGACTTTGTGCCTGGACGCCGAACTGGGCGATCTCGCCGCCGAGCCGCCGCTGCCGCTGGGGCGCGAGGCCACCGGATCGGACCCGCACGACCTGGCCTATATCATCTATACCTCGGGCACGACCGGGCGGCCCAAGGGGGTGATGATCACCCATGCCAATGCCTGCCATCTGGTCCGCTCCGAAAGCGCGATCCTGGCGCTGGAGCCCGGCGACATCGTGTTCGGCGGGTTCAGCCTGGCCTTCGACATGTCGGTCGAGACGATGTGGAGCGCCTTCTTCGTCGGCGCGAAACTGCTCGTCGCGACCGAGGCGCTGGCGTCGAGCGGGCCCGATGTCGCGATCGCGCTGGCCGAGGAAAAGGCGACGGTCTGGCACGTCGTCCCCTCGCTGATCGCGCTGGTCGAGCATCCGGTGCCCACGCTCCGCCTGATCAACATGGGGGGCGAGGCGTGCCCGGCGGACCTGCCGCGTCGCCTCGCGCGGCCGGGCTTGCGGCTGCTCAACACCTATGGCCCGACCGAGACTTCGGTGACCGCGACCTGGACCGAGGTGCAGCCGGGCAAGCGCATCACCATCGGCAAGCCGCTGCCCGGCTATACCGCCTGGATCGTCGACGAGGCGTTGCAACCCGTGGAGGCGGGGCAGGAAGGCGAGCTTGTGATCGGCGGCCCCGGCGTCGGCGTCGGCTATGTCAACCGCCCCGACCTGACCGCCGAGAAATTCACCATGACCCCGTTCGACACCGTGTCGGGCGGGCCGGAGCGCATCTATCGCTCGGGCGATCTCGTCCGGCTGGATGCGGCGGGCGACATCGATTTCGTCGGCCGCATCGACACCCAGGTCAAGATTCGCGGCTTCCGCGTCGAACTGGCCGAGATCGAGGCGGTGATCGGCGAGGCGCCGGGGGTGGCGCAGGCGGTCGTCCATCTGTTCACCGATGCCGATGGCGCCGAATTCCTGGCGGCCTTCCTCGTCGCGCGCAGCGGCGAGAGCGTCGATATCCCCGCGATCAAGGCACGCGTCACCGAACGCCTGCCCAATTACATGCGCCCCGCCGCCTATCAGCTGCTCGCCGCGTTGCCGACGCTGCCCGCCTCGGGCAAGGTGGACCGCAAGGCGCTGGTCAAGCCCGAGGTGACGGTCGACACCGGCCGTGCGATCGAGGCGCCCGCGACGCCGATGGAGGAACAGCTCCACCGCATCTGGGCGGAGGCCTTCGCGCCGCAACCGGTATCCGTCACCGACGACCTGTTCGAGGATCTGGGCGGCCACTCGCTGAAGGCCGCACGGCTCGTCTCGGCGGCGCGCAAGGTGCCGGGGCTGGCGGGGTTGTCGCTGGAGGATCTCTACGCCGCGCCGACCATCCGCGCGCTGGCGCTGCGCATCGGCGGGACCGCACCCGTCGCGGTCGCGACCGAGGCGAGTTTCCACCGCGTCCCCGAATGGCAGCGGATGCTGTGTGTCGCCGCGCAGACCGTCGCATTGCTGCCCATCTACACCATTGCCGGGCTGCAATGGTTCTTCCCCTATGTCGCCTATACCCATCTGGCGGGGCGGATGAGCCGGATCGACGCGCTGGTCCTCAGCGCCTTGTTCTTCACCATCGTCCCCGTCGCCTCGATGCTGTTCTCGATTGCGGCCAAGTGGCTGATCGCCGGGCGGTTCAAGGCGGGCGACTATCCGCTCTGGGGCTGGACCTATTTCCGCTGGTGGCTGGTGCGCCGGATCATCGCGGTGACGGCGACCCCCTATCTGGCGGGCACCCCGATGATCCGGGGATATTATCGGATGCTGGGCGCCCGGATCGGCAAGCGCGCCTATATCGGCACCGGCATCATCGACACCGCCGACCTGTTTGCGTGCGGCGACGACGCCATCGTCAGCGACCAGGCGGTGCTGGCGACCAGCTCGGTCGAGCGCGGGCTGTTGCGGCTGGGCACGGTCCATCTCGGCGCGCGGTCCTTTGTCGGGTCGCAGGCGGTGGTCGGGCGGAATGCGCGGCTGGAGGAGGATGCGATCCTCGACGACATGTCCGCACTCCCCGCCGAGACGGTGATCCCCGCGCGGCAACGCTGGACCGGATCGCCCGCCGCCTTCGATACGGAGGTCGAGCCCGGCACGGTGCGGACCGCGAAGAGCGGCGCGGCGTCCCTCGGCCTGCTGATCGGCGCGCTGCTGCTGCCGATCCTCGCCATCCTGCCGATCGCGCCGGGCCTGATCGCGCTGATCGAGCTGGACTGGGCGACGACCGGCTATGGCTATATGCTCGTCTCGCCGCTGCTCGCCGCGACCTATATCGTGATGATGTGCGTGCTGACCGTGCTCGCCAAGCGGCTGCTGCTCGGCCGGGTCGCGCCGGGCGTCTATGACCTGAACAGCGGCTTCTATGTCCGCTACTGGATGGTCAAGCAGATCAACGATCTGGCGCTGCGGCTGCTGCACCCGATCTTTGCGACCTTGTACGTCATCCCCTGGTACCGCGCGCTGGGCGTGAAGGTCGGGCGCCGTGCCGAGATTTCGACCGCCAGCGCGATCATCCCCGACCTGGTCGAGATTGGGCCGGAGAGCTTCATCGCCGACTCGGTGATCTTCGGCGCGGCCAAGATCGGGCATGGCACCATCGAGCTGGCGCATACCCGGATCGGCCGCCGCAGCTTCATCGGCAATTCGGCGCTGCTCCCGACCGGCGCGCAGATCGGCGACGAGGTGTTGATCGGCGTCCTGTCCAAGCCCCCCGCCGACCCCGCGCTCGCGACCGAGGCGGGGAGCACCTGGTTCGGCTCGCCCGCCTTCAAGCTGCCGGTGCGCCAGGTCGCGACGATGTTCGACGAGGGCGCACGCTTCAACCCGTCGCGCGGGCTGATCGCCACGCGTCTTTCCATCGAGGCGATCCGCACCACCCTGTCGCTGACCGCCTTTCTGGTGTTCTTCAGCATGTTGTTGTCGGTGGTCGGCGATCTCGACGATCTGGAGCGCGGCGGGCTGGTCATCGTCTCGACCTTCCCCTTCCTCTATCTGGGCTTTTGCCTGGCCTGCGGGGCGTTCGTGCTGGCGCTGAAATGGCTGGTCGTCGGGCGGTACAAGGCGACCACCGCGCCCTTGTGGAGCACCTTTGTCTGGCGGACCGAGCTGGTGACGGCGACCTATGAGAATCTGGCGGTCAGCAACCTGCTCGAACCGTTGCGCGGCACGCCGTGGATCGGGCTCTATCTGCGGCTGATGGGCGCGAAGGTCGGGCGGCGCTGCTATATCGACACCACCGACCTGACCGAGCATGATCTGGTCACGATCGGCGACGATGTGGCGCTGAACGACTATGCCGGGTTGCAGACGCATCTGTTCGAGGACCGGGTGATGAAGGTCGGCGCGATCACCGTCGGCGACCGCGCGACCATCGGCTCGCTGGCGATCGTCCTCTACGATGCCGAGATCGGGGCGGACGCGCAGCTGAGCGACCTGTCGGTGGTGATGAAGGGCGAGACCCTGCCCGACGGCACCAACTGGGAAGGCAGCCCCGCGCGCATCGTCACCGGGGGATGACGCCGCTCTGGCATGACGGCGTGCTGGAGGCGCTGGACGCGGATGGCCCGGTGATCTGGCGGACCGAGGATCCGGGGGCGGGGCGGCGAGGGGCTCTGGCCGCGCGGCTGCTCGCCCGGCTCGGCGGCCTCGATCCGCAGGCGGTCATGCTGGCGCGCAGCCCGGCGGGGCAGCCGCAGGTCGTGGTCCCGCGCGGCTGGCATCTCGGCCTGTCGGGGCGCGGCGGCCAGTGCCTGATCGGTGCGGCGCGCCGGCCGATCGCGGTCGACCGCGAGCTGATCGAGGATGCCCCGCCGCTCTGGGACATGCTGACCCCGCTGGAAGCACAGGCGCTGCGCGCCGCGCCGCCGGGGGACCGGTCGCGGCAATGGCTGCGCCGCTGGACGATCAAGGAAGCGCACGCCAAGCTGGTCGGCACGCCCCGGCGGCTGGCGGCGGAGGCGATCGAGACCCGGCTGCTCGACCCGGTCATGGCGACCGCGACCTGCGAGGGCACGTCCCGCTGCTGGAGCCGCGAGGCGGGGGACGCCATCGACACCGTGGCACTCTGGGACCGCACGCCATGACCGACATTCTCGTCCGCGCTTATGAACAGGCCGACCGCGCCGCCGTGCTGGCGATCTTCGACGACAATCGGGCGGACTATTTCGGCGCGGGCGACCGCGAATGGCTGGAAGAGACGCTGGACGATCCCGACGGCCCGGCCTTCGTGGTCGTGCTGGACGGGGAGGCGGTGGCGTTCGGCGGCTATGAACTCTGGGAGCATTACAACAAGGGGCTGCTCTATTGGGGCATGGCGGCGCGGCGTTGCCACGGCATGGGGCTGGGCCGGTTGCTGCTGTTCGAGCGGCTGCTCCATATCGCCACCCATGCCGATCCGCCGACCCGCTATGTCACCGTCGACACCTCGCCACGGGTCGCCCCCTTTTTCCAGCGCTGCGGATTCGAACAGACCGCCGTCTGGCCCGAGGGCTATCGCTCGGGCATGACGATGCACGAATTGCGCTTCGATCTGGCGGAGGTCCCGGTGGCGACACTGAGGGCATGGCGCGACGCGGCGCTGGACAGCGTGCGGCGCCGTGTGGATGGCGCAGGAGGGTAGTCCGGTGAAGCCCCTCTCCCGGCAGGGGGAGGGGTTGGGGAGGGGCGAGGGCCACGGGTTATGGGCTCGGTGAGACCCCATGCCCTCCCCCGACCCCTCCCGCCTGCGGGAGGGGAGAGGTCCGAACGGGCGTCGGATCGTTCTACCAGCCCTGCGCCCATTCGTCATAGCGGAGGGCTCGGCCCATAAAGCCCCTCTCCCGGCAGGGGGAGGGGTTGGGGAGGGGCGAGGGGCACAGGCTTTGGGCTCGGTGAGACCCCATTCCCTCCCCCGACCCCTCCCGCTTGCGGGAGGGGAGAGGTCCGAACCGGCGTCAGAACGTACCCCAACCCTCCGCCGTCCCGGCATAGCGGACCGCGCGGCCATATTTGGCGAGTTCGGCCTGCACCTCGGGCAGCGCGCGGGCCTTGTCCATCGTCTCGACCATCTCGGCCTCCAGCGGTGTGCGGTGCGGAGAGGGCGGCTGGATCAGGAACAGGCCGATCGCCTGCTCCCGGCTGTCCTCGGCGCGCAGGCGGGCGATCAGATGCTCGCCGATCGCCTTCACGTCGCCCCGGCATGCCGCGGCGGCGGTCGTCGCGCTCCAGTTCTCGGCGGGCTTGGCGGCCAGCCGGTCCTCGTCGGCTTTCGCCTCCGCCGCATGGCCCAGCCGGTGCTGCGCACAGGCGCGGTTGGACCAGATCCACATCTTGCCATAGAGGCTGATCTTCGGGCCCTGCCCGGCCTCCAGCGCGGTCAGGCTGTCGATGCTCGCCTGATAGCGTCCGGCGGCGGTCAGCATCTCGGCGCGGTTGATCGCCAGCGAGACCAGCTCGGGATATTGCTCCATCCCCAGCGCCAGCATCCGGTCATATTGCGCCACCGCCTCGTCGGTCCGGCCCAGCGCTTGCAGATTCTCGGCATATTCGTTGGCCAGCCAGAAGCCGTCATGGCCGACCATCTCGATCCGCGCAGTGTCGGTGGCGAGCGCCTTGCCCGCCTCAAGTGCCTCCTGATAGCGGCCGAGCGTGCGCAGCGTGCGCATCTGTTCGGTGATCGCCTTGTAATCGCGCGGCGCGGCGCGGGCGGCGGCCTCCGCGCTGGTGGCGGCGCTGGTCAGCGACTGGCGGAAGCCATCGGCGACCAGCCGCTCCATATCGCCCCACAGCGGCTGGTGCCGCCTGTCGGTGGCCAGCGCCAGCAGCGCGGGCGTCGGCGGGGTCCTGGCCAGCCCGGCCCGCACGGCGGCGAGATCGCCCCGGCGGCTCTGCGCCACGATCGCGCAGCCCAGCATGCTGCCGCCGAAGCCGGTGCGCGGCGATTGCTGCCATTCGCTGTCGGACAGGACGATGCACAGATCCTCATGGGCCTTCGTCCGCGCCTCGGCGGGCAAGGCCTGGATCTTCTGGAGTGCGGCGCGAACCCATGCATCTTCGAGTCCGGTGACGATCGCGGGCTGGGCGGCGCGGGTGCGCTGCAAGGCCTTCACGACCGAGTCCGGCGTTCCCAGGTCCAGCTCATAGGCGATCCACATGCGGAACACCTCGGGATTGCCGTCGAATTGCGCGGTCGCCGACTGGAATGCGGCGAGCGCCGCCTGCGGACGCCGCAGATCGGACAGCACCGCCGCCTTCAGCCCGTCGACCATCCCCGCCATCGGCGAGGGGTGCGGCAGCTTTTCGGACATTGCGGCGATCAGCGACAGCGCCTCGATCTTCGACGGCTGGTCCGGCTTCTGGATCAGCGCCATCAGCTTTTCCAGGTCGGGCCGGATCGTCGCCGCCAGGGCGGGGTCGAGCCCGGCGGGCATTCCCGAGGGGCGCGGGGACTTTTCCAGATAGAATTCGATGCCCGTCTCGTTCGAGACCTTTTCCGACACGGCATAGACCGCCTCCGCCTCGGCGGCGGGCACCATGTCGCGCGGGCCGGTGTCGAGCCGATAGACGATGTGCAGGCCGTCGGGCAGCTTGGTCGAGCGGCGCGAGAAGGCGACCGGCCCGCCCTTGGCCTCGACATCGTCCAGCGGCTCGAGCAGCCGGTCCTTGACCCGCAGGTCGATCGTCTGCTCGTTCACCACATGGTCGGGCAGTGCCAGCGGCTGGCGGCGCGGATCATCCTGCCGGTCGGGCAAGATATCCTGTGCGGCATAGGCGCGGGTGATCAGCTTGGCGGACAGCTTGGCCTTGTCGAACGCGGCGCGCGACATCGTATAGTCCTCGACCATCGTCACCACATTGGCGTCGCGATCGTCGGTCTGGACCAGCGGCTTGCCCTCGACCAGTTCGGGAAAGCGCTTGCGATAGAAAGCGAGATTGTTGTCCGCGATCTTGCGCGCGGAGGTCGAGGCCCAGCTGCCGCGCACCTGGTCGGCGCGGGCGTCGGTATAGCGGGTCACGACGTGCAGGGTCATCGCGACCTCGGCCTTTTCGTCGACCGCGAATTCCTCGACCACGGTCATGCGCCCGGCCCGCTCGCCATAGCCCGCCATCGGCTCGAGCGCCGCCTGGCCGTCGCGGATCGGCAGCGCATGGCCCAGATTGGAGGGGACGATCGCGGTCCCCCGGCCGCCGCGATGGGTGCCGGTCGGGTCGATCCACAGCACCCGCCCGTCAAGGACCGCACGGACGATGACATGGTCGAACACCAGCGGCGAGGGCAGGCGCTCGGTCAGCCGGGGGCCATCGGTCGTCGATACCAGCGCGGGCACCGCATCGATGCCCAGCCGCCGCAGCGCCACCGCCAGCAACAGGCTCTTGTCCTTGCAGTCGCCGTAACCGCGCGCCAGCACCACGCCGGGCCGCCGCGGCACGAACGAGCCCTCGCCCAGTTCCTCGCCGACATAGCGGATATTGTCCTGAACATAGCGGGTCGCGGCGGTCAGCCGGTCGGCGGGGGCGGGCGACGCCTTGGCGATGGCGTCCAGCCGCGCGGCGAAGTCGGCGGGCAGCGTGTCATCGCCCCGGTAGAGCCCGGTCGCCCAGGCCGCGACCTCGCCCCAGTCGCGCATCGTCGAGATTTCGCCCAGTCCCCACTGGAACACGCCGCCGGGCACATTGTCCTCGCCCTTCATCGGCGCGGGATCGGTGACGCTCCATTCCCATTCGGTGCCGCGATCGGTCTTGCGCGGCGGAAAGGCGATGTCGCTGTTGATCGCCTTGAAACGCGGCGTCATCCCCTCGGGCCAGACGAACCGCAGGCTGCGCATCGCCAGCGGCTCGGAGAAACGCTGGGAGAAACCGTAAAAGGCGTGGCCCGCCCACAGGCTGGACCGGGCATGGACCGTGGTCGCGTAATCGACGATGTCGCCGACCCGCACGTCGCGCAGATTGGCGATGACCTTCATCGTGCCGCTGACGATGCCGTCCTCCAGATCGTCCTCGCGCTCGACCACGCGGAACTGCGTGTCGCGGGTCAGGTCGATGACCTTGCCGTCGCGGATCAGGTGGACGAAATGGACGCCCAGCGTCTCGAAGGCCGGATTATAGGCCATGGTGATCTGACCGGCCGACTCCAGCCCGCTGCGGTTGATGACCTTGCTCGTCAAGCGGAACCAGTCGTCATGACCGTCCGGGCGCGAGCGATATTGTGCATCGTTGAGCAGATAGACGACGCCGTCCTGCGCCCGCTCGACGCGCGGCTTCGTCGCCTCGGGGATGGCAAGCGTGCGGACCCAGTCGGGCATCGGCTCGACCGCCGGGGCCTGCGCGGCGGCGGGGCCCGTGGTCTCCACCGCCACGGCGACCGGTCGGGCGGCGTGAAGTGGAAAGGCGGCGACGCCCGCCATCAGAAGCGCCGGCGCCAGCCGGTGCCGCGGCACGAATATGGTACGCACGTCTCTATTCCCCCCAGATCCCCGGCCGGGACGCTATGGCGCGGCGGGAATCCTGGCAAGGGGGGACGGGGGCGGTGGGAAAGGCGCGCGGTGGTGCGGATCGGCGGATGGTGCTAAACCATTGATGGATATAGCCATAACCGATCGGGAGAGGATCATGCGCGACACCAGCCGTCGAACCGTCATCACAGGGCTGGGCGCCGGACTGGCCATGGCGGCCGGGGGTGCCTGCGCCGCACCGGGCGGGCGTAGGATCGGTTATGCCATTGTCGGACTGGGCCGCTATGCCGAACTGATCATGTCCAAATTCGCCGAGTGCGATCACGCGCGCCTGACTGCGCTGGTCAGCGGCACGCCCGAGAAGCTGGCCCGCTTCGGCGAGACATATGGCGTGCCCGCCAGCCACCGCTACAGCTATGCCGACTTCGACACGATCCGCGACAATCCCGATGTCGACGTCGTTTATGTGATCCTGCCCAACGCCCTGCACGCCGAATATACGGTGCGCGCGGCGCGGGCGGGCAAGCATGTGATGTGCGAGAAGCCCATGGCGGTGTCGTCCTCGGACTGCCGGACGATGATCGAGGCCTGTCAGGCGGCGGGGCGCAAGCTGATGATCGGCTATCGCTCGCGGTTCGAGCCGTATAACCGGCTGGCGATCGATCTGGCGCGCAAGGGCTTTGTCGGGCCGACGCGGATCGTCACCTCCGACCATGGCTTCGATGCGCAGCCCAACCAGTGGCGGCTCGACCGTGCGCTGTCGGGGGGCGGGTCGCTGATGGACATCGGCATCTACAGCCTGAACGCGGTCCGCTACCTGACCGGCGAGGAGCCGGTGGAGGTCAGCGCGGTGGAATCGACCGACCGCAACGATCCGCGCTTTCGTACCGTCGAGGACCGCATCACCTTCCTGTTGCGCTTCCCCTCCGGGATCGAGGCGACCTGCGTGTCGAGCTACAGCTCGGGGCACAATATCTACCGCGTGACGGGGACGAAGGGCTGGATCGAGCTGGAACCCGCCACCGCCTATGAGGGGCAGCGGATGTTCGTCCACCGCGACGGCCGGACCGAGGAGCGGCGCCTGCCGCCGGGCAAGGGGCAGCATGCCGGACAGCTCGACCATTTCGCCGAGTGCATCCTGAACGACACCCGGCCGCTGGTCCCCGGCGAGGAAGGGCTGGCCGATCTGCGCGTCATCGAGGCGATCTATCGCTCCGCGCGGGAAGGGCGGCGGATCACCCTGACCGCCTGAGCCGTGATGGCGGCTTCCTGATCCAGGTGATGCGGTTTATCCTATTGTAAAATAGAGATAAGGTGGAACGATCGCCCGATCGATCGGGTTGGAGCCCGATGCGGATTCACCATCTCAACTGCGGGACCGACTGCCCCCTGGGGGGTGCGTTGTTCGACGGGCGCAGCCATGGGCCGCTGGGGCATCTGGTCTGCCACTGCCTGTTGATCGAGACCGAGGCGAGCGGGCTGGTGCTGGTCGATACCGGCTATGGCCTGCGCGACGTGGCGCATCCGCATCGCCGCCCCCATCCCCGCATCACCCTGCCGTGGCGGGCCATGCTCAACATCCGGCTGCGCGAGTCGGAAACCGCGATCCGCCAGATCGAGGCGCTGGGCCACCGCGCCGGGGATGTCCGGCACATCGTGCTGACCCATCTCGACTTCGACCATGCGGGCGGGCTGGAGGATTTTCCCAATGCGACCGTGCATGTCATGCGCCGCGAATATGACGATGCCGCCGGGCCGCATGCGGGGATCGTCGCGCGCAACCGCTGGCGGCCGCGGCAATGGGATCAGGTCGCGCGGTGGCAGTTCCACAGCGCCGGGGGCGAGGGCTGGTTCGGGTTCGATGCGGTCCGCGACCTGCCCGGCCTGCCGCCCGAGATCCTGCTGGTGCCGCTGCCCGGCCACACCTGGGGCCATGCGGGCGTGGCGATCCGACAGCCCGGCGGGCGATGGCTGCTCCATGCCGGGGACGCCTATTTCTATCGCGGCGAGATGCGCGAGGCGAGGCGCCGCTGCACGCCGGGCCTGCGCGCCTATCAGCGGCTGATGGAGGTCGATGCGCGTGCGCGTCTGGCCAACCAGGCCCGGCTGCGCGACCTGTCGATCGCACGCCGCGACACGGTCACGCTGGTCTGCGCGCATGATCCGGTCGAATGGGAGCGGTGCCGCGACGGCTATCCGCTATAGCGGCAAACGGCTTTCGCGAACGACGCCATGCGATAGGATGCGCCGGTCCCGCCAACGGGACGGGAGAGGGCCATGAATCATCATTGCGTCGCGATCGTGCCGGCTGGCGACATGGCGGCCAGCACCGCCTTCTACCGGTTGCTCGGCTTTACCGTCGCGGCCGATTTCGGCGGCTATCGGATAATGGAGGACGGGCGCGGCTGGCATCTGCATTTGAACCACATGCCCGGTTGGCCACCCCGCGTGGAGGAGAATCCCTTCGGTCTCTATCTCTATGTCGAGGACGTCGATGCGGTCGCCGACCGGGTGCGCGACCGGATCATCGAACCCGGCGCGCCGCACCTCAAGCCCTGGGGCACCTATGAGTTCGCGGTCAGCGACCCCAGCGGGGTGCTGGTGCGGATCGGGCGGGTCGCGGGATAGCGCCGCCCGTCCGGCTCAGTGCAGCTTGGCGATCGACAGCCCGTCTTCCTTGGCGCGCGCCTTGACCGACTCCTCGCTGCGGGTCAGCGCCTTGGCGATCGCCTTCAGCGCCATGCCCTTCTTGGCGAGCGTGTGGAGTTTCTGAATCTCGTCGGGCCGCCAGGGCTGGCGGTGTCTCTCAAAACGTTCGGCCATATCCGCATGATAGCGTGATCTGGCCCCGCTGGCCATGGCGGGCGGGCGGATGATGACTGTCTTACAAATGCGTCATGGAGCGCGACGACGCTTGCCTTCGCACCGCAGCAAGGCGAAGCAGAACGTCCGGGAGACTATATATCATGCGAGTATCTCTATGCGCTTATACGCCCTGTTGTGTTGCGTAGCCACGGCCGCGATCGCCATGCCGGCGATGGCGCAGACGCGCGGCGTGCCCACGCCTGACGCGGACCAGGCACAGGGAGGCGACAGCAGCGACATCGTCGTGACCGCCAAGCGGCTGGACACGGCGCGCGCGCATATCCAGCCCAGCCTCGGCGCGTCGAATTACGAGATCACCAGCGCGACGATCAAGGCGCTGCCCGGTGGCGAGAACCAGCAGTTCAACCAGATCCTGCTCCAGGCGCCCGGCATCGTGCAGGATGGTTTCGGCCAGTTCCACGTCCGCGACGACCATAACGGCCTGCAATATCGCATCAACGGCACCATCCTGCCCGAAGGCCTGGCGGTGTTCGGCCAGACCCTGTCGCCGCGCCTGGTGGACAAGGTCAACATCCTGACCGGCGCGCTGCCGGCGCAATATGGCCTGCGCACCGCAGGCGTGATCGACATCACGACCAAGAGCGGGCTGTTCGACAATGGCGGCACCGCGTCCATCTATGGCGGCAGCCACAACACCATCCAGCCCAGCCTGACCTATGGCGGCTCTTCGGGAAGCACCAATTACTTCGTGTCGGGCGATTACCGGCACAGTGGCCTGGGCATCGAGAGCGTCGACGGCCGGTCCAACCCGGTGCATGACGATACCGACCAGTATCAGGGCTTCGCCTATGTCGACCATATCCTGGACGACCAGAACCGGGTGTCGTTCGTCGGCGGCTATTCGAACCAGTGGTTCCAGATCCCCAACCCGGTCGGCCAACAGCCGGGCGGCACCTGGAGCGTCGGCGGACAGAAGACGTTTCCCAGCGAGAAGCTGAACGAGACGCAGCTGGAGAAGACCGGCTTCGGCCAGCTGGCCTTCCTCCACGATGCCGAGCCGTTCACCGTGCAGGCGTCGCTGTTCGCGCGCTATTCCTCGCTGCGCTATCGTCCCGACGTGCTGGGCGAGCTGCTCTATAACGGGCAGGCGCAACAGGCGTACAAGCAGGATTTCGCGATCGGCGGGCAGGTCGATGCCGTCTATCATCTGGGCGATGCGCACACGCTGCGCGGCGGCCTGCTGCTGTCGCGCGACCGCTCGACCAGCGCGACCACGACCAGCGTCTTCCCGGTCGACGGCAACGGCGCCCAGGCGGGCGAGCCGATCCAGATCGCCGACAATAGCGGCAAGACCGCGACCAGCGTCAGCGCCTATCTGCAGGACGAATGGAAGCTGCTGCCCAGGCTGACGCTGAACTATGGCGCGCGCTACGACCTCTATAACGGCTATCGCCGTGAGGGGCAGCTGTCGCCGCGCGTCAACCTGGTGTGGCAGCCGGATGATGTCTATACGCTGCACGCGGGCTATTCGCGCTATTTCGTGCCGCCGCCCTTCGAGCTGGTCGGCAATACCAGCATCAACAAGTTCGTCGGCACCAGCGCCTATCCCTCGGTCACCGTCAACGACGTCCCCTATGCCGAGCGGCAGGATTATTTCGACGCCGGGTTCCAGGCGCGGCTCAGCCGCTACTTCACCTATGGCATCGACGCCTATTATCGCATCTCGAAGAACCTGATCGACGAGGGGCAGTTCGGCGCGCCGATCATCCTGACCCCGTTCAACTATCGGCAGGGGCGAATCGGCGGGATCGAGGCGAATATGAGCTATCAGCGCGGGCCGCTGCTCGCCTATGCCAATTTCGCCGCCGCCAAGGCCAAGGGGCGGGGGATCGTCTCCAGCCAGTTCAGCTTCGGCCAGGACGATCTCGACTATATCGCCCGGCACTATATCTATCTGGATCACGACCAGACCTTCACCGGATCGGCGGGTGTGTCCTATGCCTTTGCAGGCGGCACGAAGCTGGGCGGCAGCATGATCTATGGCTCGGGCCTGCGCCGCGATGACGATGTGCGGAGCATTCCCAACGGTGCCAAGATCGCGCCCTATGCCCAGTTCAACCTGACCGCGAGCCACCATCTGGCCGGGCCGAACATCGACATCCGCTTCGACGTCATCAACGCGCTCGACCACAAATACGAGATCCGCGACGGAACCGGCGTGGGTGTCGGCGCGCCGCAATATGGGCCGCGTCGCGGCTTCTTCGTCGGCGTGTCCAAGTCGTTCTGAGGAGGGGGGCGGCGGCGCGAACCGCCGCCCCGCCACCCGGTCAGGCGATGCCGAACGTCCTGATCCGGTCGGGCATGTGCCGGTCGAGCGCGATGGCGGCGGCGCGGTCGCGATCGGCCTCGGCGGTCCTGCCCAGCCGCTGCTCGACGATGGCGCGGCCATAGAGCGCCCAGGCGCGCTTCGGGTCGATGGCGAGCGCGGCGTCGAAATCGGTAAGCGCGGCCTGATCCTCGTGGCGCCGCAGCCGGACGAAGCCGCGGCTGTCGAGATAGCTGGGATTGCCCGGCACCGCATGGATGGCGGCGTTGCAGTCGCTCATCGCCTTGTCCAGCTCGACATTCGCGAGCATCCGGGCCCAGCATCGCCCATTGAGCGCCGCGCCGCGCCGGGCATCGTCGCGATGCGTGTCCAGCCACAGGCCATATTGCGCGATCGCCGGGGTGAAGGCGTCGGCATCGGCATAGAGCCGCGCGATCTGAAGCCGTTGCATGTCCTCGCGTGGCAGGGTCGCGCTGATCTGGTCGAGATCGGCGACCGCGCCCGCCGGATTGCCCGCCCGCTGGCGAAGCTCGGCGCGCAGGAAACGGGCGCGGGTGTCGGCGGGGGCGAGCGTCAGCGTGGTGTTGAGGTCGTCGATCGCCAGCACCGGCCGCCGCTGCTCCAGATAGGCGAGCGCGCGCTGGCGGGGGAAGCGCGGGTCGCGGGGCGCGAGCGTCATGGCATGGGTGAAGGCGTCGATCGCGCCGGGCAGGTCGTGCTGGGTCTGCAGCATCGCGCCGCGACGGCTATAGCCCTCGGCATCGGTCGGTGCAGCGGCCTCGGCGACGACCTGCACCGCGCCCGACGCGGCGGGATCGACATGCGCGGCGGCGTCGAACAGCCGTCCGCCATTATAGGTGAAATACAGCCGGTGCTGCGCATTCGAGACATAGAGGCGGTGCGACACGAAATAATCCGCGCCCAGCAGCATGTCGGTGTCCAGTCCGCCCAGATCGGCGATATGCAGCCGGACATTGTGCAGTTCCTCATTGCCGATCCGCAGCAGCTTGAACCGCGCGACCCAGCCCTTGACGACATGATGCCCGATCCCGGTCGACCAGCCTGCGGGCTCCACCCCCGGATCGCCGGGATGCACCCCGGCGCGCGCGGCGGCGCGCAGGGTCAGCACCGTGCCGTCCGCGCCGGTGTCGAAGGTGGCGCGCAACTTCGCGCCATCCAGCTCGACCGTGCCGACCGTATGGTGCTGGCGGCTGTCGCGCGGCTCGATCGGCATTTCGAAGAAGGGCTGCCCCTTGGTCCAATAGGCCATGGCGGCCTTGGCGCAGTTGCTGGGCTTGAACAGCCGCACCATGCCGCCGGGCAGGTCATATTCGACATCGGCCAGTCCCAGCACATTCTGGCCGAGCAGCCCGGTCTCTCCGACATCGCTGCCGCTGACGATGAATTCGACATGCGCCAGGTCGAACCCAGCCAGCGTGAAGCGGCGGACGGTGGTGACGCGCGCCTCCGAACTGCCGCCGACCCCGTTCACGCGATACCCGTCGGGAAGCGGGCTCAGCGACAGCCCGAACTCGCGCGCGACGGGCGGCGCGATGTTGCTGTAAAAGGCGCCGCTATCGAGCAGGAAGGGGGCGGGCCTGCCGTTGATCTGAGTCTCGACCACCGGGCGAAGCCCCTGCATGGTAACGGGGATCGCGGCCATCATCCCGACCTGACACCCCGTGGCCGCCATAGCGGGCGCGGCGCCACCCGCCAGCAGGCCTGCCGCCACGACATATCGCCCCATCGTCCCCATCATCGCGCCATCATCCCCATGCCGGCTGCCTTGGTGATGCAGCATAGCGGGACACCGAAGCAGCAAAGATGACGCGAATCTGAAATCCCTGATATGTCACGCCCGAGCATAGCCAGAGTTTTCATGGCCGCCGGATTTTGTTTCCGGTCGATCCGATCCTTTTGCGAGCGGGCCATTTCTTCGTGTCATCGGCCGGGTCGTCGGAAAAAGCGTGGAGCTTCAGGACGGTTGATTTTACCAAACGCCCGGCGAGCGGTCCCCGGCCAACATAAATCAGCCTGACTGCGGATATTTCAAAACATTGCTGAGTTGGGGCCCCGCATCTTGCGGAGACGATCCATGGCGACAGCTGCCCTATCCGACGCCTCCGGCGCCCATGCGCCGGACGCCGACCGCCGCCGCGCGACGCGCTGGTTACAGGCGCTCAATTTCTTCATGGCCGACATGCAGGCGGGGATCGGCCCCTTTCTGGGCGTCTTCCTGCAACAGCGCGGGTGGCAGACGGGGCCGATCGGCACCGTCATGACGCTGGGCGGCGTGGCGGGAATGGTGATGACCGTGCCTGCGGGCGCCTTTATCGACCATACCGACAAGAAACGCTGGGTGGTGGTCATCACCGGCATCTGCACGGTGCTGGCGTCCTTCCTGATCCTCTGGTCGCAGACCGGGCTGGTCGTCGGGATCAGCCAGGTGGCGACCGCGATCGCGGGCGCGGCGATCGGGCCGGCGGTGACCGGCATGACGCTGGGCGTCGTCCGGCAAAAGGGCTTCAACGCGCAGAATGGCCGCAACCAGGCCTGGAACCATGCCGGGAACATGGTCGGCGCGGGGCTGTCGGGTTTCCTCGGCTGGAAGTTCGGGATGCCCGCCATCTTCTTCCTGGCCGCCGCCTTCGGCGTGCTGGCGGTCATCTCGGTCCTGTCGATCCCCGAGCGCGCCATCGACCACCGGGCCGCGCGCGGGCTGGAGGATGACAAGGGCGAGGATGAGGACGGCGGGCAGGCCGAGGGGTTCAAGGCGCTGCTGTCCAACAAGCCGATGCTGATCCTGGCGGCGGCGCTGGCGTGCTTCCATCTGGGCAACGGCGCGATGCTGCCGCTCTATGGCATGGCGGTGGTCGGCGCGGGCAAGGGCGATGCGGCGATGTTCACCGCGACGACGGTGATGGTCGCGCAGGCGGTGATGATCGTCGCCAGCCTGGTCGCGATGAAGGTCGCCGCCGGGCGCGGTTACTGGCTGGTCCTGCTGATCTCCTTCGCAGCGCTTCCGCTGCGGGGATTCCTGGCGGGGACCTTCATCGAGCATTGGGGCGTCTGGCCGGTCCAGGCGCTCGACGGGATCGGCGCGGGGCTTCAGAGCGTCGCGGTGCCGGGGCTCGTCGCCTGCCTGTTGAATGGCACCGGCCGGGTCAATGTCGGGCAGGGCGCGGTGATGACGATCCAGGGCGTCGGGGCCAGCCTGTCGCCCGCGATCGGCGGGTGGCTGGCGCAGGAGCTGGGCTATGGCATCGCCTTCTACATATTGGGCGGCTTCGCGGTCGTCAGCCTGGCGCTGTGGATCGGCTTTGCGGGGACGCTGCGCCCGGCCTGCGGGGGCGACGCCGGAAAGGAGGCCAAGGCATGAGCGGCGGCATCTGCTGGGTCCATATCGGCGACCTGCATCTGGACGCGGACGACGGCTGGCAAAGCCTGGACCGGCTGCGGGCCATCGTGGCGCAGGTGAATGCGCGGATCGGTGAGGCGGCGGACTTCGTCTTCCTGCCCGGCGACAACGCCAATCACGGCACGCCCGAACAATATGCCCGGATGCTGGACGCGCTGGCACCGCTGTCGAGACCCTGGCGGATCATCCCCGGCGACCATGATTTCGAGCCGGGCGACCTCGCCGCCTATGACGCCGCCATCCCCAGGGCCAACCGGCCTGAGACGGAGGTGATCGCCGGGCATCGCTGCCTGTTCCTCGACATCGTGTCGGCGGGCGCGGGTGGGCCGGATTTCCGGCTGACCATGCACGACCGCAACCGGCTGGCCGAGGAACTCGCGCGGGCCAAGGCGGCGGGGCAGGTGCCGCTGGTCTTCATGCACGCCTATCCGGGCGATCTGGCCGCCGATGGCGAGACGATCGCGCGCCAGTTCATCGATGGCGAGGTCGCTTTCGTCGATACCGGCCATACCCATTATAACGAGCTGCTGAACGATGGCCGGGTCATCTATGGCGCGACCCGCTCGACCGGGCAGATCGAGGAAGATGGCGGCGCGGCGGGCTTCGCCATCGTCCATGTCCAGGACCGGGTGGTCAGCTGGCGCTTCCGGCGGCTGGACGCGCCCTGGCCGCATGTCCAGATCGTGGCTCCTGGCGATGTCCGCCTGATCACGCGGCCGACCGACCCGCATCAGGTCCCCCGGCCGGGCCCGGTGACGATCACGGCCAGGCTGTTCGGCGCCGATGCCGATGCGGTGCCGCAGGTCACGGCCGATGGCGGCGCGGCGACGGCGATGACGCGCGGGGAGGATGGATCGTGGCATGCCGAGATGACGCTCGACGCCGGGCTGCACGCGATCGAGGTGGTGTGCGGCGAAGGACGCGACCGCATCGACTGTCTGGTCCGGGGCATGGACGCGATCCCCAAGCGGCGCCTGCCCGTTGCGCCGGGCGAGGATTGCCATGCGATCGGCCCCTGGCCTATCGCCGGGATCGACGGGGCCCGGCTGGGGCCGAACAAGAATGGATGCGGATGGTGACTCTGGCGACGGGTGCGACCTGGGCGATTGCGGGTCTGTCGACCGCCGGGGTCATCGCGCGGCCGATGCGCTGGCCCGAATGGATCTGGGCGGTGGCAGGGGCGGCGTTGCTGATCGTCCTGGGCCTGATGCCGCTCGGGCAAGCGGGGCAGGCGGTGGCCAAGGGGGGCGACGTCTATCTGTTCCTGATCGGCATGATGTTGCTCAGCGAGACGGCGCGCGAACACGGTGCGTTCGACTGGATCGCCGCCACCGCCGTCAACGCGGCGAAGGGATCGCGCGCGCGGCTCTTCGCGCTGGTCTATGCGACCGGGGTGGTCGTCACGACCTTCATGTCCAATGACGCGACCGCCGTCGTGCTGACCCCGGCGGTCTTCGTCGCGGCGAAGAAGGCGAAGGCCGACCCGTTGCCGCTGCTGTTCGCCTGCGCGCTGATCGCCAATGCCGCCAGCTTCGTCCTGCCGATCTCCAATCCCGCCAACCTGGTGCTTTATGGCGGGCATATGCCGCCGCTGGGCGCGTGGATGGCGGCCTTCGCGCTGCCCTCGATCGGGTCGATCGTCATGACCTTCCTGGTGTTGCGCACCATAGAGCGGCAGCGGATCGCGGGCGGTTGCGAGCGCGACGTCGCGCGCGACCCGCTGACCAATGGCGGCAAGCTGGCGATTGCGGGCATCGTGCTGACCGCGCTCCTTCTCCTCACCATGTCGGCGCTGGACGAGTCGCTGGGGTTGCCGACCGCGATTGCGGGGATCGCGACGGCGGTGATCGTGTCGCTGCTGGCGGGGCGCTCGCCGCTGACGCTGGCGCGGTCGGTGAGCTGGGGCGTGCTGCCGCTGGTCGCCGGGCTGTTCGTGCTTGTCGAGGCGCTCGACCGGACGGGTGTGATCGCCTGGGTGGCGAACGGCCTGCGCGGCATGCTGGCCGATCCGACACGCGCGGCGGCGGTGTCGGGCACGGTGCTGGCGTTCGGCAGCAACCTGATGAACAACCTGCCCGCCGGGTTGATCGCGAGCAGTGCGATCGCCCAGGCGCAGCCGCCGCAGATCGTCACCGACGCGCTGCTGATCGGGGTCGATCTGGGGCCCAACCTGTCGGTGACGGGCTCGCTGGCGACGATCCTGTGGCTTCAGGCGATCCGGCGCGAGGGGGAGGATGTCAGCTTCCTCGCCTTCCTCAAGATCGGCGCGGTGGCGATGCCGCTGGCGTTGCTGGCGGCGCTGGGGATGCGGTTGCTGATCGGGTAAGCGAGGGGCGTGCGCTTCGACTTCGCTCAGCGTGAACGGAGTGGGGGAAGGGATCCCAACCTCCGTTCAGCCTGAGCCCAGTCGAAGGCCAAGGGAATCACAGCGCCGCCAGATCGATCGCCGCGTTCTTGTCGAGCCACTGCCCCGCCTCCGGCATCGGGTATTTCAGCCCGGTGGCACAGTTGAACAGCACCACCCGCTCATCCTCGTCGACCAGATTGTCGCGCACCGCCTGCTTGTACGCCGCCAGTGTCGCCCCGCCCTCGGGGCAGAGCAGCAACCCGTCCCGCTTCGCACAGTCCTCCACCGCCTTCAGGATGGCAGGGTCGCCCACCGCCAGCGCCGCGCCGCCGGACTCGCGCACCGCACGCAGGATCAGGAAGTCGCCGACCGCCTTGGGCACCCGGATGCCCGCCGCCACCGTCGCGGCGTCCTCCCATCTTTCGGCATGCTCCTCGCCCGCCTCATAGGCGCGGACGATGGGCGCGCAGCCGCTGGCCTGGACCGCATACATGCGCGGTCGCCTGGACCCGATCCAGCCCAGCCGCTCCATCTCGTCGAACGCCTTCCACATGCCGATCAGGCCGGTGCCGCCGCCGGTCGGATAGAAGATCGCATCGGGCAGTTCCCAGCCGAGCTGCGCGGCCAGTTCCAGCCCCATCGTCTTCTTGCCCTCGATCCGATAGGGCTCCTTCAGCGTCGAGAAGTCGAACCAGCGCCCCTCCGCCGCGCCGCGCCCGACGATCGCGCCGCATTCGTCGATCTGGCCGTTGACCCGCCACACGCGCGCGCCCTGCGCGGCGATCTCGCGGACATTCACTTCCGGCGTTTCCTCGGGGCACAGGACCACCGTCTCAATCGCGCACCGCGCGGCATAGGCGGCCAGCGCCGCGCCCGCATTGCCGTTGGTCGGCATCGCGATCCGGGTCACGCCCAGCTCGCGCGCCATCGCCACCGCCATGACCAACCCGCGCGCCTTGAACGATCCGGTGGGCAGCCGCCCCTCGTCCTTGACCAGCACCGATCCGCCGCCCGAGCGGGGAATCGGGATCAGCGGCGTCTCGATCTCGCCCAGCGACACGATGCTCTCGGTGCGCCGGACGGGCAGCAACTCGCGCCAGCGCCACAGATCGGTGTCGCGCGCGGCGATCGCATCGCGCGACACCGCGCGGCCCATCGCCTCCAGATCGTACCGCACCAGCAGCGGACGGCCCGCGCGCGACAGGCCGTGGAGCCGGTCCGCCTCATAGCGTTCGCCGGTCAGCGAGCATTCCAGATGGGTGACGAAGGTTGGGCGGTCTTCGGTAAGGTTGCGGTTCATGGGGTCAGCCTATCGGCCGAAACCGCCCGACGCCATAGGCTTAGCCCGGGCTCGCCGCCGATCCCGCGAGCAGCCCGCCATCGATGTTGAACTCCGCGCCGGTGACATAGGTCGCCTCGTCCGAGGCCAGCATCACCGCGATCGCCGCGACCTCGTCGGGTTCGCCGAAGCGTTTCAGCGGGGTATCGGCGACCAGCGCCGCCATGCGCGCCGCGCGGTCGGGCCCGTCACCCAGCATCGGTTCCCAGATCGGGGTCAGGATCGCGGCCGGGTGGATCGTATTGCAGCGGATCGTCCAGCCCTGCTGCGCGCAATAGAGCGCGACCGTCTTGCTGTGGTTGCGGATCGCCGCCTTGGACGAGGCATAGGCCGCCGCCGCCGGAATCCCGACCAGCCCGGAGCGCGACGAGATGTTGATGATCGATCCGCTGCCCTTCGCCTTCATCGCGCCGATGGCATAGCGACAGCCCAGGAAGGTGCCGTCCAGATTGACCCGGTGCACCGCGCGCCAGTCGGCCAGCGTGGCATGTTCGGGGTCGTGCGCGACGGGCCCTTCCTCGAACCCGGTGATCCCGGCATTGTTGACCATGACATCGACCAGCGGGACCGTGTCGGCGAGGCGCGTCCAGTCGGCTTCCTCGGCGACGTCCAGCGGTTCGAAACGACAGCCGAGCGCGTCGGCGGCGGCCCGGCCGGTGTCGGTATCGCGGTCGGTCAGGATGACGGTCGCGCCTTCCGCGTGGAAGCGCCGGGCGATGGCATGGCCGATCCCGCGCGCGGCGCCGGTGACGACGCACGTCTTGTTCTGCAAGCGTGGCATGGATTGTCTCGAAATTCAAAAGGGGCAGGCGGAGCGGCGGGTGCCGTCCGGGAAGACCTGTGCCGCGTCAGCGGTGCCGCTGGATCATTTCGAAAACTCCCGTTCGATAACGTCTTCTAACACGAATGGCGCGGGTCATCACCCCTTCAGCGCTTCCATCGAATCAACTGCCGGTCGTGCAGCCGCGACAGGGTCAGCAGCGCGGTCGCCGCGCCGATCAGGCACATCAGCATGTCCCATTGCGTGTCCCAGACATCGCCCTGCGTGCCCAGAAACGCCTCCGCCCCCTGGCCCAGCATCCACGCGGCGGCGAATTCGATCAGCTCATAGGTGGCGCTGACCGCCAGGCAGCAGGCGAGGACGAGAAAGGTCGTCAGCCCGCCGCGCGGCAACCCGCCCCGCCGGATCAGCGCCTCGCGAAACACGATGGCGGGCACGAAGCCCTGCGCGAAATGGCCCAGCCGGTCATAGGGATTGCGCGCCAGATGCAGCCAGTCCTGAACCCAGGCCCCGGCGGGCACCCGCGCATAGCTATAGGCCCCGCCCAGCATCAGGATCAGCCCGTGCAACCCGACCAGCGCCAGCGCCAGTCCGGTCCAGGCAAAGCGCCGCCGCGTCGCCCAGAGGATCGGCAGCAGGATCAGCACCGGTGCGACCTCCATCGCCCAGGTCGCCCGGTCGAACGGTCGCCACCCCGATGCGACCAGCGCCGCCGCCCAGATCAGGGTCAGCAGCACCAGCCGCCGGTCGTCGCGCTTCCATCGGTCCCGTTGCATGCGCCGACGATAGCGGCGTGGCGACCCCATGCAACGCCCGCACCGGATTGCCGGGGGCGCTCGCGGGTGCCAAGGACGCCGCGGACAACAGAAGGGACCGGCGATGATCGTGCGCGGCGATGAGTTTCAGGATGTCGAGGTGCCGGGCAGCGGCGCGATGCGGGTCCACCTGATCCGCCCGGCGGTCGAGGGGCGCTTTCCCGCCATCCTGCTGTTTTCCGAAATCTATCAGGTGACCGCGCCGATCCGGCGGCTGGCGACGATGCTGGCGGGGCAGGGCTATGTCGTCGGCATCCCCGAGGTCTATCACGAATATGAGCCCGCCGGCACGGTGCTGGCCTATGACAAGCCGGGCACCGATCGCGGCAACGACCTGAAATTCACCAAGCCGGTCGCGGCCTATGACGCCGATGCGACGGCGGCGCTGACCGCACTGGCGGCGCATCCGGCGTGCAACGGGCGGCTGGGCACGTTCGGTGTGTGCCTGGGCGGGCATCTGGCCTATCGCGCCGCGCTCGACCCGCGCGTCTCGGCGGCGGCGTGCTTCTATGCCACCGACATCCATTCGGGCACGCTGGGCGAGGGGCGCAGCGACGACAGCCTGGCGCGGATGGACGACCTAAAGGCCGAGGCGATGTTCGTCTGGGGGCGGCAGGACCCGCATGTCCCCTATGCCGGACGCGAGGCGATCCGCGCCCGGCTGGAAGCGGTCGGCGCCCGCTATGAATGGCATGAGGTGAACGGCCAGCACGCCTTTCTGCGCGACGAGGGGCCGCGCTACGACCCCGCATTGTTCCTCCAGGCGATGCAATGGACCCTGGCGCTCTATGCGCGGGCGCTGCGTTGATCGTCCTTCGGTATCATCCCGAAATCGCGGCATATTTGCGGATGTTTAACCCTTTGTGACCGATATGGGCGGAAACGAGACCGCCCTTCCATGATCCTTCGTCCCCCCTCGCTTCGTCGCGCACGCGCCCGGCGCTCGGTCCTGAGCGATCGGCGGGGGGCTGCGATCGTCGAATTCGCGCTGGTCGCGGCGCCGTTCCTCGCGCTGCTGCTGGCGATCCTGCAGACCAGCCTCGCCTATCTGGCGCAGGAATCGCTCGAAACCGCGGTCGAGGTCGCGGCGCGCGGCATCGTGACCGGGCAGACCCAGTCGGCGGACATCAAGTCCCTGGCGCAGGGGATGACCCAGGCGCAGCTCGCCGAGCGGTTTCGCAAGTCGGGCTGTGCGCAACTGCCCATCTTCCTGTCCTGCTCGCGTCTCTATGTCGATGTGAAGAGCGCGCCCGGCGGCGGGCTGGCCATCGCGCCGCTGGATCTGCGTCTCGATGCCAATGGCAAATTGTCCGCGCCGCTGTCCTATAGCCTGGGCGAGCAGGGGGCGGTCGTGATCGTGCGGTTCGTCTATGTGTGGCCGATGCGGATCACGCCGCAGCCCGATCTGAGCGGCAATGCCGGTTCGTCGATCCTGATGGCGACATCGGTGTCCAAGTCGGAACCCTATACGTGAGGCGGCATGTCCTGCCGACGATGCGAGGCGACGCGCGCGGGGTCGCCCTCGTCGAATTCGCGCTGATCCTGCCGGTGATGCTGTTGCTCTATCTGGGCGGCGTCCAGCTTCAGGACGGGATCGCCTGCAATCGCAAGGTGACGATCGCCACCCGCGCGGCGGCCGACCTGATCGCGCAGAACACGACCGGCATCATGTCGGCCGCCGAGATCCAGGACAATCTGGTCGCGGCCGCGCAGGTGCTGCAACCCTATGCCGCGGACAAGGCGCGCTTCCGGATCACCGAGATCGCGACCGATGCCCGCGGTAATACGACCGTGCAGTGGAGCCGGGGACTGAACACAACCGGCTATGCCGTCGGCACCACCCTTGCGGTTCCGGCCGCGATGCGCGGTGCAGGCACCTATTTCCTGCTCGCCGAGGTCAGCTACGCCTATTCCCCTCCGGTATCGTTCGGCACCATCGGTCCGATGACCTTCCAGGATCGTCTGTTCATGGTGCCGCGCAATACCGACAAGATCGATTGTTCGAACTGCCAATGATCCGTCGCATCCTGTCCGTCCGCCTGCTTCGCGCGGCGCTTCGCCATCGTCGCGGGAACGTGATGATGCTGTTCGCCCTGGCCCTGCCGGTGCTGACCTTCGCCATCGGTATGGGGGTCGACTATGCGCGCGCGATGAAGGCCCAGACCAAGCTCAACGCGATCGCCGATGCGGCGGCGCTCTCGGCGGTCAGCAAGGCCAAGCTGGGCGTCAGCGACAGCGATGCGGCGGCCTATGCGGCCCAGGTCTTCCAGGCGCAGGCCAAGGGCGTCGGCGGGGAGGGGGCGATCCAGGTCACCGGACTGACCGTGCAGGCGCCCACCGACGCCAACGGACGGCGCAACGCCACGGTCAGATACACCGCCACATCCTCGAACGCCTTCGCCCAGATATTGGGGCTCAAGACCCTGCCCATATCGGGCCTGTCGGCCACCACCAACGCGGTGGCGCCGGATATCGACTTCTACATGGTGCTGGATGTCTCGGCCTCGATGGCGCTGCCGACGACCTCGGCGGGGCTGGCCAAGGTGGCGCAGAGCAACAGCCAGGGCTGCAAATTCGCCTGTCATTCCCAGGCCGATCAGACCGGGCGCGATGCGAACGGCAGGATAACGGACCTGTACGGGGTCGCGACATCCTATGGCCTGACCCTGCGCATCGACGACGAGGGCACCGCCCTGTCGCGCCTGAGCACCAATATCCGCAGTGCGTCGAGCAAGAACGGCGCGGCATATCGGGCGGCGGTGGTGACCTTTCGCGGCAAGGGCGGCATCACCGTTCTGACGAAGCGGACACCGGACATGACGATCGTGGCCAGCAAGGCCAAGACGCTGAAGGTGCCGCTATACTATACCAACAACTGCCCGACCCGCGCCTGCGATCCGGACGAGGTCGGCTTTGGCGACAGGGACTCGGCGCATAGCGACATCCTGAGTTGGATGCGCGACAATATGGAAACGCCGGGCAGCGGCACCGACAACCAGGCTCCGCAGGGCGTGATGTTCATCGTCACCGACGGCATGCGGGACGAGGCCCGCACCAATGGCCGACCCGAGGTGGCGATCGACACGACGCTTTGCGATGCGATCAAGGCCCGCAACATCCGTATCGCGGTTCTCTATACCGAGTATCTGCGCGAAGCGATGGACAACCACAGCTGGTCCCAGAAGAATGTCGCGCCCTATCTGTACCAAGTCGAACCGGCGTTGCAGAAATGCGCTTCGCCCGGCCTGTATACTAAGGTTACGACCGACCAGGATATCTTCGCCGCCATGGACGGCCTGTTCCAGAGCGCCGTCGCGACCGCGCGCATCACCCGGTAGGATGCGCGCGGGGGCGCGGGGTCAGCCCGCCAGCGCCTCGACCTGTTCGGCCAGCTCCAGCCAGCGCATCTCGGCCGCGTCCTTTTCCTCCCTCGCCTTTTCGATCGCCTTCATCAGCCGGTCGAACTGGGCGGGGTCCTTGGCATAGAGATCGGGGTCGGCCAGCTTCACCTCGTCGCGCGCGATGGCCGCTTCCAGCTCTTCGATCCGCTTGGGCAGCAGCTCGTAATCGCGCTGGTCCTTGTAGCTGAGCTTGGTCTTGGCCTGGACCGGCGCGGGGGATGCCGGGGCGGCGGCCTTGGCCGGAGCCTTCTTCTCCGCGACCGGCTTGCGCTTGGCGACCCAGTCGGCATAGCCGCCCGCCACCACATCGACCGTCCCCGATCCGTCCAGCCCCAGCGTCACCGTGACGGTGCGGTCGAGGAAGTCGCGGTCGTGGCTGACGATCAGGACGGTGCCGTCATAATCGCCGATCACCTCCTGCAACAGGTCGAGCGTCTCGAGGTCGAGATCGTTGGTCGGTTCGTCGAGCACCAGCAGGTTGGATTCGCGCGCAAATTCGCGGGCGAGCAGCAGGCGCGACCGCTCGCCGCCCGACAGCGTCCCGATCTTTGCCTCGGCCAGCGAGGGGTCGAACAGGAACTCCTTGAGATAGCCATGGATGTGCTTGCGCACTCCGCGCACGTCGATCCAGTCGCCGCCGTCCGCCAGCACCTCGCGCACCCGCTTTTCGGGCGCCATCAGCTTGCGTTGCTGGTCGATGATGACGCCGTCCAGCGTCTTGGCCAGGAACACCGTGCCTTCGTCGGGCTCGATCTCGCCGGTCAGCAGCTTGAGCAGGGTGGTCTTGCCCGCGCCGTTCGCCCCGACCAGGCCGATCCGGTCGCCGCGCGTCACCTTCAGGCTCAGGTCCTTGATGATCGTGCGGTCGCCGTAGCGCTTGGTGACATGCTCGGCCTTGATGACCTCCTTGGTCTTCACATCGTCCGACGCGATGCCCAGCTTCGCCGCGCCCTGCGGCCCGATCATCGCGGCGCGGGTGGCGCGCATCTGGTGCAGCTTTTCCAGACGGCCCTGGTTGCGCTTGCGCCGCGCGGTGACGCCGCGGTGGAGCCAATGCTCCTCGATCTTCAGCTTGGCGTCCAGCTTCTCGGCGGCGCGCTGTTCCTCGGCATAGACCTGTTCGGTCCACGCATCGAAGCCGCCGAAGCCGACCTCGTTGCGCCGCATCTGCCCGCGATCCAGCCACAGCGTCGACTTGGTCAGCCGGGTCAGGAAGGTGCGGTCATGGCTGATGACGACGAACGCGCCGGTGAAGCGCTTCAGCCAATCCTCCAGCCATTCGATCGCGGCGAGGTCGAGATGGTTGGTCGGCTCGTCGAGCAGCAGCACGTCGGGGTTCATCGCCAGCGCGCGGACGATCGCGGCGCGCCGCTTCTCGCCGCCGCTGGCGGTCGCGGCCTCGCGGGTCAGGTCGATGCCCAGCTGTCCGGCGATCGCCTCGGCCTCATAGCTTTCCGGCGCGCCCTCGCCCGACAGGACATAGTCCATCAACGTGGCGCAGCCGGTCAGGTCGGGGTCTTGTTCGAGATAAACGACATGGGTGCCGGGCACGATCATACGCCGCCCCTCGTCCGAATCGATGATCCCGGCGATCAGCTTGAGGAGCGTCGATTTGCCCGCCCCGTTACGCCCGATCAGCGCCAGCCGGTCGCGCGGACCGATATGGATGTCGAGATGCCGGAAGAGCCAGCCCGAGCCTTGCACAAGGCCCAGGTCTTCATAGGAAAGAACGGGTGCTGCCATGATGGATTGGCAGTTAGGCGTGAAGGGGGAACCCGGCAAGCGCTCCATGCGCTGTCGCACGGCTGCATGATCCATTCAGAGGCTGTTCAACGGTTTCCCGCTATGCCAGTTTCATGTCGATGACCGTCCTTCTGGCTCTGCTCGCCGCACCGATGGGTCCGCCGCCGATAATCGGGTCGCCCCCCGATCAACGTCGCGGCGACCAGATGCGCGCGGCCCAGGCCCGCCGGGAAGGCAATTTGTCGCTGCGCGAGATCGAGGCGCGGGTGGTGCCCACCATGCGCGATTCGCAATATATCGGCTTCGACTATGATGCCGGCGCGGCCATTTACACGCTGAAGTTCCTGCGCAATGGCACGGTCATCTGGGTGGAGGTCGACGGTCGCACCGGCCGCGTCATCGGCCGGACCGACGGGTGAGCGCGACCCCCGCCGGCTGCAATCGAACAACAGGAGTTTTGCGATGCGCGTTCTGATCGTCGAGGACGAGCCCAATCTCGGCCAGCAGTTGAAGTCCACGCTGGAGGGCGCGGGCTATGCCATCGACCTGGCCACCGATGGCGAGGAGGGGCATTTCCTGGGTTCGACCGAAAGCTATGACGCGATCGTGCTCGACCTGGGCCTGCCCGAGATTGACGGGCTGACCGTGCTCGACCGCTGGCGCAAGGAGGGCAAGACCATGCCCGTCCTCGTCCTGACCGCGCGCGACAGCTGGTCGGACAAGGTCGCCGGGCTCGATGCGGGCGCGGACGACTATGTCGCCAAGCCGTTCCAGACCGAGGAGCTGATCGCCCGTCTGCGCGCGCTGATCCGGCGCGCCAGCGGCAATGCCTCGTCCGAGCTGACCGCCGGTGACGTCCGCCTCGACACCCGCTCGGGCAAGGTCACGCGCGCGGGCGAGCCGGTGAAGCTGACCGCGCAGGAATATAAGCTGCTGTCCTATCTGCTCCATCACAAGGGCAAGGTGGTCAGCCGCACCGAGCTGATCGAACATATCTACGACCAGGATTTCGACCGCGATTCGAACACGATCGAGGTGTTCGTGACGCGCATCCGCAAGAAGCTGGGCCAGGATGTGATCACCACCATTCGCGGCCTGGGCTACAGCCTGGACGATCCGGCGGCCGGGTCGGCGGGCGCGGCGGCCTGACCGGCGGCCGCACCGGGACATTGCCATGAAGGACGGTGCCACCCTGCGCCCGACACGGCGCACCGGATCGCTGTCGCGCCGCATGATCCTGATCGCGGCCGGGTGGATCACGGTCCTGCTGGCGGGCGGCGGCTTCGCGCTCGATCGGGTGCTGGTGTCGGCGGTGACCCAGAATTTCGACGACCGGCTGGCCTATGTGCTGCGCTCGCTGCTGGTCTCAGCCGAAATCCAGCAGGGCGAGGTGTGGTTCAGCCGCGAGCCCGCCGACCAGGCGTTCCTGGAACCGGGCTCGGGCGTCTATTGGCAGGTGTCGGCACCGGGGCGCGAGGCGTTTCCCTCGCGATCCCTGTGGGACCGGCAGCTGGCCTATGGCACGCCGCACAACGACGACAGCATCCACACCTATAACAGCGACCAGTTCCCCGAGGAAAAGCTGCGCATCGTCGAACGGGATGTGAAGCTGCCCGGATCGGAGGTGCGCTGGCGGTTCCAGGTCGCGCAGAGCCGCCAGGGGCTGGACGCGCAGATCGCCGCGCTCCGGCGGACGCTGGTGCGCAGCTTCGCGCTGCTGGCGGTCGGCCTCCTTCTGATGGCGGCGATCCAGACCTTCTACGGCCTCTATCCGCTACGCCGGGTGCGCGAGGATATCGCGGCGATGCGCGCCGGGCGGGCGGACCGGATTTCCGACGCCATGCCCGACGAGGTCGCGCCGCTGGTCGAGGAACTCAACGCGCTGGTCGAGCATAACGAGAAGCAGGCCGAGGAGGCGCGGCGGCATGCGGGCAATCTGGCGCATGCGCTCAAGACCCCGCTGACCGTCATCATGAACGCCGCCACCGCGCATGCCGACGATCTGGCCGAGACGGTCATCCGCGAGGCGCGGACGATGCGGCGGCAGGTCGACCACCATCTGGCGCGCGCCCGCGCAGTCGGGCGGCGCGGCTCGGCGCACAGCCGGGCGGAGGTCTGGCCCAGCCTGCAATCGGTCGAGCGCGCGGTCGGCCGCCTCTATCGCCACGCCCGGATCGATGTCGATGGGCCGAAGGACCTGGTCGTCCATGTCGAGCGCCAGGACCTGGACGAGATGCTGGGCAATCTGGTCGAGAACGCGGCCAAATATGGCGGCGGCAGCGTTTTCGTGACGGTGGCCGCGCAGGCGGGCTTCGTCGAGATACTGGTCGAGGACGACGGCACCGGCATCCCCGAAAGCGAACGCGTCCGCATCTTCGATCGCGGCGTCCGGCTGGACACCGGCAAGCCCGGCACGGGACTGGGCCTCGCCATCGTGCGCGACGTGGCGGAGATTTACGGCGGCACCGTATCGCTGGAGGAGAGCGAGGACCTGGGCGGCCTGCTGGTGCGGCTCAGGCTTCCGGCGGCGGTGGGCTGATTTCGGTTCGCGCGAAGGCGCGATGCCGCGAAGAGAAGAAGATGGGTTCGCGCAGAGGCGCGGAGAACGCGGAGGTGGCCCGCCCGGGGCGAGTATATTCCTCATCCCTCGGCCAAGATGGGCTTGCATCCGGTTCGGCAAGCCAAGCACCTCTGCGCCCTCCGCGCCTCCGCGCGAACAAAAAATCTTCGCGTCATCGCGCCTTCGCGTGAATCAACGAATCAGGCCGCCACCGTCTCCAACGCATCCATCGCCCGCGCCGCGATCCCGATGGACCGTTTGCGCGCCTCGTGGTCGAAGATCGAACTGACCACCATCACCTCGTCCACCTTGGTCCGCTCGACAAAGGCGGCGAGCTGCCGTTCCACGGTCGCGGGCGCGCCGATCGCCGAGCAGGACAGGACATGGTCCAGGATCGCGGCCCCCTGCGCGCCGAGGCTCTCGCGATAGCCGGGGACGGGCGGGGGCAGCTTGCCCGGGTTGCCGGTGCGCAGCGCGACAAAGGCCTGTTGCTGCGAACTCGCTAGCAATTCCGCCTCTTCGTCGGTGTCGGCGGCGAAGACGTTGAACCCCGCCATCGCATGGGGCTTGTCGAGCACCGCCGACGGCCGGAAGTCGCGGCGATAAATGGCCAGCGCGTCGTCCAGCGCGTCGGGCGCGAAGTGCGAGGCGAAGGCATAGGGCAGGCCGAGCGCGGCGGCGAGCTGCGCGCCGTAAAGGCTCGATCCCAGAATCCACATTTGCGGCCGCGCGCCCGCACCGGGCGTGGCGACGATGCCGGTCTGGCCGTCATCCGCGAAATAGCTTTGCAGCTCCATCACGTCGCGCGGGAAGCCATTGGGATCGCTGTCCAGCGTCCGGCGCAGCGCGCGCGCGACGCGCTGGTCCGATCCGGGCGCGCGGCCCAGCCCCAGGTCGATCCGGCCGGGGAACAGCGCATCGAGCGTCCCGAACTGCTCGGCGATGGTCAGCGGGGCATGGTTGGGCAGCATGATGCCGCCCGCTCCGATGCGGATCGTCTTGGTCGCCTGCCCGACATGCGCCAGCACGACGGCGGTCGCGGCCGAGGCGATGCCCGCCATGCCGTGATGCTCGGCGGTCCAGTATCGGTGATAGCCGTTCGCCTCGGCATGAGCGGCCAGGTCGGCGGCATTGGCCAGCGCCTGCGCCACGGTGCCGCCCTGAATGACGGGCACCAGATCGAGCAAGGAATAACGTGTCATAAGAGCAAGATGGGGGTGGCGCGCGCCCTTCGCCAGCCAAGACCGGGTATCAGAAGGTCAAGCCATACTTCACCGCGGCCCCGCGCTCGTCGGGCAGGGCGGCGATCTGTCCCGGATCGTGCCGCCAGAACAGATGGGTGGACAGCTCGCCCGCGCCCAGCGGCACGGCATGGCGCGCCTCGATCAGCGTCTCGCGCCCGGTCGGCGCCAGCGCCAGTCGCTGCGTGGTCCAGCCGTCGACCTGCCCGGCGGCATAATCCCAATGCGCCGGGAGCCGCAGGTCGAGCCCGCCGCCGGTGACGCGCAGCGGTTGCGACAGCCGCACGTCCAGCCGGTCGCCGCCGAACAGGCCGCGCTTGCCCACCTCGACCGACCAGGACCGGCTGACCAGCAGCCCGCCGCCCATGCCGCCGAACGCGTCGGTCCAGCCCCGGCGCCAATGCCCCGCCAGCGTCCAGCCGCCATCGCTTTGCCAGCGCGCGGCGGCATCGGCGAACCAGCTGGTCGCGCGCGGTTGCCCCAGCGCGCCGCCGAACCAGCCGCCCAGCACCGTCGACCGCTCGGCCAGCCGGGTCAGGCCCAGCGTCGTCGCGATCGCCCCGACGCGCCGGTCGAGCCCCAGTGCCATCTGGTCGTAGCGCGGCGGCGTCATCCCCGGCACGGCGGCGGCGAAGCGGCCATTCTCGGCCGACAGGCTGATGCCGAGCGCGCCCAGCCGCTGGCGCAGCGCCGCCGAGGTGCGCGGTGCCCGGTCGATGCCGAAGCCCGGATCGGTCAGCAGGAAGCCCGGCCCCGCCTGTCCGGTCCACCCGGCCAACAGCGCGTCGGCACCGCTGGCAAAGCCGAAGCCGATGGCGGTGTCTGGCGCCAGTGCCTGGGTCATCGTGCCCGCGACGATCCGGCGACCGGCGGGGGGCGCGTCGGAGGGGACGATGGCGCGCAGCCGCGCCTCGCCCGCCGTGGTGATCGCGCTGGTGACCGCGATCGTGCGGACGCCATCGGAGAGGCTCGCGCCTTCGATTCGGCCGAGCAGGCTGGGGGCGAGCAGCGCGCGCGGCGCGGCGCGTGCCACCGTGCCCGACAGATCGAGCTGATAGGCGCGCGCATAGCCGTCGAGCGCGACCATGCGCAGCCCCGCGACGGCCGCGTCGCCCATGGCAGGGGACAGGCGTGCATTGACCGACAGCGAGACGGCGGCCCCGGCCGCTCCCGTGCCAGCCACGTTCAACGCACCGATCGGCTGGAAGGCGTTGGTCAGGTCCAGCGTCCCCCGGCCATAGACGCCGTCGCTGCCCGCCGATCCCGTGTCGCGCGCGGTGCGCAGCAACAGCTCGACGATCTGCGCGGCGGTCAGGTTGGGAAAGGCCTGGGCCAGCAGCGCGGCGGCGCCGCTGATCTGGGGCGCGGCGAAGGAGGTGCCCGACCACAGCTTGCGCGTGCCGGTCTGGTCGGGTGCCTCGACCATCTCGCCCAGCGCGGTCAGGTAATGCGCGGCGGACTGGCCCGCGCGGTTGCTGAAGTTGGAGATGACGCCGCTGGCATTGACCGACCCGGCGATGATGACCTGGCCGCGCGCGACACTGGCATCGTTGGCGATCTGGGCCAGCGCGGTGGGATCGGCCTCGCCGTCATTGCCCGCCGCGATCACCACGACCATCCCCGCCGCCGTCGCGCGGCCGATCGCGGCGGTCAGGCTGGCGGGCGGAGTCTCGTTGGCGCCCAGCGAGATGTTGACCACCTTCGCGCCCGATTGTCGCGCCACGTCCAGCCCGCGCGTGATCGCATCGAGCGGAAAGGCGCAACCGCTGCCCGCATCGCCCCCGGCGGTGCTGGAGCAGCTGCCGGGCCGGTCGGCGCGCAGGACCACCAGTGTCGCGTCGAACGCGACCCCCTGCGCCCGGACGCCGTCGCGCCCCCCTGCGGCGGTGAAGGCGACGGCGGTGCCGTGCCCGTCCTCGTCGGTGATGCCGCGCGTTCCAGCGACATCCGAGGAGGCGCTGGCGATTCGCCCGGCGAATAGCGCGTTTGTCGTGTCGATCCCCGAATCGATGATGCCGAGCGCGACGCCCTTGCCGGTCGCCCCGCGCTGATAGGCGGCCAGCGCGTTCATCGCGACCGCCCCCGTCGTCGCGCGATACCCGGCGGTGTCGTAATTGGGGATCGGGGTGGGCGTCGGTGTCGGCGTGGGGCTGGGCGTCGGCGTGACCATGGGCGGCGTCGGTGTCGGCTGGATGCCCGATCCGGCCCCGCCGCACGCGCCGAGCGTCAGGCTGGTCGCCAGCACCGTCGCAATGCCGGTCATGCCCCGCAGGCGCTCGATCCTCACATATCCCCCTTCGTCCGACCCCGTGTGCGATCCTTATCGCCGATCCTGCATCCTGACGAGCCCGGCGGCTTGCGGCGAGGCGACGGCCCGCCTACACGCCCGACCATGCTGCCCGCCCTTGCCCATATCGACGCATGGATCTTCGATCTGGACAATACGCTGTATCCGGCGAGCGCCAATCTGTTCGCGCATATCGACCGGCGGATGACCGCGTTCGTCGGCGAGCTGCTGGGCCTGGACCCCGCCGAGGCGTTTCGCGTGCAGAAGGAATATTTCCACGCGCACGGCACCACGCTGGCCGGGCTGATGGCCGAGCATGACGTCGATCCCGCCGCCTTCCTCGCCTATGTCCACGATATCGAGATGGACGTGCTGGAACAGGACGCGCCGCTCGCCGCCGCGCTGGCGAAGCTGCCGGGGCGCAAGCTGGTCTTCACCAATGGCGACAAGCCCTATGCGCTGAAGGTCCTCGACCGGCTGGGGCTGGGCGAGCATTTCGAGGCGGTGCACGACATCACCGCCATGGGCCTGGTCCCCAAGCCGCAGCCGTCCGCCTATGCGGGGCTGTGCGCGGCGTTCGACATCGACCCGACCCGCGCCATCTTCTTCGAGGACATGGCGCGCAACCTGATCCCCGCCAAGGCGATCGGGATGACGACCGTGTGGGTCGACAACGGCTCCGAACAGGGGCCCGAGGCCGCCCGCGACCATATCGACTATACCGTCCACGCGCTGACGCCGTGGCTGACGAGCATATTGGAGGACTGACGATGGCTCACGAACTGGCCGCCACCATCGATGCCGCCTGGGAAAACCGGGCCGAGCTGGGTTTCGCCACGCAAGGCGAGGCGCGGATCGCCGTCGACCGCGCGCTGGCGCTGCTCGACCGGGGCGAGGCGCGCGTCGCCGAGCCCGACGGGAATGGCGGCTGGACGGTCAACCAGTGGCTGAAAAAGGCGGTGCTGCTGTCGTTCCGCCTCAACGACAATGTCCTGATCGACAACGGTCCCGGTGCGGGCCACTGGTTCGACAAGGTGCCCTCGAAGTTCAGCGGCTGGTCGGAGGCCGAATTCCGCGCCGCCGGTTTCCGCGCGGTGCCCGGCTCGGTCGTGCGGCGCGGCGCGCATGTCGCCAAGGGCGCGATCCTGATGCCCAGCTTCGTCAATATCGGCGCCTATGTCGGTGAGGGCACGATGGTCGACACCTGGGCGACGGTGGGCAGCTGCGCGCAGATCGGCAAGAATGTCCATCTGTCGGGCGGGGCAGGCATCGGCGGCGTGCTCGAGCCGCTCCAGGCGGGTCCCGTCATCATCGAGGACGGCGCGTTCATCGGCGCGCGCGCCGAGGTGGCCGAGGGCGTTCGCGTCGGCGAGGGCGCGGTGCTGTCGATGGGCGTGTATCTGGGCGCCTCGACCAAGATCATCGACCGCGAGACGGGCGAAGTCTTCCGCGGCCATGTGCCGCCCTATTCGGTCGTCGTTCCGGGCACGACCCCGTCGGTCGACGGCAAGCCGGGGCTGTACTGCGCGGTGATCGTCAAGCGCGTCGATGCGCAGACGCGGTCCAAGACCAGCATCAACGACCTGCTGCGCGACTAAACGCGCCGGACGCGCGATCCTTGGCACGCCCCTCCCGCAGGCGGGAGGGGATGGGGGAGGGCCTGGCCACAGGCGATGGTCTTTGTGAGACTCGATGTCCTCTCCAAACCCCTCCCGCCTGCGGGAGGGGCTTATCGCTCACGCGAAGCCGCGAAGTCGCAAAGAAGAATGGGTTTCGCGCGGAGGCGCGGAGGACGCAGAGGTGTTGTACCGGACGGCAGCCTTCATCCGGCCTCTCCGGCCTGAGGCGAAAAGAGGACGGTCGCCCGAAGCGATACCCCTCCGCGCCTCCGCGCCTCCGCGCGAACAAAATCTTCTCTGCTTCGCGGCATCGCGGCTTCGCGTGAACCCAAACTACAAACCGACCCGCTCCGCCAGCCAGCGCGCCGCAGCCTCCGGGCTTTCCTTGGCCGCGTCATCCCGGTCGACACGATAATTCGCCTCGCGCATCGCCTCGACCGGAATCCGGTTCAGCATCGGCCGCAGCGCCTCTACGAATGTCGCATCCGCCGCCCGGTCCTTCGCCACCAGCAGCACCGCGTCATACCCCGGTATCGCGCGCTTCGGATCGCCCAGCACCACCAGCCGGTCCGCCGCGATTCGCCCGTCCGAAGAGAAAGCGGAGATCACATCCGCCCGCCCGCTTTCCAGCGCGCGGTACATGAAGGTCGGGCTGTACGGCGTCTGCCCGGCGAAGCGCAGGCCATAGGCATCGCGCACCGCCGCCCATTCGGGGCGGTCGAGAAATTCCAGGTCGCTGCCCAGCTTCAGTCGGGGCGCCACACGGCCCAGATCGGCGAGCGACCGCACCCCCAGCCGCTGCGCGACCGGGGCCTTCATCGCAAAGGCATAGGCATTCTCGAACCCCAGCGGCCCCAGCATCGCCACATCGCGCGTCGCGGCCCATTGCTGGAGCGTGCCCAGCATGGCGGCGCGGGGCGGCGAATCCTGCCGGTGCATCGCGGTGGTCCACAGCGTGCCCGCATAATCGACATAGACGTCGACCCGGCCCCCCGCCGTCGCCTCGAACGCCACCGCCGAGCCCAGCCCGTCGCGATAACTGACCGAATAGCCCGCACGGGTCAGCCGGTCGCCGATCAGGCGCGCCAGGATATATTGCTCGGAAAAATTCTTCGCGCCGATCACCACCTCGCGCCGCTGTTGCGAGCCGCGCGGCCATAGCGGCTGCGTTGCCAGCGCACAGCCCAGCGCCAGCGCGATCAGCCCGCCGATCCACAGGCCCTTCCGCCGCCTCGCCAGCCCGCGCTCGATCAACCCGATCAGCGCGTCCACCCCCAGCGCCAGCGCGGCGGCGGCGACGCAGCCCGCCAGCACCAGAGCCCATGCCTGGGTCTGGAGCCCGGCAAAGATCATGTCGCCCAACGAGGGCTGGCCGACCGTCGTCGACAGGGTCGCCGCGCCGATCGTCCAGACCGCCGCCGTCCGGATTCCCGCCGCCAGCACCGGCGCGACCAGCGGCGCCTCGACCAGCCGCAGCTTCTGCGCGCGGGTCATCCCGACCGCATCGGCCGCCTGCAACACCGCCGGATCGAGCCCGGTCAGCCCCGTCACGCCGTTGCGCAGGATCGGCAGCAGCGCATAGAGCGTCAGCGCCAGCAGCGAGGGCAAGAAGCCCAGCGCCGGTATCCCACCGCCGACCAGCCCGGACAGGCTGAGCAGTACTGGATAGAAGAGCGCGAGCAGCGCCAGCGCCGGAATGGTCTGGACCAGACTGGCGAATCCGAGCGCGGCCCGCGACAGCCCCGGCCGCCGCGCGCATGCAAAGGCCAGCGGCACCGCGATGACGATCCCAAGCAGCAGCGCGGCCATGCTGACCGTGACATGATGCGCGAGCAGCGGCGGCACGCGGTCCAGCGCGTCGAGAAAGGCGCTCATCGCGCGAGCGCCGCCAGCCGTTCGGCCTGGTGCCGGGGAACCGCCATCAGCGCCTGCGCGACCGTGCCGCCCTGGCCCGCGACCAGTTCCGCCGGGGTGGCGTCGGCGACGATCCGCCCCTGGTCCATCACCAATATGCGGTCGGCGGTCAGCAGCGCCTCGGCCATGTCATGAGTGACGAGCAGGGTCGTCAGCCCCAGCCGCGCATGCAGCTCCCCCAGCCGCCCGGCCAGCGCGTCGCGTGTCACCGGGTCGAGCGCGCCCAGCGCCTCGTCGAGCAGCAGGATCGGCGGCTCGGTCGCCAGCGCGCGGGCGATCGCGACCCGCTGGCGCTGGCCGCCCGACAGCGCGTCGGGCATCCGCCCGGCCAGTTCGCGGGGCAGGTCGACCAGATCGAGCAGTTCGCCCACGCGATCCCCCACCGGCCGCCCCGCGATGCGCAGCCCGATCGCGATATTGGCGGCGACCGTCATGTGCGGGAACAGGCCGTGCTGCTGGAAGACATAGCCGATCCGCCGCCGCCATTCGGGCGCGGGCCGCGCGCCGGCATCCTCTCCATCGATGGTGACGCGGCCCATATCGGGCGTCTCCAGCCGGTTGATCATCCGCAGCAGCGTCGACTTGCCCGATCCCGACGCCCCGACCAGCGCGACGAAGCTGCCCCGCGCGACGGTCAGCGAAACCCGGTCCACCGCCGCAACCGATCCGTAGCGGCGGCTGACATCGGTCAGGTCAATCATGGGGGCGGCGGGGGATGGCATCGGCATGTCCAACGCAGGGTCGACCGTTTCCGCCCCACCGTCCATCGCCTTTCGCTCTGTTCGTGGGGAACGAGACGCGGTATGGCATGTAAAACATGTTCAACAAAGTGCCGCGTCAGGAGAGCCCCATGAACACTATCCCGCAGCCCGCCAGCCATGTGCTGGACCGTGTCCTCGTCCTCGAAATGGTCCGCGTGACCGAGGCGGCGGCGATCGCCGCCTCGACGCTGGTCGGGCGCGGTGACGAGAAGGCGGCGGACGCGGCGGCGGTCGAGGCGATGCGCGCCGCGCTCAACGAGCTGGAGATGGACGGCACCGTCGTCATCGGCGAGGGCGAGCGCGACGAGGCCCCGATGCTGTTCATCGGCGAGAAGGTCGGCACCGGCCATGGTCCGGAGATCGACATCGCGCTCGACCCGCTGGAGGGCACGACGATTTGCGCCAAGGCGGGGCCCAACAGCCTGGCGGTGCTGGCGATCGCCGAGAAGGGCCATCTGCTCAACGCGCCCGACGTCTATATGGACAAGATCGCGGTCGGCCCCGGCTATCCGGCGGGCATCATCGATCTGGACCGCAGCGCCAGCGAGAATATCCGTGCCATCGCCGAGGCCAAGGGGGTGAAGCCCGGCGACATCGTGGTCTGCGTGCTCGACCGGCCGCGTCACGAGACGCTGATCGCCGAGCTGCGGTCGCTGGGCTGCGGGGTGGTGCTGATCGGCGATGGCGACGTGGCGGGGGTGATCGCGACGACCGATCCGGACACGACGATCGACGTCTATATGGGTTCTGGCGGCGCGCCGGAGGGGGTGCTGGCCTGCGCGGCGTTGCGGTGCGTCGGCGGGCAGTTCAAGGGGCGGCTGCTGTTCCGCAACGATGCCGAGCGGGCGCGGGCGTATAAATGGGGCGTGACCGATCTCGACAAGCAATATGACCTGACCGAGCTGGCGCAGGGCGACTGCATCTTCGCGGCGACCGGCGTGACCGACGGCTCGCTGCTGGCGGGGGTCAAGCGGCGGCCCAAGGTGATGACGACCGAGAGCGTGGTCATGCGCGCCTCGTCGGGCACGGTGCGCTGGGTCAAGGGGCAGCACCGGCTGTGATCTGCCAGGTTGATCGTCTTTCCGACGACGTAGCGCCGTGACCTTCCCACCCGCGCCGTTCAGCCTGAGCGAAGTCGAAGGCCATGGGATAAGCGTGGCCAAGCCGCGTACGCCGGGCGTGCGCTTCGACTTCGCTCAGCGCGAACGGATGGGTGAGGCACGATCGGCTATGGAAGGGCAATGGTCATGATGTCGCCCATTCTAGCCGCCCTGCTGCTGCTCGCCGCGCTGGGCGGCGTCTGGTGGTTCCAGAAGGGCGATCTGGGCGAATATCGGCGGTTCAAGGCGCTGAACGACGGTCATTCGCGGCGGATGCGCTTCCGGTTGTGGCTGGTGCGTGCGGCGCTGGTCTTCCTGGTGCCGGTGGGAATCGGTCTGGCGCTGCTTGGGCGGCTGGTGGCGCTGGTCACCATGCCGGGCGAGTTCGCACCCCTATCCGCGCTGCTGCCCTCGGTCCTTGCCAGCGACGACGGGGCGTTGGGGTTGTTGCTGGGCGGCGCGGTGGGTGGGCTCGCCATGGGGGCGGTGCTGGCGCGCGTGTTGAAGCGCCGGCCGCTGGGCGATGTCTCCGCGCTGCTGCCGCGTGACCGGCGCGAGCTGAAATATGCCGCCGCGCTCAGCGCCATGGCCGGGGTGAGCGAGGAAGCGTTTTTTCGCCTCTATCTGCCGCTGCTGATCGCGGCGCTGACCGGACAGGCCTGGATCGGCTTCGTCGCCTCGCTGGTGCTGTTCGGGGCGATGCACCGCTATCAGGGCTGGGCGGGAATTCTCGCCACCACCGCGCTGGGGGCGGTGATGACGGGGCTGTACCTGATGACCGGCAGCCTGTGGGTCGTGATGCTGGTCCACGCGCTGGTCGATCTGAACGGCCTAGTGGTGACGCCGTGGCTGGGCGGGGCACTCAAAAGATAACCTGCTCCCCGGCGAAGGCCGGGGCTAACGCAACGTTCATGGTGCGTCGAAACGGCGAGGGGGTGGCCCATGTCCCGCATCCTCGACAACCCACCGCAACTGGCCCCGGCCTTCGCCGGGGAACAGATAGGTTTCAGGCCGCGCTCAATTCTTCAGCCGCCAGCCGGTGCGGAAGATCCAGCCGATCCACGCCAGGCACGCCAGCAGGAACAGCCCCGTCACCCCCAGGCTGACCGTCGGGGCCACGTCCGACGTGCCGAAAAAGGTCCAGCGAAAGCCGTTGATCAGATACACGACCGGATTGAACAGCGTCACGGTCCGCCACGGCTCGGGCAGGATCGTCACCGAGTAGAAGGCGCCGCCCAGAAAGGTCAGCGGCGTGACGATCAGCAGCGGGATGACCTGCAACTGCTCGAACCCGCGCGCCCAGATGCCGATCGCGAAGCCGAACAGCGAGAAGGTCGTCGCGACCAGCAACAGGTAAAAGATCATCGCCACCGGATGCAGGATCGACAGATCGACGAACAGATAGGCGGTCGCCAGGATCACCAGCCCGATCACCATCGACTTGCTCGCCGCCGCGCCGACATAGCCCAGCACCGTCTCGATCGGCGACAAGGGTGCGGACAGGATCTCGTACATCGTCCCGGTGAATTTAGGCATGTAGATGCCCAGGCTGGCGTTCAGGATACTTTCCGAAAAGATCGACAGCAGCATCAGCCCCGGCACGATGAATGCGCCGTACGGCACGCCCGAAACCTGATTCATCGCAGAGCCGATCGCGGTACCGAACACCACGAAGTACAGCGTCGTGGTGATGACCGGCACCATCAGGCTGGTCCACACGGTCCGCCGGAACCGCGCCATTTCGAAGCGATAGATCGCCCATATGCCATGCAGGTTCATGCGCGCGTCCCCTCGACCAGATCGACGAAAATATCCTCCAGCGAGGATTTGTAGGTTTCCAGATCGACGAACCCGATCCCCATCTCGCCCAGCATTCGCAGGAGCGAGGGGATGCCGGTATGCTCGGCGCGCGCGTCGAAGATGTAGCGCAGGCGGCGCCCTTCATCCTCCAGCGTCAATTCCCATTCCGCCAGCGCGGCGGGGATCGCCGCCATCGGCTCGGCCAGCGTCAGCACCATTTCGCGCTTGCCGAGCTTCTTCATCATCTCGGCCTTTTCCTCGACCAGAAGAAGCTGGCCCTTGGCGATCACGCCCACCCGGTCGGCCATCTCCTCGGCCTCCTCGATATAATGGGTGGTCAGGATGATGGTGACGCCACGTTCCCGCAGGCGGTGGACCAGCTTCCACATGTCGCGGCGCAGTTCGACATCGACGCCCGCGGTGGGTTCGTCGAGGAACAGCAGGTCGGGTTCGTGGGCGAGCGCCTTTGCGATCAGCACCCGGCGCTTCATGCCACCCGACAATTCCATCAGCTTGGCATGGCGCTTGTCCCAGAGCGACAGGTCGCGGAGCACCTGCTCGACATAAGCAGGGTTGGGCGCGCGACCGAACAGGCCCCGGCTGAAATTCACCGTGTCGATGACCCGCTCGAACATGTCGACCGACAATTCCTGCGGCACCAACCCGACTTTCCGCCGCGCGCCCTTGTAATCGCGTAGCGCGTCATGCCCGTCGACCCGGATCGTACCCGCAGATGGCGTGACGATGCCGCAGACGATCGAAATCAGCGTCGTCTTGCCCGCGCCATTGGGGCCGAGCAGCGCGAAGATCTCGCCGCGCCGGATGGTCAGGTCGACCGGATGCAGCGCGGTAACGCCGCTTTTATAGGTCTTCGTCACCCCCTGGATGGACAGGATCGGGTCGGTCATGCGGCAGTCCCCCGTATTTGGCCCCCGTTGGAAGACTGCCGCTTTATCAACCGTTTCGCGCGTCGGCGATGGCCTTTTGCAATTGTTCGATCGGCAGCGCGCCCGACAGGACGCGGTTGCCGACGATCCAGCTGGGCGTACCGTTCAGGCCCAGGCGACTCGCCGCCTCCATGTTGCGTGCGATCTCGGCATCGGCCTGGGGCTGGAAGGCGGCGAGCTTGGTCGTGTCGACCCCGGCCGCCTTGGCCGCCGCCGCGATCGTCGCGTCGCTGACCGGCCCTCCGGCATAGAGCGCGTCGTGGAACGCCTGGAACTTGCCCTGCGACGCGGCGAGCAGGCTCATCCGCGCCGCCGCCCGGCTGGACGGCGCCAGGATCGGCAGCTCGCGATAGACGATGCGCAGTTTCGGATCGGCCTCGACCAGCTGCTTGAGCAGCGGCAGGCTGGCCCGGCAATAGCCGCAATTATAGTCATAGAATTCGACCAGCGTGACATCGCCCTTGGGATTGCCGGAATAGGCGTTGCCGAACGGCTTGGTCAGGTCGCCGCCGATCGCCGCCACCGCCTTGCCCTGTTCACGGTCCTGAAGCCGCTGCATCGCCTCCGGAATCACCTCGGGATGGTCCAGCAGATAAGCGCGCACCGCCTCGCCCGAGGCACCGTGCGGCGCGGCCAGCTGCTGGATGCCGATCGCGGCGCCGCCACCGATCAGGCCGCCGATCACCGCGACGGCGGCCAAGGCCTTCATGCTCATTTGCGGCGCTTCTTCTTGGAACTGGCGGCGGCGTCGGCAGAGGTCATCGCGATATCCTGCGCCCGAATCCATTCGGACGTATTGGGGGTGAGATTGGCCATCGCATAGCGGGCGCTCTGGATGGCGGTGCGGGTGTCGCCCATCATGCTGGCCCGCTCGGCGGTGGCGAGCGCGGCGCGCGGCTCGTCGCCCAGCTGTTCATAGGCGGTGCCGAGCTGAATCCAGGCGAAGGGATTGTCGTCGTCGCGCTGCACCGCGACCTTCAGCACCTTCACCGCCTCGGCCAGATGGCGCTTGTCCTCGGTCGCGATCAGCGCATGGCCGAAGGTCGTGGCGATCAGCGCATTCTGCCCCGACCCCATGGTCGCGGCGCGAAGCGGGGCCAGCGCCTCTTCGGGCTTGCCCGATTCGAGCAGGATCTGGCCCTGGATTTCCTCGAAATAGGGATCGTGCGGGTCACGCGCGATCAGCGCATCGGCCTCCGCCTCGGCTTTGTCGGGGTATCCCGCCTTGTGATAGGCATAGGCGCGCGCATAATGCGCATAGACCGACTGGTCGCTGACCGGATATTTGATCAGCGTCGCCTCGGGCGTGGCGACATAGCCCAGCAGCTTGGCCTTCACCCGCAGGAAGCGTTCCTGCAATTTCGCGTCGACCGGCTTGTTCCAGGCGGGGGCGGCCTGGAGATCGGCGGTGAGCGCCTGGATGCGGTCGGCCGATAGCGGGTGGGTCTGCGCGAAGGGATCGATATTGGTGTAGCCGTACCGATATTGCTGGTTCTGCAACTTCTTGAAAAAGCTAAGCATCCCCTTGCCGGTGATCCCGGCGGTGGTCAGGTATCGCGCGCCCGCCGCGTCGGCGCTGGATTCCTGCGTGCGGCTGAACGCCAGCACCTTGCCCATCGCGGCCTGCTGTCCCGCCGCCATGATCCCCGCGCCCGCCTCGCCGCCGCCCGCCGCCATCGCGGCCAGCCCCAGCACCATCGAGAGCAGGTACATGCCCATGGCGGGCTTCATCGCGGCATCGCCCAGCACGACATGGCCGTCGGCGATATGGCCCAGCTCGTGCGCGACGACGCCCTGGACCTCGTTCACATTGTCCGCCGCCTGGATCAGCCCCGAATGGACATAGACGATCTGGCCGCCCGCCACGAAGGCGTTGATCGAATCGTCGTTGATCAGGACGATCTTCACGTCGCGCGGCGACAGCCCCGCCGCCTTGATCAGCGGCGCAGACATGTCGGCGAACAGCGTCTCGGTCTCCGCATCGCGCAGGATCGACTGCGCGGCGGCCGGTTGGGCCCAGAGCAGGGCGGTGGCGGCGAAGGCGGCGATCAGGCGCTTCATGATATCCTCTATCGTCGGGTCGGGCCCCGCGCACAACCGGCTTTGCAGGCGCGGATGCGATGGATAGCCTCTGGCAGCGCATGGCTGAACGCCGGGCGAACGAAAGGGGAGACGGGATGGTGGCGATGACGATCGACGAACGACCCGCGCCGGTGACGGTGCGACAGGGCCTGCCACCCTGCCGGATTCGGGCCAGCGGTGCGGAAATCCGGCGGATCGCCGACCTGCCCGCCTCCGTCGCCGCTGCGATGGACGCGGCGGCCGGGGGTGTCGTGGCCGAGGCGGGACAGCCCTTCCATGCCACCGACATCGCGCACCGCGATGCGCCGCCGGGGGTCCGCTTCCTGCGCGCCTATCGGGTGCGCGACCTGTGGCTGGTCTGGGTGGAGCGCGGCGGGATCGCGCATCGTTACGATGTGTTGGGGTTCCGGGGCGCGCCGCATGGCATGGTGGCGGCGGTTCCGACGAATCCGGGCCGGATGGGGCTATGCGCCGCGTCGCGCAGGCTGGCGGCGGCGGAGCGGGGATAGGGCGGGGCGGCATGGCTTCCGGTGGTCGTCTTGCCACCCTCACCCTTCCCACCCGCTGACGCGGGCGGGCCCCTTCCCTCTCCCGGTGGGAGAGGGAGGGAGGCGCGGAGCGCCGGAAGGGTGAGGGTGGCGCCCGAACCGTAGCGTCCACCCCCCCTGTCTGATGTGATGCTGGTATGAAGGTGTTGCGGAAGGGAGCCCGTCCCCCCCGAGGGTCTGGAGCCCGATAGGGAGCAAGGGTCCCTTCCGCGTTGGTCACAACCCTGAACAGTTGCTTGGGACTGCTGATCCCGCACGACATGGACAGGAGCCTATACCATGCCACAAGCCGTCATCGGCTGCGACCTTTCGCGTGCTCTCATCGACATTTGCGAACTGCCATCCGGTCGGATCGGGCAGATCGCCAATACACCGGATGCCATCGACGCCTGGCTCGACACGCTCGACCATGATGTCCGTGTCGTCTTCGAAGCCACCAGCGGCTGCGACGGCGAGTTGATCGCAGCGCTTGCGATGCGCAGCCATCCCTTCTCACGCGTCAATCCGCGCCAAGCGCGCGAGTTCGCCCGGGCCACCGGCACGCTGGCCAAGACCGACCGCGTCGACGCCCGTATTCTGGCGCAGATGGGCGCGGCGCTGAACCTGCCGGCTACCATCCCGCTCAGCCCGGCGCGTTCCCGCCTGGCCGATTTCCTGCGCCGCCGCAGGCAGTTGGTCGACATGCGAAAAGCCGAAAAGCTGCATCGCCATAGCGCTGGCCAGCCCGACATCGCCCGGGCCATCGAGGCTATGATCGACATGCTCGGCCAGCAGATTGCCGAGCTCGACCGACAGATCGCAGGCTTCATCGCCCAGGATCACGCCCTGTCCGAACAGGCCCTGTCCGAACAGGCCCGGCTGCTGACGGCCGTTCCCGGCATCGGACCCACCGTCCTCGCCACCCTGCTCGGCGAACTTCCCGAACTCGGCACGCTGTGCCGCCGCAAGATCGCCTCGCTCGCAGGCCTTGCCCCCCACGCCCGCGAAAGCGGGACATGGCGCGGTGCCAGGCGCATTTGGGGCGGTCGACGAAAAGTCCGAGAAGCCCTCTACATCGCCGCCCTCAATGCCTCACGGCGTATCCCCGTCCTCACCGCCATGCGCGACAGGATGCGTGCCAAGGGCAAGGCGCCGAAAACCATCCTCATCGCCGTCGCCAGACAACTCCTCGTCATCCTCAACGCCATGATCCGCAAGCGACAGCCTATCGCTCTCGCATGATCATCACAGTTGCCCCCACAAAAACGCCCTCCTTCCGCCGGGGAAGGAGGGCGTCTTCGCGTTCAGGGCTCGGCGATCAGGCGCCGAAGGTCCGCTGCCACCAGCCGCGACGCGGGGTTTCGCCCGTGGCGGCGTCCGGCTCGGCGGTCGGGGCCGGTTCCTCGGCGGTCACGGCTTCGGCCTCGACGGGGGCTTCCTCGGCGACCGGCTCGGCGGCTGCCTTGGGGGCGGCCTTCTTGCGGGTGCGCTTGGGCTTGGCCGGGGCTTCCGCCTCGGCGGCGGCGGGGGCCTCCTCGGCGACCGGCTCGGCGGCTGCCTTGGGGGCGGCCTTCTTGCGGGTGCGCTTGGGCTTGGCGGGGGCTTCCGCCTCGACCTCGGCGACCGGGGCGTCCGCCGCCGGAGCTTCTTCGGCCACCGGCGCCTCGACCGTTTCGCTCACCACCGGCGCGGCCTTGCGGGCGCGCGGGCGACGACGGGTCTTGGGCGCGATTTCCGCCTCGGCCTCGGCCACCGCCAGCGGCGTGGTCACGGGGGCGGCATCGCCCGCCTCGATCGGCTCCTCGATGGTCAGCGGCGTTTCGGCCGCATCGTCATCGCCCTCGGCGACCGTTTCGGCACCGGCGTCGGCCGCAACCTCGGTCGCGCCGCCGTCCTGGCGACGGCCACCGCGACGGCCGCGACGGCCACGACGGCGGCGACCGCCTTCGCGGGGTTCGCCGGATTCGGTCTCGGCCTCGGTCGCCTCGACGGCTTCGGCGGCGTTCTCCTCGCCTTCCTCGGCCTCATCGGATTCGGCTTCCTCGATCGCCTCGGCACCTTCGCCCTGCTCGGCCTCGCCACGGTTGCGGCGACCACGACGGCGGCGGCGACGCTTGCGACCGCCTTCGCCTTCCTCGCGGGGCTCGCGCGGCGCGGCGGCTTCGGTGGCCTCCTCCTCGACCTCGTCCTCTTCTTCCTCCTCGATCTCGTCGATCAGATCGTCCTCATCCTCCTCGACGGGCAGGAGCGTGTCGATCTTGGGGGCATAGGCGGGCGGCGGGCCGGAGGCCTCGACCGTCATGCGCGCACCCTCTTCCTCGCGATCCGGGATGATCTCGACGGTGACGCCGTAGCGATCCTCGATCTCGGCGATGTCCGCGCGCTTGCGGTTCAGCACATAGATGGCGGCTTCCTGGCTGGCGCGCAGCGTCAGGATCGAGCCGCGACCGCGTGCGGCCTCGTCCTCGATCAGGCGCAGCGCCGACAGGCCTGAGGACGAGGCGGTGCGGACCAGGCCGGTGCCCTCGCAATGCGGGCAGGGGCGGGTGGACGCTTCGAGTACGCCGGTGCGCAGCCGCTGGCGGCTCATCTCCATCAGGCCGAAGGACGAGATGCGGCCGACCTGGATACGGGCGCGATCGTTCTTCAGCGCCTCCTTCATCGCCTTCTCGACCTTCCGGACATTGGAGTTGTTGTCCATGTCGATGAAGTCGATGACGACGAGGCCCGCCATGTCGCGCAGACGCAGCTGGCGCGCGATTTCCTGCGCGGCTTCCAGGTTGGTCGCGGTCGCGGTCTGCTCGATATTATGCTCGCGGGTCGAACGGCCGGAGTTGATGTCGATCGACACCAGCGCCTCGGTCGGGTTGATGACCAGATAGCCGCCCGACTTCAGCTGCACGACCGGATTGTACATCGCGGCGAGCTGATCCTCGACATGCGCGCGCTGGAACAGCGGCACGGCGTCGGCATATTGCTTCACCCGGCGGGCATGGGCGGGCATCAGCAGGCGCATGAAGTCCTTCGCCTGGCGATAGCCTTCCTCGCCCTCGACGATCACTTCCTCGATCTCGCGGTTGTAGATGTCGCGGATCGCGCGCTTGATCAGGTCGCTGTCGCCATAGATCAGCGCGGGCGCCGACGAATGCAGCGTCTTTTCGCGGATGCCGTCCCACAGGCGCGCCAGATAGTCGAAGTCGCGCTTGATCTCGGTCTTGGTCCGCTGGAGCCCGGCGGTGCGGACGATGCAGCCCATGGTCGAGGGCAGCGCCATGTCGGCCATGATGGTCTTCAGGCGCTTGCGGTCGGCCGCGTTCGAGATCTTCCGGCTGATGCCGCCGCCATGCGACGTGTTGGGCATCAGCACGCAGTAGCGACCCGCCAGCGACAGGTAGGTGGTCAGCGCCGCGCCCTTGTTGCCGCGCTCTTCCTTGACGATCTGGACCAGCAGCACCTGGCGGCGATGGATGACGTCCTGGATCTTGTAGCGGCGGCGCAGATTCTGGCGACGCTGGCGCAGCGCCTCGACCTGGTCGTCATTGACGGTCGACTTGCGCGCGCGCGGGGCGGCCTCGCCGTCCTCGTCGTCGTGATGGTCGTCGGCGTGATCGTCATGATCGTCGCCGTCGTGATCCTCGTCATCCTCGGCGTCGAGCTCGGCGCGCAGCGCGGCCTCTTCGGCGGCATGCTCGGCCTCTTCGCGGAGCAGGGCTTCGCGGTCTTCCTTGGGGATCTGGTAATAGTCGGGATGGATTTCCGAAAAGGCCAGGAAGCCGTGACGGTTGCCACCGTAATCGACGAACGCCGCCTGCAGCGACGGTTCGACGCGGGTCACCTTGGCGAGGTAGATATTGCCCTTGAGCTGCTTGCGCTCGGCCGACTCGAAGTCGAATTCCTCGATCCGGTTACCCTTGACGACCGCCACGCGGGTTTCTTCCCGGTGGCGTGCGTCGATCAGCATACGCGTGGTCATTATGAAGTCTCCACGCGCGCGTCGGGCCCGGTGGCAGCCGTCGCGCGCGGTAAATAAGGTGGGCGGCGGCGCGGGGCGCCGGTCCGCTGGAAAAAACGGAATGCGTGTCGGCCGCAGCCGCAGCGCCGGCAACGGGGCCGGTGCGGATCCACGACACCGCGTTCCCGCCGGCATGGGCCGGTCGGACTGCGGGGTGGATCATATGCGTCATGCGAGCGTCAACCTGGTTGGCCCTGGCGCGAAAGCCTTCGCGTTCCCGGCCCTTGATGGATGGCCCCGCCCCGATCGTGGGAGAGGTGATCGGGGTCGGGGTCCACCGGATTGCTAGCATCATCGGAACGTTTGCGCAACAGGCGGAAAACTGCCGATTCTCCCGGCCAGAAAATGCCGAATTGCCGGTTAACCATGCGTGGAAAGGCTGGATACAGCTGCGCGGCGTTACCCCCGAATGTCGATCGACCGATCGCCGAAAAGGGTTTTGGGGTGATGGCTTTTCGCTGGACCAGCGGCCGGCGGGCGCGGCATGTACGCCGCGTCGTGTTGATGCTGATCGCTTTTCTGATGGGGGTGTTCGCGCCGGCCGGTGCGTGGGCCGCCACGATTCGCAAGGTCGTGGTGCGCGGCGCGCAGGTGATCATCCGGTTCGATACACCCGTCAAGCGCGCGCGCAGCGTCATGCTGGACGAGCCGCGGCGCGTGTCGATCGACGTGACCGGCGCCTCGCCCAACGCGCTGGCGGTGCGCGAAGGGGTGGTGCGCGGCCTGACCCAGCGGCGAATCAAGCCCGACGTCACCCGCCTGGATTTCGACCTGGCGGAGAATGCGACGATCTTCGACGGCGGCTTCGACGATGACGGGCGGCAATTGTCGCTGACCCTGAAGCCGGTGCGCCAGGGCTATACCCAGGCGAGCTTCGCTGGCGCGCTCGACTTCTTTCCCTTCCATTTCCAGCGCAAGCCCACCTATGCGCTGTCGGTGCCGGTCCCGGCGGCGACGCGCACTTTGCCGCTGCCACGGGTCAAGGGCGCCGACGACCGCCCGCTGGTGGTGATCGATGCGGGGCATGGCGGGGTCGATCCCGGCGCGATCAATCCGCAGACGGGCCTGCGCGAAAAGGATGTGACGCTCGCCATCGCCAAGGCGATTCGCGATACGCTGGTGGCATCGGGCCGGGTCCGCGCGGCGCTGACCCGCGAGGACGACCGCTATATCCTGCACCGCGAACGCTATAATATCGCGCGGCGGCTGCATGCCGACTTGTTCATCTCGATCCATTGCGACAGCGCGGGCGCGGGCGAGGCGCGCGGGGCCACCGCCTATACCCTGTCCGACGTCGCCTCCGACAAGGAGGCCGCGCGGCTGGCGGCGCGCGAGAACAAGGCGGACGTGATCGCGGGCGTCGATCTGGGCGGGAACAGCGACGTATCCTCGATCCTGATCGACCTGACCCAGCGCGAGACGATGAACGCCTCGGCCAGCTTCGCGCGCCTGCTGGGCCGCGAGGCGCAGCCGCTGATCCCGGTCAAGCCGGTCTTCCACCGCATGGCCTCGCTGATGGTGCTCAAGGCGCCCGACATGCCCTCGATCCTGTTCGAGACGGGCTATATCTCGAACATGCAGGACGCGGCGTTCCTGGCCAGCAAGGACGGGCAGAAGCGGATCGCGCAGGCGGTGCTCCAGGCGGTCGAGGTGCATTTCGCGCGGCGGATGGCATCGCGCTGAGCCCACCGGAGATCGGGGTGAACCCGTCCGGCAACACTCGTTAAACTTTTGCGGTTAGGGTCATTTTCCAATGACCGAATATGTAGAACAGCTTGAGGGGCAGTATCGGCGCACGACGGAGCAGCTGGCCCTGTATCGCCGCGCCTGCGCGTCGCCGGTGCTGGACCTGGCCGCGCTGTGCGCCGCCCGGCACGGCCTGCTTTCCGCCAGCACCGCGCGCGCCAAATTCCTCCAGACGGAAATCTATCCGCTGATCCTGCGCGGCCAGGGCGATGCCTTTGCGGCCCGCATCGAGGAACTCGACAGGGATCTGGCCGTCAAGCGGCGGCTGTCGAGCGGACATATCGCACAGTGGTCGACGGCGGCGGTGCAGGCGGATTGGCCGGGCTATAAGGTGGCTTCGGCGCAAATCGTTCGTCTGGTGGAGACGCGCCTGACGCTCGAGAAAGCGGTCATCCTGCCCGCGCTTCGCACGCTGGCGATGCGGCGCGTGGCGTAACGGGCGCGACCGATGAAGGACTATTACGACATCGCGTTCGACGAGCGCGCCCGGATTCTGCACATCACGACCAACGGCTTCTGGTCGCTGGCGGTGACGACGATGTTCTCGGCCGATCTGCTGGCGCGCGGGACCGCGATCCGGATCCGGCACGGGACGTTCTGCACGCTGGCCGATCTGCGCAAGGCGCCCATCCAGCCGCTGCCGGTGATCGACGCGCTCGCGGCGATGATGCCCAAGGCGCTGAAGCTGACCTCCGCCCCGATCGCGGCGGTCGCGGGGTCCAGCCTCGCCAAGTTGCAGACCGAGCGCTATCTGGTCGGCCCCAATTGCCGGACCTTCCTCAGCCATGACGAGGCCGTGGCGTGGCTGGCGGAGGCGTCGCTGCCCGTGCGGGCGTGATGCCGCGGCGGCGCGGGGCGCCATGTCTGGCCCCCATCGCCGGATCGGCGTAAGGGGCGGGCGATGATCCGCGTCTGTGCCCTTTACCGTTTCGCCCCTTTCCCCGACCCCGCCGCGCTGCGCGAACCGCTGCTCGCCGTTGCGGAGGCCAATGGGATTCGCGGCACGCTGCTGCTGGCGGCCGAGGGGATCAACGGCACCATTGCGGGCAGCCATGACGGGATCGCGGCGGTGCTGGACCATATCCGCACGCTGCCCGGCTGCGCCGACCTGGACTATAAGGACTCGACCGCCGAGACCATGCCGTTCCACCGGATGAAGGTGCGGCTGAAGCGCGAGATCGTGTCGATGGGCGTGGACGGCATCGACCCGACCCGCGAGGTGGGGACCTATGTCGCGGGGGCGGAATGGAACGCGCTGATCGCCGATCCGCAGACCGTGCTGATCGACACGCGCAACGATTACGAGGTCGCGATCGGCAGCTTCGACGGCGCGGTCGACCCGAGGACGAAGAGCTTCCGCGACTTTCCCGCCTGGTTCCGCGATCACCGTGACGAACTGATGGCGGGCAAGAGCCGGGTCGCGATGTTCTGCACCGGCGGGATACGCTGCGAAAAGGCGACCGCCTTCCTCAAGGCCGAGGGGGTGGAGGATGTCTTTCACCTGGACGGCGGCATCCTGAAATATCTGGAGACGATGCCCGAGGAGGAGAGCCGCTGGCAGGGCGAATGCTTCGTCTTCGATGCGCGCGTGGCGGTGGGGCATGGGCTGGCGCAGGGCTCGCATGCGCTATGCCATGGCTGCCGGATGCCGGTCAGCCCCGAGGATCGCGCATCGCCGCTCTATGTCGAGGGGGTCAGCTGCCCCGCCTGTCACGGCACCCGCGACCCCGAGCGGCTGGCCGCCTATGCCGAGCGGCACCGGCAGGAGCGGCTGGCGGCGGCGCGGGGGCAGGCGCATGTCGGCGCGCGCCTTGCCCCCTCGGCCGGTGCCGACCCCGCCCTCGGCCCGGATCGCGACGAGCCGCCCGCCGCCTGACGCGGGCGTGACGGCTGGCAGGTGGCAAGCCGGAGCGAACCTGCTACACGGACCGTCGCAAAATCATGGCCGTCACCTTCTCCCATCCGTCCGAAGCCCCCGAAACGCCGCGTCGCCCGCCATGGCGCCGCTGGTGGGTGAGGCTGTCGGCCGCGCTCGCCCTGCTGGCCGTGATCGGCGCGGGCCTGTTCTGGTTCCTGTTCATGCGCGACCTGCCCTCGGTCGATGCGCTCAAGGCCTATGAGCCGCCGCTGCCCACCCATGTCCGCGGCATCGACGGCACCCCGATCCAGTCCTATGCGCGCGAACGCCGGGTCGAGCTGTCCTATAACGAATATCCGCCGCTGCTCGTGCGCGCGTTCCTGGCGGCGGAGGACAAGACCTTTTTCGAACATGGCGGCGTCGACTATCCGGGTCTGGCGGGCGCGGTGCTCGACTATGCGCAGAAATGGGGCACCGGGCGGCGTGCGCGCGGCGGTTCGACCATCACCCAGCAGGTCGCCAAGAACCTGCTGATCGGCAACGCCTATTCCCCGACGCGCAAGGTGCGCGAGGCGATCCTGGCGTACAAGATCGAGAATGCGCTGACCAAGCCGCAGATCCTGGAGCTGTATCTCAACCAGATCGCGCTGGGGCGGAACGCCTTTGGCGTCGAGGCGGCGTCGCATGCCTATTTCGACAAGGAACTGAACGAGCTGACGCTCGGCCAGATGGCTTATCTGGCGGTGCTGCCCAAGGGGCCGTCCAATTACGATCCCATCCGCCATCCCGACCGCGCGCTGGAGCGGCGCGGCTATGTGCTCGGCGAGATGCTGCGCAACAACTTCATCACCCGCGCGCAATATGACGCCGCCATGGCCGAGCCGCTGGGCACGGTGCTGCGCCGCACCCCCAAATATGCGCAGGTCGGCGGCTATTTCGTCGAGGAGGTCCGCCGCCAGCTGATCAAGCAGTTCGGCGAGAACGCCAAGAGCGGGCCGCACAGCGTCTATGATGGCGGGCTGTGGGTGCGTACCTCGCTCGACACCCGGCTCCAGGATCTGGCGACCCAGGCGCTGCGCGACGGGCTGGTCCGGTTCGAGGGCGGGCGCGGCTGGTCCGGGCCGATCCGGCACGAGACGATCGACGACAGCAACTGGCAACAGGTGCTGCTCAACACCAATATCGCGCTCGACTATCGCGACTGGCGCGCCGGGATCGTGACCGGCAAGGGCGGCAGCGAGGCGACGATCGGCTTCGCCAACGGCCGCACCGGCACGCTGCCGCGCAGCCTGGCGCAGATGCCGCGCCGGGGGACGGCGGCGACCGCGTTCAGCGCGCTGAAGGTCGGCGACATCGTCGCGGTCGCGCCCGAAGGCGGCGTGTTCGGCCTGCGCTCGATCCCGCGCATCTCGGGCGGCTTCGTGGTCGAGGAACCCGCCAGCGGCCGCGTGCTGGCGATGCAGGGTGGATTCGACGCCCGGCTCCAGGCGTTCAACCGCGCCACCCAGGCCCAGCGCCAGCCGGGATCGACGATCAAGCCGATCGTCTATTCCGCCGCGCTCGACCACGGCATGACGCCCGCCTCGATCATCGTCGACGGGCCGTTCTGCGTCGACCAGGGTGCCAATCTGGGCACGAAATGCTTCCGCAACTTCGGCAATTCGGCGGGCGCCGGGCCGCACACCATGCGCTGGGGCATCGAGCAGTCGCGCAACCTGATGACGGTGCGCACCGCCGCGACCGTGGGCATGAAGAACGTCGTCGCCACCATCAAGCAGATGGGGATCGGCGACTTCCCGCCCTATCTCGCCTATGCGCTGGGCGCGGGCGAGACGACGGTGGGGCAGATGGTCAACGCCTATGCGATCCTGGCCAATAGCGGGCGCGGCGGCGATCCCTCGCTGATCGACTTCGTCCAAGACCGGCACGGCAAGGTGATCTGGCCGGAGAATTGGCGCGCCTGCGACCGTTGCAACATGGCCGATTATGACGGCAAGCCGATGCCGCGCCCGGTTTCGCATCAGCGGCAGGTGCTGGACGCAATGACCGCCTATCAGATGGTCCATATCACCGAGGGCGTGATCCAGCGCGGCACCGCGACCGGCTTGCGCGACCTCGACCGTCCGATGTTCGGCAAGACCGGCACCAATAACGGCCCGACCGATGTGTGGTTCGTCGGCGGCACGCCGCAATTCGTCGGCGGCCTCTATATCGGCTATGACCATCCGCGTTCGCTGGGCGGCTATGCGCAGGGCGGGACGGTCGCGGTGCCGATCTTCCGCGAATTCGCCGAAAAGGCCTATGAGGGGCTCGACAAGCTGCCCTTCCGCGCGCCGCCGGGCATCCGCATGGTGCGGATCGACCGGGCGAGCGGACGGCCGGTCTATGGCACCTTCCCGACCGGCGACGATCCCAAGCCTGCCGTGATCTGGGAGGCGTTCAAGCCCGAGAGCGAACCGCGCCGCCGTGCCCGCCGGGCGGGCCCCGCGACCGAGGCCCCCGCGACGCCGACCGGCCCCGCCACCCCGGCGGCGCCTCGCGACAGCGATTTCTTGCAAAGAGAAGGCGGAATCTACTAGCCCGCTTCCCATATTCGTTTTGCCGTCCCCGTTCGGACGGCCGCACGACCGATTCGGAGAATTTTCATGCGCGCAGAAGCGCAGGCTCATGTCGACACGATCAAGGATGCCCTGGAGCTGCTGCGCCGCTTCCTCGACTGGGACCGCGCGCTGCGCCGCCTGGACGAGCTGAACGCGCGCGTCGAGGATCAGGCGCTGTGGAACGACCCCAAGCAGGCGCAGGCCGTGATGCGCGAGCGTCGCCGTCTGGACGAGGCGATCACCGCCACCCGCGCCATCGAGAACGAGCTGTCGGGCACGGTCGAGCTGATCGAGCTGGCCGAGATGGAGGGCGACGAGGAGCTGGAGAAGGAAGCCGTCACCAGCCTGGGCGAACTCGCCAAGCGGGCCGAGGCCGACAAGGTCAAGGCGCTGCTGGCCGGCGAAGCCGACGCCAACGACACGTACCTGGAAATCAACGCGGGCGCGGGCGGCACCGAAAGCCAGGACTGGGCCGGGATGCTCCAGCGCATGTATACGCGTTGGGCCGAGCGGCACGGCATGAAGGTCGAGCTGATCGACTTCCATGCGGGCGAGCAGGCCGGGATCAAGTCGGCGACGCTGCTGGTCAAGGGCGAGAATGCCTATGGCTATGCCAAGACCGAGTCGGGCGTGCACCGGCTGGTGCGGATCAGCCCGTACGACTCCGCCGCGCGACGCCACACCAGCTTTTCGAGCGTGTGGGTCTATCCGGTGATCGACGACAATATCGAGGTCGAGATCAACGAGAGCGAACTGCGCATCGACACCTACCGCGCGTCGGGCGCGGGTGGTCAGCACATCAACACCACCGACTCGGCGGTCCGCATCACCCACTTGCCGACCGGCATCGTCGTGCAGTGCCAGAACCAGCGGTCGCAGCACAAGAACAAGGCCGAGGCCTATAACCAGCTCCGCGCCCGCCTGTACGAGCGCGAACTGGCCGAGCGCGAGGCGGCGGCCAATGCGCAGAACGCGACCAAGACCGATATCGGCTGGGGCCACCAGATCCGCTCCTATGTCCTCCAGCCCTATCAGCTGGTGAAGGATCTGCGGACCGGCGTCACCTCGACCGCGCCCGGCGACGTGCTGGACGGCGATCTCGACTCGTTCATGGCGGCGGCGCTGTCGCAGCGCGTGACCGGCGAGGCGGTCGCGGTGGAGGATGTCGACTAAGATGCGTATCCAGGGGGCGGGATCGATCCTGGCGGCGGCACTCGTCATCGCGCTGGGGGGCGCGGTGGCGGCGTGCGACGGCTCCAAGCCGCTGATCCAGCGCGACGAGGACAAGCCCGGACCCTTTCCGGCGGCGGACCGCCCGGTCGCCGACGTGGTATCGGCGCGCTGGTCGAGCGAGGACGCGCGGGACCGGCTGCGCGAGGCGGACCAGGTGATGGACCGCGCCAAGATCCGCCCCGGCATGACCGTCGCCGATATCGGCGCGGGCGAGGGCTATTATACCGTCCGCCTGGCGCAGCGCGTCGGCAAGCAGGGGCGGGTGTTGGCCGAGGACATCGTCGCGGCCTGGCGCGACCGGCTGGCCGACCGCGTCGCGCGCGAGCGGCTGGACAATGTCAGCGTCCGGCTGGGCGAGCCCGCCGATCCCAAGCTGCCGCCGAACAGCTTCGACCGGGTGCTGATGGTCCATATGTATCACGAGATCGACCAGCCCTATGAGTTCCTCTGGCGGCTGTTCCCCGCGCTGAAGCCCGACGGGCTGGTCGTGGTGGTCGACGCCAATCGCCGCACCCGTGCGCACGGCACCCCGCCCGCGCTGTTGAAATGCGAGTTCGAGGCGGTCGGCTTCACCCAGGTCTCGATCGAGAACATGCCCTCGGCGGGCGGTTATCTGGCGACCTTCCGCGCGACCGGGCCGCGCCCCGAACCCGACACGATCCGGCCCTGTCGGATGCCAGGCAACTGAGCCGGGACCCTTACGTCGTCATTGCGCCGACAGACTTGGAACATGACATATTTGTCATGTATTGATCGGTCATCGGTCCCGCACGGGGCCGATACGCCACCGGCCAGCATGGGCCGGGGCACGCCAAGGAGAAGACCATGACCATGTTGTTGATCGCCGGGCTGGTGCTCGGCACCGCCGCCGCATCCGATGGAGCGATCGAGCACCGGATGCAGCTGGACCATCATTCCGGGCCGGTCGCGGTCCGTTACAGCGCCGATGTCGGCGTGACCCATAAACAGATCGGCGCGGTCGCCACCGGCGGCCGCCCCTCGACGCTGCGTTGCCTGTGGAGCGCCAATGTGACCGTCCATCGCGAGGCGCGGGCGACCACCGGCACGACCCTGAGCCGCAGCGCGGCGCGTGACGGTGTGATCGAGGGCAGCCGTCCGGGCTGGTGCAGCACCCAGCGCGCGGCGATCGCGCGCGAGGTGGCGCAGCGCCAGGACGCGGTGCGCGATCATGTCCAGGCCGTCGCGCAGGAGGATCATCCCACGCTGCGCGCCGAGATGGATCGTCTCCATGCGGAGACGCGCGCCGGATGACCATGACGCACAAGGCCCTGTGGGCGGCGGCGTCGATGCTCGCCCCGATCGTCGCGGCGCATCCCGCCACCGCGCAGGATCGCCCCGCCATCGGGGTCGAGCTGGACAGCGACGAGAATCGCCGTGGCCTGAGCTGGAGCGGGGGGCGGGTGTCGCCCTCCGCCGACATCTTCGCGACCCGTGGCGCGCTGGAGGCGAGCGGCCGGATCGTGGCGTTGCGCGAATCGGACCGTCATGGCGGCGCGGGCCTGGTCGGCGACCTGACGCTCGGCGCCAGCACGCTGGCCGGGCCGGTGACGGTGCGCGGCCGGGTGACGGGGCATCTGTTCGGCGGCGCAGGCTTCGACGCCGATTATGTCGAACTGGGCGGCGTCGCCTCCTATACGCTGGGGCCGGTCCAGCTGGACGCCGGCGCGGATTACGCCCCGTCGCAGGACGCGATCGGCGGCGACAATCTCTATCTCCATGCGGGTGCGCAGGCGGGCGTGCCGGGCACCCCCTGGACCGTGCTGGCCGGGGTCGGCCATTCGACCGGCCAGACCGACAATGCCGCGCGCGCCGCCCGGCTGCGGCCCGGCGGCGACTATAGCGACTGGCGGATCGGCGTGGAGCATGTCGCGGGGCCGGTGACGCTGGGGCTGGATTATGTCGGCACCGACGTGTCGGAACGGGCGGCATCGGCCTTCCCGCTGGCCGATGCGCGGCATTCGGGCGACCGGCTGGTCGGGCGCGTGCGGTTCTCCTTCTGAACGGAGCGCGGCGCCGATCGGCCCCTCATAACATCCCCTGATCGCGCAGGCTGACCACCGCGCCCCGCGACAGGATCAGATGGTCGAGCAGCATCACGTCCAGCGCCGCCAGCCCCTGCGCCAGCCGCCGGGTCAGCGTCAGGTCGGCGGCGCTGGGGCGGGGATCGCCGTCCGGATGGTTGTGCGCCATCACCACCGCCTTCGCCGCCAGCAGGATCGCGTCGCGCGCCACCCGCGCCAGGGGGACGCCGACCGAATCGGCATGACCCGCGACATGGCGCAATCCCAACAAGGTCCGTTCCGAACCCAGAAAGGCGATCCCCAGGGCCTCGCCGCCGGTCCGGTCCAGCCCCGCGAACAGCCGACACGCATCCTGGCGCGTGCGGATTCGCAAGGGCGGGCGAAGAAGGGCGGGCATTCCCGGACCTGCTTCACCCCGGCGTCGAAAGCATCTTCAGCCCGCACCGATCCGGTCGCGCTTGGCGCGGGGCGTGCGCGGCGCTAGGCCCGGGCCATGCGGCAATATCTCGACCTCATGGACCGGGTTCTGACCCACGGCGTGCAACAGATGGACCGGACCGGCACCGGCACCCTGTCGGTGTTCGGCCATCAGATGCGATTCGATCTGGCCCAGGGCTTTCCCGCCCTGACCACCAAGAAGCTCCACCTGCGCTCGATCATCGTCGAGCTTTTGTGGTTCCTGCGCGGCGACACCAATGTCCGCTGGCTGCAGGAGCGAAAGGTCAGCATCTGGGACGAATGGGCCGATGCGCAGGGCGATCTCGGCCCCGTCTATGGCAAGCAGTGGCGCGACTGGGCGACGGCGGACGGCCGCCATATCGACCAGATCGCCGAGCTGGTGGAGCAGATCCGCACCCAGCCCGCCTCGCGCCGCCAGATCGTGTCCGCCTGGAACCCCGGCGACCTGCACGCCATGGCGCTGGCGCCCTGCCATTGCCTGTTCCAGACGCATGTCGCGAACGGGCGGCTGTCGCTGCAACTCTATCAGCGCTCGGCGGACATCTTCCTGGGCGTGCCGTTCAACATCGCCTCCTATGCGCTGCTGACCCATATGCTGGCGCAGCAATGCGATCTGGAGGTGGGCGAGTTCATCTGGACCGGCGGCGACTGCCATCTGTACCTGAACCATCTGGACCAGGCGCGCACCCAGCTGGGCCGCGAGCCCGGCGCGCTGCCCCGGCTGGAGATCGTGCGCAAACCCGATGCGATCGACGGCTATGAGCCCGAGGATTTCGTCCTGCACGATTATGTCGCACAACCGCATATCAAGGCGGCGGTGGCGATATGATCGTCTTCGTGCTGGCGCGGGCGCGCAACGGCGTGATCGGGCGCGACGGCCAGCTCCCCTGGCACCTCCCCGCCGACCTGAAGCATTTCAAGGCGCAGACCATCGGCAAGCCGATGATCATGGGCCGCAAGACCTTCGAGAGCTTTCCGGCACCCTTGCCCGGACGGCGGCATATCGTCCTGACCCGCGATCCGCACTGGAGCGCCGAGGGGGCCGAGGTCGCGCATGACGTCGAGTCCGCCTTGGCGCTGGCGGGATCGGGCGATGTCGCGGTGATCGGCGGCGCGGAGATCTTCGCGCTCTTCCTGCCCCGCGCCGACCGGATCGAACTGACCGAGATCGACGCGGAGCCCGAGGGCGATGCTGTAGTCCCGGCCTTTACCGGATGGCATGAGACCCGGCGCGAGACGCATCCGGCCGAAGAGGGGCGTCCCGCTTATGCCTTTGTCTCACTGGTGAGACGATGATTGGCTGACCGGGATTTCCGCTGTCCGTTGCGCGATGGGCATCGGCAAGCGCCGCAAAGCCTTCTATGACGGGCGGGCGCGTCGATCATGAGGCGCGATGATCCTATCGGACGGGCAAGATCGCATGATCTGGGAAGCGCAGCGGCAGGCGGAGGAACGATGGGATGCCGAGCGGGAGGCCATGCTGTTCCTGGAGGCGCACCGGCTGGCGCATACGCCCGACAGCCATGCCGTGGCGCTTCACGCCCTGCGCCATCCCGGCAGCGTGCTGGGCCGCGAGGTCGCGCGGCGGACCGATGGCGGCGTCCGCCTCACGCCCGACGATGTCGATTCGCTCCGCCCGCTGTTGCGCGTGCACGAGGAGGCGGGGCACAGCCATGAGGCCTGGCAGCGCGATCTGGGCGTCCAGGCCGAACGGCTCGAGTCGCTGACCACCGACGCGCGGCAGATCACCCGGGACTTCACCAGCGACATGGCCGCGCTGTCCGGGGTGGACCGGGATGCGCCGGAGGCGAGGGGTGCGGGGGACGTGGCCGGCCTGCTCGAACAGTTGATCGCGCGTATCGCGAAGACCGAGCGCGAGCTGGCCGAGCTGTCGGGGCATATCGCGGCGCTGCGCGACCGGATCGACACGGTGCCGCGCAACGAGGATGTCGACCCGCTGACCGGCGTGATGACCCCGACCGGCGCGCGCCAGATGATCGCGGAGCTGCCCGACCTTGCGCATGGCTATGTCCTGGCGAGCTGCGGGCTGGACGATCTCGACGCGATTGAGGCGCGATATGGCCGGCCGGTGGCGGACAATGTCGTGCGCGCCTTCGTCGCGACGCTGCGCCAGAGCTGTGTCGGTGCCGACATCATCCGCTGGCAGGACAATCTGTTCGTCCTGCTGTTGCGCGGCCGCCCGCTGTCGCATCTGGCGATGATGATGGAGGAGGCGCGCGGGGCGATGCTGGCGCGCACGCTGCGGCTGCGCGGATCGGGCGAGCCGATCGGGGTCGTCACCCTGTCGGCGGGCGTCGCCATGGGGCAGGGAGCGGAGCTGCCGGAGGTGCTCGACCGGGCCGAGGCCTTTCGCGCCGTGGCCAGTGCGGGGCAGGGCAATCGCGTCGTGTCGCGCGCCTAGCCAATTCGCGCGGGCCTGTTATAGCGCGCGCCCATGCAGCGTCTTGATGGCGTGAGCCCCGTTCCGGCCGATCTGGCCGGGGGGATCGTCGCGCTGGGCAATTTCGACGGATTCCATCTCGGCCACCAGGCGGTGGTTGGGGCCGCCGTTTCGCGCGCGCGCGCCGAGGGGCGTCCGGCGCTGGTCGCGACCTTCGATCCGCATCCGATTCGCCTGTTCAAGCCCGACGCCGCGCCGTTCCGCCTGACCACGCTCGACCAGCGCGAGCGGTTGTTTGCCGAGGCCGGGGTGGATGCGATGGTCGTGTTCGGCTTCGACACCGCGCTGGCGGCCCTTAGCGCGCAGGAATTCGTCGAGCAGCGGCTGCTGGGCGCGCTGCGGGTCGGCGGCGTCGTGACCGGCGAGGACTTCACCTTCGGTCGGGGGCGCAGCGGCACGGTCGCGACCCTGCGCGAATGGGGGCGGCGGCAGGGCTTCTCGGCCGAGACGGTCGCGCCGGTGACGCTGGACGGCGAGCCGGTCTCGTCGAGCCGGATCCGCGCCGCGCTGATCGCCGGAAACCCGCGCGAGGCGGCCCGGCTGCTGACCCGGCCGTTCGCGATAGAAGGCAGGGTCCAGCATGGCGACAAGCTGGGCCGCACCATCGGCTATCCCACCGCCAATCTCGACATGGGGCATTATCTGCGCCCGGCTTACGGCATCTATGCGGTGCGCGGAACGCTGGACGACGGGCGGGTGCTGGACGGCGCGGCCAATCTGGGCATCCGGCCCAGCTTCGACCCGCCCAAGGAATTGCTGGAGCCGCACTTCTTCGACTTTGCGGGCGATCTGTACGGGCGGACGCTATCGGTCGCGCTGATCGAGTATCTGCGGCCCGAGGCGAAGTTCGACACGCTCGACGCGCTGATCGCGCAGATGGACGGCGATTGCGCCCGCGCGCGCGACATTCTCGCCCGTGCATAATCCGGCATGACGTGTTAACCTAAAGTCGTTAAGGGCGTGTCCCCTATGACCGACGCGCCCGATTATCGCGACACCGTCTTCCTGCCGAAGACCGATTTCCCCATGAAGGCGGGGCTTGCCGCCAAGGAACCGGCGATTCTGGATCGCTGGGCCAAGATGGGGCTGTACGACCGCCTCCGCCGCGAGCGGGCCGGGCGCGAGCGGTTCATCCTGCATGACGGCCCGCCTTATGCGAATGGCGACATCCATATGGGCCATGCGCTCAACAAGGTGCTGAAGGACATCATCGTCCGGTCGCAGACCCTGTTGGGCAAGGACGCGCCTTACGTCCCCGGCTGGGACTGTCACGGCCTGCCGATCGAGTGGAAGGTCGAGGAGGCGTATCGCGCCAAGAAGCTGAACAAGGACGAGGTGCCCGTCGCGCAGTTCCGCGCCGAGTGCCGCGCCTATGCCGACACCTGGGTCGGCACGCAAAAGGCGCAGTTCGAGCGGCTGGGCATCATGGGCGACTGGGCCAACCCCTATCTGACCATGACCTATGACGCCGAGGCGGTGATCGCGGGCGAGCTGTTGAAGTTCGCCGAATCGGGCCAGCTCTATCGCGGCGCCAAGCCCGTCATGTGGTCGCCGGTCGAAAAGACCGCGCTGGCCGAGGCCGAGGTCGAATATGAGGACATCGTCTCGACCCAGATCGATGTCGGGTTCGAGGTCGCATCCTGCCCCGAATATCCCGATCTGGTCGGCGCGCTGGCGGTCATCTGGACGACGACCCCCTGGACGATCCCGGTCAACCAGGCGCTGAGCTATGGCGAGGCGATCGACTATCTGCATTTCGAATGCGATGGTCGCCGCTATCTGGTTGCCGAGCCGCTGTTGCCCGCCTTCACCAAGCGGACCGGCATCACGATGAAGGGCTTTATCGGTCTGGTGAAGGGTCCGGTGCTGGAAGGCGCGACCGCCAAGCACCCGATGCACGCGCTGGGCGGCTTCTTCGCCAGGCCGCGTCCGTTCCTGGCGGGCGAGTTCGTCACCACTGACGCGGGTACGGGCTTGGTCCACATGGCCCCCGATCACGGCGAGGACGACTTCCTGCTGTGCAAGGCGCATGGGATCGATCCGGTCTTCGCGGTGCAGGGCGACGGCACCTACCGCGCCGACTGGGCCTGGCTGGGCGGCCAGGGCAGCGTCATCAACAAGAAGTTCGTCTCCGCCGAAGGGCCGATTTGTTCGGACCTGCGCGAAGTCGGCGCGCTGCTGTCGGCGTCGGACGATTTCCAGCACAGCTATCCGCATAGCTGGCGCTCGAAGGCCAAGGTCATCTTCCGCGCCACGCCGCAATGGTTCATCCCGATGGACCGCGCCGAGGCATCGGTCGATCCGACGCTCGCCATGGCGAATATCGATCCGATCTCGGGCGTGACGCCGCTCCTCACCGTGCCGCTGGGCAATGGCGCGACGCTGCGCCAGACCGCGCTCGACGCGATCGAGCGGACCCGCTGGGTGCCCGAGCGCAGCCGCAACCGCATCCGCTCGATGGTCGAGGGGCGTCCGGACTGGGTCATCAGCCGCCAGCGCGCCTGGGGCGTGCCGATCGCGCTCTATGTGAACCGCCAGACCGGCGAATATCTGGCCGACAAGGCGGTCAATGCCCGCATCCTCGACGCCTTCCGCGAAGGCGGGGCGGATGCGTGGTTCACCGCCGACCATCAGGCGCTGCTGGGCGCCGATTACGACCTCGCCGATTTCGAGCCGGTCAACGACATTCTCGACGTGTGGTTTGACTCGGGCTCGACCCATGCCTTCGTGATCGAGGCGCGCTATGGCGAGGGTACGCGCGCGAACCTGTATCTCGAAGGGTCGGACCAGCATCGCGGCTGGTTCCAGTCGTCGCTGCTGGAGTCGTGCGGCACGCGCGGTCGCGCGCCCTATGATGCGGTGCTGACCCATGGCTTCGCGCTCGACGGGCAGGGCCGTAAGATGTCCAAGTCGCTGGGCAATGTCGTCGATCCGCTGAAGATCATCGGCGAGTCGGGCGCCGACATCCTGCGCATCTGGACCGCCTCTACCGATTATTTCGAGGATGTGCGCATCGGCAAGGAGGTGCTCGCCACCGCCTCGGACAGCTATCGCAAGCTGCGCAACACCTTCCGCTATCTGCTGGGCGCGCTCGACGGATTCACGGAAGAGGAGCGCATCTCGTTCGACGCGATGCCCGAGCTGGAGCGTTACGTCCTGGCCCGCCTGACCGCGCTCGATACCGAGCTGCGCCGGGCGGCGGACGCCTATGAGTTCAACCGCTACTTACGCGCGCTAACCGATTTCGCGAATGAGGACCTGTCGGCCTTCTTCTTCGATATCCGCAAGGACTCGCTCTATTGCGACGCCGCGACCGATCCGAAGCGGCGCAGCTATCGCACCGTGCTCGACATCCTGTTCCATGCGCTGGTCCGCTATGCCGCGCCGATCCTGTGCTTCACCGCCGAGGAAGTGTGGCAGGCGCGCTATCCGTCGGAGGATGGCTCGGTCCATCTGCTCGAATGGCCCGAGCTGCCGCAGCTGGGTGAGGACGAGGCGCTGATGGCGCGCTGGGCCGAGATTCGCGGGCTGCGCGCGCAGGTGACCGAGGCGATCGAGCCGCTGCGCCGCGAAAAGACCGTGCGCTCGTCCAACGAGGCCGAGGTGACGGTGCCGTCGCTGCCGCTCGAGCCGCATGCGCTGGCCGAGGCATTCATCGTCGCCGATGTGGCGCTGGCCGATACGGTGACGGTGACGCGCACCACGAAGCACAAATGCGGTCGCTGCTGGCGGCATCTGCCCGATGTGGCGGTGGACGGCGAGCTGTGCGGGCGCTGTGCCGAGGTGGTCGCGCATGGCTAAGTTCCCCCGGCTGGGGCTGGTGACGGCGGTCGCGCTGTTCCTGCTCGATCAGGTCATCAAATGGGCGATCACCGGGCCGATGGGCCTGCGGTCGCTCGGCGACGTGCGCGAGATCGCGCCGATCTTCAACCTGCGCTTCGTCCCCAATTTCGGCATTTCGCTGGGGCTGCTGACCGCCGACAGCAACGCCTCGCGCTGGGCGCTGGTCGCGATGACCGGGGCGATCGCGCTGGCGGTCGGCTATTGGATGACGCGCGAGCGCAACCCGGTCGATCAGGTCGCGCTCGGCTGCGTGCTGGGCGGGGCGCTGGGCAATATCCTGGACCGGGTGCGGTTCGGCTATGTCGTCGATTTCGCCGATCTGCACTTCGGCGAGTGGCGGCCCTTTTTGGTCTTCAATGTCGCCGATGCAGCGATTACGATAGGCGTTCTGGTTCTGCTGGCGCGCGCGCTTCTCGTGCGCGATCGGCCTGCTCCCGTGGAGAAGAGCAATGCGTAAGTTGGTGCCCGTCATCGCAGGTCTGTCCTGCGCCGCGTTGCTGACGGGATGTGGGGCCGGGCGCGGCCTGGACCGGGCGCGTCCCGACGAGTTCGCCGTCGCGCGTCAGCCCTCGCTGATCATCCCGCCCGATTTCGCGCTGGTCCCGCCCCAGCCGGGCGCCGCGCCCGTCCAGGCGCGTAGCAACCAGCAGCAGACGCTCGACGCGCTGTTCGGCGGCCAGGCGGCACGCAGCCAGTCCGAATATGGCCTGGTACAGAATGCGGGCGGCGACAGCGCCGATGCGGGCATCCGCTCCTCGGTCGGCGATCCCGGCACGAACGTCGTCGACAAGGGTGCGACCACGCGCGACATCGTGGCGGCGCCCGAGGGTGACGGCCAGGACGCGCGCGCCGCGACCAAATAAGGGGTTTTCCCAAAGGGATCGGGGCCGGGACGCTTGCGCGTTTCCCGGCCCTTTTTCATGGGGAAAGCGCGTCAGGCCGGCGGTGCGCCCTCTGACCCCGACAGGCCGGGATCGGTCTGTGGCCCCATGTCGAATCGTACCCGGTCGACACAGCCGACATAGCCCTGCCTCTGCGCGGGCAGGCGCGCGCTGCGCAGGACGGTGATCGCCTGTCGCCCGAAATCGGCGGTCGGCTCGCTGGCGATCACGGTCAAATTGCCGAGTTCGCCCCAGGGCGCGACATCGTAGCGGATGACCGCCCAGCCTTCGATCCGGCGCCGTCGATAGGGTTCGGGAAAGCGCAGCTGCGGCGGCGTGGCCCAGCCATGCTCATCGGGGCAATTGCCATCGGCCACTCTGGTCGCGCGGATCGCCTCGGGCATGTCGGGGGCGGGCAATGTCCCGGCTTCGCGCCAATAGGGGGCCAGACACCCTGTCCTCGCGCCCCTGGTAAAGCGCGACGCCCGCATGGCGGTCAGCCCGGCCGCGTTCAGCGCGGCGTTGCCGGTGCCGGTCAGGATGGCGGCATGGACCGGCTTGCCCGCCGCATTCAGGTCATAGCGGATCATGCTCCAGTCGCGCACTCCCGGCGTCGCGGGGATTTTGACGAAGTCGGGGATGTGGCGGATCAGGGCGCGGGGGAGCGGTGTGTCGAGACAGGGGCCGCCGCTCGCCCGGATCGACTTCCACCCTTCTTCGGGCAGGCGGCCGGAGAGGGGATTGATCGTATAGGACATCAACTCGGGTGCCGCCGCCTGGTCCAGCGGCACGGCCTGCATGGTGAAGGTCACGCCGCACCCTTCGTGCGGCTTGCCCGCCGGAAAGCGGCTGGCGGCCATGGCGGGCAGGATGTCGTCGCCGAACGGCAGATAGTCGGGACCGTCGCGGCTGATCGAGACGGGCCTGCCGCGCTCGTCGATGGCGAAGCGCAACGTCGTGCTGCGCGGTGCCGCCTCGACGGTCCAGCCCAGCATGTTCCAGGGTCTCCGGATCGCCTGTCCCGATACCATGGTGCCGCGGCAGCGGACCTCGCCCGGCATCCACTGGATCAGCATCTGGCGAGGGCCGCCGGGACTGGCGGGAGGCGCCGGCTGGGACGGGAGCGCGGCGGCGGCGGGAAGCCCCAGCAGGGCGGTGGCAAGGCAGATCGAGCGGGCGGCGCGGGGCATGGGCAGGCTCTCCATGGACGCGATCCGTCGACCGGGCGGCCGCGACCGGGGCCAGCTTAGGCGGTGCCCGGCGGGGAAGCGAGGGGCCATCGGCATCCCCGCCATGCGGAAAGGGCGGCCCCGTCGCCGGCGCCGCCCTTCACCCCCCGATTATCCGCCGATCAGAAGGCGGCCGTCACCGAGAACACCACCGTCGCCCCCGCGATGGTGTCGCCGCCCGGAACCTGCCCCTTGGAGAAATTGGGCTGGAGATAGGCCGACTTGGCGCGGGTGATGTCGGTGTCGATATAGGACACGTTGAAGGTGAAGTTCTTGTACGCCGCGACATCGGCGCCCAGCGACCAGTCCCAATATTGCCCCGTCGGCGACAGGCTGGTGCCGTTCGGGCCCAGGCCCGGATTGCCCTTGGAATAGCCGATATGCGCCTTCGCGGTGATCGGGGTGTTGGGAATGCCGACCGCGCCGTCGCCGGTCAGGTACAGATTGTCCCAACGTTGGCCCCGGCTGTACGAGGTGTTGGAGAAGTTGCCGAGCGAGGTCTGCTTGGGCGCATAATAGACGCCGGCGGTCAGCGTGGCGGGACCGGCGGTCCCCGACAGGCGGCCGAAGAATTCGACCACGTCCGATTCGGACGCGCCGCCCGGATAGGTGTACCAGGTCACGCCTGCATCGACGGTCGCGGTGCCATAGCTGTGCTTGTACCCGGCAATGCCGTCCAGCTCCATATTGGCGCCGCCGAACGTGCCCCAGCCCGCCAGGTTGGAGGCGAAGGTGCCGATATAGAATCCGCTTTCGTGACTGACCGTCAGCGCGGCCTGGACCGCGGCGTTCTTGTTGGTCTGCGAGATGCCGCGCAGGCGGTAGTCGGTCAGGATCGCCGCGCTGCCGCTGACCGTGATCGGCGAGGGCGGTGCGGTTTCGGTGCCGCTGTCCTGCGCGAAGGCGGGCGTCGCGGCGACCAGCGAGAGGCCGCCGAGGAGGATCGTGGAGAAGCGCATCGTTTCCCTTTCAAACGGAAATTCGATGTTCTCACCTGCAACCCCGCATGGGTGCGGCCTCTATCGTGTCGGGTCAAACCCGGCGGACCGTCTGCCGTAGCGAGGTAGCAAGAATTGGCAGGACGTGGTGCGCCGCACAAGTATAATCTAACGCAAGTTGGCTTTCATGTGACGCGATGTTGCGCAAACAGCACAGGTCATGCCCCCAGATTTTCGTGACGCGCCCCGCCCGGCAGCGAACGGATGTGAATGTCGCGCTGGGGATAGGGCAGGCCGATGCCATGCTCCTTGAACAGGAACCACAGCCGGTTGAGCACGTCGGAGCGGACATTGCCGACCCCGCTTTCGGGATCGCTGATCCAGGCCAGTATCTCGTGCTGGAGCGCATGGTCGCCAAAGCTCATCAGCCAGACGGTCGGCTTGGGGCTTTTCAGCACGCGCGGCGATTCGCACGCGGCGCGCAGCATCAGCTCCTGCGCGAGTTTCAGGTCGTTGTCATAGGCGATGGAGACAGGAATGCGGACGCGGACGTTGCGGTCGGAATAGGACCAGTTCTCCACCTCCTGGGTCATCAGATTCTCGTTGGGGATCAGATGCTCCTTACCGTCGCGGGTGATGATCGACACCGCGCGTACCCCGATCTTGTTGACCCAGCCGATCTCGTTCTGGAGCGCGATGACGTCGCCCGGTTTGATCGACCGGTCCATCAACAGGATGATGCCCGCGATCAGATTGCCGATCGTCTTCTGCAACCCGAAGCCGATCGCCAGGCCGAAGCCGCCCGAGAACAGCGCCAGGCTGGTCAGGTCGATCTCCAGCAGGTCGATGGCGAAGAAGAAGGCGATGACGACGATGCCGATGCTGGCGAGCTTCTGGGCCAGCAGCTTCTGGGTCGGGTCCAGCCCGCGCGCATGGCCGATCCACTGCTCGGTGATCCGCGTCACCGCGCGGGTCAGCGCCAGGATGGCGACGACCGTGACCAGCATCGTCACCAGCAGCATCACCGAGAATCGCCGCGATCCCACGGTAAAGCCGATCTGCTCGGCCAGCCGGGTGACCGGCTCCAGCCCGCCGATCTCGCGGCTGAACAGCGCGACGAAACAGACGGTGGCAAAGACCCAGGCCAGCCAGCGCGGCAGGTTCAGCCCGCGCAGCAGCTGGAACCCCGCCCGCGCCACCGAACTGCCCAGCGCCAGCCCGATGGGCACGCCCGCCAGCGACTCCCACGGCCAGATCGCGCCCAGCGTCATCAGCAGGAGGGCGGCGGCCAGATGGCGGGTGATCGCACAGATGCGCGCCTGCAGCGCCTCGCCATGGGTCGCGGCGAAACGCTGGACCAGCGCCGCGACATGCGGGCCGAGCTTGCGCCCCGCGACCACGCCGCCCGCCAGCATGGCGAGCGTCAGGACCGAGGCGACCCCAGCCTCGATGGCCTCGACGCGGGTCGGCAGTTCGATGCCGCTCGCCTGAAGCCATTCGACCAGCGTCACCCGCGCGCTGCCCGGAAGCGGGCAAGCCCCCGGTCGAGATCGGCGATCAGGTCGTCCGTGTCCTCCAGCCCGATCTGGAGCCGGATCAACGGCCCGGCGAAATCGCGTTTGGTAACGCTGCGATAGCGGTGCGGGTCGGCGGGGATGGCCAGGCTTTCATAGCCGCCCCAGCTGAACCCCAGCCCGAAATGCGCCAGCCCGTCGAGCATCGCGGTGCGCGCCGCATCGTTGCCGCCGTCGAGGGCGAAGGCGAACAGCCCGCTCGACCCCAGGAAATCGCGCGCGAATATCGCATGGCCGGGGCAGGAGGGGAGCGCGGGGTGGAGCACCTGGGCGACCCCCGGCTGTTCGGCGAGCCATTTCGCGATGGTCAGCGCGCTTTGCTGATGCTGGGCCAGCCGCACGCCCATGGTGCGCAGTCCCCGGCTGCCCAGATAGGCGTCGTCGGGACTGGCGACCTGCCCCAGCTGGAAGCTGGTGTCGCGAAGCGCCGCCCAGTGCGACGGCGCGGCCGTCACCGAGCCCAGCATCGCGTCCGAATGGCCGACGACATATTTGGTGCAGGCCAGCACCGTCAGGTCGATGCCCTTTTCGATCGCCGGGAAGAACAGCGGCGTCGCCCAGGTATTGTCGAGGATCGTGGTGATCCCGCGTTCCTTGGCGACGGCGACGATGGCGGGAATGTCCTGCACCTCGAAGCTGAGCGAGCCGGGGCTTTCGAGGAAGATCGCGCGGGTCGCCGGACCGATCAGCTCGGCGATGCCCGCCCCCACCAGCGGGTCGTAGAAGCGCGTCGTGATCCCCATCCGCGCCAGCAGCCCGGTGGCGAGCCCGCGCGTCGGGTCATAGGCGCTGTCGACCAGCAGCAATTCGTCGCCCGGCGACAGCACCGACAGCAAGGCCGCCGCGATCGCCGCCACGCCCGAAGGATAGAGGAAGGTCGCCTCCGCCCCCGGCTCCAGGCTGGTCAGCGCATCGGCCAGCGACCATTGGGTGGGCAGGCCCTTGCGGCCATAGAACAGCTTTTCGTGCAGGTTGCCCGCACCGGTGGCGCGCATATGCGCGACATTGTCGTAGAGGACCGTGGAGCCGCGCCAGACGGGGACGTTGACCACGCCCTTCGTCCATTCCGCGCGGCGGCCCGCCTGGACGAGACGGGTGGCGGGCTTGATGGGCAGGTCGTCGTCGGTCATCGGCGTCACGCGTCTTTCGCTTTGGGGGTGCTGGGGTCGGAGCCCCATTCGGTCCAGCTGCCGTCATAGACCGGCATCATCCCGCCGATCCGCTCGGCCCCGAAGGCCAGCACGCAGGCGGTGATGCCGGAGCCGCAGGTGGCGACCATCGGCCTGGTCGGGTCGATCCCGGCGGCGCTGAATTCGGCCGCGATGGCCTCCGGCGATTTCCACCGGCCATCCGCCTCGAACAGCCGGGAATAGGGCAGGTTGAGCGCACCGGGGATATGGCCCGGCTCGACGCCGGGGCGGGGTTCGGGTTCGGCACCGGCGAAGCGGCCGGGCGAGCGGGCATCGACCAGTTGCGCATCCCCCGCCTCGACATGGGCATGGACTTCGCGGAGCGTGCGCAGCCGGGCCAGATCGGCATGGGCGACGAACAGGCCGGGCGTATCGACCGCGCCCGCCGGGCCCGTCATGACCGGATGCCCCGCGGCGGTCCAAGCCTCCAGCCCGCCATCGAGCAGGGCGACCGACTTCGCGCCGAACAGCGTCAGCATCCACCAGGCCCGCGCCGCGCTGTGCAGCGGGGAGCGGTCGTAGAGGACGATCCGGTCGGCATGGCCGACGCCCGCCTCGCTCATCGCATGCGCGAAATGCTCGGCCATGGGCAGGGTCATCGGCAGGTCGCTGTCGGGATCGGCCAGCCCTCCCAGCGCCAGGAAGCGCGCGCCGGGAATATGCCCGTCCTCGAACCCGCGCCTCGCCTTCGCGTCGCCGGGATCGTCGAGGAAATAGGTGACGTCGAGGATGCGCACATCCGCCTCGCCTGCGATGGCGGCGAGTTCGTCCGGGTTGATGAGTGGCGGCATCCTGGGGTCCCCTTGGTCGAGTGCCGTACCTAGGCGTGTTCGGGGCGGGGTCGCAAGCCAAGCCAAAGCCCCTCTCCCGGCAGGGGGAGGGGTTGGGGAGGGGCAAGGGCCACGGGGGCTGGTCTTGGTGAGACTCCAGACCCTCCCCCATCCCCTCCCGCTTGCGGGAGGGGAGCGGCCAGAGGCGAGTATAGGTTATTCCTCGCTCCGTTCACTCTGAGCGAAGACGAAGGCCACGAGAATCTCGCTATTCCAACCCCTCCAGAAACCCCGCCGCCTGCGCCCGGATCGCCTTGCGGTCTTCCTCCGCCATCCGGTTCCAGTTGCGATAGGGCATCGCCATGCGCGGATTCTCGCCGAAACGCTCCTCGTGCCGCGCCAGGAAATCCCAATAGAGCGCATTGAACGGGCAGGCGTCCTCGCCCACCCGCTGCTTCACGTCATAGCGGCACGTCCCGCAATAATCCGACATGCGGTTGATATAGGCCCCGGACGAGACATAGGGCTTGGAGGCGATGATACCGCCATCGGCGAACTGGCTCATGCCCACGACATTGGGCAGCTCGACCCATTCATAGGCATCGATATAGATTTCCAGATACCAGCGATGCACCTCCACCGGGTCCGCGCCGATCAGGATGGCGAAATTGCCCGTCACCATCAGCCGCTGGATGTGATGGGCATGCGCGGTGTCGAGCGTCTGGCCCAGCGCCTCGGCCATGCAGTGCATGTCGGTCTCGCCCGTCCAGTAGAAGCCGGGCAGCGGCCGGGTCGCGCGCAGGGCGTTGCGGTTCACATAGTCCGGCCCGACATGCCAGTAGAGCCCGCGCACATATTCGCGCCAGCCGATGATCTGGCGGATATAGCCCTCGACCGAATTGAGGCTGACACGCCCGTCCTCATATTCCCCTTCCGCCATCCGGCAGAGTTCGAGCGGGTCGAGCAGCCCCGAATTGATATAGGGCGACAGGACCGAGTGCCAAAGCTGGTGCTGTCCGGTCAGCATCGCATCCTGATAGTCGCCGAATTTGGGCAGGCCGTTCGCCATGAACGCCTCGGCCTGTTTCTGCGCGTCCTCCGCCGTGGTCGCATAGGCGAAGCCGTCGAGCGAGCCGGGATGGTTGTCGAACCGTGCGGCAACCATCTCCAGCACCTCGCGGGTGATCCGGTCGGGGGCAAAGCGCAGGGGTTCGGGCGGTATGTCCTTTTTGGGCGCGGGCTTGCGATTATCGGCGTCGTAATTCCACTTGCCGCCCTCGGGCTTGTCGCCCTTCATCAACAGGCCGGTCTTGCGCCGCATCAGCCGGTAGAAATACTCCATGCGCAGTTCCTGGCGGTCCTCCGCCCAGGCTTCGAACTCGGCCTGGCTGGCGATGAAGCGGGTGTCGGGAAGGATGTCGACGGGGATGCCGAACATCGTCTCCCACGCCTCCAGCATCGCGGCGACGCGCCATTCGCCCGCCTGGGTGACGACGATCCGCGCGGGGTCGTGGCGTCCGACCGCGCGCGCGACTTCGCCGGTGAAGCTGCCCATATTGTCGGGGTCGTCCAGCCGGACGTAATCGACCGTCCATCCCGCCTGGCGCAACGCCTCGGCATGATGGCGCATCGCGGACAGGATATAGGCGATCTTGGCCTTGTGATGGCGGACATAGGCCGTCTCGTCCGCCACCTCCATCATCAGCAGGATCGCGCTTTCGGGATCGGCACCCTCCAGCGACGACAGGTTCATCGACAATTGATCGCCCAATATCGGGATCAGCGTTGGCGATTCGGGCATGGTTGTCCTACATGGCCTTTCATGAAGCATCTCGGCCAGACCAGCGCGCTGCCCGCTTCCCCGGAAGAGGCGGTGCTCGATTATGTTCCCAACCCCCGACCGGGGCGCACCTATCTGATCCGGTTCGCGGCGCCCGAGTTCACCTCGCTCTGCCCGGTGACCGGCCAGCCCGACTTCGCGCATCTGGTGATCGACTATGTGCCCGGCGAGACGATCGTCGAGTCCAAGTCGTTGAAATTGTTCCTGGGCAGCTTCCGCAACCATGCCGGTTTCCATGAGGATTGCACGGTCGGCATCGGCGAGCGCCTGTTCGAGGAGATGAAGCCGGTCTGGCTGCGCATCGGCGGATATTGGTATCCGCGCGGCGGCATTCCGATCGACGTGTTCTGGCAGTCCTCCGCCCCGCCCGCCGATCTGTGGCTGCCCGACCAGGGCGTCGCGGGCTATCGCGGCCGGGGCTGACGACCCCCGGCCGGGCCGGTCAGCGGGGGTTCAGCGGGCCGTGCTAGACGGGGCGCCTCACAGAATGGAGGTTCCGTCGTGAAGACCAGGTTGATGATCGCCGCTTCCCTTCCCCTCTGTCTTGCCGCCGCCGTCCTGCCGACCGCGGCGCAGGCCATGCCCAACCCGGCATCGGTCTTCTGCCAGAAGATGGGCGGCCGCTCGGTCAACGCCACGCTGCCGGACCGGTCGCAGCTCGGCCTGTGCTATCTGCCCGGCAAGAAGATCGTCGAGGAATGGACGCTGTACCGGATGTTCGACGGCAAGAAGCCCTCGCCCCGGCACAATCCCTTTCGATAGGACATTCCGCTTCGCAACAGGGTCCTGAGCGACCCTTTTCGTCGGCAGACCGGGCCTTTGCAGCGCCCGGTCGCCTGACACGGTTGCGGTGCAGCAAATATGTAATACGGTCTGCAACCTTCCTGCCAAATGCGGGTTAACCTTGAAACGATGTGTCCGGTGGGAAACCCGCCCCGACATGTCGTGCTTCAAGGACTGGCAATATGGCGGATGCGAACGGAACCGTGATCGAACGACTGGCGCTGATCGGAAACTTCCTGCCCCGGCAATGCGGGCTCGCGACATTCACCACCGACGTCTATTCGGCCCTTCGCGATCGCTATCCCAATCTGGCGGTCGACGTCTATGCGATGGACGATCATCCCGGCCGCTACGCCTATCCCCCGGCCGTGACCGCCGCCATTCCGCAGAATGAGCGCTCCGCCTATATCGACATGGCCCGCCGGATCGAGGCGAGCGGCGCGCAGGCCATCTGGGTCCAGCACGAATATGGCATCTATGGCGGCGCGGCGGGCGAGCATCTGCTCGCGCTGCTCGACCGCACCACGCTGCCCGTCATCGCGACGCTGCACACGGTTCTCGAAAAGCCTTCGGCCGACGAGCGGCGGGTGATGGAGGGGCTGCTTCGCCGCTGCGCCAAGATCATCGTCATGGCCGAGAAGGGCTGCGACATCCTCAAGCGCGTCTATGGTGCCGATCCGCGCCAGATCGCGATGATCCCGCACGGCGTGCCCGACCGCGAACTGATCTCGCCGGATATGTTGAAGGCCCGGTTCGGCTGGGAAGGCCGCAAGGTCGTCTTCACCTTCGGGTTGCTGGCGCCCAACAAGGGGATCGAGACGATCATCAAGGCGCTGCCCGCCGTCGCCGCGCATCATCCCGAACTCCTCTATGTCGTGCTGGGCGCGACCCATCCCAATCTGATCGCGCATGAGGGCGAAGCCTATCGCGACCGGCTGAAGGCGCTGGCCGAGGCGCGCGGCGTGGCGGACAATGTCGCCTTCGTCGATGCGTTCGTCGACCATGACGACCTGATCGAATATCTCCAGGCCGCCGATATCTACGCCACCCCCTATACCAACCCCGCCCAGATCACGAGCGGGACGCTGTCCTATGCGGTCGGCGTCGGCAAGGCGGTGATCTCCACCCCCTATGTCCATGCCGCCGAGATACTGGACGACGATCACGGCGTGCTCGTCCCCTTCGGCGACGTCGAGGGATTCGCGCGCGAGATCGACCGGCTGCTGGGCGACGACACGGCGCGCGACCGGCTGTCGCAGCGCGCCTATGCGCGGGGCCGCACGATGATCTGGCCGCGTCTGGCCGAGGGGGCGATCAAGCAGATCGGCACCGCGATCACCACCCGCCCGCGCCGCATCGCCACCGGCCATACGCCGACGATCAAGCCGCTAACCCCCGATCTGGCCGCCGTCGAGCGGATGAGCGATTCGACCGGCATGTTGCAGCACGCCATCTATTCGGTGCCCGATCGCCGCCACGGCTATTGCATCGATGACAATGCCCGCGCGCTGATCTTCATGACCCAGGCGCCAGGAATCGATCCCGTCACGCGCGACAAATGGACCACCATCTACGCCTCGTTCCTGCAATATGCCTGGAATCCCGAGGCGCGGCGCTATCGCAACTTCATGCGGTTCGACCGCAGCTGGTGCGAGGATGTGGGGTCGGAGGATTCCAACGGCCGTACCCTATGGGCGCTGGGCGTCGCCGCGCGCGATGCGCAGCTCGCCAAGCACCGCGACTGGGCGCAGATGTGGTTCGATGCGACCGCCTCGCTGGCGCTCGACCTCGGTTCGCTGCGGGCCCAGGCCTTTGCGATGCTGGGCGCCGCCGCCATGCTCGAGGCGCGACCGGGGCATCAGCTGGCGCGCACCATCCTGGAAAAGCTGCCGCCGCTGCATCTGGCGCTGCTGGAAGAAGCGCGGCGGCCCGAATGGCAGTGGTTCGAGATCGTGCTCGCCTATGACAATGCCCGCGTGCCGCAGGCGCTGATCGAGGCGGGGCGTGCGCTGGGGCGTCAGGACCTGATCGATTGCGGCATTTCCACGCTGGACTGGATCGTCGCCAAGCAGACCTCGCCGGAAGGCCGTTTCCGCGCGGTCGGCAGTGAGAGCTTCGGTCGCCCCTATGCCGAGCCGTTGCAGTTCGACCAGCAGCCGCTGGAGGCGCAGGCGACGGTCGAGGCCTGTCAGTCCGCCTATGTCGCGACCCGCGACCCGCGCTGGATCGCCGAGGGCGAGCGTGCCTATGGCTGGTTCCTGGGCCTGAACGACCTCGACCTGCCGCTGGCGACGGCGCAGGATGGCGGCTGTTTCGACGGATTGATGCCCACCGGCCTCAACCGCAACCAGGGCGCGGAGTCGATCCTGGCCCTGCAACTCGCCAATTGCGCGATCGCCAGCCTTTGCCATTCCGCATCATCCATGGCAGGAGCCGATCGTCACATTGCCTGATGCGTCCAGCATGGGGGATGGGATGAGCGTTTTGGGTAAAGTGGCGAGACGGTAGCGCGATGGATCTTTTCAACCACCGGCTGCGGCTTCATGCCGATCCTTCCCGCGTCGTGGTGCGGCCGTTTCACATCGCCTGGGGCGGTGGCAATGGCGCGCCGCCCAGCCGGACCGAACGGCTGGTGGGCGAGGTGCTGGCAATGACGCCGCAGGAAGCGCGCGACCAGCTGGAAACCGTGCTGAAGGATTTCGAGGCGCGGCACTGGCAGACGCGGCGCGTCTTCATGACCCGCTATGACCAGATCGAGGATCTGCTGAAGCTGGACGGCGCGGCGATCAGCGACGAGAAGCGGCAGCTGATCGGCGCCTATTTCTGCCACGAATATAGCTATGCGGCGGCGGCGCTGATGAACCCGTCGGCGGTGCCGCATTTCGACCAGACCGGCATCCAGCCGGGGTCGCAGCGCATCCTGATGTCGATGCGCGCGGTGGGCGAGGGGCATATCTCGTCGGTCGCCTTTCGCGAGGGCATCATCAACGACCAGAATCAGCTTCGCCTTGCGCCCGAGCCGCCCTTCGCGACCGCGACCGACGTGCATGGCTGGGGCGACGACGATGTGCCGGGCGGCCCCGTCACGGTGCATCGCCACCGCGACTCGACGCTGTCGGGCACGGTCATCTTCCCGATCACCCAGGCCCAGTCCAAGGGGCTGGAGGACATGCGCATCGTCCAGTTCACGCATGACGACGGCGCGGTCGAGTGGATCGGCACCTATACCGCCTATGACGGCTCGGGCATTCAGTCCGAACTGATGCGCACCCGCGACTTCCGCGCGTTCGACCTCGTGCCGATGACCGGCTCGGCGGCGCGCAACAAGGGCATGGCGCTATTCCCGCGCAAGGTCGCCGGGCAATATATGATGATCGGGCGGCAGGACGGCGAGAACCTGTTCCTGCTCAAGTCCGACTCGCTGACCCATTGGGACGAGGGCGAGAAGATCCTGACCCCCGTCTATCCGTGGGAGCTGGTGCAGATCGGCAATTGCGGCCCGCCCATCGAGACGGACGAGGGCTGGCTGCTGCTGACGCACGGCGTCGGCGCGATGCGCAAATATTCGATCGGCGCCGCACTGCTCGACAAGGACGACCCTTCCAAGGTGCTGGGTCGGACGAAGCAGCCGATCCTGGCCGCCAAGGACCAGGACCGCGAAGGCTATGTGCCCAACGTCGTCTATTCGTGCGGCGCGATCCGGCACGGCGACTCGCTGTTCCTGCCTTACGGCATCGCGGACAGCTCGATCGGCTTCGCTTTCGTGAAGATCAGCGAGTTGCTGGCGGCAATGTAACGACCCGGCGGCGCGTATAGCGATACAGCGCCGCCAACAGCCCCAGGAACAGCAGCGTCCCCCCGACCAGCGCGGGGGTGGCGAAGCCGTCGCCGACCAGCGCCAGCGGCGCGTCCGAATTGGTCAGATAGACGATTCCGGCAAAGCCCACGCCCCACAGGCTCTCGCCTACGATCAGCCCGGTCGCCGTCAGCACGCCCAGCCGCTCCGCCGTCTCCGGATTGGCGCTTCGCCGCGCCCAGCGGTTATAGCCATGGCCGATGACCGCGCCCAGCACGACGGGCAGCGTCGCGGTCATCGGCAGATAGATGCCCAGCCCCACGCCCAGAGGCGGCAGGCGCAGCCAGCCGAGCTTGCCCAGCCCTTCGTCGGCGATGATGACGCCGATGCCGATCAGCGCCCCGACGCCGATCATCGTCCAGTTGAGGTCACCGCCCAGCACCCCCTTGGCCAGGGCCGAGATCAAAGCGGCCTGCGGTGCGGACAGCGCATTGGGGCCCGCGCCCGGCGTGCCCGCGAATCCCAGCGTCGCGTTGAGCAGGTCGAGCACCGGCGGGATCACCAGGCTGCCGAAGACGACGCCGATCATCAGCGCCACCTGCTGCTTCCACGGCGTCGCGCCGACCAGCTCGCCGGTCTTCAGGTCCTGGAGATTGTCGTTGGAGATGGTCGCCACGCCGAACACGACGCCGGTGACGATCAGCGCGTAGGCGACCAGCGCCTGCGTCGTCTCGGGCGGGGTGCCGCGCCCGAACAGCCCGACCAGCAGCAGCGCGGCGGCCAGGACGGACAGGATGCCGATCCCCGACACAGGGCTGTTCGACGCTCCGATCAGCCCCGCCATATAGCCGCACACGGCCGCGATCACGAGGCCGATCAGCAGGATGAAGAGCAGCGCGCCGCCGATCAGCGCGATGCCCGACGCCGCCAGCGGCCCGCCCGCGATCACCGACCAGAGCAGCCCGGCGATCGGCACCAGCGTCGCCAGCGCGACCGCCGCGACGATCCCGATCGGCAGGTCGCGCTCGCCCACCGCCAGCACCGCCCCGTCGCGCCTGGCCGAAGCGGCGGCCAGCGAAGAGCGGATGCCGCCGATGACCGGCCCGATGATCTTGAGGAGCGTCCAGATCGCCGCCACCCCGATCACGCCCGCGCCCAGGAAGCGCACGTCGCGGGAAAAGATGCTGCCCGCCCATTCGGCGACGGGCCCGGTCGAGGGAGACATGGCGGTCAGGATCGGCAGCGCCCCCCACCATCCGATCGCGATTCCCGCCAGCATCGCCATGCCGACCGACAGCCCGACCAGATGCCCGACCCCGATCAGCGCGAAGGACAGCCCGCCCGCAATTCCGGTCGCGCCCGCACCGGTGCGGAAGAAGACCGCTGCCTCGGCCACCGCCAGCTTGGTCTGGGTCAGGATCGCGAACCCGGCCGAGGCGAGCGCGTTGACGACGATCAGCCGCAGCCCGACCGCGCTTTCCACTTCGCCCTCGCGGCTGCCCGCGCCGACCTTCAGCACCTCGGCGGCGGCGCGGCCCTCGGGATAGGGCAGGTCGGTGTCGACCACGAGCGCACGGCGCAGCGGCACCGAGAACATCACGCCCAATATGCCGCCCGTCGCGGTGATCCCGGCGGTCAGCAGATAGGGGAAACCCTGCCACCAGCCGATCATGACCAGGCCAGGCAGCACGAAGATGATCGCCGCCAGCGTTCCCGCCGCCGAGGCGACGGTCTGGACGATATTGTTCTCCAGCACCGAACTGTTCGGCAGATAGCGCAGGATCGCCATCGAGATGACCGCCGCCGGGATCGAGGTCGCGAAGGTCAGCCCGACCTTGAGGCCGAGATAGACGTTCGCGGCGGTGAACAGCAGGGTGATGATCCCGCCCAGCGCGATCCCGCGAAGGGTCAGCTCGGCGACGGGGGCGGCGGTGGCAGAGGTACGGCTCATGCGCGCAGATGTGGCAGATGGCGGGGCGCGCGACTAGGGTTTCGTGGCGGGGCGGGGCGTGTGCTTCGACTTCGCTCAGCGCGAACGGGCGGGGGACGGATCACCCATTCCCGGTTGGCGGGCGGGGGGTATCCTCTGACATCCGTTGAACGGGCGGGGCATCCCCCAACCTCCGTTCAGCCTGAGCGAAGTCGAAGGCCAAGGGAAACCCGTTATCTCAAGCCCCCATCCCGGCGGAGGCCGGGGTCCAGGCACCACCAAGGCCGATCGCCATTCACCGATGCCTGTATTTCCCTCGCCCCTCGCAGAGGGGAGAGGGTTGCGCAGACTTGGTCTTTGCGAGAGCAAAGGCCTAGTCGGAGCTGGGTGAGGGGTGGATGCGCGCAGCGCGCGAGCCTTAGGGCTCGCTCAACCCCTCACCCAAGCTGCGCTAGCCAGCAGGCTGGCAAGCTCCGCTAACCCTCTCCCCTGTCCAGGGGAGAGGGAAGAAGATGCAGTCGTGAATGTCGATCCGCCCTAAATTTGTGGCGCGCGGGGAGGCCATGGTTTCGCGCCTCCGCCGGGGTGGCGGCGGATTCGTGGCAGGCGGTGTCGCTTGGCCTTCGACTTCGCTCAGGCTGAACGGATGTTGGGGAGGGTCAGCCCCGGAACAGGTTCCCCAACACCCCACGCACCACCGCGCCCATGATCCCCCCGCTGTTCGACCGCCGCCGCGATCCGCCGCCGAACACCTGCTTGCCGATTTCGTTGGCGACCTGTCGCCCGATCGAGGAGCTGGCCGAGCGTGCCGCGCTGGTCGCGATCTTGGCCCAGGGGGAGTTGGCGGCCTCGCGCTGTTCGGCGATGCGCGCGCGTTCGGCTTCCTTCGCGGCCTTCGCCTCGGCCTTGGCCGCTTGTGCCGCCTGTTTGTCGGCTTCGGTCGCGGCCCGCGCTTCCGCAGCGGCGGCGGCCGCTTCCTGCGTCTTGGCGGTGAGCAGTTCCTCGGCCGATTCGCGGTCGATCGCCCGATCATATTTCGCGCCGACCGCGTCGGTTTCGACCAGGACCTTGCGCTCCTCGGGCGTGGCGGGGCCGACCCGGCTGCGTGGCGGGGCGATCATCGTGCGTTCGACCGGCGAAGGCGAGCCATCGGGCTGGAGCAGCGACACCAGCGCCTCGCCGACCTTCAGCTCGGTGATCGCGCTGGCCACATCGACGCCGGGATTGGCGCGGAACGTCTCGGCGGCCGAGCGCACCGCCGCCTGGTCGCGCGGGGTGAAGGCGCGCAGCGCGTGCTGGACTCGGTTGCCCAGCTGCCCGGCGATCTTGTCGGGCACGTCGATCGGGTTCTGGGTGATGAAATAGACGCCGACACCCTTCGACCGGATCAGCCGCACGACCCGCTCGATCGTGTCGACCAAGGCGGGCGCGGCTCCGTCGAACAGCAGATGCGCCTCGTCGAAGAAGAAGACCAGCTTGGGCTTGTCAGGGTCGCCGATCTCGGGAAGCTGCTCGAACAATTCGGACAATAGCCACAGGAGGAAGGTGGCATAGAGTTTGGGACTGGCCATCAGCTGGTCGGCGGCCAGGATGTTGACGGCGCCGCGCCCCGCATCGTCGGTACGGATCAGGTCGGCGAGTTCGAGCGCGGGCTCGCCGAAGAAATGCTCGCCCCCCTGCGTGCGCAGCTGGAGCAAGGCGCGCTGGATCGCCCCGACCGATTGCTTGGAGATATTGCCATAGCTGGTCGTCAGTTCGTCGGCCCGCGCGGCGCATTCGGCCAGCATCGCCTGGAGATCGTCGAGGTCGAGGAGCAGCAACCCCTCCTTGTCCGCGACATGGAAGGCGATGGTCAGCACGCCCTCCTGCGTCTCGTTCAGCCCCATCATCCGCGCGAGCAGCAGCGGCCCCATCTCCGACACGGTGGCGCGGACCGGATGCCCCTGGGTTCCGAACAGGTCCCAGAACTGCACGGGCGCGGCCTCATAGGACCAGTCGGTCATCCCCAGCTCGGCGGCGCGCGCGGCGAAGGCGGCATGGGTCTTGCCCAGCGCCGATCCGGCCAGCCCCAGCCCCGACAGGTCGCCCTTCACATCGGCGACGAAGCTGGGCACCCCGGCGCGCGAGAAACCCTCGACCATGGTCTGCAACGTCACCGTTTTGCCGGTACCGGTCGCGCCCGCGATCAGGCCGTGCCGGTTGGCGCGCTTGAGGTCGATCGCCTGCGGCTTGCCGCCGCCCATGCCGATGAAGATGCCTTCCATGGCCGCATATTATCGCGGCGTTCGGTGACGGGAATAGCAAAAGGGCCGCCGCATCGGGGAGATGCGACGGCCCTTTTCGGACGGGCGGAACCGTTACTTGATGCGCAGCGGCATCAGGCGGTCGGCGATCCGGCCGCGGGTGATCTGCGCCAGCACCTGCGGACGACCGGCGGCCTTGGCGGCGGCGACGACGCGCTGGACGTCGGCGGCGCTGCGGACCGGGGTGCCGTTGATCGCCGTGATGACGTCGCCGCGCTTCAGCTTGGAGGCGGCATCGCTCGACGGGTCGACCGCCGCGATCACCACGCCCTGGGTCGACGGCTCGACATTGATCGCGCGGGCGATCGCCGGGGTCAGCGTCTGCACCGACAGGCCCAGGCCGCCACCGGCCGCCGGAGCGACCTGCGCATCGTCGTCGCTGTCGGGGAAGGCGTCGGAGCCGTCACCCAGCGACGCGGCCAGTTCCTCGTTGGACGGACGCGTCGCGGCGGTCGCGGTCAGCGAGACCGGCTTGCCGCCGCGCAGCACCTCGAGGTTGACGCGGCCGCCCGGCGGGACATTGGCGATCAAATAGGACAGCGTCTGTTCGGGCGTGACCGACTGGCCGTTGACCTTGGTCACCACGTCGAACGCCTTCAGCCCGGCCTTGGCGGCGGGGCCGTTGGGCTCGACCTTGGCGATGACCTCGCCCTGGTTCTTGGGGATGCCCAGCGACGCGGCGACATCGTCGGTGACCGGGCCGCCGATCTGCACGCCCAGATAGCCGCGCTCGATCTTCTGGCCCTTCATCAGCTTGTCGATGATCGGCTTGGCGTCTTCGGCCGGGATGGCGAAGCCGATGCCGATATTGCCGCCCGACTGCGAATAGATCTGGCTGTTGATGCCGATCACATTGCCGTTCATGTCGAACATCGGGCCGCCCGAATTGCCCTGGTTGATCGCGGCGTCGGTCTGGATGAAGCGGTCGTTCGCGCCGCCCTGGCCGGTGACGCGGTGGACGGCCGAGACGATACCGGCGGTCACGGTGCTCGACAGGCCGAAGGGCTGGCCGATCGCCAGCACCCAGTCACCCGGCCGCGCGCGCGACGAATCGCCGAAGCGGACGAAGGGCAGGTTCTGGCCGTCGATCTTCAGGACCGCCAGGTCCGAGGTCTCGTCGCGGCCGACGACCTTGGCGGTATATTCCTTGCGGTCGTTGAGCGTGACGGTGATCGAATCGACCGAGGCGCCCTGCGCGCCGGGTGCGATGACGTGGTTGTTGGTGACGATGTAACCGTCGGGCGAGATCAGGAAGCCCGAGCCCAGCGAGGCGCCTTCGCGCTTTTGCGGCTGCGGCCCGGTCTGTCCGCCGAACTGGCCGAACATGCCCTCGAACGGCGTGCCCGCGAACGGGTTCGGCTGCTGCTTGACGGTGATCGACTGCTTGGTGGAGATGTTGACGACGGCGGGCTGGAGCTTGGCGACCATGTCGGCAAAGCTCATCGGCGCGCCGGCGCGGGGGGCGACCGCCTGGATCGCGCCCGGTTCGTTCTGCGCGACCTGGGCGGTGCCGGGCTGGAGGGCCAGGGTCGCGGTCGCGCCACCGAGGAGGAGCGCACTGGTAATGGCGTAGGCGTAGCGCACTGGGCTAGGGTCCTCTCAAAGAAAATTCAGTTTGACCGTGTCCTATTTGTCACGGTCTGGCTGAACGACGCTTGAATATGAACGAGCGGAAAGGTGGCGAAACCACCTATCGGCCCGGCGCGGTGAATTCCTTCAAATAGCTGTTCTGCGGCGACAGAATGATCTGGGTGCTCCCATGTTCCTGGGTCGAGCCGTCCGCGCCGAAGGTGTGGCGATAGGACTGCATGGCCCGGTAGAAGTCATAGAAATCCGCATCCTTGCCAAAGGCCTGGGCATAGATTTGCGCGGCCTGGGCATCGGCATCGGCGCGGACGATCTGCGCCTGCTTCTGGCCTTGCGCGGCGATGGTGATCGCCTCCTGCTGGCGCGCGGTCTGCATCCGGGCGAGCGCGCTTTGCAGCGGGGTGCCCGGCGGCAGCTCGGCTTCCTTGATCCGCACGTCGACGATCTGCACGCCATACTGGCGCGCGATCCGGTCGAGCCGGACCTGGATCGCGTCCATCACCTGCCCGCGCTCGGGGCTGAGCAGTTCGGACGACCGCCGCTTGCCCAGTTCGTTGCGCAGCGCCGATCCGAAGATCGGGCGAAGCTGGTTGATGACGCCGTCGACGCTGCCCGCCGTCGCCAGCATCCGGCGCGGGTCGATCACGCGGAAACGGGCAAAGGCATCGACGTTCATGCGCAGCTGGTCGGTCGACAGCACCTGGGTCTTTTCCAGGTCGAGGTCGAGCACCCGCTTGTCGACCCAGACGATGCGGTCGATGAAGGGAATGCGCGCGATCAGCCCGGCGCCGCTGTCGCCCAGTTCCTCGTTCGGGCGATAGCCGTTGACGATCCGGCGCGGCTGCTCGAACCGATAGATCACCGCCTGCTTGGTCTCGGGCACGATGGCGAAGGTCGCCGCCGCCACGATCACCGCGACCAGCAGGGCGACGCCCAGCACGATCGGATTGCGCATCGACAGGCCGTTCACTGGCCGCCTCCCTGCGTCGCGACGGGCGCGGCGGGTTCGGGCGCCACCATCTCGGGCGCGGGGCGCGCCTTTTGCAGCGGCAGATAGGGCACAACGCCCGGTGCCTCGACGATGGTCTTGTCCGACTTGGCCAGCACGGCCTCCATGGTCTCGTAATACATGCGGCGACGGGTCACTTCGGGGGCCAGGCGATATTGTTCGTACACCTTGTCGAACTGCGCCGCCTCACCCTGGGCGCGGGCGATCACCTGCTGCGCATAGGATTTGGCCTGGTTCACATCGGCCACCGCGCGCTGCTGCGCCGCCGTCACCTTGTTGAAGTCGTCGACGATCTGCTGCGGCGGGGCGGCCTGCTTGATCGCCACGCCCTGGATGCGCACGCCCGAGCGATATTCGTTCAGGATCGACTGGGTCAGCTCCTGCACCCGCTGTTCGATGCCGGTGCGGCCCGAACCCAGCGCCTGGTCCAGCGTCGTCTCGGCGATCACCGCGCGCATCGCGCTTTCGGCGGCGGCGCGCACCGTGTCCTGCGGCTGGGCGAGGCGGAAGGCGAAGTCGCGCGGATTGGCGATGTCCCAGCGGACCGAATAGGTCAGGTCGATGATGTTCTGGTCGCCGGTCAGGACCAGATTCTCGCCCGAGCCCTCGGGGAAATTCTCGGTCCGGATCTTCTGCACGTCCAGGACGCGGACGGCGGCGATGGGGGCGGGGGCGGTCAGCTGGATGCCGGGTTCGAGCACGCCGGTATAGCGACCGAAATAGGTGACGACGCCGCGCTGCTGCGGGCCGATCGGATGGATCGAGGTGTAGAGCAGCCAGATGCCGACCAGGATCGCGGCCCCGATCGCCCAGAGGGTGCGTCCGCCGGGCGCGCCGGGCAGGCCGCCAAAGCCGCCACCGCCCGATCCGCCGGGGCCTTCGCCCGGTCCGCCGCCGCCCGATCCGCGCGCCTTGCGGATGAACTCGTCCAGCGCGGTCGGCTTGGCAGGGGCCTTGCGACCGCCCGGCGGGACGGCCCAGGGATTGCGGGGCCCGCCATCGGAGTCCTCACCGGACCCGCCCCATGGGCCCTTCGGCGTCTCGGCGGCAAGATTGGGGGGGCGTCGGAAGCGACCCGTCAGCTTTCTCATAGTCATCGTTATAGGAACGGTTCGCCGACAAAAACAGTGCCAAGCCGCGTAACCCATCCTATCTGCCCCCCATGAGCATGATCGAGACGGTGAAGGCGGCGGTGGCCGCAGTGGCGGGCAAGCGCGCGAGCGTGCGGATGGAGGGCGCGCGCGCGGGCGTCGTGCTCGACGCGACGGGGCTGGACGGCGCGGGCCGACAGGCGCTGGAGGACGGGGTCAAGGCTGCCGCGATCCAGTCGGGAGCGGAGGATGTCCGTGTCGTCCTGACCGCCGAGAAACGCGAGCGCCGGATCGTCGCGGTCGCCAGCGGCAAGGGCGGGGTGGGCAAGTCCACCCTGTCGGCCAATCTCGCCATCGCGCTGGCGCGGGGCGGGCGCAAGGTCGGGCTGGTCGATGCGGACATCTATGGCCCGTCGCAGCCCCGGCTGATGGCGGCCGAGGGGGTGAAACCCGTCGCGCAGGACGGCAAGCTGCAACCCGTGCCGACCCCGCATGGCGTTCCCCTGCTGTCGATGGGCCAGCTGGTCGAGCCGGACAAGGCGATCGCCTGGCGCGGGCCGATGGCGGCGGGGGCGCTCAGCCAGCTGGTCGATGGCGACTGGGGCGCGACCGAGCTGCTGGTGCTCGACCTGCCGCCGGGGACGGGCGATGTCCAGCTGACCATGGTGCAGAAGCACCGCCCGGCGGGTGCGGTCATCGTATCGACGCCGCAGGACCTGGCGCTGATCGATGCGCGCCGCGCGATCGACCTGTTCACCAAGGCCGGGGTGCCGATCATCGGGCTGGTCGAGAATATGGCGGGCTATTGCTGTCCGCATTGCGGCGGCATCTCGGACCCGTTCGGTTCGGGCGGGGCGGAAGCGGCGGCGGCGGAGTTGGGCATTCCCTTCCTGGGTCGGGTGCCGCTGACCATCGCGATTCGCACCGCCTCCGACGCGGGCCAGCCGCCCGCGGCGGGGGAGGGGGACACGGTCTTCGCCCCGCTGGCCGAACGGGTGGCACAGTGGCTGGACGCGAGCCCGGCGGCGGCATGAAACCGGCGCGGCGGCAGGGCGTTAGAGCCGGATAAGCCGCCCGCATCCCCTTGATCCCGCAAGCCGGACGGGCGGTTCGACAAAAAGGACCGTCCATGCCGCTGACCGCCGACGAGGATATCCGCGCCCTGCTGAGCGAGGCGCGCACCATCGCGCTGGTCGGCGCCTCGGATCGCCCCGACCGGCCCTCCTATGGGGTGATGAAGCGGTTGCAGGATCATGGCTATCGCGTGATTCCGGTCAATCCGCAGATCACCGGCGAGCATGTGCATGGCGAGTTCGTGTTCCGTGAGCTGGGCCAGCTGGGCGATCCCATCGACATCGTCGACATCTTCCGCCGCTCGGATGCGGTCGGCGCCATCGTGGACGAGGCGATCGCGGTCGGGGCCAAGGCGATCTGGATGCAGCTGGGCGTCGTCAACGACGAAGCGGCGGCGCGCGCCGAGGCGGCCGGGCTGAAGGTGGTCATGAACCGCTGTCCGGCGATCGAGATACCCCGGCTGGGCATCGCGCCGGTGACCGGGGGTTGAGGTCGGGGGCGAAGAACAGGGAGATGCGACGATGATGATGCCGTTCCTGATCCTGCTGGCCGCGCCGCAAGCACCGGAGCGTCAGCTGGTGACACTTCCCCGACTGACGACGGGATGTGTGCCGGGTCGCTGTCCGATGACGGCACGCCCCTCGCCCTATCGGTTGGGCCCCGACAGGACGAGCGCGATCGATTCCAAGTCCCGCGCCTTTGCCAATGACGGCACCTATTGTGCTGTTGTCGGGGACAAATATTGCACCAGCAAGCCGCGAACCCTGTTCCGGATGCCGATCGACCAGTAATCGAGCGGTAATGGCGCAAAGGAATACTGGCGCGATGCCCGCGAAACAGGCATGATCCCGGCCGTGGCGGTCATCCGACCGCGCGCATGCACGATGCCGGGAGAGCGTCATGGTTGCGACGATTTGGGCGATAGGGATGATGGTGGCACCCATTCAGGGGGAGATGCCGCCGCCCCAGCCGTCGGTCGACGCAATCATGGCCAGGACCCGGCGACTGACCAGCGTCGAGAGCCGCTGCATTTATGATCCCAACTCGACCGATGTGACCGTGTGCGGTCGTCGCAATGCCGATCGCTTCCGCTTTCCCTATCAATCCGCACCCGATCCCGGCGACCCCAGGCATGAGGGGGTGATGGCCGAGCGCACCCGGATACTGGCGCGCAGCACGCCGTTGAAGGATCTGTCCCCCTTCCAGGTCGGCGGCGGCCATGTCGGCGTCACGGTCGAAACAGGTGGGCGCAGCGGCGCGCCGACCCTGCGGAAGCCCGCGCCATGATGCTGGTGCCGCTGATCCTCGCGCTCCAGGCGACTCCGGCGGTGGCCGGACCGCCGCCGGGCACCCAGCGTTTCTCGATCCTGGCTCCCGATCCCTGCCCGCCCTCGGCCGGGACGAAGGACGAGGTGATCGTGTGCGGACGGCGCCTGGGCGACAATCGCCTGCCCCCTGATCCGGATGCGCCGCCCGCCAAGCCGCTGATGTCCAATCCCGACCTGACCGGCATCGGGGCGTTGCGGGCCGCGGGCACGCCCTGCGCCGCGCAGCTTGCGGGGTGCGGGGGGAAGGTGGACGTCGTGACGCCCGTGCTGATGCTGGCGAACGAGGCGCGGATCGGGCTCAGCAAGATCGTCGACAAAGCGCGCGACAAGCGCAACCGCGTGCCGATCGCGCTCGACGGTCCGGGGCCGCGAGGGCATTTGGAGCCATAGGCCGGATCGCCCCTATTCCTCCCTCTGGAAGGGGAGGGCGCCCACGGTCGCGCGCTTCGACGAAGCTTCCAGCCGGGACACCCCTTCGTCATGCCTGCGGCCTGACACCTCTCCTTCCAGGGGAGGAATGGACGGAATGTCGATCCGATCGAGACGCCCGCGCCGATGAAGCGGGCGCGCGCCTCAGCCGCGCGCCTGTCGCCGCGACCGGGCCGAGGGCGGCGGGGCGAACCAGTCGGCCAGTGTCAGCCCGGTCTGCGCCATCGCGCGCAGCACCACCTGTCCCGCCGCGCGCGCGTCGCTCAGCGCGTCATGGTGGCGGTGTTCCAGCTCGAGAAAGGCGGCCAGCGTGCTCAGCTTGTGATTGGGCAGCTCGGGCCAGGCCCGCCGGGCGATGGTCACGCTGTCCAGCCAGCGTGCGGCGATCGGGGGCAGCGCGTCGCGTTCGCAGGCCCGGCCCAGCGCGCCCTTGTCGAACCCCGAATGCGCCACCGTCACCCGCCCGCCCAGATGCCCGGCCAGTTCGGGATGGAGCGCGGCGAAATTGGGCTTGCCCAGGACATGATCGGCGGTGATGCCATGGATGCCGATATTGAAGGGGCTGAACTCGTCGCACGGATCGACCAGCGTCTCATAGGCGAGCACCTCGACTCCGTCCGTATAGCCGACGATACCGATCTGGCAGATGCTGCTGGTACGCGAACAGGCGGTTTCGACGTCGATGACCACGAAATCGGGGGAAATCATCCCGCCGCTTTAGCGCGATCTGGCGTTTCGAGCAATAAAAGGTCGCCTGCCCGCTCGACAGCGACCATTTCTATCCGCTACCCGCCCAGGCTCAACGAACGCTCTGGATACGGGAAAAGATGATGGGCGACGCATTGCGGGTGGCTTTGGCGGGACTCGGTACGGTGGGGGGCGGCGTCATTCGCCTGCTCGACGCAAACCGGGAGCTGATTACCCGGCGCGCCGGTCGCCCGATTGAGATCGTCGCCGTCTCCGCGCGCGACCGGACCAAGGATCGCGGCGTCGACCTGTCGCGGTTCGAGTGGGTGGACGACACCGCCGCGCTCGCCGCGCGCGAGGATGCCGATGTGGTGGTCGAGCTGATCGGCGGATCGGACGGCCCGGCGCTGACGCTGGCGCGCACCGCGCTGGAGGCCGGGCGCGGCTTCGTCACCGCCAACAAGGCGATGCTGGCGCATCACGGGCTGGAGCTGGCGCAGAAGGCGGAGGCGTCGAAGGCCGCGCTGAAGTTCGAGGCGGCGGTGGCGGGCGGCATCCCGGTCATCAAGGGCCTGCGCGAAGGCGCGGCGGCCAATGCCATCGCGCGCGTCTATGGCATCCTGAACGGCACCTGCAATTTCATCCTGTCCAAGATGGAGGCGGAGGGCCGCGACTTCGCCGAGGTGCTCGCCGAGGCGCAGGCGCTAGGCTATGCCGAGGCGGACCCCAGCTTCGACATTGACGGGGTGGATGCCGCGCACAAGCTGTCGATCCTGGCCGCCATCGCCTTCGGTACGCAGCCGGCGTTTGGCGATGTCGCGATCGGCGGGGTGCGCCATGTCCTGGCCGCCGATATCGCGCAGGCGGCGTCGCTGGGCTACCGGGTGCGGCTGGTCGGCGTGGCGGAGGAAGGGGCGAACGGCCTGTTCCAGCGGGTGCATCCGCATCTGGTGCCGCTCGACCATCCGCTGGCGCATGTCACCGGCTCGACCAATGCGGTGGTCGCGGAGGGCAATTTCGTCGGCCGCCTGCTGTTCCAGGGCGCGGGCGCGGGCGATGGCCCGACCGCCAGCGCGGTGGTCGCCGACCTGATCGACATTGCGCGCGGCGAATATGGCGCGTCCTTCGCCATGCCCGCGCATGAACTGATCCCGGCGGCCAAGGCCGATAGCGGCGAGCGGCGCGGGCGCGCCTATCTGCGCTTCACCGTGCAGGACAAGGTCGGCGTGCTGGCCGAGATCGCGGCGGCGATGCGCGATGCGGGCGTGTCGATCGAAAGCCTGATCCAGCGGGGCGAGGCGGCCGATGGCGGCGTGATGATCGCCATCGTGACGCATGAGGGGCCGGAGCGCGCGGTCGCCCAGGCGCTGGAGCGGTTGCGCGGCAGCCAGAGCCTCGTCGGGCAGCCGTTGTTGATGCATATTTTGGGGTAATTTTCGGGGGCGTAAGGTCTCTGCGAGGCCCCTTGCCCTCCCCCAGCCCCTCCCGCCTGCGGGAGGGGAGTTTTAGGGTGACGCCTCCCGCCTGCGGGAGGGGAGTTTTAGGGTGATGCCTCCCGCCTGCGGGAGGGGAGTTTATGGAATTCCGCGTTTCGTCCTTGCCGCTCCCCTCCCGCAGGCGGGAGGGGAGTTTATGGAATTCCGCGTTTCGTCCTTGCCGCTCCCCTCCCGCAGGCGGGAGGGGCTGGGGGAGGGCGGTGTCTCACCGAGCCCCTCCCTTACTTCTTGATCAACCCGATCTCGACCAGCCGCTCGTACAGATAGTCATGCGCCGTGATCGGCGTCGGATAGCGGTTCGGATTGTCCGCCGTCACCGTGCCCAGCAGCGTCTCGATCAGGAAATCGGGCGCGGGGTGCAGGAAGAAGGGCATCGAGTAACGCGAGAAGCCGCGCCGCTCGACCGGCGGGTTGACCACCCGGTGCGTGGTCGAGGGCAGGACATGGTTGGTCAGCCGCTGGAGCATGTCGCCGACATTGACCACCATCGCCCCCTCGGGCGGACGGATCGCCAGCCATTCGCCCGAATCGCGGTCGAGCAGTTCCAGCCCCGCCTCTTCCGCGCCCAGCAACAGGGTGATGAGGTTGATATCCTCATGCGCGCCCGCCCGCACGCCCTCGGCATCCGCCGGGATGGGGGGATAATGGAGCAGGCGCAGCACCGAATTGCCGTCCTTGACCGCCGGATCGAACCAGTGCGGATCGAGCTTCAGATGCCGGGCGATGGCCGACAGCAGGCGATCCCCCGCGCGGTCGAACGCGGTGAAGAGTTCGAGAAAGTCGTCGCGGAACCCCTCGGGCCGGGTGGGCCAGATATTGGCGGGCATCCGGTCGGCATAGGCATGACCCTCGGGCAGTTCGCGGCCGACATGCCAGAATTCCTTGAGGTCGACGACCTTGGCATCCTTGGCGATCTCGGTCTTGAACGGGGTATAGCCACGCGCGCCGCCGCCGCCGGGGATGTGATAGCCGCGCTTTTCCTCCTCGGGCAGGTCGAACAGCGCCTTGGTCTGCGCCCAGGCGCGGTCGATCAGCTCGGCGGGGACGCCGTGGTCGGCGACGATCGCAAAGCCGAACCGCTCGAACGAACCGCCCAGCGCGGCGGCGAACGCCTCGGGATCGCGGTCCTGATCGGCCAGGCTGAGCGTCGGGACCTCGGCGGAGCGGGTGTCGGTCATGAATATGTCGTCCAGAAAATCGAATAGGCGTAAGGCTATATAATGTCCCTACCGGCCCGAACAGGCCAGCCGGTCAGCGGTCAATTTATCCGCCGAGCGTGATCGTGCCCGTCGATCGGTCGCCGCCCGCATCGCGCAGGTCGAGGCGGAAGCGCTTGTTCTCGGCGGTGGTGCCGACCAGCTCCTCGCCGCGATCGGTCAGGGTGAAATCGGCATCCGTCATCTTGTCGCGGAACCAGTCGCGCACCGTCTGGGGATCGGCGGGGCTGTCGAAGGTCATGACGAACGCCTTGTCACGGCCATTGCCGACATCGACGTTGCGGATCTTCGAGCCGGGATAGAGGTGGACGCCGTTCAGCTCGAAATTATCGGCCTCCAGCGACACCTTGGGCAGCTTGAACGCGCCGGTGAAGCCGGGCAGCGCCAGCTTCACCTCGCCCGACCTGCCGTCGACCGCCGCCACCGTCTGGCCGTCCGAGCTGTTGATCGTCACCGAGGTCCCGTCGGTCGGCCGGTCGCAACCCGCCAGCGCCCCCGCCAGCGCCAATGCCATGCCCAGCGAAAGGGGCAGAGCGGTTCGATGCAGGATGGTCATGACGGCAAACTCCCTCCAGTGTCCTGTCGGTCCGATACACGTGGGGGTGGTATCTGGCGCGCGCAAGCTGTCGACGTGCTGAACGCGGTTGACGGCGAAGGTGATCGGCTCGGTTGGGTTTTCCCGGTTTCCCTGGCGTCCGAACGCGCTTATGGGACAGGCATCATGTCCGAATCCCGTTCCGCTGATCCGGCGACCCCCGTCGCCGCCGACACCCCCGGCGCGCCCATCGGCTTTGTCGAATTCGTCCTGCTGATCGCGGCGCTGATGGCGCTGACCGCGCTGGGGATCGATTCGATGCTGCCCGCGCTGCCCGCCATCGGCGAGGCGCTGAACGCGTCGCCCACCCAGCGGCCGTTCGTCGTTACCGCCTTCCTGATCGGGTTCGGCGTGGCGCAGCTGGTGCATGGGCCGCTGGCGGACCGTTATGGGCGGCGGCGGGTGCTGATCGTGGCGCTGGTCATCTATATCATCGCCAATGGCGCGGCGGCGATGGCGGGCAGCTTCCTGCTGCTGATGGTCGCGCGCGTCTGCGCGGGCGCGGCGATCGCGGCGACGCGGGTGGCGACGGTGGCGCTGGTCCGCGACTGCTATCATGGTCGCGCCATGGCGCAGGTCATGTCGATCGCCTTCATGGTGTTCATGGTGGTGCCGATCCTGGCGCCCGCCTTCGGTGAGCTGGTGCTCTTGTTCGGCAACTGGCGGCTGATCTTCTGGACCATTGCGGGCCTCGCCACGCTGGTGCTGATCTGGTTCGCGGTCCGCATGCCCGAGACGCTGAAGCCCGAGGCGCGGCTGCCCATCTCGCTCGACCGGATCTGGCGCGGCTGGCGGCAGACCGCGGCCGACCGGCTGTCGCTGGGCTATACGCTGGCGGCGACCGCGCTGATGGCGGCGCTCTATGGCTATCTCAACTCGGTGCAGCCGATCATGGCGGTGACGTTCGGGCGCGAAAAGCTGCTTGCGCTGATCTTCGCCACGACCTCGGTGACGATGGCGGCGGCCAATCTGCTCAACTCGCGGATCGTCATGCGGCTGGGCACGCGGCTGATCAGCCACAGCTCGGTGACGATCCTGATTATCGTCTCGGCGCTGCATCTGGCGATCGCTTGGTTCGGCGGCGAATCGCTGGTCGTGTTCGCGGTGCTTCAGGCGATCACCATGGCCTGTTTCGGTCTGGCGACCTCCAACTTCTCGGCAATGGCGATGGAGAATATGGGCGGCATCGCGGGCACCGCGTCGAGCGTGCAGGGCTTTGCCAGCGTCACCATCGGGTCGGTGATCGGTGCCGGGATCGGCCAGGCCTTTGACGGGACGACCCGGCCCTTGACGCTGGGCTTCCTGGTGGCGGGCTGCGCGGCCTTCGCCTTCGTCTTCGCGACCGAGCGCGGGCGGATGTTCCGCCCCCTCTGACACGCACACGGCCCGCGCCGGGAACCGGCCGGGCCGCCGCACCGTTCCACCCTCCACAGATCACAGGAGGCAAGGATGGGCGGACATCAGGTTTCCAGCCAGGGACCCGGCGACGATGGCTGGGACGAGGAAGGCTATGACGAGAGCCAGCGCGCCGAAATCCTGGAGGCGACGCGCGACGGCCCCAGCGATGGCGTGCTGATCACCGATATCGACCCCGATCTGGGCGACGATACGGTGGAGGACGAACCGATCGACGAACTCGACATGGACTCCGAGGAGGTGGGCGAGAGCGACGCCTCGGTCGACATGAGTGCCGAGGACATCGACGAGGACGATCTCCAGGAGGATTTCGAGGACGACACCGTCGCCGACGGCGATATCGACGAAGCCGACGACGCCGCGCTGCGGCCATGAACCGCCTGCCTGTCGCGCTGGCGGCCGGGGGGATCGTGCTGGTCGGCTGTTCGACCATGCCCGATCCCCGCTCCTCGATGCCGCCGATGGTCTCGACCGATTTCCGGTGCGAGAATGGCAGCCGCTTCTGGGTCCGTTTCGACAATCGCGACGACAGCGCGCTGATGCGGCTGGACGGCGTTCTGGCGATACGCCTGGCCGGTCAGCCGGTCGCGTCTGGCATCCATTATGCCGGGTTCGGTCATGACCTGCGCGGCAAGGGGGGTGAGGTTGTTTTGACACGCCCCACCGGCGATTCCCTCCGCTGCCAGGCCGTCCGCTGAGCCGAGGGCATCATTCAAGGCGAAAAAATGGCGGAAAATCTGGGCCGCCGCATTCTCCCCTCAATTGGTTCATCTAGGTGACAGGAACTGTGTCATCACGGCAACAGGTTCCCACAACGCGACCAAAATGACGATCTTCGTGCAACCCCGCACGGTTTTGCCGGTTAAGCGGGCCTGGGCTGAGCGGTTCGATCCGCCGCCCCACATAGAATAAGAGAAGGGTATCTCACATGCGTAAGCTTTCCCTCGTCGCCGCAGCGGCGGCCGCGTTCGTTGCCGTGCCTGCCATGGCACAGGACATGAACACCACCGACACGACGGCTGCGGCACCTGCCCCGGCCGCCGACACCGCGACCGCTCCCGATGGCACCCGCGCCTTCGGTATCGAGCCGTACGTCGCGGTCATGGGTGGTTGGGAGCAGTTCGATCGCCAGTCGGTCGCCGGCATTCCCACGCAGCCCAAGGGCTATAACCTGGACGGCGCGCTGGTCGAGGGCATCGTCGGCTTCAACGTGCCGCTGGGCCCCGTGTTCGTCGGCGCCGAGGGCGCGGTCGCCAAGGGCGTGTCGGGTGACATCGACTGGCAGTATGGCGCCTATGGCCGCGCGGGCTTCCGCGCTGGCGAGAGCGGCCTGTTCTACGGCAAGGTCGGCTATCGCTGGAACAACTTCCACAACTTCGCTCCGGGCGTCGCTGGCGACCTGAAGCGTGACTATCACGCGACCGTCTATGGCGTCGGCGCCGAAGTTGGCCCGAAGGACATCGGTCTGGGCGGCCTGACCGGCAACTCGGGTCTGCGTCTGCGTCTGGAAGTCTCGACCTTTGACGACGCGCATTCGTTCCGCCCGATGGCGGGTGTCGTCGCACACTTCTGATCCCTCGGGGTCCAGTTGGCGTAAGGTGGCGGGGTTCGGCAGTGATGCCGGACCCCGTTTTCCTTTGTGGACAGGCTTCCCATATCGATGGCGATGACCGGACGGGTAAAACGCAAGGCGGGACTGGCGGCCGCCGCCCAACGGGTCGAGCGGGCACCGCCGCGATCCTGCGCGCTGTGCGACCGGCCACTGGGGGCGAAGGTGGAATGGCACCACCCCATCCCCAAGAGCGAAGGCGGACGCGAGACGGTGCCGGTCCATCCCATCTGTCATCGGACCATCCATGCGACCTTTTCCAACGCGGAACTGGCGCGGGGGTTTTCGGACTTTGCGGTGCTGCGTGCGCATCCGGAGATGGCGCGGTTCCTGCGGTGGATTGCCGGGAAACCGGCGGACTTCCATGCGCCGACGCGGGCGGCGCGGTGATCTGGGTTCGCGCAGAGGCGCAGAGGGCGCGGAGATCCTTTGGGGGCATGGCAAGCTCCCCCAATCTCCGTTCAGCCTGAGCGCAGTCGAAGGCCAAGGGAAACCCTCTCCCCGCAGCCCTCACGGCCGCAGGCCAAACTTGAAATTTCATAGTGTGACAGGCGTTATCCCGTGGCCTTCGACTACGCTCAGGCTGAACGGATGTGAGGAGATCCTCCACCTGCCTTTTTTCCTCCGCGCCCTCTGCGCCTCTGCGCGAACCACACTTCTTCGCGCCATCGCGGCTTCGCGCGAAAAAAAGGGCGGACCGAAGCCCGCCCTTTCGGCAATCACTCCGCCGCGACGCCCGCGGCCGAGAACATGTCGCCGGTCTCGCCCGGCTCCTCGTTCGCCGCCTTGGCGGTCTTGGCCTTTTGCCGGGTGTCGAACGCGTCCCAGACGTCGTTCCACTGGCCGCGCGTCGCCGCCTTGGAATATTCGGTCGCACGCGTCTCGAAGAAGTTGGCATGCTCCACGCCGTTGAGCAGCGGGGTCAGCCAGGGCAGCGGATGCTCGTCGATCATATAGATCGGCTTCAGCCCCAGCTGGCCCAGGCGCCAGTCGGCGATGTAGCGGATATACTTCTTGATCTCCTTGGGCTTCATCCCCTCGACCGGGCCCATCTCAAAGGCGAGGTCGATGAAATTGTCCTCCAGGCGGATCGTCGTCTGGCACACATCGGCGATGTCGTCCTTCACCGCCTTGGTCAGGCACTGGCGCTCCTGGCAGAAGGCGTGGAACATGCGGATGATGCCTTCGCAGTGCAGGCTCTCGTCGCGCACCGACCAGCTGACGATCTGGCCCATGCCCTTCATCTTATTGAAGCGCGGGAAGTTCATCAGCATCGCGAAGCTGGCGAAAAGCTGGACGCCCTCGGTGAAGCCGCCGAACATGGCCAGCGTGCGGGCGATGTCCTCGTCGCTGTCGACGCCGAAATTCTGCATGTAATCATGCTTGTCCTTCATCTCGGCATATTCGAGGAAGGCGCCATATTCGCTCTCGGGCATGCCGATCGTGTCGAGCAGATGGCTGTACGCCGCGATGTGCACCGTCTCCATGTTGGAGAAGGCGGTCAGCATCATCTTGATCTCGGTCGGCTTGAACACGCGGCCGTACTTTTCATGATAGCAGTCCTGCACCTCGACGTCCGCCTGGGTGAAGAAGCGGAAGATCTGGGTCAGCAGGTTGCGCTCGTGATCGGTCAGCTTCTGCGCCCAGTCGCGGCAATCCTCGCCCAGCGGCACCTCTTCGGGCAGCCAGTGGAGCTGTTGCTGGCGCTTCCAGAACTCGAACGCCCAGGGGTATTCGAAGGGCTTATACTGCTTGGAGGCTTGGAGAAGTGGCATCGGGGTTACTCCGGATACGAATGACGTGAAGAGGGTGAAGGCCGGTTCAGCCGCTGCTGGCCCAGGAGCGCAGCGCGGTGGCGAAACCGGCCAAAATGATCCCGCCCATGGCGAACATGGTGCCCGCGATCAGCCGGGCATAGCGGCCCTGCTCCGACCGGGGCGTGCGGAGCTGCAACAGCAGGATCAAGCCGATCCCGCCCAGCAAGGCCGCGACGGCGTACATGATGAACGCCGATGTCATGCGACCAATTCCGGCGTGGCGCGTTCCGAAACCGAACCCAACACAGGAGATTCAAGATGGTCGATGTCAGCCAGATCAAGGAACATGCCGAAGTCATCGGTGCGGACGGCGTCCATGTCGGGACGGTCGACCATGTCCAAGGCGACCGCATCAAGCTGACCAAGAACGACAGCCCCCAGACCGAGGATGGGCAGGGCGCCAAGCATCATTACCTGCCGATCGGCCTGGTCGCCGAGGTCGAGGGCGACCAGGTCCGCCTGTCGGCGACCGCACAGAACGCCGTCGACCAGTTCGAAGAGGCGGAGTGAGGCATAGTCTCCCTCTCCCTGTGGGAGAGGGAGGGAGCGCCCGTCAGGGCGCGGAAGGGTGAGGGCGGTGTCGGTCATGCGGCACCGCCCTTTTCCGTGGGCGATCCACCCTCATCCTTCCCACGCGGCTGTGCCGCGCGGGCCCCTTCCTTCTTCCGCAGGGAGAAGGAGATTCGAGCCAGGACCCCTTCGAGATTTGCCATTACATCCGCGTTGGTCACGCGAACCGTCCGATACCCCTCGCGCGCCATATAGGCTTCGCGGGACGCGTCATGGCCTTCCGCGACGACATGGGTGTCGCCGTCGACCTCGATGACCAGCTTTTCGGAAAAGCACAGCATGTCGGCGAAGAAAGGTCCCAGCGGCGTCTGATGACGCCATTTCAGATGCGGATAGGTTTCACGCAGCGCGCGGAGCAGACGGCGTTCGGGTTGGGGCGCGTCGCGGCGGAGTTGGCGGGCGCGTTGCACCGTGCCGGAGCGATGATTGTCGTAGTGACGCACACCCTCACCCTTCCGCCGCCTTCGCGGCTCCCTCCCTCTCCCGAGGGGAAAGGGATTGATAGCTCACCTCACTGACAGGCCAGGCACTCGTCATAATCGGTCGTCTCACCGATCTCGAACTTGGGTGCGCTGATCGTGTTGTCCGCCTCGACGCCGCCGCTCCCGGCGAAACCGGCGCGCTGCACCGACTTCGACCGTAGATAATAGAGCGACTTGATGCCCAGCTCCCACGCGCGGAAGTGTAGCATCAGCAGGTCCCACTTCTCCACGTCCGCCGGGATGAACAGGTTCAGCGACTGCGCCTGGTCGATATAGGGCGTGCGATCCCCCGCCAGTTCGAGCAGCCAGCGCTGGTCGATCTCGAACGAGGTCTTGAACGTGTCCTTCTCTTCCCTCGACAGGAAGTCGAGATGCTGGACCGAGCCGCCATGTTCGAGGATCGAGTTCCACACCGCGTCCGAGTTCTTCGACTTCTCGATCAGCAGCTTTTCGAGATAGCTGTTCTTGACCGAGAACGACCCCGACAGCGTCTTGTGGGTATAGATGTTCGCCGGGATCGGCTCGATACAGGCGCTGGTGCCGCCGCAGATGATGCTGATCGACGCGGTCGGCGCGATCGCCATCTTGCAGCTGAAGCGCTCCATCACGCCGACGTCGGCCGCGTCGGGGCAGGGGCCGCGCTCGACCGCCAGCGTCATCGACGCCTGGTTCACTTGCGCGTTGATGTGCTTGAACATCCGCAGGTTCCACGACTTGGCCATGGCGCCCTCGAAGGGGATGCCGCGCGCCTGGAGGAAGCTGTGGAAGCCCATCACGCCCAGACCCACCGACCGCTCGCGACCGGCCGAATAGGCGGCCCGCTCCATGCCGGGCTCGTGGCGGTCGATATAGTCCTGAAGGACGTTGTCGAGGAAGCGCATCACGTCCTCGATGAACTGCTTGTCGTCCTTCCACTCGTCCCAAGTTTCCAGGTTCAGCGACGACAGGCAGCAGACGGCGGTGCGGTCCTTGCCCTTATGGTCGATGCCGGTCGGCAGCGTGATTTCCGAACACAGGTTCGAGGTCGACACCTTCAGCCCCAGCTCGCGGTGGTGCTTGGGCATGTTCTTGTTCACATGGTCGGCGAAGACGATGTACGGCTCGCCGGTCGCCAGACGGGTCTCGACCAGCTTCTGGAACAGCGCGCGCGCGTCGACGGTCGCGCGGACCTCGCCGGTCTTCGGGCTCTTGAGATGCCATTCGGCGCCGTCGCGCACCGCTTCCATGAAGGCGTCGGGGATCAGCACGCCGTGATGGAGGTTCAGCGCCTTGCGGTTGAAGTCGCCCGAGGGTTTCCGGATTTCCAGGAACTCCTCGATCTCGGGGTGCGAGATGTCGAGATAGCAGGCGGCCGAACCGCGACGCAGGCTACCCTGGCTGATCGCCAGCGTCAGCGAGTCCATCACGCGGACGAAGGGGATGATGCCGCTGGTCTTGCCGTTCAGGCCCACCGGCTCGCCGATGCCGCGCACCTGGCCCCAATAGGTGCCGATGCCGCCGCCGCGCGACGCCAGCCAGACATTCTCGTTCCAGGTGGTGACGATGCCGTCCAGGCTGTCGGGCACCGAGTTGAGGTAGCAGCTGATCGGCAGGCCGCGACCCGTGCCGCCGTTCGACAGGACGGGCGTGGCGGGCATGAACCACAGCTTGGAGATATAGTCGTACAGCCGCTGCGCATGCTCGGCATTGTCGGCATAGGCCGAGGCGACGCGCACGAACAGGTCCTGATAGCTTTCGCCGGGCAGGAGGTAGCGGTCGTTCAGCGTTTCCTTGCCGAAATCGGTCAGCCGCGCGTCGCGGGCATGGTCGACCTCGACCGGATAGGGCTGCGGCCGGACCGACTTGGTGTCGGCGGGCGTCGGGGCCGGGGCGGCAATGTCCGCCGCCATCTTCTCAAGCATGTCAGTCGTCATGTCGCTATCCCGGTCATCCCTGAAGTCCATCATTGATGCCGCTCCTTTGTTCCTGATCCGTTCGGGTCGGTGCCCCGCCCCCGGCACAGCCGTGCCACAGGCGTCGCGAACGGTGGGAAATGGCATCGCAAAGGCCGTTTTCCGGCGCTTCCGCGATCCCGACCGGGCCTGTCGGTCCGATCCCTTCCTACCAGCGATTGGGGTTGTCCCCGACCTCTTCCACTATCCATAGTGGAAAATCCCGGCGATCACCGCAAGGGGGGTAAAGCGCGGAAAGGGGGTTGGTTGCGACGAATGGCGGTCGTCAAAGCGGTGTCGAAACCCGCGACGCATGGATGTCTGCGGGGTTCGCGAAGCGCAAGCCCCTAAAAATATTTTTGAACGTCGATGGCGCCCGCCCCGGTCAGCCGAGCGACAGCCAGAACAGTGCCGCCAGCCCGACCAGGGCGACCAGCATCTGGGGCGGGCGCAGCCGCGCGAAGTGGCGCGGCGCACCGCCCCACCGGGCGAGCCAGGGATCGGTCAGCGCGATCGAGGCATAGCCGATCAGCAACAGCGCAAAGCCCGTCGCCGGCCCCGCGACCAGCGCCAGCAGCCCCAGCGAGAAGCGAAGGATCATGGTCAGCATCTGCGACACATGGGGGCCGCCGGGCGTGAAGAAGCTCAGGCCGCGCGCCACGCCCGCCAGGAAGATCAGGATCGCCGCCCCCCAGATCTGCCCGATCAGCAGCGTCAGCGGCACCTTCGCCCAGGCGGCCAGCGCCGCGATCGGCAGGACCAGCACCGGCCCATAGCCGAAGATCAGGCTGAGCGGGGGAATGCGCGCGTCGGCGGCCTCCGCCATGGGGAGGGGGCCGGGGGCGGGGGACGGTGCGGGGGAAGACATGACGGCGCGAACGTGCGGCAGTCCTTTCCTATCCCGCCGTCCGCCTCATGCCGACCGGTGATGCGGCTCGGCCTCTTCGCGCGCGACCTCCAGCCAGGGGTGGTCGTCGGGCAGCGGGGTGGCGAAGGCGATGCCGACCCGCCCTTCGCGTTCCCAGCGGATATAGCCGCGCAAGGGCGGATCGACACCCAGCCGGATGCCCACCGCCGCGCCGCCCACGATATAGGCGGGGGGCAGCCCCTCGATCATCATGCCGGTGGTCGACAGGTCGCGAAGCCGGACATCGACGGTCGCCCCGCCCGAGACGATCTGCGCGACGCGCAGGACCTTGGTGCGCGGCCGACGGTGCGACTTCATGCCCACCGGCGTGGCGCGCGCGCCCTGTTCGCCCAGCAGGCGGTGGACCTCCTCCACGCCGCTCGGCTTGCCATAGACATAGCCCTGGATCTGGCTGCACCCCAGATCGCGGATCAGCGCGATCTCGTCCTGCAACTCGACGCCCTCGGCGGTCGTCTCCATGCCCAGCGTGTCGGCCAGGGTCACGATCGCGCGGATGATCGCGGCATTGCGGCTGCCGCTCCCGACCGCGCCGCGCACGAAGGACTGGTCGATCTTGATCTTGTCGAACGGCGCATGGCGCAGATAGCCGAGCGAGGAATAGCCGGTGCCGAAATCGTCCAGCGCCAGCCTTACGCCCAGCGCCTTGAGCGCCACGAACTGGCGCTGCGATTCCAGATCGTCGTTCAGGAAGACGCTCTCGGTGATCTCCAGCTCCAGCCGCGACGGGGCCAGCCCCGATTGCTCCAGCGCCTGGCCGATCAGCACGGGCAGATGCGGCTTGGCGAACTGGATGGACGAGACGTTGACCGCCACCCGCGCGGCACGCGGCCAGCTCGCCGCCTCGAGACAGGCGGTGCGCAGCACCCATTCGCCGATCTGTTCGATCAGGCCGCATTCCTCGGCCACCGGCACGAACTGCGCGGGCGAGATGTCGCCCTGGGTCGGATGGGACCAGCGCAGCAGCGCCTCGAACCCGACAATCTCTTCGTCGCGGGTGGACACGACCGGCTGATAGGCGAGGCGGAACTGGTTCTGCGCGATGGCGGTGCGCAGATCCTCCTCCATCCGCTTGCGGCTGCGCGCCCCCTCCAGCATCGCCTCGGCATAGAATCGGTGCACGCCGCGCCCGTCGCCCTTGGCGGCATAGAGGCCCAGATCGGCGTTGCGGATCAGCGTCTGCGAATCGGCGCCGTCCTGGGGCGCGATGGCGATGCCGATCGAACAGCCGATCGTCACGTCATGGCCCTGGATGCCATAGGGTTGCGACAAGGTGTCGATGATGACCCTGGCCAGCGTCGCCAGCCTTTCGCGCGAATCGGTGCCGGGCAGCAGGATCTGGAACTCGTCGCCGCCCAGACGGCCGACCAGCCCGGCATCGCCCACCGCCTGCTCCAGCCGCCGCGCCACCTGTTGCAGCAACAGGTCGCCCGCCTGGTGGCCCAGCGTATCGTTGACCGCCTTGAACCGGTCGAGGTCCATCAGGAACAGCGCGGTCGGGCGATAGGGGCTGACCGATTGCTTGAGCATCGTGTCGAGCGACAGCTTCATCCGCTGGCGATTGGCGAGGCCGGTCAGGCTGTCGAACAGCGCCAGCCGGGTGATCTCCGCCTCCGAGCGGCGCTTTTCGGTCAGGTCCGAGCCCGAGCCGATAAAGCCGCGGAACCGGCCGATGCCGTCGATGATCGGACGGCCCGAGATCGACCACCATCGTTCCGGATCGCCCGCACCCGAATCGACCGCGCAGACGGTATAGTCGGAAAAACTGGTGCGCGAGGCCATGTGGAAGGACAGCGTCCGTTCGGTCCCCGGTGCCGAGGGGTCCATCTGGAACAAATCGGTCAGCAGCCGACCCTTGCAGGCGAGGCCGGTCGACTGGAGATCCTCGGCCACTTTCTTCGACAGATAGGTCAGGGCGCCCGTGCCGGTCGGTTTCCCAGAACCAGCCGGTGCCATGTTCCTCGAACTCGGCGATCATCTTGACCGCCTGCTGTCCCTCGCCAAAGGCGCGGGCGCGGGCGTCCGCGACATTATAGTCCAGGCGGCCGACGCGCCGGGCGTTGAGGACCAGGATGATCAGCGGCGGCACCACCGCGCCGAGAATCGGGGCCAGCGGCACCCGCCAGGCCAGCGCCGCGATCACCGCCATGAAGGCGAAACCGAAGGAATAGCCGATCATCGCCCCGCGCACCGGATGCAGCATCGCGGCGGTCGTCCACATCGCGCAGATCAGCGCCAGCGTCGGCGTCCAGGGTCCGGGGGCATGCTGCGACCCGATGACCAGCGCCAGCAGTGCGCCAGTCGCCAGCGCCACGAGGAAACCCAGTCCGACCAGATATTGCTTGAGCCGGTAGAAGGGCCATTGGCGCGCCTCGCCGCAGGCGAGCACGATGCCGAAGATCAGCGTGCTGCCGACCAGCACGCCGCTCGCAATCTCCTTCTGGACCTGCATCCAGGACGGGTCGTCGCGCAGGCTGAAGCTGAGGACGAGCGCGACCGCGACCAGATTCTGCAGGATCGCCAGCGGCCAGGTCCGGCACAGTGTCTGCAACCGCTTGAGATGCACCTCGACCAGCAGCTCGTCATTATCCTCGACGAGCCCCAGCAAGGCCAGAAACGATAGGCGGTCGGAAGCGGAAGGCATGCGCGAAAGGGGGTCCCGATCGGTGGTCCCCCGTCTTGCCTCAGCGAAGTTAAGATAGATTAAAGTCTGGCCGAACGCGAAATGCCGTCATGGCTCCGCTGCGGCGTTGCAAGCCACGCGCCGCTGTCGCACAAGGCGCGCATGACGACCCTGATCCGCGACACCGACCTGATCGAGAGCGTGGCCGACGCGCTCCAGTTCATCAGCTATTACCACCCGATGGATTATATCCGCGCGCTCGGCAAAGCCTATGAGGCGGAGAAGAGCCCGGCGGCCAAGGATGCCATAGCGCAGATCCTGACCAACAGCCGGATGTGCGCGGAGGGGCATCGCCCGATCTGCCAGGACACCGGCATCGTCACCGTCTTCGTCAAATGGGGCCAGGATTGCCGCCTGTCGGGCGACCGGTCGCTGCAGGAGGTCGTCGACGAGGGCGTGCGCCGCGCCTATCTCCACCCCGAGAACCGCTTGCGCGCCTCGATCCTCGCCGACCCCGCCTTCACCCGCCGCAACACCAAGGACAACACGCCCTCCGTCCTCCATGTCGAGATGGTGCCTGGCAACAAGGTGACGGTCGACGTCGCGGCCAAGGGCGGCGGGTCGGAGAACAAGTCCAAGTTCAAGATGATGAACCCGTCCGACTCGATCGTCGACTGGGTGCTGGAAATGGTGCCGCAGATGGGCGCGGGCTGGTGCCCGCCCGGCATGCTGGGCATCGGCATCGGCGGCACCGCCGAAAAGGCCGTGCTGCTCGCCAAGGAATCGCTGATGGGCGCGATCGACATGGGCCAGCTGAAGGAGCGCGGTCCCAGGAACGATATCGAGGCGCTGCGCATCGAGCTGTTCGACAAGGTCAATGCGCTGGGCATCGGCGCGCAGGGGCTGGGCGGCCTGTCCACCATCCTCGACGTCAAGATCCTCGACTGGCCGACCCATGCCGCGTCGAAGCCGGTGGCGATGATCCCCAACTGCGCCGCGACCCGCCATGCGCATTTCACGCTGGATGGCTCGGGCCCGGTCTATCTCGAAGCCCCCAAGCTGGAGGAATGGCCCAAGGTCGACTGGAAGCCCGATCTCCAGGCGGCCAAGCGCGTCGACCTGAACACACTGACGCCGGAAGAGGTGAAGGGCTGGAAGCATGGCGACCGGCTGCTGCTGAACGGCAAGATGCTCACGGGGCGCGACGCCGCGCACAAGCGGATCAAGGACATGCTCGATCGCGGCGAGGAACTGCCGGTCGAGTTTCGCGGCCGCGTGATCTATTATGTCGGTCCGGTCGATCCGGTCGGCGAGGAAGTGGTCGGCCCGGCGGGCCCGACGACCGCGACCCGCATGGATAAGTTCACCCGCATGATGCTCGACCAGGGGCTGCTGGCGATGGTCGGCAAGGCCGAGCGTGGTCCGGCGGCGACCGACGCGATCCGCGAATATCAGTCCGCCTATCTGATGGCGGTCGGCGGCGCGGCGTACCTGGTCGCCCGCGCGATCAAGGGATCGAAGGTCGTCGGCTTCGAGGATCTGGGCATGGAGGCGATCTACGAGTTCGACGTGGAGAATTTCCCCGTCACCGTCGCGGTCGATTCCGAAGGCCAGAACGTCCACACCCTGGCCCCGCTGGTCTGGCGGGACAAGATCGCCAAGGAAGGCCTGCTGACCCCGGCGTGATGGGGGCGACTTAGGGCTGATCGACATTCAGTACGGCTTCTTCTTTCCCTCTCCCCTGGACAGGGGAGAGGGTTAGCGAAGCTTGCCAGCCTGCTGGCTAGCGCAGCTTGGGTGAGGGGTTGAGCGAGCCCAAAGGCTCGCGCGCTCGCGGAGCGAGCGCCCACCCCTCACCCAGCTCCGACTAAGCCTTTGCTTTCGCAAAGGCCAAGTCTGCGCAACCCTCTCCCCTCTACGAGGGGCGAGGGAGGGAAAGGCATGGCTGAATGGCGATCCGCCCTAGCCCCTCCCGCTGGCGGGAGGGGCGTGTCAGGTTTCAGGCGTAGGACGCGATCGCCATCCGTCCGCTCAATTCCGGTAGAGGGCGTCCAGTCGCTCGCCATAGATGTCGCGCAGGACGTGGCGGCGGATCTTTAGCGACGGGGTCAGCTGCTCGTTCTCGATCGTGAAGGGTTCGTCGGCGATGATGAAGCGGCGGATGCGTTCGGTCACCGACAGGTCGCGATTGACCCGGTCGACCGCCGCCGAGACCGCCGCGCGGAAGTCGAGATCGTCGTCCAGCGCGGTGCGGTTGCACCCCGTCCCCGACTTCGCGCACCATTCCGCCGTCCATTCGGCATCGGGCACGATCAGCGCGACCATATAGGGGCGCCGGTCGCCCGCGATCATCGCCTGGCCGATCTCGGGCTGGAGCGTCAGCATCCCCTCGACCTTCTGGGGGGCGACATTCTCGCCCTTGTCGTTGATGATCAGGTCCTTCTTGCGGTCGGTGATGCGCAGGCGACCGGCCGCGTCGAACTCACCGATATCGCCGGTATGCAGCCATCCATCCTTCAGCACCCGCTCGGTCTCGACCGGATTGCGCCAATAGCCGTGCATGACCAGCTCGCCGCGCACCAGTATCTCGCCATCCTCGGCGATGCGGACCTCGGTATCCGCCAGCGGCGGGCCGACCGTTTCCATCCGCACGCCGGCGCGCGGCCGGTTGCAGGCGATGACCGGCGCGGCCTCGGTCTGGCCATAGCCTTGCAGCAAGGTGAGGCCGATCGAATGGAAGAACAGCCCGACCTGGGGGTTCAGCGGCGCGCCGCCCGACACCATCGCCTTCAACCTTCCGCCGAACCTCTTGGCGATCTTGGGCTTGAACAGCGTCGCCACCGCCAGTTGCGCGGGCCGGTCGATCAGCCGGAGCTTGCCGTCATAGCTGCGCGCACCCAGCGCCAGCGCCTGGTCGAGCAGCCGCGCGCCGAGCCCGCCCTTCTTCTCGATCGCCTTGGCGATGCGGGTGTGCAGCACCTCGAACAGGCGGGGCACGACGAACATGATCGTCGGGCGCACCTCTTCGATATTGGCGGCCAGCTTGTCGAGGCCCTCGGCGTAATAGATCTGCCCGCCCAGCGCGATCGGGAAATGCTGGCCCCCGGTATGCTCATAGGCGTGGGAGAGGGGGAGGAAGGACAGGAACACCTCGTCCTCCCAGCCGAAATCCTCCGCGATCACCGCGCTGCACCCGGCGCAATTGTGCAGGATCGCGCCGTGATGCTGCATCACCCCGCGCGGCGCGCCGCCGGTGCCCGAGGTGTAGATGATGCAGGCCAGGTCCTTGCGGCCGAAATCGGCCTGTGCGGCCACCGCATCGGGCGCGGTCGGATGCGCGGCGATCAGCGCGTCATATTGGCGGCACTCGATCTGCGCGGGGCCGAGCTTGAGCGGCTCGAACCCGATCACCGTCTGGACATGGTTGGAGCGCAGCGCGGCGGGGAGCAGCGTCGTCGCCAGCTTCTGGGTCGAGACGATGACCGCGCGCGCGCCCGAATTCTCGATGATGTGGGTATGATCGCGCTCGGTATTGGTGGTGTAGGTCGGCACCGTGACGCAACCCGCCGCCATGATGGCGAGGTCGGCGATGCACCATTCGGGGCGGTTCTCCGACACCAGCATCACCCGGTCGCCGCGTTGCAGCCCGGTCGCGCGCAGCCCCGCCGACAGGCTGGCCACCTGCCGCGCCGCCTCGGCCCAGCTGATCGCGTGCCATGCACCGCCCTGCTTGCGCCACAGGAACGGCGCGTCGCCCTTCTCGGCGGCGCGGGTGAAGAACATGGTGACGAGATTGGGGAAATATTCGAGCGTACGCATGGTGCCTCTCCCACCGGCCCGTATCGTGCACGTCAACGCGCGATCGGGCTCTTTGTTTGCTGGTTCGTCGCTTACTCGGCCGGACGGCCCGGCTTGTCGCCGACACGCCGGATCGCCGTCGTGCGACCCGTCACGTCGATCGCCACGCCCTCGCTGCGCGGATCGGCGGCGCCGACCCAGCGGCCGCCGACGCGCTCGATGGCATTGGCCTTCAGCCCCATCGGCGCGACCGTCACCGTCTCGCCCAGCGCCTGGAGGCCGGGGACCAGCGCGACCAGCGAAGTGCCCTGTTCGACCGTCGCCACATGGCCCGGTGCGAAGAGCAGCCCCTGCGCGATCGCATCCTGTGCGCTCAGCTTCCAGTCGATGACGCCGATGATCGCCTTGGCGACCTGCGCGATGATGGTCGATCCGCCTGCCGCGCCGATCGCCAGCCGGACCTGGCCGTCGGGGCCATAGACGATGGTCGGCGACATCGAGCTGCGCGGACGCTTGCCGCCCTCGACCCGGTTGGCGACGAGGTCGCCGTCCTTGACCGGCACGATGTCGAAATCGGTCAGCTCGTTGTTGAGCATCGTGCCGTCGACCGACAGGCCCGATCCGAACGAGCCCTCGACGGTGGTCGTCACCTCGGCGACATTGCCCGCATCGTCCACGGTCACGAGGTCGGTGGTGCCGGGCACCTCGCTGACCGGGGCGCGGACGCGCGGCGGGGCGCCGGGCGGCGTGCCGGGCGACACCGACGCCATGGTGCGGTCGGGCGAGATCAGCGCCGAGCGGTCGGCGATATAGGCCGGATCGAACAACCCTTTCAGCGGCACGCGGACATAATCGGGATCGCCCAGATACATGTCGCGATCGGCATAGGCGAGCCGCGAGGCCTCGGCGAAGAGATGCCAGGCCACCGGCGAATCCTTGCCCAGCTTGGCCATGTCGAAGCGTTCGAGCAGCTTCAGGATCGACAACATGGTCGATCCGCCGCCCGAGGACGGGCCCATGCTGCAAATCCGGTAGCCGCGATAGGGCGCGCAGAGCGGCGGGCGGGGCTTGGCGGCATAGGTGGCGAGATCGCCGGTCGTCATCTTCGACGGATTGCGCGTCGCGGTGTTGACGGTCGTGACCAGCTTCTGCGCCTGGGGGCCGACATAGAAACTGTCGGGGCCGAGCCGAGCGATCCGCTCGAGCAGCGCGGCCTGTTCGGGATTGCGGATGACGCTGCCCAGCGGGAGGACCTGGCCATCGGGGCCGGTCAGCCGCGCGCGGGTCGCGGCATCGACATGGCCGCCATAGCGGGTCAGCGCGGTCTGGAGCCGCGGGGTCAGCTGGAACCCGTCGCGGGCCAGTCGGATCGCGGGCTGGAACAGCCGCGCCCAGGGCAGCTTGCCGCCCTTCGCATGCGCCAGCGCCATGCCGCGCAGCGCGCCGGGGACGCCGACGCTGCGCCCGCCGGGAACCGCCTCGGCATGGGATAGTGGACGGCCATCGGGGCCGTAGAACCAGTCGGGGGTGGCGGCCATCGGCGCGGTCTCGCGCGCGTCGATCGTGTCTGTGCCGCGCGCGCCGTGGCGGACCCAGTAGCTGCCGCCGCCGATGCCGGAGCTTTGCGGCTCGACCACGTTGAGCGCCAGCATGGTCGCGATCGCGGCGTCGGTGGCGCTGCCCCCGGCGCGCAGGATCTCGACTCCGGCGGCGGCGGCGCGGGGATCGGCGGCGCTGACCATGCCCTGGGTGGGGGCCTTGGCGGCGGGCTGGCGCGCTTCGACGGGCGCGACGGGGGCCAGCGCGAGCGCCGCCACGGAGAGGAGCCAGTGCTTCATGCCGCCGACCCTAGCGGCAAGGGTCGGCCCCCGCCAAGCCGTAACGTCAGGCGCCGACCGCTTCGGCGATGCTGGCGAAACCGTCGCGGGCGAGCAGCGCATCGAGATCGGCGAGGATGCGCGCGGCCAGCCCCGGCCCCTCATAGACCAGCGCGGAGTAGAGCTGGACCAGGCTCGCGCCGCTGCGGATGCGGGCATAGGCCTCCGCGCCCGAATCGATCCCGCCTGCCGCAATCAGCGTCATCGCCGCCCCGGTGGCCTTGCGGAAATCGGCGAGCCGCGTGCGGGCCAGCGGGGCGAGCGGACGGCCCGAAAGCCCGCCGGTCTCGGCGGCGTTGCTGCTCTTCACGTCCGGCCGGGTGATGGTGGTGTTGCCGATGATGATCGCGTCCAGCCGGTGGTCGATCGCGGCGCGGGCGATCTCGTCGATCTGCGCGGGCTCCAGGTCGGGGGCGACCTTCAGGAACAGCGGCACGGCGCGTGCGGCTTCGCGCGAGGCGGCCAGCAGCTCGGCGAGGGCGGGGCCGTGTTGCAGGTCGCGCAGGCCTGGCGTGTTGGGGCTGGAGATGTTGATCGTGACGTAATCGGCGATCGGCGCGGCCTGGGTCACGCCGTGGCGATAGTCGGCGATGCGGTCGGCCGCATCCTTGTTCGCGCCGACATTGATGCCCAGCACGCCCTTGCGCTTCGCGGCGCGCGCCCGCGCCAGTCCCGCATCCAGCCCGCCATTGTTGAAGCCATAGCGGTTGACCACCGCCTTGTCCTCGACCAGCCGGAACAGGCGGGGCTTGGGATTGCCGGGCTGGGGCCTGGGGGTCAGCGTGCCGATCTCGACCATGCCGAAGCCCAGCCCGAAAAAGCCGTCGATCGCCTCGCCATTCTTGTCGACCCCCGCCGCCAGCCCCAGCGGGTTGGCGAAGTCGATCCCCGCCACCCGCGTCGCCAGCCGGGGATAGCGCGCCGGATCGGTCCCCATCGGTGCGCCCAGCGACCCCCAGCGCGACAGCATCGAAACCGTCAGACCATGGGCGCGCTCGGCATCGAGGGCAAAGAGGAGCGGGTGATAAAAGGCCATGTCGGCCCGGTTAGCGGATTGCGGGGGGAGGGGGAAGATTGTGGTTTCTTCCGTCAATTTCTCCGCTCCCCCTCCCGCAGGCGGGAGGGGGGGCGGGAGGGGGGCGGGGGGAGGGGCGTGCCAAGAGGAGAAGGCCTGTGTCCCCGCAAAGGAACGCTATCACCCAACATGGGTTGGTGGGGACCCACAGGGAGATCCCCCGATGAAGACCCCCATCGCATTCACCCCCCAGGTCGAAGACGTGAAGCCCGATGAAGGCGAAACCGTCGACCAGATGAAACAGTCCTTCGCGCATATCCTCGACACCACGTCCAGGGACTATGGCCACGGCGTCCGCGCGGTCCATGCCAAGGCGCATGGCATCATCCGGGGCATGCTGACGGTGCATGGCAACCTCCCACCCGAGCTGGCGCAGGGGCTGTTCGCGACGCCGGGCGAATATGAGGCGGTGGCGCGCATCTCGACCAATCCGGGGGACATATTGGACGATGCGATCGGCCTTCCGCGCGGACTGGCGCTGAAAGTGATCGGGGTCGAGGGCGAGCGGCTGTCCGGTTCGGAGGGCGATGCAACCCAGGATTTCGTGATGGCCAATGCGCCGGTCTTCACCGCACCGACGGCGGATGCCTTTGCCAAGAATCTGAAGATGCTGGCCTCCACCACCGACAGGTTCGAAGGCGGCAAGAAACTGCTGTCCGGCATATTGCGCGGAATCGAGGCGACGCTGGAGACGGTCGGGATCGAGAGCGCGACGCTCCAGACGCTGGGCGGGGCCAAGCAGGTCCACCCGCTGGGCGAGACCTATTACAGCCAGACGCCGTTCCGCTATGGCGACCATATCGCCAAGTTCGCGCTGTTCCCGGTCAGCCCCGCGCTGACCCAGCTGACTGGCGACACGGTCGATACGCATGACCGTCCCGATGCGCTGCGCGAGGTGGTGCGCGAGGTGATGATCGAGCAGGGCGGCCAGTGGGAGTTGCGGGTCCAGCTCAACCGCGATCTCGATGCCATGCCGATCGAGGATGCGACCGTCGAATGGAGCGAGGCGGACAGCCCCTATGTCACCGTCGCGACCTTCACCGCCGAACCGCAGATCAGCTGGCGTGACGGCGAGACGAATGCGATCGACGACGCGCTGTCCTACAGCATCTGGCACGGGCTGGCGGCGCACCGGCCGCTCGGCAATATCAATCGCGCGCGCAAGGACACGTATCGCTTTTCGGCCGAGTATCGTGGCCGAGCGAATGGCTGCCCGATGCACGAACCGCGTGCCATGGCCGAGTTGCCGTGACGGTGACGCACAGGCTAGGACGGGCCGCATGATCCGCCTGTTTCATGTCAGCGACGTGCATTTCGGTGCCGAGGACCCCGCCGCGCTCGCCTGGTTCGCCGAGCGGGTGGCGGCGGAAAAACCCGATGCCGTCATCATGACCGGCGACTTGACCATGCGCGCGACCAAGCGCGAGTTCCAGGCGGGCGGAGAGTGGCTGCAATCGCTCGGCGTGCCGGTGACGGTCGAGGTCGGCAATCACGACATCCCCTATTATTGGGACCCGTTCCGGCGGCTGTTCGCCCCCTATCAGCGCTATGCCGCGGTCGAGCGGATGATCGAGAAGCCGCTCGACCTGCCCGGCGTGACGGTGGTGCCGCTCAAGACCACGGCGCGCGCCCAATGGCGGTGGAACTGGTCCAAGGGGCGGGTCAGCACGGGGTCGCTGCGCCGCGCGCTGGCGCTGATCGAGCAGGCGCCCAAGGATCACCTGATCCTGGTCGCGGCGCACCATCCGCTGATCGAGGGGCCGACCAAGGGCACCGCCAAGACCCGCAACGGCGATGTCGCGCTCACCCAGCTGGCGGCGGCGGGCGCGCATGCGGTGCTGAGCGGGCATGTCCACGATCCGTTCGACGTGCCGATCGACCGCGATGGCCGGATCATCCGGATGATCGGCGCGGGCACCCTGTCCAAGCGGACGCGCAAGACGCCGCCCGCCTTCAACGAGCTGCGGATCGAGGGGTTGGGGTTCGAAACGCTGGTCCGCAGCCTCGACGAAGCCCCGCCGCATGTCATTACCGAGGATATGCGGGCGGGGTGATCGGTCTGCCTGGGTGAAGTCGGGGCGTAGCCTTTAAGCCGCCAGCCGTTCGGGCTGAGCGAAGTCGAAGCCCACGCCCCGACCTCGCCGAAAATCACCCCCGCATCACATGCGGCCGCGCCGCGATCTGGTCGTACATCCGCCCTGGCTGGTCGAGCCAGATCGGCGACAGCTTGGTCGAATCCGCCCGCGCCAGCCCGACCGCATAGGTGCAGCGCGCCACACCCCAGTCGGTATGCGCGGCGGCGGCCAGGATGGGCACGAACATGGGGCGGCCCGCCGCATCGATCACATGGATCGCCTCGCGCGGCAGCGCGGTGACTCCGCGGACCGTCCGGCTCTCGCCTGGCGCCAGCGCGAAGGGCGGGACCACCGGCCGTCCCTGTGGCTGATAGGCGAGTTCGACCAGCTGCTCGTCGAGTCCGGCATGCGCGCTGAGCAGCCGCAGATCGACCGCGACCCGCCCGATCGGCGTCGCGCCGGTGTTGCGGACCGTCACCTCCGCCTCGATCGTCGCCGACAGCATGTTGAGCCCGACGCGCAGCGGGCGCGCCTCGACCGCCAGGAAGCTGGGCTCGGGCGGCAGCGGCGGCAGCGCTGGCGGGGCCGGGGGGGCGATCGGCTCGGGCGCGGGCGCGGCGGGGCGCGGGTCGGGCGCCGCCGAACGCGTCGCCACCGGCTCGGCGGCGGGTTCGGGGCGGGGCATCGGCGCGGACTGGGCGCGCGCGGGGCGGCTGCGACGACCCAGCCAGATTCCGATCAGCAACGCCGCCAGCCCGGTGCCGATCAGCAGTGGCCAGAAGGGCAGGGCGCGATCCGTGTCGGCCTGTTCGGGTGCGGTGGTGCCCGGCGCGACGATGGCCGGGGCCTGGCCATTGCCGATCGTCATGCCGTCCATCGATTCGGTCCGGTCGACCATCGGCGTCTCGGGATCGGGCAGGCGCGTCGCGGGCGGCTCGGGCGAGGGCAGCGGCGTCGGCTCGGCGGTCGGGCTGGGCGTCGGGGTCGGCGACGGTGCGGGCGTGGGGCGCGGCGTCGGCCGGAGGGCGGGGGTCGCACGCGGGGTCGGCGTCGGCGTCGCCTCGGGCGTCGACTGGCCGGGCAGGACCAGGCGCGGCGTCGGCGGCGTCGGCACCGGGGTCTGCGCGGATTGGGGCGAGGATGCGCGCGGCGTCAGGCTGAATCCGTCCAGCCCGCCGGAGGAACGGCCTGCGGCGTCACTGTCCTGCGTGGTGGTCTGGGCGAGGACGGGGCTGGCGAGCATCGGGGCAAGCACCGGCGCCAGCGTCAGGGCAAGAAGGCGCGCGATGCGACGCGGCCCGGACGATGTCATCAACTGCATTCCTCGTGGTAACTACAATCTTCACCGGCCGCCTGGGCCATCGACCCGACCATATAGCCGTGCCCGGTAGGCCCGGCGGATGCAACCCCTTGTGTAGCGCGATATGCGGCCAATATATGGCAGAGCGCGCCGGGGCTGGAACTTTCCCGACCTTGTGGCGTGCGGCGGCTGGACAGTTCGGGTGTCCGCCCCTATATGGCAATCATCCACCACAATCTTCGGGAAATGATGCGCCTTCGCGCAGCGTGTCGGTCGAATGGAAGATTGCTGGTTCAACGGACGCCGGATGCCGCCGCATGTGAATGCGAGCGGCCTTTCGGCGTCCGATGTTGCGTCCCGTCCGGAGGCATCCGGGCAGCGAATTGACGGCTGACGAGGCAGACAGACCCATGGCAACCAAGGCGATCGACAGCGGCTCCGCCCCGCGCAAGGGCGATGGCGGCACCGCCAAGCGGCGTATCCGCAAGGTTTTCGGCGACATCCACGAAGTGGTGCAGATGCCGAACCTGATCGAGGTTCAGCGCGAAAGCTACGAACAGTTCCTCCGTTCGGACAAGTCGCGGGGCCATGTCTCCGGGCTGGAAAAGACGCTGCGCAGCGTCTTCCCGATCCAGGATTTCGCGGGCACCGCCTATCTCGACTTCGATGATTACGTCCTCGAGGACCCCAAGTTCGACGTCGAGGAATGCCGCCAGCGGGGCATCACCTATGCCGCGCCGATGCGCGTCACGCTGCGCCTGACTGCGTTCGAGGTCGATCCCGACACCGAAGCCAAGTCGGTCATCGATATCAAGGAGCAGGACGTCTACATGGGCGACATGCCCCTGATGACGGAGAACGGCACCTTCTTCATCAACGGCACCGAGCGCGTCATCGTCAGCCAGATGCACCGTTCGCCGGGCGTGCTGTTCGACCATGACCGCGGCAAGACCCATGCCTCGGGCAAGTATCTCTTCGCCGCGCGCGTGATCCCGTATCGCGGCTCGTGGCTGGACTTCGAGTTCGACGCCAAGGACATCGTCAACGTCCGTATCGACCGCAAGCGCAAGCTGCCGGTGACGGCGCTGCTCTATGCGCTTGGCATGAACTCGGAAGAGATCCTCAACTATTTCTACAACCGCCTGACCTTCGTTCGCGGCGACGGCGGCTGGAAGATCCCGTTCCAGGCCGAGAACTGGCGCGGTGCCAAGCCGATGTTCGACATCGTCGATGCGAACTCGGGCGAGGTCGTGTTCCCCGCCGGTCAGAAGATTTCGCCCCGCGCCGCCAACAAGGCGGCCAAGGACGGCCTGACCCAGCTGCTGATCCCGACCGAGGAAATCTTCGGTCGTTACTCGGCCTATGACCTCATCAACGAGCAGACCGGCGAAATTTACGTCGAAGCCGGTGACGAGATCAGCGCCGAGAATCTCGAAGCGCTGGACAAGGCGGGCGTCGACACGATCGAGCTGCTCGACATCGACCATGTCGCCACGGGTCCGTGGATCCGCAACACGCTGAAGGCCGACAAGGCCGAAGAGCGCGAGCAGGCGCTGTCCGACATCTACCGCGTGATGCGCCCCGGTGAGCCGCCGACGCTGGAGACGGCGGAAGCGCTGTTCGCAGGGCTGTTCTTCGATCCCGACCGCTACGACCTGTCGGCCGTGGGTCGCGTCAAGCTGAACATGCGCCTCGACCTCGACTGCCCGGACACGGTGACGACGCTGCGCACCGAGGACATCCTGGCGGTCGTCAAGACGCTGGTCGACCTGAAGGACGGCAAGGGCGAAATCGACGATATCGACAATCTCGGCAACCGCCGCGTGCGTTCGGTGGGCGAGCTGCTGGAGAACCAGTATCGCGTCGGCCTGCTGCGCATGGAGCGTGCGGTCAAGGAGCGCATGTCGTCGGTCGACGTGTCGACGGTGATGCCGAACGACCTGATCAACGCCAAGCCCGCGGTCGCCGCGGTGCGCGAGTTCTTCGGTTCGTCGCAGCTGTCGCAGTTCATGGACCAGACCAACCCGCTGTCCGAAGTGACGCACAAGCGTCGCGTCTCGGCGCTCGGGCCGGGCGGTCTGACGCGTGAGCGTGCGGGCTTCGAAGTCCGCGACGTTCACCCGACGCACTATGGCCGCATCTGCCCGATCGAAACGCCGGAAGGCCCGAACATCGGTCTGATCAACTCGCTGTCGACCTTCGCCCGCGTCAACAAGTATGGCTTCATCGAGACGCCGTACCGCAAGGTGATCGACGGCCGCGTGACCGACGAGGTCGTGTACCTGTCGGCGATGGAAGAGCAGAAGCACACCGTCGCACAGGCTTCGGCCGCGACGGATGCGGACAACCGCTTCACCGAGGATCTGGTCTCGGCGCGTCAGGCGGGCGAGTTCCTGATGGCGCTGCCCGATCAGATCACCCTGATGGACGTGTCGCCGAAGCAGCTCGTCTCGGTCGCCGCCTCGCTCATTCCGTTCCTGGAAAACGACGACGCCAACCGCGCGCTGATGGGCTCGAACATGCAGCGTCAGGCCGTGCCGCTGGTGAAGGCGGAAGCGCCCTTCGTCGGCACCGGCATGGAAGAGACGGTGGCCCGCGACTCGGGTGCGGCGATCGCGGCGAAGCGCGCCGGTATCGTCGACCAGGTCGATGCGAGCCGCATCGTGGTGCGCGCGACCGGCGAGGTCGATGCGGGCAAGTCGGGCGTCGACATCTACACGCTGATGAAGTTCCAGCGTTCGAACCAGTCGACCTGCATCAACCAGCGTCCGCTGGTGAAGGTGGGCGACGTCGTGCGGGCGGGCGACGTGATCGCCGACGGCCCCTCGACCGAGTTCGGCGAGCTGGCGCTGGGCCGCAACGCGCTCGTCGCGTTCATGCCCTGGAACGGCTACAATTATGAGGACTCGATCCTCATCTCCGAGCGGATCGTGAAGGACGACGTGTTCACGTCGATCCATATCGACGAGTTCGAAGTCATGGCGCGCGACACCAAGCTCGGGCCGGAAGACATCACCCGCGACATTCCGAACGTGGGTGAAGAGGCGCTGCGCAACCTCGACGAGGCGGGCATCGTCTATGTCGGGGCCGAGGTGGAGCCGGGCGACATCCTGGTCGGCAAGATCACGCCGAAGGGCGAATCGCCGATGACGCCGGAAGAAAAGCTCCTCCGCGCGATCTTCGGTGAAAAGGCCAGCGACGTGCGCGACACCTCGCTCCGCCTGCCGCCGGGCGTGGCCGGTACGATCGTCGACGTGCGCGTCTTCAATCGTCACGGCATCGACAAGGACGAGCGCGCGATGGCGATCGAGCGCGAGGAGATCGAGCGTCTGAAGAAGGACGCCGACGACGAGCGCACGATCCTCAACCGGGCGACCTGGAGCCGCCTGCGCGAGATGCTGCTCGACCAGACCGCCACCGCCGCGCCCAAGGGCGTGAAGAAGGGCATCGTCATCGACGCCGAGGTGCTGGAATCGGTCGATCGTCACGAATGGTGGAAGTTCGCCGTCGCCGACGACGCGCGCCAGAGCGATCTGGAAGCGGTCAAGGCGCAGTATGACGAAGCCGCCAAGCGGATCACGGACAAGTTCCATGACCGCCGCGACAAGCTGGAGCGTGGTGACGAGCTGCCGCCGGGCGTGTTGAAGATGGTCAAGGTCTTCGTCGCGGTGAAGCGCAAGCTGCAGCCGGGCGACAAGATGGCCGGCCGTCACGGCAACAAGGGCGTCATCAGCCGCATCCTGCCGCAGGAGGATATGCCCTTCCTCGCGGACGGTACGCCGGTCGATCTCGTGCTGAACCCGCTGGGCGTGCCGTCGCGCATGAACGTCGGTCAGATCTTCGAGACGCATCTCGGCTGGGCGGCGCGCAACCTGGGTATGCAGGTCGCGGCGCAGCTCGAGGATTGGCGCGAAGCCAATCCCGACGCCAAGCCGGGCGCGGTGCCGGAAGCGGTGAAGGCGCGGCTCGTGGAAATCTACGGCGATCACTATGCCGAAGACATCCAGAACCGTGACGACGAGGAAGTGGCCGAGCTGGTCCAGAACATCCGCACCGGCGTGCCGATGGGGACCCCGGTGTTCGACGGCGCGCGCGAGAGCGACGTGTCGGAGATGCTGGAGCTGGCGGGACTGCACACCTCGGGCCAGTCGGACCTGTTCGACGGGCGCACCGGCGATCAGTTCGACCGCAAGGTGACCGTGGGCATCATCTACATGCTGAAGCTCCACCACCTGGTCGACGACAAGATCCACGCGCGTTCGATCGGGCCGTACTCGCTCGTTACCCAGCAGCCGCTGGGCGGTAAGGCGCAGTTCGGTGGCCAGCGCTTCGGTGAGATGGAAGTGTGGGCGCTGCAGGCTTATGGCGCGGCGTACACGCTCCAGGAAATGCTGACGGTGAAGTCGGACGACGTGGTCGGCCGCACCAAGGTCTACGAAGCGATCGTCAAGGGCGACGATACCTTCGAGGCGGGCATTCCGGAGAGCTTCAACGTACTGGTCAAGGAAATGCGCTCGCTGGGTCTCAACGTCGACCTCAAGTCGATGGAAGACGCCCAGGACGACGGTCTGGCCGAGGCGGCGGAGTAAGACAGGTGAAGCCGGTGGGGCGATCAGCCTCACCGGCGCCTTTCTCGCTCGCCCGATGAATTTTCCCTCCCTGTGAGGAAAGCAAAATGAACGAACTGACCAACTTCGCCAATCCGGTGGCCAAGCCGGAAACCTTCGACCAGATTCAGATCGGCATCGCGTCGCCCGACAAGATCCGTTCCTGGTCGTTCGGCGAGATCAAGAAGCCCGAGACGATCAACTACCGCACGTTCAAGCCGGAACGTGACGGCCTGTTCTGCGCGCGCATCTTCGGTCCGATCAAGGATTACGAATGCTTGTGCGGCAAGTACAAGCGCATGAAGTACAAGGGCATCGTCTGCGAAAAATGCGGTGTCGAAGTCACGGTGTCGAAGGTCCGCCGCGAGCGGATGGGCCATATCGAACTGGCGGCCCCCGTCGCGCATATCTGGTTCCTGAAGTCGCTTCCGAGCCGCATCGGCCTGCTGCTCGACATGCAGCTCAAGCAGCTTGAGCGTGTGCTGTACTTCGAAGCCTATATCGTCATCGAGCCGGGTCTGACCCCGCTGGAGAAGTATCAGCTTCTCACCGAGGACGAACTGCTCGACGCGCAGGATGAATATGGCGAGGACGCCTTCTCGGCCGGGATCGGCGCCGAGGCGGTCCGCATCATGCTTGAAAGCCTCGACCTCGAGGGCGAGCGCGTGCAGCTTCTGGAAGAGCTGGCGACGACCAAGTCGGAGCTGAAGCCCAAGAAGATCATCAAGCGCCTGAAGGTCGTCGAGAGCTTCATCGAATCGGGCAACCGTCCCGAATGGATGATCCTGGAAGTGATCCCGGTCATCCCGCCCGAGCTGCGCCCGCTGGTGCCGCTGGACGGTGGCCGCTTCGCGACCTCGGACCTGAACGACCTGTATCGCCGCGTCATCAACCGCAACAACCGCCTGAAGCGCCTGATGGAGCTGCGTGCGCCGGACATCATCGTCCGCAACGAAAAGCGCATGTTGCAGGAAGCGGTCGACGCGCTGTTCGACAACGGCCGTCGCGGCCGCACGATCACGGGCGCCAACAAGCGTCCGCTGAAGTCGCTGTCCGACATGCTGAAGGGCAAGCAGGGCCGCTTCCGTCAGAACCTGCTCGGCAAGCGCGTCGACTATTCGGGCCGTTCGGTCATCGTGACCGGTCCGGAGCTGAAGCTGCACCAGTGCGGTCTGCCCAAGAAGATGGCGCTCGAGCTGTTCAAGCCGTTCATCTACGCCCGTCTGGACGCCAAGGGTCTGTCGATGACCCTGAAGCAGGCCAAGAAGTGGGTCGAGAAGGAGCGCAAGGAAGTCTGGGACATCCTGGACGAGGTGATCCGCGAGCACCCGGTCATGCTGAACCGCGCGCCGACGCTTCACCGTCTGGGCATCCAGGCGTTCGAGCCGGTGCTGATCGAGGGCAAGGCGATCCAGCTTCACCCGCTGGTCTGCTCGGCGTTCAACGCCGACTTCGACGGCGACCAGATGGCCGTGCACGTTCCGCTGTCGCTCGAAGCGCAGCTGGAAGCGCGCGTCCTGATGATGTCGACCAACAACATCCTGTCGCCCGCCAACGGCAAGCCGATCATCGTGCCGTCGCAGGACATGGTGTTGGGCCTGTACTACCTCTCGCTCGAAAAGCAGAAGGAACCGGGCGAGGGCATGATGCTGGCGGACATGGAGGAGGTCCATCAGGCCCTCTTCGCCGGTGCCGTCACGCTGCACACCAAGATCATCAGCCGCGTTCCGCAGACCGATGAGCAGGGCAACCAGTATCTCAAGCGCTATGAGACCACGCCGGGTCGCATGCTGCTGGGCGAGTGCCTGCCCAAGAGCCACAAGGTGCCCTTCGACATCGTCAACCGCGTCCTGACCAAGAAGGACGTCGGCGAGGTGATCGACGAGGTGTATCGTCACACCGGCCAGAAGGAGACCGTGCTGTTCGCCGACGCGATCATGGCGCTGGGCTTCCGTCACGCGTTCCGCGCCGGCATCTCGTTCGGCAAGGACGACATGATCATCGCACCGGACAAGGATCGTCTGGTCGACGAGACGCGCGAGCAGGTGAAGGACTTCGAGCAGCAGTATCAGGACGGCCTGATCACGCAGCAGGAGAAGTACAACAAGGTGATCGACGCCTGGAGCCGTTGCGGCGACCAGGTCGCGAACTCGATGATGAACGAGATCAAGGCGGTCCGTCATTACGAGGACGGCCCGATGGAGGGCCGTGAGAAGCCGATCAACTCGATCTACATGATGGCCCACTCGGGTGCGCGTGGGTCTCCCGCCCAGATCAAGCAGCTGGCGGGCATGCGCGGCCTGATGGCCAAGCCGTCGGGCGAGATCATCGAAACGCCGATCATCTCGAACTTCAAGGAAGGTCTGACCGTTCTTGAATATTTCAACTCGACCCACGGCGCGCGTAAGGGCCTGGCCGACACGGCACTGAAGACGGCGAACTCGGGTTACCTGACCCGCCGTCTGGTCGACGTGTCGCAGGACTGCGTCATCATCGAAGAGGATTGCGGTACGACCCGCGCCCTGGAGATGAAGGCGATCGTGCAGGGCGGTTCGACCATCGCCTCGCTTGGCGAGCGTATCCTGGGCCGCACCACGGCCGAGGACATCGTCAACGCCAAGACCGGCGAAGTCATCATCGCATCGGGCGTCCTGCTCGACGAGCCGATGGTGGCGAAGATCGAGGCCGCGAACACCCAGTCGGTTAAGATCCGCAGCCCGCTGGTCTGCGAATCGAAGGTCGGCGTCTGCGGCAAATGCTATGGCCGTGACCTCGCCCGCGGTACGCCGGTGAACATCGGCGAAGCGGTCGGCGTCATCGCGGCGCAGTCGATCGGTGAGCCGGGTACGCAGCTGACCATGCGTACCTTCCACATCGGTGGTGCGGCGCAGCTGAACGAGCAGTCGAACCTGGAAGCGGCGGTGGACGGTGTCGTCCAGTTCCGCGACCTGCGTCTGATCGTCGATCAGCGTGGCCGCCGCGTGGTGCTGAGCCGTTCGGGTGAGATCGCGATCGTCGACATGGACGGCCGCGAGCTGTCGGTCGACCGTATCCCTTACGGTGCGTACGTCCTGTTCGACGATGGTCACATCGTGTCGAAGGGCGACCGGATGGCCGAGTGGGATCCGTTCACCATGCCGGTGATCACCGAAAACCCCGGTACGGTGAAGTTCCAGGACCTCATCGAGGGCAAGACGCTGACCGAGCAGGTCGACGAAGCGACGGGTATCGCCCAGCGCGTCGTCACCGAATATCGCGCCTCGACCAAGTCGAAGGAGGATCTGCGTCCGCGTATGACCCTGCTCGACGACAATTCGGGCGAGGCCGGTCGCTACATGCTGGCGCCGGGTGCGACGCTCTCGGTCGAGGACGGGGCGCAGGTGCAGGGCGGTGACGTTCTGGCCCGTGTGGCTCGCGAGTCGGCCAAGACCCGCGACATCACCGGCGGTCTGCCGCGCGTCGCCGAGCTGTTCGAGGCGCGCGTTCCCAAGGACTCGGCGATCATCGCCAAGGTCTCGGGCCGCGTGGTGTTCGGCAAGGACTACAAGGCGAAGCGCAAGATCGGCATCCAGCCCGAGGATGGCGGCGAGGTCGTCGAGTATCTGGTGCCCAAGTCGAAGGTGATCGACGTTCAGGAAGGCGACTACGTCAAGCGTGGCGACAACCTGATCGGCGGTTCGCCCGATCCGCACGACATTCTGGAAACGATGGGCGTGGAGCCGCTGGCCGAATATCTGGTCAGCGAAATCCAGGAAGTTTATCGACTCCAGGGCGTGAAGATCAACGACAAGCACATCGAGACGATCGTTCGTCAGATGCTGCAGAAGGTCGAGATCACCGACGGCGGCGACACCACGCTGCTGAAGGGCGAGCAGGTCGATCGCGAGGAAATGGACGCGATCAACGACAAGCTCGACGCGAACCAGGTCCGTGCGCAGGGCAAGCCCGTCCTGCTCGGCATCACCAAGGCGTCGCTGCAGACCCGCAGCTTCATCTCGGCGGCGTCGTTCCAGGAGACCACCCGCGTCCTCACCGAGGCGGCGGTCCAGGGCAAGCAGGACACGCTGATGGGCCTGAAGGAGAATGTCATCGTCGGCCGCCTGATCCCGGCGGGTACCGGTGCGGGCATGAACCGCCTGCGCGTGGCAGCCTCCAGCCGCGACGCCGCGCTCCGCGCGCAGCAGCGCAAGCTGGCCGAGGCGATCGTCGCGCCGGTCAGCGCGGCCGAGCAGCGGGCGGCGGAAAACGCCCGTTCGCCGCGCGAAGACGTCGGCACGGGCAATGACCCGCTCGCCGAGGTCGCGCCTTCGGGTCACGGCACCGATGCGGATGCCGGTGAGTATCTGAACGACTGATCCGGCTAACGGATTGGAAACAAAGGGCCGCCGTCCGGGCAACCGGGCGGCGGCTTTTTTTGGAACGCCGTCGATCGGGTTTATCGTTGACGCGGATGCGTGGCTGATCGAGAGGCCGACGCGACGAAAGTCCCGGATTTGCGCCGAATGGAGGGTGCGTAGAGCCGGATACGGGAACCGAAATGCCCTCCCAACCATATACGAATATTGGAGAAGATCCCGGACGCGCGCGGGTTGTTGGCGTGCCGATGGGACCCCGGAGACCTGAAATGACGTCCCCCGAGATTGACGAAGACTATTTCTACCAGCGTGCCGAAACCGAACTCGAACTGGCCCAGAAAGCGACCCACCCCGCTGCGGTTCGAGCCCATTACATCATCGCGAACCACTATCTGGATCGCGCCTATAACCAGCCCGCCCATGGCGAGGTGATCGAAGCAGCGGAGTGACGAAAAGGGGGCCTGCGGGGCCCCCTTTTTTCAATGGTTTGGGCGGGGCAATCGACATTCAGTTATGCCTTTCCTTCCCTCGCCCCTCGCAGAGGGGAGAGGGTTGCGCAGACTTGGCCTTTGCGTAGCAAAGGCTTAGTCGAAGCTGGGTGAGGGGTGGGCGCTCGCGAAGCGAGCGCGCGAGCCTTTGGCTCGCTCAACCCCTCACCCAAGCTGCGCTAGCCAGCAGGCTGGCAAGCTCCGCTAACCCTCTCCCCTGTCCAGGGGAGAGGGGAAGAAGACGCAATCCTGAATCGATCCCGCCTAGTCTTCGCAACCCTCTCGCATCACGGAGGGGAAAGGGTAGGCGGGGCGGAATGGTGATACGACCTGGGACATGACGATATGGAGTTGAGTCGACGCGAGCTCCTTTAGGTTGGGCGGAGCATCGCCGCGAACCCCACGCTTGCGGAGGCTCCCCACCCCAGCGATCTCCTGCCATGGTCCTCGCCAAGAACTCGGCGCACGGAGCCCCTATGGCGTTCGCCCGGTCAGGGCGTCCTGGCGGGCGGGATCGGCGTATATTGCGTGGAGATCAGTTGCCACTGGCCGCGATCCCGTCGCGCGACATAGCGCGCTCGAATTGCGCGGATCGTGCCGTTGGGAAAGGTGATCGATCGCCTGGCGGTGACGAGCGCGACCGGACCCTGCGCCCTGACGACGACGTCATCGGTCGTGATGGGCGGCACCGGGGCCTTGGCGGTCGGCGCATAAAAGCCCAGCACCTGGGCGCGGGAATCGACATCGCCGATCGGTGAGATTTCCTCATAATCGGGGGCCAGCGTGTCGGCCAGCACGGCGGGGTCGAACCGGCTCCGGGCCGTCTCGAAGCGCTCGACCAGGTGGCGTAGCGGCGCATCCTGGGCGGAGGCCGTCGGTGTCATGCCGATTCCCGCGACGGCCAGTCCCAAGGCCAGAATGTTCATTGCGATCCCCCCTCTCATCCAGTCCGGCATCACAACCGATATCGGGCATCGGCGCAAGATGCCGAAGGATTGGCGATCCCCCCGCGCCCGACACCGACAGCCAGGCCATTCTATTGCCGTCGAAAAGGAGAAGCGGTGGACTTGGAGGAAACCCGGGATCGCCGGTTAAGTCTTTGGGTAAGCGCAAGGAATATGGCGGCTGCACGCTCGCGGCGGGAATGGGGCCTGGCGCGACGGCGGGCGAAGGCTCGACAGAGGCTCGGGCTGGCCATAGGCGGCAGCCATGGCCCTTTCCCGCCCGCATGACGCCCCCGTTTCGCTTTCCTTCCCGTCATGGGCTTCGGCCTCGGGCAGCGTGATGGCCTGGGTGGCCACCTATGCACTGGCCATGGCGATCTTCTTTCGCACGGTGATCGCGAGCGACTTCGATCTGGGCTTTGGCGAGCGGGGGGACGCGCTGATCGAGATGACCATTCTCGAGCATTGGCGCAACGTCCTGTCGGGCGTGTCGCCCTGGGATGCGGCCTTCTACTTCCATCCCTATGGCGGCTCGCTGGGCTATAATGACGGCTATTTCCTCTATGGCCTGTCCTATTCGGTCTGGCGGCTGGTCGCGGACCCGTTCCATGCCGACACGCTCAACATCCTGACCTTCAAGACGATCGGGTTCGCGGCCGCCTATCATCTGGTGAAGCGGACGCTGGACTGGGGGCGGGGGAGCGCGCTGCTGGTGGCGCTGCTCTGGAGCATCGCCAGCAATATTCACCTCCAGGCCGTCCATGCCCAGTTGCAGAGCGTCGCGCTGCTGCCGGTGGCGATGATCCTGGCGATAGGCTGCGTCCGCGCCGAGGGATGCGGCGATCGCATCGCCGCGCGCTGGCGGGCGGTCGCGCTGGCGGCGCTGATGGCGGCGTGGCTGTTGACCTCCTATTACATGGCCTGGTTCACCATCTTTTCCGCCTGTCTGTTCGTGCTCTGCTGGGCGATGCTGAGCGGGAACGCCAAGCCCGCCGCGCTGGCCGGGCTGGTCCGGCGACATGGCGCGACGCTGGCCTGGGGCGGCGGTGCCTTTGCCGTGCTGATCCTGCCCTTCCTGGCCGTCTATCTGCCCAAGCTGCGCGAGACGGGGGGCGAGGGCTATTACGAGATGCTCGGCTATCTGGTGACGCCGGGGATCGACATGATCAATGTCGGGCCGGGTAACTATCTTTGGGGCTGGCTCTTCCGCCCGCTGTTCGCGCTGCTGCACGCGCTGTTCCCCGACGACCCGCTATTGCCGGGGCGGGTGCTGGGCGGCGAGCATGAGGCGGGGTTCCCGCCGTTGCTGTGCGCGTTGCTGCTCGTCGCGGCGTGGCGGATCGTGGTGCGGCGGCGGATCGGGATCGCGGGGGAGGCGCCGGTGGCGTGGCGTGCCTTTGCGCTGGCGATGATCGTTGCCTGGGCGCTGACGCTGCAATTCTGGGTGGCGTCGCCCTGGAACCTCGTCTTCTGGCTGGTGCCGGGGGCCAAGGGGCTGCGCACCGTGTCACGCTATCAGCTATGGCTGAGCCTGCCGTTCCTGCTGATCGTCCTAGCCGCGTGGCGCGAGCAGGCGGCGCGGCTGGCGGCCACGCGTCCCTGGTGGCTGGTGGGGATCCTCGCCTTGCTGGTTGCCGAGAATCTGAGCGCGGAGACGCCCAACCAGATCAGCCATGCCGTCCATCACGACGCGCTGGCGGCGATCCCCGCGCCGCCCCGCGACTGCGCGGTCTTCTATGTCGTCGCGACGCGGGTGAACGAGCCGCTCTATATCAATGCCGAACTCAACGCGCTCTATCCGCACAATGTCGATGCGATGTTCCTGGCGGAGCGGTGGCGGGTGCCGACGATCAACGGCTTCTCGACCTTCAATCCACCCGACTGGCATTTCGCCGATCCAAAGGCGCCCGATTATGATGCGCGGGCACGGACCTATGTCCGGGCGCATGGGCTGCGGCACGTCTGTCGGCTGGACATGCGGTCCCCGCGGCCGTGGAGCCGGATGGCGGGATAGGGCCTGAGCCAAAGAAAAGGGCGACCCCCGCAAAGGGGCCGCCCTTTCTTTAGCTCGCCAAGCGAACGGGTGCGGGGTTGCCCCCGCAGCCGATTACTTGAGCTCGACGGTCGCGCCGGCTTCTTCGAGCTGCTTCTTGATCTTCTCGGCCTCGTCCTTGGCAATGCCTTCCTTGACGGGCTTCGGAGCGCCTTCGACCAGCGCCTTGGCTTCGGTCAGGCCCAGGCCGGTGATCGCACGGACTTCCTTGATGACGTTGATCTTCTTGCCACCGTCGCCGGTGAGGATCACGTCGAACTCGGTCTTCTCTTCAGCGGCCGGAGCAGCAGCGCCGCCAGCAGCAGGAGCAGCGGCAACGGCCGCAGCGGCCGAGACGCCCCACTTCTCTTCGAGCATCTTCGAGAGCTCGGCGGCCTCGAGGACGGTCAGCTCGCTCAGCTGGTCAACCAGCGCGTTCAGGTCTGCCATGATCTTATCTCCAATACGGGCCGTCTAAAATGGCCCGAGTGTGTCAGTTCAAATCGTATTCGCCCGAAGATCAGGCGGCTTCCTTGTCCTTGTCGGCATAAGCCGCGAGGACGCGGGCGATCTGCGCCGCGGGAGCCTGGGTGATGGTGGCCAGCTTCGTGGCAGGCGCCACGATGAGACCAACCAGCTTCGCCCGGAGCTCGTCCAGCGAGGGCAGAGTCGCCAGCGCCTGCACGCCTGCGACATCAAGGACGTTCGCACCCATCGATCCGCCGACGATCTCGAACTTGTCGGTCGTCTTGGCGAATTCCACGGCCACCTTGGCGGCGGCCACGGGATCGATCGAGCTGGCGATGCCGACGGGACCCGTCAGCATGTCAGCGACACCGGCATAGTCGGTGCCCTGGGCTGCGATCTTGGCAAGCCGGTTCTTCGAGACCTTGTAGGTCGCGCCGGCTTCCCGCATCTTCGTGCGCAGGGCCGTCGACTGGGCGACGGTCATGCCGTGGTTGCGGGTGATGACCACCACGCCAACCTCGTTGAAGTTGCGGTTCAGTTCGGCGACGGCCTGGGTCTTTTGATCGCGATCCATGCCATTCTCCATGGTTGGAACGACCGCGAACGGTCATCCCGGTTGCTTGACCGGGGGGTGTGACCACCCCTCGGGGTGTCCAGCGATGGGGAATGGGCAACCGACGCGTGAGAAACGCGGGGCAGACCGGACGGAACCAGCGAGTGGCACGACCGGCAAAATCCTTTTCCCCGTCTCGGCAGGCAATTAAGCCAGGGCATATTCCCCGGCACCTGCTGTCTAGGACGGAATCCGAACGGGCAAGCCCATCCGGATGCGGGGGTGCCCTTAGGCCGATCGTCATGGGGAGTCAAGCGGGCCGGTATGATGAAGCCAGCGTCATCTGGGAGTCATGGCGATGTCACCGTCATGACGCGGAAGTGAAGCCTGTGTGACTTGGTTGCGCGGCAAAGCCCGGCGCGAGGCCGCGCATCTTTCCCGACGCGGTATCGGGGGAAATTCCATGTCCGATATCAATAGCATGGTCGCCTATGACGATGGTGACGTCGATACCAACCGCTCGACCAACACGCATATGAGCGAGCTGATCGCCACCCGCCTGTCGCGCCGTCAGACGCTGCGCCACGGGGTGTCGGCGATGACCACCGCGCTGTTCGGCGGCATGTTGCTGGCGGGCTGTGACGACGAGAATCCGCAAGGCGTCACCGCCACGGCGGCGGGCAGCACCGCCAGCGTCGCGGCGGGCCGCCTGGTCACGCTGACCGGCACGGTGAGCAGCGGCCAGGTCGCCAATGTCAACTGGAGCCAGACGGCGGGCCCCTCGGTCACGCTGACCAACGCCAACCAGCTCGTCGCCACGTTCCGCGCGCCAGCCGTGGCGACCGCGACCCAGCTGGCGTTCAAGCTGGAGATCACCAGCCGCGACGGCCTGGTCACCAACAACAGCGTGACGATCACGGTAACGCCGATCGCGCTCGACTTCACCGCCGTCCCGCACAGCCTGGCGGACGTGGTGACGGTGCCCTCGGGCTATAGCGTCAGCGTGCTCTATCGTCTGGGTGATCCGATCGCCTCGGGCGTGGCGGCGGCGGCCAATAACGGCACCGACAGCAATTTCGCGCAGCGTGCGGGCGACCATCATGACGGCATGAGCTATTTCGGCCTCGCCGCCAGCGGAGCGAACCCCGATCCGACGAACAGCACGCGCGGGCTGCTCGTCCTGAATCACGAGAACATCACCCAGCTCTATCTCCACGCCAACGGCCCCACGCCGTCGCCGCGCCCCGAATCCGAGGCGATCAAGGAGATCGAGTGCCACGGCGTCTCGGTGGTCGAGGTCACCCGCACGAACGGCGCCTGGACCTATGTCCAGGCCTCGGCGCTGAACCGTCGCATCACCCCCAACACCCCGATGGCGTTCAGCGGCCCGGTAAAGGGCAATGCCTGGCTGAAGACCGCCTATTCGACCGATGGCACCGGCGGGCGCGGCACCATCAACAACTGCGCCAACGGCACGATGGCGTGGAACACGTACCTGACCAACGAAGAGAATTGGGCGGGCTATTTCCGGCGCACCAGCGGCGATGCGGCGGTGCGCGCCGCGACGACGCCCAAGCAGAATGTCTCGCTCGCCCGCTATGGCATCGGCGAGGGGCGTTCGGGCAATTATGGCTGGACGACCGTCACGCCGTCCGATGCGTCGAGCACGGTCTTCCGCCGCTGGAACGCGACCGCCAATGCCGCACTGGCCGCAGACGGCACCGCCGATTTCCGGCACGAGCCGTTCCAGTTCGGCTGGGTGGTCGAGATCGACCCGTTCAACCCCAGCTCGACCCCGCGCAAGCGCACCGCGCTCGGCCGCATGAACCATGAAGGCTGCCAGAGCGGCCGGATGATCGCGGGCGTCCGCCCCGCCTTCTACATGGGCGACGATGCGCAGAACGAATATATCTACAAATTCGTGTCGGCGACGCCGTGGAGCGCTTCGGACGCGTCCGCCAGCGACCGCCTGGCGGTGGGTGACAAATATCTGGACAATGGCACGCTCTATGTCGCCAAGTTCAATGCCGATGGCACCGGCATGTGGATGCCCTTGGTGTTCGGTCAGAACGGGCTGACCGCGTCGAACAGCAGCTATGCCTTTGCCGACCAAGCCGACGTCCTGATCAACACGCGTCTGGCCGCCGACGTGCTGGGCGCGACCAAGATGGACCGTCCCGAATGGACGGCCGTGAACCCGGCGACCGGCGAGATGTATTGCACGCTGACCAATAACGCCTCGCGCCGCCTGGTCGCCTCGGGCAGCCTGACCGGCGTCGATGCGGCCAACCCGCGCGCCTATGTCGATCCGCCCTCGACCTCGGTCGGCAACCGCAACGGCCATATCATCCGCATCCGTGAGACGAACGACACGACCGAGGCGACCAGCTTCACCTGGGACGTCTATGCCTTCGGAGCGGGCGCGGATCTGGACGCGACCAACATCAACCTGTCGGGGCTGGACGCGACCAACGACTTCTCGTCGCCCGACGGCCTGTGGTTCAGCCTGCCGAGCAATGTCGCGGGGCAGCAGACGCCGGTGATGTGGATCCAGACCGATGACGGCGCCTTCACCGACGTCACCAACTGCATGATGCTGGCCGCGATCCCCGGCCGGGTCGGCGATGGCGGCACGCGTTCGGTCACCAGCAGCGCGGGCGGGGCGAGCGCGACCGTCACCACCCGGATCGGCAAGGCGCCCGGCGTGACGCTGAAGCGTTTCCTGGTGGGGCCGAAACAGTGCGAGATCACCGGCATCCACTCGACGCCGGACGGCACCTCGGTCTTCGTCAACATCCAGCATCCGGGCGAGGACGCCAGCAGCGTCGCCGCGCCGACCAGCAACTGGCCCGACAGCCAGAGCGGCAGCGCGGCGGCGACGATCCGCCCGCGCTCGGCCACGATCGTCATCACCAAGAATGACGGCGGCGTCGTCGCGATCTGATCGGCTGGTCGCATCGTGACCCCATGAGGGGGCGGGAAGTGATTGCCTTCCCGCCCCCTTTCGCGTTCAAGGGCTGGCGGACAAGGGAGGGGCGGCATGACGACGACACGGCGCGAGGTGATGGCGGGCGCGGCCGCGATCGGGCTGGGGGCGGCGATCGGGCCGGTGCTGGCGCAGGTGCCGGGCCGCGACAGGCTGATCGCGGGCACCTATGCCAATGAAGGGGGCCGGGGCCTCTATCCGATCGTCGATGGCCGCGTGGGACCGCCGGTGGCGGGGATCGTCAACGCCTCTTACGGCGTGGGCAACGGGCCGGGCGGCGCCTTTTACCTGTTGCGGGAGCAGGTCGAGGGGCGCGTCACCGGCTATGGTCCCGGCTGGGCGTCGCGGGGCGGGGCGTCGACCGGCGGGGCCGATCCCTGCCATGTCGCGCTCGACCGGTCCTCCGCCTGTCTGGCGGTCGCCAATTATTCCAGCGGCTCGGTCGCCTTCTATCGGCTCGACCGGCGGACCGGCGCGCCGGGCGAGGCACAGGTCTTTCGCCATCAGGGTCATGGCCCCAATGCCGATCGGCAGGCGGGGCCGCATGCGCATTGGGTGGGGTTCAGCCCCGACCGGCGCTGGCTGCACGCGGTCGATCTGGGGGCGGATGCGATCTTCGCCTATCGCTTCGACCCCGCCGCGCGGACGCTGGCCGAGCCGGTGATCGGCTGGCAGGCCCCGGCGGGGGCGGGGCCGCGCCACCTGGTCCGCCACCCGACCCTGCCGCGCGCCTATGTCGCCTGCGAGTTGCAGCCCCGGCTGTTCGTCCTCGACGCGCTGCCCGAGGGACGCTTCCGCACGGCGGGCGAACGGGCGCTGCTGGCCGGGGGCACGGCCACGCCCTCCTATGCCGCGCATATCGCGATCGATCGGGCGGGGCGGACGCTCTATGTCTCCAATCGCGGCGCGAACAGCATCACCGTCTTCCGCCTGAACGCCAAGGGCGATCCTGAGCCGGTCCAGCATGTCCCGACCGGCGGCGACTGGCCGCGCTTCTTCCTGCTGCGCGAGGGGCGGGGCGAGATGCTGGTCGCGAACGAGCGTTCGGCTATGGTGAACGCCTTCCAGATCGGCAAGGACGGCCGCCTGACCGCCACCGGCCGGAGCATCGCCATTCCGGGCGTGGTCTTCCTCGCCGAGGTTTGAGGGGCGCACTCCAACCCCGTTCTTGAGTGGATCGCCATTCAGCGATGCCTTTCCTTCCCTCGCCCCTCGCAGAGGGGAGAGGGTTGCGCAGACTTGGCCTTTGCGAGAGCAAAGGCTTAGTCGGAGCTGGGTGAGGGGTGGGCGCTCGCTTTGGCGAGCGCCGCGAGCCTTTGGGCTCGCTCAACCCCCTCACCCAAGCTGCGCTAGCCAGCGGGCTGGCAAGCTTCGCTAACCCTCTCCCCTGTCCAGGGGAGAGGGGAAGAAGGCGCAATCGTGAATGTCGATCCCCCTAGGCGGCGGGCCTTGCGCCAAGTTCCGCTGGTATCGTGGCAAGTTATTGGCGGTGGCCGATGGCCAGGCCCTTGGCTAGGTCCGATCGCCATTCCACGCCTTTCCATCCTGAGCGACCAGAGCCTCCATGCGTTTCTTCCAACCCCTGCTGGCCGGCGCCACCCTGTCCGGCCGTCTGCTCGCCTGTATCGGGGCGGTCATCGGCATCGCGCTGACCATTATCGTATGTGGCGGGTTGCCCCCGCTGGGCCCCGACCTGCCGATCATCGTCGCGCCGCTGGGGGCGTCCGCCGTGCTGGTCTTCGCCGTCCCCGCCAGCCCGCTCGCGCAGCCCTGGTCGGTGGTCGGGGGCAATGTCCTGTCCACGCTGGTCGGAGTGGCGATGTTCCATGCGATCCCTTCGCTGCCGCTGGCGGCGGGATGCGCGGTGGGCGGGGCGATCCTGGTCATGTCGCTGGCCCGGTGCCTGCACCCGCCGGGCGGGGCGGCCGCGCTGACCGCGGTGATCGGCAGCCAGGGCATTCACGCGGCGGGCTTTTCCTTCGCCTTCGCTCCGGTGGCGATCAACTCGATCGCCCTGGTGGCGCTGGGCATGTTCTTCCACCGCGCGACGGGGCGCAGCTATCCGCACGAACCGGGCGTGACCCCACCCGCGCCCGCCGCCGTCATCCGGCCGGAGGATGTCGAGGCGGCGCTGGCGGACATGCATGAGAGCTTCGACATCGCGCGCGAGGATCTCGACATGCTGCTCGCCCATGCCGAGCGCCATGCGCGGGCGAGGACATAGCCCAACGAAAAAGGCCCGCCCCCCGCATGGAGGGACGGGCCTTTCGCGTCATCCGGTCGTGCCGATCAGCGATACTTGCCGCTAAACGAGACGCCGATGATGCGCGGTTCGTTGAACACGGCCGCCATATAGTTCTCGATCACGCCCTTGAGGTTCTTCTCGTTCGTGATGTTGCGGGCGAAGACCGACAGGCTCCAGTCGTCGTTCGGCGCGGAATAGCCGATGCTCAGGCCGCCCTCGAAATTGCCGTTCGAGGTGAACTCCTTGGTCCGGTACAGGACGAAGTTCGTATAGCCCTGAAGGTTCCAGTCGGTCGAGATGAACGCCTTGCCGCCATCGGACAGCGGCAGGTCGTACTTGGCCGCCAGGTTGACGTTATATTCCGGCGCGTTGGGCAGCGGGTTGCCGTCGATCGGCACGAAGAACGCGTTCGCCCCGAAGATGCGGCGTGTCGTCACCGGGCCGTTCAGCACGGTGCAGACCATCACGCCGTTCAGGCCGCAGGTCTGGACGCTGACATTGCGGTCGCGGATTTCCGAATGCAGCAGGCTGACGCCCGCCGACAGCGCCAGGTTGCGCACCGGCAGCCACTGGGCATCGGCTTCCAGACCGTAGGCGACGGCCTTGTCGGCGTTGAGGAGTACGCCGTTGCCGTCCGAGTCGTTGCCGTTCAGCTGGATGTTCTTCACGCGGTACGCGAAGGCGGCGGCGTTCAGGCGCAGCGTGTTGTCGAACAGCTTCGACTTGAAGCCGGTCTCGAACGACAGGTTCGTCTCCGAACCGGCGGTCGAGAAGTCCGAGTTGAACACCGCCGAGCGACCCTGGATGGTCGGACCGCGGAAGCCCTGGGCCGCGCGGACATAGACGTTCAGGTTCGGATTGACCTCATAGAGCGCCGACAGGTCCCAGCTGGGCTGGGTGTCCGACAGACGCACGTCGCGGCGACCACGATAGGTCGAGACGCCGGCGGCGCTGTCGGCGGTGCGCAGCAGCTGGGTCCGCTTGGTATCCTCGCTGATCCGGCCACCGGCGGTCAGGGTCAGGCGGTCGGTCGCCTGATAGCTGACCTGCCCGAACACGCCCCAGCTGGTGTTGACGTCGTGCAGGCGGACCCAGTTGTTCGGGTTCGCCCCGATCAGGAACGCGCGCTGGTAAAAGTCGGTGATGTCGCGGCTGTCGAAATAGATGCCGCCGACCTGCCACTTGAACGGCCCGCTGCCGGTCGAGGCGAGGCGGACTTCCTGCGTCCACTGGTCGAGCCCGCGAACCTGGCCCATGCTCAGGCCATAGCCATTGGCCACGCCATTGACCGGGAAGTTGGCCGCCGCGCCGCCATCGGTGTCGCCCTTGCTGAAACCGGCCGTGGTCTCATAGGCGGTGATCGAGGTCAGCTCGGCCGCGCCCAGGTCCCAGGCGGCGCGCAGCGAGGTGCCTTGCGTGTCATAGGACTGCGGATTGCCGCGCCCTTCGTCATAGGCCACCCGGTCGCGCGGTTCGGCCGAGACGTCGCGCGAACCCTTCTTGATCGCGCCGCGATGGAACAGGGTCGAGGTGCCGTCATACCAGCGGGCATGGCCCGACAGGTTGAACGACAGCGTATCGGTCGGCGTGAAGAGCAGCTGGAGGCGGACGTCGCGCTCGGTGAAGCCGCCCATCGCGTCCTTCTTCGGAGTCAGCGTGCCGTCGGCGCTGGGACCCGAATAGACATTGTCGACCCAATCGTCGCGGTGCTGCACCAGCGCCGACAGGCGGAAGGCCAGCACGTCGCGGATCAGGGGGCCGCCGACACCGGCGTCCATGCTGATCGTGTTGTAGCTGCCGATCGAGGCGGTCGCGCGGCTCTGGAAGCTCTGCGTCGGCTTGATCGTGTCGAACTTGATGATGCCCGCGGTCGTGTTGCGACCGAACAGCGAGCCCTGCGGCCCGCGCAGCACCTCGACCTGGTCGACGTCGAACACCGGGTTCGACTTCAGCACGACATGCTCCAGCACCACATCGTCCTGGATGATCGACACCGGCTGCGACGCGCCGAGGTAGAAGTCGATATTGCCCAGGCCGCGAATATAGAAGCGCGGGAAGATGCGGCCGGTGGTGGTTTCGGCATACAGGCCGGGCACCCGGCCCGACAGCGCCAGAATGTCCTCGCCGCCCTGCTGGAAGGCGCGCAGGTTCGAACCGCTGACCACGCCCACCGACACGGGCACGCGGTTCAGATTTTCCGAGCGACGCTCGGCGGTGACGGTGATCTCGCCCAGCCCCTGTTCGGGGCCATTGTCGGCCGGGGTGGCCGCCGCCTGATCGGCGGTCTGGGCAAAGGCGGGCACGGCCGCCAGCGTTCCCCACGCCGCGCCCAGCAGCGCCACGGTCTTGATTACGGATTTCATGTCGTTCCCCACGCTCGGCGGATCGGTCGATGCCGTCCGCCCGATTGATTTTCTCCCGGTACGCCGAGCGGTTAAAAGTGCATTATGGCGCTTACGTGACAGGACTGATGCGCAAAAAGCACAGCGCGACATGAAAAATTCATGACGACATGGCGCGACCGTCATGCGAAGTTGTGCCCCGGCCAGATTGCGTCCTGCCCGCCGTTGCGGGGGCGGATCGGAACGGCCGGGAGGCAGCCATGACAGGGCGGAGCGGCGGAAATGCAGGGGGAACACAGGCCATGGCGGTCCACGAAACCTCGCCTGTCGCCCACTGGCGAAGGGGCCGGAATCCCGCTTCTGTCACATTGCTGTAACAGTGTTTTGCTTGACGCGGGGCGTTCGGCTGGTCAGGGGGGCGGCGTTCGTGCAAGCTTCGATCCCAGGGTCCATTTCGACGGTCCGGCGTTCCGCCGTGGCCCGCAAAGCCATGGGTGCTGAACACGCACGCTATCGGATCACTATCGGGGTTACCGACTGATGTTCGCCTGGTTCCAACGCCTCCTGCCGAAGACGGGGAATTTCTTCGAGCTGTTCGAGGCGCAAGCCGCCACCATCCTGGCGGGGGCCGAAGCCACCGTCCGGCTGTTTGATACGCAGGGCAATACCGCCCACGAGATCGCCGCGGTCGCCGCGCGTGAGCATGACGCCGACGCGATCACCCGCGATGTGCTGACCTCGGTCCGCTCGACCTTCCTGACGCCGTTCGACCGCGCCTCGATCACCTCGCTGATCGGTTCGCTGGACGATACGATCGACGAGATGCACGCCGCCGCCACCGCGATCGGCCTGTACCGTGTGACCAGCTTCGCGCCCGAGATGCGCGAAATGGCGGCGGTCGCGGTCGAGGCGGCCAAGCTGACCGTCGAGGCGATGCCGCTGATGCGCGACGTCGCGCGCAACGGCGACCGCCTGCATGCGCTGACCGAAGAGCTGGTCCGGCTGGAAGGGCGTGCCGACGAGATCCATGCGGCGGGCCTGAAGCGCACGCTGGACGAATGCGGCGAGCGCGACACGCTGCGCTTCGTGATCGAGAAGGAAGTGTACAAGCATCTGGAGCGCATCCTCGACGCGTTCGAGGATGTCGCCGACGAGATCGACGGCATCGTCATCGATCACGCCTGAGGCGTCGGAGATGCACGAACTCGCCTTTCCGTTGCTGGTCGGCCTGATCCTGGTCGCGCTGGCGTTCGATTATCTCAACGGGCTGCACGACGCGGCCAATTCGATCGCGACGGTGGTGGCGACCCGGCTGCTGCCGCCGGTCGCGGCGGTGGGCTTTGCCGCCTTCTTCAACTTCGCTGCCTATTTCCTGACCGTCGCCTTTCCCAGCCTGCACAAGGTGGCCGAGACGATCGGCAAGGGCCTGATCGACCAGAGCATCGTCACCCCCGCCGTCATCTTCGGCGCGCTGGGCGGGGCGATGGCCTGGAACGTCATCACCTGGCTGCGCGGCATCCCCTCGTCGAGCAGCCATGCGCTGGTCGGCGGGCTGGTCGGCGCGGGCGTGGCGCATGCGGGCATGGACGCGGTGAAGTGGGCGGGTCTGAACAAGACGCTGCTCGCCATCGTGCTGTCGCCGATGCTGGGCATGATGCTGGCCATGCTGGTCATGCTGGCGAGCAGCTGGGCCATGCGCCGGTCGAGCGCGGGACAGGCGGAACGCAGCTTCCGCGCGATGCACCTGGTCTCCTCGGCGGCCTATTCGCTCAGCCACGGGCTGAACGACGCGCAGAAGACGATGGGGATCATCACCGTCCTCCTCTATTCGACCGGGCGGCTGTCCGGCCCGTTCGAGGTGCCGCACTGGGTCGCCATCTCCTGCTATGTCGCGATCGCGCTGGGCACGATGACCGGCGGCTGGCGGATCATCGAGACGATGGGCACCCGCATCACCAAGCTGTCGCAGCACCAGGGGTTCAGCGCCTCGACTGCGGGGTCGATCGTGATCTTCTGCGCCTCGGCGCTGGGCATTCCGGTGTCGACGACGCACACCATCACCGGCTCGATCATCGGCGCGGGCGTGGCCCGACGGGCCTCGGCGGTGCGCTGGGGCGTGGCGGGCAATGTCGTGATCGCCTGGATCATCACCATCCCCGCCTCAGCGGTGATGGGGGCGGGCTTCTACCTGCTGACCCGGTTGTTCTGATAAAGGGGAGGGCGAAGGTCCTCCCCTTTTTCGTTGGGCATCATCCTGCTCTCCGTTCAGCCTGAGCGAAGTCGAAGGCCACGGGATTCGGTTCGCGCAGAGGCGCGGAGGACGCAGAGATTGCGTCCTTTGGGATAACGCCCCCCCTCCTCGATGCTGCTCCGTTCCCCGGCGAAGGCCGGGGCCCAGTTGCTATATACTGGGAGGTGCGCGGCGTCGGTGCGTGGGAGGCAAGAGCGGCCCGCCGTCGATGATGGGCCGCAACTGGGCCCCGGCCTTCGCCGGGGAACAGAAGGATGTCAAGGTGGCGTTCTGGAGAAGGCGCTCTCGGTGTCGTCTGCGCGAAGCGAGTCCCTTGGCCTTCGACTTCGCTCAGGCGGAACGGAGGTGGATTGTGGGGCGGATTTCTCTATCCGCCCCCATAGCCCTCAGGACCCCGTGACCGGCCCACCGGCGGCCTGGAACAGCGCGACCGAGTCGGTCATGCGCGCCGCCTTGGCCTGGATCAGCTGCGACCGGGCCTGCGCGTCGGTCGCGGTGGCGTTGAGCAGCTGCAACGTCCCGACATCGCCCAGCGCCAGCTGCCGCCGTGCGAAGGTCAGCGCCTGGCCCGCCGCGTTGCTCGCCCGCTGCGCCGCGTCCAGCGCCTGCGCGTCGGTGGACAGGCCGGTCAGCGAGTCGGCGACATCGCCGAACGACTGTAGCACCGCCTGGCGATATTGCGCCTTGGCACCCTCCAGCGCCGCCTCGGCCGCCTTTTGCTGGTGGCGCAGCGCATTGGCGTGGAACAGCGGCTGGGTGATCCCGCCAAGCAGCGCCCAGAAGGGATTGCCGCTCTTGAACATGTCGCCGAAATTCTGTGCCGAGCCGCCCGCATTGGCGGAAAGCTGGATGCTGGGCAGCCGTGCGGCGATGGCGGCGCCGACATCGGCCCCGGCGCCCCGCAACTGGGCTTCGGCGGCCAGCACGTCGGGACGGCGATGGACCAGATCGGAGGGGACGATGGCGGGCAGCTCGGTCGGCAGCGTCAGCTGCGCCAGCTCGGGCAGCGGCGGCAGCGCCGATCCCGCCGGGCGGCCGATCAGCGTCGCGATGATGGTGCGCTGCGCCGCCTCGGCACGGACCAGCGGGGGCAGCGCGCCCTCGGCGGTCGCCAGCGCGGCCTGTTGCGTCGACACGTCCGAGGCGCCGACCGCACCCAGCCGCTGACGCTGTTGCAGCGCGCCCAATATGTCGCGATTGACCTGCACCGCCGTCTGCGCGGCGGCGACCTGTTCGGCCAGGCTCGCCCGCTCGATCAGCGCGGTGACGAGGTTCGCCGCCACCGTCATCCGCGCCGCATCCAGCTGGTGCCGCTCGACCTCGGCGCGCGCGGCGGCGGAGCGGACCTGCGCCCGGTTGCCGCCGAACGCGTCGACGTCATAGGACACGCTGACCTGCGCGGTGTGCAGCGTATAAAGCTGCTGGTTCTGGTCGGCGACCGCCGGCGACAGTGCGTTGGACACCCGCGTCCGCTGCGCCTGATAGTTCAGGCCCCCTTGCGGGAACAGCAGCGAGCCGCGCGTCGCCCGCGCCTGTTCCTGCGCCTGCTTCAGCGAGGCTTGCGCGACGGCCACGTCGTTATTGTGTGCCAGCGCCTCGGCGACCAGCGCGTCGAGCTGGGCGTTGCCGAAGGCGTGCCACCATTGGGGCGCGACGGTGGCGGACACCGTCTGCGCCGGGCCGGTCGCGGGTGCGATGACCGGCGCGGGCGTCAGCGGCGGCAGGCTGGCATGCGCGTCCAGATCGTGCGGGCCCACGGTACAGCCCGAGATACTGGCCGAAACGCACGCCAGCAGCGGCAGGGTCAGGAAACGCTTCATGCCGGAACCCCAGAGTCGGAGATGGTGGTATCGTCCTGGTCGTCGACCATAGGATCATGCTTCTTCTTGCGCTGCGACAGCGGCAGGCGGGTCGAATAGCGGCTGATGAGCACCGGCAGGACCAGCAGGATCAGCACGGGGGCCAGCGTCATGCCGCCGACCACGACCAGCGCGAGCGGCTTCTGCACCTGGCTGCCGATCCCGTGAGACAGGGCGGCGGGCAGCAGGCCGATCGCGGCGACCAGACACGTCATGACGACGGGGCGCAGGCTGTTCTTGACGGTGTTGGCCAGCGCATTCTCGCGTGGGGCGCCTTCGTCGATCGCGTTGTTGAAGGTGGTGACGACCAGGATGCCGTCCATCACCGCGATGCCGAACAAGGCCACGAAGCCGATCGCCGCCGAAATGCTGAACGCCGTGCCGGTCAAAGCGAGGGCCAGCACACCGCCCACGATCGCCATCGGGATCGCGGAGAAGGCGAGCAGGCTGTCGCGCATCGATCCGAAGTTCGCATAGAGCAGCAGCAGGATGAGCACGAGGCTGATCGGCACCACGATCTCCAGACGGGCGATCGCGTTCTTCAAGTTATCCAGCTCGCCCGCCCATTCCAGGTGATAGCCCGGCGGCAGGTGGACATTCTGGTTGATCCGCGCGCGCGCCTCCTCGACCGCACCGCCCAGATCGCGGCCACGCACCGAGAATTTGATCGGAACATAGCGTTCCTGATGCTCGCGATAGATGAATGACGCACCGCTGGTCAGCTTGACGTTCGCCACCTCGGACAGCGGCACCTGGATCGTGCCGTTGCCGTCAGGCGAAGGCGCGCCGATCGTGATGTTGCGCACCGATTCCAGCGAGTCGCGCTGGGCGGGCTTCAACCGCACGATGATCGGGAAGTGGCGATCGGTGCCGGGCTCATAGAGGTCGGCGGGCGACTGGCCACCGATGGCGGCGGCCACCGTCTGGTTGATGTCGTCGGGCGTCAGGCCATAGCGCGCGGCCTTGGCGCGATCGACGTCGATCCGCACGGTCGGCTGGCCCAGAATCTCGAACACGCCGAGATCCTCGATGCCCTTCACCTTGGCCATCTGCGCCTTGATCTGGTTGGCCAGCTTTTCCAGCGTGACGAGGTCGGGGCCGAACAGCTTGATCGAATTGGCGCCCTTCACGCCCGAGGCGGCTTCCTCGACATTATCCTCGATGATCTGCGAGAAGGAGAAGTCGACGCCCGGATATTTCTTGGCGAGGCGGCTCGACAGTTCCTCGATCAGCTTCTCCTTGGTCATGCCGCTCGGCCAGCTGTCGAAGGGCTTGAGCGGTACGAAGAACTCGATGTTGAAGAAGCCGGTCGCATCGGTGCCGTCGTCCGGGCGGCCATGCGCGGACAGGACCGCCGTGGTCTCCGGATAGCTGGCGATGATCTTGCGCACCTCGTTGGTCACCTTCTCGCCCGCCTCGAGGCTGATCGAGGAGGGGAGGGTGGCGCGGATATACATATTGCCTTCTTCGAGGTGCGGCAGGAACTCGATGCCGAGCGAGCGCACGCCGACGATGGCCAGGCCCATCATCAGCAGGCCGCCGCCGATCGTCACGATCTTGTTGCGCAGCGCGAAGGACGCGGCGGGCTCATAGACGGCACGCAGCTTGCCGACGATGAACGTCTCGGTCTCGGCCAGCTTGTCCGGCAGGAGCAGCGTCGAGAGCACCGGCGCGACGGTGAAGGTCGCGAGCAGGCCGCCGGTGATGGCATAGGCATAGGTCTTGGCCATCGGGCCGAAGATATGCCCCTCCACGCCGGTCAGGGTGAACAGCGGCAGGAAGCTGGCGATGATGATCGCGGCGGCGAAGAAGATGCCGCGGCTGACCTCGGACGAGGCGCCCAGCACCGCGCCGAAGCGGCTGGCCAGGGTATAGCGGCCCTGGCCGTTCTCCACTGCGGTCGAGCGTTCGACCATGTGGCGGAAGATATTCTCGACCATGATGACGCAGGCATCGACGACGAGGCCGAAGTCGAGCGCACCCACCGACAACAGGTTCGCACTCTCGCCTTGAAGCACGAGGATCAGGATCGCGAAGGCCAGCGCGAAGGGAATGGTGGCCGCCACGATGATCGCCGAGCGCAGATTGCCGAGGAACAGCCATTGCAGCGCGAAGATCAGCAGGATGCCCACCACCATGTTTTCCATGACGGTGTGGATGGTCAGGTTGATCAGGTCGGACCGGTCGTAGATCCGCTCCAGATGGACGCCGGGGGGCAGGATGCCGCTGTCGTTGATGTTGGCGACCTCGGCCTGGACGGCCTTGATCGTCGGCATCGACTGGGCGCCGCGCTGCATCAGGACGATGCCCTGCACGATGTCGTCGTCGTTATTATATCCGGCGATGCCCATGCGCGGCGCGTTGCCGATCTTGACGGTGGCAACGTCCTTGACGAGCACGGGCTGGCCACCCGCCTGGCCGACCAGGACGTTCTGGATCGCGTCGGGCGACTGGATCAGGCCGATGCCGCGCACGATCGCGGCCTGTTCGCCGAAGTTGATCGTCTGGCCGCCGACATTGCCGTCGCTCTTGGACAGCGCCGCCAGCACCTGCGACACGGTCACGCCGTGCGCGTTCAGGCGGTTCTGGTCGATCACCACGTCATAGGCGCGCAGCTTGCCGCCCCAGCCGGTGACGTCGATGACGCCCGGAATCCGCTTGAACCGGCGCTGGAGCACCCAGTCCTGCAGCGTCTTCAGGTCCATCACCGAATAGCCCTTGGGCGCGGAGATGCGGTAGCGATAGATCTCGCCCACCGGCGAGGTCGGCGACAGCGTCGGCTGTGCGCCGCCCGCCAGCGGGGGCAGCTGCGACAGGCGGTTGATGACCTGCTGGCGCGCCTGTTCGTTGGTATAGTCGTAGGTGAACTGGATCTTGATGTCCGACAGGCCGAACAGGCTGATCGCGCGGATCGCGGTCAGGTGCGGGATGCCCGCCATCTGGACCTCGATCGGGATGGTGACATTGCGCTCCATCTCCTCGGCCGACAAGCCTTGGGTCTGGGTGATGACCTCGACCATCGGGGGCACGGGATCGGGATAGGCTTCGATGTTGAGGTTGATGAAACCGATGACGCCAGCGACGATCATCGCGAAGAACAGGCCGACGATCAGCAATCGCTGACGCAGCGCAAAGTCGACGATGCGGTTCATTACTCGCCGATCCCCGCTTCGTTGACGAACAGCGCGCCCGAGGTGACGATCTTCTCGCCCGGCTTCAGGCCCGACGTGATGGTGACCAGCCCGTTGGCCGAGTCGCCGGTCGTCACGTCGCGCGCGACCAGCAGGCCATCGGGCCGCATGATCCAGACGCGGGCGGTGTCGCCTTCATGGATGACGGCGGCGGCGGGGACGCGGATCGCCTGACCCGCACCCCGGTGCTGGATCGCGAAGCTGGCGAACATCTGCGGCTTGAGCGCCTTGTCGGGGTTGGGGATCGAGGCGCGCACCGGCAGGCGGTGGGTCTGCGGGTCGAGCGCGGCACCGACCAGGTCGATGGTGGCGTGGAAGACGCGGCCGGGGATGGCGGGCGTCGTCACCTCGACGGGATCGCCGACGCGGACATTCTCGGCATCGCTCTCGGCCACCTGCGCGACCAGCCAGACGCGCGAGGGGTCGGTGATGGTCATCACCGGCTTGTCGCCGCCCTGCGAGACATATTGCCCCGGCGCGACATCGCGCGAGGCGACGACGCCGCTGATCGGCGCGTGCAGCGTGGTGATGTCGTGGATGCCCGCGACCTCGCCGACATTCTCCAGCCGGTTGATCTCGCCCTGCGACTTGCCGAGAATCGCCAGCTTGTCGCGCGCGGCGCCCAGCGAGGCGGCGGCGGTGCGCGCGGTCGCCTGCGCGGCGGCCAGGTCGACCTTGGCCTGCTGATAATCCTTCAGCGCGCCGCCGGCGGTCTCATAGATTTGCTGCTGGCGGTCGGCGTTGCGCTGTGCCGCAACCAGCTGCGCCTGCGCATTCTGATAGGCGGCGCGCGCCGCGAACAGGCCCGAGCGCGCATCGACGAAATCGCTGGTCTTGATCTGCAGCAGCGGCTGGCCCTGGCGGACCGCCTGGCCCGCCTCGGCGAGCACGCGCACGACCTGCCCCGCATAGGGCATCAGCACGGGGGTCGAGCGGGTCGCATCGACCGTGATCGCGCCCGTCGCCATGGTCTGGTCGCCCGACGCGCCCAGCCCGACGCGCACCGTCGGCATCGCCGCCAGCTGTTCCCTGGACAGGCGCAGCGTGCCCGGCGGCGGCGGGGCGGGGGGCGTTTCCTCCTTGTGGGTCAGCTTGCCGATGACCGTGATCAGGATCAGCGCGCCCACCAGCACGGCGGCGGCGATCCCGATCCAGCGCCATTGCTGCGCGGAGGACAGGCGGCGGGTTTCGGGTAATGTCGCGTCGGCAGGATTGACGTGCATCGGAGTCTTTCGGCGCAAGGAACGGAATTGCTTCGGCCGATACGGGCAAGGCTCTGACGCTTTCCTTGCGGAAATCTTACGAGACGTTCATCTGTGCGGGCATTGCGGCATGGATGGCGATGCCGTTTTTGGCATCTTCCTCATCTATTCAAATGCTTGGTCATTGCGGACGCGTCATGAACGGCATGTCACCTGGCAGGGAACAAAAGTTTCGGTTCGTCGTTCAAATCGAACGGCTCAACTGAGGGAGGGTGAAGATGGCCAGCCATAGACCGCCACCGCGGATTTCGGACCTGCCGCGCGAGGAACGTCTGGATGCCTTGTATCGCCGCGCCGCCGACGATCGCGCGCGCTATATGGCGATGCGGGACCGCAAATCGGGCCTGTTCGACCGACTGCTTCACCTGTTCTGAAACGTGCCGCCGCCGGGGCCTGCCCGGCGGATCGTCAGCGCCCGGCCGCCATCCGGCGCTTGCGGCGAGCGGGCTGACCGCTCCGGACCGGGCGCAGGCGAAAGCGCCGCTCCATGCCGATATCGCTATGCCCGATCGCGATCAGCACGATCGACAGCGACGACAAAGCGGATATCGTGAGCCATATCTCCAGCAGCGCACCCGCCATCCGATATCCCCTGAGTGAGCCGGGCCAACGGCCCGTTCCCGGCTTTGCTCCCCACAGATAAAAATAAAGTGACGGAAGGCCCCCCATCAGGGCCGATGATGGCCATGCGCGACGAAATACGATCATGACGTGCGCCCGGCCTGGCTTTATGACGGCGCATCATGATCCGATCCGATCGACGTTCCTGGCCCCTGGCCATCGGGCTGGCGCTGCTCGCGGGCTATGTCGACGCGATCGGATTCCAGCACCTGGGCGGCTATTTCGTCTCCTTCATGAGCGGCAACGGCACGATGCTGGCGGTGCATCTCGTTCGTCCCGGTCCGGCGGACGGGAGCGTGGCGATGCTGGCGATGTTGCTCGCGCTGTTCGTCGGCGGGGTGATGGGGGGCACGTTGATCCGGCTGGTCCTGCCGCGTGGCGGACAGGCGGCGGTGCTGCTGCTGGTCGCGCTGCTGCTCGGGCTGGCGGGACTCGATGCGCGGCTCGGCTGGGGGATGGCGGTGGCGATGGGCGCGGCCAACGCCACCTTCGAGCGGGACGGCGAGGTCAGTATCGGCGTCACCTACATGACCGGCACGCTGGTCAAGATCGGCCAGCATCTGGCGCAGGCCGTGGCGGGGCGCGAGCGGTGGCGCTGGTTGCCCTATACGCTGCTCTGGGCGGGATTCGTCGCGGGGGCGGGGCTGGGTGCGTGGCTCTATCCCTTCTGGGGCATGGCGGCCTTGCACGGCGCGGGTATCGGCGCGCTGGCGGCGGCGGCGGTCGCATGGCGCTGGCGTCCGGCGGCCTGACGCGCATCGGGGGCGTTCCGGCGGGGCGCTGGTCGGCTTTTGTTACGGTCCGACTTGGATTTCACGCGCGAGTAATATAATTACAAAGCCTAGAGTCGGGCAGCAGACCCGCGACAGGAGAGCATATGCGCGTGATCGACCATGTGGTCGCCGGTGGACAGACCGCGACCGACGCCGCTTCGACCCGTCAGGGTGATGTGTTCGACCCCAATAGCGGCCAGGTGCAGGCGCGCGTGCCGCTGGGCGATGCCGCGCTGCTCGACCGGGCGGTCGCCGCCGCGCAAAGGGCGCAACCCGCCTGGGCCGCGACCAATCCGCAGCGCCGGGCGCGCGTGATGTTCCGGTTCAAGGAACTGGTCGAGCAGAATATGGACGCGCTGGCGCATCTGCTCTCCTCCGAACATGGCAAGGTGATCGCCGATGCGAAAGGCGACATCCAGCGCGGGCTGGAGGTGATCGAGTTCGCCTGCGGCATCCCCCACGCGCTGAAGGGCGAATATACGCAAGGCGCCGGACCGGGCATCGACGTCTATTCGATGCGCATGCCGCTGGGCATAGGGGCGGGCATCACCCCGTTCAACTTTCCCGCGATGATCCCGATGTGGATGTTCGGCATCGCCATCGCCTGCGGCAACGCCTTCATCCTGAAACCGTCCGAGCGCGATCCCTCGGTCCCGGTCCGCCTGGCCGAGCTGATGCGCGAGGCGGGCGCGCCCGAGGGCATCCTGCAGGTCGTGCACGGCGACAAGGCGATGGTCGATGCGATCCTGGACCATCCCGCGATCGGCGCGGTCAGCTTCGTCGGCTCGTCCGACATCGCCCATTATGTCTATCGGCGCGGGGTCGAGGCGGGCAAGCGCGTCCAGGCGATGGGCGGGGCCAAGAACCATGGCATCGTCATGCCCGATGCCGATCTGGACCAGGTGGTCGCCGACCTGTCGGGCGCGGCCTTCGGCTCGGCGGGCGAGCGGTGCATGGCGCTGCCCGTCGTCGTGCCCGTGGGCGAGAAAACCGCGGATGCGCTGCGTGAAAAGCTGATCCCCGCGATCGATGCGTTGCGCGTCGGCGTCTCGACCGATGCGCAGGCGCATTACGGCCCGGTCGTCAACGCCGCGCACAAGCGCCGGGTCGAGGACTGGATCCAGACCGGCGTGGACGAGGGCGCGGAGTTGGTGGTCGACGGGCGCGGCTTCAAGCTGCAAGGCTATGAGGAGGGCTTCTTCATCGGCCCTTCGCTGTTCGACCGGGTGACGCCCGCCATGCAGAGCTATCGCGAGGAAATCTTCGGCCCCGTGCTCCAGATCGTCCGCGCGCCCGATTTCGAGACGGCGGTGCGCCTGCCGAGTGAGCATCAATATGGCAATGGCGTGGCGATCTTCACCCGCAACGGCCATGCCGCGCGCGAATTCGCCGCGCGTGTCGAGGTCGGCATGGTCGGCATCAACGTGCCGATCCCGGTGCCCGTGGCCTATCACAGCTTCGGCGGGTGGAAACGTTCGGCGTTCGGCGACGTGAACCAGCACGGCATGGAGGGCGTCCGCTTCTGGACCAAGGTGAAGACGGTGACGCAGCGCTGGCCCGATGGCTCGCCCGATGGCGGCAACGCCTTCGTGATTCCCACCATGGCCTAAAAGCACGCCCCTCCCGCAGGCGGGAGGGGATGGGGGAGGGAAAGGAGTCTCACAGAGACCATCGCCCGTGGCGTAGCCCCCTCCCCAAACCCCTCCCCCCTCCGGGAGGAGGGGCTTAACAGGACGAGACGAACCCGATGACCCAATTCGACCTGACCGACGAGCAGCGCGAAATCCAGGAACTGGCGCGCCGCTTCACCGCCGACCGCATCACCCCCTTCGCCGCCGAATGGGACGAGAAGCATGTCTTCCCGCGCGACACGATTCGCGAAGCCGCCGAACTGGGCTTCGCCGCGATCTATGTGTCCGAGGAATCGGGCGGCATCGCGCTCGGACGACTGGAGGCGGCGCTCATCATGGAGGCGATGGCCTATGGCTGTCCCTCCACCTCCGCCTTCATCTCGATCCACAATATGGCGTCGTGGATGATCGACCGCTTCGGCGATGCGGATGTGAAGGCGCGGTATCTGCCCGATCTCGTCACCATGGCGCGCATGGCCAGCTATTGCCTGACCGAGCCGGGTTCGGGCTCCGACGCGGCGGCGCTCAAGACCCGCGCGGTGCGCGATGGCGACCATTATGTCGTCTCGGGTTCCAAGCAATTCATCTCGGGCGGCGGCGAGAATGAGGTGTACGTCACCATGGTCCGCACCGGCCCAAATACTCCAGAGGGGGAGGGGCCGAAGGGTATTTCCTGCCTGGTGATCGACAAGGATACCCCCGGCGTGTCCTTCGGCGCGAACGAGCGCAAGCTGGGCTGGCATTCGCAGCCGACGCGGCAGGTGACGTTCGACAATGTCCGCGTGCCGGTCGCCAACCGGCTGGGCGCGGAGGGCGAGGGCTTCCGCATCGCGATGATGGGGCTGGACGGCGGGCGGCTGAACATCGGCGCCTGCTCGCTGGGGGGCGCGCAGCGCTGCCTGGACGAGGCGGTCGCTTACGTGAAGGACCGCCGCCAGTTCGGCAAGGCGATCGCCGAGTTCCAGAATACCCAGTTCACCCTGGCCGACATGGCGACCGAGCTGGAGGCGGCGCGCGCGCTGCTCTATCTCGCCGCCGCCAAGGTGACGGCGGGTGCGCCCGACAAGACCCGCTTCGCCGCCATGGCCAAAAGGCTGGCGACCGATACCGGATCGTCGGTGGTCGACCGGGCGCTGCAACTCCATGGCGGTTACGGCTATCTGATGGATTACCCGATCGAGCGCTTCTGGCGCGACCTGCGCGTGCATTCGATCCTGGAAGGGACCAACCAGGTGATGCGGATGATCGTTGGGCGGGAGTTGCTCAAAGACTAAGCTGTTCCCCGGCGAAGGCCGGGGTCCAGTTTCCAAGCAGCCGATGGCGCGCTTCATAGCTTGCCACAACTGGGCCCCGGCCTTCGCCGGGGAACGGGAAAGGATAGAGGGACCGGCATGACCCAGGATCTGATCGTCACCCGCGAAGGCCCGGTCGGGCGGCTGCGGCTCAACCGGCCCAAGGCGATCCACGCGCTGACCCGTGCGATGTGCGAGGGCGTGCTAGCCGCGCTGGAGGACTGGCGCGGCGATCTGTCGGTCGAGGCGGTCATCATCGACCATGCCGAGGGGCGCGGCTTCTGCGCGGGCGGCGACATACGGTTGCTGGCCGAGAGCGGTGCGGGCGACGGCGAGGCGGCACGGGGCTTCTTCCAGGCCGAATATCGGATGAACCACCGGCTGTTCACCTATGCCAAGCCGATCGTCGCCGTCATGGACGGCATCACCATGGGCGGCGGCGTCGGCATCTCCGCGCCCGCGCGCTTCCGGGTCGCGACCGAGAATACCCGGTTCGCCATGCCCGAGACGGGGATCGGCCTGTTCCCCGATGTCGGCGGCGGCTGGTATCTGTCGCGACTGCCGGGGCGGATGGGCGTGTTCCTGGCGCTGACCGGCCACCGGCTCGACGGGGCGGAGGCGCATGCGCTGGGCCTCGCCACCCATTATCTGCCATCGTCCGCGCTGGACGAGGCGAAGGCCGCGATCCTCTCGGCCCCGCAGGAGATCGCCGCGACGCTCGACCGGCTGGCCGCCCCCGTGCCCGAGGCCGGGATCATGGTCCATGCCGCCGATATCGACCGGCTGTTCGCCGCCGACACGCTGGAGGAGATCGTCGCCGCGCTGGCGGCAGATGGCGGCGAATGGGCCGCGCAGCAGCTGGCGATCTTGCGCACCAAATCGCCGCAAGCCTGCAAGGTGTCGCTGCGTTTGCTGCACGAGGGGGCGCGGACCACCGACTTCGCCGAGGAGATGCGCCGCGAATATGGCGTCGCCAGCCGCGTGGTGCAGCGGCCCGACTTTATCGAGGGCGTCCGCGCGCTGATCATCGACAAGGACAATGCGCCGCGCTGGAACCCCGCCACGCCCGAGGGCGTGACCGACACGATGATCGACCATATCTTCGCCCCCCTGCCCGAGGCCCAGGCCTGGACCCCCGAAGACCGCTGAAGAGGACGCCCGCATGACCGACTATACCACCCTGATCGTCGAGCGCCGCGAGGCGGTGACGCTGGTGACGCTGAACCGGCCCCAGGCGCTCAATGCGCTGAATGCCGAGCTGCTGGCCGAGTTGCTCGAGGTGATGCGCGCCTATGACGCCGATCCCGAACAGCGCTGCGCCGTCATCACCGGCAGTCCCAAGGCCTTCGCGGCGGGGGCGGACATCAAGGAGATGCAGGAGATGGACTTCGCCGCCATGTATGGCGGCGACCATTTCTCCGGCTGGGACGAATTCACCCGCATCCGCAAGCCGATCATCGCGGCGGTCGCGGGCTATGCGCTGGGCGGCGGGTGCGAGCTGGCGATGATGTGCGACTTCATCCTGGCCGCCGACACCGCCAGGTTCGGCCAGCCCGAGATCAAGCTGGGCGTGACGCCGGGCATGGGCGGATCGCAGCGGCTGGCGCATGCGGTCGGCAAGGCCAAGGCGATGGAGATGTGCCTGACCGGCCGGATGATGGACGCCGAGGAAGCCGAGCGCGCGGGCCTGGTCGCGCGTATCGTCCCCGCCGCCGATCTGGTCGAGGACGCGCTGAAGACCGCGGCGACCATCGCCGGCATGGCCCCGATCGCGGTCCGCGCCAACAAGGAGATGGTCAACGCCGCCTTCGACATGGGGCTGGCGCAGGGCGTGCAGTTTGAACGCCGCCTGTTCCACGGCCTGTTCGGCTCGGCCGACCAGAAGGAAGGCATGGCGGCATTCGTGGAGAAGCGCAGCCCCAACTGGACCAACCGCTGATGTGACTCACGCCCCTCCCGCAGGCGGGAGGGGCTTAAAAGAAGAAGATTATAGGAGAGAGCATCATGGCGCGGATCGCGTTTATCGGCCTGGGCAATATGGGCGGCGGCATGGCCGCCAATCTGGCGAAGGCGGGGCATGACGTCCGCGCCTTCGACCTGTCGGCGGACGCGCTGGCGGCGGCGCGGGCGGCGGGCTGCCTGCCGGTCGACAGCGCGGTCGCGGCGATGGAGGGCGTCGAGGCGGTGGTGACGATGCTGCCCGCCGGAACCCATGTCGAGCGCGTTTATGCCGACGCCGTCTTCACCGCCGCGCCGCCCTCCGCGATCCTGATCGACTGCTCGACCATCGACGTCGCCACCGCGCGACGCGTGGCGGAGGCGGCGCGGGGCAAGGGCATGATGGCGGTCGATGCTCCCGTCTCGGGCGGGATCGCGGCGGCCAGGGCGGGCACGCTGACCTTCATGGTCGGCGGGTCCGACCAGGCCTTCGAGCGCGCCGAGCCCTTCCTGTCGGCGATGGGCCAGGCGGTGATCCATGCCGGGGGCAATGGCGCGGGGCAGGCGGCGAAGATCTGCAACAACATGCTGCTCGGCGCGACGATGATCGCGACTTGCGAGGCGTTCGTGCTGGCGGAAAGGCTGGGGCTGGAGCCGCAGACCTTCTACGACATCGCCTCGGTGTCGTCGGGGCAGAGCTGGTCGATGACCAAATATTGCCCGGTGCCCGGCGTCGGGCCGGAAACACCCGCCGATCACGACTATCAGGGCGGCTTCGCGGCGGCGCTGATGCTCAAGGACCTGAAGCTGGCGATGGAAGCGGCACGCGACGCGGGCGCGACCACGCCGATGGGCGAGCGCGCGGCCGAGCTTTACGCCGCGTTCGTCGGCGAGGGGCAGCCGCCGGTCGACTTCTCCGGCATCATCCGCACGCTGCGCTAGGGCCGATCGCCATTCCTTCCCTCGCCTCTCGCAGAGGGGAGAGGGTTGCGCAGACTTGGTCTTTGCGTAGCAAAGGCTTAGTCGGAGCTGGGTGAGGGGTGGGCGCTCGCGAAGCGAGCGCGCGAGCCTTTGGGCTCGCTCGACCCCTCACCCAAGCTGCGCTAGCCAGCAGGCTGGCAAGCTTCGCTAACCCTCTCCCCTGTCCAGGGGAGGGGACTGTTTACACCGGCCGCATTGTGGCTTCTTGTCTGTTCCTGTGATTTGAGACGGGGGGATGGAATGCGTTGCCCAAGGTGTGATGGGACTGACCTGATCAAGCGGGGCCGGAAGGCGGGGCATCAACGCTATGTGTGCCGGGCGTGCGGTCGATACTGCACCGACAGCCAACCCCGGTTCAGTGCTGAGACCAAGGCGATGGCGATCGAGATGTACATGAACAGCATGGGCATCCGGGCGATCGGCCGGGTGCTGGGAGCATCACCGGCCGCGGTTCTCAAGTGGATCCGCAAGGAACATGCAGCGCTGCAGCAGAAACTGGCATATGCCGCTCCGGTCGACACCGGGGAGCCCGATGTCATCGAGATGGACGAGATCTACACCTACATCCAAAAAAACGGCAGCGAGCGGTAATCTGGAAGGCGTACAGCCGTCGGCATCGACGCGTCGTGGCCTATCATGTGGGCGATAACGGCGTCAGAAGTGCGACTGCCATCTACGCGCTGGCCAAGGCCGCCGTCGGTCAGATCAGCGCCATCTTCACCGACGCCAACTCCTGCTACCACCTCGCCTTCCAGCGGATCGGCGCTCCCGAACCCCACCAGCAGACCAAGGCGCAGACGCATCTGATCGAAGCGTCCAACGCCTCGTTCCGCGACATGCTGGCCCGCTTCAACCGCCGAACCAAGCGCGCCTCCAAGACCCAAAACATGCTCGAGATCACCCTCGACATATTCCTCGTCAGAAAACGCCTGCAGAGTCCGGGGTGAACACTCCCCCAGGGGAGAGGGGAAGAAGGAGGAATCCTGAATCTCGACCCAGCCTGGAAAAACCACCGTTCAGCCTGAGCGAAGTCGAAGGCCAAGGGAATCGCTATTCCACAGGAGCCACCTGAGGAAAGCGCATTGCATCGCCTTCGCCCGTGTAAGGCCGGTCGGGGCGCTACATGCGAAAAACCCATCGCGCCTTTTCCCTCCCGCCAATGCGGCCTAAAGCCCGCAGCGTGATGGAAATACCCGCCCCCCTTCGCCTGCGTATCGATCGCGATGCGCTTGTCTCCAACTGGCAGGCCATGGACCGGATGAGCGGGACGGCGGCGTGCGGCGCGGCGGTCAAGGCCAATGGCTATGGCCTGGGGGCGACGCTGGTGGCGCAGACGCTGGCCGGGGCGGGATGCCGCGACTTCTTCGTCGCGAACTGGGCCGAGGCGCTGGCGCTCGCCCCGCTGGGCCTCACCCTATCGGTCCTGCACGGCCTGCGCGCCGAGGACATGGCTGCGGCCATGGCGGGATTCGCGCGTCCGGTGCTCAGCACCCCCGAACAGGTGGCGCGGTGGCGCGAGGGCGGCGGCGGCGCGTGCGACGTTATGGTCGACACCGGGATCAACCGACTGGGCGTGTCTGTGCAGGCGGTGGCCGACGGCCTGCTCGACGGGCTGGCGATCGAGACGCTGATCAGTCACCTCGCCTGCGCCGATGAGGATGTGCCGATGAACGCGCGTCAGCAGGCGGCCTTTGCCGGGTTGAAGGGGCGGACGCACGCACGCCGGATGAGCTTGGCCAATTCGGCGGGTATCGGGCTGGGCGCCGACTATCATTTCGACCTGACCCGGCCGGGGCTGGCGCTCTATGGCGGTATTCCGCGTCCCGACATGGCCGGACCGTTGCGGCAGGTCGCCCGGCCCGAGGCGCAGATCCTGCAGCGTCGCCTGGTCCCCGCAGGCGAGACGGTCGGCTACAACGCCACCTGGACCGCCCCCGCCGATACCGAGGTCGCGATCCTGAACCTGGGCTATGCCGACGGTTATCGCCGCGCGCTGTCGGGCCTGGGGGCGGCACGCGCGGACGACGTGGTCCTGCCGGTGCTCGGCCGGGTGTCGATGGATCTGGTCGCGGTCGACGTGACCGCCAGGCCCGATCTGGCCGAGGGCGACTGGCTGGCGATGGACTATGATCTGGCCGCCGCATCCGCCGCATCGGGCGTGTCGCAATATGAACTGCTGACCGGGTTGGGACAGCGTTTCGGGCGGGGATGAAAAAAAGGGCCCTCCCGAAGGAGAGCCCCGATCAGTTCCGATCCCGACGGATCAGAAGTTGGCCTTGAACCCGGCATAGAAGAACCGGCCGATATTGTCGTACGGATCGCCCGATGCGACGCCCAGCAGGTCATAGGGCGGCTTCTTGTCGGTGACATTGTCGACGCCGACATAGAAGCGGAAGCGCTCGGTCGCGTTGAAGCCGACCTGGATCGCGTGGTAGAACGCCTCGGGATACCAGACCACCGGGAACGCGTCCGGGTTGCGCGCCGGACGGCCGTCATAGCTGTTCTGCGTTTCATACTCGGCGGCAACGGTCGACTTGCCTTCATACCGCAGGCGATACTGGATATCGAAGGTCTCGAAGTTCAGGTTGCCGACGAACTGACCGCGCCATGCGGAAAAGCCCAGCTCGCCCTTGTACCGGTCGCGGAAGGTCGGATCGCCTACATCGGTATAACCGTTGTTCTGCGCCATGTAGCTGGCGAGAAGGCGCAGGGTCAGCGTACCCGTGTCGCTGATCTTGGTGCGATACGACGCATCGATGTCGATGCCCGAGGTTTCCAGCTTGGCGTAGTTGAAGCCCTGCGAGAAGAAGGACGGCCCCGTGGTCGGGAACGACACCGTCGCACCGCCATGGATGACGTTCTGCTGGCCCGCGAAGGTGCCGTTCGGATTGCGGAACACCGCCGCGCAGAACGGATTGTTGATGCCGCTCGGATTGTCGTAGCACTGGTTGATGATTGTCTGCGCCGGCAGCGAGAAGATCGCGTCCTTGATCGTGATGTTGTAATAATCGACGGTCAGCGAGAAACCGCGAATGGCCTGCGGCTGGATCACCGTGCCGATGGTGAAGCTGCGGCTCTTCTCGGCCTGGAGCGCCGAATTGCCACGGTTGAAGCCGTAGATGCTCGACGCCGCATTGTTGGTGAAGGGCTCGGTCGTGCCGTTGAAGGTCTGGGTAGTCGGCACGCCCGCCGCGGCGCAGTTGCGGACGCGATTGGGGTTGTTGTTGATGTTGTTCTGGCTGCAGGGATCCGACGGCTGGGCGAAGGTCTGCGAGCTGGCGGCGTACAGTTCGCTCAGCGACGGGGCACGGACCGAGCGCGCATAGCCGCCACGGAAGGTGATGTCGCGGATCGGCGACCAGATCGCGTTGACGTTGTACGTCCACGGCGTGCCCGCATTGCCGACATTGTAATGCGACACGCGTGCCGCGCCGGTCAGGGTCAGTTCGTGGAAGAACGGACGGTCGGCCAGCAGCGGCACGCTGATCTCGCCGAACGCTTCCTTGATGTCATACGCCGGCGGCGCGAAGGTCGGGATCGAGTTCAGGAACGTCGCGCCGCTGGCGGTCAGATCGTCATACTTCGAATAGGCCGTCTCGCGACGATATTCGCCGCCCAGCGAGAAGGTGACATCGCCGCCCGGCAGGCGGAACAGCGTGCCGTTGACGAAACCGACCAGGTCGAACTGCTCGGCCTTCTGCTTGCGCGTCGAGGTGATCGAGAAATAGTTCAGCGCCGCCTGGCTGACCTGACCCGAACCGAACAGATTGACGGGCACGCAGGCCGCGTCGTCATTGGCGGTCGAGGCATCGGCATTGATCCCGCAGACGATCTGACCGGCGGCGTTGCGCACCGCGTTGATCGAGTTCAGATACTTCTGCGTTACATAGTTGCCGTTGGTCTTGTAGAAGGTGTCGAGGCGGCCGTAGTTGGCCGACACTTCATAGTGCCATCCCTCGGCGAAATCGCCCTCGACACCGCCGACGATGCGGAAGGTCTCGCGCCTGTGAACCTCGCCGCGACCACCGAAGTCGACGTTGAAACGTTGCGCTGTGAAGGTCGTCGCCCCCGGTGCGAGCGCCGAGACGAGCGTCGCGCGGGCCTGGCTGCTCAGGAACGGGTTGTTGATGCTGAACGTGTTGTTCGCGAAGGTCGGCTGACCTTCCTGCAACGCGTCGATGCGGACATATTTGGCCTCGACGAACGGCTTGAACGCGTCCGAGACGTCGAAATGGGCCAGAATGTTGCCCGAGAAGCGTTCCAGCTTGGGCTGGAGCATGCCGTTCAGGCGCAGGGTCGAACCCTGGCCGCCCACGCAGTTGCCCGAGCCGAAGGGGCGCAGGTCGGTGACGCAGTTGTTGGCGGTCAGCGTACCATCGGGATTGAAGACGAAGGTGCGGCCATATTGGCTGAGCGTGTTCGAGCTGCCGATATTGGCCAGGCCCGAACAGGCGACCCCGCGCCGGGCCGCGAAGGCTGCGGCGGACTCGCCGGTGGCGGCGACCGTCGGGCAGCTGGCGGTGAACAGGCCGCCTTCCGAGATGGTGTTGTTACGGACGTTGCGCAGGAAGGCCGTATCGGGAATGCCGTCGCCCAGCGACGATTCCGGCGTCGTGCGGATCGGACCGCCATTGGGATTCAGTTGCGGGCCGGTGTTCTGCACCGCGTTGAACTGGCTGCGGCCCGAATAGGCGCCGGTGATATCGTCGCGGTCCGTGTAATAGACGACATCCGAGAACGAGTATTCGGCGGCGGCGGCGATATTGCCACGGCCTTCGGCGAAATTCTTGCCGACGGTCAGCGCCCCGAAATAGGATCCGCGCGTGCCGTGGCTGGACACGCCGCTCTGGCCGGTGGCGCGAATGCCCTCGAAATTGCGCTTCAGCACGAAGTTGACGACGCCCGCCATCGCGTCCGAACCATAGACGGCCGAGCTGCCGCCCGTGACGACGTCGACGCGTTCCAGCAGTTCGGTGGGGATCGTGTTCGTGTCGATCACGAAGCTGCCCGGCTGCGCGGTCACATGGCGACGGCCATTGACCACGACCAGCGTGCGGCTGGTGCCCAGACCACGAAGGTCGAGCAGGTTCAGGCCGGCGGTGCCGATGAAGCGGGTCGAGTTGGCCTGGCTGTAGGTCGAGCGCAGCGCCGGCAGCTGGTTGAGCGAATCGCCGATGTTGAGGTTGCCGGTCGAGGTCAGCAGCTCGGCGGTGACCGAGGTGACCGGGGTCGGCGAATCCAGGTTCGGCCGCGCCAGACGCGAGCCGGTGACGATGACGTCACCCTTGGCCTGTTCGTCGCGCTCGGTGACGTTGGGATCGGTGGCCGCCCCTTCTTGCGGCTGCGTCGCGGTGGTTTCGGACGTCGCGGTCTGTGCCAACGCGGCGACCGGCAACAGAACCAGGGTGCTGGCCAGCGCAGAGGCTCCCAGCAGGGTACGCATTGTCATTCTTTACCCCCATTATGACGGATCGTTCATGTCCGTTCATCCAAGGGAAAGAAATTTCCGCCGCGAAAACAAGCGCCTCTAAAATCGCAAATGAAAATTGTGTAACCGATGTTGCAGGGATGTGACAGGTTCGACACATCCCTGCAATATAACCGTTAATCGCGAAATTTTCGCATAGAAGCGTGTTTACCGCTCAACACACATGGCGATGCCCATGCCGCCGCCGATGCACAAAGTGGCGAGGCCCTTTTTGGCGTCGCGCTTCTGCATTTCGTAGATCAGGGTCGTGAGCACCCGCGCGCCGCTGGCGCCGATCGGATGGCCCAGCGCGATCGCGCCGCCGTTGACGTTGACCTTGTCGGGGTCGAAACCCAGCTCCTTGCCGACCGACAGCGCCTGTGCGGCAAAGGCTTCGTTGGCCTCGATCAGATCGAGGTCGCCGACGCTCCAGCCCGCCTTTTCCAGTGCGCGCCGGGTGGCGGGGACGGGGCCGATGCCCATGACCGACGGGTCGACGCCCGCAGAGGCCCAGCTCTTGATCGTCGCAAGCACCGGCGTGCCGCGCTTCTCGGCCTCCTCGCGGCTCATCAGGACGAGCGCGGCGGCGCCGTCGTTCAGGCCCGAGGCGTTGGCGGCGGTGACGGTGCCGTCCTTCTTGAAGGCGGGGCGGACGCCCGAGACGCTCTCGATGGTGGCACCCGCGCGGATATATTCGTCGTCGGCGACCACCGTCTCGCCCTTGCGGGTCTTGATGGTGACGGGGGCGATCTCGTCCTTGAACCGGCCTTCGCCGCGCGCCTTTTCAGCGAGGTTCTGCGAGCGGACCGCGAAACGGTCCTGATCGTCGCGCGTCACCTGATATTGCTCGGCAAGGTTTTCGGCGGTGATGCCCATGTGATAGCCCGCAAAGGCATCGGTCAGGCCGTCATGGACCATGGTGTCGACCATGGTCAGCGGACCCATCTTGGTGCCGCCGCGCATCGTCTGGGCATGGGGCGAGAGCGACATGGATTCCTGGCCACCCGCCACGACGATGGTCGCATCGCCATTGGCGATCGCCTGAAGCCCCAGCGCGACCGCGCGGAGGCCCGAGCCGCAGACCTGGTTCACGCCGTAAGCCGGGACTTCCTTGGGGATGCCCGCCGCCATCGACGCCTGGCGCGCGGGGTTCTGCCCCTGCGCGGCGGTCAGCACCTGGCCGAGGATGACCTCGGACACATCCTCGCCCTTGATGCCCGCCTGTTCGAGCGCGGCGGTGATCGCCACCCGGCCCAGTTCATGCGCGGGCGTGGCGGCGAAGGCGCCCAGGAAGCTGCCCACGGGGGTACGCTTGGCGGCGGTGATGACGATCTCGGTCATGAAGGCTCCTCTCTACTTACACACTATCTAGGGGCAGGCAGGCCCGCGATCCAGTCGGCCAGCGGTTGCCAAAGCTGTTGTTCCGCACGACCGCCGACGACCATGCCGACATGGCCCGTGCCACCCGCTCGCCGGTCGGACAGTCCGATGGCTGTGGCGGCGGGAACGATCCGGTCGGCGGTGGCGACGAACTCGACGCTAGGCGCGTCGCATTGCGACGGTGTGACGATCCCGCCGCCGACGCGCCATCGTCCCTGACCGGGACGATCCTCGGCGATCAGCCGCTCGAACAGTTCCAGGCCGAAGCCATGGGGCAGGGGGGCGCCCTGGTTGGCCCAGTCCTCCAGCCGGATGAAGCGGCGTGCGGCGTCGCTGCGCGGATCGAGATCGGCGAAGGCGGCATATTTGGCGATGGTCCGCGCCGGGTCGAGCCGCCAGAATCCCGCCTGCAACGCCTCCATGGGAACGACGCCGAGCGCCTCGGAGGTCGGCTTGATCGCAGCCCATTGCGCGGCCATCGCGGCGCGCGCCTCTTCGCCATAGCCGCTGAAATGCCACGGCGCGGCGATGGCGGCGATCCCGGCCACCCTGCTGCGCGCCGCCGCCGCCATGGCCAGCGTGCCGCCCAGGCAATAGCCGACCAGCACTGGCGGTTCGGGGAATGTCGCGATCAGCGGCAGCAGGAAACGCTCGACATGCCCCGCCACGTCGATGTCGCGATCCTTCGCGCCGGGCGTGCCCCAGTCGATCAGCCAGGGGTGGCAGCCCCGCTCGCGCAGCCAGCGGATTAGCGAGCGGTCGCGGGACAGGTCCAGGATCGAGGCCGGGTTGATCAGCGAGGGGACGAACAGCACGGGCCGTCCTTCCCCTCCGGCATCGCGCAACCGCACCCGTCCGCGCCGTCGCCGCACGGCCAGCGCGCGCATCGGCCGTTCGCGTTTCGCGGCCTGGAACCGCCGCAACCCCTCCATGGCGCGCGTCGCCAGATCGGGATTTTCCGCGGCCTCGCTGCGCAACATCGCCAGGAACAGCGGCAAGGGGCGCGGACCATGTTGCGATGCGAAATCCATGACGTTAGGCTAGGTCAAAATCATAGAAGGCGGGGGTCCATGAAGAAGCAGGCAGCGGACGGCGTCGTGATCGTCAAGAAATATGCGAACCGGCGGCTCTACAACACCGAAACCTCCTCCTACATCACGCTCGACCATCTGGCGGCGATGATCCGGGCGGGGCGCGACTTCAAGGTGGTCGACGCCAAGACCGACGAGGACATCACCCATAATGTCCTGACCCAGATCATCATGGAAGAGGAAAGCCGGGGCGAGACGATGCTGCCGGTCAATTTCCTGCGCCAGCTGATCTCGATGTACGGCGACTCGATGCAGGCGGTGGTGCCGGGCTATCTGGAGGCGTCGATGGACAGCTTCCGCCGCAACCAGGAACAGTTCAAGTCGGCGGTCGAGGGCGCGTTCGCGGGCACGCCCTTCGCCGACATGGCCAAGCGGAACCTGGCGATGTTCGAGGCGGCGACGCAGGGGTTCAAGCCCGGTGCGCCCGCCCCTGCACCCGCGCCCGCCCCGGCGGCTCCCGCAGCCGGCAGGGACGATGAAATGGCCGCGCTGAAGGCGGAACTGGCGGCGCTGAAGGACAAGATCGAGAAGCTGGGGGAGTAACCTTCTGAAACCCTGCGCCGTTCGGCCTGAGCGAAGTCGAAGGCCATGCTGAAACGGTGACCGCCGTGCATCTTTCTCTTCCTCCCCTGCAAGGGGAGGGACCAGCGGAGCTGGTGGAGGGGAGTCCCCGGTCGCGAGCGCGGCACCACCTCTCCAACCGGGACACCCCTCCGTCAGGCCTTCGGCCTGCCACCTCCCCTTGCAGGGGAGGAATGAAAAGATGGCCTTCGACTTCGCTTCGGCTGGACGGAGGTCGGGAAACTCCCTCCATTGAACCCGCGCCCACCCGCATCCATATCGCCGCGCATGAGCGGGAATGAACACGCCATGCCCACCTGGCATGGCACGACGATTTGCTCGGTGCGCCGTGGCGGCCGGGTGGTGGTGGCCGGGGACGGTCAGGTTTCGATGGGCCAGACGGTCATGAAGCCCAATGCGCGGAAAGTCCGGCGCCTGGGCGATGGCTCGGTCATCGGCGGCTTTGCGGGGGCGACGGCGGATGCCTTCACCCTGTTCGAGCGGCTGGAGGCCAAGCTGGAGCGGCATAACGGCCAGTTGCTGCGCGCGGCGGTCGAGCTGGCCAAGGACTGGCGGACCGACAAGTTCCTGCGCAACCTGGAGGCGATGATGATCGTCGCCGACAAGGACGTGACGCTGATCCTGACCGGCAATGGCGACGTGCTGGAGCCCGAGAACGGCGTCTGCGCGATCGGCTCGGGTGGCAATTACGCGCTGGCGGCTGCGCGTGCGCTCGTCGACTATGAACAGGATGCCGAGACGATCGCGCGCAAGGCGATGGCGATCGCCGCCGATGTCTGCGTCTACACCAACGACCGCGTCACGCTCGAAGCCATCGACGGCGCGCAGTAATTTAGGGTTCCCATGAACGACCAGTTGACCCCCAAGGCGATCGTCGCCGCGCTCGACGCGCATATCATCGGCCAGGCCGACGCCAAGCGCGCAGTCGCCGTCGCGATGCGCAACCGCTGGCGTCGCCAGCGGCTGGGCGCGGACCTGCGCGACGAGGTGACGCCCAAGAACATCCTGATGATCGGCCCGACCGGCTGCGGCAAGACCGAGATCAGCCGCCGTCTGGCCAAGCTGGCCGACGCGCCCTTCGTCAAGGTCGAGGCGACCAAGTTCACCGAGGTCGGCTATGTCGGCCGCGACGTCGAACAGATTGCGCGCGACCTGGTCGAGGAAGCGATCCGGCTGGAAAAGGAACGCCGCCGGGTCGCGGTGAAGGACAAGGCGGAAGAGGCGGCGATGAACCGCCTGCTCGACGCGCTGGTCGGCAAGGATTCGAGCCAGGCGACACGCGAGGCGTTCCGCCAGCGCTTCCGCGACGGCCATCTCGACCAGACCGAGATCGAGATCGAACTGGAACAGGCCCCGGCCATGCCGTTCGAGATTCCGGGCGCCGCGCCGCAGATGATCAACCTGTCCGAAATGATGGGCAAGGCGTTCGGCGGCGGCCAGCCGCTCAAGCGGCGCAAGCTGACCGTCGGCGCGGCCTGGACCAAGCTGGTCGAGGAAGAGGCGGACAAGCGGCTCGATCAGGACGAGGTCAGCCGCGCCGCGCTGGCGGACGCCGAGGCTAACGGGATCGTCTTCCTGGACGAGATCGACAAGATCGCGGTCAGCGACGTGCGCGGCGGCTCGGTCAGCCGCGAGGGCGTGCAGCGCGACCTGCTGCCGCTGATCGAGGGCACCACCGTCTCGACGAAGTACGGCCCGATGAAGACCGACCATATCCTGTTCATCGCGTCCGGCGCTTTCCATGTCGCCAAGCCGTCCGACCTGCTGCCCGAGCTTCAGGGGCGGTTGCCGATCCGGGTCGAGTTGAAGGCGCTGACCGAGGGAGATTTCGTCGCGATCCTGTCGGATACCAAGGCGTCGCTGCCTGCGCAGTACAAGGCGCTGATCGGCACCGAGGGGGTGGACATTTCCTTCACCGAGGACGGCATCGCCGCGATCGCGCGCATCGCCGCCGAGGTGAACGCGCAGGTCGAGAATATCGGCGCGCGGCGGTTGCAGACGGTGATGGAGAAGCTGCTCGAGGATATCAGCTTCGAGGCGGAGGATCGCCAGGGCACGGTGCTGACCGTCGATGCGGCCTATGTCGACCAGCAGCTGTCGGCGGTGGCGCGCAATACCGATCTCAGCCGGTTCGTCCTGTGAGTCCGAGGGGAGGGCTCGGTGAGACGCCGTGGCGCTCCCCCATCCCCTCCCGCTTGCGGGAGGGGAGCGGCAAGATCAGACGGTTGAATCTATCCGCTGACGACAGGATCGCCCCTCCCGCAACCGGGAGGGGATTGGGGGAGGGCAAGGCCCCCAGGCCACACCGCCTATTTCTTCACCCGGTCATAGGGCACGAACCCGTCGAACAGGCACCATTGCGACGGGATCGACATGCCCTGTTGCAGCACCCGGAACCGGTCGTTGCGACAGATCTGCGAGCCCCAGCGTTCGACGATCAGCGTATTGAACGGCTGGAGCCCCGGACATTGCCCGCGCACCTTGGCGCGCCACATGCGCTGGCCGCCGCCATTGATGACGATCGTGTCATTGTCATAGATGGACGGCCCCGACATGGCGGTGGTGGTATCGACACACTTGGCGGGCGGCCCCGCGACCCGGCCCGCAAAGGGATCGGACTTGGCCGCCACCAAGCTCAGCCCCAGCGCGACGAGCGGAAGGACGCGCCCGCGCATCACCGGGCCTTCCGATAGGGGGTGAATTCGCCGAAGCTGCAGCTGCCGGTGAAGAAGCCCGATGCGCGGTCGACGGTCTGCGCGATATCGCCCGAGCAGAGCTGGCCCGTGGTGGTGCGCGTGACGAAGATGTTGTTGCCCTGTCCGCCGACCCCGTCGCAGCCGCCCGAGGTCTGGCTGACATATTTCAGATTGGGCGACACGGTATAGACGATGGTCGGGCCATAGGAGCGGACCTGCTGCGTCCGATACTGGCTGATGCACTGGGTCGGCGATCCCGGCGTCAGGCCGCGCAACGCCTTGTCCAGATCGGCCTTCTCGGTTTCGGCCCGTTGTTCGATCCGCGCCTTTTCCGCCGGGGTCAGCGTACAGCCCGCCAACGCCACCGCCGGAACAAGCACCGAAAGCCATGTCGCGATACGCATCATTTCGTCTCCTTCGATCAGCGTCTCCCGTAGCTAGACGTTAACCTCTGAACGCATCCTTGGCTGCACGTCTCTCGGCCAATTCGTCGGCATCGACCGACCGCAGGAACGGATTGGTGGCGCGCTCCAGCGCGATGGTCGTCGGGACGGTGGGCTCGCCCTGTTCGCGCATCGCCTCGACAGCGGCCAGCCGGGCCGCGATCGCCGCATTGTCCGGCTCGACCGTGGCGGCGAAGCGCGCGTTCGACAGCGTATATTCGTGTCCGCAATAGACCCGCGTATCCTCGGGCAGCGCGGCGAAGCGGCGCATATTGGCGTGCATCTGCGCCGCCGTCCCCTCGAACAACCGGCCGCACCCCATCGCGAACAGCGTGTCGCCGGTGAAGATCACCCCGCGATCGGCCAGGTGGAAGGCGATATGCCCCGCCGTATGCCCCGGCACCGACCAGATGGTGGCCTGCGCATGGCCGACCGCGATCCCGTCGCCTTCCTCCAACAGCGTATCGAGCCCTGCGATCCGGTCCGCCTCCGCCGCCGGCCCCGCGATCGTCGCGCCCGCGGCGCGCAACGCGGCCGCGCCGCCGACATGGTCGGGATGCCAATGGGTCAGCCAGACCTGCCCGATCGTCCAGCCGCGCGCGGCGGCGGCGGCGGCCACCGGCCCGGCCTCGCCCGGATCGAGCGCCACGGTGTGCCCGGCATCGTGGATCAGCCAGGCATAATTGTCGGACAGGACGGGGACTCGGACGATTTCCATGAACGGCGTCTTACCAGCTTCCGACATTGGGCATCGAGGCCCAAGGTTCGGCCGGGGGCAGCGCACCGTCCTGCAACAGCTCGATCGAGATGCCGTCGGGCGTCTTGACGAAGGCCATATGCCCGTCGCGCGGCGGGCGGTTGATCGTGATCCCGGCGTCCATCAGCCGCTGGCAGGTGTCGTAGATATTGTCGACGCGGTAGGCGAGATGCCCGAAATTGCGACCGCCGCCATAGATTTCGGGGTCCCAATTATGGGTCAACTCGACCTCGGCGCGGCCTTCGTCCCCCGGCGCGGCCAGGAAGATCAGCGAGAAGCGGCCCCGCTCATTGTCGATCCGCCGCACCTGTTTCAGCCCCAGCAACTCGAAGAAGCGGATGCTGGCATCGGGATCGCTGACCCGGATCATGGTGTGAAGATAGCGCATCGTGTCTCCTGCCTGGGAATAGAGGGGCGGCGCACCGGTCGCGGGAGGCGATAGCCGCCTCGACCGGATCACCGTCCTACCCGCAACGAATCCGGTTCACCTTGACCTGCGATAAGGGGCGTCAGCGGCTCTGGAACTGGGCCAGGGCCTTGGCCGTCAGGCTGCGGATCGGGCTGTCGGCGGGGGCCAGCCGCGCGGCCTCGCTCCACGCCTTGCGCGCGCCCGCCTCGTCGCCGCTGGCGGCGGCGATATTGCCCGCCTCCAGCTGGACATTGGCATCGTCGGCGGAGCGGGCCAGCGCCTGGGCGATGTCCTTTCGCGCGCGCGGCAGGTCGTTCATCCGCCGGGCCAGCGTCGCCGACAACAGCCAGGCGAGCGGGTCGCCGGGCACGTTGGTCAGCGCGGCGTCCAGATCGACGCGCGCCGCCGCCATCTGGCCGTCGGCGACCAGCGCGCGGGCGCGGTCGAGCTGCACCTCGCCGCGCGCGAAGCCGGTCAGTTCGCCCGCCCCAAGCGCGGCGTCGAGCGCGGCGCGCGCCTTGACGGCATTGCCCGCCGCCAACTGGGCATTGCCCGCCTGCGCCCAGTAATTGGCGGCGCGAACGTCATGCGCCGTCTCGGCTGCGCGCGCCGCCTGTTCGAAGGCGCTGGCCGCCGCCACCCAGTTGCGTTCGGTCGCATAGGCGAGCCCCAGGCATTGCTGCGCGAAGAATCCGCCCCCGGCCAGCTGCCATCGCGCCGCCTCCGCATGCGCCGTCCCCGGATCGCGTTCGGCCAGGGTGACGCAGCGTTGATAGCGCGCCTCGCGCGGATCGGCGGGCAGGGCGGGCTTGGTCACTGCGGGAGCCCCGGTCTGAACCAGCGCGGCGAGCGCGATGGGGAGAAGGATCATAGACGGCTCAACACTTCTTCGACGCTCCGGATCAGCAGCGCGATGTCGGCCTCGCGCGACAGCCGATGATCGCCATCCTTGATGAGCAGTGTCTGCACATCGGCTGAACGGAACAGCCCGGCCAGATGCGCGGTGCGGTGCCACGGCACGTCGCTGTCCGCCATTCCCTGAAGCAGTCGGACGGGGCCATCGAACTCGATGGGGGCGAAGGTCAGCCGGTTCGCCTCGCCCGAAGACCAGAAGCGGCGGGTATAGAGGGTGGGCGCGGGGCCATAGGGGTTGGGCCGCTCCAGCCGCCCTTCCTGAAGGATCGCCATCTTCTCCTCGGGCGAGAAACCCCAGTCGGTGAAGTCGGGCGCGGGGGCGATGCCGACCAGCGCCTTGACCTGGGTCGGCCGGGCGCGCGCGGCCAGCAGCATCAGCCAGCCGCCCATCGACGATCCCACCAGCACGGCGGGGCCGGGCACCACCGTATCGAGCATCGCGATGACGTCGTCGCGCCAGTCCGCCAGCGCCTGATCCTCGAACGCCCCCTCCGACTCGCCGCAGCCGCCATAGTCGAAGCGTAGGAACGCCCGCCCGTTCGCCTTGGCCCATTGTTCGAGCGCCAGGGCCTTCGACCCCTGCATGTCCGAGGCATAGCCGGGCAGGAAGACGATCGCGGGCGCTTTGCCCGGCGTCCAGTGATGGGCGAGCCTGGGGCGCGGCGGGGCGGGGGTGTCGGTCATGCGCGGGATTTAGGGGATGGAGGAAACAATGGAAACCCATGGGCTTATCCTCCCCTCCGTTCGGCCCGAGCGGAGGGGAGGGGGCTTCAGATCACATATTCCACGCTTTTCATCTGCGCCTGGGCCGCCTGGACCTTGCGACGCTTGGCGACCATCTCGGCGTAGAGCCGCGCGATCGTGTCGCTGCCGGTCGTGGTGCACAGCCCCGGCACCACCGCATGGACCAGCGCGCCCAGGCCGCCGGCGATCATGATCCCCCCGAACCGCGCCGCGACGCCGAAATGCTGGACATAGCTCTCGCCGACGCTTTCGGGATGCTCGGTAAACAGGCGGCGGAACATGACAGGCGTTCTCCTATGGCCGTTTGCGCTGATCCTATCATGGCGGTGGGGATTGGCCAAATGACGAACGGGCGGCCCTTTACCGGCCCGCCAGCCGCTCCACCATGTCCTGCGCCAACAGGCTCAGCGTATCGTCGCGCGCGCCCATCACCACGATCCGGTCGCCCGGCCGTGCCTCCGCGACCAGCGTCTCGGCGGCGGCCGCCCGGTCGGCGATGTGGCGGGCATCGACCCCGCGTGCGCGCAGGTCGGCGACGATGTCGGCGCTCGTCACCTCGCGCGCGACGGTGCCGCCGAAATAGGCCGGGTCGGGCAGGACCAGCACATCGCCGGGCTTCATCCGCGCGGCGATGCTGTCGACCAACTCGCGGCGCATCACCTTCAGCGGGCCATAGCCATGCGGCTGGAACAGGACCAGCAACCGGCCGGGAAAGGCGTGGAGCGTGTCCAGGGTCGCGGCGATCTTGTCGGGGTTGTGGCCGAAATCGTCGATCACGGTCACGCCGCCCGCCTCGCCGACCTTCTCGAACCGGCGCTTGAGCCCGGTGAAGCGCTCGACCGCGCGGATCGCGTCGATCAGGGGCACCCCCGCCGCCACGCTCGCGCCGATCGCCGCCAGCGCGTTGGAGACATTGTGGCGCCCCGGCACCGACAGCCGGACATGATAGCCAGCCCCCCCCGTGATCAGGTCGAAGCCGATCGCAAAGGGTTCGGGCTTCAGCGCCTCGGCCACCAGATCGCCCGCCCCCTCGACCGCGAAGGTGGTGAGGTGGGGGATGTCGGCCAGCAGCGCCGCCGTCTCGGCATCGCCCGCATTGGCGACGACATGGCGCGCGCGCCGGGCAAAGCCGCCGAACAGGTCGCGCAATTCCTCCAGCGACTTGTGGTCCAGGCTGACATTGTTCAGCACCGCGATGGCCGGGTCGTAAAGGGCGATCGAGCCGTCGCTTTCGTCCACCTCGCTGACGAATGCTTCACCGCTGCCGACCAGCGCGCTGGCGAAGGGGCTGTCGGGCGAGACGAAATCCTTCATCACCGCGCCGTTCATCGCGGTCGGGTCGCGCCCCGTCTCGTGCAGGATGAAGGCGATCATGCCGGTGACGGTCGACTTGCCGCTGGTCCCCGCGACGCCGATGGGCAGCGCGCTGTCGTTGAACAGTCCCGCCAGCATCCGCGCCCGGGTGGCTCGCGCGCAGCCCAGCCGGTTGGCGGCGACGATGTCGGGCACCGTCTCTTCCACCGCCGCCGAGGCGATCACCAGCTGGTCGGCCGACACCACGCCCGATCCGTCCTGCGGGAACAGCGCGATGCCCGCCCGGCGCAGCGCGTCGAACTTGGCTGCGACCCGGCCCTGGTCGAGCCCCCGGTCGGAGCCCGAAACCGCCCAGCCGCGGGCGCGCAGGATCATGGCGAGCGGCATCATGCCCGATCCGCCGATGCCCACCAGAAAACAGGAATTGCCGTTGTCCATGGCGTCACGCTATCGGCGAGATGGCGGTGCAGGGCAATGCCCGGCCGGACGAGCGACTGGAGGGACGCAGGACATGAAGATCGGAATCCTCGCCCCGGCCAGCATCGGCAACCCCGCCGCCGAGGCGCCGGTCAGCGCCTTCGCCGCGATCGCCTATCCGGACGTCGACCTGATCTTCCACCCGCAATGCTATGAGCAGGACGGGCATTTCGCCGGGTCCGACGAACGCCGCGCCTCGGCCTTTTTGGAATTCGCCAACGATCCCGGCATCGACGCGATCTGGTTCCTGCGCGGCGGTTACGGATCGAACCGCATCCTGTCGCGGGTCATGCCCCATCTGAACGCGGCGGCGGGGCACAAGACCTATATCGGCTATTCCGATCTCGGCTTCGTGCTTGCCGCGCTCTATGCCCGGCGGATCGGGCGGCCGGTGCACGGCCCGATGGCGAGCGACATCAGGCGCCAGCATGGCGACGTGACGGTGGCACGCTCGCTCGGCTGGCTGACCGGCGGCGACCGGCAGGGGCTGGAGCCCGGCCTGGACGGACGCCCGGCGGCGGCGTTCAACCTGTCGATTCTTCACGCCCTGATCGGCACGCCCTGGCTTCCCGACCTGACCGACCATGTCCTCATCGTCGAGGAAGTGTCCGAGCATATGTATGCGATCGACCGGATGCTGTTCACCATGGCCAACGCCACCCAATTGAAGGGCGTGGCGGGTGTCCGGCTGGGCGCGGTCAGCAATGTGCAGGAGAATGAGCCGGAATGGGGCGAGACGCTGGAGTTCATGATCCAGCGCTGGTGCACCGAGATGGGTGTGCCCTATCTGGGGCGGGCACGGGTCGGGCACACCCAGGACAATCATCTGGTGCCGTTCGGAATCGTGTGACGCCATAAAAAGGGAGGTCTGACGTGAAGGCAACGACGGTCGGAATGCTGATGCTGCTATCGGCAAGTGGAGCCATCGCGCAGACGACGGAGCCGCCCCAGATCCGGGTCTCGGGCACCGGCACGGCCAAGACGTTGCCCGACCGCGCCACGGTCGGGTATCGCGTGCGGGGCGAGGGCACGACCTCGGACGAAGCGACCGCCAGGCTGCGCGACACTGCGAAAGCCATTCGCACCGGCGTCGAAGGATTGCTGCGCGGCGACATGGAGCTTCATTCGACCGATTTCGACATCGTGCCCGTCCGGTCGCGTGAATGCACGCAGAACAGCTATGGCCAGGCGCAGCTCTCGACGGGGCCCTGCGCGATACTGGGCTATGTCGCGACCATGCCGGTGTCGATCGATACGCCGCGCATCAAGGACGCGGGAACGCTTGTCGGCTTGATCGGGCGCCTGGGTGGCCTCGACGCCGGATTGCAGCGTTTCTGGCTGAAGGATGACCGGTTGGCGCGGCAACAGGCGATGCAAGCCGCGCTGGCCAGCGCCAAGGCACAGGCCCGGTTGATCGCCGAAAGCTCGGGCGCCAAACTCGGTGCGCTGCTGCGTGTTCAGGATGGGAGCTTTGCCGACACGACGATCATCGTGTCCGCGGCCCGCGCGGATCAGGCACCTCCACCGCCTCCTCCTCCGCCCCCCGCGCCCGAGGCCATCCGGGTCGATCTAGCCCCCATGCCGATTTCGACCAACGTCAATGTCATGGTGGCGTACGCTATCGATCAATGAGGCTGCGTTCGGTGGGTGATATGGATAGGATGTCACCCACCGTCCGGTTGCAATTGGATGGTCCCAGCCCTGATACGGATAATGATATGGATCAAAATGGTCGCCAGGAGTGCCGCTTCGTTCCATAAACCAGATCATGATTTCCTTCTTATGTAGAATAATATTATCCATTCGCTTTTAGAAACTTGATTGGACTTAATATCGTCTTTGAGCTGCGGGGGCGCAGTAGGAGAGATAAGATGGCCAATAGCAACGGCGGCGGCGGCCGCGAGAACAATCCGGGCAATTTCGCCAACGATCGCGAAAAGGCCTCCGAAGCCGGTCGCAAGGGCGGCCAGGAGAGCGGCGGCAACTTCAAGAACGATCCGGAGCGCGCCGCCGAGGCGGGGTCGAAGGGCGGACAAGCCAGCCATGGCGGCGGCGGCCAGGGTAGCTGACGCTTCGACGCGCCAATTGAGGGCGGCGGTGGAGTCGGACCACCGCCGCCCTTTTTTTGTGAAAAACCTGGGATGTGGAGGCTGTTAACTATTCGCGGATAACCTAAGGACATGGAAATGCGCAAAATCTGTAGCGGATGCCGGGACGGTATCGATTTCGACATCCCGTTCACGATGGCATTTCAGCCGATCGTCGACACGATGACCGGACGTCCCTTTGCCTATGAGGCGCTGATCCGTGGGCTGGAGGGCGAGGGGGCGTATAGCGTGCTGTCGCAGGTGACCCAGGCCAATCGCTACTCCTTCGATCAGGCGTGCCGGGTCAAGGCGATCGAGACGGCGATGGCGGCGGGAATCATGGACGGCGATGCGCGGCTGTCGATCAACTTCCTGCCTAATGCCGTCTATTCGCCGATGGCCTGTATCCAGCTGACCCTGCGCACCGCCCAGGCCGAAGGCTTGCCGATCGACCGGCTGATCTTCGAATTCACCGAAAACGAGGAGATGGGCTCGCCCGAGCATGTCGGCGGGATCATCGACACCTATAAGCAGATCGGCTTTTCGGTCGCGATCGACGATTTCGGCGCGGGCCATTCGGGGCTAGACCGCTTCGTCCGCTTCCGGCCCGACGAGGTGAAGCTTGACATGGAGCTGGTCCGCGACATCGACACCGATCCCCGTCGCCGCGCCATCGTGCGCGCGATGGTCGGCATGTGCGCCGAACTCGACACGCTGCTGATCGCCGAGGGGATCGAAACCGCCGCCGAGGCCGGGGCCTTGCGGGATCTGGGCGTGCGCTATCATCAGGGTTACTGGTATGCGCGCCCCGCGCTGGAGATGCTGCCCGGGGTTCAGGGACAGGCCTGAGCCACCCCATATACGCCGCCGGGATTCTTCCCTATAGAGCCGCGCTGTGCCCGCCGATCCCGCGCAGGCGCATCATCCGCACCTATCGAAGAGAGTTGTTCCATGTCCGCGATGTTCCGTATCACGCTGCCCGACGGTTCCGTCCGTGAGGTCGCGCCCGGAACTACCCCCGCGGACATCGCCGCCGCGATCGGGCCGGGGCTGGCCAAGGCGGCGATCGCCGCACGCGTCGATGGCGAGCTGCGCGACATCATGCGCCCGTTCGAGGGCGACTCCGCGCTGGCGCTGGTGACCGCCAAGGACGAGGCCGATGCGCTCGAACTCGCGCGCCACGATTATGCGCATGTGCTGGCCGAGGCGGTGCAGGCGCTGTTCCCGGGCACCCAGATCACCTTCGGTCCCGCGACCGACGACGGCTTCTATTACGACTTCGCGCCCAAGGATCGCCCCTTCACCGAGGAGGACCTGCCCGCGATCGAAGCCGAAATGCGCAAGATCATCGCGAAGGACGAGCCGCTGATCCGCGAGGTCTGGACCCGCGAGCAGCTGATCGAGCGCTGGACCGCGCAGGGCGAGACGTTCAAGGCGCAGTGGGCGGCCGAGCTGCCCGATGACGAGGAACTGACCGTCTATCGCGCCGGCAAGGGCGAGGATGCCTGGCTCGACATGTGCCGGGGGCCGCATCTGGCTTCGACCGGCAAGCTCGATCCCAACGCCTTCAAGCTGACCCGCGTGTCGGGCGCCTATTGGCGCGGCGACCAGAAGAACGCGATGCTCAGCCGCATCTACGGCACCGGCTGGCTGAACAAGAAGCAGCTGGCCGAGCATCTGACGCGCCTCGAGGAAGCGGCCAAGCGCGACCATCGCAAGCTGGGCAATGAGATGGACCTGTTCCACCTCCAGGCCGAGGCGCATGGCTCGGTCTTCTGGCATCCCAAGGGCTATCGCATCTGGCGCGAGCTGGAGGCCTATATGCGCCGCGCGATCGACTCGACCGGCTACCGCGAGGTCAAGACGCCGCAGGTGATGGACGCGCGCCAGTGGGAACAGTCGGGCCATTGGGGCAAGTATCGCGAGAATATGTTCGTGATCCCCGACGAGGTGCCCAACACCGAGGACGAGGGCCCGCTGGTCTCGGACGATGCGCAGTGGATGGCGCTGAAGCCGATGAACTGCCCAGCGCACGTCCTAATCTTCCGCCAGGGGATCAAGTCGTATCGCGACCTGCCGCTGCGACTCTATGAGAATGGCTGCTGCCACCGCAACGAGCCGCATGGCGCGCTGCACGGCCTGATGCGCGTGCGCCAGTTCACCCAGGACGACGCGCATATCTTCTGCCGCGAGGACCAGATCGTCGAGGAAGTCCGCGCCTTTTGCGAACTGGCGGACCGGATCTACAAGGATTTCGGCTTCACCTATTCGATCAAGCTGGCGCTGCGCCCCGAAAAGCGTTTCGGCACCGAGGAAATGTGGGACCAGGCCGAAGAGGAACTGCGCAATGCGGTCGTCGCGGCGGGGCTCGCCACGGAAGCCTATGGCTGGGAAGAGCTGCCGGGCGAGGGCGCCTTCTATGCGCCCAAGCTGGAATGGCATCTGACCGACGCGATCGGCCGGACCTGGCAGGTCGGCACCATCCAGTCGGACCGCGTCCTGCCCGAGCGACTCGACGCGTCCTACATCGGCGAGGATGGCGAGCGGCACCGCCCGATCATGCTCCACCGCGCGATCTTCGGCTCCTATGAGCGGTTCATCGGCATCCTGATCGAGCATTATGCGGGCCGCTTCCCCGTCTGGCTCGCGCCGGTGCAGGCGGTGGTCGCGACCATCGTGTCGGACGCGGACGGCTATGCCGAGGAGGCGGCGGCCAAGCTGGCGGCGGCGGGCATCCGGGTCGAGACCGATCTGCGCAACGAGAAGATCAACTACAAGGTGCGCGAGCACTCGGTCGCCAAGGTCCCCGTGCTGCTGGTCGTCGGCAAGCGCGAGGCCGAGGAAGGCAAGGTCGCCGTCCGCCGTCTGGGCAGCCAGGCGCAGGAGGTGATGACGCTGGAGGAGGCCATCGCCATGCTGCGCGAAGAGGCAACTCCGCCCGATCTGCGCGGCTGAATCGGCGCGACGTAAAGGAAAGGGCGGGACGTTTGTCTCGCCCTTTCAAATTTGTGCCCGATCGCTTATATTGAAATCGCAATTGCCACAGGAGAAATACCCATACGTCCTCCCATGATGCGCCGTCCGATGCAGGCGCCGCCGATGAACGGTCCTCGGTTCAACGAGTGGATTCAAAGCCCCAAGGTTCGCGTGATCGACCATGAGGGCGAGAACCTTGGCGTGATGTACACGCGCGAGGCGATGGCGCAGGCCCAGGAGCTCGGCCTCGACTTGGTCGAAGTGTCGCCCAACGCCGACCCGCCCGTCGCCAAGTTCCTCGACGTCGGCAAGTATAAGTACGAGGCGCAGAAGAAGGCGAACCTCGCCCGCAAGTCGCAGAAGACGCAGGAGATCAAGGAGATCAAGATGCGTCCGAACATCGACGACCATGATTACGACACCAAGATGAAGAAGGTGGTCGAATTCATCGGCGAGGGCGACAAGGTGAAGGTCACCATGCGCTTCCGCGGCCGCGAGCTGAGCCACGGCCAGCTGGGCATGAACGTGCTCCAGCGCGTCGCCGAGCAGGTGGCCGAGGTCGCCAAGGTCGAAGCCTATCCGCGCATGGAAGGCCGCCAGATGCTGATGGTGCTGGCCCCGAAGTGACCCGGATCGACTCGGGGGCGTGAGCCCGCCGGGTGACGCGACGATTCTGAAACCCCTGGTGCCCGATGGGCCGCCGGGGGTTTTCGTTTTCGGGTTCGTGCGGAGGGGCGGAGCCATGGGGCCAGGGCGGAATGACATGCGATCGACCTACCCCTGTTCCGAAGGGGAGAGGCCGGGGGTGTGGCGTGTCCGCAAGCGTGCGGTTCGCGGCGAGGCCCCCCCCAACCCTTCCCCTGAAGGGGAGGGGCTCTCGCGCTGCTTCGAAGCAATGCCGTCATGGTTTTCGCGAGCGGCGGCATCGCACGACCGCCCCGCTCCGTTCAGCCTGAGCGAAGTCGAAGGGCACGGGAATCTGGCCCGGTCTGGTCGCGATGGGAAGGCGAGAGGCGGAGGCGGGGCGTGCACTTCGACTTCGCTCAGTGCGAACGGCTGTGGGGATGTGAGATAGTAGGCGGGGCGGCATCGCACGACCTCCCACCTTCCGTTCAGCCTGAGCGCAGTCCAAGGCCACGGGAATCCGGTCGAGTCTGGTCGCGATGGGAAGGCGAGAGGCGGAGGCAGGGCGTGCACTTCGACTTCGCTCAGTGCGAGCGGCTGTTGGGATGTGGGATAGCAAGCGGGCGGGATCGCACGACCTCCTACCTTCCGTTCAGCCTGAGCGAAGTCGAAGGCCACGGGACTCGGGATGGGTCTGGTCGTGATGGGAAGGCGAGAGGCGGAGGCAGGGCGTGCACTTCGATTTCGCCCAGTGCGAGCGGATGTGGGGATATGGGCGGAGGCTTAACCAGTCCCTTGCCCGAAACCCTTTCCACGAGGGAAAGGAATTGCCGCTCACCCAAACCGACCTCTGCGCGAACCTCCATTCGCTCAGGCGGGCCGGGGGAATATCACGCCGCCACTTCCAGCACTTCCCCCGCCGCCGCGCCGAGCAGCCTTTTCTCCAGCGTCTTCAGCCGCCCGCCATTGGTGATCCGGTCGCCGGTCAGGTCGGTCAGGTAGAAGACGTCGACCGCGCGCTCGCCATAGGTCGCGACATGCGCCGAGTGGATCGTCACCTTCGACTGGAACAGCGCATGGGCGAGCTGGTTGAGCAGCGCCGGGCGGTCGCGCGCATGGACCTCGACCACGGTGAAGCGGTTGGAGGCGCGGTTGTCGATCAGGACATTGGGGGCGATCGGGAAGGCGTCCGCGCGCGGACGGACCGAGGGCTTGGCGACCAGCCGGTCGGCCAGCTTGCTGCGATTGGCCAGCGCATCCTCGATCGCGCGGCGCAGGCGGCCCAGCTGGCCCGGATCGTCGAAGGGGCGGCCCAGCGGGTCCTGCACCAGGAAATTGTCGATCGCCATGCCGTCGCGCGTGGTGTGGATGCGCGCGTCGATGATGTTGCCGCCCGCGACATGGATCGCCCCCGCGATGCGGTAGAACAGCCCCGGATGGTCGGCGGCATAGATGGACACCAAGGTCGCGCCGCGTTCGCCGTAAACCTGCGCATCGATCGACAGCTGCGCATCGCCCGCCGCCGCCATCTGGCGGGCATTATGCGCCAGCACATCCTCGGGCTCGGCGATCCAATAGGCTTCGGGCAGGCGGCGGACATGCGCGGCGAACTGCGCCTCGGGCCAGCCCAGCGTCTCGCGCAGCCGTTCCTGCTTGGCCGTGATCCGCTCGCCCCGGCCACGCTGCTTGTGACCGAGTCGCAGCACCTCCTCGGCGGCGTCGTAGAGATCGGCGAGCAGCTGGCGTTTCCACCCGTTCCACGTCCCCGGCCCGACCGCGCGGATGTCGACGATGGTCAGCAGGAGCAGCAGGCGCAGCCGCTCGGGGCTCTGCACCGTTTCGCAAAAGTCGAGGATCGTCTTGAAGTCGGACAGGTCGCGCTTGAACGCGGTCGCCGACATCAGCAGGTGCCAGCGGACCAGCCACGCCACCGTCTCGGTCTCGGCCTCGTTCAGCCCCAGCCGGGGGCAGAGCCGCTCGGCGACTTCGGCGCCCAGGATCGAATGATCGCCGCCCCGCCCCTTGGCGATGTCGTGGAGCAGCACCGCGACATAAAGGACGCGCCGCGACACGATCTGGTCGATGATCGCCGAGGCGACCGGGTGTTCCTCGACCAGTTCCTGCCGCTCGATCTTCGCCAGCAGGCCCAGCGCGCGGATGGTGTGCTCGTCGACCGTATAGTGATGGTACATGTCGAACTGCATCTGCGCGACGACGCGGCCGAAATCGGGCACGAAGCGGCCAAAGACCCCCGCCTCGTTCATCCAGCGCAGCACCAGTTCGGGGTCGTGGCGGCTGGTCAGCACGTCGAGGAACAGCGCATTGGCGCGGGGATCGCGGCGGATATCGTCGGCCAGCTTGGCATCGCGCGACGCGGCGCGCATCGCCAGCGGATGGACCTCCAGCTCATAGCGGTCGGCGAGCTGGAAGATCTCGATCAGCCGGACCGGATCCTCCTGGAAGAAATCGTCACGCGGCAGGGCCAGCCGCCCGCGGTCGAGGACGAAGCCGTTCAACCGGCGCGGGCGGCGGCGGATCGTGGGCAGGCCGAAGCGATGCCCGCGCGCCGCGAACCGCTCGTCCAGATGCGCCAGGAACGCGCCGGTCAGCGCGCCGACCGTCTTCACCTGGAGGAAATAGAGCTGCATGAACCGCTCGACCTTGGCCTTGCCGGGCCGGTCGGAGAAACGCATCCGCTCGGCGATCTGGCGCTGCACGTCGAAGGTCAGCCGGTCCTCGGCGCGTCCCGTGATGGTATGGAGGTGGCAGCGCACCGCCCACAGGAAATTGTCGGCGCGGTGGAATTGGCGATATTCCTCGCGGGTGAACAGCCCGCGCTCGATCAGGTCGGCGGCGCGGTCGACGTCATAGACATATTTGCCGATCCAGAACAGCGCATGAAGATCGCGCAGGCCGCCCTTGCCCTCCTTGACATTGGGTTCGACGACATAGCGGGTGTCGCCCATCTTGCGATGGCGCAGGTCGCGCTCGGCCAGCTTGTCGGCGATGAACTGGCGGTGCGAGTCGGTCTGGATCTCGGACTTGAAGCGGCGTGAGGCCTCTTGATACAGCGCCTGGTCGCCGCACAGGAACCGCCCTTCGAGCAGCGCGGTGCGCACCGTCACGTCGGCGCGCGCCTGGCGGATCATCTCGTCGATCGAGCGGCTGGAATGGCCGACCTTCAATCCCAGGTCCCAGAGCGAATAGAGCATCGATTCGATGACCTGCTCGGCATGCGGCGTCTGCTTGAAGGGCGTGAGGAAGCCGATATCGACATCCGAATAGGGGGCCATCTCGCCCCGGCCATAGCCGCCCACCGCGATCAGGGTCAGCCGCTCGCCCACCGTGGGGTTGCTGAGCGGGTAGAGCGTCTCGGTGGTGAATTCGAACAGCAGCTTCAGCACCTGATCGGTCAGATAGGCCTGTGCGGCGGCCGCCTCCAGTCCGCGCGAGGGGTGGAGGGACAGCCGCCGCGCCACCTCCTGCCGCCCGGCGTCGAGCGCGGCGCGAAGGATCGGCGTGACCTGCGTCCGCCCTTCCGGCCCGGTGATGCCCAGCGCCGCCACCTGCTCGGCAAGGGCACGGCGGTCGACGATGGCGCGGCGGTTGGGGAGGGATTCGAAACGGCTGTGCATGGGGCCTTCATAGGGATTGGTGATGAACAAATGGAGAGGGGCTTCGGCAGAAGCGGTGGGAATGCCCCTCCACCACCCCAAGCCATGCTTGGGGAGGAATGATGTCGCCCAAATCCTCCCCAAGCCGGGCTTGGGAGGGGGACCATGCGCAGCATGGTGGAGGGGCGCGGCCCGCTCTTTCCACCGGCCAAGATTCCCATGCTTGGGCCCGCCGCCCGACCATGATACCGCCGCGCCATGGCCGACCATCACGACATGCCCGCCCTGATCGCCGACATGGGCCGCCGCGCCCGCACCGCCGCGCAGACGCTGGCGCAGATGCCGACCGCCGCCAAGGCGCAGGCCCTGCGCGCCGCCGCGCTGGCGATCCGTCAGGACAGCCCGGCGATCCTGGCCGCCAATGCGCAGGATGTCGCGGCCGGCGCGGCGAACGACCTGTCCCCGGCGATGCTCGACCGGCTGAAACTGGACGAGGAGCGGATCGCGGGCATCGTCGCAGGCGTCGAGGCGGTGGCGGGGCTTCCCGATCCGGTCGGCGAGCGGATCGACGAGCGGACGCGGCCCAACGGCCTGAACCTGTCGCGCATCCGCGTGCCGGTGGGGGTGATCGGCATCGTCTATGAAAGCCGTCCCAACGTCACGGTCGATGCCGCCGCGCTGTGCGCGATGGCGGGCAACGCCGCGATCCTGCGCGGCGGCTCGGAGGCGGTGCACAGCAACCGCGCGCTCCATGCCGCCTTCGCCCGTGGCTGGACGGGGGCGGGCGGTCCGGCGGACGCGGTGCAGCTGGTCCCGACCACCGACCGCGCGGCGGTGGGCGCGATGCTGGCGGCGGACGGGCTGATCGACCTGCTGATCCCGCGCGGCGGCAAGAGCCTGGTCGCGCGGGTCCAGGCCGAGGCGAAAGTGCCGGTGCTCGCGCATCTCGACGGGATCAACCATGTCTATGTCGACGGCTCGGCGGACCATGCGATGGCGACACGGATCGTGCGCGACGCCAAGATGCGCCGTACCGGCATTTGCGGCGCGATGGAGACGTTGCTGATCGACCGCGCCTATTGCCACGCCGCCGAGCTGGTCGCCGCGCTGATCGATGCGGGCTGTACGGTGCGCGGCGACGATGCGGTGCGCGAGATCGTGCCCGGCCTGGAGGCGGCGAGCGCGGAGGACTGGGACACCGAATATCTCGATGCGATCGCCAGCGTCGCGCTGGTCGACGGCGTGGCGGGCGCGATAGCGCATATCGCCGCGCACGGGTCGCACCATACCGATGCGATCGTGGCCGAGGACGAAGCCGTCGCCGAGCGATTCCTGGCCGAAGTGGACAGCGCGATCGTGCTGTGGAACGCCTCGACCCAGTTCGCCGATGGCGGGGAGTTCGGGCTGGGGGCGGAGATCGGCATCGCGACCGGGCGTCTGCACGCGCGCGGGCCGGTCGCGCTCGAGGGGCTGACGACGTATAAATGGGTCGGGCGGGGCACGGGTCAGATCCGGGCCGACGCGCGGGGATGAGGATCGGACTGCTCGGCGGGTCGTTCAATCCCGCCCATCGGGGGCACCGGCGCATCTCGCTGGACGCCATGCGCGCTTTGGGGCTCGACGAGGTGTGGTGGCTGGTCTCGCCCGGAAACCCCCTGAAGGACGGGGCGGGGGACATGGCGCCCTTCGCCGCGCGGCTGGCCTCGGCCGAGCGGATGGCGCGCCGCGCGCCGATCCGGGCCAGCGCGATCGAGCGGGAATTGCACACCCGCTATACCCTCGACACCGTGCGCGCGATCACCCGGCGCTACCCCGGCCACGACTTCATCTGGCTGATGGGCGAGGACAATCTGCGGCAGTTTCACCGGTGGCGCGGATGGCGATCGATTGCGCGCGCGATCCCGATTGCGGTTATCGGCCGTCCGGGGTACAATGCCGCCGCCCACGCGACACCCGCGCTGGGCTGGTTCAGGCGTTTCCAGAGGCGTCCGGGCCAGGCGAAGAACTGGACGATGTGGAGTTTGCCGGCCTTCGTGCTGCTGCGCTTCCGCCCCGACCCGACTTCCGCCACGGGCCTTCGGGCCCGCGATCCGGACTGGTTTCGGCATATGGGCCGAAACGTCCCCTGAACAGGAGCTAACTTGGCCACTTCCCCCCAATCGCCGCGTCCGTCCGATCCTGCCGAGGTGGAGGCGCTGCATCGCCTGATCCTCGCCTCGCTCGACGACGACCAGGCGGTGGAGACGATTTCGATCCCGCTGGCGGGCAAGTCGTCGATCGCAGATTTCATGGTGATCGCCAGCGGTCGGTCGACCCGGCAGGTCGCGTCGATGGCGATGAAGCTCGCCGAGAAGATCAAGGCCGAGTTCGGCCGTTCGGTGCGGATCGAAGGTCTGCCGACCGCCGACTGGGTGCTGATCGACGCCAATGACGTCATCGTCCACCTGTTCCGGCCCGAGGTGCGGACCTTCTACAATCTCGAGCGGATGTGGGCGTTCGGCGATGCGCCGACTCCCCCCGCCAGCCCGGCCGACCGCAACCTCTGACGCCCAGGGGTTTCGCCCGTGCTGCTGCATATCGTCGCGCGCGGGCGAATCGGCCGTTCGCCCGAGGCCGAGCTGGTCGACCGCTATATCAAGCGGATCGGCTGGCCGACCCGGATCACCGAACTTCCTGACACCGGCGGAAAAATCCCTCCGCTGGAGGGGCAGGTGCGCCTCGTCCTGATGGACGAGAAGGGCGAAAACCTGACCTCGATGGACTTCGCGCGTCGGTTGGAGCGCTGGCGCGACGACGGCGTGCGCGAGTGCCGCTTCATGATCGGCGCGGCGGACGGGTTCGAGGATGCCGACCGCGCGCGCGCCGACCTGCTCATCTCCTATGGCCGCGCGACCTGGCCGCACATGATGGCGCGGGCGATGCTGGCCGAACAGCTTTTCCGCGCGACCAGCATCCTGGCCAACCACCCCTATCACCGCGAGGGATAGGCGTGGCCCGGCGGCATGCGACGCTGGCGCTGGCCGCTCTGGCGCTGCTCGGCGCGACCGACATCGCCGCCGACCAGCGTCGCCTGGCCGATGCCCGCGCGGGCGCGGCGGCGGCGCAGGCGCGCGCCCAGGCGCTGGAACGACAGGCGGATGCCGAACGCGATGCCGCCGCCATCGCCCAGGCGCGCGAGCGGGCCATGGCCGCACGCGTCGCGGCGGCCGAGGCGGAGGTGCGTGCGGCGCGCGCGCGGGTCGATCTGGTCGCGGGGCTGCTGGCGCAGCAACAGGCGCGGCTGGCCCGGGCGCAGGCGCCGCTCGCGCATCTGCTGGCGGCGATGCAGGGCATGGCGGCGCGGCCCCCCCTCGCGGCGGTGGCGCAGCCCGGCTCGGTCGCCGATGTCGCGCATGTCCGGGCGGTCTTCGGTACCATCGCGCCGGTGATCGCGGAACGATCGGCGGTGGTGCGCGCCGAGCTGGCGACGACCCGGCGAATCCGGGCGCAGGCGGGACTGGCGGCGCGGGCGCTGTCGGCGACCACCGCGAAATTGGAGAGTGAGCGTCAGGCGCTGGCCCGGCTGGAGGCGGTGCATCGCGGACGGGCCGACACGCTGGGGCGCGGCGCGGTGGACGAGGCCAATCGCGCGCTGGCGCTGGGCGAGGCGGCGCGCGACATCGTCGACCGCATGGCCGAGCGTGGCGAGGCGCAGGCGACGGCGGGTGAACTCCTGGCGCTGCCCGGCCCGGTGGCGCGGCCCCTGGCGCCGGGCGCGGCGGGACCGGCGATCCCGCCGGGCACCTATCGCCTGCCGGTCGCCGGACGGGTGGCGACCGGCTTTGGCGAGATTTCGGATGCGGGCGTTCGCGCGCGCGGCATCACGCTGGCGACGGGGCCGCAGGCGCCCGTCGTCGCGCCGGCCGGGGGCGAGATCCGCTATGCCGGGCCGTTTCGCGGCTATGGCGGGATCGTCATCGTGGATCATGGCGCGGGCTGGACCAGCCTCGTCACCGGGCTGGGCGGCATCGCGGTGCGGGTCGGGCAGAGAGTCGCGGCGGGTGCGGTGCTCGGCCGCGCGGGCCAGGGGCGCGGGGGCATGGCGCCGCGCGTGACGGTGGAGCTTCGCCGCGACGGGCGGCCGATGGATATCACCGCGCTGCTGGGGTGAGGGCGACCCCGAACCCCGCTCACCCCCCGTTCAGCACGGTTGCGCTTTGATTGGCAACGGCTTCCCGCTACACAGGCGGTCCGCTTTTCTGGTCCAGGACCCTCGATGCCCCGTTTGCTGCCGAAACGTCCGCTTCTGACTGCTACTGCCATTGTCGGCGCGCTGGCCATGGTGCCGATCACGACCTCCGCGATGGCGGCGGTCGACAGCTCCACCGTGCGGCAGTTCGACCGGTTCCTCGACGTCTATAACCGGATCAAGGCCGATTATGTCGACAAGGTCGATGACGACACGCTGATCAAGGGCGCGATCCAGGGGATGCTGGCCGCGCTCGATCCGCATAGCAGCTATGTCGACGCGCTGGATTTCGACAATCTCAAGATCCAGACCGAGGGCAATTATGGCGGGCTGGGCCTGACCGTCTCGATGGAGGACGGCGCGATCAAGGTCATCGCGCCGCAAGAGGATACCCCGGCGGGCCGCGCAGGCGTCAAGTCAGGCGACTATATCACCCATATCGACGGCAAGCTGGTCTATGGCCAGTCGCTGGACGAGGCGATCGGCCAGATGCGCGGCAAGCCCGGCACCAAGATCAGGCTGACCATCGTCCGCCCCGGCCGCGACAAGCCGATCGAGCTGACCCTGACCCGCGAGGTCATCGTCCAGCGCCCGGTCAAGTGGGAGGTGAAGGGCGATGTCGGCTATATCAACATCAACACCTTCTCCGAAAACACCGGCGCCGACACGCGCGCCGCGATCATGGCGATCGACAAGGCGCTGGGCCACCGGCCGCTGGGCTATGTCGTCGACCTGCGCGACAATGGCGGCGGCCTGCTGACCCAGGCGATCGCGGTCAGCGACGCCTTCCTGGACCATGGCGAGATCGTGTCGCAGCGCGGCCGCGAGAAGTCGGACATCGAACGCTATTATGCCAAGCCCGGCGACGACGCGCATGGCCTGCCCGTGATCGTCCTGACCAATTCGGGCACCGCCTCGGCCTCCGAGATCGTCGCGGGCGCGCTTCAGGATCATCACCGCGCGCTGGTGATGGGCGAGCGCAGCTTCGGCAAGGGATCGGTCCAGACGCTGTTGCCGCTCGGCCCCGAAACCGCGCTGCGCCTGACCACCGCGCGCTACTACACCCCTTCGGGTCGGTCGGTGCAGGAGGGCGGGATCGAGCCGGACATCAAGGTGCCGCAGATTTCCGATCCCGATTACAAGACGCGGCCCGTCTTCCGCGAGGCCGATCTGCGCCGTCACCTGATCAACGAGGTGAAGGCCGACAATGCGATCCTGGAAGAGGATACCAAGACCGATCCGCGCTTCGCGATGACCCCCGATGCGCTCAAGAAGCAGGGGGTCGAGGACTTCCAGCTCTATTATGCGCTGAAGACCATCGCGCGACTGGGCGGGGCCGCGCAGGTCGCCGCCGCCACCAAGCCGCCGGTGAAGTGACATGACGACCCCGCGTACCCGCAATGAACGCCGCGCCAACTGGATCGCGCTGCTGCTGCCCGCCGCCTTGCTGGCGGGGGCGTGGGGCAGCCAGCTGATCGGCGGGCTGTATCCGTGCGAGATGTGCCATTGGCAGCGCTGGCCGCATTATGCCGCGCTGGTGCCCGCGCTGCTCGCCTTTGTCGTGCCCCAGCGCAGCATCCGGGGATCGCTTGTCATCCTTGCCGCGTTGTTGATCGCGGTGTCGGGGGCGATCGGTGTCGCGCATGCCGGGGTCGAATATGGCTGGTGGCAGGGCTTCACCGCCTGCACCTCGACGGTGGATTTGAACGGATTGAGCGCGACCGACCGGTTGAATGCGATCATGCATGCGCCGGTCATCCGCTGCGACGTGGCGCAATGGACGCTGGGCGGCATTTCGCTGGCCGGGTTCAACGCGATCTTCTCGCTGGGCGGCGCGGCGGCGATCCTGATGTTGATGAGGAAGGCGCGATGAGCCAGCTTCGCTGGATGCCGGGCGACCGGCGCGAACCGATGAAGGCGATGGTCCGGGTGGACCAGGCCGGGGAATATGGCGCGACCCGCATCTATGCGGGGCAGCTGGCGGTGCTGGGCGACCGGCATCCCTTTGCCCGCGCCATCCACCACATGGCCGAGCAGGAGGAGCGCCACCGCGCCTTTTTCGACCGGATGATCGCCGAACGCCGGGTGCGCCCGACGCTGTTCCAGCCCTTCTGGGACAAGGCGGGATTCGCGCTGGGCGCGATCACGGCGGCGATCGGGCCGAAGGCGGCGATGGCGTGCACGGCGGCGGTCGAGACCGAGATCGACAAACATTATCAGGACCAGCTCGACCAGCTGGGCGACAGCGACCCCGAATTGTCCGAGGCGATCGCCGATTTCCAGGCCGAGGAACTGGAGCATCGCGACCATGCGCTGGGCGCGGGCGCGGAGGAGGCGATCGCCTATCCGGTGCTGTACGGATTGATCCGGGCGGGCTGCAAGGTCGCGATCGCGGCGGCCAAGCGGATCTGACACGGGGTGAGCGGGAGAGAGGATATGGTCGAGCGGACGTGGCGCAGGGCGATGCTGGCGGGGCTGGGCGTGATCGCGGCGGCGAGCCCGGTCGCGGCCCAGCAGGCCCCCGTCCGGCAGACCCCAATCCAGCCGATTCCGATCCAGCAGGCTCCGGTCCAACCGGTCGCCGCGCCCGGTGCGGTCAAGCCCAAGCCCGCCCAGGCGCCGGGCGAGGTGTCGCGCAACGCGCCGATCAACGGCGTGCTGACCCTGTTCGGCAACGAACGCTGCCCCACCGACAATAACGGCAACGAGATCGTCGTCTGCGTCCGCCGCAGTGCGCAGGAACAGTTCCGCGTGCCCAAGGAGCTTCGCGAGCTCCAGGTGACGCCCGAGAATGAAAGCTGGGCGGTTCGCGCGACCGGCACCACCAACGAAGGCGTCGGCGTCAACAGCATCGGCAGCTGCTCGGCGGTCGGCGCGGGCGGCGCGACGGGCTGCTTTGCCCAGCGCGTCCGTGAGAATCGCGCCGCCAATGCCGACCGCAAGCGCGAGGCCAGCGTCCCCTAGGGCCGATCGACATTCGGCGACACCTTTCCTTCCCTCGCCCCTCGCAGAGGGGAGAGGGTTGCGCAGACTTGGTCTTTGCGAAAGCAAAGGCTTAGTCGGAGCTGGGTGAGGGGTGGGCGCTCGCGAAGCGAGCGCGCGAGCCTTTGGGCTCGCTCAACCCCTCACCCAAGCTGCGCTAGCCAGCAGGCTGGCAAGCTTCGCTAACCCTCTCCCCTGTCCAGGGGAGAGGGGAAGAAGAAGCAATAGTAAATGTCGATCTGCCGTAATCCTCCCCGGCACGGGGAAGGCGGAGATAGTCGCTACACCACGCCCGCCAGCGCCAATATCCGCTCCGCCTCGATCAGATGGAGCCGCTCGACCATCTGTCCGTCCAGTCGGATCGCGCCCAGCGTCGCCTGGCCGGGCTCGGCAAAGGCGGTGACGATCCGCCGGGCCCAGGCGATCTCAGCCTCGTCGGGGCCGAAGCCGCGATGGGCGGCGTCGATCTGGTTGGGGTGGATCAGCGTCTTGCCGTCAAACCCCAGCCGCCGCCCCTCGGCGCATTCCGCCGCCAGCCGTTCGGGCGCATCGAGCGCGTTGCACACCCCGTCGAGCGCGATCATCCCGCCCGCGCGGGCCGCCACGACGATCTGCACTCGCAACGGCAGCAATGCCTCGGGCGGCGGCGGCGCGGGCAGGCGCATCTCCTTGGCGAGATCGTTGGTGCCCGCCACCAGCGCGGTCAGCCCGACCTCGCGCGCGGCCTGCGTGATCGCGCCCAGCGACAGGATGCCCCGGCACGTCTCGATCATCGCCCAGAGCGGCACGCCCGGCCCCAGCGCCGCCCGCGCCCGTGCCAGGGTCGGAACGTCATCGACCTTCGGGATCAGCACCGCCGCCGGACGCACGGCGGCGAGCGCGGCGAGATCGTCCGCCGCCCAGCGGGTGTCGAGCCCGTTGGTCCGCACCACCAATGGCCTGTCCCCAAAGCCTCCCTCGCGCACCGCGGTCACCGCCGCCTCGCGCCCGGCCGCCTTGGCATCGGGGGCGACCGCATCCTCCAGGTCGAGGATCACCGCATCGCTGTCGAGCGTCCGCGCCTTGGCGATGGCGCGGGGATTGGAGGCGGGAAGGAACAGGGCGCTGCGCAGGGTCATGGCACGAGCATAGACGCGAGCGGGCGCCGCCGTCACGCCTCTGGTAAATCGCCGTTTCGTCTCCATAGTGGGACGGTCGCGAAAACCGATTCCACCATCCCCGCAAAGGGGCGTGGAGGCGGCCGGGGGGATCGAAGGGGGATGATCGTGGAGACGACCGCGCTGTTGCTTCTGGGGCTGACGATTCTGCTGCGCTGTTGCCCGACCTTGCCGATAAGCCGCTGGCTGGCGCGCCTGCTGGTCGAGGCCCCGGCGCGGCAATTGAATCGGGTCCGGCCGGGGCATTGGGCGACGATCGCGCTCGGGGTGGCGCTGATCGGATTCGCCATCTGGTTCGAGATCGACGAGATCCGTATGCTCGGCGCGGCGGCGGGGTCGATGGGCGATCTGGTGATGATCGTCTCGACGATCGAATGGGGCGGGCTGGCCGAACTGACCATGGCCACGGTCCTGTCCTCCTCGATGTTGGCGCGCTGGCCGGTCTTCCGCCGCTGGGGGCGGCAAATGTCCGCGAGCCGGGCGGCGCGCCCGCGCCGGACGGAGCGGTCCGCCAATGACAGCGGTGACGACGAGGGGCGACGACTCGCGGCCTGACCATGCGGGTGCGGAACGAAAGCATGAGGCCGCCGTTCACCGTCTGAATGCTCCGCGATCCGCGCCTCGCCAAATTTTCCGCGCGTTTTGCGTGCCTTGGCCTGTGCGCTGTCCTGACCGCCTGCGAGCCGGGCATATTGAACCCGGCAGGGCCCATCGCGGCGGGTGAGCGCAGCATCTTCTTCAATGCGCTGGCGGTGATGCTGGCCATCGTCGTGCCGGTCATCGTGCTGGCCTTCGCCTTTGGCTGGTGGTTTCGGGCGGGCAACGCACGGGCCAAGCATTTGCCCGAATGGGCTTATTCGGGGCGGCTGGAATTGCTGGTCTGGTCGATCCCGGCGCTGGCCATCATGTTCCTGGGCGGCATCGCATGGATCGGCAGCCACGATCTCGACCCGCCCAGGCTGATCGCCTCCCGGGCAAGGCCGATGACGGTCGAGGTCGTCGCGACCGACTGGAAATGGCTGTTCCTCTATCCTGAACAGGGGATCGCCACGATCAACCGGCTGGTCGTGCCGGTCGGTACGCCGGTGAAGTTCCGCATCACCTCGGCGGGCGTCATGAACAGCTTCTTCGTGCCGCAACTGGGCAGCCAGATCTACGCCATGTCGGGGATGGACTCGACGCTTCACCTGCGCGCCGACAAGGCGGGGCGGTATCGTGGGCTGTCGGCGCATTATAGCGGGGAGGGCTTTGCCGATATGGACTTCTTCGTCGATGCGGTGCCGCAGGCGGCGTTCGACCGCTTCGTCGCGACCGCCAGGGCGGGGCAGGGCAAGACGCTCGACTGGAACGAGTTCGTGGCGATGGCGCATCCCAGCCGCAATGTCCGCCCCGCCAGCTATCCCCGGCTTCAACCGGGCCTCTACGACCAGATCGTGATGCGCAACGGCGCGCCCGAGGGCGACCGGGCCGAGGATGGGCGCGAGCAATGAGCCTTACCGGCAAGCTGGGCTGGGATTCGATCCCGTTTCACGAACCGCTGCCGCTGGTGTCGGCCGGGGTGATCGGCGCGGTCCTCTTGGGCGTCTTCATCTGGGTCTGGCGGCGCGGGGCTCTGCCCTATCTGTGGAGCGAGTGGATCACCAGCGTCGACCATAAGCGGATCGGCGTGATGTACTGCCTGCTGGCGGGCGTGATGCTGTTGCGCGGCTTTTCCGACGCGCTGCTGATGCGGTCGCAACAGGCGATCGCATACGGCAATGAGGGCTATCTGCCGCCCGACCATTACGACCAGATCTTCTCGGCGCATGGCACGATCATGATCTTCTTCGTGGCGATGCCGTTCATGATCGGGCTGATGAACTTCGTCGTGCCGTTGCAGCTCGGCGTACGCGACGTGGCCTTTCCGACGCTCAATTCGGTCAGCTTCTGGCTGACGTGCAGCGGCGCGCTGCTGATCAATATGAGCCTGGTCATCGGCGAGTTCGCCAAAACCGGCTGGCTGGTCTATCCGCCGCTGTCCGAGCTGCGCTTCTCGCCCGGTGTCGGCGTCGATTATTATCTGTGGGCGCTGCAGATATCCGGGATGGGGACGCTGCTGTCCGGCGTGAACCTCGTCACCACCATCCTGAAGATGCGCGCGCCGGGCATGGGCTATAGCCGGATGCCGATGTTCACCTGGACCTCGCTGGCGTCCAACCTGCTGATCGTCGCGGCCTTTCCGGTGCTGACTGCCGTGCTGGCGATGCTGATCCTCGACCGTTATCTCGGCTTCCACTTCTTCACGCCCGAGGCAGGGGGTAACCAGATGATGTTCGTCAACCTCATCTGGGCCTGGGGCCATCCGGAAGTCTATATCCTGATCCTGCCTGCGTTTGGCGTGTTTTCCGAGATCATCTCGACCTTCTCGTCCAAGCCTTTGTTCGGCTATCGCTCGATGGTCATCGCGACCATGGTGATCTGCATCCTGTCCTTCATGGTCTGGCTGCACCATTTCTTCACCATGGGGGCGGGCGCCGATGTGAACGGCTTTTTCGGCATCACCACGATGATTATCGCGGTGCCGACGGGGGTGAAGGTCTTCAACTGGCTGTTCACCATGTATGGCGGGCGCATCCGCTATACCTCGATGATGCTGTGGTCGATCGGGTTCATCGTGACCTTCGTGATCGGCGGCATGACCGGGGTGATGCTGGCCGTGCCCCCGGCCGATTTCGTCCTGCACAACTCGCTGTTCCTGGTCGCGCATTTCCATAACGTCATCATCGGCGGCGTGCTGTTCGGGGCCTTTGCGGGCTTCACTTTCTGGTTCCCCAAGATGTTCGGATTCACCTTGGACGAGCGCTGGGGCAAGCGCGCTTTCTGGTTGTGGATCAGCGGCTTCTATGTCGCCTTCATGCCGCTCTATGTGCTGGGGCTGATGGGCATGACGCGGCGGATGCAGCATTATGACGTGCCCGGCTGGCATCCCTGGCTGCTGGTGGCCGGGGTCGGCGCGCTGCTGATCCTGGGCGGGATCGCGTGCCAGGTCATGATGCTCTATGTCTCGATCCGGACGCGCGAGACCCGCATCGACGAGAGCGGCGACCCCTGGGACGGCCGCACGCTGGAATGGATCACCAGCTCGCCGCCCCCGTCCTTCAACTTCGCGGTGCTGCCCGATGTGAAGGGCGAGGAGGCCTATTGGGGCATCAAGGCAAAGGCACGGGAGAACCGCGCCTTGTCCGACCGCCCCGATTACGAACCGATCGAGATGCCGCGCAACTCGCCCACCGGAATCGTCAGCGCCTTCTTCGCCACCGCCATGGGATTTGCCCTGATCTGGCATATCTGGTGGCTGGTGATCCTGGGCTTCTTCGGGGCCTGGGGGACGTTCATCGTCTTCGCGTGGCGCGACAAGGCCGAATATGAAATCCCGGTCGACGAGGTCGAGCGGCTCGACCAGGCGCGCCGCCGGAGCAAGGCGACGCTGCTCGACCTGCCCGAAGAGGCGCTGTCATGAGCCAGACCGCCAAGGCCCATGATCCCAACAAGCTGGGCCGCGCCGCCGAGCCCAATCCCGACGGTCCGGCCCCTAAGCGGATCGTGGTGTCCTATGGCTTCTGGATCTTCCTGCTGTCGGACTTCATCTTGTTCGCCTGTTTCTTCGCCGCCTATGCGGTGCTGGTGGACGCGACGGCGGGCGGCCCCTCGGGCAAGGACCTGTTCGAGCTGAAGCTGGTCGAGGCCGAGACGGTGCTGCTCCTCCTGTCCAGCTTCGCCTGCGGGCTTGCGGGCGTGGGCACGATGGCGCGCAACATGCGCTGGTTCCAGATCGCCATGGCGGTGACCGCCTTGCTGGGCGCCGCCTTCCTCGCACTGGAGGCCTATGAGTTCCTCCACCTGATCGGCGAGGGGGCGGGACCGGGGCGCAGCGCCTTCCTGTCGGCGTTCTTCGCGCTGGTCGGCTGTCATGGGTTGCACGTCACGCTTGGCCTGCTCTGGCTGACGACGATGATGGCGCAGGCTTGGGCCAAGGGGTTTCGCGAGGACATATTGCGCCGCATCCTGTGCTTCAGCCTGTTCTGGCACGCGCTCGACATCATCTGGGTGGCGTTGTTCACCATGGTCTATCTGATGGGAGTGCGCGGATGAGCGAGCGGCCCGACGAGGAAATGGCGCGCGACGAAACCGCGCCGGGCGTGGATGGCGAGCGCGACTCGATCGTCGGCGGTGTGCGCAGCTATGCGATCGGGCTGGTCGCGGCGGCGATCCTGACGGCGGCGTCCTTCGCATTGGTGCAGTTCGACATCGTCTGGGGCCCGGCGGTCCCCGCCGCGCTGGTCGCGCTGGCGATCGGGCAGATGGGGGTGCATCTGGTGTTCTTCCTCCACATCACCACCGGGCCCGACAACAGCAACAATGTGCTGGCGCTGTTGTTCGGGGTGCTGATCGTGGCGCTGGTGCTGCTGGGGTCGATCTGGATCATGGGGCATCTGAACCATAATCTGATGGGACCGATGGCGACGCCCTAGCTTTCCAGCAGCAGGCCCCGGATGGCGGAGACGCCGTGGCGGCGGTCGAAGCGCAGGATCAGGCTTTCCTCGCTTATGGGCAGGTGGAGCGCGAAGCCATCGCCCCGGTCCCAATCCTCGGGCGTCATCGGGGCACCGGCCAGATGGCGCCACTCGGCCCCCGCCAGCCAGCCGGTCGCATCGAGCGGCAGCGCGCGGCGAAAGGCGCTTAGCCGTGCGACGAACTCCTCCAGCGCCTCGTCCCGGTTCGCCCAGTCGAGCCAGGTCGTGTCATTGTCCTGCGCATAGCCATTGTTGTTGCCGCCTTGGCTGCGCCCGAACTCGTCCCCGGCGGTCAGCATCGGGGTGCCGCGCGACAGGAACAGCGTGGCGAGCAGCGCGCGGACCGAGCGGATGCGGGCGGTGCGGATGGCGGGATCGTCGCTCGGCCCCTCGACGCCATGGTTCCACGACACCTCGTCGCCATGCCCGTCGCGATTGTCCTCGCCATTGGCCTGATTGTGCCGCCCGGCATAGGCAACCATGTCGGCCAGGGTGAAGCCGTCATGCGCCGCGACGAAATTGACCGAGCGGCTGGCCGCGCCGGTGAATATGTCGGCCGATCCCGCCACCCGCGTCGCCAGGTCGCCGCTGCGTCCGTCGCCGCGCCAGAAGCGGCGCACCTGGTCGCGGTAGCGGTCGTTCCACTCCAGCCAATGCTCGGGGAAAGCGCCTAGCTGATAGCCGCCGGGGCCGATGTCCCACGGCTCGGCGATCATCACGCGGGTCGGTAATAGGGGATCGGCGGCGATCTCGGCGAAGATGGGGGCGTTCGGATCGAAGCCCGGCCCGCGCGCCAGCACGGGGGCGAGATCGAAGCGGAAGCCGTCGACCCCGGCCCGCGCGAAATGGCGCAGGCTGTCGAGAATCGTCGCGCGGACGCTGGGGCGGCTGGCGTCGAGCGTGTTGCCGGTCCCCGCATCGTTGATGAGCGTGCCGTCCGCCGTCCGGGCATAGACGTCCGGATCGAGCCCCCGGAAGGACAGGGTGCCGCCCTGCACGTCGCTCTCGCCCATATGGTTGAAGACGAGGTCGAGGATGACGCCGATCCCCGCCTGTCGCAGCGCGGCGATGGTGGCGACCAGTTCGGCGACGCCGCCCGGCACCCGCTCCGGACAAAGCGCCATCGGCACGACCGGATTATAGCCCCAGCCATTGCGCAGGCCGAGCGGCGGCAGATGGCGCTCGTCGATCGCGGCGGTGATCGGCATCAGTTCGACCGCCGCCACGCCCAGCTTGCGCAGGTGATCGAGCACCGCCGGATGCGCGAGCGCCGCCAGCGTGCCGCGCTGTTCCGGCGGAATGGCGGGATGGCGCATCGAGAAGCCGCGTACGTTCAGCTCATAGATCAGCCCCGCCCGGTCGAAAGAGCGGCGGGGCGGGGGACTCGGTCAGCGGGGCGACGACGCGGGCGCGGGGGACGATGTCGGCGGTGTCCTCGCCATATCGGGCAAGGCGCGGGGACTGGATGAAGGGGCGGTCGAGTTCGAGCGCATATGGGTCGACCAGCAGCTTGGCGGGGTCGAACCACAGGTTGCGCGCCGGGTCGTACCCGCCATGCGCGCGATAGCCGTAGAGATGGTCGCGGCCGGGAACGGTGGCGCTCCAGACATCGCCCTCGCGGGTCATGGCGATGCGGCGTTCCGGCCCGCCGTCGAACAGGCACAATTCCACCCGATCGGCGGTCGAGCGGACGGCGAAGCGGGTGCCGCCGGGGACCGGCGTCGCGCCGAGGGGGAGGGCAGGCTGATTCGTCATGGCGGCAGCATGGCAATTCCTCCCCTGCAAGGGGAGGGGGACCGCCGCGAAGCGGTGGTGGAGGGGTGTCCCCGCTGATGGTGACACCCCTTCGTCAGTCCTGCGGACTGCCACCTCCCCTTGCAGGGGAGGAAGAAGGTGGGATCACGTCACCACATCGGGTTCGGTGCGGCCGGTATGCTGGGTGATGCCGGCGATCTCGTCCGCCGCGGCGATGATGTCGGCGAGCATCTCGGGCGTCTCGCGGTCGAGTTCGTCGGCCGAGTAACGCTCCAGATAGACGCGCAAGGTCGCACCGCTGGTGCCGGTGCCCGACAGGCGGAACACCACGCGGCTGCCACCCTCGAACAGCACGCGAATGCCCTGGTTGCGGCTGACCGACTGGTCGGTCGGGTCGGTATAGGCGAAGTCGTCCGCCGTCTCGACCGTCAGCTCGGCGAAACTTTCGCCCGGCAGGGTCGCCAGCTTGGCGCGCAGATCGGCCATCAGCGCATCGGCGCGCTCGCTCTCGACGCCCTCATAGTCGTGGCGCGCATAATAGTTGCGGCCATAGGTCGCCCAGTGATCGCGCGCGATCTGGTCGACCGACTTGCCCGAGGCGGCGAGGATGTTGAGCCAGAGCAGCACCGCCCACAGCCCATCCTTCTCGCGCACATGGTCCGAACCGGTGCCCGCGCTCTCCTCGCCACAGATGGTCGCCATCCCCGCATCGAGCAGGTTGCCGAAGAATTTCCACCCCGTCGGCGTCTCATAGGCCGGGATGCCCAGCTTCTCGGCCACCCGGTCGGCGGCGGCGCTGGTCGGCATCGAGCGGGCGATGCCCTTCAGCCCACCGGCATAGGCAGGCGCCAGATGCGCGTTCGCCGCCAGCATCGCCAGGCTGTCCGAGGGCGTGATGAAGCGCCCGCGCCCGATGATGAGATTGCGGTCGCCGTCCCCGTCCGAGGCTGCGCCGAAATCGGGCGCGTCCGCCGCCATCATCCGGTCGTACAATTCCTTGGCATGGACCAGATTGGGGTCGGGATGATGCCCGCCGAAATCGGGGAGCGGCGTGCCGTTGCGCACGGTGCCGGGCGCGAAGCCCAGCCGCTTTTCCAGGATCTCGGTCGCATAGGGGCCGGTGACCGCGCTCATCGCGTCGAACGACATGGTGAAGCCGCCCTCGACCGCCTTTTGGATCGCGGCGAAGTCGAACAGGCTCTCCATCAGCGCGGCATAATCGGCGACCGAGTCGATCACCTCGACCGTCATGTCGCCGACCGTCACCTCGCCTAGCGTGTCGAGATCGATGTCCGCCGCCTCGACGGTCAGCCAGCGGCTGATCGCCTTGGTGTTGGCGTGGATCGCGTCGGTCACCTTCTCCGGGGCGGGGCCGCCATTGGAGATATTGTACTTGATGCCGAAATCCTCGTCCGGCCCGCCCGGATTGTGGCTGGCCGACAGGACCAGGCCGCCCAGGGCCTTGCGCTGGCGGATCACGTTGCTGGCCGCCGGGGTCGACAGGATGCCGCCCTGGCCGACCACGACGCGGGCAAAGCCGTTCGCTGCGGCCATGCGGATCGCCACCTGGATGACCTCGCGGTTCAGGAAGCGGCCGTCGCCGCCGATGACCAGCGTCTGGCCGGTCTTCTCATCGCCCAGCGCGTCGAAGACCGACTGGACGAAATTCTCGGCGTAATGGGGTTGCTGGAACACCCGCACCTTCTTGCGCAGGCCCGAGGTGCCCGGCTTCTGGTCGAGATAGGGCTGAGTCGCGACGGTCTTGATCATTGGTCCCCCAAGACGGATCGGTAGAGTTCGGCATAGTGGCGGCCGCTATGGTGCCAGCTATAATCGGCATTCATGCCATTCACCTGAATGGTACGCCATTGGTCTTGATCGGCATAGAGTCTCATTGTGCGACGCAGCGCCGCGACGATATTGTCGGGGGTCATGTCGTCGAACTGAAGGCCCGTCGCCACACCCGCGGCCAGCGCGGCCTCGTTGGCGTCGATGATCGTGTCGGCCAGCCCGCCGGTCCGCGCGACCACGGGCACGCAGCCATAGGCCAGGCCGTAAAGCTGGGTCAGTCCGCACGGTTCGAAGCGAGAGGGGATGATGATCGCGTCGCATCCCCCTTGCAGCAGATGCGAGACCGGTTCGTCATAACCGATGCGCACCGAGACGCGGCCGGAATGGCGCAGCGCGGCGGTGGCGAAGGCGATCTCCAGCGCCGGGTCGCCGGTGCCCAGCACGACCAGCCGTCCGCCCATCGCGACCAGATCGTCGATGACCTCGACCAGCAGGTCCATGCCCTTTTGCCAGGTCAGGCGGCTGATGACGGTGAAGATCGGGCCGTCATCCCGCTCCAGCCCGAACTGCTCCTCGACCGCGCGCTTGTTGGCGGTGCGATCGTCCAGCGTGTCGACGGTGAAGGGGGCGGGCAGCGCGGCGTCGGCTTTCGGGCTCCAGATGGCGGGGTCGATACCGTTGACGATCCCGCTGACGCATTCGGCGCGGGCGGCGATCAGCCCTTCCAGCCCCATGCCATATTGCGGCCGGTGGATTTCCTCGGCGTAGGTCGGGCTGACCGTGGTGATCGCATCGGCGGTGCGCAGTCCCGCCTTCAGATAGCCGATCTGGCCGTAATATTCGACGCCGTCGACGCTCCACGCATAAGGCGGCAGGCCCAGATCGGGGAAGTGGTGCGCCGCGAACGAGCCCTGAAAGGCGATATTGTGGATGGTGACGATGCTCTTGGCGACCTTGCCGGGGCCGGGGGCATAATGGAGAAAGGCCGGGGCCAGCGCCGCCTGCCAGTCATGCGCATGGAGCAGGTCGAAGTCATAGCCCGGCACCGCGCCCGAGGCGAGGTCGGCGCCCGCCCGCGCCAGCACCGCGAAACGCCGCCAATTGTCGTGCCAGTCATGGCCGTCGGTATCGACATAGGGAAGCCCCTCGCGCTCATAGAGATGGGGCGCGTCGATGACGAGCAGCCGGTGCTCGCCGAGCCTGGCCTCGCGCAGCCAGGCCTCGGTGCCGATGATGTGCGGGAAGTGATGCACGCGCGGTGCGTCGCCGATCGCGCGCATGACCTTGGGAAAGCCGGGGATCAGCGTGGTGACGGCGATGTCGTGGGGGCTGAGCGCCTCGGGCAGCGCCCCCACGACATCGGCGAGGCCGCCGGTCTTGATGAGCGGGAACGCTTCCGAGGCGACCGACAGGACAGAGAGGGTCATGGGGACTTTCAGTTGGCCAGACGGTCGATCATCGGCTGGGTGATGAGGCAGATGCCCTTGTCGGTGCGCCGGAAACGCTGTCCGTCGAGCACCGGATCGTCGCCGACCACCAGCCCGTCGGGAATCCTGACGCCGCGATCCAGGATCACCCGCCGCAGCCGCGCGCCGCGCCCGATATGGCAGAAGGGCAGGACCACCGCCTCGTCCAGCATCGCGAAGCTGTGCGTGCGCACGCCCGTCGACAGCAGCGAGCGGTGGATCGACGACCCCGACACGATGCAGTCGCCCGCGACCAGGCTGGCCACCGCCGATCCGCGCCGTCCGTCGATGTCATGGACGAACTTGGCGGGGGGCGTGATCTCGGCATAGGTCCAGAGCGGCCAGCTGCGGTCGTACAGGTCGAGCTGCGGCACCACGTCGGTCAGGTCGAGGCTGGCCTCCCAATAGGCGTCGACCGTGCCGACATCGCGCCAATAGGCGCCGGGCTCGTCGCTGGAGCGCACGCAGGAGGCGGAGAAACGGTGCGCCTGGGCTTTGCCGTGCGCCACCAGATAGGGGATGATGTCTTTGCCGAAGTCGCGGCTCGACCCCGGCGTCTCGGCATCGCGGCGCAGCTGTTCGAACAGGAAGGCGGTGCGGAAGACATAGATGCCCAGCGACGCCAGCGACACGTCCGGATTGCCGGGGATGGAGGGCGGATCGGCGGGCTTTTCGACGAAATCGACGATGCGGTCGCTCTCGTCGACATGCATCACGCCAAAGGCGCTCGCCTCGGTCCGCGTCACCTCCAGACAGGCGACGGTGACGTCGGTGCCACTGTCGCAATGCTGCTGGAGCATCAGCTCATAGTCCATCTTGTAGACATGGTCGCCCGCCAGGATAACCATGAATTCGGGCGCATAGCTCTCGATGATGTCGATATTCTGGAACACCGCGTCGGCGGTGCCCTCATACCATTGGAATTCGCTGATCCGCTGGCTGGCGGGCAGGATGTCGAAGCTCTCGTTGCGTTCGTCGCGCAGGAAGTTCCAGCCGCGCTGGAGATGGCGGATCAGCGAGTGCGCCTTGTACTGGGTCGCGACGCCGATGCGGCGGATGCCGGAATTGATCGCGTTGGACAAGGCGAAGTCGATGATCCGCGCCTTGCCGCCGAAATAGACGGCGGGCTTGGCGCGGGTATCGGTCATCTCCATCAGGCGACTGCCGCGGCCGCCCGCCAGCACATAGGCCATGGCATCGCGCGCCAGCGGTTGTCCGCGCCTCAGGTCCATCGTCCGTCTCCCATTCTTCTGTCCGTATCGCAACGCGCCGGCCACGCGTTGATATTCGTGAAAAGGTCTAAATCTGGATCATCCGTCGAACCGCAGGATGACGGTGGCGAGCGGCGGCAGGGTGATCCAGGCCGCGCCGTCGCTGGCATCCACGCCCCCCATATTGCCCAGCCCCGATCCCCAATATTGGGCCGCGTCGGAGTTCAGCACCTCGGTCCAGCGGCCGTCATGCGGCAGCGGCAGGCGATAGGGCGCGCGGGCGACCGGGGTCATGTTGGCGACAACCGCGACCGGCTTCTCGCCCGGCGCCTTGCGCAGCCAGGCGAAGACCGAATGCGCACTGTCGTCGGCGACCAGCCATTCGAACCCCTCGGGCTCGCAATCGCGGGCGTGGAGCGCGGGCGTCTCGCGGTAGAGATGGTTGAGGTCGCGGACCAGCGAGCGGACGCCCTCATGCGCATGGCTGGTCCGCAGATGCCAGTCGAGCGCGCGCGCCTCCGACCATTCCTCGCGCTGGGCGAATTCCTGGCCCATGAACAGCAGCTTCTTGCCGGGATAGCCCCACATGAAGGCGTAATAGGCGCGCAGATTGGCGAATTTCTGCCAGTCGTCGCCCGCCATCTTGGTCAGCAGACTGCCCTTGCCGTGCACCACTTCGTCATGGCTGAGCGGCAGGACGAAATTCTCGTCGAATGCGTAATGCAGCCCGAACAGGATCTCGCCATGATGGTGCCGCCGATGCACCGGCTCGCGCGCCATATATTGGAGCGTGTCGTGCATGAAGCCCATGTTCCACTTGAACCCGAAGCCCAGCCCGCCGTCATGCGCGGGGGCGGAGACGCCGGGCCAGGCGGTGGATTCCTCGGCGACGGTGAAGACGCCGGGATGCTGGCCGTACACCTGGCGGTTGACCTGGCGGAGAAACTCGACCGCTTCCCAATTCTCGCGCCCGCCCTGTTCGTTGGGTACCCATTCGCCATCCTTGCGGCTGTAATCGCGGTACAGCATCGAGGCGACGGCATCCACGCGCAGGCCGTCGATATGGTAACGCTCGGGCCAGAACAGCGCGTTGTTGACCAGGAAGCTCGCCACCTCGCGCCGCCCGAAATTATAGATGGCGGTGTTCCAGTCGGGGTGGAAACCCTGGCGCGGGTCCTCATGCTCGTAGAGCGCGGTGCCGTCGAAATGCGACAGACCGTGCGCGTCGGTGGGGAAGTGCGCAGGCACCCAGTCGAGGATCACGCCGATCCCGGCCCGGTGCGCGCCGTCGACGAAGCGCGAAAACCCCTCCACATCGCCGAACCGCGCCGAGGGGGCGTAGAGGCCGGTCGTCTGATAGCCCCAGCTGGGGTCGTAGGGATGTTCGGAAATGGGCAGGAATTCGATATGGGTGAACCCCATCTCGACCACATAGGGGATCAGCCGGTCGGCCAGCGCGTCCCAGCTCAGATACCAGCCATTCTCGTCACGGTCCCACGACCCGGCATGAACCTCATAGATGCTGATCGGCACGCGGCGCGGATCGACGCCGGCCCAATGCTCGCGATGCTCCTTGTCCTGCCAGCGATGCTCGGGCGGGGCGGTGGTGATCGAGGCGGTCTTCGGGCGGAGTTCGGCGGCGAAGGCGAAGGGGTCGGCCTTCATCGGCTGTTCGGCGCCGTGGGGCCCGTGGATCGCGAACTTGTAGGCGCGCCCCTCGCCGATATCGGGGATGAAGATTTCCCAGACGCCGACATCCAGGCGGCGGCGCATGACATGGCGGCCGGGGTTCCAGTCATTGAAGTCGCCGACCACCGCCACCCGCTCGGCATTGGGGGCCCAGACCGCGAAATGCACGCCCGCCACGCCCTGATGCTCGATCAGATGCGCGCCCATCTTGTCATAGAGGCGGAAGTGATTGCCTTCGCCCATCAGGAAATCGTCGAGCGGCCCCAGCACCGGGCCGAAGCTGTAGGGATCGGTGATCCACCATTCCGCGCCGTGTCCGCTGGCGCAATATCTGACCGGCTGCGGCTCGCCCGTCACCGCGCCCTCGAACAGCCCGCGCGCGTCGACCTGCTTCAGTTCGCCCAACCGGTTGCCCGCCAGATCGAAGGCGGTCACCCGTTCCGCCCCCGGCACCACGGCGCGAAGGAACGTGCCGCCCGGTCCCTGATGAGGTCCCAGCAACGCGAAGGGATCGGCGTTGCGGCCCTCGATCAGGGCTTCCAGAGCGGCACGGGGTGGCTTCACATCACGTTCCAGATTTCCTCGGCATATTGCCGGATGGTGCGATCGGAGGAGAACCATCCGACTTTCGCGACATTGTGGATGGCCGAGGTCGCCCAGCCCGTCTGGTCCTGCCAGCGGGCATCGACCTGGCGCTGCGCGGCGGCATAGGCATCGAAATCGGCGGCGACCATGAACCAGTCGCCATCATACAGCCCGCCCATCAGTCCGGCATAACGGCCAGGATCGTCGGGCGAGAACACGCCCGAGGCGATGGCGGAGACGGCCTGGCGCAGTTCCGGGCTGTTCTCGATCACCTCGCGCGGATTGTAACCGTCGCGGCGCTTGGCGGCGACCTCGTCGGCGGTCAGGCCGAAGATGACGATATGATCGTCGCCGACATGCTCCTTGATCTCGACATTGGCGCCGTCGAGCGTGCCGATGGTCAGCGCGCCGTTGAGCGCGAACTTCATGTTGCCGGTGCCCGACGCTTCCATGCCCGCGGTCGAAATCTGCTCGGACAGGTCGGCGGCCGGGATGATCTTCTCGGCCAGGCTGACATTGTAGTTGGGCACGAAGCCGACCTTCAGCAGATGGCCGACGCTGGGGTCCGAATTGATCCGGCGGGCGACGTCGTTGGCCAGTTTGATGACCAGCTTGGCATTGTGATAGCTCGACGCCGCCTTGCCCGCGAACAGCTTCACGCGCGGGGTCCAGTCGCGCTCCGGATGGCTGCGGATCTGGTCATAGAGCGCTACCGTCTCGATGATGTTCAGCAGCTGGCGCTTATATTCGTGAATGCGTTTGATCTGGACGTCGAAGAGCGCATCGGGGTCCACGCGCAACCCGGTCGACTCTTTGAGATAATTTGCCAGCCCCACCTTGTTGGAACGTTTGATGGCGAGAAACCGTTCCCTGAAATTCGCGTCGTCCGCAAATTCCGTGAGCGCTATCAGTTTTTCCGCGTCATCCTCGAAGCCTGGCCCGATCGCCTCGCGGATCAGCGCGGTCAGTTGCGGGTTGCATTGCTGCAACCAGCGGCGCGGGGTGATGCCGTTGGTCTTGTTGTTGATCCGCGTCGGATAGAGGTGGTGGAGGTCGGCGAAGACCGTCTTCTTCATCAACTCGGTATGCAGCGCGGCGACGCCGTTGACGCTGTGGCTGCCCGCAAAGGCCAGGTTCGCCATGCGCACCCGGCGCTCGCCGCTCTCGTCGATCAGGCTGATCGCGGCGATGGCGCGGTCGTCCACGCCTTCCATCGCCCGCGCCTCGCGCAGCAGCTTGGCGTTGATCGCATAGATCAGCTGCATGTGGCGCGGCAGCAGCCGCTCGAACAGATGCAGCGGCCAGCTTTCCAGCGCCTCGGGCAGCAGCGTGTGGTTGGTATAGCCGAAGGTGCGGCGGGTGATGTCCCACGCCTGTTCGAATCCCAGGTCGTGATGATCGACCAGCAGCCGCATCAGCTCCGCGACCGACACCGCCGGATGGGTGTCGTTCAGCTGGATCGCCGCCTTGTCGGGCAGGGTGCGGATGTCGTGGAAATACTGGATATGCCGCCGGACGATGTCCTGGATCGAGGCGGAGGAGAAGAAATATTCCTGCCGCAGCCGCAGCTCCTGGCCGGCGGGCGAGCTGTCCGAGGGGTAGAGGATGCGGACCAGCGTCTCCGCCGCCACCTGTCCCGCCAGTGCGCCGGTATAGTCGCCCGCGTTGAACCGATCGAGCCGGATGGGGTCGATCGCCTGCGCGGTCCATAGCCGCAGCGTGTTGACCCGCTTGCCGCGCCAGCCGACGACGGGGGTGTCGACCGCGATCGCCTCGATCGCCTCGCCCGGCTTCCAGTGGACCGCGCCCGTCTCGGTGCCCACCACCTCGCCGCCGAAGCCGACGAAATAGGCGCTCTCGCGACGTTCGAACTCCCAGGGGTTGCCGTGGCTCAGCCAGGTCTCGGGCAGCTCGACCTGCCAGCCATCGTCGATCCGCTGGCGGAACATGCCGTTCACATAGCGGATGCCATAGCCATAGGCGGGCAGGTCGAGGCTGGCGAGGCTTTCCATGAAGCACGCCGCCAGCCGTCCCAGGCCGCCATTGCCCAGTGCGGCGTCGGGTTCCATCTCCTCCAGATCGGCCAGGTCGACGCCCAGCGACTGGAGCGCGCCCGCGACCTGCGCCATCACCCCCAGATTGGACAGCGCGTCGCGCAGCAGCCGCCCAATCAGGAATTCCAGGCTGAGATAATAGACGCGCTTGGCGCCCGCCGCATGCGCTTCGCGGGTGGAGGCCATCCAGCGCTCGATGATGTCGTTGCGCACGGTCAGGATGGTCGCGGCCAGCCAGTCGTGGCGGCGGGCATTGGCGGCATCCTTGCCGATCCGGTGGACCAGCGTGTCGACGATCGCATCGGCCAGCGGCCCGGTATCGTCGACGTGCAGGGTGGTGATGGTGGTCGTCATTGATTCGGCGATCCCTGTGTCCCAGTTCTCGCCAGATTAACGGGGCCCGATCCGAAGTCACGCGCCAACCTCTCGCCACCGCGAAACCGTTCAGCCGGTGGCGATTCCCCAGAGCAGGGTGAGGTTGAGGACGATGATCGTCGCCGCGATGATCCAGGCCAGGATGCGCAGCCAGACCGGACTGGCGAACGGCCCCATCATGGCCTTGTTCGCGGTGAAGCGGACCAGCGGCACCACGGCGAAGGGCAGTTGCAGGCTGAGGATCACCTGGCTGAGCACGAGGAGCCTGGTCGCCCCCGCCTGGCCGCTGGCGCCGACGACCAGCACGGCGGGAATGATCGCGAGACCGCGGGTGATCAGCCGCCGCAGCCAGGGCGCGAGCCGGAGGTCGAGGAAACCCTCCATCACGATCTGCCCCGCCAGCGTTCCCGTCACGGTCGAATTCTGGCCCGAGGCGAGCAGCGCCACGCCGAACACCACGCTCGCCGCGCCCGCACCCAGCATGGGGGCGAGCAGGCGATAGGCCTGGTCGATCTCGGCGACGTCGGTGCGGCCCGCGACATGGAAGGTCGCCGCCGCCACGATCAGGATCGCGGCATTGATGAAAAAGGCGAAGAACAGCGCCACCGTGCTGTCGATCGTCGCCATCTTTATGGCGTCGCGCTTGCCCTCGGTCGTCAGGCCGAAGGCGCGGGTCTGCACCACCGAGGAATGGAGGTAGAGATTGTGCGGCATCACCGTCGCGCCGAGAATGCCGATGGCGATGTACAGCATCGCCGGATCGGTCACGATCCGCGTCGTGGGCACGAACCCCGCCAGCACCGCGCCCGGATCGGGGCGCGAGGCGATCAGCTCATAGAGGAAGCAGCCGCCGATGATGAGGAGGAGCGCGATGATGAACGCCTCGACCTTGCGGAAGCCGTAACGCTGGAGCGCGAGGATCAGGAAGACGTCGAATCCGGTAATCAGCACGCCCCAGACCAGCGGCAGGTCGAACAGCAGTTGCAGCGCGATGGCGGTGCCCAGCACCTCGGCCAGGTCGCAGGCGATGATCGCGATCTCGCACAGCAGCCACAGGATGCGCGAAACCGGCTTGGAATAGGCCGCGCGGCATGCCTGTGCCAGGTCCAGCCCGGCGGCGATGCCCAGCCGCGCCGACAGTGCCTGGAGGATCATCGCCATGATGTTGGACAGCAGGATGACCGACAGCAGCGCATAGCCATAGGCCGATCCGCCCGCGATGTCGGTCGCCCAGTTGCCGGGGTCCATATAGCCGACCGCGACCAGATAGCCCGGCCCCGCAAAGGCGAACAGCCGCCGCAGGAAGGACGCGCCTTCCGGAATGGCGATCGAGCGATGGCTTTCGGCAAGCGAGCGGGTGGCGGGCGTGGCTACGGTCATCGACCTTCAGATGTGACGGAGTTTCCGCAACGCGACAACCCGCCAAAGCGTTGCGCTGGGTAAGTTTGGCGAGGGTTTTCAATTCCTCCCCTGCAAGGGGAGGTGGCAGGGCGAAGCCCTGACGGAGGGGTGTCGCGCTACCGAGAGGGGGACACCCCTCCGACGCGCTGCGCGCGCCACCTCCCCTTGCAGGGGAGGAATCAGAGGGACGACCCCACCACCGCACAGGCCAGCGCCATCAGCAGCCCGGCGAAGCGGTTCGAGCGGAACCGATACAGCGCCCCGGCCCCGTCATCGGGCGCCAGCGTCGCGACCTGCCACCCCAGATGCAACGCCACCGGCACCAGCGCGGCGACCGCCAGCACGTCCGGCCGCACCAGCCAGATCGCCCCCGCCCAGCACAGCAGCGCCACCGTATAAAAGGCGCCCACGCCCGGCTTCACATAGGCCCCCATGCGCAGCGCCGAGGAGCGCACGCCGATAAGGGCATCGTCCTCGCGGTCCTGCAGCGCATAGATGGTGTCATAGCCGATCACCCAGGCGATCGACCCGGCATAGAGCAGCCAGAGCGGCGCGGAGAGCGCGCCCGCCACCTCGGCCCAGCCGACCAGCGCGGCCCAGCTGAACACCATGCCCAGCCACGCCTGCGGCCACCAGGTGATCCGCTTCATGAAGGGATAGGCGGCGACGGGCGCCAGACTGGCGAGCGCGACGATGGCGGCCAGCGGGCGCAGCTGCACCAGCACGACCAGCCCGATCAGGCAGAGCGCGACCAGCCAGATCGCGGCCAGCTTCACCGATACCAAGCCGGAGGGGATGGGCCGCGCGCGGGTTCGGGCGACCTGCGCGTCCAGATCGCGGTCGACAATGTCGTTGAAGACGCAGCCCGCGCCGCGCATCGCGATCGATCCCAGCAGGAACCACAGGATCAGCGGCCAGCGATCCGGCAGGCCGCCCGCCAGCGCGATCGCCCAGACGCCGGGCCAGAACAACAGCCACCAGCCGATCGGCCGGTCGAACCTGGCCAGCAGCGCCAGCCCGCGCAGGCGGGGCGGCAACCGCCCGACCAGTCCCTTATGCTCGCTATCGGGTACGATCTCGATGGTCATTCTCATCGCCTATGGGGGCGACCCGTGGCGTGCAAGCCCGTTCGCGGCTATCCTGCGTCGGTGATCCTCCCGCCATCTTCCGTTTCATGATCGGCCTGTCGGTCGCCGTCGGCCGCTTCGTCGAGGCCCTGTTCTGGGCGATCCTGCGCGTGGCGGGGATGGTGGGCGGCGTCGTGCTGGCCGTGGCGCTCGCCCTCGCGCTGGCCTGGTGGCTGATCCGGCGGCGGCGCTAGGGCCGATCCCTTCCTTCCCTCGCCCCTCGCAGAGGGGAGAGGGTTGCGCAGACTTGGTCTTTGCGAGAGCAAAGGCCTAGTCGGAGCTGGGTGAGGGGTGGGCGCTCGCGAAGCGAGCGCGCGAGCCTACAGGCTCGCTCAACCCCTCACCCAAGCTGCGCTAGCCAGCAGGCTGGCAAGCTTCGCTAACCCTCTCCCCTGTCCAGGGGAGAGGGAAGGAAGGCATTGCTGAATGTCGATCCGCCTAGGCGGCCAGCATCGCCAATTGCGAGCGGACGATGTCGAGGCTCTGCTGCGCCAGATGGCTGCCGCGTCCGGCGACGCTGCCGTCCAGATCGGGGCGCTCGCCGATGGCCAGACAGCGTTCCCACGCGCTTTGCGCCAAGGGCAGCCAATGGCCGATCGCCTGTGCCGGATCGGCCATCGCCTGGTCGAACAGCACATCCCCCAGCACATAGAAATAATCGGGCGACTCGGGCCATTGTCCGAATTCGGCATCGGCCAGCGCCACCGCATCGGGCAGCCGCCCCGCGCAGGAGAGGAGCGGGATGGCGGCAGTGACCAGGGCGTGGCGCCAACCCGCCTCGCGCGGGGCCGTCGCCAGCGCGCGCATCACATAATCGCATGCCATCGGCAGGTCGCGGCGCGCCTGGGCCTCCATGCCGAACTGGAACATCAGATAGGGGTTGTTGGGCTGCTCGGCGAGTTCGCGCAGCAGCAGCGCATAGTTGCGGTCGCGCTTCCTGGCCTTCTGGGCGGCAAGATAGCCATCATGGCCGATGTGCAGCGGGATGCGCGCCTGGGGGGCGAGGGAGACGACCTGTTCGTGAACCCGCCCCTCGTAACGGGCACCGCGCGGCAGCAATCGCGGAATCCAGCAGCGCGTCGGGTCGGCGCTGCCCTCCACGGCATTCTCGATACAGGCAAAGCCCAATCGCGGCGGCCCGGCGCACCAGCGGCGCAGCCGCTTGCCGCCGTCGCGAATCCACTCGTCGGCGTCGAGCACCAGGTTCCAGTCGGCATCGGCCAAATCCAGCACATGGTTGCGCGCGGCGGCGAAGTCGTCGGGCCAGGGCAGGTGATGCACCTCCGCCCCCGCCGCCTGCGCGATGGCGACCGTGTCGTCGGTCGACCCGGTGTCGAGCACCACCATGCGGTCGACCCAGGGGGCGATGCTCGACAGGCAGCGGGCGATGCAGCGCGCTTCGTTCCGGGCGATCAGCGTCGCGGCGATCCGCGGGGAGGAAGGCATTGGGGTCGATCCTCGATGAGGGCGTTTGCCGGGATAAAGCCATATCCTGGTAAAGATCGGCCTAAGAAGCGGCCCGAAAACGTCCCGAGGTCACGCGTCAGCAGTACCGGCCCGTGCGGCGCCGCCTATCGCGCCAGCCGACCATCCTCCAGCGCGGCCATGTCGAATGCGAACAGCAGTTCGGGGTCGGGCGCGTCGACCGTCTCGGCGATCTTGGCGGGCGCGATGCGGTGGAGGATATGGCGGATGATCGCGATCCGCGCGTCTTTCTTGTCGTCGGCGCGCACCACATGCCACGGCGCGAAGGGGGTGTGGGTGCGGGTCAGCATCGTGTCGCGCGCCGCCGAATATTCGGCCCATTTGGCCTGCGCGACCTTGTCCATGTCGGACACCTTCAGCGCCTTGAGCGGATCGGTGCGCCTGGCCTCCAGCCGTTCGGCCTGCTCCTTCTTCGAGATGTCGAGCCAGATCTTGACCAGGCGGATGCCGCTTTCGACCAGCATCCGTTCGAAATCGGGCGCATCGCGCAGGAAGGCCTCCTGCTCCGTGGCGGTGGAAAAGCCCATCACGACCTCGACGCCGGCGCGGTTGTACCAGCTGCGGTTGAAGATCACGATCTCGCCCGCCGCGGGCAGATGCGCGACATAGCGCTGGAAATACCATTGGGTGCGTTCGCGGTCGGACGGCTTGGGCAGCGCGACGACGCGGGTCGCGCGGACCGAAAGATGTTCGGTGATCCGCTTGATCGTCCCGTCCTTGCCCGCGCCGTCGCGGCCCTCCAGCACGATGACGACGCGCTCGTCCGATTGGGCGTCCGAGCCCGTCATCGCCATCTGGGTGCGGACCAGTGCCAGTTGCAGCGCTTCGAGTTCTTCCTGGTAATGCTTGCCCATTCGTGCCTCCTTGGCATGAAGAAACACCCGAAACCGCAAAAGTGGCAAGCCGCGCGCGAGCCGTGTAAGCGGGCCCCATGCCCGCTACTCCCGCCTGGCCGCCGCAATCCACGCCCCGCCTGTTCGTCGACCAGATGCTGGGCGAGGGGCCGATCCGCATCGACGGACCCGCCGCCCATTATCTGGTCTCGGTGATGCGCACCAAGGTCGGCGATCCGGTCAAGCTGTTCGACGACCGGACCGGCGAATGGCTGGGCATCGCGGCCTCGGTCGGCAAGCGCGACCTGACGCTCGACGTGACCGAGATGCTGCGCGCGCGCGAAGCGGTGCCCGATCTGTGGCTCTGCGCCGCGCCGCTGAAGAAGGGGCGGGTCGACTGGCTGGCCGAAAAGGCGTGCGAGTTGGGCGTGGCGCGGTTGGTCCCCGTCGTCACCCGCCGCACCGTGGTCGACAAGCCTAATACCGAGCGGCTGCGCGCGCATATGATCGAGGCGGCCGAACAATGCGGCCGCACCGCGCTTCCGCAAGTGGCCGAGCCGGTGAAGCTGCCCGCGCTGCTGCGCGACTGGCCCGAAGGTCGCGCGCTGTTCTTCGCCGACGAGACCGGCGGCGTGCCCGCGCTGGAGGCGATGCGCGCGCATGACGGCCCGGCGGCGATCCTGATCGGGCCGGAGGGCGGCTTCGACGCCGAGGAGCGCGCGGCGATCCGCGCGCATCCGGGCGCGATCGGCATCGGCCTGGGGCCGCGTATCCTGCGCGCCGACACGGCGGCGGCGGCGGCGGTGTCCCTCTGGATGGCGGCGGCGGGCGACTGGCGTTGATTCAGCCTATGGCGTCTCCGCGCGCGCCCGCGTAAGGCGCGGTTCATGAGCACCAAGACCGCGAGCACCGCCAAGGGCGCCATCATCGAGTCGCGCGATCAGCTGATCGCAAGCTTTGCCCGCGGCGAGAAGCCGAGCGACCGCTGGCGGATCGGCACCGAGCACGAGAAGTTCGTCTATGCGCTGGGCGATCATCACGCCCCCTCCTATGACGAGGCGTCGGGCATCCGCGCGCTGCTGGGGCAGCTCGAACAATATGGCTGGACCCCGGTCCTGGAAGGCGACAACGTCATCGCGCTGACCGGTGCGGACGGCTCGATCAGCCTGGAGCCCGCCGGGCAGTTCGAGCTGTCGGGCGCGCCGCTCGACAATCTGCACCAGACCTGTGCCGAGACGGGCCGCCACCTGCAACAGGTGAAGGCGGCGGGCGACACGCTGGGCCTGGGCTTTCTGGGCCTGGGCATGTGGCCGGACAAGACCCGCGCCGAGCTGCCGATCATGCCCAAGGGGCGCTATGCGATCATGCTGCGCCACATGCCGCGCGTCGGCTCGCTCGGGCTCGACATGATGCTGCGGACCTCCACCATCCAGGTGAACCTGGATTACGCGTCCGAGGCCGACATGGTGAAGAAGTTCCGCGTCGGGCTGGCGTTGCAGCCGCTGGCAACCGCGCTGTTCGCCAACTCGCCCTTCACGGAAGGGAAACCCAACGGCAAGCTGTCCTTCCGCAGCCATATCTGGTCGGACACCGACCCCGCGCGCACCGGCATGCTGCCCTTCGTGTTCGAGGACGGGTTCGGCTATGAGCGTTATGCCGACTATGCGCTCGATGTGCCGATGTACTTCGTCTACCGCGACGGAAAATATATCGACGCCGCCGGGCTGTCCTTCCGCGACTTCCTGAAGGGCGAGCTGTCGGTCCTGCCGGGCGAGCGGCCGACGATCGACGACTGGAACGACCATCTGTCGACCGCCTTCCCCGAGGTGCGGTTGAAGACCTTCCTCGAGATGCGCGGCGCCGATGGCGGTCCCTGGAACCGCATCTGCGCGCTGCCCGCGCTGTGGGTCGGATTGCTGTACGACGATGCGGCGCTCGATGCCGCCTGGGATCTGGTCAAGGGCTGGTCGCTGGACGAGCGGCAGGCGCTGCGCGACGCGGTGCCCGAGCTGGCGCTCGATGCCCCGCTGCCGGGCGGCGGGCGGCTGCGCGACATTGCGGGCGAGGTGCTCGACATCGCCCATGCCGGGCTGGCGGCGCGTGCGCGGCTGAACGGGGCGGGGGATAACGAGACCGGCTTCCTCGACCCGCTGCGCGAGATCGTCCGCTCGGGCAAGGTGCCCGCGCAGGTGCTGCTCGACCGCTATCACGGCGAATGGGGCGGGGACATCTCGCGGGTCTATGGCGAGGCGAGCTTCTGAGGGAGTTGCCTGGGCTTCGATTTCGCTCAGCCTGAACGGATCACAGGGAAAAACCTCCGTTCAGCCTCAGCGAAGTCGAAGGCCAAGGGCTCAACCCCGCCCCGAAACCCACCGAAAGAAGCGCGGCACTAGCCCGTACCGCGCCATCCAGTCATCATAATCCCGATACGCCGGATCGGCCGACAGATGCCGCTCCTCGGTCTTGGCGCGCCAGTAATAGACCCCGCTGACCACGCCGAGCAGCAGCGTGCTGCGCATCGCATCCCCCCAGCTTCCGGTCGACAGGACGGGCACGGTCGCGATCCACCAGAAGATGTTCTTCGACAGATAGGCCGGATGCCGCGACACCGCATAGGGGCCATGGGTCAGGATGCCCCGGTGCGTCAGGTTGGAAAAGCGAAGCCCGAACGCCACCGTCGCCCAGGCATAGATGGCGGTCAGCGCCACCAGCACCGCACCGATCGCGGCCAGCACCACCGGATGCCCGGCGAACCAATGGCTCCACGGCGCGGTGCCCGGGCGATAGTCGAGCGGGCCGCCATCGGTCATCAGGATCGTCGGCGGGTAGCAGATCAGCGCCGCCATCCACGCCGCCGCATAGGGATTGGCCGAGCGGATATGCGCATCGAGCGGTCGCATGGTCAGCATATAGCCGACCGTCGCAAAGGCCACGTCGATCAGGAACATCAGCGTGATCAACCAGTTGGCCAGCGCCACCGGATCGCGCATCAGGGTCGGCAGGTCGCCGTCGACAAAGGCGGCAAATCCCCCCGGCACCACCCCCAGCATGAAGGCCAGGAAAAAGGTCTTCACCCCCCAGGCACGCAGATGCGCGTGGATCGCCTGCGGCTCGACGCCCTTCTGTCCGGTCAGCCAGGCCCCCAGGCTCCACGCGCCGTCCCTGGGCTCGACCAGCCGCCGGTCGAGCCACAAGACATAGGGGATCGACCCCAGGAACAGCACGGGCGCCAGCCATCCCAGGCACCACATGGCAAAGGCGAAGCTGCCCTGCCAATAGAAGCGGAACGTCATGTAGATCAGCGCGATACCCGCAAAGGTCGCCCAGAAACCGGCCAGCTTGGTCAGGCTGATGTCCAGCGTCTCGCGGGGCTTGCGCGGATTGGCCCAGTCGATCCCGGTCGAGGGGTTGCGATGCACCTGGTCGACCAGCAGCGACCACAGGATCATCGGCACCGCCACGGCGACCAGATGGGTCAGCGCGGCATAGGGCCCGTCGAGATGGCGGTAATAGGCAAAGCCGAGCCAGGCCAGCGATCCCGCCAGCCCCGCCAGCCCCACGCCGTGCCCGACCGCCGAGGCGGGGCGGGGCGGGCGGGGCGGGGCGGCGACTTCGGACATCAGGCGGGCACCCCTAGCGCAATTTGGTAAGCGAGGCGTTAGGCCGGATCGGCCTCGGGCTCCGTTTCCAGGATTCGCCGGATTTCATCCTGTTCGATCCCGAACGCCGCAGCCAGTCCGCCCAGCGACGCGCCCCGCTTGGCCAGTTCGCGAATCCGCCCCTCATCGACCAGCGTGGTATAGCCGCGCGTGTCGCGTTGCTCGCGCACCACGTCCTTGCGACCCGAGGTGCGGTGGCGCTTGGCGGCGGCGGCATGCGGATCGCGCGCGGCGGCGGCCATTTCCTGCTCACGCCGGGCGGTCCGCTCGGCCTCGCGTGCGGCCGTGTCGCGCACGCGATTGGCCATGCGGGCCTCCATCCGGTCGGCCATGATCGCGGCCCGCTCGCCCGCCCGAGCTTCGCGCGCCTTCGCACGGGCGGCGGCCCGTTCCTCCAGAGTGTCGTTCGTGCGCACGCGCAATCCACCGCGCGGTGGGGACACGCCCCAGCTGTCATCGACCAAGATTCAGGCTTTCCACCATCATATCCGCGCCCGGCTCTATAGCGCCACGCCCCCGTGGTGCCAGTCCCGATCGACGAACCCGTAACGGCAGGGCGCGACGAGGAAACCGCAACGCGATCCGCTTGTTATCTCCGATAATAATCCAGGATGGGAGGATGCGATGGACCCGATGTTCGACCCGGATCTGATCGAATATGTGGACGATGCGACCCTGCTGACTGCGCTGGCCACCATCGCGGTCGCGCCGGAGCGGGGCGACCGCACCGTCATCCTCGCCGAGATCGCCCGGCGCGACCTTGGGCCGCTGACGATCACGCACGACCCAGCGCCGACCACGCCGATGATCGCCGAAATGCGCGCCTGACCGCCCAGGGCCATCAGGCGCGCGCCGCCGTCACTGGCGGATATACCGGAAATACCACACCTCATGCCCCTGCCGCCGGGCCTTGCGCTCGTAACGGGTTTCGGGCCAGTCGGCGGGGCGGGTGAGGAAGTCGGCCGGGGTCCGCGCCTGCCAGGTAAAGTCGGCCCGCGCGTTCATGATCATCATCGACCAGTGGCAATAGGTCGGATCGTCGGTCCCCAGCCGGAATTCACCGCCCGATTTCAGCTTGCGGGCGATGGTGTCGAGCGGGCCGTGGTTCATCATCCGGCGCTTGGCGTGGCGCGCCTTGGGCCAGGGATCGGGATGGAGCAGGTAGACGCGGTCGAGGCTGGCATCGGGCAGCCGCTCGATCACCTCCAGCGCGTCGCCCATGTGCAGGCGGACATTGGTCAGGTCGCGGTCGCGGATATGGCCCAGTGCGCCGACCACCCCGTTCAGGAACGGCTCGCATCCGATGAAGCCGGTGCCCGGCGTCGCCTCGGCCTGGCCCGCCAGATGCTCGCCCGCGCCGAAGCCGATCTCGACCTGGAGCGGGCGCGCGTCGCCGAACAGCCGCACGGCGTCGAGCGGGCCGTCCTCGGGCACGCTGAGGGTGGGCAGCATGTCCTCGACCAGCGCAGCCTGACCTTGGCGCAGCTTATGGCCCTGTCGCCGGCCATAGAGGCGGCGGATCGTCGTCGGATCGTTCATCGCGCGCCCTTAGCGCGGGGAGGGGGCGGGAGCCAAGACCGTGCGCGCGCGTTGCTGGCGGGGAATGGATCAGGATGACAGCAAAGCCGAGGGCAAGGCGCAGAAAGCCGCCGATGCCAAGGATCTCCACCGTGCGGTGCGCGAGGCGGGGGAAAGCGAGCTCGACCGCCCCGCGGGCGCGCTGTTCTGGTCGGGGCTGGCGGCGGGAATCGCGATCCACAGCTCGCTGATCGCCGAGGGCGCGCTGCATGCGGGTTTGCCCGAGGCACCCTGGCGCGAGCTGGTCACGGCGCTCGGCTATCCGGTCGGCTTTCTGGTGGTGATCCTCGGCCGGATGCAATTGTTCACGGAAAGCACCATCACTGCGATGCTGCCGCTGGTGACCAGGCCATCGGGCTGGGCGTTGCAGCGGACGCTGCGATTGTGGGGGATCGTGCTCTTCGCCAATCTGATCGGCACCGCGCTCGCCGCCGGGATGGTCGCGGGCGGGGCGCTGGGCAATCCGGAGATTCGCGAGGCGATGATCGCGGTGTCGGCGGGCATCCTGGAGCTGAACGGGTGGCAGACGTTCATCAACGCCATCCCCGCCGGTTTCCTGATCGCGGTGGTCGCCTGGATCCTGCCCAATGGCCGGAACCAGGCCTTCTGGATCATCCTGGCGATCACCTATGTCATCGCGATCGCCGGGTTCAGCCATTCGATCGTCGGCGCGGACGAGACGTTCCTGCTGGTCTTTACCGGGCAGGTCTCGGTCGAACAGGCCGTGTTCGGGCTGATGCTCCCGGCGATCCTCGGCAATCTGGTCGGCGGGGCGGGCCTGTTCACGCTGCTGGCGCATGGCCAGGTGCAGGGCGAGACACCGGACCAGCCATAAAAAAGGGGAGCCGAAGCTCCCCTTTTCCGTCATCGGTCGGCGATCGGATCAGGCGACGGCGCCCTTGATCCGTTCGACCAGATCGGTCTTTTCCCAAGTGAACAGCGCGCCTTCGGCTTCGCGGCCGAAATGGCCATAGGCCGCGGTCTTGGAATAGATCGGCGCGTTGAGCTTCAGGTGCTCGCGAATGCCCTTGGGCGTCAGGCGGACCAGCTTGGGAAGGGCGGCCTCCAGCTTGGCTTCCTCGACGGTGCCGGTGCCGTGCAGGTCGACATAGACCGACAGCGGCTCGGCGACGCCGATCGCATAGGACAGCTGGATGGTGCAGCGCTTGGCCAGGCCCGCCGCGACGACGTTCTTGGCGAGATAGCGCGCGACGTAAGCCGCCGAGCGGTCGACCTTGGTCGGGTCCTTGCCGCTGAACGCGCCGCCGCCATGCGGAGCCGCGCCGCCATAGGTGTCGACGATGATCTTGCGGCCGGTCAGGCCGGCGTCACCGTCCGGGCCACCGATTTCGAACAGGCCGGTCGGATTGACGTAGATCTGCTTGTCCTCCGGCAGCCAGCCTTCGGGCAGGATTTCGGTCAGGACCGACTTCACATAGTCGCGAAGCTTGGCCTGGCCCGCCTCGTTCGACAGCTCGGCCGAATGCTGGGTCGACACGACGATCGCGGTCGCGCGGACCGGCACGCCGTTTTCGTACTGGAGCGTCACCTGGCTCTTGGCGTCGGGCTCCAGGAAGGGGGCCGCGCCGGAGTGGCGGTCGGCCGCCATCTTTTCCAGGATCTTGTGGCTGTAATAGAGGGTGGCGGGCATCAGGCCGGGGGTTTCGTCGGTCGCGTAACCGAACATGATGCCCTGGTCGCCGGCGCCTTCGTCCTTGTTGCCGCTCTCGTCCACGCCCATCGCGATGTGCGCCGACTGGCCGTGCAGGTTGTTCGAGAAGTCGAAATTCGCCCAGTGGAAGCCCGACTGCTCATAGCCGATCCGCTTGACGGTTTCGCGCACGGTCTGCTCGATCTCTTCCAGCGCGCCCTCGGCCCACTGGTCGTTCTCGAACACGCCCTTGCAGCGGATCTCGCCCGCCAGCACGACCTTGTTGGTGGTGGTCAGCGTCTCGCACGCGATGCGCGCTTCGGCATCCTTGGACAGGAACAGGTCGACGATCGCGTCGCTGATCTGGTCGGCGACCTTGTCGGGGTGACCTTCGGAAACCGATTCCGAGGTGAAGATGTACGAGTTCCGCATTCCCGTCCTCATAACGATATAAAGATAGCTTTATATCGGTCCTAGCGGGCGCGGCGGCGGATGGCAACGCCGATCGCGGCCAGCGCCGCCGCGATGGCCAGCGCCAGCATGTTGCCGATCCGCGAAAAGGGCGTCGGCGGCAGGGCGGCGGGCAGCGGAGCCTGCGCCGCGCCGGTCACCAGATGCGGGACGGTCGCGACCAACCGGCCGTCGGCGGCGATGATCGCGGAGATGCCGTTGGGCGTGGCGCGCAGGATGGGCAGCCCTTCCTCGATCGCGCGCATCCGCGCCTGCGCCAGATGCTGCGGCGGTCCCCAGCGGCCGAACCAGGCGTCGTTGGACGGGTTGAAGAGCAGGCGCGGACGATGCGCCTCGTCCACCACCTGGCCCGAGAAGATGATCTCGTAGCAGAGCTGCACCCCGACCGGCCCGAAATTCGGCACGCGCAGGTTCCGGGGGCCGGGGCCCGGGCTGAAATCCATGTCGCCGGGGACGAGCCGCGCCAGGCCCAGCGGCTTGAGCAGCCACGGCATGGGCAGATATTCGCCATAGGGCACCAGATGCGCCTTGTCATAGCGGCCGGTGATCCGCGCCGCCGGGCTGATCGCGAAGACGCTGTTGGTCGCGCTGACCACCCGGCGGCGATCGGGCGAGAAGTTCAGCGCGGTGCCGCCGACCAGCGCCGTATCGCGCGGGCCCAGCACGCTGGCGATCCGGCGCCGATCCCAGAAGGGCGGGGCATAGTTGAACCCGAAATAGGCCCAGTCGGGATAGCCGTCCTCGATCATGTCGCGCACCACGCCCTCGGGCCAGACGACCAGGCGCGTGCGGGGACCGGGGCGGCCCGACAGCGCGATCAGCCGCTCGAGCATCTCCGGCCCGTCGCTCTCGCCGCGCTGGTCCTGGCTGACATTGGGCTGGACGACGCGGACCAGCGGCGCATCGGCGCCGGGCTCGGGCGCGCGGGTGAGCGGGGCGGACAGGGCGGCGAGCACGGTCGCGGGCACCATCACCGCGGCCGGACGCCAGTCCCGGCGCAGCGCCAGCCAGATCGCCCCCGCCAGCAGCACGGTCAGCCCCGACAGCGCATAGGTGCCGACAAAGGCGCTCATCCGCGCCACGCCGATCACCGGCAGCCAGACGACCGACACCGGGTCCCAAGCATAGCCGGTGAACAGCCGCGCGCGCAAATATTCGGTCGCGATCCAGGCCGCGGCGAAGATCAGGACATAGGCCGTGTCGGCCCGTCGCCCGCGAAACCGCCACGCGACACCGGCCGCCGCCATCGGAAACACCGCGAGATACAGCGCGAGGCCGACCGCCGCGAAATAGCCCAGCACCGGCGGCATCTTGTCCTGAAAGTCGAAGGCGTGCTGGAACCAGTTGTTGTTGACGGTGAAATGCCCGACCCCGAACGCCCAGCCGCGCCACAGCGCCGCCCGCATGGTCGGCGCGTCCTGCACCAGCGCGAGCAGGACGATCAGCCCGGCCAGCATCAGCGGCCAGAGGTCGAGCGGGGCAAAGCCGCAGGCGGCGACGGCCCCGGCGATCAGGGCGAGGAGGGCGGGATAGCGGGTCACGGCGGCAGGATATGGCGCGTGGCCATGACAGGAGCAATGCGGGAGTTCGCAATCCTCCCTGGGGCCGATCGACATTCAGCGATGCCCTCTTTCCCTCGCCCCTCGCAGAGGGGAGAGGGTTGCGCAGACTTGGCCTTTGCGAGAGCAAAGGCTTAGTCGGAGCTGGGTGAGGGGTGCATGCGCGTAGCGCACGAGCCATTGGGCTCGCTCGACCCCTCACCCAAGCTGCGCTAGCCAGCAGGCTGGCAAGCTTCGCTAACCCTCTCCCCTGTCCAGGGGAGAGGGCAAGAAGACGCAATCGTGAACGTCGATCTGACCCCGCTCCCTCCACCCCGCTGCGTATGTGCAAGCGAGCCGCGCCGGGGAGGAAAGGGTGGCAAAACGGACCCCGCCTCCCTAGCTTCCCTCCATGACCCTGCGCCCCTTCCACCTCGCCTTCCCGGTCCACGACCTGGCCGCCGCCCGCCATTTCTATGGCGAGATTCTCGGCTGTGCCGAGGGGCGTTCGAGCGATCACTGGATCGACTTCGACCTGTTCGGGCATCAGATCGTCGCGCATCTCGACCCCGCCGCACAGCCGATCGCGGTGGAGAATGCGGTCGACGGCCATCAGGTGCCGGTGCCGCATTTCGGCGTCGTGCTGACCATGGCCGACTGGCAGGTGCTGGCCGCACGGGTCGAGGCGGCGGGCGTGACGTTCGGCATCGCGCCCTATGTCCGCTTCCGGGGCCAACCCGGCGAGCAGGCGACGATGTTCTTCCGCGACCCCAGCGGCAATGCGCTGGAGTTCAAGGCCTTTGCCGATGATAAGATGCTGTTCGCCACGGAGATGCCCGCATGACCGTGCCCATTTCGCTCGATATCCCGCACAAGCTCGGCAAGGAGGGCGTCCGTCAGCGGCTGGACGGCGGCATCGGCAAGATCGGCCGGATGATCCCCGGCGGCGCCACGGTCGAGCATCGCTGGGACGGCGACACGATGCACTTCACCGTCGGTGCGATGGGCCAGACCATCGGCGCGCAGGCGACCGTCTATGACGACAAGGTCCATGCGGTGGTGAACCTGCCCGCCTTCCTGTCGCTGTTTTCCAGCCAGCTGGAAGCGGTCATCCGGTCGGAGGCGCCCAAGCTGCTAAAGTAAGAGGGCCCGCACGGGTCCATCGGGGGAAAGAGGGGGGAATGATGGCACTGCATACATGGTGGCTCTTCGTCGGGGCGGTGTTCCTCCTGTCGGGCACGCCCGGCCCCAACATGCTGCACATCATGACCCGGTCGGTCGATATGGGGCTGAGGCGCAGCACGGCCGCCATGGCGGGATGCCTGAGCGCGGTGGTGATCGTGTTGGCCGCGTCCGCCGCGGGGCTGACGACCCTGCTGCTGGCGCTGCCCGGCGCGTTCGAGGTGATCCGCTATGCGGGCGTCGCCTATCTGCTGTTCCTGGGGATCAAGGCGTGGCGCGCGGACGTCGCGCCGGTCGATGTCGGTGACGGTGCGATCCCGCCCAGCCTGTCGCACCGCGCGGTCTTTCGCGGCGGCTTCCTGATCGGGATCAGCAACCCCAAGCTGATCCTGTTCGCCGTCGCCTTCCTGCCCCAGTTCATCAATCCCGCCAGAGCCCAGATGCCGCAATTCGCGATCCTGGTCGCCACCTTCGCGGTGATCGAGGGGCTGTGGTATGCGGTCTATGCGCTCGGCGGGCGTTCGCTGTCGCGCTATCTGGGCAGGCCGTCGGTGAAGCGCGCGTTCAACCGCCTGACGGGCGCGATCTTCATGGGTTTCGGCCTGGCGCTGCTGAAGGTGAAACCCGCCTGAGCGGGCCCTGAGCGGGAGGGCGGGGCCCGGACCGACCGGACCCCTCCGACCTTACTGGGCGGCGTGGACCTTCCACACCACATTGCCGACATCGTCCGCCACCAGCAGGCCGCCCGTCGCCTTGTCGACGATCACGCCGACGGGGCGTCCCTGCGCCTCGCCCTTGGCGTTGAGGAAGCCGGTGACGACATCGACCGGCTTCACCCCCGGCACCGGAAAGCCGTTCGCGGCGAACGGCACGAAAACGACCTTGTAGCCCGAGGGCGGCTTGCGGTTCCACGAGCCATGCTCGCCGACGAACACGCCCTGTGCGAAGCGGTCGCCCAGCTTGGCCCCCTGTGCGAAGGTCAGGCCCAGCGCCGCGACGTGCGGCCCCAGCGCATAGTCGGGGCGCTTCACATATTGCTGGAGTGCGGGGTTGGCGGGCTGGACCCGGTCGTCGGGATAGCCGCCCCAATAATACCAGGGCCAGCCGAATTGGTCGCCGAACTCGACCTGAGTCAGATAATCGGGCGCCAGGTCCGAGCCGAGCATGTCGCGTTCGTTGACCACGGTCCACAGTCGCCCGTTCTGCGGATTCAGCGCCATGCCGTTCGGGTTGCGCAAGCCCGAGGCATAGATCCGCCAATTCTTGTCCTTGGGCCAGACCTGAAGGATGGCGGCGCGGTATTTCTCGGCCTCCATGCCGTTCTCGGCGACGTTGCTGGCCGATCCGACCGAGACGAACAGCGTCTGGCCGTCGCCCGAGGCGATGACGTTACGCGCCCAGTGGTTGCCCGCGGGGTTCAGCGGGACGACCTTTTCGGGGCGCGCGGTGATCCTGGTCTCGCCATCGCGATACGGCACGCGCACCAGCGCATCGGTGTTGCCGATGTACAGATAGCCGTCGAACAGCACCATGCCGAAGGGCGAGTTCAGCCCGGTCAGGAACGGGGTCTTCAGATCGGCCACGCCGTCGCCATTGGTATCGCGCAGCAGCGTGATCCGGTTGGCCGACGGCACCGCCGCACCCGCCCGGCCGAGGAAGAAGTTCATGACCCGCTGCACGATCCCGGCATTGGGCCGGGGCGGCGAGTTGGTTTCGGCCACCAGCACGTCGCCATTGGGCAGTTCGTACAGCCAGCGCGGATGGTCGAGCCCGCTCGCAAAGGCCTGGATCGCCAGCCCCGGCGCCACGCTCGGCTTGGCCCCGTTCGCCCAGCCCACGGGCTTGGCGATGTCGACGGTCGGGATCACCTGTTCACGCGGTGCCCCGATGGTCGGCTGCTTGCCCGCCACCTGGTCGACGCTCAGCCGGGCTGTGTCGGGCCAGGCCAGCCAGACGACGATGGCGATGCCGATCAGGACGATGATGCCGGATACGATCAGGACGTGTTTGCGCATCCCTCGAGGATAAGCGGGGCCGCGGGCGGGGGGAAGGCACTAAGGCGACGCGTGCCCAATTTTTCGCAGGCGGAGGGAAGGCGTGTCAGGGTTTCTGACAGATTCGGGAGCAGCCTGTTGATAGGATGTTACGAGGCGAACCAATATCCAAGCAATTCCGGTACTTCTGGAAAGTATTCGCAAAATGTAAAATTTCCTATCATAACAGGATCGGCTCAAACCTATCGGGGGTAATCGAGTGTTCAAGATATTCATGCTGGCCGTCGCGGCGTTTGCGCTGCCGACCGTGCAAGCATCCGCTTCCACTCAGGATAAATCCAATTCCCAGGCGACCGAAAAGACCGGTCAATCGGGTGAAGTCGTCGTCCAGGGCAGCAACGATCGCAACGCGCCGCCGCCGCCGGGGATCAACAAGGTGATTACCGGGCAAAGCTTTGCGATGGTGGCCGACCGTTCCGCCCGATTCGCCAAATGCGCGAAAAATCTCGATGCCAAGATGCTTGGTCCCCTGATCGATGGCGACATGAACAGCGCGCCGCAGACCTATGCGCTTGACCGGATCATCCGGGCGAACAGCGGATGCTATTCGGACCTGCCCTTTGCCAGCGCGCCGCCACAGTTGGGGGAGTGCAATCCCGTCGCGCAGCAGGACATCGTGACCTGCCGCAACCTGTACGATCGTGGTGCGCTGCTCGAAGAGGCGATGGCACGCTATGCCCCCGATGCCACGCTGAGCGAAGCGGATGTGAACAATCCGGCGATCCAGCAGCGGCTGAACATGCGTGAGGCGGGGCGCAACGCCCGGCGCATTCCGAGCGATCGACTGTTGTTTCAGATCGGCATCTGCATGACCCGGCTGCGCCCCGATCTGGTGACCCGCATGGTCCAGGCGCATGGCAATCCCGCCTTGCAGGAGCGCCTGACCCTGATGGTGCTCGATCAGGCCCGCCCGTGCGTCGGCAATGCCAAGAAGGTGACCATGGAGCCGATCCAGCTGCGCTATTATCTGGACGACGCCTTCTACCGCTGGGTCGTGGCGGCACGCGACGTGGGTACGCTGCTCGAATCGTGATTTGGCCGCCGACGCCTTGGGGAGCACGTCGACGGCCGTCGAAGGCGCGAAATGTCAGGGAGTTTATTTCGCGCCCTCGAATCTGGAAACTTGGGCTTCGATCATCCTGAACGATATAGGGGTTTCCCGCGCGCCGTTCTGACCGCTTAGGCATTCATAAGCGAGCCGGCTTGACCGGCATAACGCATTAAAACGACTTCAGTGATCGAGTGGCTGATTTTTCTCCGGCGGCGTAGGTAGATCCGAAACGAATGCGAGAGTCATTGCGTACGACCTGACCAGGCCTAGCATCCCCATGCCACATGGCATGTTCAGGGAGGCCGAGATGACGAAGATTGCGCTGTCCATTCCAGGGTTCGCCGCACTGGCGACGGTTGCCATTGCGGGGGCGGCCACGCCGGCGCTGGCACGGCCGACCTGTCAGCAGGAGGTGGAGATCCGGTGTTCGGGCTATGACTTTGCCGGTCAGCCGCGCCTGGACATCCATTATTCCAGCTATGAGCAATGCGTCGAAAGCGAAACGGCGGTACGATGCACCACACCGCGCGATGGTTCGGAGACTGCCAACCTGATGCGTTTTCGATCCCCGCAGGCGCGGGGATGAACAGGGGCGGTTTGCCGGGGCGTCCGGCAAACCGCCCACCGTATCGCCGTGGTGAAGGGGACTGACCAGGTCCTCGCTGCGCAGACCCGCTGATCCCCGTCAGGCGCGGATCAATCCTCCGCCGCCGCCACCGCAGGATGCAGGCGCAGGCGGTGGATGCGGCGTTCGTCGGCCTCCGTCACCTCGATCCGCCAGCCGCTGGGATGGTCGAGGCACGTGCCGACCGGCGGCACCTGTCCCGCCATCACCGCGGTCAGGCCGCCCAGCGTGTCGACATCGTCCTCCGCCTCTTCGAGCGCGGGGTCGACGGTGCGCGCGACCTCCTCCAGCCCGACCCGCGCATCGGCGTCCCAGGCCCCGCCGTCGAGCGGCACCAGCAGTGCCTGCGGCGCCTCGTCATGCTCGTCCTCGATCTCGCCGACGATCTCCTCGATCAGGTCCTCGATGGTGACGAGCCCCTCGGTGCCCGAATATTCGTCGAGCACCACCGCCAGATGCACCCGCTTCTGGCGCATGTCGGCGAGCAGATCGAGCGCGCCGCGCGACATCGGCACATACAGCGGATCGCGGATCAGCCCGGCCAGGGTGGCGGGATGCTCCGCGCCGGTCGCCAGGATGTTGAACACGTCCTTGATATGGACCATGCCGATGATCTGGTCGAGCGTCTCGCGATAGACGGGCAGGCGGCTATGCCCGGCCTCGGCGAAGATCTGGACGAGATGGTCGAAGGTCGTCCGCTCCTCGATCGCGATGATGTCCGCACGGGGGACGCCCACATCGCCCGCGTCGCGCTCGCCGAAATGCAGGAGGTTGCGGACCATCTGCCGCTCCAGCGGGGTCAGGTCGCCCTTGGCGTCGGGGCCGGGATCGTCCTCGTGCCGGTCGATCGCCTCTTCCAGCTGGTCGCGCAGCGATTCTTCCTGATCGCCGCCGAAGATCAGGGATTTCAGCCCCTGCCAGATACCGGATTCGTGGGAGTCACCGTTGCCGGTGCTGCTACTGGGGCCGTCGGCCATCGGGGGGTGTCAGTCCTCGCGTATCAGATAGGGGTCGGCGATGCCGAGGCTGGCCAGCGCGTCGCGCTCGATCGCTTCCATCGCTTCGGCCTCGTCATCCTGCATATGGTCATAGCCTAGCAGATGAAGCACGCCGTGCACCAGCAGATGAGTCGCATGGGTTTCGGTCGCGATCCCGCGTTCGGCCGCCTCGGCGACGCACACGCCATGCGCCAGCACGATGTCGCCCAGCAGCACCTCGCCATCGTCCGAATTCTGCGTGACCGTCTCGATCAGGTCGGGCTGGACCATCGGGAAGGACAGGACGTTGGTCGACTTGTCCTTTTGACGATACTGGCGGTTGAGCGCGTGCACTTCGTCATCGCTGGTCAGCCGGACCGAGATCTCGATGATCGCGGGCGTGGTCAGCAGGGGGCCATGCGGCGTCCGCTCGATCGCGGCGCGGGCGGCGCGGGTGGCGAGCGCGGTCCACTGGTCCTCGTCGCCGGACCAGGGCTCTTCATGGATCAGCGCAATCTCGATCATCGGGGCCTTTCAGGGGCGGCGGGGGCGGTCGGACGGTAAATCGCCGCCCCCTATCAACAGTTCCGGCGTTACGCCAACGAAAGGACGAGGCCGTCAGGCATTCGGCCCCTCATAGGCATCGACGATCCGCCCGACGATGGGATGGCGCACCACGTCGGCGGCGGTAAAGCGGCTCATCGCGATTCCCTCCACGCCCTCCAGGCGCCGCACCGCATCCGCCAGGCCCGAGGCCGCGACGCCGCCGGGCAAGTCGACCTGGTTGGGATCGCCACAGATCACCATCCGGCTGTTCTGGCCGAAGCGGGTCAGGAACATCTTCATCTGCGCAGGGGTGGTGTTCTGCGCCTCGTCGAGGATGACGAAGGCATCGGCCAGCGTCCGGCCGCGCATGAAGGCGATCGGCGCGATCTCGATCTCGCCGCTGGCGATCCGCCGCTCCACCTGCTCGGCGGGCAGGCAGTCGTAGAGCGCGTCGTAGAGCGGACGGAGATAGGGATCGACCTTCTCCTTCATGTCGCCGGGCAGGAAGCCCAGCCGCTCGCCCGCCTCGACCGCCGGGCGCGACAGGATCAGCCGCTGGACGGAGCCGGTGATGAGCTGCGCCACCGCCTGCGCGACCGCGACATAGGTCTTGCCGGTGCCCGCCGGCCCGAGCGCGAAGATCATGTCGTTGGACACGAGCTGCTTCATGTAATGCGCCTGGGCGGGCGTGCGCGGGACGATCGTCTTCTTGCGCGTGCGGATCATGATTGGCGGGGCGGACGTCCGCTCGGCGCTGAGAATGCCGTCGAGCGTCGGTTCGGAGGCCATCGCGATCGCGGCGTCGACCAGGCCGGTATCGACCTCCTCGCCGCGCTGGATACGGGCATAGAGGTCGTTCAGCACGTCGCGGGCCAGCGCCACCTGCTCCGAGGTCCCCTCCAGCCCGACGCGGTTGCCGCGCGCGGTGATGTAGACGCCCAATCGATTTTCCAACGCGACCAGATTGCGGTCATATTGGCCGAACAGCTGCGCCAGCACTTGCGGCTTGTCGAAGCTGAGTTCCGCCCGGCTGCGTTCACCGGCCTGGGCGGGGAGGGGCTTGCGGCTCATGCGGTCCTTTCACCGTCTGTTGTCCCGCCAAGATGGGATGGCAGGGCACGGAACGCCAGCGAAATTGCATGACATAGGTGTGTCGGCGGGACGGTTTTTCGCGCGCAGAGGCGCGGAGGACGCAGAGAAGAAGAGCATTCCCTCGCGATCGGGAGACCCTCTTCTTCCTCCGCGCTCTCTGCGCCTCTGCGCGATCAGGAAGATTTGGTTCGCGCGAAGACGCGAAGACGCGATGATGTCGTATCGCGGGCGAAGGCGGCCTATCCCTCTCGACCGTTTCGATAGGTCTTCCGGTCGCGAGAGCGGGATGCGCTGTCGGTGATCAGCATCACTTCGCGCCTTCGCGTCTTCGCGTGAACAAACACCGTCGCGCGGGGGCTTCGACTTCGCTCAGCCCGAACGGACGTAAGGGACGGCTTACGCCGCCGCCTTGACCTTGGCCTGTCCGGTCAGCGAGTTCGGGCCCGCCGCGACCAGTTCCACCTCGACCAGATCGCCGATCTGGTGGTCGCCGATCAGGTGGACCGACTGCAACCAAGGCGACTTGCCGAGCATCTGGCCGGGCAGCTTGCCGCGCCGCTCGATCAGGACGGTGCAGGTCCGCCCGACGCTCGCCATGTTGAAGGCGTGCTGGTCGCGGTTGAGCGCGGCCTGAAGCCGCTGGAGCCGGTCGTCCATCACCTCGGCAGGGACCTGATCGGTCATGGTCGCGGCGGGGGTGCCGGGGCGGGGGGAATATTTGAAGCTGAACGCCTGCGCATGGCCCATCGCGTCGACCAAGCTGAGCGTGTCGGCGAACTCCGCCTCGGTCTCTCCCGGAAAGCCGACGATGAAATCGCCCGACAGCGCGATGTCGGGGCGCGCTTCGCGGACGCGGTCGATTACTCGCATATAGCTGTCGCGGCTATGCTGGCGGTTCATCGCCTTCAGGATGCGGTCGCTGCCCGACTGGACCGGCAGGTGGAGGAAGGGCATCAGGCTCTCGACATCGCGGTGCGCGTCGATCAGCCCCTGCGTCATGTCGTTGGGATGGCTGGTCGTGTAGCGGATGCGGTGGAGCCCCGGAATCCGGTCCATTGCGCGGATCAGCCCGTGAAGGCCCCGGTCGTCGGCGTCGTTCCAGGCATTGACGTTCTGGCCCAGCAGCGTGATCTCGCGCGCGCCCGCATCGACCAGCGCGCGCGCCTCGTCCATGATCGCCGAATAGGAGCGGCTGACCTCCGCCCCGCGCGTATAGGGCACCACGCAATAGGTGCAGAATTTGTCACAACCCTCCTGCACGGTCAGGAAGGCCGAGGGGCCGACCTTGCGGCGGCCGGGCAGGTGGACGAATTTCGATTCGACCGGCATGTCGGTATCGAGCGCCGACTCGCCCGCCGCCGCCCTGGCGACCAGGTCGGGCAGGTTGTGATAGGCCTGCGGGCCGACCACCACATCGACCTTGGCGCGGCGGACGATCTCGGGCCCTTCGGCCTGGGCGACGCAGCCGGCGACCGCGATCATCGGCTTGCGGCCCTCGTCGGCGGCGTCCTTTCGGATACGGCCGATCTCCGAATAGACGCGCTCGGTCGCGCGTTCGCGGATGTGGCAGGTGTTGAGCACCACCAGATCGGCGGCACCGGCATCGTCGGTGGCGGACAGGCCTTGCGCGGCCATCAGCTCGGCCATGCGCTCGCCGTCATAGACGTTCATCTGACAGCCGAAGGACTTGACGTGGAAGGTCTTGGGAGATGCGGGCATGACGCGCCCCTTATCGCAAATCGCGGGGCCTCGCCAGCGTCGGCGATGGGGGCGTCGTGCCGGGCAGGACAGGGCCCCCGCGCGGTGCGACAAACGGGTCAGGATGCGGCGATGCGCGCCCGGGCCTCGGCGGCGATCGCCTTGCGGTCGGGGCAGTCGGCGGGATCGAACGGCTCCAGATAATGAAGCGTCACCACGAAGCGCCCCGGTCGCCGCAGCACCCGCCTGGCATGGGCGTCGCCCGCATCGTCGCCCAGCCACGCCAGATCGGCCGCCGCCGCGCCATAGTCTATCCGCACCGGCTGAACGCGGATGCCGGGAATGGGCGGGACCAAGGCGGCGAACAGCGCGGGTTTGAAGGGCAGGAGGTGCAGATCGTCGCCCGTCGTCCCCTCCGGAAAGATCGCCAGCGTCTGCCTCTCAGTCAGCGCGGCGCGGATGGTCGCCACCTGATCGCCGACACCTAGGCGGTCGCCGCGCGCGACGAACACGGTGCGGTTGAGCCCCGCCAGCCAGCCGATCAGCGGCAGCGCCGCGACCTCCGCCTTGGCGACGAAGCGGGTGCCCGATGTGCCCGCCAGCAGCAGGATGTCCATCCAGCTCAGGTGATTGGCCGCGATCATCGCATCCCGCCGGAGCGGGGTGCCGGTGACCCGAATGTCCGCGCCCAGGATGATGGCGACCCGGCGCAGGAACCGGGGCGGCCAGGGCGAGCGGCGTCCGAGTGCCCGCCAGGCCCCATGCAGCATCAGCGCGACCAGCAGCGTGCCGATAATGCACGAAAGGCGACCCGCTGCACGCAGGCCGCCCTTGTGGTCGGCATCGGACAAGGCGACGCTCGCCGTCATCCCTTGCGGTCGAGGCTGACGCCGTAAAGCTCCATCCGGTGGTCGACCAGGCGGAAGCCCAGCTTCTCGGCGATCGCCTTTTGCAGCTGCTCCAGCTCGGGGTCGACGAACTCGATCACGCGGCCGGTCTCGACATCGATCAGGTGATCGTGATGCGCCTCGGGCGAGGGTTCGTAGCGGGCGCGGCCGTCGCCGAAATCGTGGCGGTCCAGGATGCCGGCTTCCTCGAACAGGCGGACGGTGCGGTACACGGTCGCGATCGAGATGCCCGGATCGATCTTGGCGGCGCGCTCATAGACTTTTTCCACATCGGGATGGTCCTCCGCTTCCGACAGGACGCGGGCGATCACGCGGCGCTGTTCGGTGATGCGCAGTCCCTTTTGCGCGCACAGCGCTTCAAGATCGATTTTGCGGGCCATGGTAACGTTCAACTCCTCGGGCTGACCCCCTCTCTACGCGCAAAGCCTAATTGCGAAAAGGGGATAGCGACTCGCAATAACCCGGAAACTGTGATCGGGTCAGGCAATGGCGCGGGCATAGGTGTGGGCATCATAATGCCGCCCGTCCGCGCCCTTGTAATAATTGCGCCGTTCGCCGCATTTGGCAAAGCCGTGCGCGGTATAGAACAGCACCGCCGGATTGTTCGAGCGGACCTCCAGGTGCAGCGTCACCACCCCCGATGCGGCGCAATCGGCGATCACCGAGCGGATCAGCGCGCTGGCGATCCCATGGCGGCGATGATCGGGGACGACGCCCAGCAGCAGCAGCTCCGCCTCATCCATCACGGCGCGGGTCAGCGCGAAGCCCGCCGGTTCCCCGCCCGCCTCGGCGATCAGCAGATGGACGCCGGGCATGGCCATCACGCCCAGCAGCTGGGCCCGCGTCCAGGCCTCGCCCCATTGCGGATCGAAGGCGGCGGCCATGACCTGCTCGGCCGCGCCCGCATCGCGGGCATCCCCGGCGCGCAGCTGCACGCTGAGGCTGGCCATCAGGCGGCGAGCTCGGGCGGGGTGATGCCGCCGGGGAGCTTGGCATCGGGCGCGCGGCCATAGACGGGGCGCGGCGCCAGGCCGACCAGCTCCTGCGGCAGCCGCCACGCCTCGGACGCATCGGGCAGCGCCTCGACCACCGGCAGGTCGGGGGCGAGCGCGGTCAGCCAGCGCACGCCGTTGCCGACCGCCACCCGGCCCTCCAGCGCGGCGAGCGCGGCATCGGGCTTCATCGAGGCGAAGGGGGAGAGCGGCGTCAGGTCGCGGGCAAAGGCCTGGACGAACACCTCGCCATGCCCGCCCTCCAGCACGACGGTCAGCGCCTCGTCCGTCCGCATCGCAAAGGCGGCGGCGGCGACCAGCGCCAGCGAGTGATAGCCCGTGGCGCTCACGCCCCAGCCCAGCGCCAGCCCGCGCGCGGCGGCGATGCCGACCCGGATGCCGGTGAAGCTGCCGGGGCCGCAATCGACCAGGATGCGCGCCGCCCGGCCGCCATCGGGCAGCGCGGCGATCATCGGCACCAGCTTTTCGGCATGGCCGCGCCCGACGACGTCATGGGCATGGCCGATCACCCGCTCGCCCTCCAGAAGGGCGACCGAGCAGGCGGCGGTGGCGGTGTCGATGACCAGCGTGCGCAAGATGGGGCTCAGACGATCCGGTTGGCCTGTTCGAACGACAGGCGGGGATTGCGCGGGTGCAGCGTGCTGCGGTCGCCATAGCCGATCGTCGCGATGAAGTTGGACCGCACGCCCGGCTGGTCGGCGAAGAACGCCTTGTCCACCGCGCCCTGGTCAAAGCCCGACATCGCGCCGGTATCCAGCCCCAGCGCACGCGCGGCCAGGATCAGATAGGCGCCCTGAAGCGAGCTGTTGCGGAAGGCGGAGGCTTCGCGCAGCTCGGTATTGCCGTCGAACCAGCTCTTGGCATCGACATGCGGGAAAAGCTGCGGCAGGTTTTCGTGGAAATTCACGTCCATGCCGATCACCACGGCGGCGGGGGCTGCGCGGATCTTGTCCGCGTTGCTGCCCGTCGCGCAGTCGGCCAGCCTGTCCTTCGCCTCCTGGCTCAGGCACCAGACCATGCGCGCCGGGCTCTGGTTGGTCGAGGTCGGGGCCATCTTCATCAAGTCCCAGACCGCGCGAATCTCGTCCTCGCCGACGGGCGTGTCGAGATAATGGTTGAAGGTCCGGCCTTCGCGGAACAGCCGGTCGAGGCTGGCGTCGTCGATCGGGTTCATCAGACGGCCCTCACTTCGGTGACTTCGGGGACATAATGGCGCAGCAGCTGCTCGATGCCGTTCTTGAGCGTCGCGGTGGAGGAGGGGCAACCCGCGCAGGCGCCCTGCATCTTGAGATAGACCTTGCCCTTGTCGAAGCCGCGATAGACGATGTCGCCGCCGTCATTGGCGACCGCGGGCCGGACGCGCGTGTCGATCAGTTCGCGGATCTGCGCGACGATGTCGGCATCCTCGGGATCGTCGGCGAACGCCTCTTCCTCGCCCGGAACCGCGAAATCGGCCGCGCCCTGCCTGAACAGTGGCATCTGCGCCGAGAAATGGTCGAGCAGGATGCCGAGCACATCGGGCTTCACGTCCGACCAGTCGGTGCCGGGCGCGACCGTGACCGAGACGAAGTCGCGGCCGAAGAACACGCCGGTCACGTCGCCCAGGTTGAAGATCGCCTCGGCCAGCGGGCTGGCGGCGGCTTCCTCGGGCGAGGCGAAGTCGCGGGTGCCGCTGTCCATGACCTTGCGGCCGGGCAGGAATTTCAGCGTCGCCGGATTGGGCGTCGGTTCGGTCTCGATCAGCATGTCCCCCATGTGGCGCGGGTCGCGACGGGGATCAAGCACGGGCGGGGAAAGGATGCGTTTCGAATCCCCAAGCCATGATGGTCCCCCGCCCGATTCCAGCGGCGCCGGCCCGCTCCCCCACCCGGCCTCCCACAGAGTATCCTTGATGGGAGGCCGGGTGGGGGAGCGGGCCGGCGCCGCCCGAACGCGCTGCCAGCGCGTTTCCAAACGGCCCCTCAAGCGACGAGGTGCAGCGGCGCCGACGGCCGGGCGCTGCGCGGCTCGGCCAGGCGGAAGCGGGCGATCGCCGCGTTCAACTCCTCCGCCTCCTGCGCCAGGGTGCGCGCGGCGGCGGTCGCCTGTTCGACCATCGCGGCATTTTGCTGGGTGACGCCGTCCATCTCGGTCAGCGCGAGGTTGATCTGGCCCATGCTGCCCGCCTGATGCGCGGTATCCTTGGCGATGCCGGTCATCAGCGCGCCGATTTCGCCCATCCCCTGGTTGATCCGGGTCAGCGCGTCGCCGGTCTGGCCGACCAGGTCGACGCCGACGCGCACCTGATCCGCGCTGGCCAGGATACGCGCCTTTACGTCGCGCGCGGCATCCGCCGAACGCTGCGCCAGCGCGCGGACCTCGGACGCGACGACCGCGAAGCCCTTGCCCGCATCGCCCGCCCGCGCGGCTTCGACCCCGGCGTTGAGCGCGAGCAAATTGGTCTGGAAGGCGATGCCGTCGATCACCCCGATGATCGTGGCGATCTCGGTCGAGGCATGTTCGATGTCGCCCATCGCGGCGCGGGCGCGGTCGACCACCGCGCCGCCCTCGCGCGCCTCGCTGCGGGTCCGCTCGACCACCTGCGCGGCCTGGGCGGCGCCGTCGGCGGCGTGGCGGACGGTGGCGGTGACCTCATCCATCCCGGCAGCGGTCTGCTCCAGGCTGGCGGCCTGTTGCTCGGTCCGGCGGGACAGGTCGTCAGAGGCCTGGCGAATGTCGATCGCGCCCGCCCGGATGCCGTCCGCCGTGCCCGCCACCGCCGCCATGGCGGCCTGCAAGGCCAACATCGCGCCGTTGAAATCGGCCTTCAGCCGCGCGAAGGGCGCCTCCAGCGGCGCGTCGATCCGGGCGGTCAGGTCCCCCTTCGCCAGCGCGGACAGGCCCTGGCCGATGCTCGACACGATCAGGTCGGTCTGGCGCGCCTTGGCCGCTTCGGCCTCGGCCAGATGGTCGCGAAACGCCGCCATCGAGCGGGCCATCTCGCCCACCTCGTCCGCGCGCGATCCGTGCGGGATGGCGATGTCGGTCTGCCCGGCGGCCAGCGCCCCCATCGCGGCGCGCAGGTCGTGCAGCGGGCGCACCACCGTGCGCAGCGCGATGGTCAGCCCCATGGCCAGCCCGACCACCGCCAGCATCACGGTCGCGCCGATCAGGATCCAGCGACCCTGTTCGGCGGTCTCGGCGGCGCGTTCGTGAAGCGCGGCGACGTCCTCCTTCAGCGCGTCGATCCGGCTGTCGGCGATCGTGGAGGCGCGCCGCTCGGCGGGGCGGACGCGCTGGCGGAAATGGGCCAGGCCGCCCGCCCGGTCGCCGCCATTGGCCAGCCGCCCGGCGATCGCCAGTTCGGCGCGCACCTGGTCCTGTGACGCCAGATACTCGGCCGATACCGATCCCGGCGGCGCGCGGCGCAGCGACGCCAGCTCGTCGCCGAAGCTGGCCAGTCGCCTGGTGAATTTGGTCAGGATCACCTGCCGCTCCGCCGGGTCCTCCTCCAGCGCCAGGTTGAGCGCATCGCGCTGCAACGACCGGCTGAGCGAGCGCAGTTCCGCCAGCCGGAACATCAGCGCGCCCGCATCGGTGGCGGCTTCATTGGCGGCGGCCACCCTTTGCGAGAGGTGAAGCGTCACCCCCGACAGGCTGGCGAGCAATATCACGAACACCAGGACCGGGGCGATCAGGCGGGCGGCGACACTTTTGATTTTCATGACAAATTTGTGACAAAAGCCAATGGAAAGAGTGACTTGCCATTGGTGTCGGCGGGTTGCCAAAATATTAACGTCGCCGCGTCACGGGCCCCGGTCGGGATTTTCAAGCGGGGCGGTCGTGCTGCCCCAGTCCCAACAGCGACTCGGCGATCCAGCGTCCCGGCTGGCGCAGCGGGCGGACGACCTGGACGACCAGGATGGTGCGGGTCCCGCCCGTCTCGTTCCACATTTCATGGACATAGGTGTCATCGAACACCAGGGTCTCGCCCTCGGCCCAACGGACGATGCGATCCTTCACCCGCATCCGCGCATCGCCGTCGCGCGGGACGGCGAGCCCCAGATGGCAGGTGATCAGCCCCTTGGTCGCGCCGCGCCGGGGCGGGACATGCGCACCGGGCGCGAGTCGGGCGATATGGGCATCATGGAGCCCCGGAATTGCCGCGACGGTCGCCGCCAAGCGCGGGCAGGCGCGCCAGTCCGCCCCGGCCGCCGGATCGGCGCGCACCTCGTCGCGGATCGCGGCCCAGTGGCAACGGAGCCCCGCCGTCCAGCCGAAGTCACGCACGTCGAGCACCGGATCATTGGCGACCAGCGAGGAGGCCGCGATCACCCGGTCGGGCAGGTGCCGCAACCGCGCGCCGATCGCCCGGCCGAGCGACGGCCGCGTCGCCGCGTCGGTCGGCGGGAACGGGGCGGGCTGGGGCGGGACCAGCGACAGGTCGGCCCTGGGGGCGGGGGCATCCGCGTCGCATGCGCCCGATTTATGCCATATTGCGCCCTGCGAAGGACGCTGGACTCCGGCATTCATCGACTTGGTCATCACGCGCTTCATATCCCCGGCCTCGACGCCTGCACCGGGGACGTTGGCCGTCCTCCTGCCGCAAGGTCAGTGTCGCCGGACTAGCTCGCCTATGGGTCGAAATGATGGCGACGACCCGGCGGGGGAGCGCCGCGGGGCGGGGGATTGGGGCGATTTGGGGGCGACTGGCGGTGGCGCGTTCGCCGCGATAAGAGGGGGGCATGGCGTTCACGATCCGCGCGTTGCGCAGTCTTGCCCTGCCGGTCCTGATCGGGCTGGCCCTTCCCGTCATCGCCCAGGCCCCCCGGCCGGGCCCGACGGACCAGCGTTCGGTGCCGCAGGGGATGCCCGTCCCCGTCACGGTGGCGACCGCGCCCGCCGCGCCCGCCGAGCGCGATCCGCTCGCGCCGCTGCCGCCCATCCCCGGCGTCGACCAGAGCGCCTGGCTCTACAAGGGCTCCGACCTGCCGCAGGACAAGGCGTGGAAGTTCGGGCGGCTGGCCAATGGCCTGCGCTTCGCGGTCCGGCGCAACGGGGTGCCGCCGGGGCAGGTGGCGGTGCGGGTGCGGATCGACGCGGGGTCGCTCAACGAACGCGACTCGGAACGCGGCTTCGCCCATCTGATCGAGCATCTGTCGTTCCGCGGCTCGCAATATGTCCCCGACGGCGAGGCCAAGCGAATCTGGCAGCGGCTGGGCGCGACCTTCGGCTCGGACTCCAACGCCTCGACCACGCCGACCCAGACCGTCTATCAGCTCGACCTGCCCGGCGCGACCGAGGCGGGGCTGGACGAGAGCCTGAAGATCCTGGCGGGCATGATGGCGGCCCCCTCGATCACCGCCCAGTCGCTGAATGCCGAGCGGCCGGTGGTGCTGGCCGAGCGTCGCGAGCAGCCGGGGCCGCAGGTCCGCTATTCGGACAAGCTGCGCGAGACCTTCTTCGCTGGCCAGCCGCTTGCGGAGCGGTCGCCGATCGGCCAACTCGCCACGCTGGAGGCGGCGACGCCGGAGAGCGTGCGGGCGTTCCACGACCGCTGGTATCGGCCCGAGCGCGCGGTGGTCGTCATCTCGGGCGATATGGACCCGCTCGTCCTGGCGCAGCTGGTCACCCGGAATTTCGGCGGCTGGCAGGGCGTCGGCGCCAATCCGCCCGATCCCGATTTCGGCAGCCCCCGGGCCGATGCGCCGATGGCGGGCGCGCTGGTCGAACCCGCCCTGCCGCCGACCGTGGCGATGGGCGTGCTGCGCCCCTGGCAGTATCGCGACGATACCGCGATCTTCAACCAGAAGCGGATGGTCGACATGGTCGCCGCGCGCCTGATCAGCCGCCGGCTGGAAAACCGGGCGCGGGCGGGGGGCAGCTTCCTGCAGGCCAGCGTCGCGCTCGACGACGTGTCCCGCTCGGCCAATATGACGACGGTGAACGTCGTGCCGCTCGGCGAGGATTGGGAGGCCGCGCTCAAGGACGTGCGCGCGGTCATCGCCGATGCGATGGCGACCGCGCCCACCCAGGCCGAGATCGACCGCGAGCTCGCCGATTACGACGCCATCCTGCGCACCGAGGTAGAGACCGCGCGGGTCGAGGCGGGGGCCAAGCAGGCCGACGACATGGTCGGCGCGCTCGACATTCGCGAGACCGTGACCGCGCCGGAGAGCAGCTATCAGATCTTGAAGCAGGCGGTGGCGGCAAGGATGTTCACGCCCGAGACGGTGCTGGCGTCGACCCGCCGGATCTTCCAGGGGACCGCGACGCGCGCGCTGGTCAACACCCGCACCGCGCAAGCCGATGCGGTCGCCCGGCTGACCGCCGCGCTGAAGGCCGATGTCCGTCCGCTGGCCGAACAGCGCCGCCGACAGGGCACGATCAGCTTCGCCCAGCTGCCCAGGCTGGGTGCGCCGGGCAAGGTCGTGGCGCGCGAGAAGATCGATGCGCTGGGGCTGGAGAAGATCACCTTCGCCAATGGCGTGCGGCTGTTGCTGTTCGCGAATGACGGCGAGACGGCGCGCATCTATCTGCGCGTTCGGTTCGGGCGTGGCTATGATGCGCTGCCCGCCAACCGGGAGAGCCCGGCCTGGGCGGCCGATCTGGCACTGGTGGCGGGCGGGATCGGCAAGTTCGACCAGGGCGATCTCGACCGGCTGACCGCCGGGCGGCGCATGGGGATGGACTTCGGGATCGAGGACGATGCCTTTGCCTTCAACGCGCTGAGTTCGCCCGACGATTATGCCGACAATCTGAAGCTGATGGCGGCCAAGCTGATCGCGCCGCGCTGGGACGCCGCGCCGGTCAATCGGGCCAAGGCGGCGATGCTGGCGGGCTATGACGGGCTCGACGCCTCACCCGACAGCGTGCTGGGCCGCGATCTGGAGCGGTTGCTGCGCGACGGCGATCCGCGCTGGGGCACCCCGCCGCGCGAGGCGGTGGCGGCGCTCACCCCCGCGTCCTTCAAGGCGCTGTGGGCGCCCTTGCTCGCCTCGGGCCCGATCGAGGTGTCGGTGTTCGGCGACGTGAAAGCCGACGAAGCGATCAAGGCGGTGGCCGAGAGCCTGGGCGCGATCCCCGCGCGCAAGGTCGATGCGTCGCCCGCTCCTCCGGTCCGCTTCCCCGCGCATGTCTCCACGCCGGTCGTGCGCACCCATGGCGGCCCCGCCGACCAGGCGGCGGCGGTGATCGCCTGGCCGACCGGCGGCGGGGCGGGGGACGACCGGATCCGCAACCGGCTGGACGTGCTGGCGCAGGTCTTTTCGGACCGGCTGTTCGACCGGCTCCGTTCGCAGGCCGGGGCCAGCTACAGCCCGCAGGTCGGCAGCCAGTGGCCGCTCGGCCTGCCCGGCGGCGGGCGGATGATCGCGATCGGCATGGTCGCCCCCGACAAGGTCGACTTCTTCCTGTCGACCGCACGCGCCATCGCCGCCGACCTCGCCGCGCATCCGATCGATGCCGACGAGTTGCAGCGGATCAAGCGCCCCATGGCGCAACGGCTGATGCGGATGTCGTCGGGCAACCAGTTCTGGATGCAGCGCCTGGCGGGCGCCTCCTACGACCCCCGCCGGATCGAGGCGACCCAGCGGCTGGCGCAGGATTTCGTCTCGATCGGGCCCGCCGACATCCAGGCGGTGGCGGCGAAATATCTGCGGCCCGACACCGACTGGACGCTGGAGGTCCTGCCGCGCGCCAAGTAATCCTCCCCACGAGCGGGGAGGAACATGTCGCTTTCCCGCTCGTTTCAGCCATTCACCGCCTTTGTGCGCTGCAAAATCCGCGCTGCCCTTTCGCTTTGCGCAGCTTTCGGCTATGGCGCGCGGCGACATACCCTCCGAACAAGAGAAACCTGCATGAGCCTCCGCAACGTGGCGATCATCGCGCACGTCGACCATGGCAAGACGACCCTGGTCGATCAGCTGTTCCGCCAGTCGGGCACCTTCCGTGACAACCAGCGCGTGGAAGAGCGCGCGATGGACTCCAACGACCTGGAAAAGGAGCGCGGGATCACCATTCTCGCCAAGCCGACCTCGGTCGACTGGACTCCCCCGGGCAGCGACGAGTCGATCCGCATCAACATCGTCGACACCCCCGGCCACGCCGACTTCGGCGGCGAGGTGGAGCGCATCCTGTCGATGGTCGACGGCGTCGTCCTGCTGGTCGACTCGTCGGAAGGCGCGATGCCGCAGACGAAGTTCGTGACCGGCAAGGCGCTGGCGCTCGGCCTGAAGCCGATCGTCGTCGTCAACAAGGTCGACCGTGCCGACGCGCGTATCCAGGAAGTGCTGGACGAAGTGTTCGACCTGTTCGTCTCGCTCGACGCGAATGACGAGCAGCTGGACTTCCCGGTCCTCTACGCCTCGGGCCGCAACGGCTATGCCTCGACCGACATGGACGCGCGCGAAGGCACGCTGATCCCGATGTTCGAGACGATCGTGAACCACGTCCCGGCCCCGAAGGTCGAGGTCGAGGACGTGCCCTTCACCTTCCTGGTGACGCTGCTCGACCGCGACAACTTCCTCGGCCGCATCCTGACCGGCCGCGTCAATTCGGGCACGGTCAAGCTGAACCAGGCGATCCATGCGCTCGACGCCGAGGGCAATGTGATCGAAACCGGCCGCGCGTCGAAGATCCTGTCGTTCCGCGGCCTGGACCGCGTGCCGGTGGACGAAGCCAAGGCGGGCGACATCATCTCGCTGGCGGGTCTGGCCGTCGCCACCGTGGCCAACACCATCGCCGACACCTCGGTCACCGTGCCGCTCCAGGCACAGCCGATCGATCCGCCGACGCTGTCGATGCGTTTCGCGGTCAACGACTCGCCGATGGCGGGCCGTGAGGGTACCAAGGTCACCAGCCGCATGATCCGCGACCGCCTGATGCGTGAAGCGGAATCGAACGTCGCGGTGAAGGTCACCGAAAGCGACGACCGCGACAGCTTCGAGGTCGCCGGTCGCGGCGAACTCCAGCTGGGCGTTCTGATCGAGACGATGCGCCGCGAAGGCTTTGAGCTGGGCATCAGCCGCCCGCGCGTGCTGTTCGGCGAGGACGAGGACGGCAAGAAGACCGAGCCGTACGAAACCGTCATCATCGACGTGGACGAGGAATATTCGGGCACGGTCGTCGAGAAGATGAACCTGCGCAAGGCCGAGATGACCGACATGCGTCCCTCGGGCGGCGGCAAGACCCGCATCACCTTCTCCGCGCCGTCGCGCGGCATGATCGGCTATCACGGCGAGTTCCTGTCGGACACGCGCGGCACCGGCATCATGAACCGCCTGTTCGAGAAGTACGGCCCCCACAAGGGCAAGATCGAGGGCCGCAAGAACGGCGTCCTGATCTCGAACGGCGCGGGCGAAGCGCAGGGCTATGCACTGGGTCCGCTCGAAGAGCGCGGCATCCTGTTCGTCGGGCACGGCGAAGCGCTGTACGAAGGCATGATCATCGGCGAGAACGCCAAGACGGATGACCTCGAGGTCAACCCGATGAAGGCGAAGCAGCTGACCAACTTCCGCGCGTCGGGCGGCAAGGATGACGCCATCCGCCTGACCCCGCCGAAGAAGATGACGCTGGAACAGGCCATCGCCTATATCGACGACGACGAGATGGTCGAAGTGACCCCGAAGTCGATCCGTCTGCGCAAGCGCTTCTTGGACCCCAACGAGCGCAAGCGCGCCGCGCGCTCGAAGGCGGCATAACAGCCAGCCTGTCGGAAAGGGGGTCGGACGGAAACGTCCGGCCCTTTTTCTTTGGGGGCAGCGGCCTGTCAAAAGGACGGACGCGGCGGCCTTCAATCACGCCTCCGATCACCGACTGCGAACAAGTTTGTTGGCGCGATAGTGTTTATCCCGATATAGGGATCGTCATAGAGAGACGGGGAGGGGTGTCATGGCGCTGGCCATTGAAATCGGTGTGAGCTGGATAGTGGGTTCGGTCGTGTTTGGCTGCGCGATCGCCCGGATGATTCCGACGACTCGCTGATGCGCGGGCGGCGTTTTCCGCCGCGCGGCTCGGTCATGAGCGGGGGCTGATGATCGGCGGGTGAGGCGGCCCCAATGGGCTCAGCGGCTGCCCGAGCGGGCGGCGGGCGCACACCCGACCAGATCGAAGAATTGTGTGGACGCCCGATCGCGCCGCCCCGTGTCGCCATGCCACGTCGCGTCGCGCAGATCGGGGAGCAGGATGTGCGCGGGTGCCGGTCTGCCGCGCCGTGGCACCGATTCGATGACATCATAGGCGGCGGTCGTTCCGACATAGGCCATGTCGCCCAGCGGCCGGGGCCCGCCATCGGGGGAGGGCGGGTGCCAGCCGGGCAGGGTCACGTCGGTCGTGGAGGCCAGATGCTGGCGGCCATCGGTGCCGCCGTTCCAGGGCAGCCACCAGAGGCGCCGCCCGCTATCGCCGAAGCGAATGGCCATGGCGACCCCGGCGGGCCATTCCGGGCCGCTGTCGACCGGGCGGAACGCGGCGGTCACGCTCGGCTGATGGCGCAGCACGTAGCGGGCATTCTCGACCCGGCAATGATCCGCAGCGACGAAAGCAAAAAAGGCCAGCGCAAGCATCGACGATCATCCCAAGAGGTGCCGCGATCATGCGCGACGCCGTGGGCGAAGACAATCGATTCGCGTCGCCAACGACAAAGCCCACCTTCTTGCGAAGACGGGCTTTGGAAACCGCTTTTGTCGGGTTGCCGGGGTTCAGCCCCGCTCGGCTTCCTTGCGGGCGCGTTCCTCATAGAAGTTGCGCACCACGTCCCAGGCTTCCTCGGCGGTCTCGACATAGGTGAAGATGCCCAGGTCGCGCTCGGACACCACGCCCTCCTCGACCAGCGCCTCGAAATTGACGACGCGTTCCCAGAAGGCCCGGCCGAACAGCAGCACGGGAATGGGCTGGATCTTGCCGGTCTGGATCAGCGTCAGCAGCTCGAACAGTTCGTCGAACGTGCCAAATCCGCCGGGGAAGGCCGCCAGCGCGCGCGCATGGAGCAGGAAGTGCATCTTGCGCAGCGCGAAATAGTGAAACTGCAGGCTCAGCGACGGCGTGACGTAAGGGTTGGGCGCCTGCTCGTGCGGCAGGACGATGTTCAGGCCCACCGACTCGGCACCGACGTCATGCGCGCCGCGATTGGCCGCCTCCATGATCGACGGGCCGCCGCCCGAGCAGACGACGAACTGCCGCATGCCCCGGTCGTCGCGCGGCAGGCGGCTGGTGATCTGCGCCAGCTCGCGCGCGATGTCGTAATATTTGCTCTTGGCGACGAGATTCTCGGCGATCTTGCGCGACTTGTCGTCATGCGCCAGCTCGAGCATCGCCTGCGCCTTGGCGGGCTCGGGGATGCGCGCCGAGCCGTAGAAGACGAAGGTCGAGGCGATCTTGGCCTCTTCGAGCAGCAACTGCGCCTTCAGCAATTCCAGCTGGAAACGGACGGGGCGAAGGTCTTCGCGCAGCAGGAAGTCCATGTCCTGAAAGGCCAGCGTATAGGCCGGGCTTTCGGTCTGCGGCGTCGAGACGATCGTCTTGGCGCTTTCGGCGTCCTGGCTGGCATTGGGGAAGACGCGGTTCGGTACTTGGGTCTTATCGGTCATTTCGGATGATGTAGGGGATCGCCGGGGCCGATGCTACCGGCAAAAACGGGCGTTATCGTCTTCCAGATGCAGGTGATTGCGGTGCGCGGCGTTATAGTCGGGGCTGAGCACCGTGCCGAAGCGCCGACAGGCGGATGCGCGAATCGTCGTCCAGAACTGGCGGATTTGCGGATCGCTGGAATACCAGTCGTTCAACAGGGTGATCCGCCGCCCGTCCTTCAGCACGAAGCCGCCGACATCGACCGCATTGGCCAGCGCATGGCCCGATCGGCGATCCCCCATCCGCGTGGTGCCGACGATGTTGCGACAGGCATAGCTGCCCATCCCCTCGACCTTGACCAGTTGCGATCCCAATATCTGCCAGGCGGCGGGAGCCACGGCATTGCGCACCCATCCGGCAAAGGCGCGGGCATTGCCGCACCGCATCGCGGTGACGCCGGTCACGGGCACGCCGATATCGGTCAGCTGCACCGCGCCGTACAGGCCGCAGCCCGGCCCCAATTCCTTGTCGGGCAGGCGGCGATAGGCCACGCCCTCGCGCCGCAGATCGGCCTCGCACTGCGCGGTTTCGCGCAGCGGCGGGCGATAGGGCTCGGGACGCGAGGCCGGTTGCGAGGGCCGGTCGGGACGGCCGCATCCCGAAAGCAGAACGGCCCCGAGAATCGGGAGGGCGAGGGAAAGGGGAACGCGAACCATGTATCCCCTTGTCCGCTGCTGCTGCGCTTTTGTCAGCCCCGATCCGGCGTGCGGAGGCGGGGTTGCGACATGCTCCGGCCCATCGCCGGGCTGGCCGTGTAGCGCGGTCGCGGTGGCGTCGGGCGCCTGACGACCTCTGTCGCTGCAACCGTTTCAACATTCTCGGCGAGGGCCCCGATCGACGCAAAATTGCGCCGTTGCGATTGTGGTTGTCATCTTCGATCGACATCGCTAGGGCCGTCGACGGGCCACGCGGTCCCAACGCCGCGCGTGCTCTCTGTGAGGAGAGTCTTAAATGACTGATACGACTGTCGCCGACGCCACTCTTGCGCCCGCGAAGCCCGCCACCAAACCGGCGCGGCCCTATTTTTCCAGCGGTCCCTGCGCCAAGCCTCCCGGTTGGGAAGCGGCCAAGCTCGCGACGGACAGCCTCGGCCGTTCGCATCGCTCGAAGATCGGCAAGCAGCGGCTGCAATATTGCATCGACCTGATGCGCGAGCTGCTCAAGCTCCCCGACACCCACCGCATCGGCATCGTCCCCGGCTCCGACACCGGCGCGTTCGAGATGGCGATGTGGACCATGCTGGGCGCGCGCCCCGTCACCACCCTGGCCTGGGAAAGCTTCGGCGAGGGCTGGGTGACCGACGCGGTCAAGCAGCTGAAGCTCGATCCCACCGTCCTGCGCGCCGATTACGGCCAGATCGCCGATCTGAACGCGGTCGACTGGTCGAACGACGTGCTCTTCACCTGGAACGGCACCACCTCGGGCGTGCGTGTGCCCAATGGCGACTGGATCGCCGACGACCGCGAGGGCCTGTCCTTCGCCGATGCGACCAGCGCGGTGTTCGCCTATGACCTGCCCTGGGACAAGATCGATGTCGCGACCTTCTCGTGGCAGAAGGTGCTGGGCGGCGAGGGCGCGCACGGGGTCCTGATCCTGGGCCCCCGCGCGGTCGAGCGCCTCGAAAGCTACACCCCCGCCTGGCCGCTGCCCAAGGTGTTCCGCCTGGTGTCGAAGGGCAAGCTGGCCGAGGGCGTGTTCAAGGGCGAGACGATCAACACGCCGTCGATGCTCGCCGTCGAGGACGCGATCTTCGCGCTCGAATGGGGCAAGGCGCTGGGCGGCGCGGCGGCGCTGGTCAAGCGGTCGGACGCCAATGCGGCGGCGCTGAACAAGATCGTGGAAGCGCGCGACTGGCTCGGCCATCTCGCCGCCGATCCGGCGATCCGCTCGACCACCAGCGTCTGCCTGACGGTCGAGGGCGCGGACGAGGCGGTCATCAAGAAGATGGCCTCGCTGCTGGAAGCCGAAGGGGCCGCCTATGACGTGGCGGGTTACCGCGACGCCCCCGCGGGCCTGCGCATCTGGTGCGGCGCCACGGTGGAGACCGCCGATATCGAGGCGCTCGGTCCCTGGCTCGACTGGGCCTACGCGTCGGCCAAGGCCTGACCCTTCTTAGCCCTCTCCCCGCCGGGGAGAGGGTTGGGTGAGGGGCGGCACTAGGCTGATCCGCAAATGGATCGCCCAGCCCCAACCCCTCACCCCGACCCTCTCCCCAGTGGGGAGAGGGAGCTATTCCCCTATTCCCGGAGCAATCCCCATGCCCAAAGTTCTCATCAGCGACAAAATGGACCCCAAGGCCGCCCAGATCTTCCGCGAGCGCGGGGTCGAGGTGGACGAGATCACCGGCAAGACCCCGGAAGAGCTGAAGGCGATCATCGGCCAGTATGACGGCTTGGCGATCCGCAGCTCGACCAAGGTCACCAAGGACATCCTGGAGCACGCGACCAATTTGAAGGTCGTCGGCCGCGCCGGAATCGGTGTCGATAACGTCGACATCCCCGCCGCCAGCGCCAAGGGCGTGGTGGTGATGAACACGCCGTTCGGCAACTCGATCACCACCGCCGAACACGCCATCGCGCTGATGTTCGCGCTCGCCCGCCAGTTGCCCGAGGCCGATGCCTCGACGCAAGCGGGCAAGTGGGAGAAGAACCGCTTCATGGGCGTCGAACTCACGTCCAAGACGCTGGGCCTGATCGGTGCGGGCAATATCGGCTCGATCGTCGCCGACCGCGCCCTGGGCCTGCGGATGAAGGTCGTCGCCTTCGATCCGTTCCTGACGCCCGAACGCGCGCTGGAAATGGGCGTCGAGAAGGTGACGCTGGACGAGCTGCTCGCCCGTGCCGACTTCATCACGCTGCACACGCCGCTGACCGACCAGACCCGCAACATCCTGTCGGCCGAGAATCTCGCCAAGACCAAGAAGGGCGTGCGGATCATCAACTGCGCGCGTGGTGGCCTGGTCGATGAGGAGGCGCTGAAGGCCGGGCTCGATTCGGGTCATATCGCGGGCGCGGCGCTCGACGTGTTCAAGGTGGAGCCCGCCAAGGAGAGCCCGCTCTTCGGCACGCCGAACTTCATCTCGACCCCGCATCTCGGCGCGTCGACCACCGAGGCACAGGTCAATGTCGCGATCCAGGTCGCCGAGCAGATGGCCGATTTCCTGGTGTCGGGCGGCGTCACCAACGCGCTCAACATGCCCAGCCTGTCGGCCGAGGAAGCGCCCAAGCTGAAGCCGTACATGGCGCTCGCCGAAAAGCTGGGCGCGCTGGTCGGCCAGCTGACGACGGGTGCGATCGCGCGCATCTCGGTCCATACCGAGGGTGCGGCGGCCGACCTCAACGCCAAGCCGATGGTCAGCGCGGTGCTGGCCGGGTTCCTGCGCAACCAGACCGACACGGTCAACATGGTCAATGCGCCGCTGCTCGCCCCGCGACCGCGGTGTCGAGGTGCGCGAAGTGCGGACCGAGCGCGAGGGCGATTACCACACGCTGCTGCGCGTGTCGGTCAAGACGGCGGATGGCGAGCGCTCGGTCGCGGGCACGCTGTTCGGCGATCAGGCCCCGCGCCTGGTTGAGCTGTTCGGCATCAAGGTCGAGGCCGATCTGGCCGGGCCGATGCTCTACGTCGTCAACGAGGACGCGCCGGGCTTTATCGGGCGTCTCGGCACCACGCTGGGCGAGGCGGGCGTCAATATCGGCACTTTCCACCTCGGCCGCCGCTCGGCGGGTGGCGAGGCGGTGCTGCTGCTCTCGGTCGACGAGGCGGTCGACGCGGACCTGCTCGCCAAGGTCAAGGCGCTGCCGGGCGTGAAGACCGCGATGGGCCTGGTGTTCTGAAGCCTAAAAGCCCTCTCCCCCTCGGGGAGAGGGTTGGGTGAGGGGCGGGGGCTGGGCACAAACGTCTCGCCTAGCCCCCACCCCTCACCCCGACCCTCTCCCCGGAGGGGAGAGGGAGTGGTATGCTCCTCTGATTTTTGGAGGATCATCTTATGCAGACTGATCCGGTTCTTCTGGATCGCGCCCGCGCTATGCGTCGCGAGATGACCGAGCCCGAAAAGCGCCTTTGGCTCATTCTCCGCGACCGCCGCTTCCACGGCATCAAATTCTCGCGCCAAGTCCCGATTGGTCCCTATATCGCCGACTTCGCCGCGCGGTCCCACAAGCTGGTCATAGAGGTTGACGGCGATACGCATAGCGACCAATCACGCGACGCCCATCGCACCTCCACGCTGGCGCAGCATGGATATGCGGTGATCCGCTTCCAAAACGCGGACGTCATGATCAACCCCGACGGCGTGGCGCACACGCTGATGAACAGGCTTATTCGATGACCGCGCTCCTTCCCGAAGGCTATCACGACCGTCTTCCGCCCTATGCCGATGCCGCCGCATCGGTCGAGGCGCGGGTGCTGGAGGCGGCGCGGCTGCATGGCTATGAGCGCGCCGATCCCCCGTCGATCGAGTTCGCCGAGGCGCTGGGCTCGCGGCTGAAGGCGGGGGGGCTGCATGATGCGGTGCGCTTCGTCGATCCGGTGTCGCAGCGCACGCTCGCCATCCGGCCCGACCTGACCGCGCAGGTGGCGCGGATCGCCGCCACGCGCATGGGGCATCACCCGCGCCCGGTGCGCCTGTCCTATGCGGGCACCGTCGTGCGCCTGCGCGGCTCTGAACTGGCGCCCGCGCGCGAGTGGCGGCAGATCGGGGCGGAGCTGATCGGGCTCGACTCGACGGCGGCGGCGACCGAGGTGGTGCGCGTCGCGGTCGAGGCGCTGGTCGCGGCGGGGACGACCGGCATTTCGATCGACTTCACCCTGCCCGATCTGGTCGACCTGCTGGCGGCCGGGCCGTTGCCGGTCGCGAGCGATCAGGTGGCTGCGCTTCGCGATCGGCTGGATGCCAAGGATGCGGGCGGCGTCGCGGCGATCGCGCCCGCCTATCTGCCGCTGGTCGAGGCCGCCGGGCCGTTCGCGACCGCCATCGCGCGTCTCCGCGCCTTCGATACCCACGGCGTGCTCGCCAGCCGTCTCGACGCGCTGGAGGCCATCGCGGCCGCATTGGGCGAGGGGGTGTCGATGACGCTCGACCCGACCGAGCGGCATGGTTTCGAATTCCAGAGCTGGCTGGGCTTCTCGCTGTTCGTCGCGGGCCCCCCGCGCGAGGTGGGACGCGGCGGCACCTATACCATCTTCCACGAGGATGGCGCGGAGGAGAAGGCGACCGGCTTCTCGCTCTATGCCGACGCCATCGTCGCCACCGCCCCGCCGACCGAGCGGCGGCGGCTGTTCCTGCCCTTCGGCACCGCGCCTGCGACGGGGGCCTCGCTGCGCGCGCAGGGCTGGGTGACGGTGCAGGCGCTGGAGGAGGGGGATACCCCGCAGGCGCAGCTTTGCACTCATATCCTCGACGGTGCTATCCCACGCGCCATCGCCGGTTGACATCAGGGGCCGCGTCCCGCTAGGCGCGCCCCGCACATCATTGGAAACCCCCCTCGCGCCGAGTCCTGTCGAAGGGCGCATGGGGTCCGTCCGGCAGGCGGAGCATAGCATCCATGGCAAATGTAGCAGTCATCGGCGCGCAATGGGGCGACGAAGGCAAGGGCAAGATCGTCGACTGGCTGGCCGAGCGCGCCGACATGGTCGTCCGCTTCCAGGGCGGGCATAATGCCGGTCACACGCTGGTCGTCGGCGAGAATGTCTACAAGCTGTCGCTGCTTCCCTCGGGCATCGTGCGCGGCACCCCCAGCGTCATCGGCAACGGCGTCGTCCTCGACCCCTGGGCGCTGAAGGCCGAGATTGAGCGGCTGGGCGAGCAGGGCGTGAAGGCCACGCCGGAGACGCTGCGCATCGCCGACAACTGCCCGCTGATCCTCCCCATCCACCGCGACCTCGACGGTCTGCGCGAGGATGCGAGCGGCGCGGGCAAGATCGGCACCACGCGGCGCGGCATCGGCCCGGCCTATGAGGACAAGGTCGGCCGCCGGGCGATCCGCGTGTGCGATCTGGCGCATCTGGATGACCTGGGGCCGCAGCTCGACCGTCTCTGCGCGCATCACGACGCGCTGCGCGCCGGGTTCGGCGAGCCGCCGATCGATCGCGAGCGGCTGCTGGCCGATCTGCGCGAGATTGCGGGTTTCGTCCTGCCCTTCGCCAAGCCGGTGTGGCGCGACCTCAACGAGGCGCGCAGCGGCGGCAAACGCATCCTGTTCGAGGGTGCGCAGGGCGTGCTGCTCGACATCGATCACGGCACCTATCCCTTCGTCACCTCGTCCAACACCATCGCGGGTGCGGCGGCGGGCGGCTCGGGCCTGGGGCCGTCGGGCGTCGGCTTCGTGCTGGGCATCGCCAAGGCGTACACCACCCGCGTCGGATCGGGTCCGTTCCCGACCGAGCTGGAGGACGAGACCGGCCAGCGTCTGGGCGAGCGTGGCCATGAGTTCGGTACCGTCACCGGCCGCAAGCGGCGTTGCGGCTGGTTCGACTCGGTGCTGGTGCGCCAGTCGGCGGCGGTCGGCGGCATCACCGGCATCGCGCTGACCAAGATCGACGTGCTCGACGGGTTCGACGAGGTGAAGATCTGCGTCGGCTACAAGCTGGGCGACCAGACGCTCGATTACTACCCGACCCATGCGGCGGATCAGGCCAAGGTCGTTCCCGTCTATGAGACGATGGAAGGCTGGCAGGAATCGACCGCAGGCGCGCGCAGCTGGGCCGATCTGCCGGCGCAGGCGATCAAATATATCCGGCGGATCGAGGAACTGATCCGCTGCCCGGTGGCGCTGGTTTCGACCAGCCCCGAGCGGGAGGACACGATCCTGGTGCGCGATCCGTTCGCGGATTGATCTGGAAGGCCCCGGCGAGAGTCGGGGCCTTTTTTTTGGGGCGGAGTCCCTTGGCCTTCGACTTCGCTCAGGCTGAACGGATGTTGTCGAAGGTCTTGCCCTCCGCTCCGTTCAGCCTGAGCGAAGTCGAAGGCCACGCCCCGAACCCAAACAAAAGACCCGGCCGCTCGCGCGACCGGGTCTTTTCCGTAGTGACGAACCCGAAGGGGTTACATGCCGCCGCTGCTGCCCGGCGGGGTGGTGGTGCCGCCCGTCGTGCCGCTGCCTGCCGAGCCGCTGGTGGTCGGGTCGCTGCCCAGCGTGCCGCTGCCCGTGGTCGTCGACGAACCCGTGGTGTCGGGCATGGTCGAGGGGGTGTTGACCGTGCTGTCGGGTGTGGTCGTCCGGCTGCGGCTCTTGCTGCGCGTGGTCGAGCGGGTGGTGGTGCTCGGCGTCGTGCTCATCGTGTCGCCGGGCTGGCCCATCGTCTGTCCGGGCGCCTGGCCCGGCATGGTCGTCTGGCCCGACATCGTGCCCGTCGTGCCGCCCGTGACCTGCGCCATGCCGGCGGCGGGGATCAAAAGGGCACCGGCTGCGATCATATGCATGTAACGCATTGATTCTCTCCTGCTTTATTCTCGCAATGGTTAACGAGGCAGAAGAACGTCCGTTCCTCTATTTAACCACACTGACCGCGATGAAGCAACGCCTGATCGGCTAAAACCAGCGCGACCATCGACTCCACAACCGGAACGCCGCGAATGCCCACACAGGGATCATGACGGCCCTTGGTCGCGATCTGCGTTTCCTCGCCGGTGCGGGTGATGGTGTCGACGGGGGTCAGGATCGAACTGGTCGGCTTGAACGCGACGCGCATCGTCACCGGCTGGCCGGTGGCGATCCCGCCCGCGATGCCGCCCGCATGATTGGCCAGGAAGCGCGGGCCGCCATTGCCGCTGCGCATCGGGTCGGCATTCTGCTCGCCGGTCAGCGCGGCGGCGGCGAACCCGTCGCCGATCTCGAAGCCCTTGACCGCATTGATGCTCATGCAGGCCGAGGCGAGTTCGCTATCCAGCTTGGCATAGAGCGGCGCGCCCCAACCCGCAGGCACGCCGGTCGCCTCGCACGCGACGACCGCACCGACCGAGGAGCCCGACTTGCGCGCGCCGTCCACGATCGCTTCCCAGCGTTCCGCCGCCGCCGCATCGGGGCAGAAGAACGGGTTCGCGTCGATCTGCGCATCGTCAAAGCCATCATAGTCGATCCGGTCGCCACCGATCGATTCGACCCAGGCGCGGATGCGGACCTGCGGGATCACCGCGCGTGCGACCGCGCCCGCCGCGACCCGCGCCGCCGTCTCGCGCGCCGAGGAGCGCCCGCCGCCGCGATAGTCGCGAAAGCCGTATTTCGCGTCATAGGCATAATCGGCATGGCCGGGGCGATAGGCGAGCGCGACGTTGGAATAGTCCTTCGACCGCTGGTCGACATTCTCGATCATCAGGCTGATCGGGGTGCCGGTGGTCTTGCCCTCGAACACGCCCGACAGGATGCGGACCTGATCGGGCTCGCGCCGCTGGGTGGTAAAGCGGCTGGTGCCCGGACGGCGCTTGTCGAGCCAGGGCTGGATGTCCTCCTCGGACAGCGCGATCCCCGGCGGGCACCCGTCGACCACCGCGCCCAGCGCAGGCCCATGGCTCTCGCCCCAGGTGGTGAAGCGGAACAGGCGGCCGAAACTGTTGAAACTCACGCTGCGTCTCCAAGCCGGGCGAAGGCGGGGGCATGGGCGGCGGCGCCCCGCACGCCGCAGGGGATCAGTCCGCCTTGCAGCGGCACCGCCAGGAAATAATCGCCCGCATAGGGGCTGTCGAAACCGCGCGCCACGTCCGCCGCAAAGCCGAACCGTCCGTAAAAGGCGGGATCCCCCAGCGCGAAGCAGAGGACGACGCCCTCCTGCTCCAGCCGCTCGATCCCGGCGGCGACCAGCGCCTCGCCCACGCCCTGTTGCCGCCAGTCGCGCGCGACGGCGATCGGGGCGAGCGCTACCGCGTTGATCGGCTTGCCGCCGATCTCGACGCTCATGCGGCTGAAGGCGATCGCGCCGACCAGCGCGTTGGTCGCCTCGTCGATCGCGACCAGCATCAGCACCATGTCGCCCTCGACGCACAGGTCGCGGACCAGTGCGGCTTCGGCGGGGGCGGGGAAGCTGGCGACCAGCAGCGCGTCGAGCGCGGCGACGTCCTGTCCCTGCGCAGGGCGGATGGTGATGGCAGCGTTGGGCTGTTCGGACATGGGTTCGTCTTTAGCGTCGCCGGGCCACAAGGCGCGATAGATAATGTTGGCCGCTATTCCTCCCCTGGAAGGGGAGGTGGCAGGCCGGAGGCCTGACGGAGGGGTGTAGCCGGTGGAGAGGAAAGGGCTTCGCTCGCAGAGCGCGACACCCCTCCACCAGCTTCGCTGGTCCCCCTCCCCTTGCAGGGGAGGACGAGTTTGTTACGCCAGCGCGATGTCGGGTGCGTCCTCGGCCTTCATGCCAATGACATTGTACCCGGCGTCGACATGGTGGATCTCGCCGGTCACGCCCGACGACAGGTCGGACAGCATGTACAGGCCAGCACCGCCCACATCCTCGATCGTCACGGTGCGACGCAGCGGCGAGTTCAGTTCGTTCCACTTGAGGATATAGTTGAAGTCGCCGATGCCGCGCGCCGCCAGCGTCTGGATCGGGCCCGCCGAGATCGCGTTGATGCGGATATTCTCCTGACCCAGATCGACCGCGAGATACTTGACGCTCGTCTCCAGCGCCGCCTTGGCCACGCCCATGACGTTGTAGTGCGGGATGACCTTTTCCGCGCCATAATAGGTCAGCGTCAGGATCGAGCCGCCCTCGGGCATCATCGTGCGCGCGCGCTGGGCGACCGCGACCAGCGAATAGGCCGAGATGTTCATGGTCATCAGGAAATTGTCGAGCGTGGTGTCGTAATAGCGACCGCGCAGCTGCGACTTGTCGGAAAAGCCGATGGCATGGACGACGAAGTCGATCGTCGGCCATTCCGCCTTCAGGTCCTCGAACAATTTGTCGAGCGACTCCATCTCGGAGACGTCGCAGTCGAACAGGCGCGCCACGCCCAGCTGTTCCGCCAGCGGGCGGACCCGCTTTTCCATCGCCGCGCCCTGATACGAAAAGGCGAGCTCCGCGCCCGCCTCCGAAAGCTGCTTGGCGATGCCCCAGGCCAGCGACTTGTCATTGGCCAGGCCCATGATGAGCCCCCGCTTGCCTGCCATCAATCCGTTCACGCCGTTACCGCTCCTGCCGGTTCGCTGTCTTCAATCGCCCTCTCTAGCGCCGGTTCGGGCGGTTCCGCCAGTGCCGCGTTCAAATGAGCGCCGAAAACCAGCCCCAGGCCGATCAGATAGAAGAACAGCAGCATCACGACGACGCCCGCCAAGCTGCCATAGGTCAGGTCGTACCCGCCCAGTTGCGACAGCGCCCAGGGCAGCAGCGCGGTCATGCTGACCCACCAGACGGCGGTGAACAGCGCGCCGGGCCATTTGCGGCAGTTGCTCTCGCGATATTTGGACGGGGTGACCGAATAGAAGAGCATGTAGAGCGCGCCGAACATCACCGCGCCGGGGATCAGCCGCGACAGCCCGACCCACCCTGCGACATTCTGCGCGAAGGGGACGAGGCGATAGATGAACTGCTCGGCGGCGGTCAGGATACCAGCCGCCAGGAAGGAGAGCAGCGCGATGACGACCGAGGCGATGATGACCAAAGTCGAGGACAGCCGCGATCGCCAGAAGGCCGTCGTCGCCTTCACGCCGTAGGCCCGGTGGAAGATGTCGCGGATCGTCTCGATGAAGCCGCCCACCGTCCACAGCCCGACCAGCCCGCCCAGCCAGAGCAGCGAGCCCGTCCGCGCCGCCAGCACGTCGCGGATCGGCTTGCGCAACAGGTCGCTGACATCGGGGGGCAGGACGTGCAGGAAGCTCTCGACCGCATGCTGCGTCTCGTTGCTTTGCCCGAACAGCGACAGGAGGGCGGCGGTCGTGATGAAGAACGGGAACACTGTCATCAACGCCAGATAGGCCAGGTTGCCCGCATGGATGAACCCGTCGTTGAAGACGCCGATCGAGGTCCTCTTCAGGATCTCGAACGCGTACGAACCCGGCCGGACCTTGGCGAGTTGCCGGTCCAGCCCGGTTCGGGCCTTGCCCCTGTGATGCGCGCGGTCTTCGGGGGTCAGGCCATTCGGGTCGTTCATGGAACGATCAGACGCCCAGTGCGGCCCTCGGGTTCCTGTCGTCGCTCCATTCGGCAGCGAAGCGTTGCAAGGCTGCATCATCGGCCGGAATGTCGATGATCAGCGTAATGAGCTGATCGCCGCGTCCGCCATCCTTGCGGTGGAAGCCTTTTCCCTTCAATCGCAATGTCTTGCCTGAGCTGGTGCCCGGCGGCACGGTCAGCATCACGGGGCGCTCGACGGTGGGAACCTTCACCTTGCCGCCCAGCACCGCCTCGCCGAGCGAAATGGGCAGGTCGAGCCGGACATCGTCGCCGTCGCGGATGAAGAAGGCGTGCGGGCTGACCTCGATCGCGACAATCGCATCGCCCGCGCCGCCCGGACCCGGCTCGCCCTTGCCCGCCAGACGCATCTGCGTGCCCGTCTCGACTCCGGCGGGCAGCTTCAGGTCGATCGTCTTGTTGTCGCCCAGCGTCACCCGCTGCGGGCTGAGCGTCGCGGCGTCGATGAAGGGCACCTTGAGCGCATAGGTGATCGTGTTGCCCTTGGGCGCCTCGCGACGGCCGCCGCCGCCGAAACCGCCAAAGCCGCCGCTGAACCCGCCGCGCCGTGCGCCGCCGAACATCCCCTCGAAGATGTCGGACATGTCCGCACCCTCGCCGCCAAAGTCGAACTGCTGGCGAAAGCCGCCCGCACCGGGGCGCGGGCCCGCGCCGCCGCCCCCGAAGCCGAAGGGCGCGGCGGGGTTGCCGTCGCCGTCGATCTCGCCCCGGTCGAACCGGGCGCGCTTGTCCTTGTCGTTCAGCAGGTCATAGGCGTTGGTCACCTGGCTGAACTTTTCCGCCGCCTTGGGATTGTCCTTGTTGCGGTCGGGATGCAGTTCCTTCGCCAGCTTGCGATAGGCTTTCTTGATATCGGCTTCGCTGGCCGTGCGGCTTACGCCCAGCGTCTGATATGGATCGGCCACTCTTGTCCCCGTTGCCAGTGTATTACCGATCTATGTGGGGAAGTCCGCACCGGAGCGCAATCCGTCTCCCATGCGTTGCAGCATCGAAGGAGACGGATCATGACCCAGCCGATGCAGGCGACCGGCAAAGACGGCAAGATGGGCGACGCCAAGAAGGGCGCCCCCGACGGTGTATCCGACGCGCCCGGCAAGCATGGCGGCGAAAGCCAGGGCGGCGGTTACGAAGGCGTGCCCGAGCGCGAGGGCGATTTCCACGGCGGCCAGAGCGGCGCGGCCTATCACGGCACGGGCGGCCATCCCGACCCCGACAAGGACAATCCCAATGCGGTGACGGAAGAGGGCTAAAACCCCAACCCCCGTTCAGCCTGAGCGAAGTCGAAGGCCATGGGATTCGGTCTGACGCCGGGCCGCGCCCTTTGCTCCGTTCGAACGGTGGCGAGGCGGAGGCTGACTACCCCGCCACCATCTCCCCAACCGGCGCGACGTCGACGCTGACGTCCATCTTCTGCGCGCCCGAGCCCAGCACCACGCCGTCGACCGGCGCGATCTCGGCATAGTCGCGGCCGACCGCGACGATGATATGGTCGCCCGCCATCCAGATGCCGTTGGTCGGATCGACCCCGACCCAGCCGCGTTCGGGCCCGCACCAGATCAGCACCCAGGCATGGGTCGCATCCGCGCCCACCAGCCGGGGCTGGCCCGGCGGCGGCAAGGTGCGGATATAGCCCGAGGCATAGGCCGCCGGAATCCCCGCGGCGCGCAGGCCGGTGATCATGATCTGCGCGAAATCCTGGCACACGCCGCGCCGCTGGCGAAACGCCTCGGCCGGGGGCGTGTCGACCAGGGTGGCGGCGGGGTCGAAGGCGAATTCGCGCTGGATGCGGCCCGCCAGCGCAAACCCGGCCTCCAGCGCGCCACGCTCCGGCGACAGGTCGGGGGCGCACCATTCGGCGATGGCGGGATCGAGCGGGATCAGCGCCGAGGGAAAGATATAATTGGCCGGGCCTGCCGCCGACAGGTCGCGGCTCGACCGGGCGAGCGCGGACACCTCGGCCAGCGTCGGGTCGCCGGGCGAGGGCATCGGCACCGGCCGGTCGACCACCATATGCGCGCGGCTTTCGATCGTCAGGCTGCGCACCGGCCGGTCGACGACCAGCCGGGTGACATGCGCCAACCCCGCCTCGGCCCGCGCGGTGCGGGTGCGGCCGACCGGCTCGACGATCAGGTCATAGGCCTCCAGCGTCTGGCCCGGCCAATCGATGGGCTTCAGCCGCAGGTTGCACCGCGCATATTTGACCTGCGCGCCATAATCGAAGCGCGTGATGTGGCGGATGTCGTAGATCATGCCAGTGTCAATCCGCCCGCCCGCAAGGGCTCGGCTCCCTGCAGGAAATAGCGGCGCGCGATCGCTTCGGAGAGCAGGCCCAGCCGCCGCTCGACATCGCCCAGCGTATCGGCGTCCAGGGTGCGCGCATCCTGGGTCTCGACGGCGGCGCGGATGGCGACGGCCAGCGCCTGTTGCGGCTCGGCCATGTCGTCGTCGGACAGGACCGGCAGCCGCGACAGGCAGTCGGCGATGCGCGCGGTCTGATAGGCGAGCGCACGCGGGTTGTTGGGGTCGAGCGCGACCAGATCGACCACCGCGACACGCGCCAGCCCGGTCGGATAACGCTGGCGATAGCTGATCTGGCTGTTGGCGAGGTCGAGCAGCGTCGACAGGTCGTCCGCCGACGCCCCCGCCATGCCGAACAGCCGCGTCGCGCGCGCCACCGCCATCGCCCGCTCTACCCGGCGGCCGAGATCGTGGAAGCGCCAGGCCGTGGTGCGGACCATATGCTCGGCCGACAGCCCGGCGATGGCGGCATAGCGGCGCTGGAGCGACCCCGCCCGGTCGAGCATCCCGGCATGGCTGGGGAAGGGCGCCTCCAGCAGCCGCACCATGTCGGCGGACAGGCGATCGCGCGACCCCTCGCTGATCCCGCGCGCCAGCCGGTTGATCCGCGCGACAGAGTGCCAGGCCTCGTCCTCCATTGCGGTGCGGGCGAACTGGGTGAGGGCGGCGCGGTGCAGGCTGTCGGGATGCGGCGCGGCGCCGCCGCCGGTGATCAGTCCGACCAGCCGTCCGACGGTGCGCGGGTCGAGTGCCGCGCCGCCATCGACGTCGATCGAATTGCCCAGCATCACCCGGATCGCGGCGAGCAGCGCCTCGCCACGCTCCAGATACCGGCCCAGCCAGTAGAAATTGTCGGCGACCCGGCTGGGCAAGGTCCCCGGATTGCGCCGGACATGCAGCGAATCGGGCGCGGCGAGCAACGACATCGGCGCCACCGGGTCCGGCCCATGGACGCAGACATCGGCGGACCACAGCCCTTCGCCGATCATCGCGGCGGTCGCTTCCGGATGGTCGCCGATCCGGCCGAAGCCGCCGGGCAGGACGGTCCAGCGCCCCTCGGCATCGCGTGCGGCGAACACCCGCAGCGTGAAGGGGCGGGGCTCCAGCCGGTCGCCGATGACGACGGGCATGGTCGACAGCCGAACCATCTCCTGCCCGACATAATCCTGCGGGCGGCGGGCCATGTCGGCGAGCAATGTCGCGCGCTCCCCGGCCGACAGGGTCGCGCCCGGCCGCGCGCCGTCCGGCAGGCCGAGCGGCCGGGGGCCGAAGGCGGGGGCGATCAGCAGCCGGTCGAGATGCGCGGTGACATGCCCGGCCTGAGCAGAGCCGCCGCACCACCAGGTCGCGATATTGGGCAGCCTGAGCGGCGCGCCTGCTAGCTTTTGCGACAATGCGGGCAGGAAGGCGGAGAAGGCCGGGCTTTCCAGCACGCCCGCGCCCGGCGCGTTGGCCAGCACCACCTGTCCCTCGGCATAGGCGTCGATCAGCCCGGGCACGCCGATCTGCGAATGGCTGTCGAACGCCAGCGGGTCGAGCAGCCGGGGATCGAGCCGCCGCCACAGCGCGTCGATCCGCTTGAGTCCGCCGACCGTGCGGACATAGACCTGCCCCTCGATCGCGGCCAGGTCGGCGCCCTCGACCAGCAACAGCCCCAGATAGCGCGCCAGATGCGCCTGTTCGGGATAGCTGGGGTTGAACCGGCCGGGGGTCAGCAGGCCGATGCGCGGATCGGCGCGACGGCATTGTGCCGCCAGCCCGGCGCGGAAGGCGGCGAAGAAGGGCGCATGGCGCTGGACGTTCAGCCGGTTCTGGAGCCCGCCGAGCGTCCGGCTGACCGCCAGCCGGTTCTCCAGCGCATAGCCCGCGCCCGCCGGGTTGCGCAGGTGATCGGCCAGCACCCGCCATTCGCCGTCCGGCCCGCGCGCCAGGTCGAAGGCGACGAAGCTGAGATGATGCCCGCCCGGCGGCGTCACCCCGACCATGGGCCGCAGGAAATAGGGGCTGCCGGTCGCGAGCGCCGCGGGGATATGCCCCTCGGCCACCAGATCGCCGGGGCCGTAGAGATCGGCGAGGATCGTCTCCAGCAGTTCGGCGCGCTGGACCACGCCCGCTTCGATCCCCGCCCATTCGGTCATGTCGATCAGCAGGGGCACGGGCGAGACGGGCCAGGGGCGCTCGTCGGTCTCGCCGATGATGCGGAAGCCCGTGCCGATATCGGCGGCGTGGCGCTGCACCCGCTCGCGCGCATGGGCCAGGTTGCTGGCGACGGCGGCCAGTTCCTCCAGCATCGCGGGCCAGGCCGGGTCGGCCGATCCCGCCAGCACGTCCGAGGGCGTCGCGATGCTGCGATAGGTGGCGATCCAGGCGGCGGCCTGCGCGGGGCTGTCCTCGGATGGGTCCATCGGGCGGGGAAAATCGCCGCATCCGCCCAAGGTTGCAACAGGCGATTAGAGATCGGGCAGGATTTGATCCGCGACCCCCCAGCCGCGCAGGGCCGCGCCGTCGGCGCGCGCGACCAGTTCGGCGGCATCGCGGATGGTCCAGCGCGCCGCCCGGTCGATCGCGTCCAGCTCGCGCCACGCCACCGGGGCGGCCACCGGCGCCCCGGCCCGGGCCCGCGCCGAATAGGGCATGACCGCCGTCGCGCCGCGCTGGTTGCGCAGCCAGTCGATGAAGATGCGGCCCTTGCGCTTGGCCTTGGTCATGACCGCGACGAAGCGTCCCGGATCGCTCTGCGCCAGCGCCTTGGCGAAACGCTCGGCAAAGTCCGATACGGCAGGCCACTCGGCATCGGGCGTCAGCGGCACGACGACATGCACGCCCTTGCCCCCCGACAGCATCGCGAAGCTCGTCAGCCCCAGTTCGGCCAGCTGGTCGTGGATATGCACGGCGGCGCGCTTCACCTCGTCGAACGACACGCTGGGGTCGGGATCGAGGTCGAAGATCATCCGGTCGGGCTGTTCCAGCGCGGCGATGCCCGCGCCCCAGCCATGGAATTCGATCGACCCCATCTGGATACAGGCGCGCAGGCCCTCCGCATCCTCGACATAGAGATAGGGTTCGGTGCCGCCGTCCTTCTCGCGGATCGGCACCGAATGGACCTGCGGCCCGAAACTGCCCGCGTCATGCTTCTGGAAGAAACAGGCCCGTGCTCGGCCTTGCGGACAGCGGACCAGGCTGACCGGCCGCCGCGCGACCCAGGGAAGCATCAGCGGCGCGACGGTCGCGACATAATCGGCCAGAGCGCCCTTGGTCAGATCGCTGTCGGGGAAGATCACCCGGTCGGGATGGGTGATCGTGACCGCGCTTTCGCCCGACGAGGAAGCAGGCGCGGGGGCGGGGCGTTCCTCGACCACCTGATCGGCGGGCTTGTCCTCGCGCAGCCCGATGAAGCTGGGATGGCGGAGCAGGCCATCGGGCGTCGTCTCGGTAAAGGCGATCTCGGCGACCAGATCGGGGCGGACCCATTTGGCCCCCCGCACCATGGCGCGCGGTGCCTCGACGGTCGCGGTCCGGCGGGCGCGGGCGTCGAGCAGACGGCGGAGTTCGTCCATCCGCGCTGCGGTGAAACCGGTGCCGACCTTGCCGACATAGGTCAGCTTGCCGTCGCGGTTCACGCCCAGCAGCAGCGACTTGAACCCGCGCCGCGCCTTGTCCGAGGGGAGCCAGCCGATAATGACGAATTCCTGCCGCCTCAGGCATTTGGCCTTCAGCCAGTCGCGGCTCCGGCCGCCGGGATAGCGGCTGCCGGCCTGTTTGGAGACGACGCCCTCCAGCCCCTCGGCACACAGCCTGTCGAACAGCGCCTCGCCGGAACCCGTGACATGTTCGGCGAACCGGATCGTCTCGTCGCCGTCAGGGACGATCGCGCGCAGCCGCTCCTTGCGCTGGACCAGCGGCAGCTCGGTCAGATCCTCGCCGTCGAGCGAGAGCAGGTCGAAGGCGAACAGGCTCATCGGTTTGTCGCTGCCGATCGCGTCCTTCAGCGTCGAGAAATCGGGGCGTCCGTCCTTGAACGCGACGATCTCGCCATCGACCAGCGCCGAGGTGACGGGCAGGTCGGCCGCCGCCGCGACGATGCCGGGAAACTTGTCGCTCCAGTCCAGCCCGTTGCGGGTGAAGACCCGCGCCGCGCCACCGCCGACCGCGATCAGCGCGCGATAGCCATCATATTTGATCTCGTGCAGCCAGCCCTGGCCTGCGGGCACCCGGTCGACCAGCGTGCACAGCGCCGGGGGCTGGAACGCCGGCGGTGCGGCCTTTTTCGCCTTCGTCCGGCGCGGGGCGGCCTTCGCCTTTCCGGCGGGCTTTGCCTTGGCCGGTTTTCCCTCGGCGATCTGCGCCATGGTCCGCCCGGTCGACACGCTGGTCAGCGCCTGATCGGTCAGCGTGTCGGTGCCCCCGGCCTGCGCATCGGCGACCTTGCGGAGCAGCCAGTTCTCGCGCTTCTCCCGGCCGCGCGGCTTCATGCGGACCAGCAGCCATTCGCCCTTCATCCGCTCGCCATCGAGGATGAAGTGGAGGTGCCCGTCCTCCAGATCGGCGGCGCTCTTGCCCGCGACCGGCGACCAGGTGCCGCGATCCCACAGCATTACCGTGCCGCCGCCATATTCGCCCGAAGGGATCGTCCCCTCGAACGTCGCATAGGATAGCGGATGGTCCTCGGTCCTGACCGCCAGCCGTTTCTCGTCCGGGTCCAGGCTCGGCCCGCGCGTCACCGCCCAGCTCTTGAGCACGCCGTCCACCTCCAGCCGGAAGTCCCAGTGGAGCCGCGTCGCGTCATGCTTCTGCACGATGAAGCCGTTGCCGCTGCCGGGTTCCAGCGTCCCCGCAGGCTCGGCGGTGCGGGTGAAGTCGCGCTTGGCGTTATAGCGGGCGAGCGGATCAGCCATGTTTGCGCGCCGGGGCCTTGCGGGCGGGCTTCTTGGCGGGCGCCTTGCGCGTGGTCTTGGCCGGGGCCTTGCGCGGGCGGCTGCGCGTCTCGCCGGTCTCCATCGATTGCTTCAGCGCCGCCATCAGGTCGGCGACATGGCCGCCGGAGCGCGCGGGCGCGTCATCCTCGTCCTCGATGATCTTCCGGCCCTTGGCCTTGCGCTTGCGTTCGATCAGGCGGTGAAGCGCCTCGACATAATGGTCGTGGAACTGCTTGGGGTCGAAGGGGCCCGACTTCTTCTCAATCAGCGCCTCGGCCAGTTCGAGCAGTTCGGCATCGGGCTTGGCATCGCCGATATCGCCGAAAAACCCTTGCGCCTTGTTCACCTCGTCGGCGTAGCGCAACGTCTCCAGGATCAGCCCGCGTCCGCATGGCCGAAGCGACACGATATATTCGCGACCCCGCAGCGCCAGCTGGCCGAGCCCGACCTTGCCCGTCCGCTTCAACGCTTCGCGCAGGACGATGAACGCTTCCTCGGCCAGATCGTCGGCGGGGACGACGAAATAGGGGCGTTCGTAATACAGGACGTTGATCTCGCCCACATCGACGAAGCGGGTCAGCTCCAGCGTCTTCTTCGACTCCAGCTTGACCGCGTCGATCTCGTCCTGGTCGAGCAGGACATAATCGCCCTTGGCGACCTGATAGCCCTTCACGATGTCGTCGGTGTCGACCGGGCCGATGTCGCTGACGACCTTTTCGTAATGGATCGGCTTGCCGCTGGGTTCGTGGATCTGCTTGAACTGGATGGTCGCGCCGCTTTTGGTCGCGGGATACAGCTCGACCGGGATCGACACGAGGGCGAGGCGGATCTGACCCTGCCAGTAAGCGCGTGCGGGCATTGGGAATTTCTCCGTTGCGTAACGGGACCAATGACGGACCCGGCGTTTCCGTTCCCGACATTGGTTTTCGTCGGCCACAAGCGTATGGACGCGCGCATGGCTGACGATCCCTTTGCCCTGTTCGATGCGTGGTTTGCCGAAGCGCGTGCGAGCGAAATCAACGATTCCAATGCGATGGCGCTGGCGACGGTCGATGCGCGCCTTCAGCCCTCGGTCCGCATGGTCCTGTTGAAGGGGCATGATGCCTGCGGATTCGTGTTCTACACCAACCGTGAGAGCCGCAAGGCGCAGGATCTGGGCGAGGGCAGCCGGGCCGCCCTGCTGTTCCACTGGAAGTCGCTGCGCCGCCAGATCCGGATCGAGGGCATGGTCGCCCGCGTCTCCGATGCGGAATCGGATGCCTATTTCGCCAGCCGGGGCCGCGACTCGCAGCTGGGCGCCTGGGCGTCGGACCAGTCGCGCCCGCTCGCCGACCGCGCGACGTTCGAGGCGCGGTTCGAGGCGGTGCGCGCCCGGTTCGAGGGCGGCGAGGTGCCGCGCCCGCCGCATTGGGGCGGATACCGCGTGTCCCCCGAGCGGATCGAATTCTGGCTCGACCGCGAACACCGGCTGCACGAGCGCCGCGTCTTCACCCGCACGCCCGAGAATGGCTGGGACGAAGGGCTGCTGTTCCCGTGACCCAGGACGAACGCAAGAAGGTCATTCCGCTGGCGACCAAGGCGGCGCTGGCCAGCGTCGCGATGGCGCTGTTCCTGCTGGCGCTGAAGGGCTTTGCCGCTTGGCGAACGGGGTCGGTCGCGATGCTGGGGTCGCTGGCCGACACCGCGCTCGACCTGCTGGCCAGCCTGGTCACGCTGTACGGCGTCCGGCTGGCGGCGACCCCGGCCGACCATGACCATCGGTTCGGCCATGGCAAGGCGGAGGCTCTGGCGGCGCTGTTCCAGGTGGCGCTGATCACCGCCTCGGCGGCGGGCATCGCGTGGCGCGCGGTGATGGCGCTGGGCGCGGACAATCCCACCTCCGACGCCGAGTTCGGCATCGGCGTGTCGGTCATCGCGATCGCCGCGACCGTGGTGCTGCTCGGCTATCAGCGCAGCGTCATCCGTCGCACCGGTTCGGTCGCGATCCTGGCGGACAATGTCCATTACCAGTCGGACGTGCTGCTCAATGGATCGGTGATCGTCGCGATGGTGCTGGACCAGTATTTCGGCTGGCACGGCGCGGATCCGATTTTCGGCATCGCCATCGCGCTGTGGCTGGCCTGGGGCGCGTTCCAGGCGTCCTCGACCGCGATCGACCAGCTGATGGACAAGGAATGGCCCGACGACCAGCGCGCCGCGTTCCTGGACGTCGCCGCGCGCCAGCCGGGGCTGAAGGGCATTCACGACTTCCGCACCCGCCGTTCGGGCAGCCACGATTTCGCGCAATTCCATATGGAGGTGGCGCGCGACCTGACCGTCGCCGCCGCGCATGACATTGTCGAGGGGGTCGAACGCGCGCTGCGTCGGGCCTTCCCCAAGGTCGAGGTGCTGATCCATCTCGATCCCGAAGGCCATGTCGACACCGACAATCCGCTGGTCGAGGCGGACGTGACCCCGCACTGGTTCGGCAAGCGGATCGGATATTGATGCGCATCCCCTTCACCCAGGTCGACGCCTTTGCCGACGCGGCGTTCGGCGGCAATCCGGCGGCGGTGATGATGCTGTCGGAGTGGCTGGACGACGCCACGCTGCTGGCGATCGCGCAGGAGAACAACCTGTCCGAAACCGCCTTTCTGGTGGCGGCCGACGGCGCGGCGGCGGATTTCGCGCTGCGCTGGTTCACGCCGGGCGACGAGGTCGAGATGTGCGGCCACGCCACGCTGGCGAGCGGGCATGTCGTGCTGTCCTCCGATACGACGCGCGAGCGGGTGCGCTTCGCGACCCGCCATGCCGGGGTGCTGGAAGTGGCGCGCGACGGGCTGGGCTACAGCCTGTCGCTGCCCGAGCGGACGCCGGTGCCTGCGGCGTTGCCGGGCGTGGTCGAGGCGCTGGGCGTCGGGGGCGTGGTCGCGACGCTGCGCCATCCGGCGGGCTATGCGGTGGTCGTGGTCGACGATGCGGCGCGGGTACGGGCCTGTACGCCCGACTTCGCGGCGCTGGCGGCGGCGGGCCGCTACGTCGTGATCCTGACCGCGCGGGGCGGGGCGGGTGAGGCGGATGTGGTCAGCCGCGTCTTCGTACCGGCCTTCGCCATCGATGAAGACCCGGTGACGGGCGCGGCGCATGCGGTGATCACGCCCTATTGGACGCAGGAGCTGGGCCGCGATGCCTTTGTGGCAGAGCAGGCGAGCGCGCGCGGCGGGCGGCTGATGTGCCGGATGGAAGGCGACCGGGTGGTGCTGGGCGGCGAATGCGTGACGGTGATCGAGGGGACGTTCCTGCTGCCGTGAGCGGCCGGGTGCGGGCTTCGACGTCGCTCGGCCTGAACGGGTCTTGAAACTCCGCAATACCCCGGCGAAGGCCGGGGCCCAGGCTCCACCAAGCCTGTGGCGCGCCACGCGATGCGGGGGAGGCCAATGCTCGGCGCCTTCGATGACACATAGCAACTGGATCCCGGCCTTCGCCGGGGTGACGTTATAGGAACTGCAAGGACGGCCTCACTCCGCCGCCAGCAACGTCTCCGCCGCCTGCAAATCCACCGACACCAACCGGCTGACCCCGCGTTCGATCATCGTCACGCCGAACAGCCGGTGCATCCGGCTCATCGTCACCGCATTGTGTGTCACGATCAGATATCGCGTGTCCGTCTCGCGCGTCATTCGGTCGAGCAGCCCGCAGAAACGGTCGATATTGGCATCGTCCAGCGGCGCGTCGACCTCGTCCAGCACGCAGATCGGCGCGGGGTTGGTCAGGAACAGCCCGAAGATCAGCGCCACCGCCGTCAGCGCCTGTTCGCCCCCCGACAACAGGGTCAGCGACTGGAGCCGCTTGCCCGGCGGCTGCGCCATGATCTCCAGCCCCGCCTCCAGCGGATCGTCCGAATCGACCAGCGCCAGATGCGCCGAGCCGCCGTCGAACAGAGTCGCGAACAGGGTCTGGAAATGCCCGTTGACCGCCTCGAACGCCTCGAGCAGTCGCTGCCGCCCCTCGCGGTTGAGCAGCCCGATCGAACCGCGCAGCCGCGCCACCGCCTGGACCAGATCCTCGCGCTCGGCTGCGCTCGCCGCGCCGCTGGCCTCGAGTTCGGCCAGTTCCTGTTCGGCGACGAGGTTGACCGGACCGATCCGCTCGCGATCGGCGGACAGCTTCTCGTGCGCGGCTCCCTCGGCCTGGGGCGAGCCGACGCCCGCGCTCTCGAACCCCAGCTTCTCCGGCAGCACCGGCGCGGGGCAGGCGAAGCGCTCGCCCGAGACGCGGCCCAGCTCGACCCGGCGCAATTCGTGATTCTCGACCCGCGCCAGCGCGCCCGCCCGCGCTTCCCGCGCCGCCGACAGCAGGGCGTTGGCCCCGGCATGCGCGGCCTCCGCCGCACGCAGCGCGCGTTCGGCTTCGGCTTCCTCCGCCTGCGTCCGCTCCGCCTCCGCCTTGGCGGCGTCATGCGCGGCGGCGAGCGTGGCGATCTCCTCGGCCAGCTGCGCCGGGCGATCGGCGATGGCGGCGGTATCGCGGTCCAGCGTGGCGGCGCGGGCATCCATCTCGGCGATCCGCCCCGCCGCCTGACCCGCGCGCTGTTCCCAGCCCTGTGCCTCGGCAATGGCGGCGGCCAGCCGGTCGCGGGTCTGCGCCAGGCTGCGTTCCAGCGTAGTCCGCTCCGACCGCGCCAGCGCCACCGCCGAGCGGGCGAGCTGCGTCTCGGTCTGGAGCCGCGCCGTCTCCGCCGCGCTCGCGCTGCCGTCGGGCAGGGCGGCGAGCGCGGCGGCGGCGCGGTCGCATTCGACCGCCGCCTCGTCCATCTCGTTGGCGATCCGTTCGGCGCGGATGGCGAGATCGGCGCGCTGTCCGGACAGGCGCTCGATCTGCGCCTGCGCCCGGTCCTCGGCCCGCTGCGCCTCGCGATGCGCGGCCTCGGCCTGGGCGAGCAGCGTGCGGGCGCTGGCGGCGGCACCCCGTGCACGCGCGATCCGCTCGTCGATCGTGACTCGCGCGGCGGTGGCGGCGGCGACCGCGCTTTCGGCCGCCGGACGCTCCGCCTCCAGCTTCGCCAGCCGGTTGCGGCGTTCCATCCGCTCCGCCGCCGCCGCGCCGCCGCCCTCGCCGACATAGCCGTCCCAGCGCCGCAGCCGCCCCTCGCGCGTGACCAGCCGCTGGCCGACACGGAGCGGCTGGCCCGAATCCGCCTCGACCAGAAAGATCTGCGACAGCCGCCGTGCCAGCGTCTCGGGCGCCTGGATCCGCGCGCCCAGCGGCAGCGTGCCGACCGGGGCGGGGGGATCGTCCTCGGCGATGGGCGATCCCTGCCAGTCGACCAGCGGCGTATCCAGCTCGTCGCCCAGCGCCGCCGCCAGCGCGCGCTCGAACCCCGGATCGGCCTGCACCTCGTCCAGCAGGCGGTCGCCGCCCTTGCGCTCGGTCGCGCGGGTCAGCGCGGTCATCTCGGCCTCCAGCGCGGCCAGCGCGGCGATCGCCTGCGCGCGCGCCGCCTCGGCGGGATCGCGTTCGGCGGTGGCCATGGCCTCGCTCTCCTCGGCCCATTGCGAGGCGGCGCGCGCCTTGTCGGCATCGGTGCGCGCGGCGGCCTGGGCGGCGATGGCGGCATCGCGCACCGCCTCCTGCCCGGCCAGGTCGGGCAGCGCCTCGATCGCGGCGGCGACCCCGCGCGCCTCGCGCTCGGCGCGTTCGTGGCGCGCCCGCGCGGAGCTCAGCCCGGCCTCGGCGATGCGGCGTTCGGCGGCTTCGGCGGCCTGGGCGGACAGGGCCCGCGCCAGCGCCACCTCGGCATCGCGATTCTTGCTCTCCGCCTCGGCCAGCAGCGTGTCGAGCCGGGGCATGGCCTGGGTCGCATGGGCGATGCGCGCGTCCAGGTCCTCGCGCTCGTCGGTCAGCCGCTGGATGGCGGCGGCGGCGTCATGCGCCAGCGCATCCTCGCGCGCGCGATCCTCGCCGACGCGGGTGCGCGAGGATGCCAGTTCCTCGATCCGGCGTTGCAGCCCGTGACGCTGGTCGCGGGCGCGAGACAGGGCATGGCCCGCCTCGCTCAACGCATCGCGCGCCGCCAGCGCGGCGGCACGGGTCCGCGCGGCCAACGCCACCGCCTGCTCCTGCGCCCCGGCGGCGACCCGCTCGGCCTGGCTCGTCTCGGTCACGCGGCGTTCGGCGGCGTCGGCCTCGATCCGGGCGGACGCGGCGGCATCGGCGGCGTCGCGCCATCGGGCGAAGATCATCCGCGCCTCGGCCATGCGGATCTGGTCGGAGATCAGGCGATAGCGCTCCGCCGCGCGCGCCTGTCGCCGAAGGGTCGCGATGCGGGCATCTTGGTCGGCGATCGCCTCGTCCAGCCGGGTGAGATTGGCCTCGGTCGCGCGCAGCTTGGCCTCCGCATCGCGGCGGCGGACGTGGAGCCCGGCGATCCCGGCGGCTTCCTCCAGCATCGCGCGGCGCTCGGCGGGCTTGGCGGCGATGACCGCGCCGATCCGGTTCTGGCTGACGAGGGCTGGCGAATGCGCGCCGGTTGCGGCATCGGCGAACAGCAGCGCCACGTCCTTGGCGCGCACGTCGCGCCCGTCGATCCGGTAGGCCGAGCCCGCGCCGCGTTCGATCCGGCGGACGATCTCGGTCTCCTCGCCCTCACGCTCGGCCAGGATCGTGACCTCGGCGAAGTCGCGCGGCGGGCGGCTGGCGGTGCCCGCGAAGATGACGTCTTCCATCCCCGCACCGCGCATCGACCGCGCGCTGTTCTCCCCCATCGTCCAGCGCAGCGCTTCGAGCAGGTTCGACTTGCCGCAGCCATTGGGCCCGACAACGCCGGTCAGCCCCGGTTCGATGACCAGATCGGCCGGATCGACGAAGCTCTTGAAACCCGAAATGCGAAGCCGCTTGATCTGCACGGACCCGGTCGCCGCTCCCCCCGATGCGCTGTGGTTAACCGATAGCGGATGGGGGCGGGATGTCGAGGGGGGAGGCGTGGTGGAGACGCTCGCGGCGTGGTTGGGGTTTCCTGGCCAGGAATGGGGGATGTCGCCCACTTGCCGACATTCTTGGGATGATCCAGCATGAGGCATTGGAATGATGGAGCAGCCCTTTGCGATTGCCTATCCGCAATTATCTCGAAACACCGTTGACGATCTTCGTCGAGCCACTTTGCGACCAGTATGAGGTTCCGCCAAAAGGCGAAGCCCTTGTGATCCTTCAGGACGGCTACCCGCACTCGATCGACATTCACCCAGATAATTGGGTCTCAATCTGGAACGAGGGGCCGAAGTTGGCCACTGTCGAGCTATTTGATGAGCACCAGTTCTCTAGAATTATGAGCCAATCGAAGTAGTCGGGGCCAATCGACCACTTTTACCCCAAAAGGGCATTGGTCAGGTCGTCCCGGTACCCTTATCGTAGAGGTATAGCGTCACCGGACACACCTCTTCGTTGGCCCACGCGATCGCTTCCGCGACAGTGACATTCTCACGCTGGTCGTAGGTCAGATCGTGATCGGTTGGTCGCTGTTGGTCCGCATCCTCGCAGGCATTGTCATGCGAAGTCGCCTCGATGATGGCGTTAACCTCGCGCCAGCGATACGGCCTCGTTCGCCTGTCGATGATGTTGCAGATCATGCCGCGAACTTAGTGGGAGCCCGACATCATACAACGTCGGCTTCCCACCAGTTTCCGTCATTCGCGCCGGTGCATGTCGTTTCCGGATCACCCGAACCGCGCCAATCCGAACGGTTCCAGAGGCACGGGTGACGCCTTTCCATCCAGCATCGCCGCCACCAACTCGCCCGTAATCGGCGCGAGGGTCAGGCCCAGATGGTTGTGCCCGAAGGCATAGGACACGCCCGTCGTCCCCGGCACCCGCCCGATCGCTGGCAAGTAATCCGGCAGGGTCGGCCGCGCGCCCATCCAGGGTTTGGCGTCCTCGCCGATCGGCAGGCCCAGCGCGGCGATGTGGCGGCGCAGGCGGTTCCACTTGGCGGGGTCGGGCTTGGCCTGGGCGCGGGCGAACTCGACGATGCTGGCGGCGCGAAGGCCACCGGCGAAGCGGGTGACGATCATCGAGCGGTCCTCGAACACCACCGGGGGCAGGTCGGCGGGCCAGTCGACCGCCGGGCCGGCCTGGAGGTGATAGCCGCGCTCGGCGATGATCGGGGCCTTGAGCCCGAACGGTCGGAGCAGCGCCGCGCTCGCCACGCCTGCCGTCACGACGATCTGCGCCGCCGACAGGCGGCGGCCGTCTTCGAGCCGCGCCTCGCCGTCACCGACCGCTGCCACCCGTCCCACGATGCGCGTGCCGCCGTCCGCCAGGAAGCGGGCGAGGGTGGCTTCGGCAAGATGGGTCGGGTCGGCGATCTGGCCGCTCCCCTCGAAGCGGATGCCGCCCGCGAGCGGGGCGTGGACGCGGGTGCGCCAGTCCTGCAACTCCGACTCGGTCAGGGCGCGGAAGCGCGCGGTGCCGGTGTCCGCCGCCTGCCACCCGGCAAGCCCGCGCGCGGCGCTTTCGGGGGTTTCCCACAGCACGACATGACCGTCCTCGCGCAGCAGTTCGGGCGCGCCCAGCGCCGCGACATGACGCCGCCAGGCGGGCATGGCCTGTGCCAGCAGAGCGGCAAGCGCGCCATGCGCCCGCTTATAGCGATCCGCCCGCGCCGCGCCCAGCAACCGCAGCGCGAAGGGCAGCCAGGTCGCGATCTCGCGCGGGGGCAGCGCCAGCGCGCCGCCGCGAAAGAACAGCCGTCTGGCAAAGCCGCGCACCATTGCGGGCGAGGCGATCGGTTCGGCCTGCTCGGTCGCGATATGGCCCGCATTGCCCCAGGAGGCGGCGCGCGGGGTCTCCTCCGCCTCGACCAGCGTCACCGCCCATCCGGCCCATTGCAGCGCCAGCGCGGTGGTGGTCCCGATGACGCCTCCCCCGACGATCAGGGCGGTGCGATCTTGCGGGGCGGCGGCGTGATTTTCGGGCTTGGGCATAAGTCGGGTCATATCGTATACGGATTTCCTAGCAAGGGAATCCCGATGACGTCACCGACCATCCGCCACACCTTTTTCTGTATCGACGGCCATACTGCGGGCAATCCGGTCCGGCTGGTCGCGGGCGGTGCGCCGCTGTTGCGCGGGAGCAGCATGGCCGAGCGGCGGCTGGACTTTCTGGAACGCTTCGACTGGATCCGCACCGGCCTGTGCTTCGAGCCGCGCGGGCATGACATGATGTCGGGCGGCTTCCTCTATCCGCCGTGCGAGCCCGACAGCGACGCGGCGATCCTGTTCATCGAGACGAGCGGCTGCCTGCCCATGTGCGGGCACGGTACGATCGGCATGATCACCTTCGGCTTGGAAAACGGCCTCATCACCCCGCGCGAGCCGGGCAAGCTGAAGGTCGAGGTGCCGGCGGGCACCATCCATATCGAATATGAGAAGGAAGGCGCCAAGGTCACGGCGGTCCGCATCCGCAACGTCCCCGCCTATCTGGCGGCCGAGGGCATTGAAATCGACGTGCCGGGCTTCGGCCCGCTGACGCTGGATGTCGCCTATGGCGGCAATTATTACGCCATCGTCGAGCCGCAGGGGGCCTATACCGGGCTGGACGATCTGGGCGCGTCGAAGCTGGTCGAGTTGAGCCGCACGATCCGCGAACTGGTGCGCGAGAAGTTCGAGCCGGTGCATCCGCTCGAACCCTCCATCCGGGGGGTCAGCCATGTGCTCTGGGCGGACAAGCCCTCGGCGGAGGATGCCGATGGGCGCAACGCGGTCTTCTATGGCGAACGCGCGATCGACCGTTCCCCGTGCGGCACCGGCACCTCGGCGCGGTTGGCGCATCTGGCGGCCAAGGGGCGCTTGCGCGTCGGCGACCGCTTCGTCCACGAAAGCTATATCCGCAGCCGCTTCATCGGCCGGGTCGAGGAAGCGACCGAACTCGGCGGGCAGGCGGCGATCGTGCCGTCGATCCAGGGCTCGGCGGTGGCGACGGGGTTCAACACGATCTGGATCGATCGCGAGGACCCGTTCTGGGCCGGGTTCACCGTCGTCTGAGGCGATTTTCACGCGAAGACGCGAGGGCGCGAAGAAGAAGAGGTTCGCGCGGAGGCGCGGAGACGCGGAGGTGGAGGGACTCGCCGCGTCAGCGGCCCTCCAATCTCCATCCGTTGCTGATTCCAAAGCGCTGCCGCGCGGGCGACCATCTCCGCGCCTCCGCGTCTCCGCGCGAACAAAATCCTTCGCGTCTTCGCGTGAACCAATCCCGGCCTCAGCCGGGGTCACGCCTCACCCCAGGTCGTCGATTGCGGGCTGCGGCTGGGTGAACCAGGCTGCACCCGTCTCGGTGACGTAGAAATGATCCTCCAGCCGCACGCCGAAGCGATCCGGCACGACGATCATCGGTTCGTTGGAAAAGCACATGCCGGGGCTCAGCGGCGTCCGGTCGCCGCGCACCAGATAGGCAGGCTCGTGGATCGACAGGCCGATGCCGTGGCCCGTGCGGTGCGGCAGGCCGGGCAGGCGATAGTCGGGACCCAGCCCCGCGCGCTCCAGCACCGCGCGGGCAGCATAGTCGACCGCCTCGCACGGTTCGCCAGGCCGGACGGCGGCGAAGGCGGCGGCCTGGGCCTCCTTCTCGATGTCCCAGATGCGGCGGACCTCATCGCCGACATCCCCGAACGCATAGGTGCGGGTGATGTCGCTATGATAGCCGTCGATCAGCGTGCCGGTGTCGACCAGCACCACGTCGCCGTCGCGCAGCACGTCGTCCTGCGGCAGGCCATGCGGGAAGGCGGTCGAGCGGCCGAACTGCACCGCACAGAAATAATTGCCGGTCGATGCGCCCAGCGCGCGGTGCGCGGCGTCGATGAAGCGGATCACCTCCGACGCGCGAATGCCCTCGTGCAGGATGCGCGCGGCGCGGCGATGCACCTCCAGCGTCATGTCCATCGCCTGCTGCATGAGCGCGATCTCGGCGGGCGACTTGATCATCCGACAGCCATCGACGACCGCCGCGCCGCTGACCAGCGTGACGCCGGGCGCGGCGGCGCGGATCCGGTCGACGAACAGGAACGCCATGGCGGGATCGATGGCGAGCGTCCTGGCGCCCATCGCCGCCAGCGCATCGGCGACCAGCGCGGAGGGGCTTTCATCCTCTTCCCACAGGCGGATGTCGGTGGCGGGGATGGCGAGGCTCGCCTCGAACGAGCCCAGCTCGAAGCCGGGGCAGATGAAGATCGGATCGCCCGCGACGGGAAGCAGCATCGCGACCAGCCGCTCGGTCGCACCCCACGCGACGCCGGTGAAGTAGCGCAAGGACGCCCCCGCGCCGATCAGCAGCGCATCGGCGCCCGTCTCGGCCATCAGCGCGCGGGCGCGCGCGATCCGGCGGGCGCGTTCGGCGGCATCGATCGGCGGCGCGGGGTTGGCCCAGGGCGACAGCTCCGCCAGTTCGCGCTCCGCCGTCGATCCGCCGATCATCCCTGCCATGTCACTCGCTCCGTTTCGTATACGGTTGCGGCTCTAGCGTGGATCGGCGGCTCATGCCACCCGGCGCAGGCGATAGCCCTCCGGCCCCTGCGCGACATAGCCCAGCCGCACCGCGCCCTGAAGCGCGGCGACGACCGCGCGCTCGACCTGGCGGCCCTGCGCGAAATGCCGGGCGATGGCGGCGGCGGACAAGGGGCGGTCGGTGCCGAGCAGCGCGAAGACGCTGGCGATCCGTCCGCCAAGGTCGCGTGGAAAGCTGGGCTTGGCCGGGGCGGGCTCGGCGAGCGGCAGCGCGCGTTCGGTCGGGCCGAGCGGGGTCGCGCCCGCGCGGCGGCTCTGGAAGTCGGGGCGCAGCCACAGGACATGGCCGGCGCGCTCGTCCACCCGGCGCTGCGCGTTGAGCGCGACCAGCCGCGCGACCATCTCCGCCGCCGGGATCGCGGCGGGCCAGCCATAGGCGGCGATGACGGCGGCATCGATCTGGTCGTGCAGCCGCGCGATCAGGTCGACCGATCCCCGGCGGCGAAGCGCTTCGTCCCCGGCGGTCAGCCTGTCCCCTGCGACCAGCCGGTGGCGCAGATTGTACAGGCCGGTCAGGGTCAGGTCGGTCGTCTCGGCCAGGATGCGCTTGCGCGTGGCGTCGAGTTCCTCGGCGAGGTCGGCGATGACCCGGCGGGCGGGGTCGCTGGCATCGGGAAAGGGGAAGGGGTCGAAACTCGTCGTCTTCACGTAGACCGCAGGCTGGTTATAGACCCCCAGCATGCCTGCGTTCGCGAGATACCATGCCTCATGGGTCGAGGATTGCAGGATACCCAGGACGTCGCTGTCTGCCGTGGCAATGCAGATCAGCTTGTTGTCGGGCAGGGTGTCGGCGGGCAGGAACTGGAAGATGCGATGCTTGGCCGTCTCGACGGTCGCGATATAGCGCGACAGGCCGTCGAGCGCGGGGCGCAACTCGCGGCGGGGTTCGCCGAACAGCCACCATTGGTTGCGATAGGTCGCCCGTGCATTGCCGTCGCGCTCGGGCTTCACGCTTCGCAGCACATGGCCATAGACCTCGGGAAAGCGCTGGCGCACCTCGGCTTCGGACAGGCCGAGCAGGTCGATCACCATGGCCCCGCGCGTCCGCGCGGTCAGGTCGCGGCCGTGGCAATAGGGACGGATATGCCGTTCCAGCCCCTCGCGGCGGCCGAGCCCCAGCATTTCCGCCTCGGCCGGTGACACGATGAAGCCCGCACCATGGAGTTTCACGCCGGGCGAACATAGCCATTGGTTTGCGAGCAACGGCCGGGCCTGGGTCACGTCCGTTCCCACCGACAGGTCCGCATTGATCCGCCCGACCGTCTCGGCGAAGCGGATGTCAGGCGTGTCGCTGTCCAGCCCGCTCTCTTCGGCGATGTGCAGGCGTCGGCCGTCGACCGTGCCGCGCCCCATGACCGTCATCGCGATCCGCACCATCGCGGCATCGGGCGTCGCCTTGGTCCAGGGATGGTCGGGGATGGCCAGCAGGATCGACAGCGGCGGCGTACCCTCCAGCGCGCGGGCGATGACCCGGCGGCCGAAGGTCTGGGTGATCGAATTGGTCGTGACGAAGCCGAAGCGGATCAGCGGCGTATCCCGCGCCGCCAGCGCCTGCGCGGCGCGGTCCCACCAATAGAGGACGTAATCGGCGGCGCGCGGCATCTTGGGATAGGCGCGCCACAGCGCCTCCGCCATGCCCTCGGGCAAGCGCCCGCGCAGGTCCTTGCCGCCGATGAAGGGCGGGTTGCCGACGATGAACTCCGCCTCCGGCCAGGGTGTCCGCTGGCCCGAGGGGGTGAGCAGCGCGTCGGCGGTGACGATCGACTGGACATCCTCCAGCACCGGGTCGGACACCTGCCCGCCATTGCGCAACTGCCAGCGTATATAGCCCAGCCACAGCACCAGCTGCGCGATGGCGGCGGCGCGGGCGTTGACCTCGATCCCGTGGAAATTGCGCGGGTGCACCGTCTCGGTATCCAGATGCAGTATCTCCTCGCCCGACAGCTCGGCCAGCACCTCCAGCACCTCGCCCTCCAGCCGCTTCATCAGCTCGAGCGTGACATAGAGGAAATTGCCGGTGCCGCAGGCCGGGTCCAGGACGCGGATCGCCGCCAGCCGCCGGTGGAAATCGCGCACCCGCTGGACGGCGGCGCGGGGATTGTCGGCGCGTTCATTCTCCATCGCGCTCAGCACCTGCGCCCAGTCGTCGCGCAAGGGGGCGATGACGGTCGCGGTCACCAGCCGCTCGACATAGGCGCGCGGCGTGTAATGCGCGCCCAGCCGCCGCCGCTGCGCCGGATCGAGCGCCTGTTCGAGCAGCGTGCCGAAGATGGCGGGCTCGACATCGCGCCAGTCGCGCCTGGCGGCGGCGAGCAGCTCGCCAATCTCCTCGCGGTTGAGGGGCAGGGCGTCGGCGGTGTGGAACAGCCCGCCATTGAATCGCCGCACCGCGCAGCGCAGCACATTGGCCTCGCCGCCCCGGTCCATCGAATGCCACAGATCCTCGATCCAGGGCACGAAGGCATCGGGTCGCTCGCGCGCGTCCGATAATAGGGTGACGAAACCCCCGGCGGGCAGCAGTCCGCTATGCTCGGCGAACATGGTGAACAGACAGCGCATCAGGAACAGCGCCACCCCCTCCGGCTCATGCCCGCGCTCCTCCAGCAGCCTGGAGATGCTGGCCAGCCGAGTCGCCACGTCGCGGGTGACGGCGGCGGCATGGCGGGTCGGGTCGAGCGAATGCGGCGCGTCCCAGATCGCCGCCAGCCGCTGGCGCACCTCCTCGCGGCGCAGATCGTCCAGCGCGATGCGGAAGCGGGCGCGGTCGGGGAATTGCTTGTAATGCTTCCCCTGACCCGAAAAGTCGGCGAACAGCTCGATCACCCGACCGACATCGACCACGATCAGGAAGGGCGGCCAGCCATGATCGACGGGCAGCGCGCGGGCATATTGCTCGGCCTGTTCGCGCGCGCGGCGCATCAATATGTCCCATTGCCGCGACCGGGGCGCGGCGCCCGCCCCATCGGGGAGCAGGCCGGGGAGCAGCGGGCCCTCTGCGGCGAGCGATTTCGCGCCCAGGCCCTCGCGGCTCTGCTTGGCCTCCAGCACGAAGCAGCCGCGCTTGTAGAGGTCGATCCGCCCGCGCCGGTCCTCGTCACCGGGCAGGACGACCGCGCGTTCGAAGACATAGTCGTTGCGGGTGCTGGTCGCGTGGGCGGGCTCGGGCGGGGCGACGCCGAGGATCGCGCACAGCTCGGTCAGGAACAGCGCGTAATTGGCGCGCTCCGCCCCGCCTTCGCACGCCTGCCAGCGCCGAATGAACGCCTCGATCGCCGCCGGGCTCGCCATGAATCGAAATCCTCCCGATGGGGATCATCGGGAGGATTTGAGATTAGGCGAGCGATGTCCCCTCCGTTTCGGAGGCGGTTATTCCGCGCCTCCGTTCAGCCTGAGCGAAGTCGAAGGCCAAGGGAATCGGGAACCCGCCGGGCGTACGCTTCGACTTCGCTCAGCGCGAACGGCCGTGGGGATATGGGTCCGTGACGATGCAAGACTTATCCCCCGTACATCGCCATCGCATCGCGCCGGAACGCCGCGCCGCTGTCGGTGCGGCTGTAGAACATGTGCCCGCCCGGATAGACGTTCAGATGCACCCGCTGCGCCACGCCATAGCTCGGCATCTGGTCGACGATCAGCCGCGACGCGAAATAGGGGCAGGACAGGTCGTCCCAGCCATGGACGATCATCACCTTCATCTTGGGATCGTTGGCGATCGCCTTGCGCAGGTCGGTGACGGGGGTGTCGTCGGGCTTGCCGCGATCCCAGGCGCTGTTCACCTCATAGGACAGCGCATGGTAGCGCGCGTCGGTCTTCCAGCCCACTTCGCGCGTCACGAAATCGACCATCGCGCTGGTCGTCGGCGCGATCAGCGAGTCGAGCAGCGGGTCGTTGGACTGCTGCTGCGACGACCAGGGGAAGGGGTCGAAGGCGGTGACGTTCGAGTCGTAGATGCTGCCGATCGTCGAATCATTGCGGTGAATCTCGCGCAAGTACGTCCGCGTGTCGATCCGCCCGCCCAGCCGGCGGACCAGCGCGGGGTCGAGGCCGGTCAGCTCGGTCACGCGGCTGACCAGCCGGTCGACCGCCTGGGTGTCCGACCGCCCGCGCATCAGGTCGCGGAGATAATCGCCGCGCGCATAGGCCTCGACGCCCGCCATCGCCTCGGGGGTCAGCTTGCCCTGCCGCTCCAGCTGGGCCGCCGCCATCGAGGGCAGGTCGATCATCCAGGGCAGCGGCGACAGCGCGGTGGCGTCGTCGCCCGAGGCGGGGTCGAGATAGGGCGATACCATCACCAGCCCGTTGACCCCGACGCCGATCTGCGACTGAAGCTCGTAGGCGATGCGCGGCGCGCGATAGCCGCCATAGCTTTCGCCCATCACATATTTGGGCGAGCGCAACCGGCCTTCCTTGACCAGCCAGTCATAGACGACCTTGGAGAGATATTTGATGTCCGGGTCGTTGGCGTAGAAGGCTTTCTTGGTCTCCGCCTCGTCCACCAGGCTGCGGCTGAAGCCGGTGCCGATCGGATCGATGAAGACCAGGTCGGTAAAGTCCAGCCAGCTGTTCGGATTGTCGGTCGTGACCGGCGCGTCGGACGGTGCATCGCCCTGCGCGCCGAAGGGGACGCGCTTGGGGCCCACCGCGCCCATGTTGAGATAGACCGACGACGCGCCCGGCCCGCCGTTGAACGCGAAGGTCACCGGGCGCTGCACATCGCCGCCGGGCACGGTATAGGCGGTATAGACGACCTGCCCGATCTCCTTGCCCTTGTCGTCGCGCACCGGGATCGTGCCCACGGTCGCCTTGTAGGTGACGACCCGGCCACCGATCCGCGCGCTTTGCGTGATCGTCCTGTCGGCGGGGAGCGGCGGACGCTTGCTGTCGTCGTCCTTGGTCTCGGTGGTCTTGGTCTCGGTCTTCTCGGCCTTTTGCGCCAGGGCAGGCGTCGTCTGGGCGGCCAGCAGCAACAGGGCGGACAGGTGCAGGGTCTTGGACAAGATGGAAACGCTCCCCCTCGGAAATGAGACAGTGTATCATGCAAAGCGCGGGAATTGCCAAGCCCCCGGCTTTTCAAGGGGATCATGGGCGAAGCTCCGGCGTTCCTGCAAGCCCGTCCCAAACGCCCCTCGCAATGGGGCGTGTCGCTTCCTATCTCGCCTCTGGCCTTCTCTCCGGAACAGAAGTAGAACCTGCCTCATGCTGACCAAGATTTCCGTCCGCGGCGCGCGCGAGCACAATCTCAAGGATGTCGATATCGACATTCCCCGTGACACGCTGACGGTGATCACCGGCCTGTCGGGGTCGGGCAAGTCTTCGCTCGCGTTCGACACCATCTATGCCGAGGGGCAGCGCCGCTATGTCGAGTCGCTGTCGGCCTATGCGCGCCAGTTCCTGGAGATGATGCAGAAGCCGGACGTCGACCATATCGAGGGGCTGTCGCCCGCCATCTCGATCGAGCAGAAGACGACCAGCCGCAATCCGCGCTCGACCGTGGCGACGGTCACCGAAATCTACGACTATATGCGCCTGCTCTGGGCGCGCGTCGGCATCCCCTACAGCCCCGCCACCGGCGAGCCGATCGCGGCGCAGACGGTCAGCCAGATGGTCGACCGGGTGATGACGTTGCCCGAGGGCACGCGCCTGTACCTGCTCGCGCCCGTCGTTCGCGGCCGCAAGGGCGAATATCGCAAGGAAATGGCCGAGTGGCAGAAGGCGGGCTTCACCCGCGTCCGCATCGACGGCCAGCTCTACGAGATCGACGAGGCGCCGGCGCTCGACAAGAAGTTCAAGCATGACATCGAGGTGGTGGTCGATCGCCTGGTGGTGCGCGAGGATATCGCCACGCGCCTCGCCGACAGTTTCGAGACCGCGCTGAAGCTGGCCGACGGGCTTGCCTATGTCGATCCCGCCGATCCGGTCGAGCCGCACACGCCAAAATCGGCGGTGCTGGGCGACAATGCGCCCGATGGCCGCATCGTGTTCTCGGAGAAATTCGCCTGCCCGATTTCCGGCTTCACCATCTCCGAGATCGAACCGCGCCTCTTCTCGTTCAACGCGCCGCAGGGGGCGTGCCCGGCCTGTGACGGGCTGGGCGAGAAGCTGATCTTCGACGAGGATCTGGTCGTCCCCAATCACGAGCTGTCGATCAAGAAGGGCGCGGTCGTGCCCTGGGCCAAGTCCAACCCGCCCAGCCCCTATTATATGCAGGTGCTGGGCAGCCTCGCGCGCGAGTTCGGTTTCTCGCTGGAGACGCCGTGGAAGGACCTCGACCCCAAGGTGCAGGAGGTGATCCTGCACGGCACCAAGGGCAAGGCGGTCACGCTGACCTTCATCGACGGCAAGAAGTCCTATGACGTCAAGAAGCCGTTCGAGGGTGTGATCGGCAACCTCAACCGCCGGATGCTCCAGACCGAGAGCGCGTGGATGCGCGAGGAACTGTCCAACTATCAGTCGTCGCAGCCCTGCGAAGTCTGCCACGGCGCGCGGTTGAAGCCCGAGGCGCGGGCGGTGAAGATCGCCATGCAGGACATCTCTTACGCGACTCGCCTGTCGGTGGTGGACGCGCTGGCGTTTTTCACCAGCCTGCCCGAACATCTGACCGACCAGCAGCGCGCCATCGCGCAGCCGATCCTGAAGGAGATCGTCGAGCGGCTGGGCTTCCTCAACAATGTCGGGCTGGATTACCTCAATCTCGACCGGACCAGCGGCACGCTGTCGGGCGGCGAGAGCCAGCGGATTCGCCTGGCGTCGCAGATCGGCTCGGGCCTGTCGGGCGTGCTCTACGTGCTGGACGAGCCGTCGATCGGGCTTCACCAGCGCGACAACGACATGCTGCTGGCGACGCTGCGGCGGTTGCGCGACCTGGGCAACACGGTGCTGGTGGTCGAGCATGACGAGGATGCGATCCGCACCGCCGATTATGTCATCGACATGGGGCCGGGGGCGGGCGTGCATGGCGGCCAGATCGTCGCGCACGGCACGCTCAAGCAGTTGCTCAAGTCCAAGACCAGCGTCACCGCCGATTACCTCAACGGTACGCGCGAGATCGCGGTGCCCGCCAAGCGACGCAAGGGCTCGGGCAAGAAGCTGACCGTGCACAAGGCGACGGCCAACAACCTGCAGGGCGTGACCGCGAGCATTCCGCTCGGCACCTTCACCTGCATCACTGGCGTGTCGGGGTCGGGCAAGTCGAGCTTCACCATCGACACGCTCTACGCCGCCGCCGCGCGCACGCTGAACGGCGCGCGCATCCTGGCGGGCAAGCATGAGAAGATCAGCGGGCTCGAACATCTCGACAAGGTGATCGACATCGACCAGTCGCCGATCGGCCGCACCCCGCGATCGAACCCGGCGACCTATACTGGCGCCTTCACCCAGATCCGCGACTGGTTCGCCGGGCTGCCCGAGGCGCAGGCGCGGGGCTACAAGCCCGGCCGTTTCAGCTTCAACGTCAAGGGCGGCCGGTGCGAGGCATGCCAGGGCGACGGCGTGCTCAAGATCGAGATGCACTTCCTGCCCGACGTCTATGTGACGTGCGACGTCTGCCACGGCGCGCGCTACAATCGCGAGACGCTGGAGGTGAAGTTCAAGGGCCACTCGATCGCCGATGTGCTCGACATGACGGTCGAGGATGCCGCCGAATTCTTCCAGGCGGTGCCGCCGATCCGCGACAAGATGGCGATGCTGGTCGAGGTGGGGCTGGGTTACGTGAAGGTCGGCCAGCAGGCGACGACCCTGTCGGGCGGCGAGGCGCAGCGGGTGAAGCTGGCCAAGGAATTGTCGCGCCGCGCGACCGGCAACACGCTCTATATCCTCGACGAGCCGACCACGGGGCTTCACTTCGAGGACGTCCGCAAATTGCTCGAAGTGCTCCATGCGCTGGTCGAGCAGGGCAATACGGTGGTGGTGATCGAGCATAATCTCGACGTCATCAAGACCGCCGACTGGATCGTGGACCTAGGGCCGGAAGGCGGCGTCAAGGGCGGCGAAATCGTCGCGGTCGGCACGCCCGAGGTGGTCGCCGCCGAACCGCGCAGCTTTACGGGGAAGTATCTGAAGCCGCTGCTCGACAAGGGGCAGGCGCAGGCGGCGGAGTAGCGATCCTCCCCGGCATGGGGAGGGAAACCATGCCGGTATGGGGAAGGGGGCAGCCTGTTGCTTGCTCCTTTCCGCACCGCCCCGGCGGAGGCCGGGGTCCAGTCGCGGGACGCGTAGGGCAACGCATCAATGTCCGCCCAACTGGATCCCGGCCTTCGCCGGGATGGTGGGGGGCGCTGATAGCGGCATGACTTGCTTGGACATCTCGTCCGGCAGGGGCGTCTTTGGCGCACTGGGAGCGGGACGGGTTTTCCCTTGGCCTTCGACTTCGCTCAGGCTGAACGGAGTGTGGGGGATGGGAAGGGCTTGGCGACCCAACCCGTTCGCACTGAGCGAAGTCGAAGTGCACGCCCCGACATTCCAAACAGCTTCGCCCCCACGCGGCAAAACCGATTTAACATATCGCAACTTTTGTCGCATCAAAGCGATTACCCCACATTACCCATAAGGGAGGATGTGATGCGTGCACTGACACTCCGGCCTGGTTGCGGCCGCGACGCTGGTTTCGGGTTGTTCGACCTATGGCGGCGGGTTGGGCGGCGGCTATGGCGGCCCGCGCTACGCCTATGATTACGACCGGCCCGACCCGGCCTATGGCGGCTATTATGCCGACCGCTATTATGTCGACAACAGCCGCTATCGCGAGCGTCGCCTGGGCGCCAACGACCGCGTCTATGTCGGTCAGGACGGTCGCTATTATTGCCGCCGCAACGACGGCACCACCGGCCTGATCGTCGGCGGTATCGCGGGCGGCGCGCTGGGCGCGGCGATCACCTCGGGCGGGTCGCAGACGCTGGGAACGCTGCTGGGCGCCGCAGGCGGCGCGCTGGCGGGCCGTGCGATCGAGCGCAACAATGTCCGTTGCCGCTGATCGCAAGCGTTGACCGATTAAGGGCCGGTCGGTCGCCTCCGTTTCGGATGCGACTGGCCGGCCTTTTCGCACCCGCCTCGCCTACGCTGTCGCCGATCAAGGCATGGGGATGGCGATGGATTTGGCGACGAAGCTGGTCGAACTGGAAAAGCGGACCGCGCAGCACCGTGAATTGCTGCTGACCGAGGAAGCGGCCAAGACCGCGCTGGTCATGCCCTTCATCCAGGCGCTGGGCTATGACGTGTTCAATCCGGCCGAGGTGATCCCGGAGTTCACCGCCGATGTCGGCATCAAGAAGGGCGAGAAGGTCGATTACGCGCTGGCGATCGACGGCAAGCTGGCCATCCTGATCGAGTGCAAACCCTCCTCGATCGAACTCGACCTGAAACACGCCTCGCAACTCTATCGGTATTTTTCCACGACCGAGGCGCGGGTGGCGATCCTGACCAACGGGGTCGTCTATCAATTCTATTCCGACACCGAACAGCCCAACAAGATGGACGAAAAGCCGTTCTTCGTCTTTACGATGGATGGCATCCGCCGCACCGATCCGGCGATCCTCGAACGCTTCGCCAAGGCGTCGTTCGACATCGACCTGATCATCGCCGAGGCCGGGCGGCTGAAGCTCCAGTCGCTGCTGCGTATCGAACTGGAGAAGGAGTTCGCCCACCCCTCGGAGGATTTCGTGCGGATGATGATGGCGCGCCTCTATAACGGCCGTGCCAATGCCGCGATGAAGGAGCAATATCACGCCGCGCTGACCAACTCGATCGCGACGCTGATCCGCGACCGGGTGAACGAGCGGCTGACCTCGGCGCTCAACGTCGCCAATCCGATACCCGACATGATCGAGGAGGGCGCGTCGGACGATATGTCCGAGGGCTCGGGGATCATCACCACCGAGGACGAGATTGCGGGCTTTCGCATCGTCCAGGCGATCGCCGCGCGGCATGTTGACCCGGAGCGGGTGGTGATCCGCGACTCCAAATCCTATTGCGCGGTGCTGCTCGACGACAATAACCGCAAGTCGCTGGTCCGGCTGCACTTCAACAGCCCGACGACGCGCTATGTCGGCACCTTCGAGGGCAAGGTCGAGACACGCCATCCGGTCGCGGCGCTGACCGACATCTATCGGCTGGAAGAGGCGATCGTCGCGCGGATCCGTGAGCTGGCGGGGGCGGCCTGAGGCCAGGGAAGATGAACAAAGTCGAACGAATTGCGACACTTGGCGACATATTCGCGGGGTGGTTGCGATAGCTTTGGGATCAGCGCCACCCATATTGCGGATCGGGCCAGTATTCGCCCGCTTGTTATGGGAGTAACGCTATGAAAGCCATGATCCTCGCGACCCTGGGGTTCGCCACCATCGCGGTTCCGACCGTCGCCGATGCGCAGCGCTGGACCCCGATCGCCCAGCGTCAGGGCCAGCTTCAGGGGCGGATCGACCAGGGTATCCGTTCGGGCGCGCTCAACCGTCGCGAGGCGGATCGGCTGCGGGGCGAGCTTCGCCAGCTCGACCGGCTGGAAAATCGCTATCGCCGCTCGGGCGGGGGCCTGAGCATGTCGGAGCGCAACGATCTCGATCGTCGCTATGCGGTGCTCAGCCGCCAGGTCCGCTTCGAGAAGCATGACCGCAACCATCGCCGCTGATCGGTGAGCAAGACCGCGCCCGCCGCTTCGGGCGCGGTCAGTCGCGTGGCGGCAGCGGGCGGCCGCTGTCCTTCCACTTGTCGAGGATCTGCCCCGACGTCGCCAGCCGATCGCTGATGATCGTATCGCCAGCGGGCGCGGCCCTGGGCGGTTCGGTCGTCGGTCGGGGCGGCGTCGCGACCGGGCTCGCGGATGCGGCAAGCGGCGGCGCGGCCATGGTCGGCGGTGCGATCGCCAGCTCGGCCGGGGCTTCGCTGCGCGCGGACGGCAGGACCGGCACGACCTCGCCCCCGGCATAGCTGCGGTTCATCGCCGCCGCCGTGCCCCAATAGCCTTTCCACCGATGGAAGAGATGCGCGCCGACCATGTCGGTCATCACCATCGCGCGGTTCCAGCCGGGGGCGACCGCGAAGCTGTGATAATGGGTCGCCAGCCCGACCGGCGCATAGACGCTGCCCGCCAGCGCCGCCGCCGCGATCCGCGCCGCGCGTGCCCAGCCCGCCACGGCGGGCGTCCGCGACAGGGCTCCGTCGCAGACGAAGCTGAACTGGCAATGCGCCTGTTCCACCCCCTGATAGACGACGCCGCAGACGCTGGCGGGAAAGGCGGGATGGCGCGCGCGGTTGAGCACGACCTGCGCCACCGCGCGTTGTCCGTCGATGCTCTCGCCACCCGCTTCGTAATAGATGGCGGCGGTCAGGCACTGCATCGCGCGGGCCCGGTCCACGACGGTCGCGCGGCCCCAGCGAAAGGGCTGGGCGGCGACCACGCCGCTGTCGGCCAAGACCGCGCCGGGCGGGATGGGCAGGCTGGGCAGCACGACGGTGCCGGTGCTGCCGTCGGAGGCGGGGAGGGGGCGCGACGGCACCATGATGGGCGTGGGCGCGACCGGCACGCGAGACGGCCGGGGCGCGGCCTCGTCCCCGCGTCGCCAGGCGGCCTGCGCGGCGAGCATCAGCCCCCCGGCCAGCATCAGGCCCAGCATGGCGAACCATGCCTGCACCAACCGCCTTACTGTCCGCCTCGCCACCCGCAACGCGCCGCCGTCCTTCCCGTCCCGTGGCTTTTCAGCGCGCTATAACGCCTGGGGTTAAGGATTTGGCCTCAACGCAATAGATCGACCGCCGCCGCCGGGATCACCTCCACATCCGGATGCGCCTGACGCAACGCGGGCAGGAACTGCCTGGCGTCGCCGACCACCACGATGCTCGCCGCCTTGGGATCGAGCAGGCTGGCCGAGGTCGCCTGCACCGCCGCCGGATCGACCGCTTGGACGCGCGGGATATAGTGGCTGAGCTCGCCCAGCGGCACGCCCTGCAACGTATAGCTGGCCAGGATGTCGGCGATGCCGTCGGTGGTCTCGACCGTCCGGCCGAAGCCGCCGACCAGCACCGCCTGCCGCGTCGCCAGCTCGGCGGGCGGCACCGGCTCGCTGCCCAGCTTGCGCATCTCGGCATCGATCAGCTCGACCACCTCGGCCGCCGAGGGGTTCTTGGTTTGGGTCCGTGCGGAGATCAGGCCGATGTCGCGCCCGGTCGCCACCGAACTGCCCGCGCCGTAAGCCAGCCCGCGCTTGATGCGGATTTCCTGGTTGAGCCGCGACGAGAAGCCGCCGCCCAGCACCGTATTGGCGACTGCCAGCGGATAATAGCGATCGTCGGCCCGGCGAATGCCCGGGCGGGCCACGACGACCCCGGCCTGTCCGGCATCGGGCATGTCGATGACGACGACGCGCGGCGCGGGGAAGGCGGGTTCGGCCGGGCGGGGCGCGGCGGCCGAGGCGCCAGGCGTGCGCCAGCTGCCCAGATAACGCTCGGCCACCTGCCGGGCCCGCGCCGGGGTGATGTCCCCGACCAGCAGCAGCGTGGCCTGTCCCGGCTTCCAGCTGCGCGCATAGGCGGCGGTCAGGTCGGCGCGGGTCAGCGCCTTGAGCGAGGCGGGCGTCCCCGACAGGGGCTGGCCATAGGCGCGCGAGCCGTACACCACCCGGTCGGCGACCATCGCGGACAGTTGCGCCGGGTTCTTCATCGCCACGTTCAGCCCGTCGATCGACTGGGTGCGCGCGCGCTCGATCTCGTCGGCGGCAAAGGCCGGGTGGGTGGCGACATCGGCCAGGATCGTCATCGCGGTGTCGATCTGCGCCGAGGGGACGGTCAGGTCGATCGTCGCGCCGTCATCGGTGGCGCTGCTGGCGATCGATCCGCCGACGCTTTCGACCGCGCGCGCGATCTGCGTGGCGGAGCGGGTCGTCGTGCCCTTGGTCATCAACTCGGCGGACAGGCTGCTCGCCCCGGCCTTGCCCGTCGGATCGGTCGCCGCGCCGCCCAGCGCGACCAGCGAGGCGGTGACCAGCGGCAGGTCGTGCCGCTCGACCGTCACGACGCGCACGCCATTGGCCAGCCGCGTCTCGACCGGCTGGGGCAGGACGGGGGCGATCGGCGCGCCGGGGGCGGGGGGCAGGATGCGCTGCCCCTCGGGGGCCGGGGTCACGACCGGGATGTCGGCGGGCGGGGTCAGTGCGGCGGTCTGTACGGTCGGCGCCAGTTCGATCGGCATCTCCCGGACATTGGCCGGGCGGTCCGAGTCGGGGAGGTAGCGGATCGTCGCGCTCTGCTGATCCTTCAGATAGGCGCGCGCCACGCGCTGAATGTCGGCGGCGGTCACCGTCTGGATCGCGGCGATCTGGCGATCGGCGGCATGGGGATCGCCATCGACGATGACGCTGTTGGCGATCAGGCTGGCCTTGCCCTCGGCCGTCTCGCGCTGCTTGAGCGCGCTGGTCAGCAGTTCGTTCTTCGCCTCGGCCAGTTCGGTCGCGCTGACGGGCTGGTCGCGCAGGCGGGCGATCTCGCGCTTCAGCGCGGCCTCGCCCTCGGCCACCGGCTTGCCGCTGGCCATCATCGCATAGGCGACGAGGTTGCCGGTCGACTGTTTGGTGTCGAGGAAGGTCGCGGCCGACTGCGCCAGCTGGTCGCGATACACCAGGGTCTCGTACAGCCGCGAGCTTTCGCCCGCCGACAGGATCGCGTTCAGCACCATCAGCGCGGGCGTGTCGGCGCTTCGCTCGGGCGGGATGTGATAGCTGATGAGGACCGCCGGAAGCGGCACATTGGCGTCATAGGCGGTGCGCGACACCGCCGCCGTCCGCGCCGGCTCGGCGACCGTCACGCGGGGGATCGGACCGGCGGGGCGCTTGATGCCCGCGAAATACTGGTCGACCCAGCGGTCGAGCTGCGCGGGATCGAAATTGCCCGACACGACCAGCACGGCATTGTCGGGCCGGTAATAGGTCGCATGGAAGGCGCGGACATCGTCGATGCCCGCCGATTCCAGTTCTTCCAGGCTGCCGATGCCCGGCCGCGCATAGGGGTGCGTGGTATAGGCGAGCTTGGGATAATAGATGGAGAACAGCTTGCCATAAGGCTGGGCGAGGGTGCGCTGGCGCAGTTCCTCCTTCACCACGTCGCGCTCGCTGGCGAAGCTCTTGGGCTCGACCACCAGCGCGGCCATCCGGTCCGCCTCGGCGAAGAGCAGGCGTTGCAGGTGGTTGGCGGGCACCACCTCGAAATAATTGGTATAGTCGTCGGCGGTGGAGGCGTTGTTATAGCCGCCGACATCCTCGGTCAGGCGATCCATCTGTTCGGGGACGAGGTTGCGCGTCGCCTTGAACATCAGATGCTCGAACATGTGCGCAAAGCCCGAGCGGCCCTTGGGATCGTCCTTCGACCCGACATCATACCAGACCTGGACCGAGACATTGGGCGTCGTCGTGTCGCGAATGGCATAGACGCGCAGCCCGTTGGGCAAGGTGCGCGTGGTGAAGGCGATCGGCTTCACGCTTTCCGTGCGCGCCCCCTGTTCACCTTGAGCAGCGGCGGTCTGTGCCCCCGCCAGCGAGGGAAGGGCGGCGACGCCGAGCAGGAGCGCGGCACGGAAAAGGCGCATGAAGACCCTCTTGATGGAGTGCGGGTTACTTGGACTTGTTGCGGTTGCCGTAGAGAACCGCGGCGGCGATCGCGGCCGATCCGATGCCGACGCCCAGACCGATCTTGCCCAGCGGCCAGTTGCGCGTCTTGTCCTTCACCGAGTCGGCGGCGGCTTCGGCCGCGGCGACGGCATGCTCCTTGGCCTCCTTGGCGGCGGCGAGGATTTCGTTGGGGGCGTCTTCGGTATGATCGGTCATGTTACTCTCCTACTCGACCAGCTTATTCCTTGGCAGCGTAGCGCGCCCGGAAGTCGTCCGCAAAGGCCGTGAGCCGCCCCTCGGCGATCGCGCCGCGCAGATCGGCCATCATCTGCTGATAGAACCAGATATTATGCTCGGTCATCAGCATCGCACCCAGGATCTCGCCCGCGCGGACCAGGTGATGCAGATAGGCGCGGCTATATTGCGCGCAGACCGGGCAACCGCAGGCGGGATCGAGCGGCCCCTGATCCTCGGCGAACCGCGCATTGCGGATGTTGATCGGCCCCGATCGGGTGAAGGCCTGCCCCGTCCGCCCCGAACGCGTCGGCAGCACGCAGTCGAACATGTCGACCCCGCGCTCGACGGCGCCCACGATGTCGGTCGGCTTGCCCACGCCCATCAGATAGCGGGGCTTCTCGACCGGCAACTGACCCGGCGCGAAGTCGAGGCAGCCGAACATCGCCTCCTGCCCCTCGCCGACCGCCAGGCCGCCGATCGCATAGCCGTCGAACCCGATATCGATCAGCGCGTCGGCCGACGCCTTGCGGAAGCCTTCGTTGAGCGCACCCTGCTGGATGCCGAAGATCGCATTGTCCTCGGCATGCTGCCCGCCCGCATCGAAGGCATCGCGGCTTCGCTTGGCCCAGCGCATCGAGCGTTCCATCGCGGCGGCCTGAACCTCGCGCGAGGAGGTGGTCGGGACCAGTTCGTCGAACGCCATGACGATGTTCGAGCCCAGCAGCCGCTGAATCTCGATCGAGCGTTCGGGGCTGAGCATATGGCGGGTGCCGTCGAGATGGCTCTTGAACGATACGCCGTCCTCGGACCGCTTGGTCAGGTCGGCCAGGCTCATCACCTGATAGCCGCCCGAATCGGTCAGGATCGGCCGGTCCCAGCCCATGAAGCCGTGCAGCCCCCCCAGCCGGTTCACCCGCTCCGCGCCGGGGCGCAGCATCAGGTGATAGGTGTTGCCCAGGATGATGTCCGCCCCGCTGGCGCGCACGTCGCCGGGCTTCATCGCCTTGACGGTGGCGGCGGTGCCGACGGGCATGAAGGCGGGGGTGCGGATCTCGCCGCGCTTCATGGTGATGGTGCCGGTGCGGGCGCGGCCGTCGGTGGCGTGGATGGCGAAGGAGAAGCGGGCGGTCATTTTCTTCTGTCTCGGGGCGCGAGCGGGCCGGTGGGGCCATTGGCGTCGGCGGGAATGGTGCGGATGGTCAGCGCCTCGGCGCGGCTGATCGCGCCGTCATGGTCGCGGTCGAAGCGCGAGAACAGGCGCGAGAAATGCGCCTGCAACTCGGGCAGGGTGATGCGGTTGTCATTGTCCTTGTCGACGTCGAACGGGCTGGGCAGCGCGTTGCGGTCCCCCAGCCAGCGTTCGGCCCAGTCGGCGAACTGGAGATAGCCGATCGAACCCCGATGCGCGGTGTCGATGGCGTCGTAGGATCGCTTGACCCCCGCCTCCATCTCCTCGCGCGTGGTCTTTCCGTCGCCGTCCGCGTCGAAGGCGGCGATCATCATCGCCACCGGCTCGACCACCATCGTCGCCGGGGTCTGGGCGAAGGGCGCGGGGCGCGCGGTGACGGTCACCGTCTCGTTCGCCCCCGGCATCGGCGTCGCCGCCTGGAGCAGCAGCGCCAGCAGGATCATGCGCGCGGCCCCGGCAGCAACAGCGAGGCGTCGCCATAGGAATAGAAGCGATACGCGTGCGCGATCGCATGGGCATAGGCCGCCTGCATCCGATCCAGCCCCATCAGTGCCGAGACCAGCATGAACAGGGTCGAGCGCGGCAGGTGGAAATTGGTCATCAGCCCGTCGATCCCGCGAAAGCGATAGCCCGGCGTGATGAAGATGGCGGTGTCGCCCTCGAACGGACGGATCACGCCGTCTTCTCCGGCCGCGCTCTCGATCAGCCGCAGCGAGGTGGTGCCGACCGCGATCACCCGGCCGCCGCGCGCCTTGACGGCGTTCAGCCGGTCAGCGGTGGCGGCGTCGATACGGCCCCATTCGGCGTGCATCTTGTGATCGACGGTGTCGTCGGCCTTGACCGGCAGGAAGGTGCCCGCACCGACATGCAGGGTCAGCGTGGCATGTTCGATCCCTGCGGCCGCCAGCGATTTGAGCAGGCCGGGCGTGAAGTGCAGCGCCGCCGTGGGCGCGGCGACCGCCCCTGGCTCGTTGGCAAACATCGTCTGATAGTCGTCGGCGTCCTTCTCGGTCACGCCGCGCTTCTGCGCGATATAGGGGGGCAGGGGCATGGTGCCCGCCCGCTCCAGCAACAGCTCGACCGGCTCGTCCCCGGCAAAGTCCAGCGCGAAGCTGCCGTCCTCGGCCCGGTCGCGCGCGGTCGCGCTGACCCCGGCGCCGAAGTCGATGACGTCGCCGTCGCGCAGCCGCTTGGCGTTGCGGATGAAGGCGCGCCAGCGCCGCGTTCCCTCGCGCTTGTGCAGCGTCGCGCCGATCTTCGCCTCGCCGCGTATCCCCTCCAGCTGGGCGGGGATGACGCGGGTGTCGTTGAAGACCAGCAGGTCGCCGGGGCGCAGCGCGGCGGGCAGGTCGCTCACCCGCTCGTCACGGGTGGCGTCGCCGTCGAGGACCAGCATCCGCGCCGAATCGCGCGGGGATGCCGGGTAAAGCGCGATCCGCTCGGGCGGCAGCGCGAAGTCGAAGAGATCTACGTTCACTTGGTGGCCGTTGCCGCCTTCTTGGCCGGAGCCGCCTTGGGGGCGGAACGACGTGCCGGAGCGGGCCGGGGCGCGGGCTTCGTCGCGGGGGCCGCACCAGGCAGCGTCACCGGCGCGCCCAGGTTGGGGGCGGCGACGGGGGCGGGGACATAGGCCGGGGGATTGTCCGCCGCGACATAGGCGTGGACGATCCGGCTGGGGTTCGCGGGCGGCTCGCCCCGTTCGATCTTGTCGACATATTGCATGCCGTCGATCACCCGGCCGAACACCGTATACTTCTTGTCGAGCGAGAAGCGCGGCTGGAAGACGATGTAGAACTGGCTGTTGGCGCTGTTGGGGTCGTCGGCGCGCGCGGCGGCGACCGATCCGCGGACATGCGGCAGATAGTTGAACTCGGCGGGCACGTTGGGCAGGTCCGACCCGCCGGTGCCGTCGCCCTTGGGATCGCCGCCCTGCGCCATGAAGCCGTCGATCACGCGGTGGAAGGTCAGCCCGTCATAGAAGTGGCGACGGGTCAGCGTCTTGATCCGCTCGACCATCTTGGGGGCGACATCGGGACGCAGCCAGATCGTCACCCGGCCGCCGGTCGACAGGTCGAGCAGCCAGAGATTCTCCTTGTCGGTGACGGGCGGCGGGGCCGGGCGGCCGGTGACATTGTCCTCCAGCACCTGGGCCGCCTTGGCGGGAGTGGTGAATTTGGGCTGGGCCTGGGACCTGCTTTGGGCCTGTGCCGGAACGGCGATCAGGCTGGCCATCATCATGGCAAGAGCGGCGAGAACGCGCATCACATCTCTACGACAAGGAAAGGAATGGGGAGGCTGTAGAGCAAATCGCCCCTTGCGCCAATCTGAACCTTTTCGAGGATCAACTCCTCCCCGGCACGGGGAGGGGGACCGTCGCGAAGCGATGGTGGAGGGGGTGTGCGGCAAAGGATGCCGGTTGCGGCGAGCCCCCTCCGTCAGGGCTGCGCCCTGCCACCTCCCCGTGCCGGGGAGGATACTAAGATCCCTTGCGGCCGATCTTCTCGACCCGCGCGACGACATCCTCGCGCACCGCGGGCGTCACGAACTTGGCGATATTGCCGCCATAGAGCGCGATCTCCTTGACCAGGCGGCTGGCAATGGGTTGCAGCGCGACATCGGCCATCAGGAAGACGGTCTCGACGCGTGGATTGATCTGCTGGTTCATCCCCGCCATCTGATATTCATATTCGAAATCGGCGACCGCGCGCAGGCCCCGGACGATGACCTTGGCGCCCTCGCGCTCGGCAAAGTCCATCAGCAGCGAATCGAAGGCGACGACATGGATCTCGCCCGCCACACCGGCGACCTCGCGGCGGACCATCTCCATCCGCTCGTCCAGCGTGAACATGGGCGACTTGGAGGGGTTGGTGGTGACGCCGATCACCAGCCGGTCGACCAGCTTCGCGCCGCGCCGGATGATGTCCATATGGCCCAGCGTGACGGGATCGAAAGTGCCCGGATAGACGCCGATCCGGGTCATCGGTCGCGCTCCACCACATAGGATGCGATGGCGCGGAGCAGGTCGGCCTCGGGGCCGTAATCGCGCAAATGCTCGATCGCCTGGGCGACCAGCATCCGACATTGTTCGCGCGCGCGCTCGACGCCGAGCAGGCTGAGGAAGGTGGCCTTGCCCGCCTCCTCGTCCTTGCGCAGCTTCTTGCCCGCCGCCGCCTCGTCCCCCTCGGCGTCGAGCAGGTCGTCGGCGATCTGGAAGGCCAGACCCAGGTCGTGCGCATAGCCGCGCAGGTGGATGCGGCCCTCGGGCGCGACGCGTCCCAGGATCGCGCCCGCCTCGACCGCGGCGCAGATCAGCGCGCCGGTCTTCATCTGCTGGAGCCGGGTGACGGTGGCGAGGTCGAACACCTGCCGCTCGGCCTCCAGATCCATCATCTGCCCGCCCGCCATGCCGCTGGGCCCCGAGGCGCGGGCGAGGTCGAGGATCAGCTCGGACCGGACGAAGGGATCGGCATGGGTCGACGGATCGGCCAGGATCTCGAAGGCCAGCGCGTGGAGGCAGTCGCCCGCCAGGATCGCCGTCGCCTCGTCGAATGCCTTGTGGACGGTCGGCTTGCCGCGCCGCAGGTCGTCATCGTCCATCGCGGGCAGATCGTCATGGATCAGCGAATAGACATGGATCGCCTCCAGCGCGGTCGCGACCCAGCCCGCACAGTCGCGGTCCACGTCGAACAGATGCGCGGTGGCGAAGACGAGGAGCGGGCGCAGCCGCTTGCCCCCGCCGATCGCCGCATGGCGCATCGCGGCATAGAGCGAGGCGCGGGGATCGCCCGGATCGGCCAGCACCTGCGCGAAGCGGCGGTCGATATCCTCGGCGACCTCGGCCAGCGCGCCCGACAGGGTCGTGGCGGTCAGCGTCACGCTCAACCCGCCTGGAACGGGCGGGTGCCCGCGGCCTTGCCTTCGGCGTCGAGGCGGATCGCCTCGATCCGGGCCTGGGCGGCGTCGAGCCGCTCGGCGCAACGCTGACGCAGACGGTCGCCGCGCTCATAGAGGCGGATCGATTCGTCGAGCGTCGCTTCGCCGCTTTCCAGTCGGCCGACGATCCTCTCCAGTTCCTTGAGGGCGTCCTCGAACGTCAGTTCTTCGATGGGCGTATCCATGACGTCGCTATGCGGCACGCATCCGGCGCGCGCAAGGATGCTTGATCCATCCTTATGCCGCGCCTGTCCCTATCGGAGTCGGTCGACGGTCCAGGTGTAGAGGAAGGAGACGCTGAGCAGCCCCAGATCGACCGCCGCCTGCACCCGGCGCGGCGACCGGTCGGTCAGGTCATGGGTGATGAGGCGGATATCGGCGGTCGGATGGCGATAGGCGAGCGCGACCAGCGCCAGCACCGCCATTCCCATCACGATCCGCCGTTCGCGCACGCCCCCGTCTCCCCGCGCGCCGGTCTAGGCCGTGTCCGGACGAGCGGCAAGGGGGCTGCGGGGCGGCTTTCCGCCATCCCGCCGGTCATCGGGAGGGAGCGGCCCCGGCACGCCCTATCGCGCCCGCAATTCTTGGCGGCGTAGAGCGCCTGATCCGCCTCGCGGTAGATCGCCCTCCAGTCCGTCTCGTCCAGCATCGGGCCGGTGCACAGCCCCAGGCTGGCGGTGACCTTCAGCCCCGAGGGATAGGCGACCTCGCGCAGCCGGGCGAGCAGCAGGTCGATGTCCGGCCCGCGCGCGGCGTCGGTCAGCAGCGCGAACTCCTCGCCGCCGATCCGGGCGATCAGCGTGTCGGGGCCGACCAGATCGGCCAGCGCATGCGCAAAGGTGCGGAGAACCTCGTCGCCGCCGTCATGGCCCAGCTGATCGTTGATCCGCTTGAAATGATCGATATCGACCAGGATCAGCGTCTGCGGCCCGCTGCGCCCGATGGCCTGGTCGAGAAAGGCGCGGCGGTTGAACAGCCCGGTCAGCGAATCGGTATCCGCCAGCCGCCGCGCGACCCGCTCGTCGGCGCGCGCCAGGTCGCGGTCGCGGCTGAGCAGATAGATGCGATAGGCGACGCCCAGGCTGGCGATCAGCGCCTCGGCCCCCATCGACAGCACCGTCGACTGGTCGATCCATGGTCGCCAGGCGATCAGATGCGCGGCGTGGAGCAGCCGGAACATGGCAAAAACGATCGGCGCGCCCCATGCGAAGGCGAAGGCCCAGAGGAAATTGCTCCGTCGCCGCCAGGCCTGGACGAGCACCGCGATCAGGAAGAACAACAGGACGAGGAAGCCGAAGACCACGGCCTGGTCGAGCGGCAGGATCCAGCGTGGCGCGAGCAGCGCGAAGGCGACGTTGGGAATGGCGATCAGCACGAACGACACGATCGCCAACCGGTCCAGCCATCCCTCGAACACCTTCCGCTCGAAGAAGTGGCGTGCGAAGATGACCAGGGTCAGCGCCACCCCGCCCAGCATGATGGCGTTCCATCGGTGCCGCTCGTTATTGTCCAGCCAGGGCAGCCACTGGCCGATCAGCCCCGACGACGCGAGCGCATAGCCGGTGATGAAGAACAGCAACAGGCAATAGACGGGCTGGAGCGGCTGGCGCAGCGCGGGCCAGAGCGCGAGATTATAGACCGCCAGTCCGATCACCATCCCCATGATCAGACCATAGATCAGCCCCAGCGAGGATTCGGTCGCCAGCATGTCGCCATGACGGCCCAGACGCGCGCCGCGCACGACGCCGCGCATGTTCGCCGCACCATGCGCCTCCCACAGGATGCGGACCGGCCGCGCCCCCTCGCGCGGCAGGGGTACGCCGATCATCGCGCCCAGCAGCAGATAGGGGGAGGTGGTCGCGCTGGTATAGGCGACCCGGCGCATCTGGCCGTCGGCATAGAGGATATGCAGGGTCGTTGCGTCCTGCCAGGTGCTGGCGAAGCGGACCGCCAGCCGATCGCGCGGATCGCCCGCAATCACCGGCAGCGGCTGGGAGAGCACCCAATAGTCGCCGACACCATAAGAGGACTGATCGCTCCGGCAGTCGAAACGCTGCGGGGCCGCCAGCATCGCCTGCGGCGTATCGCCGGGGTGGATGGGCCGGATGCAGGTGGCCAGCGGTTGGCCCACCTGCGCCCGCGCGGCGGACAAGGGCACAAGGCCCAGCATGATCGCCAGAATCAGCGCGCCAATCCTGGTCAGCCATCCACCACCCATGGCGCGGACCATATCATGGCTTAATTTAAATTTGGCTTAAATTTTATGAGTGTGTGGTTAACGGTTTGATCTGGGAAAGCCGCCGCATCAGCCCTTCGCATGGCCGCGCGAAAAGGGCCGGGTGATGTCACCCGGCCCGATCATGTCGGCGATCAGCCTGCGTCGACTTCCGCCGGCTTGCCGCCCTTCTTGCGCGGCTTCTTCGGCGCGGCGGGTTCGATCGCGAAGGACAGCGCGCCGTCCTTCATCCTCACCGTCACCTCGCCGCCATGGACCAGCTTGCCGAACAGCAGTTCCTCGGCCAGCGGCTGCTTGATCTTCTCCTGGATCAGGCGGCCCATCGGACGCGCGCCGTACAGGCGGTCATAGCCCTTTTCGGTGAGCCAGCTCTTCGCCGCCTCGTCCAGGCTGATATGGACGTGACGATCGGCCAGCTGAAGCTCGAGCTGGAGGATGAACTTGTCCACCACCCGCGCGACGACCTCGGGCGGGAGATAGCCGAAGGGCACGATCGCATCGAGGCGGTTGCGGAACTCGGGCGAGAACATCTTCTGCACCGCCTGCTCGTCCTCGCCCTCGCGGGTGAGGTTGCCGAACCCGACCGTCTCGCGCGCCATGTCGGCGGCGCCCGCATTGGTCGTCATGATGATGATCGTGTTGCGGAAATCGACCGTCTTGCCGTGGTGATCGGTCAGCTTCCCATTGTCCATCACCTGCAACAGGATGTTGAACAAATCGGGATGCGCCTTCTCGATCTCGTCGAGCAGCAGCACCGAATGCGGGTTCTGGTCGACCGCATCGGTCAGCAGGCCGCCCTGGTCGTATCCGACATAGCCCGGAGGGGCACCGATCAGACGGCTGACCGAGTGACGCTCCATATATTCGGACATATCGAACCGCTGGAGCGGAATGCCCAGAATCGTCGCCAGCTGGCGCGCAACCTCGGTCTTGCCGACGCCGGTGGGGCCGGTGAACAGATAGTTGCCGATCGGCTTGTCGGGATCGCGCAGGCCCGCCCGGCTGAGCTTGATCGCCGAGGACAGATTCTCGATCGCGGCATTCTGGCCGAACACCACCCGCTTGAGATCGGTCTCCAGCGTCTCCAGCTGCTGGCGGTCGTCGGTCGACACGCTTTTCGGCGGGATGCGCGCCATGGTGGCGATCACGGCCTCGATCTCCTTGGGGGTGATCGTCTTCTTGCGCTTGCTGACCGGCACCAGCATCTGCATCGCGCCCACTTCGTCGATCACGTCGATCGCCTTGTCGGGCAGCTTGCGGTCGTTGATGTAGCGCGCCGACAGCTCGACCGCCGACTTGATCGCATCGGGGGTGTACTTCACCTGATGGTGATCCTCGAACGCTGAACGCAGACCCGCCAGGATCTTGATCGTGTCCTCGATCGTCGGCTCGTTCACGTCGATCTTCTGGAACCGGCGCAGCAGCGCGCGGTCCTTCTCGAAGTGGTTGCGGAACTCCTTATAGGTGGTCGAGCCGATGCAGCGGATCGTGCCGCCTGACAGAGCCGGCTTGAGCAGGTTCGACGCATCCATCGCCCCGCCGCTGGTCGCGCCCGCGCCGATGACGGTGTGGATCTCGTCGATGAAGAGGACCGCGTGGGGCAGCTTCTCCAACTCGTTGACGACCGCCTTCAGCCGCTCCTCGAAGTCGCCGCGATAGCGGGTGCCCGCCAGCAGCGCGCCCATGTCGAGCGAGTAGATGACGGCGTTCAGAAGCACCTCGGGGACGTTGCCCTCGATGATCTTGCGCGCCAGGCCCTCGGCGATCGCGGTCTTGCCGACGCCGGGATCGCCCACATAGAGCGGGTTGTTCTTCGACCGGCGGCACAGGATCTGGACGGTGCGGTCCACCTCGGGCCCGCGCCCGATCAGCGGATCGACCTTGCCCAGCTTGGCCTTTTCGTTGAGGTCGACGGTGAACTGCTTGAGCGCGCTTTCCCCCTTGCCCTTTTCAGCGGGCTTGGCGGGCTTTTCCTCCTCGACGCCCTTGGGCGGGGTCGACTCGCTGGCGGCACCACCCTTGCCGACGCCGTGGCTGATGAAGCTGACGGCGTCCAGGCGGCTCATATCCTGCTGCTGGAGGAAATAGACGGCATAGGATTCGCGTTCGGAGAACAAGGCGACCAGCACGTTCGCGCCGGTCACTTCGTCGCGGCCCGAGGACTGGACGTGCAGGATCGCGCGCTGGACGACACGCTGGAACCCGCTGGTGGGGGAGGGGTCGGTCGCCGCCTCGACCTTCAGCGCGTCGAGTTCGGTGTCGAGATACTGGGCGACCGTCGCCTTCAGCTCGCCCAGGTCGACATGGCATGCTTCCATCACCTTGGAGGCATGGTCGTCGTCGATCAGCGCGAGAAGGAGGTGCTCCAGCGTGGCATATTCGTGGCGCCGCACGGTCGCGGCTTCCAGCGCCTTGTGAAGCGTGGTCTCGAGCGCGGGGGCGAAAGATGGCATCTGCGATACTCCTTCCGAAGCGCCATGGACTGACGCCTCGTTTCGACCAATGTCGGGATGGTTCGCCCCGGCATCAAGCGGGTGTAACGCGCGGCGGCTGAACAAAGCGTATCGCGCGAACGAAAATATGGGACCGCCTCGGAGCGTGCGCGCCGGGTGGGGTCCCCCTGCGTCACCGCTTGAACAGCGCGTCGGCGCTGGCGCGGTGGAGCGCGGCGCGGTCGATGTGGCGGCGGGTCCGTTCGATCTCCTGTTCCAGCACCGCGATCCGCGTCTCCAGCTCGGCGAGCGAGAGCGGATCGAGATCGGTCCGGACCAGCATGGTCAGGCTGTCGGGAATGCGGATCGGGGAGTCGTCCTGTTCCATATCGGGATGCAGCGTTGACCCGGTCGCCGCCGATGTCAATAACGGGGCGACATGGCGACGTTCACGAAGGGGCGGTAATCGGTGCACGCGGATAACGACGTGATGGGGATCGGCGATCTCCCCGAGATGATGACCGCGATCGATCCCGAAGCGGCGGGCGGGCCGGAGGTGCTGGTCCCGACCCGTCGGCCGACCCCGCGGCCCGGTGCGGGCGAAGTGCTGATCCGGATCGCCGCCGCCGGGGTCAACCGGCCCGATGTGATGCAGCGCCAGGGGCTCTATCCGCCGCCGCCGGGCGCGCCCTCCATCCCCGGTCTGGAAATCGCGGGCGAGGTCGTCGCGATCGGCGAGGGCGTCGGGCCCGAGCTGCTGGGCCAGCCGGTCTGCGCGCTGATCGGCGGCGGCGGCTATGCCGAATATGCGGTGGCGGTGGCCGAGCACTGCCTGCCCGTGCCCAACGGCCTGTCGATGGTGCAGGCGGCGGCGCTGCCCGAGACGCTGTTCACCGTGTGGACCAATGTCTTCGAGCGCGCCTATGCCCGCGAGGGTGAGACCCTGCTCGTCCATGGCGGGACCAGCGGCATCGGCACCATGGCGATCCTGCTGGGCAAGCTGTTCGGCCTGACGGTGATCGTCACCGCCGGATCGGACGACAAATGCGCGGCCGCCGAAAAGCTCGGTGCAGCCAGGGCGATCAACTATCGCACCGGGGATTTCGTCGAGGCGGTCCAGGCCTTCACCGGCGGCAAGGGCGTGGACATCGTCCTCGATATGGTCGGCGGCGATTATGTGCCGCGCAACTTGAAATGCCTGGGCGAGGAGGGGCGGCATGTCTCGATCGCGGTGCAGCGCGGCGCGAAGGCCGAAATCCCGCTCTGGGAGGTGATGCGTCGTCGCCTGATCCTGACCGGATCGACGCTGCGCGGCCGGGATGCCGAGTTCAAGGCGATGGTCGCCGACGAGGTCGCGCGGATCGTCTGGCCGCATGTCGAGGAAGGGCGGCTGCGCCCGGTCATCGATCGCAGCTTTCCGCTGGCGCAGGCCGCGGACGCGCATCGCCGCATGGAGGCGGGCGACCATATGGGCAAGATCGTCCTGACCATCGGCGAATAATCCGATCTGCCCATTTCGGACTCTGATCGACCGGGGTAACGGATCGGACGAGCGAATCGGCCGGGTCGGCCCGATCTGTTCGGTCTGCACGATTGGCCAAGGGGGATGCGAATGCTGCGATGGGGGCTGGCCGCCGGGATCGTGATGGCGGGCAATATGGCGGCGATACCCGCCGCTGCCCAGTCGGCGCGCGACATCCTGACCCAGGCTTCCTTCGCCGATACCGATGAGGCGAGCGCGTTGCGCCGGGTGACGCTGGCCTATGCGACCGCCGGCAATATGCTGAAGCACAGCCCCGACGATCACGAGGCGCTGCTGATGCGCGCCACCGCGCTGGGCTACCGCGCCAAGCTGACCGGCAACCGCACCGATGCGATCGCGGCGCGGCGTCAGTTCGAGGCGCTGATCGCGGAGAATCCCCGCGACGCCGAGGCGCAGCTGGCGCTGGGCGCCTGGCATATCGGCGCGGTCAAGAAGCTGGGGGCGATCGTCGGGCGCGCGGCGCTCGGGGCACAGCGGGGGGCGGGTTTCGCCCTGCTCGACCGGGCGATCGCGCTGGGCGGCGACCGGGCCTTGTTTCCCGGACTGGCGGCGCTGCTGCGGCTGGAGCTCGATCCGCGCGACCCACGTGGCCGCACACTGGCCGAGGCGGCGGCGCATGCCGCGACGGTGACGCCGATCGACCGCATCCTGCAACGCGCCGCCATCGCGGTGCTGACGCCGGTGCGCGCGGGCGACGGTCCTGCGACCCGCAGGCTGGCCTCGCAGCTCCTGCCCTTCGGACGATTCGACGACGACAATTGATGCGACGCAGGGCCGCCGGGGCGCTGGACGGCGCAAGGGCAGGGGCGTATGAGGCACTGTTTCGGTCACTTTGTGGCGCCGCACCTTGCTCTTGGAGGCGGCTCGCATTAGATTTGCCGCCGCTACGGCCGCTCCGATGAGGGGCGGCCCTTTTATTTTCCGACTGGAGTGATCCCCGTGGCCCAGCCGCTCATGCCCCATGCGACCGCTTCCTGGCTGGTCGACAACACCTCGCTCTCCTTCGAGCAGATTGCGGATTTCTGCGGCCTTCACATCCTGGAAGTGCAGGCGATCGCCGACGACACGGCGGCGACCAAGCTGACCGGCCGCGATCCGGTCCGCGCGCACGAAGTGACGCAGAGCGAGATCGAGAAGGCGCAGGCCAATCCCGATTATCGCATGAAGATGACCAAGGGCCCCGAGCAGGTCCGCCGGACCAAGGGCCCGCGCTACACGCCGGTCAGCAAGCGCCAGGACAAGCCCGACGGCATTGCCTGGATCATCCGCAACCACCCGGAAATCTCGGACGGCGCGATCAGCAACCCGATAGGCACCACCCGCACCACGATCGCCGCGATCCGCGACCGCAGCCACTGGAACATCGCCAACATCACGCCGAAGGACCCGGTGACGCTGGGCCTGACCACCCAGCGCGAGCTCGACTCGGCGGTGGCCAAGGCGGCGAAGGCGACCGGCGGCAATGCCGATGCGCAGCCGACCGACACCCGCCTGGAGGGCGACCGCGAAGCGTTGCTCGCCTCGCTACGCGCCGAGCGCGATCAGCAGAGCCGCGATTCGGACTCGATCGGGCATGGCGACATCATCGATCCGCACTCGCTGTTCCGCAGCTGATCGGCACGCTTCGGCTTGACGAAAGGGGGCGTTCACCGACCGGGTGGGCGCCCCTTTTGCGTGATGGGGAACGGCGTCACCCTTGCCCCGTTGAGTCCGGGCAAAGGAGATCATCCATGTCCGAGCAGGAAAAGCGCGACCCTCAGCCCTTCGATCGCGATGGTGGCTATACGGGCCAGGACTATCATCGCGACGACGAGTGCGCGATGGGTCGGGCGGAGCCGTCGGGCCGCGTGACGACCACCCCGCCGGTACCGGGTGAGGGCAATGCCGACACCAGCCTGCCCGACGACGATGGCAGGCGCGCCACGATCGATCCGAAGACGGGCGAAGTCCATGGCAGCGGGGCAGGCGCCGGTGGCGGCCATCGCGGCGACGAGATCGACGAAGTGGACCCCGCGACTCCGCCGGGCGTGGGGCGGCGGCCGGTAAACTGAAATCCCCGGCAGCCTGTTGTGTCACCCCAGCGCAGGCTGGGGTCTTTTGCGGCAGGCGCCTTTTGCGGCCAATGATCCCGGCTTTCGTTGGGATGGCGCATGTCGTGGCGGAGGCTTTCCGGACGGCAGGCGCAGCGCCGCGCTCACCGCAGAGGCGGCGCGATCATTCCAGCGATGTCGGGAAAGTGGCAGGAGTGCACGGACTCGAACCGTGGGCCCTCGGTTTTGGAGACCGATGCTCTACCAACTGAGCTACACTCCTGCGAGGCGGCCGCCATTAGCCCGGCTGATCGGGCAGGGCAATAGGCTGTTTCACTATTTTCGTGAATCGCTCGCCTGATGCCTTGGGCGCGGTGCGGGGCGGCGACATTGACCCCAGGGCGACTCCCGCGTATAGGCCGCCGCTGCACGAAGGGGATTTCTCGGGAATCGGGACATGTCCGTCGGGCAAGCTTGAACATTGCTGGATGCGAATATGGGCCGGGCGCAAGCCGCGATGGCCCCTTTTTGTATTCCTAAGTGCTGTGATGGCTCCAGCAAAGTAACCTCATGGAAAGGTGAAGGCTTCAATGCCGACGATCAACCAGCTGGTCCGCAAGGGCCGCGAACTGCAGAAGGCCAAGTCCAAGGTCCCTGCAATGGAGCAGAACCCGCAGAAGCGCGGCGTTTGCACCCGTGTCTACACGACGACCCCGAAGAAGCCGAACTCGGCACTTCGCAAGGTGGCCAAGGTCCGTCTGACCAACAGCCGCGAAGTCATCTCGTACATCCCGGGCGAAGGCCACAACCTGCAGGAGCACTCGGTGGTGCTCATCCGCGGCGGCCGTGTGCGCGACCTTCCCGGCGTGCGCTACCACGTGCTGCGCGGCGTCCTCGACACGCAGGGCGTGAAGGATCGCAAGCAGTCCCGCTCGAAGTACGGCGCGAAGCGTCCGAAGTAAGCCGGTCGGGCCTCAATTGAGGCTCCTCGACCACCAAAGGCTGAAGTTTTGTAAGGAAATACGAGAATGGCTCGTCGTCGTCGTCCCGAAAAGCGGGAAATCCTGCCGGATCCCAAGTTCGGGGATGTGGTCCTGTCGAAGTTCATGAATTCGGTCATGCTGGACGGTAAGAAGTCCGTGGCCGAAGCCATCGTGTACGGTGCCCTGGAAACCGTCGAGACGCGCGCCAAGCGCGATCCGATCGGCGTGTTCCACGATGCGCTGAACAACATCAAGCCGGGCATCGAAGTCCGTTCGCGCCGCGTCGGCGGTGCGACCTACCAGGTCCCGGTCGAAGTCCGTCCGGAGCGTGCCCAGGCTCTGGCCATCCGTTGGCTGATCGGCGCGTCGCGCGCCCGTTCGGAGAACACGATGGCCGCGCGTCTGTCGGGCGAGCTGATGGACGCCGCGAACAACCGCGGCAACGCGGTCAAGAAGCGCGAAGATACGCACCGCATGGCGGAAGCGAATCGCGCCTTCTCGCACTACCGCTGGTAAGGGCCTTGCGGCGGACCGGATTCATTTCCGCTCTGCCGCAACCTTTTCGGGGTGCGGTGCCGGCGGTCTTCCGCTGGTCACGCAAACAGCCTATATAAGGGGGAGCCGGGCCAACCGGCTCCCCCCTACGCTTGAGGAAGATCGATCATGGCCCGCAGCCATCCGCTCGAGAAGTATCGCAACATCGGCATCATGGCGCACATCGATGCCGGCAAGACGACCACGACCGAGCGCATTCTTTATTACACCGGCAAGTCCTACAAGATCGGCGAAGTGCACGAAGGCACCGCCACCATGGACTGGATGGAGCAGGAGCAGGAGCGCGGCATCACCATCACGTCGGCCGCGACGACCTGTTTCTGGAACGACAACCGCATCAACATCATCGACACCCCCGGGCACGTCGACTTCACCATCGAAGTGGAGCGGTCGCTCCGCGTGCTCGACGGCGCGGTCGCCTGCTTCGACGGCGTGGCGGGTGTTGAGCCGCAGTCGGAAACCGTGTGGCGTCAGGCCGACAAGTACGGCGTGCCGCGCATGTGCTTCGTCAACAAGCTCGACCGCACCGGTGCCGACTTCTATTTCTGCGTGAACTCGATCATCGAGCGCCTGGGCGCGCGTCCGGCGGTCCTGTATCTGCCGATCGGCATCGAGGGCGGCTTCAAGGGCCTGGTCGACCTGGTCGAGAACCGCGCGATCATCTGGCTCGAAGAGTCGCTGGGCGCCAAGTTCGAATATCAGGACATCCCCGATGACCTGAAGGAAAAGGCCGCGAAGTATCGCAGCGACCTGATCGAAATGGCCGTCGAGCAGGACGACGCCGCGATGGAAGCGTATCTGGAAGGCAACGAGCCTTCGGTCGCCGAACTCAAGGCGCTGATCCGCAAGGGCACGCTGGAAATGGCGTTCGTTCCTGTCGTCTGCGGCTCGGCGTTCAAGAACAAGGGCGTGCAGCCCCTGCTCGACGCGGTCATCGACTATCTGCCGTCGCCGCTCGACGTTCCGGCCATCAAGGGCGTGAAGCTCGACGGCGAGACGCCGGACGAGCGTCCTTCGTCGGACACCGAGCCCTTCTCGGCGCTGGCGTTCAAGATCATGAACGACCCGTTCGTCGGTTCGCTGACCTTCGCCCGCATCTATTCGGGCAAGCTCGAGACCTCGTCGCAGGTCCTGAACTCGGTCAAGGACAAGAAGGAAAAGATCGGTCGCATGCTGCTGATGCATGCGAACAGCCGTGAGGACATCCAGGAAGCCTATGCCGGCGACATCGTCGCTCTGGCGGGCCTCAAGGATACCACGACCGGCGACACGCTCTGCGCGCAGAACGCCCCGATCATCCTCGAGCGGATGGAATTCCCCGAGCCCGTGATCGAGCTGTCGGTGGAGCCGAAGACCAAGGCCGACCAGGAGAAGATGGGCGTCGCGCTCAATCGTCTCGCTCGCGAGGACCCCTCGTTCCGCGTGACCTCGGACGCCGAGTCGGGCCAGACCATCATCAAGGGCATGGGCGAGCTCCATCTCGAGATCCTGGTCGACCGCATGAAGCGCGAGTTCAAGGTCGAGGCGAATGTCGGTGCGCCGCAGGTGGCGTATCGCGAATACCTCAAGAAGCCGGTCGACATCGACTACACGCACAAAAAGCAGTCGGGCGGCACCGGCCAGTTCGGTCGCGTGAAGGTCAAGCTGACCCCGGGCGAGCGTGGCTCGGGCTTCGTCTTCAAGGACGAGATCAAGGGCGGTAACATTCCGAAGGAATATATCCCCGCGATCGAGAAGGGCTTCCGTGAGACCGCGGAAACCGGTTCGCTGGTCGGCTTCCCGATCATCGACTTCGAAGTCCTGCTGTATGACGGCGCGTATCACGACGTCGACTCGTCGGCGCTGGCGTTCGAAATCTGTGCCCGCGGCGCGATGCGCGAAGCGGCCCAGAAGTCGGGCATCACGCTGCTCGAGCCGGTCATGAAGGTCGAGGTCGTGACCCCGGAAGACTATCTGGGCGACGTCATCGGCGACATGAACAGCCGTCGCGGCCAGATCCAGGGCACCGACACGCGCGGCAACGCGCAGACGGTCGAGGCGATGGTCCCGCTGGCCAACATGTTCGGCTATGTGAACGCGCTCCGCTCGTTCACCCAGGGTCGTGCGCAGTACTCGATGCAGTTCTCGCACTATGACGAAGTGCCGCAGAATGTTGCGGACGAGGTCAAGGCGAAGATGGCCTAACAGCGTCCGTCGCGCCCTCGGGGCAACTGGGGGCGCGGACACGCTAGGGGCTGGCAATCGCTTCAAACACCCGCTATGGGGCCGCGTTCGCGTGGCCTCGGATGCGGCACCGAATTCGATTCAGAAGGTAGGAAAATGGCAAAGGCAAAATTCGAGCGGAACAAGCCGCACCTCAACATCGGCACCATCGGCCACGTCGACCACGGCAAGACCTCGCTGACCGCAGCGATCACCAAGGTTCTGGCCGACAACGTCGCCGGCAACGCGGCGGTGGACTTCGCGAACATCGACAAGGCGCCGGAAGAGCGTGAGCGCGGCATCACCATCTCGACCGCCCACGTCGAGTATGAGACCGAATCGCGCCACTATGCGCACGTCGACTGCCCCGGCCACGCCGACTATGTGAAGAACATGATCACCGGCGCGGCGCAGATGGACGGCGCGATCCTCGTCGTTTCGTCGACCGACGGCCCGATGCCGCAGACCCGCGAGCACATCCTGCTCGCCCGCCAGGTCGGCGTGCCCGCGATGGTCGTGTTCATGAACAAGGTCGACCTGGTCGACGACGAGGAAATCCTCGAGCTGGTCGAGCTGGAAATCCGCGAGCTGCTGAGCTCGTACGAATTCCCGGGCGACGACATCCCCGTCGTCAAGGGTTCGGCGACCTGCGCGCTGTCGGGTTCGAACGACAAGTTCGGCAAGGATGCCGTTCTCGAGCTGATGAAGCAGGTCGACGAATACATCCCGCAGCCGGAGCGTCCGCTCGACAAGCCGTTCATGATGCCGATCGAAGACGTGTTCTCGATCTCGGGTCGCGGCACCGTCGTCACCGGCCGTGTCGAAACCGGCATCATCAAGGTCGGTGAAGAAGTCGAGATCGTCGGCATCAACGACACCCGCAAGACCACCGTCACCGGTGTCGAAATGTTCCGCAAGCTGCTCGACTCGGGCCAGGCCGGCGACAACATCGGCGCGCTGATCCGTGGCGTCGCTCGTGACGAAGTCGAGCGTGGTCAGGTTCTGGCCAAGCCGGGTTCGATCACCCCGCACACCGACTTCCAGTCGGAAGTGTACGTCCTGTCGAAGGAAGAAGGCGGCCGTCACACCCCGTTCTTCGCGAACTATCGTCCGCAGTTCTACTTCCGCACGACCGACGTGACCGGCACCGTCGAGCTGCCCGAGGGCACCGAGATGGTCATGCCGGGCGACAACGTCGCTCTGGGCGTGAAGCTGATCGCTCCGATCGCCATGGACATCGGTCAGCGCTTCACGATCCGTGAAGGCGGCCGTACCGTCGGCGCGGGCGTCGTCAGCTCGATCGACAAGTAAGTCTCGGGCGAAAGCCTGAAACTTATCGGGAAAGGGCCGGCCCCGGCGACGGGGTCGGCCTTTTTCGTATGTGGTTTCCGGGGCGCGAGACCATCACCCCTCCGGCGCTACGCGCCTCCCTCCCTCTCCCGCCGGGAGAGGGAAGGGGCCCGCCCGCGTCAGCGGGTGGGAAGGGTGAGGGCGGTCCAGCTCCGTTCGCACTGAGCGAAGTCGAAGTGCACGCCTGGCGGTCTCTGTTTTCCCGTGGCCTTCGACTTCGCTCAGGCTGAACGGGGGTAGGGGGGCGGTTAGGGGCCCTGGTTCCATCCCGCTCAACAAAAACCGCACCCACCCCTTGCGGCACCCCCGGCATATGCGTATAGGCACACGCCTTGAGGGAATCGGCTGGCACCGGGTACACCGGAGTCGGCCGTTTGCTTTTAGTGAGGGCAGGGGTGGTTTTCCGCTCTTGTCGTAACCCAGAGTTTGTTTCGGCCCAGGGTCGCCTTCACGGCGAACGGTCGAGTGCCCGGTCGGATAGCCGATCGCACTTGCCGCTCACCGCGATCGCAACCGGAAAGCCCGCTCTTTCGCATCGGTAGGGATCATGGACAGCAATATCCGCATTCGTCTGAAGGCGTTCGACCATCGCGTGCTCGATCAGGCGACCGGCGACATCGCCGACACCGCGCGCCGCACCGGCGCTCTTATCCGCGGTCCGATCCCGCTTCCGACGCGCATCGAGAAGTTCACGGTCAACCGTGGTCCGCACATCGACAAGAAGTCGCGCGAGCAGTTCGAGGTCCGCACCTACAAGCGGATGCTGGACATCGTGCAGCCGACCCCGCAGACCGTCGATGCGCTGATGAAGCTCGACCTCGCCGCAGGTGTTGATGTCGAGATCAAGCTGGCGTAAGAGAGCCGGCATTCCCGTGGTCGACGATTCCGTCCCACGGGATTTTGGCGTTTCTCCGGCCTGAAGCTACCGGAGAACGCGCCGAGGTCGCTCCCGCGATCCGGCACTCTTAAGGGATACCGCCCGGTGGTCTCGCGCAAGCGGGATGGTGCCGGGGCAGCGTCCCCCGTCTGACCGGTTCGCCGGTCGCCAGCCCGGGACGGGGGCTCGTTTCGCTTTAATCGGGCTGGATATGCCCCCCTTGAATGGTTCTTGGGGGCCTCTGTCGAGGAAGGAACAGGATCATGCGTACCGGCGTGATCGCGAAGAAGCTGGGGATGACCCGCCTGTTCCAGGACGATGGTCGGCACGTGCCGGTCACCGTCCTGGCGCTTGAAGGCGTACAGGTCGTCGCTCGCCGCGAGATGGATCGTGACGGCTACACCGCCGTCCAGCTTGGTGCAGGTGTCGCCAAGACCAAGAATGTTGCCAAGCCGCAGCGTGGCCACTTCGGCAAGGCCGAAGTCGAGCCCAAGCAGGTGCTGGTCGAGTTCCGCGTGAACGAAGACGGCCTGCTGGACGTCGGCGCGGAAATCTCCGCCGACCATTTCGTCCCCGGCCAGTATGTCGATATCCAGGGTCGTACCCAGGGTAAGGGCTTTGCCGGTGCGATGAAGCGCTGGAACTTCGGTGGTCTGCGCGCGACCCACGGCGTCTCGGTCTCGCACCGTTCGCATGGTTCGACCGGTAACCGTCAGGATCCGGGCCGCGTCTTCAAGAACAAGAAGATGGCTGGCCACATGGGCGACAAGAACCGCACGCAGCAGAACCTCGAAATCGTGTCGACCGACGTCGAGCGCGGCCTGATCTTTGTCAAGGGCTCGGTGCCCGGCTCGAAGGGTGGCTGGCTGATCGTCAAGGACGCGGTCAAGGTTTCGCGCCACGCGGACGCCCCGTTCCCCGCCAGCATCAAGGCGGCCGCCAACAACAACGCTTCTGCCGAGCCTGCTCCGGAAGCCACCGAGAGCCAGGAGGGCTAAGTCGTGAAGGTCAAGGTTCAATCCTTCGCCGGCACCGACGCCGCGGACATCGAGCTCAACGACGAGGTCTTCGGCCTCGATCCGCGCGCCGACATCCTGCACCGCGTTGTGACCTGGCAGCTGGAAAAGCGTCGCGCCACCGCGCGCGGCACCCGTGAGCGCGCCGATGTCGCGCGTTCGGGCAAGAAGCTCGGTCGCCAGAAGGGCGGCGGTGTCGCTCGTCACGGCGATCGTCGTGCTCCCGTCTTCATCGGCGGTGGTAAGGCGCACGGCGCCCGCGTCCGCGACTTCAACCCGGGCCTGAACAAGAAGGTTCGCGCCCTGGGCCTGAAGATGGCGCTGTCGAGCCATGCCAAGGCGGGTTCGCTGATCGTGATGAACGATCTGGCGGTTGCCGGTAACAAGACGAAGACGCTGCAGGGCGATCTGGCGAAGCTCGGCTTCGGCAAGACCGCGCTGGTCATCGATGGCGACGCCGTCGAGACGTCGTTCGCACTGGCCGCAGGCAACTTGAAGGAAATCAACGTCCTTCCGGCCGCTGGCGCCAATGTCTACGACATTCTGAAGCATGACACCCTGGTGCTGACGCGCTCGGCTGTCGAAAAGCTGGAGGCCCGTTTCCATGGCTAAGCAGCAGAAGGCGGTCGATCCGCGTCATTACGACGTGATCGTCGCGCCGCACATCACCGAGAAGGCGACGCTCCTGAGCGAGCACAACGCCGTGGTGTTCAAGGTCGCCCCCGGTGCTACCAAGCCCGAGATCAAGGCGGCGGTGGAAGCGCTGTTCGACGTCAACGTCACCGGCGTGAACACCATCGTCCAGAAGGGCAAGACCAAGAAGTGGAAGGGCGCTCCGTACCAGCGCTCGGACATGAAGAAGGCGATCGTCACCCTCAAGGACGGTCAGTCCATTGACGTGACGACGGGGATCTGAGCCGATGGCACTCAAGCATTATAACCCGACGAGCCCGGCCCGCCGCGGTCTGATCCTCGTCGACCGCTCGGCGCTGTGGAAGGGCGCGCCCGTCAAGGCGCTCACCGAAGGCAAGCGCAAGACCGGCGGCCGTAACAACAAGGGCCATGTGACCAGCCGCGGCATCGCGGGCGGCCACAAGCAGCGCTACCGTTTCATCGACTTCAAGCGTCGCCAGTGGGACGTCGAGGGCACCGTGGAGCGGATCGAATATGATCCCAACCGCACCGCCTTCATCGCGCTCATCAACTATGGCACCGACGAAGCCGGCAAGGTCGACCAGTCCTACATCATCGCTCCGCAGCGCCTCGCTGTCGGCGACAAGGTGATCGCGGGCAAGAAGACCGACGTGAAGCCGGGCAACGCCATGGAACTGGGTCAGATGCCGGTCGGCACGATCGTCCACAACGTCGAGATGAAGCCCGGCAAGGGCGGTCAGATCGCACGTTCGGCCGGCACCTATGTGCAGGTCGTGGGCCGCGACAAGGGCATGGTTATCGTCCGTCTGAACTCGGGCGAGCAGCGCTACATCCATGCGAACTGCATGGCGACCGTCGGTGCGGTGTCGAACCCCGACAACGGCAACACCAACCTGGCGAAGGCTGGTCGCAACCGTTGGAAGGGCCATCGCCCGCTGACCCGCGGTGTTGCGAAGAACCCGGTCGACCACCCGCACGGCGGTGGTGAAGGCCGGACCTCGGGCGGCCGTCATCCGGTCACCCCGTGGGGCAAGCCGACGAAGGGTGCGCGCACTCGTCACAACAAGGCGACGGACAAGATGATCATCCGTAGCCGTCACGCCAAGAAGAAGGGCTAACACGCAATGGCTCGTTCCGTTTGGAAGGGTCCTTTCGTGGACCTCCATCTCCTGAAGAAGGCCGAAGTGGCTCAGGATGCTGGCAACCGCGCAGGTCCGATCAAGACCTGGTCGCGTCGCTCGACCATCCTGCCGTCGTTCGTCGGCCTGACCTTCAACGTCTACAATGGTCGCAAGTTCGTTCCCGTCTCGGTGAACGAGGACATGGTCGGCATGAAGCTCGGTGAATTCGCGCCCACGCGCTACTTCCCCGGCCACGCTGCCGACAAGAAGGGTAAGCGCTGATGTCGAAGCCCGCATCCCCCCGCAAGGTCGGTGACAAGGAAGCGCTGTCGGTCGGCACGCAGATCCGTGGTTCGGCGCAGAAGCTGAACCTGGTCGCGGCCCTGATCCGCGGCAAGAAGGTCGGCGACGCGATGAACATCCTGGCCTTCTCGACGAAGGCGATGGCTGTCGACGCGCGCAAGATCCTGGCCTCCGCGATCGCCAATGCCGAGAACAACCACAACCTCGACGTCGACTCGCTCGTCGTCGCCGAGGCGTCGGTCGGCAAGTCGATCACCATGAAGCGTTTCGCGACGCGCGGCCGTGGCAAGTCCACCCGCATCCTGAAGCCGTTTTCGCGGCTCCGCATCGTCGTCCGCGAGCAGGAAGAAGCATAATGGGTCAGAAGAGCAATCCGATCGGCCTGCGTCTCCAGATCAACCGCACCTGGGACAGCCGCTGGTTCGCCGAAGGCCATGACTATGGCCGCCTGCTGCTGGAGGATCTGAAGATCCGCCAGTACATCATGAAGACGCTGCCCCAGGCCGCGATCTCGAAGGTCGTCATCGAGCGTCCGGCCAAGCTGTGCCGCATCTCGATCTTCGCGGCGCGTCCGGGCGTGATCATCGGCAAGAAGGGCGCCGACATCGAAAAGCTTCGCAAGAAGCTGGGTTCGATGACCTCGTCCGACGTGTCGCTGAACATCGTCGAGATCCGCAAGCCCGAGATCGACGCCAAGCTCGTCGCACAGGGCGTGGCCGACCAGCTGGAGCGCCGTATCGCGTTCCGCCGCGCCATGAAGCGTGCGGTGCAGTCCGCGCTCCGTCTGGGCGCCGAGGGTATCCGTATCACCTGCGGCGGCCGTCTGGGCGGCGCGGAAATCGCGCGGACCGAATGGTATCGTGAAGGCCGCGTTCCGCTGCACACGCTGCGCGCGAACGTCGACTATGCCGAAGCGCAGGCGCACACCGCTTATGGCGTGTGCGGCGTGAAGGTGTGGATCTTCAAGGGCGAGATCCTGGGCCATGATCCCATGGCGCAGGACCGGCTGATGATGGAGGCTCAGACCTCCGGCGTGCGCCCGGCGCGCGACGATCATCGCCGCTAAGGATCAAAGAACATGCTGCAACCAAAGCGCACCAAGTTCCGCAAGGCCTTCAAGGGCCGCATCCACGGCGATGCGAAGGGCGGCACGAGCCTGAACTTCGGTTCCTATGGCCTGAAGGCCATGGAGCCGGAGCGGATCACCGCTCGCCAGATCGAGGCGGCTCGCCGCGCGATCACGCGTCACATCAAGCGCCAGGGTCGTCTCTGGATCCGCATCTTCCCAGACGTCCCCGTCTCGTCGAAGCCTGCCGAAGTCCGCATGGGCTCGGGTAAGGGTTCGCCGGAATTCTGGGCCGCCCGCGTGAAGCCGGGTCGCATCCTGTTCGAACTCGACGGTGTCGACGGCCCGCTGGCCGCCGAGGCATTCGAGCGCGCCGCGATGAAGCTGCCCATCAAGACCAAGGTCGTTGCCCGCCTGGGCGACACCTCGCACCTCGGAGGCGAGTAATGGCCAAGACTGAATACACCGGCCAGAGCGACGACCAGCTCGTCGAGGCGCTGGGCAACCTGAAGCGTGAGCAGTTCAACCTGCGCTTCCAGGCGGCCACGAGCCAGCTCGAAAAGCCCAGCCGGGTCAAGGAAGTCCGTCGCGACATCGCGCGGATCAAGACCATCCAGGCGCAGCGCACCGCTGCGGCTGCCAAGTAAGGACCGAGACACATGCCGAAGCGCGTGCTGACCGGGGTGATTGTCTCGGACAAGACCGACAAGACGGTCGTCGTCAATGTGGAGCGGAAGGTCAAGCACCCCCTCTACGGCAAGATCATCCGTCGGTCGAAGAAGTATCATGCTCACGACGAGAGCAATGAGTTCAAGGCCGGTGAGACGGTGCGGATCGAAGAGACCGCCCCGATCTCGAAGCTGAAGACCTGGAAGGTGATCGAGCGGGTGAACACCCACACGACGCCGGAACGGGCCTCGGCAGAGGGCTGAACCCTTTGACATCCGACCCCGCTCTTTCCGCGTGAAAGGGCGGGGTTCGGGTTGAAAAGGGCGCCCTTCGGGGCATCGAGCGGATTGGTCGAAAGGCACAAGCGACTCGCTTGCCTTTCGCACCAGGAGTGGCTATGGGGCCTCTCCCCCTGGCGCGGGTCATCCCTGCGCCGGGGGTCGTTTTTTAAGGCGGGGTCGGGTCGGTATCCACCCCAGGTAGAGAGAAGGAAGCGGATCCATGATCCAGATGCAGTCCAATCTCGACGTCGCTGACAACAGCGGCGCGAAGCGGGTGCAGTGCATCAAGGTGCTGGGCGGCTCGAAGCGCCGTACCGCATCGGTCGGCGACATCATCGTCGTCAGCGTCAAGGAAGCGCAGCCGCGTGGCCGCGTGAAGAAGGGCGACGTTCACCGCGCGGTGATCGTGCGTACCGCCAAGGATATCCGTCGCGCCGACGGTTCGGTGATCCGTTTCGACGGTAACGCCGCCGTGCTGGTCAACAAGAACGAGGAGCCGATCGGCACCCGTATCTTTGGCCCGGTCGTGCGTGAGCTTCGCGGCAAGAAGCACATGAAGATCATCTCGCTGGCTCCGGAGGTGCTGTAATGGCCGCCGCCAAGATCAAGAAGGGCGATCGCGTCATCGTCCTGTCCGGCAAGGACAAGGGCAAGACCGGCACCGTGTCGCTGGCGATGCCGAAGGACGGCAAGGTCGTCGTGGACGGCGTCAACATCGCCACCCGTCACCGCAAGCCCACCCAGGCGAACCCGCAGGGTGGCCTGGAGCGCACCGCTGCTCCGCTGCACATCTCGAAGGTCGCGCATGTGACCGCCGATGGCAAGCCGACCCGCGTCCGTTTCGAGATGCAGGATGGCAAGAAGGTCCGTGTCGCCGTCAAGACCGGGGAGAAGATCGATGGCTGATTACAAGCCCCGCATGAAGGCTATCTACGACGATAGCATCATCAAGGCGATGACCGACAAGTTCGGTTACAAGAACGTCAACGAGATCCCCCGGATCGAGAAGATCGTGCTCAACATGGGCGTGGGCGAAGCGACGCAGGACAAGAAGCGCGTCGACCAGGCCGCCTCCGAGATGGAGCTGATCGCGGGTCAGAAGCCCGTCATCACCAAGGCGAAGAAGTCGATCGCGCAGTTCAAGCTGCGTGAAGGCATGCCGATCGGTGTGAAGGTCACGCTGCGTCGCGAGCGCATGTACGAATTCCTGGACCGCTTCATCACGATCGCGCTGCCGCGCGTTCGCGACTTCCGCGGCCTGAATCCGAAGTCCTTCGACGGTCGCGGCAACTATGCCTGCGGCATCAAGGAACAGATCATCTTCCCCGAAATCAACTATGACCGCATCGACAAGGTGCGCGGCATGGATGTGATCGTGACCACCACGGCGAAGACCGACGACGAGGCGCGCGAGCTGCTCCGTCTCTTCGGCTTCCCGTTCCCCAAGGAAGACGCTGCCGACGAGAAGAAGGCGGCGTAACCGGACTGCCCCCTCTCCACGCCGGGGAGGGGGTCCTTACAGAAAGAGCTTAAGTCCATGGCGAAACTGAGTTCAATCAACAAGAACGAGAAGCGTCGCCTTCTCGTCAAGAAGTATGCCGGCAAGTACGCGAAGCTGAAGGCGATCGCGAACGACCAGAGCCTCGATGAGACCGAGCGTCTGATCGCGCGCCTGAAGATGGCCGAGATCCCCCGCAACGGCAATCCGACCCGTATCCGCAACCGCTGCGAGATCACCGGTCGCCCGCGTGCGTATTACCGCAAGTTCCGTCTCGCTCGCGTCATGCTGCGCGATCTGGCCAACAAGGGCCTGATCCCCGGCGTCACCAAGTCGAGCTGGTAAGGACCATTTGAGATGGCAGTGACCGATCCCCTGGGTGACCTGCTCACCCGCATCCGCAACGGCCAGCGCGCGCGCAAGGACTCCGTCCTGACGCCTGCGTCGAAGCTGCGCGCCCGCGTGCTCGACGTGCTCCAGCGCGAAGGCTATATCCGTGGCTACAGCGAAGAGCAGATGGGCCCCGCGGCCGGCATCCGCATCGAGCTGAAGTATTTCGAAGGCCAGCCCGCGATCAAGCATGTCGCGCGCGTGTCCAAGCCCGGCCGCCGTATCTATTCGGGCGCGCAGGAGCTTCCGCGCGTTCGCAACGGCCTGGGCATCACCATCGTGTCGACGCCGCGTGGCGTTCTGTCGGACGCCGAAGCGCGCGAGCAGAATGTCGGTGGCGAAGTCCTGGCGGAGGTGTTCTGATGAGCCGCATCGGTAAGAAGGCGGTCCCGGTTCCGGCCGGCGTCACCGCGACCATCGCCGACAAGGTGCTGAGCGTGAAGGGTCCCAAGGGCACCCTGACCATGCCGCTCGTTGACGAGATCACCTATGACGTCCAGGCGGACGCCATCGCGGTGCAGCCTGCCAACGCCACGAAGCGCGCCCGCGCCTTCTGGGGCATGCAGCGCACCATGGTGCAGAACCTCGTGACCGGCGTGACCGCAGGCTTCTCGAAGAAGCTGGTCATCACCGGCGTCGGCTACCGCGCCGCCGCGCAGGGCAAGACCCTGAAGCTGCAGCTCGGCTACAGCCACGACGTCAACATCGACGTGCCGGAAGGCATCGAGGTGAAGACGCCGGACGCCACCACCGTCGAGATCAGCGGTTCGGACAAGCAGAAGGTCGGCCAGCTGGCCGCCGAGATCCGTCGCTGGCGCAAGCCCGAGCCGTATAAGGGCAAGGGCATCAAGTACGACGGCGAGTTCATCTTCCGCAAGGAAGGGAAGAAGAAGTAATGACCAAGGGTCTCTCTCTTTTCGAGAAGCGCCGTCGGCGCAACCGTACCGCGCTGCGTGCGCGTGCGGGCACCCGTCCGCGCCTGTCGGTGCATCGCTCGGGCAAGCACATCTATGCCCAGGTGATCGACGACGAGGCCGGTCGTACCGTGGCTTCGGCCTCGACGCTGGAAAAGGACGCACGCGGCCAGTCGGGCGCGAACGTCGCAGCGGCGAGCGAAGTCGGCAAGCGCGTGGCCGAGAAGGCCAAGGCCGCCGGCGTCACGCAGGTCGTTTTCGACCGTGGCGGCTTCCTGTTCCACGGTCGCGTCAAGGCGCTGGCCGAGGCGGCACGCGAAGCGGGATTGGAGTTCTAATATGGCTGACGAGAACAACGTGGCCGTTGCCGGTGCCGAAGGCGCCGCGCAGGACGCGACCCAGGGTCGCGGTCCCCGGGGCGGCCGTGGCCGTGGTCCGGGCGGCGATCGCGGCCGTGGCGGCCGTGACGGCAACCGTGGTCGTCGCGACGACCGTCGCGGTGGCGCCGAGGAGCAGGGCGAAGAGCTGATCGAAAAGCTCGTCCACATCAACCGCGTCTCGAAGACCGTGAAGGGTGGTAAGCGCTTCGGCTTCGCCGCGCTCGTCGTGGTCGGCGACGGCAAGGGACGTGCGGGCTTCGGTCATGGCAAGGCGCGCGAAGTGCCGGAAGCCATTTCGAAGGCGACGGCTGCCGCCAAGAAGGCGATGGTCCGCGTTCCGCTGAAGGACGGTCGCACGCTGCATCATGATGGCAATGGCCATTTCGGTGCGGGCCGCGTGACGGTGCGTTCGGCGCCGCAGGGTACCGGCATCATCGCCGGTGGTCCGATGCGCGCGATCTTCGAATCGCTCGGCGTTGCCGACGTGGTGACGAAGTCGATCGGCACCTCGAACCCGTACAACATGATCCGTGCCACCTTCGAAGCGCTGGGTGACCAGACTTCGCCCAAGGCGGTGGCGCAGCGTCGTGGCAAGAAGATCGCCGACCTGCTGGGTCGCGGTCACGGTGCCACCCAGCAGACTGCCGAGGCGGAAGCCGCGGCCGTCGTGGAGTAAGCGACCATGGCAACCATCAAGATCAAGCAGACCGGTTCGCCGATCCGCCGCACCAAGGACCAGCGCGCGACCCTCGTCGGCCTGGGCCTCAACAAGATGCACAAGGTCGCCGAGCTTCAGGACAGCCCTGAAGTCCGTGGCATGATCCGCAAGGTGCAGCACATGGTTCAGGTGGTGGACTGAGGCACTTCGGGATCGATCCTGCGCTCCGTTCAGCTTGGGCGTAGTCGAAGGCCACGCCGCTCGGCTTGCACTTCGACTTCGCTCAGTGCGAACGGAGAGAGGGATGAGGTCCCGGTCTCATATCCGTCACATTGAACAGTGACAAACACGGGGAAGGGGGCTATGCGGCCCCCTTCCTTTTATCCAGCGGTCGTGATTCTTCCCGAATGACGGCCATGCGCGAAACAAGCGAAAGCGAGTGCAAATCATGAAGCTGAACGAACTTTTCGACAACCAGGGTGCCCGCAAGTCCAAGATCCGCGTCGGTCGCGGTATCGGTTCGGGCAAGGGCAAGACCGGTGGTCGCGGCGTCAAGGGTCAGAAGAGCCGTGAGGGCGTGTCCATCGCGGGCTTCGAGGGCGGTCAGATGCCGCTCCACATGCGTCTGCCGAAGCGTGGCTTCAACAACATCTTCGCCAAGGACTATGCCGAGGTGAACCTGGGCGCGATCCAGAAGGCGGTCGATGCAGGCAAGCTGAAGACCGACGGCACGATCGATCACGCTGCGCTGAAGGCCGCTGGCCTCGCCCGTGGCGGCAAGGACGGCGTCCGTCTGCTCGGCAAGGGCGAACTGACCGCCAAGCTGTCGTTCGTCGTGCAGGGCGTGTCGGCCTCGGCACGTGAAGCGGTCGAGAAGGCCGGTGGTTCGGTCGACGTGCCGCACGTCGTGCCCGCCGCCGAGAAGGCCGCCGCGAAGAAGGGCCAGGCCCGCGCCGCGAAGCTCGCCGCCAAGGCCTGAACCGGATAGGATCCGCCGCTGTCGCATGGCGCCACGCCATCCCCAACAGCGGCGGATTTTGCATCCGGGTTAGACAAGCGCGTCTTCGCGCCTATATGAGCGGCGGGGCGGTTCAAAACGCATCCCGCCGTTTTTCGTTTCCAGGATAACGCAACAGCTATGGCATCCGCAGCCGACCAGATGGCGCAAAGCATCAGCCTGGCGAAATTCGCCAAGGCCACCGACCTCAAGAAGCGGCTGTGGTTCACGATCGGCGCGCTGATCGTCTTCCGCCTGCTCAGCTATGTCCCGCTGCCGGGCGTCGACCCGACCGCGCTGGGCCTGCTGAGCCAGAAGACCACGGGCGGCGTGCTCGACTTCTTCAACACCTTCTCGGGCGGTTCGCTCAGCCGCATGTCGCTGATCGCGCTGGGCGTGATGCCGTACATCACGGCGTCGATCGTCATCCAGCTCGCGACCTCGCTGAGCCCGCAGCTCGCCGCCATCAAGAAGGAAGGCGAGAGCGGCCGCAAGAAGCTGAACCAGTATACCCGCTATGGCACGGTTCTGCTGACCGCGATCCAGGGCTATTTCATCGCCGTGGGCCTCGAGACGCTGGGCGCCAGCCAGGGCATCCAGGCGGTGATCGAGCCGGGCATGACCTTCCGCATCGCGGCGGTCATCTCGCTGATCGGCGGTACGATGTTCCTGATGTGGCTGGGTGAGCAGATCACCAGCCGCGGTATCGGCAACGGTGTGTCGCTGATCATCATGGCGGGCATCGTCGCGCATCTGCCGACGACGCTGGTCAACCTGCTCGAAGGCGGCCGGACCGGCAGCATCGATCCGGTCCGGCTGATCGGCATCATCGTCGCGGTCGTCGTCCTCGTCCTGTTCATCTGCTTCATGGAGCGCGCGCAGCGCCGCATCCTGATCCAGTATCCCAAGCGCGCAACGCAGCGCGGGATGCAGGCCGATCGCAGCCACCTGCCGCTGAAGATCAACACCGCCGGCGTGATCCCTCCGATCTTCGCCTCGTCGCTGCTGCTGATGCCGCTGACCATCTCGCAGTTCGCAGGGCAGCGTGTCGCGGGCGAGAGCCGCTGGGGCGACTTCATCATCAGCCTCAACCAGTATCTGCAGCACGGCAGCCCCGTGTACATGCTGCTTTACGGCGCGGGCATCATCTTCTTCTCGTTCTTCTACACCGCGGTTGTCTTCAACCCGGAGGAGACGGCGGACAATCTGAAGCGCTATGGCGGCTTCATTCCGGGCATCCGTCCGGGCAAGAACACCGAGACCTATCTCGATTACGTGCTGACCCGTATCACGGTGATCGGCGCGGCCTATCTGACGATCATCTGTCTGCTGCCCGAATATCTGGTGTCGGCGCTGCAGATTCCCTTCTATCTGGGCGGGACCAGCCTGCTGATCGTCGTCAACGTGACGATGGACACGGTGACCCAGATCCAGAGCCATTTGCTGGCGCATCAATATGGCGACCTGATCAAGAAGGCGAAGCTGAAGGGTGGCCGCCTGCGCTGAGGCGCGGACGGGACTAGCGGAAAACAGGGGAGAATGACGTGGGCGTGAACATCATCCTGCTGGGGCCGCCGGGCGCGGGCAAGGGGACCCAGGCGCAGCGGCTGGTGGCGAATCGCGGCATGGTGCAGCTGTCGACCGGCGACATGCTGCGCGCGGCGGTCAAGGCGGGCACCCCCGTCGGGCTCCAGGCCAAGGCGGTGATGGATGCGGGCGAGCTGGTGTCGGACGCGATCGTCTCGGCGCTGATCGGCGAGCGGCTGGACCAGGCCGAGGCGGAAGGCGGCGCGATCTTTGACGGCTATCCGCGCACCGCAGCGCAGGCCGAGGCGCTGGACGTGCTGCTGGCCGAGCGCGGCAAGTCGCTGGACCATGTCATCGAGCTGGCGGTGGACGAGGATGCGCTGGTCGAGCGGATCACCGGCCGCTTCACCTGCGCCTCGTGCGGCGCGGGCTATCATGACAGCTTCAAGCCGACCCAGGTCGAGGGCGTCTGCGACGTCTGCGGCTCGACCGAATTCAAGCGGCGTCCCGACGACAATGCCGAGACGGTGCGGACGCGGATGGCCGAATATCGCGCCAAGACCGCGCCGATCCTGCCGATCTACGAAGCGCGCGGCATCGTGACGCGGGTCGACGGCATGGCCGGGATGGACGATGTGGGCACGGCGATCGACGCGATCCTCGATCGCTGACCGACCGCATGACGCGATGGCAAAGGGGGCCGCTTCCGATCGGGAGCGGCCCCCTTTTTTGGACGTTTCCAAGGGGGATCGACATTGAGCTATGCGTTTCCTTCCCTCGCCCCTCGCAGAGGGGAGAGGGTTGCGCAGACTTGGCCTTTGCGAGAGCAAAGGCTTAGTCGGAGCTGGGTGAGGGGTGGGCGCTCGCGAAGCGAGCGCGCGAGCCTTTGGGCTTGCTCAACCCCTCACCCAAGCTGCGCTAGCCAGCAGGCTGGCAAGCTCCGCTAACCCTCTCCCCTGTCCAGGGGAGAGGGAAGAAGAAGACGCCATCCCGAACGTGTCCATCGGCCCTAGGTCGTGACGGGGGTGCCAGCGTCACGGGGCAGGAGTTTTTGGAAGTTCTGCCAGGAGTCCGTCATTTCCGTCAGTTCGTGGCGTTGCCGGTCGGTCAGCATATTTTGACGACCGGAATTCAAGGACTTGTTCACCAGCGCGACGATCTGCGAAACGCGTGTGTCCGCATCCTCGCCGCTGCGGGCGATGGTGAGGGTGGATGCGGCGAGGTCGGCCCGGATCGGGGTGGCGTCAGCCATCCTGTCGAACACCCGGCCGAGGATCGCGGTGGCTTCCTCCTTATGCTCGGGGGCGATCAGGCGGTCGGCGATCGCGGTCATCTTCATGTGCTTCAGCGCGAATTCGGCCGCATAGGTGGTGTCGGTGCGCTGCCCCTGCTGCGGCAGGACGCTCGTCAGCGCGGCAGTGAGAGCCTCGTTCGCCGATGCGCCGTCCTTCAGCATCCCATAGAGCGGGGCGACATCGGCCGCGAAGGGCGCGGTATAGGGATTGGTGACGAGCGTGTTGCCGGTATCGCCTAGATCGATACCCCCGCCGCGCCCGATCACGTCCTGGCGGGCGGCGAGCAGCGCCTTGACCGTCTTGTCATAGGTCACGGAGTCCTGGGGTTTCGCGACGGACCCCTTCTCCAAGCTCTCCAGGGCCTCGAACGCCTCGCGGGAAATCGAGATGGTGGTCGGCCCCTTCGGCTTGTCGAAAGGCGATGGCGCCGACGCCGGGGCGTCCTGGCCCGACAGCGGGCTGAAGCGGATCGGAGAGGCGGACGAAACGGGCGAGATCATGGTCTTTATGACGGCCGTTTCATCTGAATCCTAACCGATTTATCTTTGCCGCCGCGTCGCCGCCTGTCATCGTTTCGCGCCTATGACCGCGCTGATCGCCGATTATTACCGCCATCTCACAGTCGACCTGCGACGGTCCGACCACACGGTGCGGGCCTATGTCGCCACGGCCGGGCGGCTGTGCGGCTTTCTGGCGGAGCATTGGGGCGAGGCCATGGACGGCGGGGCGCTCGCCCGCCTGACGGCCGCCGACCTGCGCGCCTATCTCGCGCGGCGTCGGGGGGAGGGGCTGACATCTGCGTCGACGGCGCGGGAATTGTCGGCGGTGCGCCACTTCCTGCGCTGGGCGGGCGCCGAGCCGCCGCCGATGAAGGGCCCGCGCCGCAAGCGGACGATCCCCCGCCCACAGGCCCCCGCCGACATCATGGCGCTGGGCGAGGATGTCGCGGAAAACGCCGCCGAGCCCTGGATCGCCGCGCGCGACTGGGCGGTGCTGATGCTGCTCTATGGCGCGGGGCTGCGGATCGGGGAGGCGCTGTCGCTGCCGGCGGGCATCTTGCCGCTGGGCGAGACGATCCGCGTCACCGGCAAGCGCAACAAGACGCGGATCGTGCCGTTGCTGCCCGAGCTGCGCGCCGCGATCGAGACCTATGCCGCGCAGATGCCCTTTGCGGTGGCGGGCGACGAGCCGCTGTTCCGGGGCGCCAAGGGCGGGCCGCTGTCGCCCACGATCATCCGGCGCGCGGTCCAGGCGGCGCGGGAGCGGCTGGGGCTGGCGGCGCGGACGACGCCGCACGCGCTGCGGCACAGTTTCGCCACCCATTTGCTGGGCCGGGGCGCCGATCTACGCCAGCTTCAGGAACTGCTCGGCCATGCCAGCCTGAGCTCGACGCAAATCTATACCGAGGTCGATGCCGCGCGGCTGCTCGACATTTACCGGACCGCGCATCCCCGCGCCTGAGGCGCGGGCGGATCATCGCTCGCCGCGCGGCTTCCAGGTGAAGACCCGCCAGAGATAGCCGACCGCGATCGCCCCCGTCATCACGATGGCGGCGGGGCCGACATAGCGGTCGATCGCCTCGAAATTGGCGCCCAGCCAAAGCCCCGCATAGGCCAGGATGGCGTTCCAGATCGTGCTGCCTGCAAAGGTCCAGATCAGGAACTTGGCCAGCGGCATCCGCGTGATCCCGGCGGGAAGCGAGATCAGGGTGCGGAAGGCGGGCATGAAGCGGAACACGAACACCACCCAGCCGCCATGCCGGACGAAGAATTCGTGCAGCCGCTCGACATCGCGCCATTCCATCGTCAGCCAGCGGCCATGGCGATCGATAAAGGGGCGGAACCGCTCATAGCCGATATAGCGGCCGACCGCGTACCAGGCATAATTGCCCGCCGTGGTCCCCGCCGTGCCCCACAGGATCAGCGGGATCATCTCCATCTGCCCGCGCGCGACCGCCATGCCGCCCAGGCCCATGATGACCTCGGACGGGATGGGGGGCAGGATATTTTCCAGCGCCATCAGCAGGAAAATGCCGAAATAGCCGCCCCAGGCGATCAGGTTGAGGATGAAATCGGTCATGCTTGATGGACTGTACCGCCGAACGCAGGGGCGGTTCCCGTATCGCTGCGGCGAACGCGGCGAAAGGGGGAAGCCGCTTGACGAGGCGAGCGGGTTGCGCGAACCCGACGACCATGGCCGACACGTCCCCCTCATCGCCCAAATCGTCGGAAGCGAAGGATACGCTGCGCTTCTTCCTGAAGCTGGCGCTGTTCGTCTTCATCCTGCGCAGCTTCATCGTCACGTCTTTCGTAATCCCGTCGGAATCGATGCTGCCGCGGCTGTTGATCGGCGATTACCTGTTCGTGACGAAGTGGAATTACGGCTATTCGCGCTGGTCCCTTCCGTTCGGCGTCCCGTTGCTGCCCGGCCGTATCCTGGGCCGCGATCCGGCGCGCGGCGATGTGGTGGTGTTCCGCTCGCCGGGGCCCGACGACCATGACGTCATCAAGCGGGTGATCGGCCTGCCCGGCGATACGATCCAGGTGACGAACGGGCAGGTGATCCTGAACGGCCGTCCGGTCCCCAAGCAGCGCGTCGCCGATTTCGTCCTGCCGCTGACCCCCAATTTCGGGCCGACCGAATGCGGCGCGGCCTATCTCGACTCGGTCGGTGGCCGGTCGGTCTGCCGCTATCCCCGGTTCCGCGAGACGCTCCCGGGCGGCAAGAGCTATGACGTGATCGACCAGGGCAATTTGCCCGATCGCGACGATACCGGCGTCTATACCGTTCCCGCCGGGCGGGTCTTCCTGATGGGCGACAATCGCGACGATTCGGCCGACAGCCGTTTCGCGCCGCCGATGGGCATGGGGATGATCCCGATGGACCGGCTGGAGGGGCGCGCCGCCGTCACCTTCTTCTCGACCGATGGCTCGGCGGAGTGGATCAAGCCCTGGACCTGGGTGACTGCCGCGCGCTGGAAGCGGATCGGAGAAGGGTTTTGAGCGCGGTGGATGACTGGCTGAAGGCGATCTTTGGTCGCGCGCCCGCCGACACCGCGCCGTTCCAGCGTGCGCTGACCCATGGCAGCCAGGCGGCGGAGAATTACGAGCGGCTGGAGTTTCTCGGCGACCGGGTGCTGGGGCTGGTCATGGCCGAATGGCTGTGGGAGCAATTCCCGAACGAGCCCGAGGGGCAGCTGTCGCGGCGGCTCAATTCGCTGGTGACGGGCGCCGTCTGCGCCGATGTCGCGCGCGACCTGGGGGTGCGCGAGCATCTGCGGCTGGGCAAGCAGGCGCGCGATGACGGCGCGTCGGACAGCGACAATGTGCTGGGCGACGTGATGGAGGCGCTGATCGGTGCCTGGTATCGCGAGGCGGGGCTGGACGCGGCGCGCGGCTTCATCCGCAAGGCCTGGGGCGACCGCGTGCATGCGCAGGGCAAGGCGCCGCAGCATCCCAAGTCGGCGCTGCAGGAATGGGCCGCCGCGCATAATCGCAAGGCACCCGAATATGTGGTGACGGATCGCTCGGGACCGCACCATGCGCCGCGCTTTACCGTGGCCGTCCGGATCGGTCGCACGGCGGAGGCCAGCGCGAGCGGCGCGAACAAGCAGGAGGCGGAGACGGCCGCCGCCAAGGCGTTGCTGGCGAAGCTGAAGGCCTGAGCGGGGGTGGGGCCGGGGCGTGGGCTTGGACTTCGCTCAGCCTGAACGGCTGTTTGACAGGAAGGCCACGCGTCCCAACCTCCGTTCAGCCTGAGCGAAGTCGAAGGCCAAGCCCCGACCCCGCCCAGGCACCGAAATCAACGCCCCCTGGCGGCCGCTGCGTCCTTCCTCGCCTGAACCTTCGCGCGGTGGTGTCCGATCGCGCAGCCCGCGACCGCGCCCAGCACCGCATGGCCCTTGCCGACGAAATGCCCGGCAACGCCGCCGACCGCCGCGCCCTTGAGGCAGCCCTTGGCCGAGGCGGGGCCTGCCACCGTCAGCAGGATCGCGGCCGACAGGGTGGTCATCAGGGTCTTCATGACACGCACTCCTTTGCGAAAACGGAGCGGGGATATGGCCGGTGACGAATGGCCGGGTACTGATCGCGATGTGACGATCCGTCCATGCGGGCTTTTCCTTGCAGGCAGGGCCGCTTCGCCTGTACCGCTGGGGCATGACTGAACAACGTTGCGGCCTCGTGGCCGTCGTCGGCGCGCCCAATGCCGGAAAATCCACCCTCGTCAATGCGCTGGTCGGCCAGAAGGTCGCGATCGTCAGCCCCAAGGCGCAGACGACTCGCGCCAAGCTGCTCGGCGTGGCGATCGAGGGGGATGCGCAGATCCTGCTGGTCGACACCCCCGGCATCTTCGAGCCCAAGCGCCGCCTGGACCGCGCGATGGTCGCCGCCGCCTGGGAAGGCGCGGAGGGGGCCGACATCCTGGCGCTGGTCGTCGACGGCAAGGGCGGGATCGGGCCGAAGGTGACCGCCATCGCCGAGTCGATCGCGCACCGGCCCGAGCCCAAGCACCTGATCCTCAACAAGGTCGACATCGCCGACAAGGCGCGGTTGCTGGGCCATGCCGAAAAGCTGAACGCGGTCGTGGCGTTCGACGAAATCTGGTTCGTCTCGGCGCAGACCGGCGACGGCCTGCCCGAGCTGAAGGCGCATCTGGCGAAGCTGATGCCCGAAGGGCCCTGGCATTATCCCGAGGACCAGGTCTCCGACGCGACCGAGCGCGCGCTGGCCGCCGAGGTGACGCGCGAGCAGATCTATCTCCAGCTCCATGCCGAGCTGCCCTATGCCAGCGCGGTCGAGACCGAGGCCTATAAGGAGCGCGAGGACGGATCGGTCGAGATCCACCAGCAGATCCTGGTCGAACGTCCCACCCAGCGCGCGATCGTGCTGGGCAAGAACGGCGTGCGGATCAAGGAGATCGGGGCGAAGGCCCGCGAGGAGCTGTCGCGCATCCTGGGGCACAAGGTGCACCTGTATCTGCACGTGAAGGTGAAGCCGGGCTGGGACGAGGATCGCTCGGTTTACAAGGATATCGGGTTGGACTGGGTGGATTGATTGTTTGGGGTGGGGGCTCGGTGAGACACCAGGCCCTCCCCCATCCCCTCCCGCTTGCGGGAGGGGCGTGCCTAGTCCAACTAGGCAGCGCTTCAAAAAGCGATACGCTCGTAGCTTATGCGGTCCATCAGTCTTAAAGCACGCCCCTCCCGCAGGCGGGAGGGGATGGGGGAGGGCCGGGGGCTAGGCACCAACCTCACCCAACCGCCCCAAGGCCCATGCCGCCGCCTCCACCACCACCGGATCGGCATCCCCCAGCAACCCCCGCAACACCGGCACCAGCTCCGCCGCCCCGCTATTCCCCGCCGCGATCGCCGCATTGCGTACCATCCGGTTCCGCCCGATCCGCTTGATCGGCGACCCCGCGAAGATCTGCCGAAAACCCGCATCGTCGAGCGACAGCAAATCCCCCAGCTCCGGCGCGGTCAGCTCGGCACGCGGATGGAACGCCATATTCGCCTGCGCGGCGGCCGCGAACTTGTTCCACGGGCACACCGCCAGGCAATCGTCGCAGCCATAGATGCGGTTGCCCATCGCCGCCCGGAATTCCTCCGGGATCGGCCCCGCATGTTCGATGGTCAGATAGGAGATGCACCGCCGCGCATCGAGCTGATAGGGCGCGGGAAAGGCGTCGGTCGGGCACGCCCGCTGGCACGCGTCGCACCGGCCGCAGGTGTCGCGCGCCACCGCATCGGGCTCCAGTTCCAACGTGGTGTAGATCGCCCCCAGGAACAGCCAGCTGCCATGCTCGCGACTGACGAGGTTGGTATGCTTGCCCTGCCAGCCCAGCCCGGCCGCCTCGGCCAGCGGCTTTTCCATGACCGGCGCGGTGTCGACGAAGACCTTGAGGTCGCAAGCCCCCTCCTGCGCCAGCCAGCGGCCCAGCGCCTTCAGCTGCCGCTTCACCACGTCGTGATAATCGGCACCCTGCGCATAGACCGAGATGCGCCCGATCCGCCCGTGATCGGCCAGCCGCATCGGGTCCTCGGCGGGGGCATAGCTGACGCCCAGCGAAATGATGCTCTTCACCTCGGGCCACAGGCTGGCGGGGCTCTGCCGCTGGTGCGCGCGGTCGGCCATCCAGATCATCGATCCGTGCCGCCCCTCGGCCAGCCACTGGTGCAGCCGCTCGACGGTCTTGGGCGCGGCGTCGGCATGGGTGATGCCGATCGCGGCAAAGCCCAGTTCGGCCGCCTTCGCCTTGATCCGGGTTTCCAGCTTGTCTTGCGCCACGCAGGCCCGCTACCACAGGCGATCAGGGAGGAACAGTTGCGTGGATAATCAGTGGGCGGTCACCGCCTCGGGCCTCGCCAAACGCTTCGGGGATCGCCGGGTGGTCGACGGGGTCGACATCGCGGTGCCGACCGGCGCGGTGTACGGCGTGCTGGGCCCCAACGGCGCCGGCAAGACGACCACGCTTCGGATGCTGCTCGGCATCATCGAACCCGATGAGGGGCAGCGCACGCTGCTGGGCCATGCCCATCCGCGCGATGCCAGCGACATGGTCGGCTATCTCCCTGAGGAGCGCGGGCTGTACCCGGCGATGAAGGCGCGCGAGGCGATCGCCTTCATGGGCGCGCTGCGCGGGCTCGACTGGGCGACCGGGCGCGCCCGCGCGGTCGAACTGCTGGAGCAGGCCGGGCTCGGCCACGCCGCAGACAACAAGATCCGCAAATTGTCCAAGGGCATGGCGCAGCTTGTCCAGCTGCTCGGCTCGGTCGTGCACCGCCCGAAGCTGCTGGTGCTGGATGAGCCGTTCTCGGGCCTCGACCCGGTCAACCAGGAACGGCTGGAGGCGCTGATCCTGGGCGAGCGCGACCGGGGGGCGACGATCCTGTTCTCCACCCATGTCATGGCGCATGCCGAGCGGCTGTGCGACCGGCTGGCGATCATAGCGGGCGGACAGCGGCGGTTCGAGGGGACGGTGGACGAGGCGCGCGGCACGCTGCGCTCCTGGGTCCGGTATCGCCCGCGCGATCCCGCGCAGGTCCTGCCGCCGCTCCTGCCCGCCGATGCGGTGCGCGACGGCGAGGACTGGCGATTCCCGTTGCCCGATGAGGGGATCGAACCGGTGCTCGGACGGCTGCTCGCGGCCGGGGCCGGGGTGCTGAACCTGTCGATCGAGCGCCCCAGCCTGCACGAAGCCTTTGTCCGCATCGTCGGTGCGCCCGCCGAGGAGATCGCGGCATGAATTCCACCCGCCGCCTGATCCGCCAGACGATGACGATCGCACGCCGCGATTTCATCGCGACCGTCTTCACGCCGATCTTCCTCCTGTTCCTGTTCGCGCCGCTGATCATGGTCGCGTTCAGCACCATCGGCGCGATGGGCGCGGCGCAGGCCGCCGATCACGGCGCCGACCATGTCCGCATCGTCGCGATCGTCCCCGAGGCCCTGGCGGGCAGCTTCGTCGAGGCCGACCGGCGGTCGCGCGCCATCTTCCGCCGCGACGAGGAACCGCCCGCGCTGGTCACTCTTGCCCCGGCACGCGATCCGGCGGCCCAGGCGCGCGCCGCGTTCGAATCGCGGGACTATGACGCGACCGCGGTGCTCTATGGCCCGCTCGACCGGCCGACCCTGCTCTATGGCGCACGCGGCTCGCGCGCGGCGGATTATCTGGCCGTGCTGGCGGGCAGCGCGCTGGCGGCCGAGCGGCTGGGCGGGGAATTGCCGCGCGTCGCGCCGACCAAGATCAGCTTTTCGCGCCAGCGCGCGACGCTGGGCGGACAGAACCAGACCGCGTTCCTGGCGGTGTTCGGCGTGTTCTTCCTGACCCTGTTCCTGGCGGGGCAGGTCGTCGGCACCATGGCGGAGGAACGCTCGAATAAGGTGATCGAGGTCTTGGCCGCCGCCGTGCCGCTGGAGGCGGTGTTCCTGGGCAAGCTGCTGGGCATGTTCGGGGTGGCGGTGCTGTTCGTCGGCTTCTGGGGCACGGTGCTGGGCCAGGTGACGAGCGTCCTGCCCCCGGCGTTCAGCGGGATGGTCGGCGAATTGTCCCCGGCAGTCGGCCTGCCGATATTCGCGATCCTGTTCGTCAGCTATTTCACCATGGCCTATCTGTTGCTGGGATCGGTATTCCTGACGATCGGCGCGCAGGCGACCACGATGCGCGAGATCCAGATGCTCTCGCTGCCCATCACCATCGTCCAGGTCGGCATGTTCACCCTGACGCTGAGCGGCCTGTCCAAGCCCGACAGCTGGCTGGCACGGGTGGCGGAGATATTCCCGCTATCCTCGCCCTTCGCGATGGCGGGCATGGCGGCGGCGAGCCCCTCGCTCTGGCCGCATGCGCTGGCGCTGGCGTGGCAGGCGCTGTGGGTGGCGATCTTCGTGACGCTGGGTGCGCGGCTGTTCCGGCGCGGCGTGCTGCAATCGGGCAGCACGCGGCCCTTCTGGCGGCGCAAGGGCTGACCCCCTGTCATCGGGCGGCGGCCTTCCTATCTTGGAGGCATGAGCACGCAACCTGCCGATCGCCGCGCCTTTCTCTCGCTTGCCGGGCTGGGGCTGGCGGGGATGGGCCTGTCCGCCTGCGGCCGCGAGGCGGTGGCCGCCGAGCGCTATCCGGTGGCGATGAGTGACGCGGCATGGCGGCAGAAGCTCGGCCCGGCGGCCTATGCGGTGTTGCGGAAGGAAGGGACCGAGCGGCCCTATAGCAGCCCGCTCAACGAGGAGCATCGCAGCGGCGTCTTCGGGTGCAAGGGATGTGGTCAGTCGCTCTTTTCGTCCAGGACGAAGTTCGACAGCGGCACCGGCTGGCCGAGCTTCTGGGCATCCCTGCCTCGCGCGGTCGGCACCACGTCCGATCGGTCGCTGATGATGGAGCGGGTGGAGGTGCATTGCAGCCGCTGCGGCGGGCATCTCGGCCATGTCTTCGACGACGGGCCCAAGCCGACGGGCAAGCGTTATTGCATGAACGGCGTGGCGATGACGTTCCGGGCGGGGTGAGGGGGAAACGGCCCTTCACGATGCGCAAGGTCGCAGCATGGGCTGCGCGCTGGGTGAGGTGTTCCCTTGGCCTTCGACTTCGCTCAGGCTGAACGGGGGTTTGGAAGAGGAATGGGGGCAGCTTCCGCCCCGTTCGACCTTATCCGGTCACGCTGCGCGACGCCCAAGCGTATGTCCCGCGTGATGCGCTGGGCTTTCCCGACCATCGCCGATGCGGGCCGGGCGGAAAATCTTACTGGGTCGGGGCCGCGAAGGTCAGGATGCCCGAGACCCGGCTGTCGGTGCGCGAGGCGATCTCGTTGGCGGGCATGGCGCTGCTCGGTGCATGGTCCGCATAGATGAAGCCCTTGGTCGGATAGGCCGACGTGCCCAGGTCGCCATTGGGGCCGTACCACACCTTGACCATCGACCAGTCATTGTCGGGCGAGACGTCGATCGCGCGGACGTCGCGCTCGATGCCGCCGCGGCGCGACCAGTTGGCATGGGTGAGCAGGACTTCGCGGTTGCTGACGACCCGGCTGACCATCGCGACATGGCCGACGCGCATCCGGTGGGTGGCTTCGAAGGCGAGGACCGATCCTTCCTTCGGGGTGTGGCCGCGCTCGTAACGGCCCTCGGCCTGGCCCCACCAGGTGTTGGCGTTGCCGTGAAGATCGATGCCCGAAATCTCGCGGGCATAGGGTGCGCACTGCCAGAACTGCGCCGCAGCAGGGGTGGCCATCATCAGGCCGCACGATGCCATCAGCGCGAATCGCACTGCAAATGCCTTGAACTTCACATGACCCCCCGGTCGGAATGTCGGTGTGAGTGTCGATTAACCGGGGATAAACGGGTTGGAAAGCGCAGGCGCAACCATATCCGGTGAACGGTGTTGCGGCGGCGATGACTTGAAAATCCGGCGGCGAAACGAGTTTTTCGTTCCTCGTTTCGCCGCGCGGCAGGCTCGCTTTATCGTCCGAGCAGGCGGTCGACCGTAACCTGGGTCACCGAATGATAGCCGGGACGCGCCTTGTCATAGATTCGCCTGGCCAGCGCCTGGCCCCATTCGCCCTGTCCCTGAAGCTGCTGGAACAGCGGTGCGACGAACTTGCGGCGGCCCTGCGCGGTCAGGAACTGCTCGGCCGACGCCTCGGCGGGCGGATAGCGATTGGCGAGCGCGAGCCGCAGCCAGGCGAAGCGGATCTCGCTATTGCCCGTCCCGTTCCAATGGAAACGTCCATCGAGCGCGGCGAGCCTTTCGGCGGACAGCTGGCGGGGCAACTGGTCGAGGAAGCGGACATATTCCTGCGTCGTGACCTTGTCCGGCACCGCCGAGACCGGGCCACCCGCCGCGAAGGCCCTGGCCGCCGCGTCGATCGCGGGGAAGGCATCGGAGCGGACATGGACCGCATTGGCGGGAATGCCGGGCTGATAGACCCATTGGTCGACGCCGATCCTGGCGTCCTCGCCGGGCTTGAGCAGGTTCTGGCGCAAGTCGGCCAGGAACCCGGCGCTCGTCTGCGGCTGGAAGGCATGGCGGTCGAAATAGCCGCGCAGATAGGCGTCCCAGCGTGCGCGCCCGACGACGGACTCGATCGTCCGCAGGAAGGTCGCACCCTTGTCATAGGCGATCTGGGTCATGCCGTCATCGGGATCGCGCGCGGCATTCAGGTCGAGATGCAGCTTGGTGTCGGGCGACTGCGGGCCACCGGCTTCCTTCACCGCATTCTGCATGTCGGTCCAGGCCAGGTCCGCCTCCATCGCGGCGCGGCGCTTGCCGTACATCGACTCCATGATCCGGTTCTCGAAATAGCTGGTGAAGCCCTCGTTCAGCCAGAAATCGTCCCAGGTCGCGTTGGTGACGAGGTTGCCCGACCAGCTATGCGCCAGCTCATGCGCGATCAGGCTGACGAGGCTGCGGTCGCCCGCCAGCACGGTCGGCGTGGCGAAGGTCAGCATCGGGTTTTCCATGCCGCCGAACGGAAAGCTGGGCGGCAGGACCAGCACGTCATAGCGGCCCCAGCGATAGGGGCCGTACAGCCCCTCGGCGGCGGTGACGAACTTGTCGAGCCCGGCGAATTCCCAGGCCGCCTTGTCGAGCATCGCGGGCTCGGTCCAGATGCCGGTATGGGCGCTGAGCGGCTTGAACTTCAGGTCGCCGATCGCGAGCGCGATCAGATAGGGGGCGACCGGCTTGTCCATGCGATAGCTGGCGGTGTGGCGGCCATCGTTGCAGGGCGTCTCGCCGGTCCGCTCGCCGCTCATCACCACGGTCAGCGCGCAGGGGGCGTTGACGGTGGCGTCCCAGGTCTGGCGGATGCCGGGCGAATCCTGGGTCGGAATCCAGCTGCGGTTGAGGATCGCCTCGCCCTGGCTGAACAGATAGGGCTGTTTCTTGCCCGCCGTCTGCTCGGGCGACAGCCATTGCAGCGCCTTGGCTCCCGGCGCGGAGGCATAGGCGATCTTGACCGTACGCTGGCCGTTCAGCTTGATGGTCAGCGGCGCGCCGTGCACCTTGTCGTTCGCGCCCACGCTATAGGGCAGGGGCCGGTTCTGCGCATCGGTGACGGTGACGATGCGCAGGCCGTTGTCGTCGACGACCAGCTGCCGGGCATCCGGCCTGGCATCGACCGACAGGGTCGCGATGCCGCGCATCACATGGGTGTCGAAATCGGCATAGAGGTTCAGCGAGACATGCGTGACCCGCGCCTCCAGCGGTCGGGCATAGCTGTGCACGTCGCGCGCGTCGGGGCTGGCCAGGACAGGCGCGACGGTCGGGGCGGGGGCGGGGCTTTGGGCGGCGAGCAGCATCGCCAGGGCGGCAACGGACATGGATACTCCGGATGGGACAGGATGATTGCACTATAGCCCGCCCGGCCCGGATTGGGAGGGCTCTGGACCCGGGCGGCCGGGATACCCAGTTAGAAGCGCATGGATGAATTGACGCTGGCCGTGGTCGGGATCGACTTTCCCAATGAGGACAAGGCGCGGAGCAACCGGCGCTTCGAGCTGCTGGCATCGGCCGTCGGCGATCCCGTGACGCTGCGACCCGAGCCGCGCAACCGGCACGATCCCCATGCGGTGGCGGTGTTCAGCGTGCGGGATGTCCAGGTCGGCTATCTCTCCGCCGAACGCGCGCCGCTGATCGGTGCCCGAATCCGGCGTGGCGAGGTGGTGCGCGCCGTCTTTCAGGGGCTGAGCGGATCGGTCGCCTATATCCGGGTCCGCTTCGGTGGCGAGCCGCCAAGCCTGCCGCCTTTGCGCCCGGACGCGCCCGCCCAGGGCGATGATTTCTTCCCCGACCCGGACGGCCCCGACTGGGGCGCCTGAGCCCCTGTCCCGGGCAACAAAAAAGGGAGCCGAAACGGCCCCCTTTTCCGTGCATGTCACCATGCGATGATGGCCGGGGCGGGCCCAGACCCGCCCCCGACGATCAGTTGCTGTCCGCGTTATCGTCCTTGACGATCGCGACGACGCCGATGGCGACCACGCCAGCAGCGATCAGCGCGGCGAGGATGCCGCCGCCGGCCAGCTTGTTGCCCTTGGCGGTCGGAGCCGAGGCGCGGACCGACTTGGCGACCGACAGGCTCGAAGCGGCGTTGGTCGGCGCAGCGGCGACCGGAGCAGCGACGAGGGCGGTGGCAGCAACGGCAGACAGGAACTTCATCATATATAATCTCCCATGGCGAACTACAGCCAAGACGCGGCGTTGTTCTTCGTCCCGATAGCGCATACGCTTCGATCCGCAAAATTGTTCCTGCAGCGCATCAATTTTTTGCAAATGCACGGAACCCTTTTGCAACACCCATAAATCATGAAGATTTGTTAACCACTTGGCGTTCCGGTCATGGGCAGGTCACGGCCATGACCGGACCTGCGGCGCATTTCACCCACACCGGGAGCCGGTGCCGCCCGCCCGTCAGCGCCCGCCGTCACGCCTGGTCAGCGCCGCGACACAACTGGCGCGGTCGATCGCGCTGCCATCGGGTTCGCGCGCGTCGATATAGGTGACGCGCGGCTCGGCCCCGTCCTTGGGGTAGAGATAGGCGTCGAGGACGCAGAAGCGGCCCTGATATTGTAGCTTGCGCGCGGTCCCCTCGCGCACATCGGCATCGGCCGTGCCGAACAGCTTGGTCAGCCCGGCGGCGTCCTGCCCCAGCACCCGCTCCAGCCCGACGCTGGTATAGGGCACCGGCACCGGGACCATGCCGCCGGTGCGGACCGGCGCGGCGGTCTGCGGTACGGTACAGCCCGCCAGCGCGATCGGGGGCAGCAGCATCAGCGCGAATGGGCGGTTCATGCCTTACGTCTCATATGAAAGAAATGGGTCGCCATGCTCGCCCCCAGGACGGGGGCCAGCAGGTTCACCCCCGGAACCACGAACAGGGCGGCGGCGGCAAGCCCCAACAGGAAGCGCGCGGGTCCGGTCGCCTTGCGCCAGCGACGCATGGCGGCCCGGTCCATGTGCCGGGCCGCCACCATGTCGCCCAGATCGCGCGCGAGCAGCCAGCCATTGACGACCAGAAAGGCCGCCGCCGTGCCCACCCCGGTCGCCAGCAGCACGATATAGAGCGGCAGGAGGATCAGGTTGATCGCGATCACGCGCCCCGCCGACCCCAGCCCCATGGCGACCCCGCGCGCGAAGGGCACCGGTCGCGCGCTTGCCAGCCGGTCGGGATAATGGCGCGCCTCGACCGCGGCGACGATGTCGTCGGCGAACAGGCCGACCACCGCAACCGCCACGGCGCGAAAGGCGAGCCAGAAGGCCAGCAGCTCGACCACCACGGTCAGCGCCGCCGACCAACCGCCCGCCTGCGCCCCCAGCCACCCGCTCAGCGCCGCGCGCACGCCCCACCATAGCGCGATCCCGGCGCCCGCGAACAGGGCGAGCGTGACCGCCAGCGAGCGAAACAGCACGCGGCGGATCGCAGGATCGCCAAGCTGGGCCAGCGACAGGAAAAAGGCGCGGATCATGGCGTCGGGAATGGCGCGGGGCCAAGCCTCGAGTCAATGCGCGGCGGCGGCGTCCGCGCCTCCCTTGCGCGGGGGTAGCGCGCTGACTAGGGCGGCGGCATCATAGCTTTTTCCCGGAGTCCCTTTCTTGACCAACCCCACTTACGACGTGGTGGCGATCGGCAATGCCATCGTCGACATCCTCAGCCCGGCCGAAGATGACTTCATCGCCGAAAACGGCATGACCAAGGGCGCGATGCAGCTGGTCTTCTCGCCCGAGGAGGCCGATGCGCTTTATGCCAAGATGGGGCCGGGGCGTGAGATTTCGGGCGGCTCGGCGGCCAATACGCTGGCGGGGATCGCGGCGCTGGGCGGCAAGACCGCGTTCATCGGCCAGGTCGCCGACGACCAGCTGGGCGAGGTCTTCGCGCACGACATCCGGGCGGCGGGCGTCCGCTACGACACGCCGGTCCGCGCCGGACAGCCGACGACGGGCCGCTGCATGATCTTCGTCAGCCCCGATGGGCAGCGGACGATGAACACCTTCCTGGGCGCGTCGCACTACCTGCCCGCCCAGGCGCTCGACCGCGCGCTGATCGCCGATGCCGCCTATCTCTATATCGAGGGCTATCTCTGGGATCCCGAGGAACCGCGCGCCGCGATGCGCGCCGCGATCCAGGTCGCGCGCGAGGCGGGTCGCAAGATCGCCTTCACCGCCTCGGCCGAGTTCGTCATCGACCGCCACCGCGCCGATTTCCATGCGCTGATCGATGCCGGGCTGATCGACGTGATCTTCGCCAACGAGACCGAGATCGTCGCGCTGACCGAGACGGCGGATGTCGAGGCGGCGATCGCCTTCCTGAAGGACAAGGTCGAGACGCTGGTCGTCACGCTCGCCGAAAAGGGTGCGCTGGCGGTGCGCGGCGACGAGCGCGTGACCGTGCCCGCCCAGCCGGTGGACAAGGTGGTCGACACGACGGGCGCGGGCGACCTGTTCGCGGCGGGCTTCCTCCATGGCCAGACGCATGGCCGGGACCTGCAGGCCTCGCTGACCCTGGGCGCCGTTTGCGCGGCCGAGATCATCAGCCATTTCGGCGCGCGTCCGCAGGTCGATCTGAAGGCGCTCGCCGCCAGCCTGTAATCCGCCATCCTCCCCCCGGGCCTTGGCCTGGGGGAACGGCAGCGCCCCAAACAGAAAGGGCCGGAGGATCGCTCCTCCGGCCCTTTTCCATGGTCGTGAAACCGATCAGCGATCCAGCGGCCGGGCGACCTCCGGCTGCATCGCGGGGTCCTCGACCACGTCGATGATGCCGCGCCCGACATGGCTGCGCTTGCGGCTGTAGAGGAAGTAGATCAGCAGGCCGACCGCACCCCAGCCCGGCAGGACCAGGATCGCGATCAGCGGCAGCGAGAAGTACAGATAGGCGCACCCGATCATCGCGGCGGGGGCGACGATCCACACCGCCGGGGTGCGGAAGGGGCGCTTGCGGCCCGGATCGGTCCGGCGCAGCACCATCACCGACAGCGCCACCATGAAGAAGGCGAACAGCGTACCCGAGTTGGAATAGTCGGCCAGCTTGCCGACCGGCAGGAAGGCCGAGGCGATGGTCGCGGCGATGCCGGTGACGATCGTCACGACGTGCGGGGTCCGATAGCGCGGATGCACCGAGGCGAGCTTTTCGGGCAGCAGGCCGTCGCGCGCCATGGTGAAGAACACGCGGGTCTGGCCGAACATCATCATGAGCACGACCGAGGGCAGCGCCAGCGTGGCGGCCAGGCCGATCAGGTTGCCGATCTTTTCCCAGCCGATGGTGCGCAGCACATGCGCCAGCGCCTCGCGCGAGCAGGACAGCGGCTCGGCCGCGCCGCCCGCGACGATCGCCTTGCAGCGATCGGCCAGTTCCGAGGTGCCCGGCGACAGCAGGACGCCCGCGGCGTCCCGCACCGGCTGCGCGCCCAGCGGCGATCCGATCGCGCCCGCCGATACCAGCAGGTAGAAGATGGTGCAGAACAGCAGCGAGGCGATCAGGCCGATCGGCACGTTGCGCTGCGGATTCTTGGTTTCCTCGGCGGCAGTCGACACCGCGTCGAAGCCGACATAGGCGAAGAAGATCGACGCCGCCGCCCCCGCGACGCCGGTCAGTCCGGTGGGCATGAAGGGTTCGAAATGCGCGCCGTTCATGACCGGCACCGACAGCGCGATGAAAAGGGTCAGCGCGGCGACCTTGATCGCGACCAGGATCGCGTTCACGCGCGCGCTCTCGGTCGTGCCGACGACGAGCAGCCAGGTGACCAGCAGCGAGATGATGACGGCGGGCAGGTTGATGTAACCGCCCGAGGAGGGGCCGTTGACCCATTCCATCGGTATGTCGATGCCCAGCAGGTTGCGGATCTGCCCCACCACATAACCCGACCAGCCGACCGCGACGGCGGACGCGCCGACCGCATATTCCAGGATCAGCGCCCAGCCGACCATCCAGGCGAGCAGTTCGCCCATGACCGCATAGGTATAGGTATAGGCCGACCCCGCGACCGGCACCATCGAGGCCAGCTCGGAATAGCACAGCGCCGCCACCGCGCAGACGAAACCCGCCAGCACGAAGGACAGCATCATGCCCGGCCCCGCCTTTTGCGCGGCTTCGGAGGTGAGGACGAAGATGCCCGTGCCGATGACGGCGCCGATGCCCAGCATGGTCAGCTGGAACGCGCCTAGCGATCGTTGCAGCCCCTTCTTCTCAGCGGTCGCCAGAATGGCGTCCAGAGGCTTAACGCGCCCGAAAATCATGAATGTCCAATCCCCCCAAGGGAAGGGCCGCCCCGACAGGGGGCGCACCCGGCGTTCGGTGAATGATCCGGGAAGTTAGCTGCAATTTTATTACGCGCAATCCCTAAGACGCAGCCGATGCGGTCAGGGGAGGAGAAAGGCGTGCGTTTAAAGCCCTTGTCCCGGCAGGAGGAGGGGCAAGTGGCTCGATCAGCGCGCCAGCATCGGGCCGAGCGGCTTGCCCGCCAGGATATGGACATGGAGATGGGGTACTTCCTGCCCGGCGTCCGGGCCGATATTCGCCAGCAGGCGATAACCCGGCGCCACCGCGCCCGCCTCGCGTGCGACATGGCCGACCGCGCGGACGAAGCCCGCAATCTCCGCCTCGCTGGCGCGCGCCGAGAAATCGTCCCACGACACATAGGGGCCGCGCGGGATCACCAGGATATGCGTCGGGGCGTGCGGCGCGATGTCGTGGAATGCGACCGCCCATTCATCCTCATAGACGCGCTTCGAGGGGATTTCGTCGCGCAGGATCTTCGCGAAGATATTCTGGTCGTCATAGGGAAGCGTGGCGTCGATCGGCATGATAATCTCCGTGGGATCAGCGCGCGCGCGCGGCCTTTTCGTCGTGCCCCGATATGCCCTCGCGCCGCGCGAGTTCGGCGCGGACATCGTCCAGCGACAGCCCCGCATCGGTCAACAGCACGATCAGGTGGAAGAGCAGGTCGGCGGCCTCGGACACGATCTTGTCGGGCTGCGCCATGGCGGCGATGACGGTTTCCACCGCTTCCTCGCCCAGTTTCTGCGCGATCTTGGGCCGCCCCTTGGCGAACAGGCTGGCGGCGTAGGAGGTGGCGGCGTCGCCCTCGTCCCGGCGCGCGCGGATCGTGGCTTCGAGGCGGTCGAGCATGTCCATGGCGGCGTGGGTGGCGCAGGCGGCGGGCGGCGTCAATCCTTGCGCTTCCGGCGACGCAGCGCGCGCCGCAAAATCCAGATCGCGCCGATCGCGAAGACGAACAGCGCAATGTCCGACAGCTCGGGATGGCTGCGCAGGCGGACGACGCCGCTATGGCCATTGGCCGGGGTCATGATGGCGAGTGGCATGGGGGATGTTTAGCAGCCTGTTCGGCGGCGGTCATCGGGGGAGATTTTTTCACGCGAAGCCGAAGGTTTTTGGTTCGTGCGGAGGCGCGGAGGGTTTGATCTGGGGCGGGCGCTGGCCCGTGCCCCCGATGTGGAAAGGTCTCCCGCCCGAAAGCGATGGCTCCGCAACCCCACCTCCGTTCAGCCTGAGCGAAGTCGAAGGCCACGGGAGTCGGGCGTGCCAAAGGGCAAAGCGGGGCCGCCGCGTGACCAATCTCTCCGCGCCTCCGCGCGAACCAAAAAACCTTCGCGGCTTCGCGTGAATCTAATGAACCCAGACCTGCGAACCTGCTGCCGCAAGCGGTTGGTCCGCATCCTCCGACGGTTCGGAATGGCTGTGCAGGTCGACGACGCGGTTAGGGGCGTTGGCCGGGGTCGGGATGGCAAGTGGCCTGGGGGGAGCAGCTCTGTTCGGCGGCGGTCATCGGAGAGAGATTTTCACGCGAAGACGCGAAGCCGCGAAGTTTTTTTGGTTCGCGCGGAGGCGCGGAGGGTTTCGATTTGGGGCGGGCGCTGGCCCGCGCTTCGGACGTGGGAAAGTCTCCCGATCGAAAGCAATGGCGCCACAACCCCGCCTCCGTTCAGCCTGAGCGAAGTCGAAGGCCACGGGAATCCGGCGCGGCAAAGGGCAGGGCGTGCGCTTCGACTTCGCTCAGCGCGAACGGGGGACGGGATCGATCGAAGGCGCACCAAGCCGTCCGCCCGGAAACCAAATCCTCCGCGTCGTCGCGCGAACCTCAATGCGCCCGAACCGGCACCCCCGCCGCCGCGAGCGCGCGGTGGGCGTCCGCGATCGACGCATCGCCGAAATGGAAGATCGATGCCGCCAGCACCGCCGAGGCATGGCCGTCGCGCACGCCCGCGACCAGATCGTCCAGCCCGCCGACGCCGCCCGACGCCACGACTGGCACGCTGGTCCGGTCGGCGATGGTGCGGATCAGGTCGAGGTCGTAGCCACCCCGCGTCCCGTCGCGGTCCATCGAGGTGACGAGCAACTCGCCCGCGCCCAGTTCCGCCAGACGCAGCGCGTGCTCCACCGCGTCGATCCCGGTCGCGCGCCGCCCGCCATGGGTGAACACCTCCCAGCCATCGGCCGTCCGCCGCGCATCGATGCTGGCGACGCAGCACTGGCTGCCGAATCGCTCGGCAATGTCCGAGACGACTTCCGGGCGGCTGACCGCGGCGGAGTTGACCGCCACCTTGTCTGCGCCTGCCAGCAGCAGCGCCCGCGCATCCTCGGCGGTGCGCACCCCGCCGCCGACGGTCAGCGGCATGAAGCACACCGCCGCCGTCCGCCGCACCACGTCCAAGATGGTGCCGCGCGCCTCATGGCTGGCGGTGATGTCGAGGAAGCACAGTTCGTCCGCGCCCGCCGCGTCATAGGCGCGCGCCTGCTCGACGGGATCGCCCGCATCGATCAGGTCGACGAAGTTGACGCCCTTGACCACGCGCCCATTGGCGACGTCGAGGCAGGGGATGACGCGCGCACGGACGGTCATGCGGCCGCCGCCACCGACAGCGCCGCCGCCAGATCGAGCCGCCCGTCATAGAGCGCGCGGCCGGTGATGACGCCCTCGACCCCGTCCTGATGGTGGAGCGCCAGCATATGGATGTCGCCGATCCCTGCCACGCCGCCGCTGGCGATCACCGGGATGCGCACCGCGCGGGCCAGGTCGACGGTCGCGGGCACGTTGCAGCCCTTGAGCAGACCGTCGCGGCCCACGTCCGTAAACAGCAGCGACGCGACGCCCGCATCCTCGAACCGCCGCGCCAAATCCTCGACCGACACGTCCGACACGTCCGCCCAGCCGCGCGTGGCGACCATGCCGTCCTTGGCATCGACCGCGACGACGATGCCGCCCGGATAGGCCCTGGCCATGTCGCGCACGAAGTCGGGATTCTCCAGCGCCGCGGTGCCGATCACCACGCGCGAGACGCCCAGGTCGAACCAGCGCTCGACATTCTGAGGGTTACGGATGCCGCCGCCCAGCTGGACATGGCCGGGAAAGGCTTTGACGATCGCCTGTACCGCCTCGCCATTGACCGACTCGCCCGCAAAGGCGCCGTCGAGGTCGACGACGTGCAGATGCTGTGCCCCGGCCCCGGCGAACAGCATCGCCTGATGGGTGGGATCGTCGCCATAGACGGTCGCGCGGTCCATATCGCCCTCGGCCAGACGCACCACTTGGCCGCCCTTCAGGTCGATGGCGGGGAAGACGATCAGGCTCACGGATGCCACTCCAGGAAACGGGTGAGGAAGGAGAGGCCATAACGCTGGCTCTTCTCGGGGTGGAATTGCGCGCCGACCACCGTGTCGCGACCGATCGCGGCGGTGACGGGGCCTGCGTGATCGGTGGTCGCCAGCACATGCTCGCCGGTAAAGGCAAAACTGTGGAGGAAATAGGCCTCGCCCGGCACGATCAGCGGGTGGTCGCGCGTCGGGCGGACATCGTTCCAGCCCATATGCGGGACCTTGGCCGCCGGGTCGGAGGGGGTGAGCCGCGCGACCCGGCCGGGAATCCAGCCCAGTCCGCGATGCTCGCCCATCTCCTCGCCGGTGTCGGCGAGCAGCTGCATGCCCACGCAAATGCCCAGGAACGGGCGGGCACGGGTGAGGGCGACCTCGCGCAGCGCCTCTTCCAGCCCGTCGACGGCGCGCAGATTGGCCGCGCACGCTCCGAATGCGCCGACGCCCGGCAACACGATCCGGTCGGCCTTGGCGATCACATCGGGGTCGGCGGTAATGACGACATCGCTCGCCCCCGCCGCGCGCAGGGCATTGTCGACCGAGTGGAGATTGCCCGACTCGATGTCGATCAGCGCCAGCGTCACAGCATGCCCTTGGTCGAGGGGATGGCGTCGGCCTTGCGCGGGTCGATCTCGACCGCCATCCGCAGGGCACGGGCCAGACCCTTGAAGACGCTCTCGGCAATGTGGTGGTTGTTGTGGCCGTGCAGCAGCTCGACGTGCAGCGTGATGCCCGCCTCCTGCGCGAAGCTGTGGAACCAGTGCTCGATCATCTCGGTCTGGAGCGTGCCCAGCATCGGGTTGGTGAACGGCACCTTCCACACCAGCCAGGGCCGCCCCGAAATGTCGAGCGCGGTGCGGGTCAGCACCTCGTCCATCGGCGACAGCGCCTCGCCATAGCGATAGATGCCGCGCTTGTCGCCCAGCGCCTTGGCAAAGGCCTGTCCGATCGCCAGCGCGCTGTCCTCGGTCGTGTGGTGCCCGTCGATATGCAGGTCGCCCTCGACCTTGACCGACAGGTCGATCAGCGAATGCCGCGACAGCTGGTCGAGCATATGGTCGAGAAAGCCGATGCCGGTGGCGTTCTGATAGACGCCGGTGCCGTCGAGATTGACGGTGACGTCGATGACGGTTTCCGCGGTGGCGCGGTGGACGGAGGCGGTGCGCATGGCCCCTCCCTTAAACACCTATCCGTCCCATGCAATCTTGACCCGCGATCAAAGGCCGCTAGTCCAAGGGACATGACCGAAGGATTGCCCGACAGCCTCATCCCCTATGACGACATCGTGCAGGAGGCCCTGCGCGCCGTGGTGGGGCGTGTACTCGGCCCGGTGGCGGAGACGGGGCATCTGCCCGGCACCCACCATTTCTACATCACCTTCAAGACCCAGGCGCCGGGCGTCGACATCCCGCAGCGGCTGGTCGAGCGATTCCCGGACGAAATGACCATCGTCCTCCAGAATCGCTTCTGGGACCTGACGGTGGACGAGAATCGCTTCTCGGTCGGCCTCAGCTTCAACCAGGTGCCGTCCAAGCTGGTGATTCCCTATTCGGCGATCACCCGCTTCCATGACCCGGAAGTGCAGTTCGAGCTGGGCTTCCATGTCGCCGACGATCCCCAGGGCGATCCCGATCCGCATGATTCGGCCGAGAATGACGAGCCGGTCGCCAAGCCGGTCGAGGACGGCAGCAACGTCGTCGCGGTGGATTTCAAGCGGAAGAAGTAAGGGCGCGCAGAGGCGCGGAGGACGCAGGGACGTCCCGCGCCTCGCAAACGATGCCGTCTTGCCGACGGTCCATAGGGCAGGGCTGAAAACGCCACGGCGCGAACCCCCTCCGCGTCCTCCGCGCCTCCGCGCGAACCAAAATTCTTCTTTTCCCGGCGAAGGCCGGGGCCCGGTTTCCGCCAACGCGATATGGCAGGATAGCATCGCGGGGGGGGGGGGGGGGGGGGGGAGGCCATCTCCCAGCGCCAGCGATGATTGGCCGCAACGGGACGCCGGCCTTCGCCGGGATGGGCTTTGAGTTGTGATGCCGGGGTGACTACATCAGCGGAACCCATCCCGTATCTGGTGAGTCCCTCTGCCCATGACCCAGACCCGCACCGAAACCGACTCGATCGGCCCGATCGAAGTCCCCGCCCACGCCTATTGGGGCGCGCAGACCGAGCGGAGCCTCGAGAACTTCCCCTTTGGCGCGCGCGAGCAGATGCCGATCGGCATCGTCCATGCGCTGGCCATCGTCAAAAAGGCCGCCGCACGAATCAATCGCGGGCACGGGTTGGCGGCAGAAAAGGCCGATGCGATCGAGGCGGCGGCGCAGGAGGTGATCGACGGGCGGCATGACGACCAGTTCCCGCTGGTCATCTGGCAGACCGGCTCGGGCACCCAGTCCAACATGAACGCCAATGAGGTGATTGCGGGCCGCGCCAATGAAATCCTGACCGGCACGCGCGGCGGCAAGAGCCCCGTCCACCCCAATGACGATGTGAATCGCGGCCAGTCGTCCAACGACACCTTCCCGACCGCGCTGCACGTCGCCGCCGCGCTGGCCGTGACGCGGCAGCTTTATCCCGCGCTTGACCGGCTGCACGCCGCGCTGGATGCCAAGGCGAAGGAATGGGATTCGATCGTCAAGATCGGCCGCACCCATTTGCAGGACGCGACCCCGCTGACGCTGGGCCAGGAATTTTCGGGCTATGTCCAGCAACTCGCCAATGCCCGCGCCCGGATCGAGGGGACGCTCCACCGCAATATCCTGCCGCTGGCGCAGGGGGGTACGGCGGTCGGCACCGGGCTGAACGCGCCGCATGGCTTTGCCGAAGCGATCGCCGCCGAGATCGCCGAGGCGACCGGGCTCGACTTCGTCACCGCGCCCAACAAGTTCGAGGCGCTGGCGAGCAATGACGGGCTGGTCGACCTGCACGGCACCTTGAATGTCCTCGCCGTGGCGCTGACCAAGATCGCCAACGACATCCGCCTGCTGGGCTCGGGCCCGCGCTCGGGGCTGGGTGAGCTGGAGCTTCCGGCCAACGAACCGGGCAGCTCGATCATGCCGGGCAAGGTCAACCCGACCCAGAACGAGATGCTGACCATGGTCGCCGCGCAGGTGATCGGCAACAATGCCGCCGTCACGGTCGGCGGGCTACAGGGTCATCTCGAACTCAATGTGTTCAAGCCGTTGATCGGTGCCAACGTGCTGCGTTCGATCCATTTGCTGTCGGTCGGCATGGAGAGTTTCGCCGAGCGCACGGTCGAGGGCATGACCGTCAATCGCGACCGGATCACCGACTTGCTCGACCGCTCGCTGATGCTGGTGACCGCGTTGGCCCCGGAGATCGGCTATGACAATGCCGCCAAGATCGCCAAGCACGCGCATCACAAGGGGCAGACGCTGAAGGAAGCGGGGCTGGAACTGGGGCTGGTCGACGAAGCGACGTTCGATCGGGTGGTGCGGCCGGAGTTGATGCTGGGTCGGTGAGGGATTCCCTTGGGCTTCGACTTCGCTCAGCCCGAACGGGGGTTCGGGGATGCTTCCTCGCTCCGTTCAGCCTGAGCGAAGTCGAAGGCCACGCCCCGGCGCTACCGCTCGATCCTACCCCTTCGCCGGATAGGCGGGCAAGGCGAGCCGATACCGGATCGCCGCCCCGCGCAGGGCGAATCCCGCCAGCGCGGCGATCGGCCCGGCTCCCGGCACGCCGAGCGCGCTGAGCAGCACATAGCTGGTCGAGGCCAGCGCGGCGGCGGTGACGTAGAGTTCGGGCCGCATCAGGATCGACGGCTCCCCCGCAATCACGTCGCGGATGATGCCGCCGACACAGGCCGACACCACGCCCAGCATCGCGGCCGGGATCGGCGAGATGCCATAGCCGCTCGCCTTGGCCGCGCCATAGACGGCATAGGCCGCCAGCCCCACCGCGTCGAACCAGTCGAGCGCGCTGCCCCGCCACCAGCGCGCGGGCGTCGCCCAGACCGCGACGGCGGCGACCAGGCAGACGAGCGGCACGCGCGGATCATGCACCCAGAAGACCGGCGCATTGAGCAGCAGGTCGCGCAGCGTGCCTCCGCCGACCCCGGTGATCAGCGCGAAGAAGACCAGCGTTACCATCGTCTGACGATGCCGGGCCGCAGCCAGCGCGCCCGACACGGCAAAGACGGCCAGGCCCGCCAGGTCGAGCCAGGGCATGACGGCGGGCAGCATGGCGGTCGGTTCGGGCAGCATCGCGCGACCCTAGAGCGACGGGCCGGGGTCGAAAAGGGCGCGGCGAAGATGAATGCGGCGTTATCTCATGTTCATGCAACGGACAGTAGAATGCGGACGTTACGGCATCAGATCAAATTGGAAGGATATATCTCATGCGCAAATTGATGCTTGCTCTGGGCTGCACCGCCATGGTCGTCCCCTCGCTGGTCCTGCCGGCCACCGCCGCCGATGCGCAGCGCCGCTACAAGTATCGCGAATGGCGTGACGATCGCGGCCGCGTCCGCTGCCGCAAGCCGGACGGCACCACCGGCCTGGTCGTCGGCGGCGTCGCGGGTGCGCTGCTGGGCCGCACGATCGACACGCGTGGCGACCGTACGCTGGGTACGCTGGGCGGTGCCGCCGTGGGCGCGCTGGCCGGTCGTGAGATTGAGCGCGGCACGAGCAATCGCCGCTGCCGCTGATCCGACGGCGCATCGGGCTCTCGAAGGGGCGCCACCTGCGGGTGGCGCCCTTTTTCGTGGTCGGGCGAGCAGGGCGCCTGTCCCTTCGGTGAACGGCAAGTAGTTTCCGGTTCACGCAACAGTTTGAAAGATGACGGGTTTTATCCGCATCATCATCGGGAGTTGAGTTATGCGTATCGCTCTGTTGTCGGTTGCCATGGCCGCCACAGCATTTACCGCCCTGCCTGCCGAAGCGCAGCGCAATGGTTGGGACGCGCGGCAGGAATATCGCGAAGACATTCGCGACGCGCGCCGGGACTATAATCGCGACGTCCGCAACGCCGATTCGCGCCAGGATATTCGGGATGCCCGCCGCGAATATCGCGAGGATGTGCGCGATGCGCGCAAGGATTATCGCCGCGACATGCGCAATGTCCGCTGGCGCAACTACGACTATAACCGGTTCGAGCCGGGCCAGCGCGGCTATTATCCCGAGCGCTATTATCGCGACGGCCGCTTCTATCAGCCGCGTACGCTTGGTCGCAACGACCGCATCTATCGCGGCATGAACGGGCGCTATTATTGCCGCCGCAACGACGGCACCACGGGGCTGGTGATCGGCGGCTTGGCGGGCGGCGCGCTGGGCAATGTGATCGCGGGCGGCGGATCGCGCCTGCTGGGCACGGTGATTGGTGCGGGCGGCGGCGCGCTGCTGGGGCGGCAGATCGACCGCGGTCAGGTCCGCTGCCGCTGATCGGGCGGCCCGAACGTCAGGACGGCCCGGCGGGGACACCCGCCGGGCCGTTTTGCCTTTAGATCAGGCCGCCGCCCAGCATCAGGCGCAGGCCGAAGATCAGGATCAGGATCAGGTTGAGGTTCCGCCCGCTGCTGCGCGACGACAGCGCGCCGATCGCCGCGCCGACGATCGCGATGGGGATGACGAACCAATAGCCCCAGGCGAAGAAGGGCAGGAACGGCACGATCCCGAGCAGAAGCGCGACGAGGCCGATGACGATCGAGAACAGGTTCAGCATGGAATCAAGATGGAGACCGGCCATGCGATTCACAAGTCGCAGCGAAGCTCATCCCGTCACGGGACGGCGGCGGCGGGCGCGTTAACGACCGGCTGGGATCGTCATGCTAGGGGTGACGCCATGATTGCCGTGTCGCCGCGAATCCTGATCCCGCTTGTTTGTCTGCTACTTGCCGCCTGTGGCGGCGGCGCGTCCGACGACGATGCGCAGCTGAACGCGCTCGACAACGAACTGGCCGCGATGAACGATGGCAGCCCGGCGCGCGATCCGCAGCTTCGCGAGGCGCTGGCGGGGCAGATCATGGTCGATCCCGGCCTGACCCAGAGCGCCAACGCCAATGCGGTGCGCCCGCCGAATCGCCTCGTCACCGACCAGCTTCCCGCGATGCCGCCGCCCGCCGATCCGGTCGATGCGCGCACGCTGAAGGCCGCGCCCGCGCCGACGCGCGATTGCCCCGAATGCCGTGCCTCGACCAAGGCCTACACGCTGGCCGCGCTGGCGGGGCAACAGGCGCGCAATGCCGGATGCTTGTCGGGCCTGCGTTATGCGGCGGGTTGGGCCGGGCGATTGCCGGGGGCCTTCGCACCCTATCCGGGCAGCCGGCTGGCGGAGGCGGCGGGCAACGACGCCCCTGGCTGCGGCTTGCGTATCGTCAGCTTCCGCGCCGGGGGCGGGGTGGGCAAGGTCGTCGACTATTATTACACCCGCGCCGTCCAGGCGGGCTATACCGCCGAGCACAAGATGGACGGGACGCAGCATGTCCTGGGCGGCACGCGCGGCGAGGCGGCCTATATCCTCTATGCGACCCCCCGTGCGGAGGGCGGCAGCGATGTCGATCTGGTGGTCAAGGGCGGCTGATCGCTTGTCCTTTGCGCATCGCGCGGGGTTGCGCTAGGGAAAGCGGATTATGTCACCGCTTCTTCTCGTGATGCTGGGCGGCGCGCTGGGCTCGGGGGGACGGTATTTGACGGGGCGGGTGCTGACCGATGCACTCGGCCCCGGTTTTCCGTTCGGCACGCTGGCGGTCAACTGGATCGGATGTCTCGCCATGGGCGTGCTGGCCGGGGTGCTGGCGCGCATGGGGGGCAGCGAAGGCTGGCGGCTGTTTCTGGGCGTCGGGGTGCTGGGGGGCTATACGACCTTCTCGGCCTTTTCGCTGGATACCATCACGCTGATCGAGCGGGGGCAGGGGGCGATGGCGCTGGGTTATGTCGCGCTGTCATTATTGGGTTCGCTGGCCGCGCTGTGGGCGGGGCTATGGATGACGAGGATTTTCGCATGACGGACTTTGTCCGCCAATTCACGGTCGGCTATGACGATGACGGCATCCGGCTGGATCGCTGGTTCAAGCGGCATCTGCCCGACACCAGCTTCACCACCGTCGCCAAATGGGCCCGCACCGGCCAGCTGCGCGTCGACGGCGCGCGCGCCACGCCCGGCGACCGGATCGTCGCGGGCCAGGTCCTGCGTGTCCCGCCCGCCGAGCCCGCCCCCGCCGAAAGCAGCAAGCCGACCATGCGGCCGCGCAACATCCTGTCCGAGGACGAGGAGTCGTTCGCGCGCGAGATGGTGATCCACAAGGACCGCGACGCGCTGGTCCTGAACAAGCCGCCGGGCCTGGCGACGCAGGGGGGGACCAAGACGACCACCCATGTCGACGGCCTGCTCGACGCGCTGCAATTCGAGGCGGAGGGGCGGCCCAAGCTGGTCCACCGGCTGGACAAGGACACGTCGGGCGCGCTGCTCGTCGCGCGCAATGCCCGCGCGGCGGCGTTCTTCGCCAAGGCGTTTTCGGGGCGCACCGCCAAGAAGATCTACTGGGCGCTGGTCGTCGGCGTCCCCTCGATCGAGGACGGCACGATCGAACTGCCCATCGCCAAGCAGCCGGGCACCGGCGGCGAGAAGATGCATGTCGACGAGGAGAACGGCCAGGCGGCGCGCTCGCGCTACCGGGTGATCGAGCGCGCGGGCAATCGCTGCTGCTGGGTCGAGCTGCAACCCTTTACGGGGCGCACCCACCAGCTGCGCGTGCACATGGCGGCGATCGGGCACCCGATCGTCGGCGACGGCAAATATGGCGGCGCGGCGGCATTCCTGACCGGTGGGATCAGCCGCAAGATGCACCTGCACGCCCGGCGCATCCGGGTCGACCATCCCGATGGCGGCCGCATCGACCAGACCGCCGAACTGCCCAGCCATTTCGCCGAATCGATGAACCAGCTGGGCTTCGACGAGATTCGCGGCGACGTCCTGCCCCAGGACGAGGATCGCGGCCCGCCGCCCAAGGACGTGCTGAAGCAGCGCGCCAAGGCGCACGCCAAGCAATATCGCAAGGAACGTCGCGGCGAACGGCGCGGCCGGGGTTCGCGTTCGTAGACGCCTGCGGCGAAACACGGTTTGCCAAGAATATGGAGAGCCCCGCCGACCCAAGGTCGACGGGGCTTTCTTTCCATTCAGGCGCAGGGCGCTTGCCCTCCGCCTTCGCGATTAACGGCAGTAACCGGGATTGTTCGACTTTTCGATCGCATGACCGGCCAGCGCACCTGCGCCGCCGCCCAGGATCGTGCCGAGCGTCCGGTCACCGCGCGTGTCGATCGTCCGGCCCAGCAGGCCGCCCGCGATCGCGCCGACGATGGTGCCGGTGGTGCCGCTGTTGCAGCGCTGCGGACCACGGTTGTAATAGCCGCGGTCATAGCCGCCGCGACGGTCGTAATAGCCACGGTCATAGCGCGGGCCACGGTTGTAGCCGTCATAATAGGCATCGCCATAGGCGCGCTCATAGCGGTCGCCATAATAACGCTGCGCCGAGGCGGCGGTCGGAACCATCGCCGTCGCGCCGACGGCAAGGGCAGCGGCTGCGAGCGAGAGCTTCTTGAACATCGTCTTCTCCCTTGATCTTCAATCCGGCGGCGAAGGGACCAATCCCGTCGTCGTTGATGCTCTTCTGCCCGATTCGCCATGATGCGATGCTGAATGCGTTTGTTAGCTATCGTTCATGGAAGAGGGCGCTTCCCCCGCCGCGACCTTGCCGATAGGACGGGCCGATGACGCGCCCGCGCCTTGCCCTGTTCGATTGCGACGGCACCCTTGTCGACAGCCAGGCCAATATCTGCCTTGCCGCCGTCGAGGCGTTCGCCCTGTCCGGCCTCACCCCACCGCCCGCGCCAGCGATCCGCCGGATCGTCGGGCTGAGCTTGGTCGAGGCGATGCGCGTGCTCGCCCCCGACCAGCCCGACGAGGCGCATCACCGGCTGGCGAGCGATTACAAGGCGGCGTTCTTCCGCCTGCGCACCGAAGGCGCGATGGCGCCCGAGCCGCTGTTCGACGGCATCCCCGCGCTGCTCGACCATCTGGCGGCGGAGGGGTGGCTGATGGGCGTGGCGACCGGCAAGTCGGACCGGGGGCTTGCCCGCGTGCTGGCCGAACATGGCCTGGCGCATCATTTCGTCACGTTGCAGACCGCCGATCGGCACCCCTCGAAACCCGATCCCGCGATGGTGTTCGCCGCCATGGCCGAGACGGGGGTGGCCGCGGCGGACGTGGCGATGATCGGCGATACGAGTTTCGACATGGCGATGGGCAAGGCGGCGGGCGCCTTCGCGGTCGGCGTGGCCTGGGGATATCATGACGTGCACGAACTGGTGAATGCGGGCGCGCAGGTCGTCGCGCAGGACGTGGCCGACCTGCCTGCGCTGCTGGTGCGGGCATGAGCGCGGATAGCCGCGCGCGGCGGCACTGGTTCATCATCATGGGCGTCCGCCTGATCGGCGTGGCGGGGGCGCTGTTCGGCATCGTGCTGGCCTCGCGCGGGGTGGCTTGGCCGCAAAAGGCGCTGGGCGTCGCCATCGTCCTGTCGGCCTTGGCGATGATCGCGGTCGTGCCCGCCGGTTTGGCGCATCGCTGGCGGAGTGGTGCGGAATGAAGCGGTTCTGGACGAATGTCGGCGTCGATGCCGATCGGGTGGTCCGGCTGGACGATCGGCCGGTGCGCACGCCGGGCCGCGCGCCGCTGGCCTTGCCGACGCCCGCGCTCGCCGAGGCCGTGGCGGGGGAATGGCGCGCGGTCGAGGAGACGGTGGACCCGCGCGCCATGCCGTTGACCGGGCTGGCCAATGCCGCGATCGACCGCATCGGCGCGGACCCGGCGCCCTTTGCGCAGGGGCTGGCGCGCTACGCCGAAACCGACCTGCTCTGCTACCGCGCCGACTCACCGCCCGAGCTGGTCGAGCGGCAGGACCGGGTGTGGAACCCGCTGCTCGACTGGGCGCGCGATCGCTACGACGTGCATTTCACCCTGGTGAGCGGGATCATGCACCGGCCCCAGCCCGATGCGACGGTCGATCGGCTGGCGCAGGCGGTGGCGGCGCTCGATGCCTTCCGGCTGGCGGCGCTGTCGCCGGTGGTGACGATCACCGGCTCGCTGGTCCTGGCGCTGGCGCTGCTGGAGGGCGCGGCGGAGCCCGATGCAGTTTGGATCGCCGCGCATGTCGACGAGGATTTCCAGGCCGAGATATGGGGCGAGGACTATCTCGCCATCGAGGCACGCGAAGGCAAAAGGCGCGAGTTCGACGCGGCGGTGCGGTTTCTGGCGGCGCTGGGGTAGGGGTGTGGGCTTCGACTTCGCTCAGCCCGAACGGGGGCGGGGCGCGAGGAGAGGCTTTCTGCTGGCATGCCACGCCCGCCGTTCGCACGGCGCGAAGGCGCAGCGTGCGCCCGGCACCCACCCCGTAATTACTTCGTGGTCAGCTTCCGGATGAATCCGATCAGTCCGGTCTGACGCGAACGCTTCAGCCGTTCGGCCTGGAGGATGGTCTTCACCCCCTGGAAACACTGTTCGACATCGTCATTGACCAGGACATAGTCATAACCGTCCCAGTGGCTGACCTCGTTGGTCGCACGGGCCATGCGCGCGTCGATCACCGCCACCGAGTCGGTCGCGCGGCGCTCGAGTCGCTGGCGCAGTTCCTCCATAGAGGGGGGGAAGATGAAGACGCGGACCACGTCGCCGCCCGCAATCTGGAACAGCTGCTGCGCGCCCTGCCAGTCGATGTCGAACAGCACGTCCTTGCCGGCCGCCAGCATCGCCTCGACCTGCGCGCGTGGCGTGCCGTAGCGATTGTCGAAGACATGCGCCCATTCCAGGAACTCGTCATTCGCCACCATGTGGCGGAATTGCTCGAGATCGACGAAGTGATAGTCCTTGCCGTCCTCTTCGCCGGGACGCATCGGACGGGTTGTCGCCGACACCGACATCTGAAGACCGGCATCGTCCGCCAGCAGCTTGCGCGCGATGGTCGACTTGCCTGCGCCCGAGGGCGAGGACAGCACGAACAGCATGCCGCGGCGCTTCAGCTTGTGGGGATCGTCGGGATTGGCGGGCGAATTGGGCATGGCTGCCTTTGACGCACGCCACCGCAGCGCGTCAAGCCATGGCTGACGTGCTGCGACAGGTCGAAGGCGATCGGGCGCGTCAATAGCGCGTGGCGGTCGCCTTGCTGGCCTTGTGGCGGTCATAGGCCTTCTTGGCCGCATAGCCGCCGCCGAGCAGCAGGCCGAGCGGGCCCAGCCGCCGCATGCCGCCCACCGCCAGCGCGCCCAGCGCGGCACCCTTCAGCCCGCCATTGCCTTCGCGACGGCTGACTTCACGCCCGACCAGCGCACCGATGATTCGTCCGATCATTGCACCTCTCCAAAAACCCGGTTCTTGAGCTCGCCCGCGCCGCGCAGCACCACCCAGCCCACCGCATAGGTGATGGCCAGCGGCAGCACGACCTTCAGGACATTGGCGGTCACCGCGCCGATGATCGCGCCGTCGGCGACGCCATCGTCGCCCGACAGGCCATCGATCGCGGAACCGACCAACGCGCCGATAGTGGTTGCACCCATTGCTCTGCCCCTCATTGCTCAAGGCAGGAAAAGCGCGGGAGGGGCGATGGGTTCCGTGCGCATCGGCGGTCCTGCGCGCGACGTGATCTTCAGCCCTTGGCCGCGACCTTGGCTTCGATCGCGTCCCAGATCATGGCGGCGACATCGGTGCCGTCGAATTTCTCGATCGCGACGATGCCGGTGGGGGAAGTGACGTTGATCTCGGTCAGCCATTCGCCGCCGATCACGTCGATCCCCACGAACAACAGCCCGCGCCGCTTCAGCTCCGGCCCCAGCACCGCGCAAATCTCGCGTTCGCGCGCGGTCAGCTCGGTCTTCTCCGCCGAGCCGCCGACCGCCAGATTGGAGCGGATCTCACCCTCGCCGGGGAGGCGGTTGATCGCGCCTGCGACCTCGCCGTCGATCAGGACGATCCGCTTGTCGCCCTTCGCCACGGCCGGGAGGAACGCCTGCACCATATGCGGTTCGCGATATGCGGTGTTGAACACCTCGATCAGCGCGGACAGGTTCGCGCCATCGCGCCCGACCTTGAAGATCGCCTTGCCGCCATTGCCGTGCAGCGGCTTGATGACGATCTCGCCATGCTCGGCCAGGAACGCGCGCGCCTCGTCCAGCGAACGAGTGACGAGCGTCGGCGGCATGAATTGCGGGTAGTCGAGGACGAAGACTTTTTCCGGCGCGTTGCGCACGCTGCGCGGATTGTTGACGACCAGCGTCTTCTCGGCGACCCGCTCCAGCAAATGGGTGGCGGTGATATAGCCCAGGTCGAAGGGCGGGTCCTGGCGCATCAGCACGACATCGGCCTCGTCGCCCAGGTCGAGTTTCACCGGCTCGCCGAAGCTGTAATGATCGCCCGCGACCCGCTGCACGGTGACGGGATGCGCCTTGGTCCAGAGATGCCCGTCCGACCAGTTGAGGTCGCCGGCGTCATAATGGAACAGCTTGTGTCCCCGTGCCTGCGCCGACAGCATCAGCGCGAAGCTCGAGTCCCCGGCGATATTGATCTGGTCCATCGGGTCCATCTGGACAGCGACGGTCAGCGGCTTGGACATGGGGAGCGTTCCTTCCTTCGGACGGGTCTTTGGCAGGGAGGTAATCCTTCGCCCGGCCCCTGTCACCCGCGCGTCACCCGCACCAGGCATTTTCGATGTGACGCGGCCGCGTACCCGGCGCGAGCAGGATGACGTCGACGCGGATATCGTCGCTCGGCCCCGCATAGGTCGCCATCAGGATTTCCGCCGCCGCCGCGACCCGTGCCAGCCGCCGTTCGTCGATCGCGAAGTCCAATTCCGCAGCGGTCTTGCGCGTCTTGACCTCGACAAAGGCGACCAGCGATCCGCGCCGCGCGATCAGGTCGACCTCCCCCGCAGGCGTGCGGACCCGGCGGTCGAGAATGGTCCAGCCCTTCAGCCGCAGCCACCATGCGGCCAGGCGCTCGCCGCGTCGGCCCGACTCTTCGGCGGCGCGGCGGTTCCGGCGGGGGCGAGGCGGAACGAGCGACATGCGTCCCTGCTAACCCATGACCCGTTGGTCAGGCGAGGCTTTCCTCTGGCGACACCAGCCATTCCAGGGCGGATTCGGACGTTTCGAAGATGCGCAGATAGGGTTGCTTCATCAGCCGCAGGATCTGCTGCCGTGCGATCGCGCTGTTGGTCACCATGCCGATGCGGCGGGCGCGCGGGAAATTGCGCATATTGTTGTGCACGACCATGACGGAATCGGACGGCTGGACGCGGATGACGCTCATATCGACGCGCAGGAGATAGCCGGGCACGAAGCCGCTGCGCCAGAAAGCGTCCGTCAGCTCATGGGCATAGCGCGCCGCGATCTCGGGCGTGAACAGCCCTGTCCAGCGTATGTCCAGCAGGTTGATGTCGTGATGAAAGTCGAAGGCGTACATGAGGGAGCGGCTCCTGGCCCCGCCATGCGCCTGCGTCCCTTAGAAATTCCCTAACGCCGCATCCTAATCGTTTGAATCCTCGCTCTTCAGTGCCAGGGCACGGGCGTAGAGCGCCTTGCGGTCCAAGCCCAGCGCCTTGGCCACCTCGCTCGCCGCGCGGCCGACCGGCAGGCGGGTCAGCGCCTCGGCCAGCGCGGCGTCGGCATCCTGCTCGGTGGCGGGCGGGGCCTCGCCCGGCGGCGCGACGACGATCGCGATCTCGCCCTTTGGCCCACCCTCGGCATAGCGCGCGGCGAGGGTCGAGAGGGTGCCGGTCACCGCCTCCTCGAACTTCTTGGTGATCTCCCGCGTCACCGCCGCCTCGCGGTCACCCAGCCCTTCCGCCAGCGCGGTCAGCGTCGCGGCGAGGCGCGGCCCCGATTCGTAGAGGACCAGGGTCGCGCGGATCCCGGCGATTTCGGCGATCGCATCAGCGCGTGCCTTTTCCTTGGGCGGCAGGAAGCCCGCGAACAGGAACCGGTCGGTCGGCAACCCTGCCAGGGTCAGCGCGGCGATGGCGGCGCAGGGGCCGGGGATCGTCACCACCGCATGCCCCGCCGCGCGCGCATCGCGCACCAGCTTGTAACCCGGGTCCGAGATCAAGGGTGTCCCGGCATCGGACACCAGCGCCACCGCCTGGGTCGCCATGCGCGCGATCAGACCGGGGCGGACATGCTCGGCATTGTGGTCGTGATAGGGCTGCATGGGCCGCTTGACCCCGATATGGCGGAGCAGACCGGCGGTCACGCGGCTGTCCTCGACGGCGATGACATCGGCGTTTGTCAATATGTTGGCGGCGCGCGGCGACAGATCGCCGAGATTGCCGATCGGGGTCGCGACGATGTACAGCCCGGGTTCGAGAGTGTGTTCGGATTGGGTCACGGGGATCGTCATGACAGAGGCAGGGCTGTTCGTACAACCGGGGGCCGCAGATTCGGGCGGCTCGCAATTTCACGGCTGGCGGATCGGGCGCGGCCTGGCGCTGGCGACGACGCTGTTCCTGGGAGCGTGCCAGACGATCGTCCCGCGCGGGCCCGTCGAACAGCCCCAGACCCGGCCCGTGCCCACGACGCCGCGCCCGTCGACCGAGGTCGAGCACGGCCTGCCGCGCGACACCGCGCGCCACCGCGTCGCGTTGCTGGTGCCGCTGTCGGGTGCCAATGCGGGCGTGGGCCAGTCGATCGCCAACGCCACGATGATGGCGCTGCTCGATGCGCAGGCGGACACGATCCGAATCACCAATTACGACACCGCGAACGGCGCGGCGGCGGCGGCGCAGAAGGCGATCGCCGAGGGCGCGCAGCTGATCCTGGGGCCGCTGCTGTCCGAGGATGTCCGCGCGGTCGCGCCGGTCGCGCGGGCGGCGCGGGTGCCGGTCATCAGCTTTTCCAACGATGCCGGGGTCGCGGGCGGCGGCACCTATCTGATGGGCTATACGCCCGCCCAGTCGATCGACCGGGTGGTGGATTTCGCGCATGAGCGCGGCGTCACGACCTTTGCGGGCCTCGTCCCCAACGGCCTGTATGGCGAGCGCGCCTCGACCGCCTTTCTCCGCGCGGTCGAGGGGGCGGGGGGGCAGGTCGTCTCGCTCCAGCCCTATGGCCGGGTCGCGGGCGGGATCGCGGCGGCGGCGCAGCGGCTGAATGCCAAGGCGCCCTATGACGCGGTGCTGGTCGCCGATGGCGGCGCGGCGGCGGCGGCGGCGGCCCCGATCCTGAAGCGCGGGTCGGGCGCGAACACGCATCTGCTCGGGACCGAGCTGTGGAACTCCGAATCGGGGATCGCCGCGCGCGCGCCGCTGAACGGGGCCTGGTTCGCCAGCGTGTCGAACACGCTCTACCGGCAATATGCGACCAAATACCGCGCCCGGTTCAGGACCGCGCCCTATCGCCTGTCGAGCCTGGGCTATGACGCGGTCCTGCTGACCGTGCGGATCGCCCGCGACTGGAAGATGAACGCGCCGTTCCCCGAGACCCGGCTGCGTGCGTCGGACGGTTTTTCCGGGATCGACGGCGCCTTCCGCTTCGGCCGCGACGGCGTGGCCGAACGCGCGCTGGAGGTACAGGAAATCCGCGACGGCACCACGATCACCGTATCCCCCGCCCCGACCGGGTTTGGGGAGTGATGTCTTCCTGATCAAAAAAGGCCGGGACGATCGCTCGTCCCGGCCCGAAGTCGAAGCCTGTCTGCGCCAATACGGCCCAGACAGGCTTCGGGGGTAAATCAGAAGGCGTATTGGAACTGGAACCGGGCGTTGCGACCGGCCTGGTAGCCGGTGATCGTCTGGTAGTAGATCGACGCCGTACCTGCATTGTTGGTGCCGAACTCGTTGAAGTTGCTCGGCGTCTTCAGGTTCAGGAAGTTGAAGACGGTCAGACGGATCGTCGCGTTGGAGCGACCGATCGGCAGCTTCGTCGAGATGTCGAGATTGTCGGTGAACAACCAACGGCCATCGAATGCCGTGCCGCGCCGGACCAGCTGGACCGGGTAGGCGGTGTTCGGATCGGTGTTGATCGAGCCGTCCGGCTTGACCTGGCAATAGGCACCCGCCGCGCCATAGGCACGCGCATAGGGGTCAACATCGAGCGGCACGCGGCCGATACAGCCATATTTGCGCGGCGCGGTGGCCGAGAAGCTAAAGCCGAAGTTGAACCAGCCCAGCTGATAGCTACCGAACAGCTTGAAGACGTGACGGCGGTCGTTCGGCGTATAGCCGTACATGCCGCGCGTCAGGCCGGGCTGGTCGAAGTCCTGGGTCAGACCGGTGTCGCTCTGGCCGTTGTCGCTCTTCACGCCGCCTTCATAGTTGCCATAGGTCTTGCCATAGACATAGGACCCTTCGAGGCTCCACACGCCGTCGAACTCACGCCAGGCGCGGAAGGTCATTGAGCGGTGGAAGCGCTGCGCCTTGGGATAGCCCAGTTGTTCGGCAGTAAAATTGACGGTCCGAGGTGTGGTTTCGCCGTTGATCGGATCCGACAGGGTGATTGGGCCACCGCGACCCGGATTAATCAGGACATACTGGTGGAATCCATTCCAGATATTGCCGCAGCCCGAGATGTTCTGCGCCTTGCAATAATTGTTGACGGCCAAGTCAATCGCCGCGTCTTCCAGCACTTCGTTGAGCTGGGTGACGGTCAGATAGGCGTTGAACCGCCAGCGATCGACCCGCTTTTCATAGCCGATGATCATTTCGTCGGCCGATTGCGGCTTCAGCCCTTGCGCCACGACGCTGCGCGTGTCGGGAGCGCGGCCGGTGCCGGTCACGTCGCAGTTGCGGATGCCCGTATCGGGACACGCTGCCGCACCCGCATAGAGTACCGGTGCGCCCAGGATCGGAATGTTGTTGCCATCCAGGCCGTTGAACACGTTGGTACGCGTGTAATATGTTTCACCACCAGCCAGGCGGATATTGGTGTTGGCGGCCACGGGGATGAACAGACGGCTGAAGCTGGCATAGATCTTGTCGGTCTGGTTGCCGACCGGATCGAAGGTCACGCCGATGCGCGGACCCCATTGGTTGCCCGACTTGTAGAAGACGGCTCCATCGCCATTCTTGTTCTGGAACCGATCGAGACGCAAGCCGAGATTGAGGTTCAGCCGGTTGTCCATCAGCGACCAGCTGTCCTGCGCATAAAAGGCGTCGTTGCGCGAGGCGAAGCCGCCACCCGACGCATAGGTCCACTGGCGGACATAGTCGGTACCGATCGGCAAGCCATATTGGTCGCCCGCACGGGTACGGAAGATGGTGTAGCCGATGCCACCGCCATTGCCGAGGGTCTGGACCTTTGAGGACAAGTCTTCGCGGTCATAGCCGAAGCGGACATGGTGAGCGCCGAGTGCCTTGAAGTAGACATCGACGTCGGTGCGATAGAATTTGCGGACGTCCTCGGCCGACTGGATCGCGCCACCGGGATTGGTCAGGTTGATCGGCGAGTCTGTGCGCGAATCGCTGACCGGCGGCAGATTGGTGCCGAAGCGGTTGATCGACTGGCCGAAGCTGACATTCTCGTTACGACCATAGGCCGCCGACACCGTCAGCCACTTGCTCATCACGCCGGTGTAGCGGCCGACATAGTTCTTGCCGCCGTAACGGCCATAGCTCTGCCCCTGATATGGCCCGTCGACTCCAGTCACCGGGTTCCAGCGATTGGCCACCGAGTTGGTGTTGCCATAGGTGCGGGTCGTGCCCTCGCCCGAGGTGTCGAAATAGGTGAATTCCAGGCGTTGGCCGTTGGTGATGACCGCGTCGATCTTGCCGCCGAAGAAGGGAGAGGTGGTACGGTAGGCGTAACGCGAGGTACCGAGGAAGGTGTTGGTTGCCGGGAACCACTGACGTCCCGCAGTGATCGAGCTGATGTTGCGCGACTGATACAGGCCGTAGAAGAACAGGTGATCCTTCCACAGCGGACCCGACAGTTCCGCCGTCATCGATGTGGAATCATAACGGCTGTGTTTGTTGTCCGAATAGATGGTGTCCTTGGTGGCGCTCATCAGTTCGTTGGGGCTGGCGGTGAAGATGATGCCGCCATGGAATTCGTTCGAACCCGACTTGGTGGTCGCGTTGATGAAGCCGCCGGTCGAACGCCCGAACTCGGCCGCATAGCCGCCGGTCTTGGTTTCCACCGTCTGGTAGAAGTCGAACGGAACCGTCACCGCGTACAGGCTCTTACGGAAATCGGTGATGTTCAGGCCGTTGACGAAGAAGGCGTTTTCGGACACCGCCGCGCCGTTGATCGACGGCAGGCCGCCAAACGCACCCGCGCCCGCATTGGCGCCCGGCGCCAGCAGGATGACCGATTGCAGGTCGCGACCGACCGGCAGGCGGGTGGCGATGTCGGCGACGTCGATGACCGCGCCGGTCGTGGTGCTGTCGAAGTCGGAGGTGCGGATACGCTTGCCCGACACCATGATCTCGCCCGCATTGCCCTCGACCTCGCCGCCGAGCGCGAAGCGGTTCGACGACGATCCGGCGCGCAGAGCCACCTTTTCCTCGTTATAGGTCGTGAAACCCGGCGCGGTGATCGTGAAGCTGTAGGTGCCTGGCGGAAGTTCCGGGATCTGATAGCTGCCGTCGCGATCGGTCTTGACGCTGCGGGTAAAGCCCTGCGCATCTGACGTGACGGTGACGGTCGCGCCCGCGATCGGCTTGCCCGATGCGTCGGTGACCTGGCCGCTTGCGATGACGTTGACATAGCCTTGGGCGGCGGCGGGCGCCGCCACGACGGTCAGGCTGGAAACGGCGACGATCCCGGCCGCTGCGGACAATAGGATGCCTTTGCGGCGACGCCGCATTGCTTCGATCCCCATCGATGTAAATCCCCCTTCATCGTGCCCGCCCGTTTATGGGTCGGACACCAGATCAAGGCCTGAACCTGTTCTTCAGGCCTCTGTCCGGCATCTAGGCAGAGCGCAAAACCGGGGTCAATATAGTATAATATATTGTATTATTGATCTAAAGCACCGATTAAGCCGCTGGTTTGTCCTGTTAAATTTCGGAATCTGTCGAAAATGGACAAATTGAACCAATCCTGAACGGAAATTTCATTCACTTTCGGTTCAGTTGTTGCATTGTTACCACAGCAAGCCCGACGGTCAGATTTTTATTACCAAATGCGTACCATTCGTCGCAAAGTCAGCAGGTCTGAAATCGGCATAGTGACGCCCGAAGTCGTCAGAGTACGATGTCGCGAAGGATGGCATCGAGCAGTAGAGCGCCATCTCCCGTCACGATCAGGCGCCCGTCGGCATGCCGGACCAGCCCCTGGCGAGAGAGTGTCGCTACGACTTTCGCATCGACCATCTCTCGACCCCCGGCCAGTGCAGTGATGCGGGTCAGGTCGACGCCTTCGCGCAGGCGCAGGCCCATGACCAGCGCCTCGGTCGCGCGGGTGACGGGATCGAGCGTTTCCTCGGTTTCGATGCCGTGGCCGTTGCGATCGACCGCCGCCATCCAGTTTTCGGGCTTCTTGCGGCGCACCGTCGCCACGCCCTCGCGGCGGCCATGCGCGCCGGGGCCGACCCCAACATAATCGCCATAGCGCCAATAGGTCAGGTTATGGCGGCTCTCCGCCCCCGGCCTCGCATGGTTGGACGTCTCATAGGCGGGCAGCCCGGCGGCAGCGGTGCGCTGGCGCGTCGCCTCGAACAGATCGGCGGCGGCGTCGCCGTCGGGGATGGTCAGCCGTCCCGCCGCCGCCTCGGTGTGGAAGCGCGTGCCGGGTTCGATCGTCAGCTGATAGAGCGACAGATGCTCGGTGCCATAGCCGATCGCGCGGCTCAGCTCGGCCTCCCAGTCGGGCAGGGGCTGGCCCGGGCGGGCATAGATCAGGTCGAAGCTGACCCGCCCGAACGCCCCTTGCGCGGTCTGGAGCGCGCGCAGCGCCTCGTCCACGCCGTGCGCCCGGCCCAGGAAATGCAGCGCCTCGTCATCGAGCGCCTGTACGCCCAGCGAGGCGCGGTTGACCCCGGCGGCGGCCAGATCGGCGAAACGTGCCGCCTCGACCGAGGAGGGATTGGCCTCCAGCGTGATCTCGATCCCCTCGGCAAAGCCCCAGTGGCGCTCGGCGGCGTTCAGGATCGCGGCGACCGTGGCGGGGGGCATCAGCGAGGGCGTGCCGCCGCCGAAGAAGATCGAGGTCAGCCGCCGGTCGGGCAGCGCCTGGGCCTCATACGCCAGGTCGGCGAGCAGCGCCTTTTGCCACGCCGCTTGGTCCACCGACTCGCGGACATGGCTGTTGAAGTCGCAATAGGGGCATTTGGAGACGCAGAAGGGCCAATGGACATAGAGCGCGAGCGGGGCGGGGGTCGGCGATATTGCGGAGGACATGATGCGGCCCGATATGGCGGCGATGCGTGCGCTTCGCCATCTCTTATCGATTCCCGTCCTCGGCCTGTTGCTGGCGGGATGCGGCCAAATGGTCCCGTCCTCGCGGCCGGGCACGGGGGAGCGTCCGCCCGCGCGCGTGGTCGAGGCGCGCCCCTCCGATGCGCCCGCGCCGCGGGGGGCCGGATTGTTGCGCCAGGCGATGCTGGCCGGGCACCGCGCGGCGCGGGCGGAGATCGGGTTACCACCCCTGGCCTGGGACGACGGGCTGGCGGCGAGCGCGCTGGCCTATGCGCAGGACATGGCGCGTACCGGCCGCTTCCAGCATGCCGAACAGCCGCAGGGGCCCACCCGGCAGGGCGAGAATCTGTGGACCGGCACGCGCGGCGCCTATCGCTATGACGAGATGATGGGGCATTGGGTCGCGGAGAAGCGCGACTTCGTGAATCTGCCCGTGCCGCAATCGAGCCGGACCGGGCAGTTCGGCGACGTGGCGCATTATACCCAGATCGTCTGGGCGCGTTCCACGGCGGTCGGATGCGCGATGGCGAGCAACGCACGCGACGACTTCCTCGTTTGCCGCTATAGCCCGACGGGCAACGTCTTTGGCGAACGGGCATTCTAACTCGACGGACGCGGCAAAAGGAATGGCGCAATGGCGAATCCCTATGATCCGATGGCGTGGATCGCCTTCTGGAGCGCGCCCGCGCGTTTCGCAGTGATGGCCGGGGAGGCGATGCTGAGCGCGCAGAGCGTGATCGCGACCCGCATGGGGGCGATGGCGACGGGCACGTCCTCGGTCGCCGAGATGACGCTGATGGTCAGCGAGAAGGTGAAGGCGTTCGACCAGTCGGCGAAGGTCTGGAACCGCGATCAGGCCGCGCTGACGCGTCTGTCGCGGCACGATCCGCGCGGCGGGATCATCGATGCGTGGGAGTCGATGGCCCGGGCCATGCTGATCGGCGCATCGATGCCGGTCCAGGCGATGGCGCCGGTGCACAAGGCAGTGACTGCGAACCAGAAGCGGCTGGCCAAGGGGTAGCCGATTTCCTCCCCTGCAAGGGGAGGGGGGACCATGCGCAGCATGGTGGAGGGGTGTCACCCTATCGAGAGCGCGACACCCCTCCGTCAGCCCTTCGGGCTGCCACCTCCCCTTGCAGGGGAGGAATAGAAGGTCAGAACACCGCCTTCACCAGCTGGCCGAACGCGTCGGCGCGGTGGCTGATGCGGTTCTTTTCGTCCTGGTCCATCTCGGCGAAGGTCTCGCTATAGCCGATCGGCTGGAAGATCGGGTCATAGCCATGGCCCTTGTCCCCGCGCGGCGGCCAGACGATGGCGCCGTCGACGCGGCCCTCGAACCATTCGACATGCCCGTCGGGCCAGCCGACCGCCAACGCGCAGACGAAATGCGCCGAGCGCGCCATGTCCGGTTCCTCGTTCAGCCGATCCTCGACCGCGCGCATCGCCATGGCGAAGTCCTTTTCCGGCCCCGCCCAGCGCGCCGAGAACAGCCCCGGATCGCCGCCCAGCGCATCGACGCACAGCCCGCTGTCGTCCGACAGGGCCGGCAGCCCCGACAGGTCGGCGGCGGCCAGCGCCTTCAGCTCGGCATTGGCGACGAAGGTGGTGCCGGTTTCCTCGGGCTCGGGCAGGTCGAGGTCGGCGGCCGCGATCACCTCGACCCCGTATGGCGCGAGCAGTTCGCGGAATTCGACGATCTTGCCCTTGTTGTGGCTGGCGAGGACCAGCTTGCCGGGTTCGAGCTTGCGGATCGCCTGGCGGCCATTGCCTTCGCCGCTCATGCGCGGATCGCCCGGTCCTGCGCCGCGAAGATCTCGGTGCAGCCCATGCGCGCCAGACGCAGCAGGCGCAGCAGTGCTTCCTCGTCATAGGTGGCGTGCTCGGCGGTCGCCTGGACCTCGGCGATATGGCCGTTCTCGATCAGCACGAAATTCGCATCGGCATCGGCATTCGAATCCTCGATATAGTCGAGGTCGAGGACCGGCGTGCCCTTATGGATGCCGCACGACACGGCGGCGACCTTGTTACGGATGGGGTCGCTGGTCAGCTTGCCCTCGGCCATCAGCTTGTTCACCGCCATGCGCAGCGCGACCCAAGCGCCCGAAATGGCGGCGGTGCGGGTGCCGCCATCGGCCTGGATCACGTCGCAGTCGATGGTGATCTGCCGCTCGCCCAGCGCCTTCAGGTCGCAGACGGCGCGCAGGGAGCGGCCGATCAGCCGCTGGATTTCCTGGGTGCGGCCCGACTGCTTGCCCTTGGCCGCCTCGCGGCTGCCGCGCGTATGGGTGGCGCGGGGGAGCATGCCATATTCGGCCGTGACCCAGCCCTCGCCCTTGCCGCGCAGGAAGGGGGGCACGCGCTCCTCGACGCTGGCGGTGACGAGCACCTTGGTATCGCCGAACCCGATCAGCACCGAACCTTCGGCGTGGCGGGTAAAATTCGGCTCGATGGTGATGGGACGCATCTGGTCGGGCATCCGGCCGGACGGGCGCATAGTCTTCTCCTTGTTCCTTGACCCCAGCCCTAACCGGCCCCCGCCGGTAGCGCCAGAGCGGACGGTGGCGATCGGAAGACACTCGCTTCTTCTCTCTGCGTCCTCTGCGCCTCTGCGCGACAAAATGGTTCACGCGAAGCCGCGACGCCGCGAAGAGGGGACTGGCAATCTTCGCGCCTTCGCGGCTTCGCGTGAACAATCTCTTTTTTTGCGCGCAGAGGCGCAGAGGGCGCGGAGAAGAAGGGGCGTCTCCCGATCGCGGTTGAGCGGCGGGCGGGGAATGCCTACATTTCCGGCATGGTCACGCCACCGATCACCGAGCTGACCGACCGGGCGCGCGATATCTTTCGCGTGGTGGTCGACAGCTATCTCACCAGCGGCCAGCCGGTGGGGTCGAAGACCATCGCGCTGTCGGGGATCAACCTGTCGCCCGCCTCGATCCGCAACGTGCTCCAGGAACTGGAGGAGCGCGGGCTGCTCGCCGCGCCGCATACCAGCGCGGGGCGGATGCCGACCGATGTCGGACTGCGGCTGTTCGTCGACGGCATGATGCACGCGATGGAGCCCAGCATCGAGGAACGCGCCGCGATCGAGGCACGCGCCGCGCGCTCCGGCCCGGTCGAGGAGGCGCTGGCGGCGACGACGGCGGTGCTGTCGGGCCTGTCGGCCTGTGCAGGGCTGGTGATGGTGCCCAAGCGCGAGATGAAGCTGCGCTCGATCGGCTTCGTGCCGCTGTCGCCGACCCAGGCGCTGGCCGTGCTGGTCGCCGAGGACGGCGCGGTCGAGAACCGTGTCCTTGAACTGCCGCCCGGCATGACGCCCTCGGCGCTGGTCGAGGCGGGCAATTATCTGTCCGCGACGCTGGCCGGGCTGACGCTGGGCCAGGCGCGCGAGCGGCTGGAGCGCGAGCTGGCGGCGGGCCGCGCGGCGCTGGACGGCGCGGCGCGCGCGTTGGTCGAACAGGGGCTGGCGGTCTGGAGCGAGGACGGCAATCGCCGCCCGATCCTGATCGTCCGCGGGCAGGGGCGGCTGATCGACGCCGCCGCCGCCGCCGATCTGGAGCGCGTGCGCGACCTGCTCGACGATCTGGAGGGCAAGCAGGAGATCGCGCATCTGCTCGATTCGGCGCGCGCGGGGGATTCGACCCGCATCTTCATCGGCGCGGAGAACAAATTGTTCGCGCTGTCGGGATCGTCGGTCATCGCGCGACCGTTTCGCGGGCTGGATGGCCAAGTGGTCGGCGTGGTCGGCGTAATTGGCCCCACGCGGTTGAACTATGCCCGCGTCGTGCCCATGGTGGATTTCACGGCGGCAACGCTTGCCCGGATGATGGGCTGAACAGGGATTATGATGAGCGAGAACACGACCAACGCACCCCAGAACGACCTGCGTGAGGAAACGGCCGAGGCCGCGCCCGAAGTGGCGGGGCAGGACCGTCTGGCCGAGCTGGAGAACCAGCTGGCCGAGGCCAAGCAGCAATATCTCTATGCCCAGGCCGAGAATCAGAATGTCCGCCGTCGCGCCGAAAAGGAAGCGGCGGACGCACGCAACTATGCCGCGACCGCCTTTGCGCGCGACGTCCTGTCGGTCGCCGACAATCTCCAGCGCGCGCTGGCGGCGATCCCGGCCGATCTGCGCACCGACGACAAGTGGAAGGGGCTGGTCACTGGCCTCGACGCCACCGGCCGCGAGCTGGACAGCGTGCTGGGCCGCCACGGCATCACCAAGATCGAGGCGATGGGCCAGCCGCTCGACCCCAACAAGCATCAGGCAATGATCGAAATGCCCTCCGACCAGGAACCGGGCACGATCGTGCAGGAGATGCAGTCGGGCTATATGATCAAGGACCGCCTGCTGCGCCCCGCGCTGGTCGCGGTGGCGAAGAAGCCGGACTGATCGGTTCCGGAGGAATGGGGAAGGGCGGGCCGGTTGGTCCGCCCTTTTTCGTTCGGAGATGCGCGGCTTTCCCTCCCCCATCCCCTCCCGCTTGCGGGAGGGGCGTGCTCGCGGTCACCGCAAGCGCTTCTTCGGGGTGTGAACCTGACATAGCCATGCAACGCCCCCCTCCCGCAGGCGGGAGGGGATGGGGGAGGGCCCCGGCCCAAGGGCAAACGCCCGCTAATCCCCCCGAAACGGCACCAGCGTCTGATACTGCGCCAGCGGTGGCGCCCCCGCCACCACCGCGCCGCGCTTCAGCAGAAAGGCATGGCGAACGATCTCCGCCTGCTGCTCGATCCCATAGCGCGCGAAGACCTGACCCGGCTTCAGCGCATAGTCGTACCGGCAAAAGGGATGACGCTTCAGCGGCAGGAAGATACCCCGCTGGTGCTGCCAGATATGCACCATCTCGTGGATGAACAGCCCCTGCTCATGGAGCGGGCAGGCGCCGAAATCCTCGCGCCACAAATCGCCCCTGGGGTGGAAATGGATGCAACCGGTGGGCGCCATCACCGTGTCGCGCGGTTGGAAGAAGGCCCATTTGGTCGGGGACAGCCGCACCTTCGCATAGTCGATCGCATCGCCGAAGACGGACCGGGCCAGTCGTTCCTCGCCGGGGGTGAGCATACGCTTGGTCATGGGGACCAGATGGGGCACGTCTGGCGAAGAGGAAAGGGGCGGGCCACCATCGCGGCCCGCCCCCGAAGCATCAGCTGCGCCGCGCGGTCAGCCACTGGCTGTTGGACAGCGGCTTGGCGACGATGCGGACCTCGCCGATATGGCCGAAATAGCCGTCCTTGCGCGCGCCGTCCCACCAGGCGGCGCCCAGCACCCAGGGCATGTCGGCGGCCAGCGTCGCGATGCCGACCTGGCCCGCGCTGTTGCGCAGGACGGGCGCGCCGTCGACATAGAGGATCGTTTCGTTCGCCACCGGATCGTTGACGATCGCGATGTGATACCAGGTATCGACCATCACCTCGCCCGACCAGTTGGCCTGCGGATAGCTGGTGTTGGACGACGGCACGACCTCCCACTGAATCTCGCGCAGCGACGAGATGGCGAACAGCACCGGCGGCGATTCCCGGTCGCCCCCGGCAAAGCCCGGCAGCTTGCCGCGATTGCCGTTGCGGGTCAGGATGTTGCCCCAGCGGTGGTTGGTCACGGTCCAGTTGGCGTCGATCTTGATGAACGCCTCGACCGTATAGCCCGCGCCGAAGGTCGCCGCGTTGATCGGCGCACTGGTCGCGGTGGCGAAGGCGCTGCTGCGCGCGGTCACCTTGTCGGTGTTGCGGAAGCGGACGCTGCCCGGTGCCGAGGACAGGCGGTGGCGGTCGGTCGACCAGACCACGTCCTCGACCATCGCCGGACCCGACAGCGGCACGCGCGCCATGGGGTTGCGGCCGGTCACGTCGGGCAGGGTCTCGCCGACCTGGACGACCTTGCCGTCGACGATGCCGCTCGCCACGCGCCAGTGCGCGGCGGTCTCGGCGATCTTGGGATAGTCGTCGGCGTCGCGCGGCAGCACCTCGGCGGGCGCGGCGGGCTCGGTATAGCCGTTCAGCAGCGCCGAGCGGACGCGCGGCAGGATCGGCACGCCCGCCGTCATCTCGGTATAGGCAAAGCCCGGCAGGAAGCGGGCGAAGCGCTTCTTGAAGTCCATGCTGATCGTGAAGCGGTTGTTCGCATCCTCCAGCACCGCGCGGTCGAACTGGTTGAGCGTCGCCTTGGGCTTCTGGACCACCCAGGGCGAGAAGCTCATCACGTCGATCTTGTTGGCCGAGAAGTCGATCTCGTACAGCCGCATCATCGCGTTACCGCCCTGATAGGCCATCTGGTAATCGACGACCATCTCATGGACCGGATTGCCGAAGTCGTTGGTCTTGGTCAGCAGCGCGGCGCCGTGGTGATGGCCGTTCAGCGTCATGAAGATCTGGTCGTTGTCGCGGATCAGGTTGTTCCACAGCATCAGGCCGTAATCGGTCTCCAGCGGGCTCTTGCCGTCCTTGTCGATGTTGAGCAGCTGGTGGTTGGCCAGGATGACCGGCAGGGTCGGGTTGCGGCGGATCACGTCGCGCGCCCACAGGATCCCGGCGTCCGAGATGCGCCAGGACAGCGACAGCACCATGAACGTCACGCCGTACATCTCGAAGATGTGATATTCGTGGAAACCGGTGCGGTCGCGCTCGCGGAAGGTCGTCTGGGCCTGCGCGCGCGAGGTCGGGAACCAGTTGAGATAGGGCTCGGCCGACAGGGTGCGCTGGCTGTCGGTGCCGTTCTGCTGGTCGGACGGGACGTGGTAATCGACATCGTAGAGGACGTCGTGATTGCCCGCCAGGATCGAATAGGGAATGCGCGCCGTCTCCAGCCGCTTCATCGCGGCATCGGCCACCGCCCACTGCGCGGGCTTGCGCACCTGATCCACCACGTCGCCCAGATGGATGACGAAGGGGATCGAATAGGCCTGGGCGTTGTCGACGATCCACTGGGTCTGCGCGGCGAAGGGCTCCGAGCCATATTTGCGCTGGAACTGGCGGTTCTCGTCCGTCGTCGCATAGCGCGAATAGAATTGCGTGTCGGGCAGCACCGCGATCGAGAAGCTGGTGGTGCCGACCGGCGTGGCGGCGGCCGTTCCGGCGGTGGTCGTCGGCCTGGCGTTCAGCAGCGCATCATCGTCGCACCCCGCCAGCGCCCCCGTCAGCGGCAGCATCGACAGACCCGCGGCCCCGCGCAGCAGCGTCCGCCGGTCGGCGATCCGCCGCAGGCTGAACCTGGTGTCGTTCGTATCGGACATGGTCAAAATTCCCCCATTTTTGGCTCGTTCGAGCCAGCGGGGCGCGCTGTATGGCGCTTGTTTGACACATGAAGGACCGATTCATTACCGATTTTGGTCGATGCTTGAAAAATAAATCAGTCCGCCGTCATTTTTCGGTCATCGGGGGAGGCGGATCGTCCTTAGAGCCGATCGACATTCACGATTGCTTCTTTTTCTTCCCCTCTCCCCTGGACAGGGGAGAGGGTTAGCGAAGCTTGCCAGCCTGCTGGCTAGCGCAGCTTGGGTGAGGGGTTGAGCGAGCCCAAAGGCTCGCAGCGCTCGCCAAGCGAGCGCCCACCCCTCACCCAGCTCCGACTAAGCCTTTGCTTTCGCAAAGGCCAAGTCTGCGCAACCCTCTCCCCTCTACGAGGGGCGAGGGACGGAAAGGCATGGCTGAATGTCGATCGGCCCCGAATCATTCCGGCGGCGGATCGCCCGCCCCGATCACCCGCGCGCCCTGGCGCAGACGGGTGCCGTCGGAAAAGGACAGGAGCAGCGACAGGATACGTCCGGGCTTCACGCCGGGGTTCATGTCGTACAGCATGACATGCCGTCCGCCGGGGGCGAAGGCGACGGTCCCTCCGGCGGGGATGGGGACGCGGTCGACCTTCTTCATCGCCATCCCGCCCTCATGCATCTCGCTGGTGATCGCGACGTCGCTGCTGACCGAGATCAGGTCGACGGCCTTGGGGCCGCCATGGACGATGAAATAGGCGGCGGCGGGGCGGCCGGGCACGGCGGCCAGACGGACCCAGCCTTCCTCGGCGTAGAGTTCCGGCTTTTGTGCGCATCCCGTCAGCGTCGCCCCGGCAAGCGCACAAAGGCCCAGAAAAACGGCGCGACGCATGATGAACCCTCTCGTTTCGGCAAATCCCGAGACCACACTAGGTTCCATCCAATCTTGCGGCAACGGATCGCCCACCTATATCCGGCCAGTGAACGGGGTTTTCGGGTTGCCGCTTTCGGGACCGGCGAACCCCGGCATTGGACTTCCAGACTATGTTCTTGAGGGGCATTTAGAGACTTATGGCAAAAGTGATCGGCATCGACCTCGGCACCACCAACAGCTGTGTCGCTGTCATGGAGGGCGGCAAGCCCAAGGTCATCGAGAATGCGGAAGGCGCGCGCACCACGCCGTCGATCGTCGCCTTCGCCAAGGATGGCGAGCGCCTGATCGGCCAGCCCGCCAAGCGCCAGGCGGTGACCAACCCCGACAACACCATCTTCGCGGTGAAGCGCCTGATCGGCCGCCGCTATGACGATCCCGTCACCCGCAAGGACACCGAGCTGGTTCCCTACGCCATCGCGCGCGGTCCGAACGGCGACGCATGGGTGAATGCGGGCGGCAAGGATTACAGCCCGTCGCAGATTTCGGCCTTCACGCTCCAGAAGATGAAGGAAACCGCCGAATCCTATCTGGGCGAGACGGTGACCCAGGCGGTCATCACGGTTCCCGCCTACTTCAACGACGCCCAGCGCCAGGCGACCAAGGACGCCGGCCAGATCGCCGGCCTCGAAGTGCTGCGCATCATCAACGAGCCGACGGCTGCTGCTCTGGCTTACGGCCTGGAGAAGCAGGACGGCAAGACGATCGCGGTCTATGACCTTGGCGGCGGCACGTTCGACATCTCGATCCTCGAGATCGGCGACGGCGTGTTCGAGGTGAAGGCGACCAACGGCGACACCTTCCTGGGCGGCGAGGACTTCGACAACAAGATCGTCGACTTCCTGGCGTCGGGCTTCCAGAAGGAAGAGGGCATCGACCTCACCAAGGACAAGCTGGCGCTCCAGCGTCTGAAGGAAGCGGCCGAAAAGGCGAAGATCGAGCTGTCCTCGGCCCAGTCGACCGAGGTCAACCTGCCCTTCATCACCGCCGACCAGAACGGCCCGAAGCACCTGGTCAAGTCGATCACCCGCGCCGACCTCGAGCGTCTGGTCGAGGACCTGATCCAGCGCACGCTGGAGCCCTGCAAGAAGGCGCTGGCCGATGCGGGCATGAAGGCCGACGAGATCGCCGACGTGGTGCTGGTGGGCGGCATGACCCGCATGCCGCGCGTCCGTGAGGTGGTGAAGAACTTCTTCGGCAAGGACCCGCATACCGGCGTGAACCCCGACGAAGTCGTCGCCATGGGTGCCGCGATCCAGGCGGGCGTGCTGCAGGGCGACGTCAAGGACGTGCTGCTGCTCGACGTGACCCCGCTGTCGCTGGGTATCGAGACGCTGGGCGGCATCATGACCAAGATGATCGACCGCAACACGACGATCCCGACCAAGAAGAGCCAGGTCTATTCGACCGCCGACGACAACCAGAATGCGGTGACGATCCGGGTCTTCCAGGGTGAGCGCGAAATGGCGCAGGACAACAAGCTGCTGGGTCAGTTCGATCTGGTCGGCATCCCGCCTGCGCCGCGCGGCGTGCCGCAGATCGAGGTCACGTTCGACATCGACGCCAACGGCATCGTCAACGTCTCGGCCAAGGACAAGGGCACCGGCAAGGAGCAGCAGATCCGCATCCAGGCGTCGGGCGGTCTGTCGGACAACGACATCGACCAGATGGTCCGTGACGCGGAGAAGTTCGCGGAAGAGGACAAGAAGCGTCGTGCCGAGGCCGAGGCCAAGAACAACGCCGAGTCGCTGATCCACACCACCGAGCGTCAGCTGGCCGACAATGGCGACAAGGTCGACGCGTCGCTGAAGTCGGAAATCGAGGCGGCCATCGCCGAGACCAAGACGGCGGTCGAGGGTGGCAACCCGGACACGATGAACGAGAAGGCGCAGGCCCTCGCTCAGGTCGCGATGAAGCTGGGCCAGGCGATCTACGAGAAGCAGCAGCAGGCCGAGGCTTCGCCCTCCGCCGATGCCGGTGCGGCCAAGCAGGACGATGTGGTCGACGCCGAATTCTCGGAAGTCGACGACACCAAGTAAGGCTGTCGGCCCGGTCTGCCTGTCGGCGGGCCGGGCCTTCGGTTGCTGTTGAGAATACCGCCTTTCGGGGCATGAAGTGGCGAAGCGCTTGGGCGTCCGCTCCGTCCGGCCTGACGGCACGGTCGGTCGGCGGGCCACGCACAGGCGGACGGGGCGAGACCGGGCATGAGCACGACGATCGACTATTATGAACTGCTCGAATGCGAGCGCACCGCGGACGATGCGACGATCAAGTCGCGCTACCGCAAGCTGGCGATGCAGTACCATCCGGACCGCAATGCGGGCTGCAAGGACTCCGAGGCCAAGTTCAAGGCGATCAGCGAAGCCTATGACTGCCTGAAGGACCCCCAGAAGCGGGCGGCCTATGACCGCTATGGCCATGCCGCGTTCCAGCAGGGCATGGGCGGCGGTGGCGGCGGCCATGGCGGGCAGGATTTCGGCGCCTTCTCCGATATTTTCGAAAGCGTCTTCGGCGAGTTCATGGGCGGCGGACGCGGCGGCGGGCGGCAACAGCCGCGACGCGGTGCGGATCTGCGCTACGACATGGAAATCTCGCTCGAAGAGGCGTTCCATGGCAAGTCGACCGAGATCACCATCGATGTCTCGGCCACGTGCGACACCTGCGACGGCACCGGCGCCAAGCCCGGGACCAGCGCCAAGACCTGCCAGCATTGCGGCGGCCATGGCAAGGTCCGCGCGCAGCAGGGCTTTTTCGTGGTCGAGCGGACCTGTCCGGTCTGTCAGGGGGCGGGCCAGATCATCGCCGATCCGTGCCCCGATTGTCGCGGCGACGGCCGGATCGAAAAGACCAAGACGCTGGCCGTCAACATCCCGGCGGGCGTCGACGAGGGCACCCGCATCCGCCTGACCGGCGAAGGCGAGGCGGGCGCACGGGGGGCTCCCGCAGGCGACCTCTACATCTTCCTGCATGTGAAACGGCACGCCATCTTCGAGCGCGAGGGTACGACCCTGTTCGCCCGCGCGCCGATCAGCTTCACGACGGCGGCGCTGGGTGGATCGCTGTCCATTCCGGGGCTTGATGGCCGCACGCACGAGATCAAGATTCCAGCGGGCATCCAGTCGGGCAAGCAACTCCGCCAGCGTGGGGCGGGCATGCCCGTCCTGCAAGGGCGCGGCACCGGCGATCTGGTCATCCAGATCGAGGTCGAGACGCCGACCCGGCTGTCGACCCGCCAGCGCGAATTGCTCGAACTGTTCCGCGAAACCGAGACCGGGGACGAATGCCCTGAAAGCCAGGGCTTTTTCGCCAAGTTGAAGAGTGTCTTCGCGGGCGAATAAGCAAGGTTTTCCGTCGATTGACACTATCGAACGATGCAGGGCCGGGATGATCGTCCATCCCGGCCCTGTTGACTCCCGAGCAGGGCGGGAGTCATGATTGTCGCGCGACTTTGACAAGGAAGTCCTGCGATGCGTCACTTGCCTGGATGCTTGATCGCCCTTGGTGCGATGGTGTTGGCGCCTGTCGCGGCGCAAGCTGTTCCATCCCCCAAAGTCGAAAAAATCCTTCTGCCGGATGCGGGGGCGTCCGACGAGATCATCGTCCAGGCGCTCAGCCTTCCGCGCGACGCCTTGCCGGTCAATGTCCGCTGGGCGCCGGTCGACAATACGCAAGTCAACATCGCCTATGAGCGCGCGGACCAGTTCCTGGCCTGTGCCTTCGACAAGGCCAGCCGGGACTGGTTGCGCAAGGCGGTCGAAGGGCCCCCGTCGCTGGCCAGCACCGAATATGCGCAGGGCATGGTCATCGTCACCAACTGGGGATGTTACCCGCCGCTGGGATCGAGCCCGCCGTGGAACCCCGCGCTGGCGGGACAGGACATCCTCCATCGGGGAATCCTGATCGAGCGGACGTTGCGCGCCTTTGCGCCGGATGCGTCGCTTGATGCCGCGCAGACCTTCGACCCGGTGGTACGCACGCGCTTCCGCAAGGTGGAAACTGCCCATAACCGCTATCGGCAGAATCCGGAGAAATCGGGGTTTGTCGTAGCCGCCTGCCTGGTTCAGACCCAGCCGGTCCTCGCGACGCGGCTATTCCACGCACCGCAGGGCAGCGATCTGGTCCGGGGGCTGGAACAGGCGATGCTCGTCAATGCGCCCGAGTGCCTGGAGGGGGTGAAGAAGCTGAGCGTCGAGCCGACCACGCTTCGGGTGTATCTGATCGATGCCTTTTACCGCTGGCTGCTCGCCGCACGGAACGTTCCGACACTGATCCCGGCCAGTGGGGCATAGGCGCGGCGTCCAGCCCCCAAGCAAAGCCATATTGCATTGCGGCGACGGTCGCGCTCCAATGGCGGCCATCAGGATGGAGATTGTCATGTCGCCGTGGAAAGCCGCTTTGCCCCTTCTTGCTGCGTGCGCGCTGCTCCCCGCCGCCGCGCCGGTCGCCGCGCCGCGCGTCGGGATCGCCAGTTTCGAGGCGCTGCCCAAGCCCCTGCCGCTGCCCTATCATGCGGGCGACGCCAAGGCGGCCATCGCGGCGGCCCGCGCGCGAGCGGTCAAGGCGCACAAGCGGGTGCTGATCGATCTGGGCGGCAATTGGTGCCTCGACTGCCGCCTACTGGCGGGTGTGATGGAGTCGCCGAAGATGCGGCCCTTCGTCGCTCGGCATTTCGAGGTGGTGACGGTCGATGTGGGCCGGTTCGACCAGAATATGGATGTCCCGGCCTCTTACGGCATCACCGGGCGGCTGGCGGGCGTGCCCGCGGTGCTGATCGTCGATCCGAAGACCAACAAGCTGGTCAATGCCGGGCGGGAAACCGCGCTGGCCGATGCGCGGGCGATGACGCCGCAGGCGGTGGCGGACTGGCTGGCGCAGTGGGTGGGGTGAGGGGGCTCACGGCCGGTTGATCGTCATGTGACGATTTATGGGCCGATCGCATTTGATCGGCCGGGTTCCCTCCCCCAAACCCCTCCCGCCTGCGGGAGGGGAGAGGGAAAAGGGTAAGCGCTTCCCCAGGCAACTCCCCTCCCGCAGGCGGGAGGGGTTGGGGGAGGGGAGTCCGTCTCGGCGGGACAGGCCGCCAATGGGACTCCCCCCGACCGATTACGCGCCGAACACCCGCGCGAAGATCGTGTCGACATTCTTGTAATGGTAATCGAGGTCGAACCGCGCCTCGATCTCCTCGGGCGACAGCGCCGCCGTCACGTCCGCATCGGCCTTGAGCAGTTCCATCAGCGACAGTTCGCCATCGGACTCCCACACCTTCATCGCGTTGCGCTGGACGAGGCGATAGCTGTCCTCGCGGCTCACGCCCGCCTGGGTCAGCGCCAGCAGGACGCGCTGCGAATGGACGAGACCGCCCATCTTGTTGAGGTTCTTCTCCATCCGCGCCGGATAGACGACCAGCTTGTCGATGACGCCGGTCAGGCGGGCGAGCGCGAAGTCGAGGGTGATGGTCGCGTCGGGGCCGATATAGCGCTCGACCGAGGAGTGGCTGATGTCGCGCTCATGCCACAAAGCGACATTCTCCAGCGCCGGGGTGACATAGCCGCGCACCATGCGGGCTAGGCCGGTCAGATTCTCGGTCAGCACCGGGTTGCGCTTGTGCGGCATCGCCGACGAGCCCTTCTGGCCGGGCGAGAAATATTCCTCGGCCTCCAGGACTTCGGTGCGCTGGAGGTGGCGGACCTCGGTCGCCAGCCGCTCGATCGAGCTGGCGATGACGCCCAGCGTCGCGAAGAACATCGCATGGCGGTCGCGCGGGATGACCTGGGTCGAGACGGGCTCGACGGTCAGGCCCATCTTCTCGGCGACATGGGCTTCGACACGCGGGTCGATATTGGCGAAGGTGCCGACCGCGCCCGAGATCGCGCAGGTGGCGATGTCGGCGCGCGCCGCGAGCAGGCGGGCGCGGTTGCGGTCGAACTCGGCATAGGCTTGCGCCAGCTTCAGGCCGAAGGTGACCGGCTCGGCATGGATGCCATGGCTGCGGCCGATGGTCGGGGTCAGCTTGTGCTCCAGCGCGCGGCGCTTGATGACGGCGAGCAGCGCGTCGAGGTCTTCGAGCAGAATGTCCGAGGCGCGCGCCAGCTGCACCGCCAGGCAGGTGTCGAGCACGTCGGACGAGGTCATGCCCTGGTGCAGGAAGCGCGCCTCCGGTCCGGTCCGCTCGGCGACATGGGTCAGGAAGGCGATGACGTCGTGCTTGGTCTCCGCCTCGATCGAATCGATGCGCGCGATGTCGAAATCACCCGCCGCCTTGTCGGCTTCCCAGATGCGCGCGGCGGCTTCCTTCGGGACGACGCCCAGCTCGGCGAGCGCGTCGGTGGCGTGCGCCTCGATCTCGAACCAGATGCGGAAACGGGTCTGGGGATCCCAGATCCGGGTCATGGGAGCACGGGAATAGCGCGGAATCATCGGGGCACCTTCAGGTCGTGGAAACGGCACGGCTTACCGTGCACTCCCTCTCGGAATCACGGTGTGCCGTGCCGTTAGCAGGGACGAGCCGAGCCTTCAAATCCGAAGATGCAAACCCCATATGGTCAAATGCCGAACGGGATCGTATCACTAAAGGCGAAGATGCGTTTCCGGTCTTCATAGTCATCGATCGACCAGAGTAAGGGAGAGACGAGATGATGAAATATGCTTTTCTTGCCGGTGCCATGATGGTGTCTGCCCCGGTGCTTGCGCAGGTTGCACCCGCTCCCGCTCAGACCACGCCGGCGGCGCCGCAATCGGCGACGACAACCACGGCTGATCCGATGCAGGCTGCCACGCCGTCGGCGGAACCCGCCGCGCCTGCCCAGGCGGCCCCCGCCGAGGGGCAGGTCCAGGCGACCGGCAGCCAGATCGCGCAGGTCGTCGATACCCAGTTCCCGACCTATGACAAGGACGGTGATGGCCAGCTGAACAAGGCCGAGTTCACCCAATGGATGGTCGCACTGAAGGCGCAGACCGACCCGTCGACCAAGGCCGAGTCGCCTGCGACCAAGAAATGGGTGGGCACCGCCTTTGCCCAGGCCGACACCGACAAGAGCAAGAAGGTGTCGAAGACCGAGCTGACCGGCTTTCTGAGCCAGGGTCAGGGCTGAGCCGGAACACCCCCTCCGTTCCTACGATTCCCCGAGCGGGGATGAGCGGGGCCGTCGGACCACCCGGTTCGGCGGCCCCTTTTTCGTGCCTGTTTGCGGGGCACGAAAAAGGGCAGGGGCGTCGCCGCCACCTGCCCTGATTTTCGTTCGCTTGCTCGTGAGAGAAAGCGAGGCCGGATCAGGCCTCTTCCGAACCTTCCGACGCATCGGCCGCTTCGTCCGCGGCGGTCGGAACCGTCGGCGGAACGATGGTGGCGATCGCGAAGTCGCGGTCGTCGATGGCGGGCTCGGCGCCCTTAGGCAGCTTCACGTCCGAGATGTGGATCGAGTCGCCCACGGCCAGACCCTTCAGCGAGATGCTGATTTCGGTCGGGATGTTGGCGGCGTCGACGACCAGCTCGATCTCGTGGCGGGTGATGTTCAGCACGCCGCCCTGCTTGACGCCGCTCTCGTCCTCGTCGGTGAAGACGACCGGAACGGCGACCGTGACGGTCTCATGCTCGCCGATGCGCAGGAAGTCGACGTGCAGCGGGCGGTCGGTGACGGGATGGAACGCGACGTCCTTCGCCAGCGTGCGCTGGCCGTCCACCATGATGACCGAGGTGAAGAAGTGGCCGGTCATCAGCGCCTTGACGAGCGCCTTCTCTTCGAGATGGATCGACGCGGCGGCCTTGTTCTGGCCATAGATCACGGCGGGGACGCGGCCTTCACGACGCAGCGAACGGGAGGCTCCCTTGCCAACCTGATCGCGCGTCTCGGCGGCGAGCGTAAGGGTGTCGCTCATTCCAGTAACTCCGAAACAAAAGGGATATAGCTTCCCGATCACGCCTCCAGGGATGACCATGACCGGAAGCGGCGGCGCATAGCCGCAAAGGCGGCAAAAGGCAAGCCACGCGCCGCCTTATCCTCAGAAGCGGATCGGCAGGCCGATAAGGACGCGACCATGCTCGGATCCCGCCTGGGTGCGCAGGCGAACCGCGACGTTACGGCCGATCTGCCGCTCGATCCCAATGCCGCCGACCAGCCCGTTGGGTCCGTTGCCGTCATCGTCGATGACGTTCGCCAGCCGGACGTCGTAGCGATAGCCGCCATAGCCCGCCTCGACGAACACCATGGTGCGATCGCCCAGCACATATCCTGCCCGTGCGGTCACGCTATAGCCCCAGCGCGCCTTCTGTTCGTAGAAGGCGAAAATCTCCTGGCTGCGCACGGTGCCACCCCCAGCCTGGACTGCTACTTCGCCCCCCAGGAGCAGGCGTTCGCTGGCGGGCAGCATGATCCCGGCAAAGCCACCCCCGGCCAGCCCCGCCCCCACATATTTGCGGCTGCTGACGTTATCACCAAGGCGGAAGCCATGGATCAGGACCCCGGCCTCCAGGCCCGCATAAGGGCCAGCAAAGGCGGGCTTGTCCTGCGCGAAGGCGGTCGCGGGCAGGCAGATCAGCAGGGCGGCGGCAAACTGGAGGCGCATCGAAAACGTCCTTTGGTCATAGGGGCTCCCCATCGATTCCCTATGAGGGTTGATGTATGATGATTATGAATTTCTGTAAAACAGAAAGAATGTGATGTCGGACAGATATTTCATGAGCCGTGGGCGCGCGCGGGTAGTGCGGGTGTTCGCGCTGCTGTGCTTTCTGATCGCGGGGGCGGGGGCGGCAACGCTGCCCGCGATGTTGGTGGGGCCGCAGTGGCAGGCCTTCATGATCGATTGTGATGACGGATGCCGCCCAAAACCCCAGCCGCTTGATCAATTGTCGCCGGAGGTCCGACACGTCATCGCCAGCTTGCCAAAGGCCCCGGAACGAATGACCGCCGCCATGGCGGAGCCTTATTGGTGGTGGCGATTGTTCGGCATCCAGATGCTGGACATCCTGCCCTTCACCCTGTTGTTCTTCTCCGTCGGCATGGCGCTAGGGTCGTTCGGCAACCGGCAGGAGCATCGCGATTGGCGCGGAATACGCTGGCTGCAGCGGGCGACGGCGGTGGCGATCATCATGGCGATCGCCGAACCCCTTGCGCAAGTGCTGCGCGACGCCGTCTTTCTCGGCGCGATGACGGATGTCGGGGCTTTTTCCTATTTGATCGACTTCACCCAGATCATCGAGCGGCTGCTGTTTGCCGGGGCGGCCTGGGCTGCGATCTGGGCGCTGGCGGCGGGGTTGCGTGCGCGGGGCGACCTGGCCGAGATCGTCTGATGCCCGTTACCGTCAACCTCGATCTGATGCTGGTACGGCGCAAGGTGAAGTCGAAGGAACTGGCCGAGGCGATCGGTATCACCGAATCGAACCTGTCGTTGCTGAAATCGGGCAAGGTGAAGGGCGTGCGCTTTTCGACGCTGGCCGCCATCTGTCGCTATCTGGACTGCGAGCCGGGCGACATACTGGGCTATGAACCGTCCGACGACGATCTGACGGTGGAAGAATAGGGCGCTTCGCGTCGCTCCCTCCAACGGAGAGCGACGCGAAAACGGGGGTCAATAGGCGATACGCTCCGCCTTGATTCCCTGCTTGGCGAGCTGTGCCTGGACGCTGTTCTGGCCTGCCAGATGGCCCGCGCCCACCGCGACGAAGACGGTGCCGGGCTTGGCCATTCGCTGCTTGATCCACGTCGCCCAGCGGGCGTTGCGGTCGGTCAACAGGGTCTTGGCGAGTTCGGGCGAGGCCTTCAGGCTGTCGTTCATCGTCTTGGCCAGCGCATTGGGGTCGCCTTTGGCCCATTCATCGACCATCTCGGCCATTTCCTCGCCCGCCTTGGGCAGGTCCTCGACCGTCGAGGTCAGGAACTCGATCTGCGCCTTTTGCGACAGGCCGTTGAAATAGCCGATCTGCTGCTCGGCGGTTTCCAGCCCGGCGACAGGCTTGTTCGCGGCCTTGGCGGCATCGGCCAGCACCGTCTCCGGCCCGTTCTTGGGATCGTAACCCAGCTTCTGGATCGGCGCGATAGACAGGGTGACGCCCGCCAGCCATGGCTTCATCCGATCGAAGGCCTGGGGCGGCAGCCCGGCCTCGGTCAGCGCCTTCAGATAGGCGCCGCGCTTGTCGGCGGGCAGCTGTTCGGTCAGGGGCGGGCCGCTGGTGATGATGCCGTTCTTCAGCACGATCTGCTGCATCGTCGCCTGATCGGGCTGCACCATCTCCAAGACCAGCTGGTCGGACTTGTCGAAGGCGGTCTTCACCGCCTCGTCGAACCAGGACAGGCCGGGCTTCAGCACATGGATGGTGCCGAACAGGTAGATGGTGGTGTCCGCATCTTTGACCACCCACAGAGCGGGGTCCGCGTCATTCGGGTTCTGGGCGGGTTTGCTCTGCGCACAGGCGGGCAGCGCGAGCATCAGGGCAAGCGAGGTGAGGGCGGCTTTCATGATCGTCTTCATGGGATCGGACTTTCGGAAAGGGAAGGGTCTGTCGTCCTTTTGGCCGGGGTGGTCCTACCTGTCATCTGCCCTCTCCGCCACAAGTTGCAGGGGCGGCCGTCCTTGACCGCGAAAGGGCCATCCGCCAAAGCCTGCCGCGTTATGCTGACCCGGAACGGACCCCCGGAAGGACCACTTTCCTTCCAGCGCATGATCCTCACCCTCCATGACTATTGGAGCGAGCGCGGATGCGTGATCCTGCAACCCTATGACATGGAGATGGGGGCGGGCACCTTTCACCCCGCGACCACGCTGCGCGCGCTGGGTCCGGATTCGTGGAACGCCGCCTTCGTCCAGCCGTGCCGCCGCCCGACCGACGGCCGCTATGGCGAGAACCCCAACCGGCTCCAGCATTATTACCAGTATCAGGTGATCCTGAAGCCCTCGCCCTCCGACCTGCAGGACCTGTATCTGGGTAGCCTTGCCGCGATCGGCGTGGACATGGCCAAGCACGACATCCGCTTCGTCGAGGACGATTGGGAAAGCCCGACCCTGGGCGCCTGGGGCCTGGGCTGGGAAGTCTGGTGCGACGGGATGGAGGTGACCCAGTTCACCTATTTCCAGCAGATGGGCGGTTACGACATGAAGCCGGTCGCGGGCGAGCTGACTTATGGGCTCGAACGGCTGGCCATGTACATCCAGGACGTCGACAACGTCTATGACCTGCGCTTCAACGATGCGGGCGTGAGCTACGGCGACGTGTTTCTCGAAAACGAGAAGCAGATGTCGACCTGGAATTTCGAGGTGGCCGACACCGAGACGCTGTTCGACGCCTTCCGCAAGGCGGCGGCCGAGTGCGAGCGCTGTCTGGAGGCCAAGCTGCCCATCCCCGCCTATGAACAGGCGATCAAGGCCAGCCACACCTTCAACCTGCTGCAGGCGCGCGGCGTGATCTCGGTGGCGGAGCGCCAGGCCTATATGGGCCGCGTCCGCGATCTGGCGAAGGGCGCGTGCGGTGCCTGGATGGACAAGAACGGCTGGGCCGCGTGATGACCGATTTTCTGCTCGAACTCCGCTCCGAAGAAATTCCCGCCCGGATGCAGGCGGGCGCGCGGGAGAATCTCGCCAAGCTGTTCGCCGCCGAACTCGCCAAGGCCGGTCTGTCGGCGGGTGAGATCGTTACCTATGCGGGCCCGCGTCGCCTGGCGCTGATCGCCAAGGGGCTTCCGTCCGCGACCGAGGCGGTGTCCGAAGAGGTGAAGGGCCCGCGTGCGTCGGCCCCGCCCCAGGCGCTGGAGGGATTCCTCCGCAAGACCGGGCTGACGCGCGAGCAACTGACCGAGCGCGACGGCGTGCTCTTCGCGATCACCGAAAAGCCCGGCCGCGCGACCGCAGAGGTCCTGGCCGAGGCGATCCCCGCGATCGTCCGCGCCTTCCCCTGGCCCAAGTCGATGCGCTGGGGGGCGGAGTCCGCCTCGACCGAGTCGATGCGCTGGGTCCGCCCGCTGCACGCCATCGTCGCGCTGTTCGGGGCTGAGGTGGTGCCGTTCGAGATCGCCGGGATCACCAGCGGCAATGTCACGCGCGGCCATCGCTTCCACGCGCCCGCCGAGATCGTGCTGACCGGCGCGGACACCTATGTCGAGCAGCTGCGCGCAGCCAAGGTGCTGGTCGATCAGGACGAGCGCGCCGCGATCATCCGCGAGCGCGCGTCGGCGCTGGCCGCCGAGGCGGGGCTGGAACTGGTCGAGGACGAAGGGCTGGTCGCCGAGAATGCCGGGCTGACCGAATGGCCGGTGCCGCTGCTCGGCCGCTTCGACGAAGCCTATCTCGACGTGCCGCCGGAAGTCATCCAGCTCACCGCGCGGGTGAACCAGAAATACTTCGTCTGCCGCTCCGGCGACGGCAAGCTGGCGAACGCGTTCGTCTGCACCGCCAATATCGAGGCGAGCGACGGCGGCGCGAAGATCGTCGAGGGCAATGGCAAGGTGCTCGCCGCCCGCCTGTCCGACGCGCGCTTCTTCTACGAGACGGACCTGAAGACCAAGCTCGACGATCTGCGGCCCAAGCTGGAAAAGATCGTCTTCCACGAAAAGCTCGGCACCGTCGCCGACAAGGTCGAGCGGGTGGCCAAGCTGGCCCGCTGGCTGGTCGAAGAGGGGATCGTCACCGAGTCCCCCTCCCGCAGGCGGGAGGGGCTAGGGGAGGGCCGTGCCCCAAGCGACGTCGCCAGCGGAACCGTCCCCCCCCCATCCCCCCCCGCAAGCGGAGGGGGCGAGCTTGCCGATCTGGCGGAGCGCGCCGCGTACCTTGCGAAGGCCGATCTCGTCACCGGCATGGTCGGCGAGTTCCCCGAATTGCAGGGCCTGATGGGCGGATACTACGCCGCCGCGCAGGGCGAGGACCCGCGCGTCGCCGAGGCGGTTCGCGATCATTACAAGCCGGTCGGGCAGGGCGATGATGTCCCCACCGCGCCGGTGACGGTGGCCGTGGCGCTGGCGGACAAGCTGGATAGCGTCGCGCAGTTCTTCATGGTCGGCTTGAAGCCCAGCGGCTCCAAGGATCCGTTCGCCCTTCGCCGTGCTGCGCTGGGTATCGCCAGCACGATCCAGCAGAATGGCCTGCGACTGCCCTTCTACCCGACGACGATCCGCGCCATGGGCAATGCCGATCATGGATCGACGGAGATGATGGATTTCATCATCGACCGCCTCAAGGTCCAGCAACGCGAAGCGGGCGTCCGCCACGACCTGATCGACGCGGTGTTCGCACTTGGCGGCGAGGACGATCTCGTCCGCCTCCTCGCCCGCGTCCATGCGCTGCAAGCCTTCGTCACCACCGACGACGGCGCCAACCTGCTCGCCGGGTACAAGCGTGCCGCGAACATCCTGAAGAAGGAAGGCGTCGAGGGCGACCAGGGCTGGACCGCGCCGACCTACACGCCCGAACCCGCCGAGGCCGATCTGATCGCCGCGCTCGACGCCGCCGAGCCCAAGGCGGCCGAGGCGGTGAAGGCCGAGGATTTCGAGGCCGCGATGGCCGCGCTCGCCTCGCTTCGTGCGCCGATCGACCGCTTCTTCGACGATGTGACCGTCAACGACGCAGACCCGGCCAAGCGGGCCGCGCGCCTCGCATTGCTCGCCCGCGTCCGGGCCGCCGTCCACATGGTGGCGGATTTTTCGAGGATCGAGGGATGAGTTGAGCCGGATCGGGAGACGGACCGACAGCTTCCTGTCTTCCCCTCCGGCAATATCGCCTTATTAACACCGACGCCTGTGTCCCCAGGGCGTCGGACGATACGACCAGTAAAGGATCGAACCGATGACCTATGTGTACCGCTTCGGCGGCGGCGTTTCGGACGGCGGTAAGGGGGACAGGAACCTGCTTGGCGGCAAGGGCGCGAACCTGGCCGAGATGGCGTCGATCGGGCTGCCGGTGCCGCCGGGCTTCACCATCTCGACCGCGATGTGCACCCGCTATTACGAGGATGGCGAGCAGTTTCCGCAAGAGCTGCGCGATGAGGTGGCCGACGGCATCGCGCATATCGAGGCGGTGACCGAAAAGCGCTTCGGCGACCCGGAAAACCCGCTGCTCGTCTCGGTCCGCTCGGGCGCGCGCGTGTCGATGCCGGGCATGATGGACACGGTGCTGAACCTCGGCCTCAACGACGCGACCGTCGAGGGGCTGGCGAAGAAGGCGGGCGACGAGCGTTTCGCCTGGGACAGCTATCGCCGCTTCATCCAGATGTATGCCGATGTCGTGCTGGAGCTGGATCACGGCGCGTTCGAGGAAGCGCTGGAGATCGCCAAGGAGGATAACGGCTTCACCCTCGACACCGAGATGTCGGCCGCCGACTGGAAGGCGCTCGTCACGACCTATAAGGGTCTGGTCGAGGAGCAGTGGGGCAAGCCCTTCCCGCAGGACGTGCACGACCAGCTCTGGGGCGCGGTCGGCGCGGTGTTCGGGTCGTGGCAGTCGGAGCGCGCGAAGGTCTATCGCCGCCTGAACGACATTCCTGCCGACTGGGGCACCGCCGTCAATGTGCAGGCGATGGTGTTCGGCAATATGGGCGACACCTCGGCGACGGGCGTGGCGTTCACGCGAGACCCTTCCAAGGGCGACCGAGCCTATTATGGCGAGTTCCTGATCAACGCGCAGGGCGAGGATGTGGTGGCGGGCATCCGCACGCCGCAATACCTGACCAGGGCCGCGCGCGAGGAAGCGAAAGCCAAACCCGCCTCGATGGAAGAGGCGATGCCCGAGGTCTATGCGGAGCTGGCCGCCGTCTTCGACCGGCTGGAAAATCATTACCGCGACATGCAGGACATCGAGTTCACGGTCGAACAGGCCAAGCTCTGGATGCTCCAGACCCGCTCGGGCAAGCGCACCGCCAAGGCGGCGCTGAAGATCGCGGTCGACATGGCCAATGAGGGCCTCATCACCCGTGAGGAGGCGATCGCGCGGGTCGATCCGGCGGCGCTCGACCAGTTGCTCCACCCGACGCTGGACCCCAATGCCCGGCGCGACGTGCTGACCAAGGGGCTGCCCGCCTCGCCGGGGGCGGCCTCGGGCAAGGTGGTGTTCGACGCCGATGCCGCCGAGCGTGCGGCGGCGGCGGGCGAGGCGGTGATCCTGGTCCGCGTCGAAACCTCGCCGGAAGACATTCACGGCATGCACGCGGCCAAGGGCATCCTGACCGCGCGCGGCGGCATGACCAGCCATGCGGCGGTCGTGGCGCGCGGCATGGGGCGGCCTTGCGTCTCGGGCGCGGGCAGCCTGTCGATCGACAACAAGGCCAAGCTGCTGCGCGTCGGTGCCCGCGAGGTGCGCGAGGGCGATATCCTGACGCTCGACGGTTCGACCGGCGAGGTGATGGTCGGCGCGGTGGCGACCGTCCAGCCCGAGCTGGCGGGCGATTTCGGCACGCTGATGGAATGGGCCGATCAGGTTCGCCGCCTGAAGGTCCGCGCCAATGCGGAAACCCCGCTCGACTGCCAGACCGCGCGCGATTTCGGCGCGGAGGGCGTCGGCCTGTGCCGCACCGAGCATATGTTCTTCGACGCCGCGCGGATCACGGCAGTGCGCCAGATGATCCTGGCCTCGGACGAAAAGGGCCGCCGCGTCGCGCTCGACAAGCTGCTGCCCGAACAGCGCGCCGACTTCACCGCGATCTTCGAGGTGATGGCGGGCCTGCCGGTGACGGTGCGGCTGCTCGACCCGCCGCTGCACGAATTCCTGCCGCAGCAGGAGGCCGAATTCGCCGAGGTCGCGACGGCGGCTGGCGTGGATGTGGATACGCTGAAGCGCCGGGCGAGCGAACTGCACGAGTTCAACCCGATGCTCGGCCATCGCGGCTGTCGCCTGGGCGTGACCTATCCCGAAATCTACGAGATTCAGGCGCGGGCGATCTTCGAGGCGGCGCTGGACGTCGCGGAGAAGTCGGGTGAGGCCCCGATCCCCGAGGTCATGATCCCGCTGGTCGCCACCCGGCGCGAGCTGGAGCTGATGAAGGCGGTGGTCGACAAGGCCGCGCAGGCGGTGTTCGCCGAGCGCGGCAAGACGGTCGAATATCTGGTCGGCACCATGATCGAGCTGCCGCGCGCCGCGCTGAAGGCCGGGGAAATCGCCGAGGTGGGCGAGTTCTTCTCCTTCGGCACCAACGACCTGACCCAGACGACTTTGGGCGTCAGCCGCGACGACGCCGCGCGCTTCCTGGGCGCCTATGTCGAGAAGGGCATCTACGCCAAGGACCCGTTCGTCAGCCTGGATGTCGAGGGCGTGGGCGAACTGGTCAGCCTGGCCGCCGAGCGCGGCCGCGCGACGCGCCCCGGCATCAAGCTGGGCATTTGCGGTGAGCATGGCGGCGACCCGGCGTCGATCGCCTTCTGCGAGCAGGTCGGGTTGGATTACGTCTCGGCCAGCCCGTACCGGGTCCCGATCGCCCGGCTCGCGGCGGCGCAGGCGGCGTTGAAGGCGCGGTAATCGGTCGCGGGGAGGGGAGCGGTTCGCCTGGAGCCTTCCCTCCCCCAACCCCTCCCGCCTGCGGGAGGGGCGTGCCTGGGGGCGCGGGCAGCGTACATCTCGATCGCGTTGCACGGTGCAATCGGTGATTCAGGGCTGAATGTGCCTCAAGTCCCTCCCCTCCCGCAGGCGGGAGGGGCTGGGGGAGGGCAGGGTGTCTCACCGAGCCCACACCCGATGAAACCCCGTTACCCGCGCGTCGAAACCCGGTTCCCGAAATCGAACCAGCCCCGACGCTCACCCGCCGGATAGGCCGGACGCGCGGCGGTGGCAGCGACCGGGCGGTACGGCGCCCGCTCCGTCACGGGGGCCGCCGCCACGGGTTGCGCACTGGTCAGCCGCTGATTCTCGCGCTCCAGCTCGGCGATGCGGGCCTGTGCGGCGGACAATTTGGTCTCGGTATCCTTCACCTGCGCGGCATGGGCGTCGCGCTCGGTCGAATAGCGGGTGCGCCATTTGCGGCCGCCCGGATGGCTCGCCAAACCGAAGAGCCAGCCTGCGATGAGGACCAGCCCCAGCACGGCGAATTGTGTCGTCGAAGTGAACAGCATCGCGGTCGATCCCTGCCTGTTACGTCCGGACAACGACCGGACGCGTCGGTGGTTGCGCGGGCGTTACTGGCCGGCGACCAGCGTATCCTTGATCGAGCAGGCGGCGGGGCCCAGGATCACCACGAACAGCGTTGGCAGGATGAACAGGATCAGCGGCACCGTCATGATCGCGGGCAGGCGCGCGGCCTTTTCCTCGGCGCGCATCATGCGTTCGTTGCGGAACTCGGCCGACAGGACGCGCAGCGCGCTGGCGAGTGGGGTGCCATATTTCTCGGTCTGGATCATCGTGGTGACGACCCCGCGCACCGAGTCGAGATCGACGCGCATCGCCAGATTCTCCAGCGCCTGCCGCCGGTCGGTCAGGAAACCCAGTTCGACCGAGGTCAGCTGGAACTCGTCGCCCAGCTCGGGATAGGCGCGGCGCAATTCGCGCGCCACGCGCATGAAGGCCGCGTCGATCGTCAACCCGGCCTCGGCGCAGATGACCAGCAGGTCGAGCGCATCGGGCAGGCCCTTGCGGATCGCCTGGCTGCGCTTGGTGATCTGGTTCTTCAGCGCCAGATCGGGGGCCTTGTACGCCAGCAGCAGCGTGCCCGCGACCAGGATGTTGCGGCTGAACGGGCTCCAGGTGGCGAAACCGTCGGTGCCGTAAACCCACAAGGCGATCAGCCCGCCCAGCACGATCGGCAGTGCGAGGCGGCCGAAGATCACCGCGACCGCCATCTCCTTGGACCGGATACCCGCCTGGAGCAGCTTGGTCTGGACCGCGCGGACCTGTTCGTCCTGCAACATCTTCAGCGAATCGAGGATGGCATGCATCCGGTTCAGCATCGTGTCGCGGTCGATCAGCCTTGCCCGCGACGGGGGCGGGGCGGCGATCCCGGCCTTGAGCTGTTCGCGGCGCGCGTTGAGGGTGCGCACCCGCGCCTTCATCGGATCGCGGCTGCCGATCAGCAGATAGCCGACGAACAGCAGCGCCAGGATGCAGACGCCCCATAGCAGCGTGGCGGTGGAGGCGGCGTCGAGGCCGAACGGGCCGGTCGCGGAAGAGGGGGCGGGGCTGCGCATTCAGATCTCGAAATTGATCATGCGGGACATGATGAACGCGCCCAAGCCCATCCACAGGATGCCGACGCCGCCGACCAGCATCAGGCGCGGATCGATGAAGAAGCGCGCCATATAGGGCTGGTTGATCAGCCAGATCATGGCGAACACGGCAAAGGGCAGGACGCCGATGATATAGGCCGACGCCTTGGATTCGGACGACATCGCCTTGATCTTCAGCTTCATCTGGGCACGCTTGCGCAGCACATCGGCCAGGTTGGACAGCGTCTCGGCCAGGTTGCCGCCGGTTTCGCGCTGAATGGCGATGGCGATGACGAAGAACTGGAATTCGGGCGTCTCCAGCCGGTCGGCGACGTCCTGCAGCGCGGCATCCATCGTCCGGCCGATCCGCATCCGGTCATAGACCGCGCGGAACTCCTCGCCGACCGGGCCGGGCACCTCCTGGCCGACGACCGCCATCGTCTCGGCGATGGGCAGGCCCGAGCGCAGGCCGCGGACCAGCAGCTCGATCGCGTCGGGAAAGCGGGCGGTGAACTTCGCGATCCGGCGGCCGATCGTCATCGACAGGAAGACATGCGGCAACCACAGCCCGATCCCGATCCCGAGCAGCAGCGCCAGGACGAAGGACAGCCCGATCATCAGGCCCAGCATCAGCGTGACGAGCGCGACGGCGGCGCAGCCCAGGCCATATTGCCCCAGCGTCCAGCCGCGCCCCGCCCGGTCCAGCCGCCTGGCCAGCTTTGCCGGGTTGGGCAGCAACCGGCCGAACGCCTTGTCCATGCGGGTATCGGTGGCGAACGCGATCCCGCGCGACGCGGTCGCCACGGCGGGCTTGTCGAGATCGAGCGCGACCCGCGTGCGCAGGCCCGCCAGCCGCCGCGACTGGGCGCGCGGCGTCGACGGGGCCGACAGTGCGGCCATCACCAGCATCAGCGTCGCGAAGACGCCGATCGCCAGGATCAGGGTCGCCAGGATGCTCACCCGATCAGGCCGTCCCGGCGCGCTTCGACAGCAGCGCCTTGAAGTCGAACCGGTCGAGCAGCCCGCGCCGCGCCGGGGCGGCGGTGCCGTCCTCTGCCGAGGCGCAGATGCGCTGGACCATGGCGATCATCGGCGCGACGGTGCGCGAGGACTTGCCCAGCTCGGCGATCGGCTTGCCCAGCTTGGCGGCCTGCACGACCAGTTTCTGGTCATAGGGGATGAGGACATCGACGGGGCGCTCGATCGACCCCTCGAAATCGCTCTGCGCGATCTCGCAGAGCGCGGCGGGCTGGACCCGGTTGGCGACGAGCAGGACGGCGGCCTGCGGCGCGTTGAGCTTCAGCCAGGCGAGCATGCGGATCGTGTCGCGCGCGGCGGCCAAGGTGAGTTCGGTCACCAGCACCACGGTCTGGGCGGTGTTCAGCAGCATCGGCTGTTGCAGGGCCATGTCGCGCGGCAGGTCGACCAGCGTCGTCTCGAAGGTCAGCCGCATCTCCTCCTGCAACTGGACGAAGGCGATGCCGTCGGTCAGGATCGGCGCGCTGATCGGCGCTTCGGCGGACAGGATGGCCAGCCGCTCCGACGCCTTAACCATCGCGCGTTCCAGGAACAGCCCGTCGATCCGGCTGGGATTGTCGATCGCGTCGACCAGCCCGCGTCCCGGCTCCAGGTCGAGTGAGAGCGCGGCGGTGCCGAAATGCACGTCCAGGTCGAGCAGCGCGGTCGAACGCCCCAGCCGCTCCGCCATCAGCCAGCCGAGCGAGGTGGCGATGGTCGAGGCGCCGATGCCGCCGCGCACGCCGATCACCGCGACGCCGCAATGCGCCCGCTCGGGCGTCTGGTCGGCGGGGCGGGGGGCGTGCAGGATCGCGCGCGCCTGTTCGAGCGTGTCGCGAAGCTGATCGGCGCTCAGCGGCTTGAGCAGATAATCATGGATGCCGCTGTTCATCAGCGTGCGATAGAGGCGCACGTCGTTGACCTGCCCGATCGCGATGACGATCGTGCCGGGTTCGCACACCTCGGCCAGATTGTTGATCTCCCCCACCGCATCGTCGGTGTCGCTCAGGTCGACCAGCAGGATTTGCGGGCTGGCCGACACCGCCAGCGATTGGATCGCGCCGCGCATGCCGGTCTTGAAGACCTTGTCCGGCGACCATCCCTGTTCGTCGGCGATCGGGCGGATCGCCTCGGCCGCCCAGTCGTCGCAGACATAGGCCTGGAACGGGTCGCGCTTCAGCGCGCGTTGGGGATTCCAGGGGGCGTTCACTGGGGCTCTCCGCTGCTGGTCGGCGCGGGGCCGCTGCTCGCGGTCGCGTTGGGATCGCGCAGCGTGGTGCCGCCCGTGCCCGTGGTGCCCGCCCGCCGCATCGCGACGATCGCACGGGTGGCGGAACGCGGGTCGGCGGTGGCGGGGCCGTCGGTGCCGCGGACCAGTTCCCGGGGATCAGCGACCATCGCCGCCAGATTGCGGTTGATCGCGCAGCCATGGTTGGACGAGGTGTCGCCGCTCCAGTCGGGGGCCAGATCGCTGCGCCAGTCGGGGCAGCCGGGCACCGTCGCGCGGGCGCGGGTCACGATCACGCGGATCGTCGCGGGCGCGACCGGGCTCTGCGCGATGGGCGAGGACGGGCCGAGCAGCAGGCCATAGGCGCCGATCACCGCCGCGACCTGGCGATAGGCGCCGGGGGCTTCGCCCGCCGGGTCCTCGACGGTCACGCGGTCGCCATAACCCAGCCGCAGGTTGCGCGCCCAGCCGTCGAGGCGACGATCCTCGTCGGCCGCCAGTTGCCCGCGCGACACGGCGAGGTCGAGCGCATAGTCGGTCTGCGACACGACCGGCTGATGCGCGGTTTCCAGCCCGTGCTGGCCACCGGCGTTACAGGCGGACAGCAGCAGGCCGAGGGACGTCAGGCAAAGCGGGGCGCGGCGCATGGGGCGGGGCATCCTTGGGCGGGCGATCATTCGGAAAAGCCCGGCATGGGAACGGCCTTGCCGGGCCGGGCGGCGGGCGCGGCTCCGACCGGCGCGGCGGCGCCGGATACGGGGCGACCCTGGACCGGCGGGGCCATGGTGGGGACGGGACGCGGCTCTCCGGACCCGGCGGCGACCCGTCCCAGCAGGACGCGCTCGGCATCGTTGGGCGGGCGCTGGCCGTCCGTCGGCAGGGCGATGTCCGAGGGGGAATCGACCGGCTTGACCAGATAGGGGGTGATGATGATGACCAGCTCGGTTTCGTTGCGCTTGAACGCGTTGGAGCGGAACAGCGAGCCGATCAGCGGCAGGTCGCCCAGCCACGGCGCCTTTTCGATGCTATTGTCATGGGTGTTGGACAACAGCCCGCCGATCATCATGCTCTGCCCCGACCCCAGCTCCAGCGTCGTCTCGGCGCGGCGGGTGGACAGAGCGGGGATCGAGGTGCCGTTGATCCGGACCGACCCCACCGAGGAGATTTGCGAGACTTCGGGCCGGACGCGCAGCGAGATCCGCCCGTCGGACAGCACGGTCGGCGTGTAGGACAGGCTGACGCCATATTGCTTATAGTCGACCGACACCGCGCCGAAGCCGCTGGTCAGCGGAATGGGGATCTCGCCCCCCGCCAGGAAGGTCGCGGTCTCGCCCGACAGCGCGGTCAGGTTGGGATTGGCCAGCGTCGAGACCTGGCCCAGCGTTTCGCCCAGATCGATCGCGGCGAGCAGGTTCATCCCCAGCACCCGTCCGGCCAGCCCCACCGACGTCCGCGCGTCGCCCGAGGTGAAGCCATAGCGGGTGCCGATGATCTGCCCCGTGGTCGGATCGGTGACGTCGCTGATCGTCCCGGCATTGCGGCCCGACGCGACACCGAACAGGAAGCCGCCGCTATTGTCGCGGCTCAGCAGGTTGACGCCGATCGTCTTGACGAAGCTGCGACTGACCTCGGCGATGCGGACCTGGAGGTTCACCTGAAGCGGGGTCGCGGTCTTCAAGCGGCTGATGATCCGGGTGTCCTTGCCGACATAGGCCTGGACCAGCCGTTCCGCCTCGGCGACATCGTCGGGCGAGGCGACGGTGCCGGTCAGCAGGATCATGCCGTTGATCGGCGTGGCGGCGATCTTGGCCTCCGGCATGGCCAGCCGCAGCATCCGGCCGATCGAATCGGTGTTGTTGCCGACCCGCACCGTCGCCGAATAGACGACCGCTCCGCCGCGCCCGGTGGCCGAGATGGTCGTTTCGCCCGGCTTCTTGCCATAGATATAGAGCTGGGTGGGCGAGCGGACCTGGACGTCGGCGATGCTGTCGTCGGCGACGAACAGATCGGTCATCGGACGGCGCAGGGTGATGAGGCGCGCGCGCCCGGTATTGATCTCCATCGCGCCCGACCCGTCGCTGACGACCGTGGAGCCTTCCGGATCGGCGGCGGCGGATGGCGCGGGGGCGAGGAGCAGCGGCGAGAGGATCAGCATATGGGCGGCGGCGCGTGCCGAGCCCGCCAGGATGGACCGGGACGCCATGTTCAATTCATCCTTCCAGCTGTGGACGGACCCGAATCGCCCGAACCATGGCCGCGCGTGACCTGCACGCCGCCTTCGCGAACCGGGGCGCCCATGCCCGCGCCCGCGCTGCCCGCCAAGGGCATCGCGCCGCCGGGCATCGGCATCGTGCCGTGATCGGGCCCGGCATTGGCCTGGCGTCCGGGCACCGTCCGGCGCTGATAGCGCGACACGTCGCCGCCGGTGACATAGGAGGCGCGGTCGATCATCGGCTGGCTCGCGCCTGCGCTTCGGTCGGGCTGGTCGGCCAGTGCGCGCAGCGACAGCGACAGCGTGCCGACCGTCTGCGCCACGGCGAGCTGTTCGGCCATTTTCGGCGTCGTCTCGACCGTGACGGTGGTGAAGGGGTGGACCGCCGTCTTGCCGTCCGAGCCCGCCTGATGGTCGGTGCTCTGGTCGGTGGCGAGCACGCGGACGTTGCGCATGATCGTCTCCGACACCTTCAGCGGGGGGCCGTCGCCGCCGCCCGCGACATCCTGGGTCAGCACCATGTCGATGCGGTCGCCGGGAAACACGAAGCCCGCCACCGCCGTCTGCGCCGATACCGGCACCGTCACCGCGCGCATGCCCGGCGTGAGTGCCGCAGCCAGGAAGCCCCGGTCGCCCGGCGGCACCACCGACCCCTGGGTCAGCGGCTGCCCGGCGGTGATCGCATAGCGCAGCACCGTGCCCTGCAGCTTGGTGGGATCGGCCTGGCCCTTCACATAATAGGCACCCTGGACCATGTCCTTGGGCCAGGGCTGAAATTTCAGCGCGGTCGGGTCGATGATCGTGCCGACCGGCAGGGTGCGGGTCGCGACCAGCACCTCGGGGCCCGATTCGGCGGGCGCGACGATGACGGCGGCGGCGGCCTGCGGCGCGCTGCTGCCCGACGTGATGGTCCGGGCGAACAGCGCGGTCATCCCCGCGACCACCAACGCGCCCAACACCAGTAACAATTTGCGACTGTCCATCCCGCGCTCTTGGCCTCGTCGCCGAACCCTCTGCCCGGCCTGTTCAGGAAAATCAGGTATGATTGAATGGGTTAAATATCGGTTCCCGCAGGATCATCAGCCCCGCCACCGCGATCGCGACGCCATAGGGAACCTCGATCGGCCGCGCCTCCCCGCCCTGGCGCCGACGGCGCGACCGATGGTCGAGAATCATGGCGAAGGTCACCACGCCGCCCGCGATCGACATGATCAGCAGCATCCGGAACAGCGGTTGCAGCGGCAGCCATAGCGCCAGCGCGGCGATCATCTTCACGTCGCCGCCGCCCATCATGCCGACGCGAAAGGCCTGCGCGAACAGGAAGAAGACGCATGCCGCCACCGCCAGCTGCACCACGATATCGGGCCAGACCGACAGGCCCGAGGCCCACCACCAGAGCGGCGCGAGCAGCGCGATGGCGGCGTTCTTGCGGTCGGCGATCTCGCGGGTGCGCACATCCTCGATCCCCGCTGCCACCAGCAACAGGGTTAGCGCACCGATCAGCGCGATACGGACAATGGTCCATTCCATCATAGAACCACCTAGACGGCAGGGCTTTCTAAACCGTAACCGGGAGGCGGATGACCGACGCCTTCGCCCTTCGCCGATCCTTCCCCGCGGATGCGCGGCTGTCGCGCTGGACCGCGCCCGATGGCTGGGCGCATCGCCGGTTCGACTGGGTGGCGACGCGGCCGGTCGGCCGGTTGCTGTTCCAGACGGGACGCGCCGACATGATCGAGAAATATCTGGAGGTCTTCGCGCATCTGGTGGCGCGCGGCTGGAGCGTCACCGCGTTCGACTGGCGCGGGCAGGGGGGATCGGGACGCCTGCTCGCCGACCGGCATGTCGGGCATGGCGCCGATTTCTCGGTCTATGTCGCGGACCTGCACAGCTTCTGGCAGCAATGGCGGGGCGAGGGCGGCGCGGGGCTTCGCCATGTCCTGCTCGGCCATTCGATGGGCGGCCATCTGGCGTTGCGCGCCGTGGTAGAGGGCGCGGTCGATCCCGATGCCCTGGTGCTGGTCTCGCCGATGCTGGGGCTTCGCCTGCCGACCGGCGCGCTGCTGGGGGCGATTCTCATCCGCGCGATGGCGGCGCTCGGCCGGGGCGAGCGTGCGATCTGGCGCGCCGATGACGGGGCGGGCCGCCACACCCGCCAGCGCAACCTGACCCATGACGTCACGCGTTACGAGGACGAGGCCTTTTGGTACGCGCGGATGCCCGAGCTGGCGCTGGGGCCGCCGAGCTGGGGATGGCTGGCGGAGGCGTCGCGCTCGATCCGGGGGCTGTCGCGCGATCCCCGGCTCGACCGGCTGGGCCTGCCGACGCTGATGCTGATCGCCGAGGCCGACCGGCTGGTCGATTCGCGCGTCGCGGCGCGGGTCGCCGCCCGGATCGGCGCGCGCACGGTCCGCTTCGGCGACGAGGCGGCGCATGAGCTGCTGCGCGAGGCGGATACGGTGCGGCTGCGCGCGCTGGAGGCGATCGATGCGTTCCTGGCCGGGGTCGCCGCATGAGCCATGACATCGCGATCGTCGGCGCGGGCATGGCGGGGGCGAGCCTGGCGGCAGCGATCGGATCGCGTGCGCGCGTCATCCTGCTCGAGGCGGAGGACATGCCCGGACGCCATGCGACCGGGCGCTCGGCGGCCTTTTGGTCGGAAACCTATGGCGGCCCGGCGGTCCAGCCGCTGACCACCGCTTCCGGCGCGACGCTGCGCGACGGCGGGTATCTGACCCCGCTCGGCTCGCTTCACGTCGGACGCGCGGAGGATTCGGCGCAGATCGAGCGGTTGCTCGGCGATTTCGCGGGCAGCGGGGTGGACCTGTCGCCGGTCGATCCCGCCACGCGCATCCCCGGCCTTCGCCCCGAATGGGTGCAGGGCATCTGGGAGCCGAGCTGCGCCTATATCGACGTGGCCGCGCTCCACGCCGATTTCCTGGCGGCGGCGAAGGGTGCGGGGGCGGTGCTGAGGACCGATGCCGCACTGGTCGCCGCCGAACGCCGCGACGGGCTATGGCATCTGGAGACGCGCGCCGGGCCGGTCGAGGCACGGATCTTGGTCGATGCGGCGGGCGCCTGGGCGGACGAGGTCGCGCGGATCGCGGGGGCCGCGCCGGTCGGCATCACGCCCTATCGTCGGACGATGATGCAGTTGCGCACCGATCCGCCCGCGCCGTCCGGCCTGCCGCATGTCATCGACATCAACGGCCGATTCTATTTCAAGCCCGAGGCGGGCGGGCGGTTGTGGCTGACCCCGCATGACGAGACCCCCAGCGTCCCCTGCGACATCGCGCCCGAGGAATGGGACGTGGCGGTCGCCATCGACCGGCTGGAAAAGGTGGTCGACTGGCGCGTCGCGGCGGTCGAGCGCCGCTGGGCGGGGCTGCGCAGCTTCGCCCCCGACCGCGCGCCGGTCTATGGCTTCGACGCCAAGGTGCCGGGCTTCTTCTGGTGCGCGGGGCAGGGCGGCTTCGGCATCCAGACCGCCCCCGCCGCGTCGCGCATGGCGGCGGCGCTGCTGCTGGGCGAGGGGGATATGCCGGGCAGCGTGGACGCGGCGCGCTATGCGGCGGCGCGGTTCTCGCGATAGACCCGCGCCGCCCGGAAGTGGCTATTTCCGGAACGTCTCCGCCGCATCGCTCGCCAGCTTGTCGGCGCGTTCATTGTCGGGGTGGCCGGCATGGCCCTTGACCCATTTCCACTCGATCTGGTGCCGCTCCGCCGCCGCGACCAGCGCCTGCCACAGCTCGGCATTCTTGACCGGCTTTTTGTCCGCCGTGCGCCAGCCATTGCGCTTCCAGCCATGGATCCACTTGGTCAGGCCGTCCATCACATAGCGGCTGTCGGTCGACAGCGTCACCGCGCAAGGACGCTTGAGCGCGTTCAGCGCCTCGATTGCCGCCATCAGCTCCATGCGGTTGTTGGTGGTCAGCGGCTCGCCGCCCGACAATTCCTTCTCATGCGCGCCCGACCGGATCAGCGCGCCCCAGCCGCCGGGGCCGGGATTGCCCTTGCACGCGCCGTCGGTGGCGATCTCCACGGGAGTCACAGTCCGGCCTTTCCGTCGCGATAGGCGATATAGCGCCGCCAATAGGCGAGCGGGTCCTTGCGCGTCACCAGCGCATCGGCGGGGGTGTTCAGCCAGTCCCAGGCCCGCGACAGCGCGAAGCGGAGGCACGCGCCCATCGCCAGCTTCGCGAAGGCCGCGCGCTCGGTGTCGGACAGCGGGAAGTGGCGCTCATATCCTTGGATCAGCGCCGCGCCGATTTCGGGTGCATAGGTCTCACCGGCCGCGTCGAAGCTCCAGGCCGAGTGCATGACGGCGAGGTCATAGACGCGGTAGTCGGTGCAGGCGAAATAGAAGTCGATCAGGCCGGTGACCTGATCGCCCAGCACCAGCACATTGTCGGGGAACAGATCGGCATGGATGACGCAGCGGTCGAGCGCCTGGCTTTCCCAGCCCTCCAGCACCGTGTCGAGCGCTTCGCCTATCGCGCCGTGCAGGCCCGGTTCGATCCGGTCGAGGTCGCGGCCGCATTGTTCGAACAGCGGCCGCCAGCTGGCATGGCCCATCGAATTGGGGCGGTTCAGCGGAAAGTCCGCCACTGCGCGGTGCATCGCGCCCATCGCATCCGCCGCCGCCAGCGCCTGCGCCGGGGTCGGGTGCGACAGCGACACGCCGGTCAGGAACTGGATCAGGCAGGCGGGGCGGCCCGCCAGTTCCTGGATCTCGACGCCCTGCCGGTCCTTGATCGCGGGCGGCACGGCCAGGCCCTTGGCCGCCAGATGATCGAGCAGCGCGAGGAAGAAGGGCAGGTCGCCCGCCGCCACGCGCTTTTCGTACAGGGTCAGGATGAACCGCGCGGTCGTGGTGTCGACCAGGTAATTGCTGTTCTCGACCCCCTCGGCGATCCCCTTGGCGGAGATCAGCTCGCCCACGTCATAGCGTGCCAGAAACGCCGACAACGCCTCGGCCGAAACCTGCGTATAGACGGCCATGGTTCAGGCGGCCGCTTCCAGGCCGCGCGGCAGCTTGAAGGCGATCGTCTCGCGCGTCGTCTCTTCCTCGCGTTCGGTGACGGTGAAGCGTTCGGACAGCCGGTCGACCAGCTCGCGGACCAGCAGCTCGGGCGCCGAGGCCCCGGCGGTCAGGCCCAGCGTCCTGACCCCGTCGAGGAACGCCCAGTCGAGATCGGCGGCGCGCTGGATCAGTTGCGCGCGCTTGCCCGCCCGCTCGGCGACCTCGACGAGTCGCAGCGAGTTGGACGAATTGGGCGCACCGATCACCAGCACCGCGTCGCACTCGGCGGCGATCGCCTTGACCGCGGCCTGCCTGTTGGAGGTGGCGTAGCAGATATCCTCGCCACGCGGCGCCTGGATGCTGGGGAAGCGGCGCTGGAGCGCCTCGATTGTCGCGGCGGTGTCGTCGACCGACAGGGTGGTCTGGGTCAGGAACGCCAGATTGTCGGGATCGGCGGGGGCGAACGCCTCGACATCGGCGACCGTCTCGACCAGCGACATCGACCCCTGCGGCACCTGGCCGAAGGTGCCGATGACCTCGGGGTGGCCCGCATGGCCGATGAAGACGATGTGGCGACCCATCTCGACCAGCCGTTCGGCCTGGCGATGGACCTTGGACACCAGCGGGCAGGTGGCGTCGAGATAGTCGAGGCCCCGGCTCTCGGCATCGGCGGGCACTGACTTGGGCACCCCGTGCGCGGAGAAGACGACATGCGCGTGCGGCGGCACCTCGTCCAGTTCCTCCACGAAGATCGCGCCCTTGGCCTTCAGGCTGTCGACGACGAACTTGTTGTGGACGATCTCATGCCGGACATAGACCGGCGCGCCATGTTTTTCGAGCGCCAGCTCGACGATGCGGATGGCGCGGTCGACGCCCGCACAGAAGCCGCGCGGGGCGGCGATCAACAGGTCGAGCGGCGGCTTGGGGGCATCGGTCATGCTGCGGCTCTACGCCATTGCTTGCGCGCGTCCAACCCGGTTCCTATGCTGGCGGCCAAACCGGCATCCTGCTTCGGCATCCAGAATAGGCGTTTCGACCTGTGAAAGCATCGCTCCCCGTTTCCGTCTTGGCGCCCGTTGCCCTTGCGCTCGTGCTGGGGGGCTGCGCCCGCACCGGTGAGATCGATGCGTCGGGCGGGATCACCGCCGTCCGCTCGGCCTGCCCGGTGGTGGGCGTGGCGGCGGGCACCGGCGACGTGACCCTGTTCAAGACGCCGGGCGCGACCGACGAGGGGGCGATCGATCTGGTCGCCAACATGACCGATGTCCGCTCGACCTGCGCCGATGTGGGCAGCGACATCGTCACGACCGTGACCTTCAACGTCGAGGCGCGGCGCACCGACACCGCGGCGGCGCGCGACGTGACGCTGCCCTATTATATCGCGATCGTGCGCGGCGGGACCAATGTCGTCGCCAAGCGGGTGAGCCGCGTGTCGGTCCATTTCGACGCGGGCCAGGCGCGCGGCCAGGTGGCGGGCGAGGCCTCCACCACCATCGCGCGCGCTGCCGCGACCCTGCCCGACGATGTCCGCGAAAAGCTGACCCGTCGCCGCAAGGCGGGCGACGAGGACGCGGCGGTCGATCCGCTGAGCCAGCCCGAGATTCGCCAGGCGGTGGCGAGCGCCAGCTTCGAGGCGCTGGTCGGGTTCCAGCTGACCGAGGCACAGCTGAAGTATAACGCGACGCGCTAACGCCGTATTCCTCCCCTGCAAGGGGAGGGGGACCAGCGAAGCTGGTGGAGGGGTGTCGCCGCTTGCGCGTGCGGGACGCCGTCGCGGCGGGTTACACCCCTCCGTCAGGCCTTCGGCCTGCCACCTCCCCTTGCAGGGGAGGAATAGGCACTACAATCCACAAGATTGATCGCATCCGCCACCGTTCCCCGATTGACTTGGGAACCCCCTGTCGGCAGAGGGCGCGGCGTCGATGTCGGACATGTCCGACATAGGCGCGCGCGGGAGAGCGCCGGGTGCATCTTTCAGATGGCAAGACCCGGCCGCCGAAGGAGCAACCACCCCGGAATCTCTCAGGCAAATGGGACCGCGCGATCGCCATCGACACTCTGGAAAGCGCGCCTCGACCCCGGTCGCGGCGCCACCGAAGGGGTAAGCCGGAATTTCCGGCGAAAGCTCTCAGGTTCCGTGACAGAGGGGGATCGGATCGGGTAGGAGACACGCGTCCCTAGCCGACACCCTTTTGACGGAGACCGGCCCCGTGAGCGACGCAACCGACCTGAATGTAGAAGACGCCCCCGAGGGTCAGGAGATCATCCAGACGCTGCCGCTGGACGCCTGGCACCGCGCGCGCGGCGGGCGGATGGTCCCGTTCGCCGGATACGAGATGCCCGTCCAGTATGAAGGCATCATGGCCGAGCATCTGTGGACCCGCGAGTCGGCAGGTCTCTTCGACGTCAGCCATATGGGGCAGGTGGTCTTCACCGGCGACAATGGTCTGGCCCCGGTCATCACCGCGCTGGAAAAGGTTCTGCCGGGCGACATCGCTGGGCTCGGCTCCGCCAAGAACCGCTATTCGCTGCTGCTGAACGAAGAGGGCGGCATCCTCGACGACCTGATGGTGACGAAGCGCACCCTGGACGGTGCGGAAGAGCTGTACATGGTCGTCAACGGCGCGACGAAGTATGACGACATCGCCTATCTGCTCGACTTCATCCCCGACGATGCGACGCTGAACCTGCTCGACGAGCAGGCGCTGCTGGCGCTCCAGGGGCCCAAGGCGGTCGATGCGCTGTCGCGGATCGTGCCGGGCGTCGAGGCTCTGGTGTTCATGACCGCCGCCGACTTCGTGTGGAACGACGTGCCGCTGTGGATCAGCCGCTCGGGCTATACCGGCGAGGACGGTTACGAAATCTCGATCCCCGCCGAGCATGCCGCCGCCTTTGCCGACGCGCTGTGCGAGCAGGCGGAAGTGAAGCCGATCGGCCTGGGCGCGCGCGACTCGCTGCGTCTGGAGGCGGGGCTGCCGCTCTACGGCCATGACCTTGACCCGGAGACGACGCCGGTGATGGCCGATCTGGGCTTCGCGCTCGCCAAGAAGCGCCGCGAGGCGGCGGACTTCCTCGGTGCCGAGCGTATCCTCGCCGAGCGCGAGAACGGCCCCGCCGTCAAGCGCGTCGGCCTGACCGTCGCGGGCCGCCAGCCGGTGCGCGAGGGCGCGTCGGTGGTGGCCGAGGACGGCTCGGTCATCGGCCGCGTCACCAGCGGCGGCTTCGCCCCTTCGATGGGCGCGCCGATCGCCATGGCCTATGTCCCCACTGCGCTGGCGACGCCCGGCACGGCCCTCAAACTGCTTCAGCGCGGCAAGACCCATGACGCCACCGTCACGGCCATGCCGTTCGTCCCCCATCGTTACGTTCGTTCAGGAGCCAAGTGACCATGAGCCGCTATTTCACCGAAGATCATGAGTGGATCGACGTCGACGGTGATGTCGGCACGGTCGGCATCTCCGATTACGCGCAGGGTGCGCTGGGCGACATCGTGTTCGTCGACGTCCCCGAGGAAGGCCGTGAGCTGTCCAAGGGCGACGAGGCCGCCGTGGTCGAGTCGGTCAAGGCCGCCTCGGACGTCTATGCGCCCGTCTCGGGCACCGTGATCGAGGGCAATGCCCAGCTGTCGGATGAGCCCGCGCTGGTGAACACCGATCCCGAAGGCGAGGGCTGGTTCTTCAAGATCACGCTGTCGGATGCCTCGGAGCTGGACGGCCTGATGGACGAAACCGCCTACGCCGCGTTCGTCGCGAAGCTGTGATTTAAAGCCCCTCCCTTATTAGGGGAGGGGCCTTCTTCCTCCCCTCCCGCAGGCGGGAGGGGGCGGGGGAGGGGACTCGATCTCCTCCAGCGACATCGCCTGCCGAAGCCGGGTGCCCTCCCCCGGCCCCTCCCGCCTGCGGGAGGGGAGAAGAAGAAGCCCTCCGCTCGGCGGGGGCGAAGAGGAGGGCGGAGAAATGGAACGCATGCGCTACCTGCCCCTTACCTCTTCCGACCGGGCCGAGATGCTCTCGGTCATCGGCGCGGGATCGGTCGACGACCTGTTCGTCGACGTGCCCGAATCCGCCCGCCTGTCCGGCCCCATCGAGGGGCTGCCGAACCACGCCTCCGAACTGGCGGTCGAGCGGCACATGACCGCGCTCGCCCGCAAGAACACCGTGGCGGGCGACGTGCCCTTCTTCCTGGGCTGCGGCGCCTATCGCCATCATGTCCCCGCCAGCGTCGATCACCTGATCCAGCGCGGCGAGTTCCTGACCGCCTACACGCCCTATCAGCCGGAAATCGCGCAGGGCACGCTGCAGATGCTGTTCGAGTTCCAGACGCAGGTCGCGCGTCTGCTCGGCACCGATGTCGCCAACGCCTCCATGTATGACGGCTCGACCGCCTGCTGGGAAGCGATCGGAATGGCGCGGCGCATCACCAAGAAGTCCAAGGCGATCCTGTCCTCGGGCCTGCATCCGCATTATGTCTCGGTCGCCAAGACGATGGCGAAGTACACCGGCGACACGCTGGAGACGGCCGCGCCGGTCCTGACCGCCGAGACCGATATCGACCAGATGATCGCGGCGATCGACGGCGACACCAGTTGCGTCGTCGTCCAGTATCCGGATATTCTGGGTCGCATCGCCGACCTGACCCCGCTGGCCGAGGCCTGCCACGCCAAGAAGGCGCTGCTGATCGCCGTCGTGACCGAGCCGGTCGCGCTGGGTGCGATCCGTTCGCCGGGCGAGATGGATGCCGACATCGTCGTCGGCGAAGGCCAGTCGCTGGGCGTCGGGCTTCAGTTCGGTGGTCCCTACGTGGGCCTGATGGGCTGCAAGGATAAGTATATCCGCCAGATGCCGGGTCGCTTCTGTGGCGAGACGGTGGACGCGGACGGCAAGCGTGGCTTCGTGCTGACTCTGTCGACCCGCGAGCAGCATATCCGCCGCGAAAAGGCGACGTCGAACATCTGCACCAATTCGGGGCTGTGCGCGCTCGCCTTCTCGATCCACATGACGCTGCTGGGCGAGGCGGGTCTGCGCCGGATGGCGGGGATCAACCACGCGCAGGCATGCCGCGCGGCGGACCGTCTGGCGAAGGTGCCCGGCGTCAAGCTGGTCAACGACGTGTTCTTCAACGAGTTCACGCTGGATCTGGGTCGCGAGGCACGTCCGATCGTGCGGACGCTGGCCGAGCGCGGCGTGCTGGCGGGCGTGTCGCTCGGGCGGCTCTATCCGGGCGAGGACGCGCTTGCGAATGGACTGGTGGTGGCGGTCACCGAAACGGTGACGGCGGAGGATATCGAGACGCTTGCCCAAGCGCTTGAGGAGGTGCTGGCATGACGATCAACCAGAGCGGCTGGAAGCCCACGAGCCCCGAAGCGAAGGACGGCGAGGTGGCGGCGACCTTCACCGGCAACCGCGCGCTGATGCTGGAAGAAAAGCTGATCTTCGAGATCGGCGATGACAAGACCACCGGCGTCGACTTCGCCGAGGGCGATGTCGCAGGATCGCGACTGGGCGAGCTGAGCCGCAAGGCCCCGATCGGCCTGCCGGGCCTGTCGGAGCCGGAGACGGTCCGCCACTATACTCGTCTGTCGCGTCAGAATTACGCGATCGACCTCGGCCTCTTCCCGCTCGGTTCGTGCACGATGAAGCACAATCCGCGCCTGAACGAGAAGATGGCGCGCTTGCCGGGCTTCAGCGACGTTCACCCGCTCCAGCCCGTCGACACGGTGCAGGGCGCGCTGGAGGTCATTCACCAGCTGGCGCACTGGCTGGTCACGCTGACCGGCATGACCTCGGTCGCGATGAGCCCCAAGGCGGGCGCGCATGGCGAGCTGTGCGGCATCCTGGCGATCAAGGCGGCGCTGGAGAAGCGTGGCGAGGGCCATCGCAAGGTGATCCTGGTCCCCGAATCGGCGCACGGTACCAACCCGGCGACGGCGGCTTTCGCGGGCTTCTCGGTCGAGGACATTCCCGCGACCGCCGATGGCCGTGTCGATACCGCGGCGCTGAAGGCGCGGCTGGGGCCGGACGTGGCGGGCGTGATGATCACCAACCCGAACACCTGCGGCCTGTTCGAGCGTGATCTGAAGGACATTTCCGACGCGGTCCATGCGGCGGGCGGCTATGTCTATTGCGACGGCGCGAACTTCAACGCCATCGTCGGGCGCGTGCGTCCGGGCGACCTGGGCGTCGATGCAATGCACATCAACCTGCACAAGACCTTCTCGACCCCGCATGGCGGCGGCGGGCCGGGTTCGGGGCCGGTGGTGTTCTCGGAAGCGCTGACCCCGTTCGCGCCTTTGCCCTTCGTCGAGAAGACGGGCGAGGGCTTCCGCCTGGTCGAGGAAGAGAATGCCGAGGACCATCACGCCGACAGCTTCGGCCGCATGGTCGCCTTCCACGGCCAGATGGGCATGTTCACCCGCGCGCTGACCTATATCCTCAGCCACGGTGCCGACGGGCTGCGCCAGGTCGCCGAGGACGCGGTGCTCAACGCCAACTATGTCCTGCGCTCGCTGGAAAACACGCTCGACGCTCCCTTCGCCAAGAGCGGCCCGTGCATGCACGAAGCCATCTTCTCGGACGAGGGGCTGGCCGAGGGCTTCTCGACGATCGACGTCGCCAAGGCGCTGATCGACGAGGGTTTCCACCCGATGACCATGTATTTCCCGCTGGTCGTCCACGGCGCGATGTTGGTCGAGCCGACCGAGACCGAATCCAAGGCCGCGCTCGATCAGTTCATCGGCGCGCTGGCGTCGGTGGCGGAGCGCGCCAAGGCGGGCGACCCGTCGCTCAAGACCGCACCGCACTTCGCGCCGCGCGCGCGCCTCGACGAGACGCTGGCCGCGCGCAAGCCCGTGCTGGTGTGGAAGGACAAGGCGGCCTGATCGGCTGTTCCCCGCGCCGCCCGAGCGGTGGCGCGGGGGCATCGTCATCCCGGCGCAGGCCGGGATCTCTGGCGATCGTCAGCTTCGGTCGCCAAAGGCCCCAGCCTTCGCTGGGGCGACATCGCTAGAGCGCCGTGAACAGGCAAATCCCGCCCAGGATCACGCCGGGCGCATTGGCGAAGACGATCGGCCAATCCCGCTTCTCGCGCAGGAAGCCATAGGCGACCCAGAGCGAGCAGTTCACCATCGTCGCCAGCGGCTGAATCACCGAACCCTTCTGGCCCGCCAGGTTGAGCTGGATCTGGTCGATATAGGACAGGTACATGGCCACCGCCGTGGCGGTCGCGATCCAGCCGAGTAGCATCAATTTCCGTTCGCTCACAGCCGTTTGGTCTCCTTCTTCATGACAGATAAATCGATTGAAGCCTGGTGCTGCAACGCGCAAGCGGGGCAGGATGCTCCGGGGCGGAAAAGGGACCAGCATGCGCTTTGACACAAGCGAGGCGACGACGCTGGAGACGATCCTGCGCTGGCGCCGCGACGTCCGCCATTTCCGCACCGATCCGATCGACGAGGTGGTGCTGGCGCGGCTGGCCGAGACTATGGCGCTGGCCCCCTCGGTCGGCAATGCCCGGCCATGGCGGGTGATCCGCGTCGAGGACCCCGCATTGCGCGCCGCCGTCCGCGCCGATTTCCGACGCTGCGACGAAGAGGCGGCGGCCGATTATGCCGACGAACAGGCCGCGGCGTATCGCGCGCTGAAACTGGCGGGTCTGGACGCCGCGCCGGTCCAGCTGGCGGTCTTCACCCATGTCGATCCGGCGGAGGGGCATGGCCTGGGCCGTCGCACCATGCCCGAAACGTTGCGCCAGTCGACCGCGATGGCGATCCACACGCTGTGGCTGGCGGCGCGGGCGGCCAATCTGGGCATGGGAATGGTCTCGATCCTCGACCCCGCCGCCATGGAGCGGATCTTCGAGGTGCCCGAGGACTGGAGCTTCACCGCCTATCTCTGCCTGGGTCATGCCGAGTGGGACGACGATACCCCGCTGCTCCACCGCGCGGGGTGGCAGGAAAATGCGCCCACGCGGTGGGAGGTGCGCTGAAATTCCTCCCCTTGCAGGGGAGGAATAACGTCAATCCTCCGCGGCGGCGGAGATCGTCTGCTGCTTGCCCAGCCGCTGCTCGCGCCAGACGATGAACAGTCCGCTGGCGATGATGACCGGGGCGCCCAGCCAGGTCCCGGCCGTGGGCAAGGCCCCGAAGATCAGCCAGCCATAGACGGTCGCCCAGATCAGCCCCGAATAGTCCATCGGCACGACGGCGGCGACGGGGGCCAGCCGCGATGCGCCGGTCAGCGCCAGCTGCCCCATGCCGCCCGCCAGCCCGATCGAGACGAGCACCACCCAGGTCAGCGGATCATGCATCTTCAGATGGAAGGCATAGGGCAGGGCGATGAAGGGCAGGGTCAGGATGGTGAAGTAGAAGACGGTCGTGGTCGCGGGCTCGTCGCGCAACTGGCGCAGCACGATCGCGACGATCGCCACGAACATTGCCGCCATCAGCCCGACAAATGCTCCGAACAGCGACATGTCGTTGGCGCCCGGCCGTACCACGATCAGCACGCCAATAAAGCCGACCAGAACCGCGCTCCACCGTTGCAGCCCGGTCTTCTCCCCCAGCACCAGCGCGCCGAGCAAGGTGGCGAAGATCGGCACGGTGAACTGGAAGGTCGTCGCCTCGGCCAGCGGCAGCAGCATCACCGCGCCGAAGGTGAAGACCATGCCGACCAGCCCGACCATCGCCCGCTTGGCATGACCCTTCAACCGGGTGGTGCGCAGCGACGCCAGCCCCGGCCCCGCCATGACGAAGGCGAGCACGACCGGCAGCGCGCAAAGCTGTCGAAAGAACATGGTTTCGGACAAGGTCGCCCCACGCGACTCGGCCAGCTTCACGAGCGCCGACATGGTCGACAGGAAGAAGATGGCGATCAGGCGCAGGCCGATGCCTTTGAGCACGCGGTCGCCGGTCATGACCCTGCGCTTAGAAGAGCCTTTCATAAACGGCAATGGGCGAGGCCGGTCTGGGGCCGCCCTATGACCGGGCTATGGCGTGGCCTGGCCCACCGACAGGGCGGGGTGGCAGAGCATGGCAACCAGTTCGCTTTGGCGGGTGCAACCGATCTTGCCGAATATGGAGCGCAAATGCGTGCGTGCGGTCGCATAGCTGATGCCGCGGATGATCGCCGCCTCCTGGAGTGATCGACCGGCCGCCAGTTCGACCGCCAGCATCGCTTCCGCCGGGGTCAGGTCGAACAGCAGTTTGAGCAGCCCTGCCTTTGGGACGGACCGATTGGCGGGGTCGGCGGCGATGATGATGAAGCCGTCGGCGTCGAAACGTGACCTGGCCATTTGGCGCAGCGGGATGAAGTGGAGGGCACAGGGCGGCATCATGGCATGCGCGTCCAGCAGGATCGTCGCGCTGACCACCGCATCGGTGCGGCTGGCGGCCAATGCCCTTCGGATCTTGGCATCGATGGCGGTGTTCCGAAAGCGAATCCGCCCCTGGACCGTCGTGATACGATCGCCCATCCCGACCTCGAATTGTCGGTTATGGGCGCGCAGCCGTCCACTGCGTTCGATGACGGCGGCGGGGGTGTTGAGCAGGTCGAGCGCATCGACCGTCGCCTGGGCGGCGACCTGGTTCATCTGCATCGAAAGGCTGGCTGCGCGCGCCAGGTGAGGGCGCAGCCGATCCAGCTGAGGCAGGGCGGCGCGGGCACTGGCTTCGCTGGCAAAACCCTCCAGCGTGACGGTGATCATCTTGTCCGCCACGCCCTGGATGACGGTCCCGGCGCCGATCGCATATCCCTCGGGGATCAGAAAGTCGCGATAGACCGGGAGAGTGGCCATCGTGTCTGGATGATGCAGGTCGCTGTCGGTACGGAACCGGGGCGCGTGTTCGGCGACGAGCGGCGCGGCTCTGACATTGGGTTCCAACCACCCCTGATCGATGTAGCGTTGAAAGAAATCATCATGTCTCAATGACATGATGAATAAATTCTGCCATTCCGAAGTGGCAAACAGGCAGGCGCAGCGAGCACCAAAGTGTCTCGAGAGTTCTTCGAGAAGTTGCGGCCAGCGATTGGGATCCGCAACCGTCGCATATATTTCGTCCAAAAGCCTTGGGTCGACCATGGCGCGGTCGCTATCGGAAATTCCTTTACGCGACATACCACAAATGGATGATGTAGGCACAATATCCGGCCGCTTATGATGACGGCGATGAAATATGGCCATTATGTCATACATCATTGTTTTCATAACAAAGATGAGCGGCGGGGGATATGATCGATCAGCATGAAGGGCGCGTGGACATTCACAACTTGTCGGCGCGTTCGCAAGGACGAGATAGCGAAGATGGTTCGCATCTATCGAAAAAGACTGATGAAGTCGTGCGCGATAACGGACGGATGAAGCCGAGAATGGCCCTTTTGGTCATCCTGTTCATTGCGATCCTGTCCTGGTCCTGGATTTTCCTGCTTTTCTGATCGTCGATGCCCTGCGGTGCGTAGCGGCTTGGCGAAACCGGGTCTTTGCCGCTATCGGGCGAGCATGAAGCACGCTCTGTCCGTCACCCGCGACGCGGATTTCTCCGCCTGGTATCAGTCCGTCATCGCCGAGGGCGATCTGGCCGAGGAATCGGGTGTCCGGGGCTGCATGGTCATCCGCCCCTGGGGCTATGGCATCTGGGAGCGGATCCAGCGGCTGCTCGATGATCGCATCAAGGCGACGGGGCATGAGAATTGCTATTTCCCGCTCTTCATCCCGCTATCCTATTTCGAAAAGGAGGCCGAGCATGTCGACGGCTTCGCCAAGGAAATGGCGGTCGTCACGCATCACCGGCTGATCGCGGACGGCAAGGGCGGGCTGGTCCCCGATCCCGAGGCCAAGCTGGAAGAGCCTTTGGTCGTGCGCCCGACCTCGGAGACGGTGATCGGCACCGCCTTTGCGCGCTGGGTCCAGTCGTGGCGCGACCTGCCGGTGCTGATCAACCAGTGGGCCAATGTCGTCCGCTGGGAAATGCGCACCCGCATGTTCCTGCGCACCGCCGAATTCCTGTGGCAGGAAGGGCATACCGCCCATGCCACGGTGGACGAGGCGCGCGCCGAGACGATCCAGATGCTGGAAGTCTATCGCAGCTTCGCCGAGGACTGCCTCGCCATGCACGTCATCGCGGGCGAGAAGCCCGAGAATGAGCGCTTCCCCGGCGCGGTCTCGACCTATTCGATCGAGGCGATGATGCAGGACGGCAAGGCGCTTCAGGCCGGGACCAGCCATTTCCTCGGCGACAATTTCGCGAAGGCTCAGAATATCCGCTTCCAGAATGCCGAAGGCGGACTGGACTTTGCCCAGACGACCAGTTGGGGCGTGTCGACCCGGATGATCGGCGGCATGATCATGGTGCACGGCGACGATGACGGGATGCGCGTGCCGCCCAAGGTCGCGCCGTGGCAGGTGGTGATCGTGCCGATGCTGCGCGACCAGCCGGAGGACGAGGCGCTGCTCGCCTATTGCCGCGATCTGCAAAAGGAATTGGTCGGCCAGTCGGCGCTGGGCGAGCCGATCCGCGCCATGGTCGATGCGCGGGCGCAAAAGGCCGCGACCAAGCGCTGGGGCTGGGTCAAGAAGGGCGCGCCGATCATCATCGAGGTCGGCGGCCGCGACATGGCGGGCGGCAACGTCTCGGTGATCCGTCGCGACCGGCTGTACCGCGAGGACGGCAAGCTCGACTCGGTCGTGAGCCCGCGCGGCGATTTCGTGTCGGGGATCGAGGCGCTGCTGACCGACATCCAGGGCGAACTCCATCGCCAGTCGGCCGAGCGGTTGAAGGCGCAGATCGTCCCCGTCGACGACTGGGCGGGCGTCGAGGCGCATTTCGCCGATGGCGTGAAGAACCCCGGCTGGGTCGATGTCCGCTGGGCCAAGCCGACCGGCGAGGAACTGGAGCAGGTGGTCGAGAAGCTGAAGGGCTTGAAGCTGACCATCCGCAACGCGCCGATGGGCCAGACGGGTTGCGATGACGGCCCCTGCATCTTCACCGGCCGCGCGGGCGTGGAGCGGGTGCTGATCGGCCGGGCATATTGATCCTGGCACGCCCCTCCCGCCTGCGGGAGGGGCTTAAGAAGAGGGGCTAGCCTCGCACCAATCGCGCCCAGGGCAGGTCCGGCCCGGCGGGTATGATGCCAGTCGGGTTCAGCTCCAGATGGCTGGCATAATAATGCGTCTTGATGTGATCCAGATGCACCGTCTCCGCGATCGCCGGAATGGCCAGCATCCGCTCCAGCAGGCCCTCGAGCGCCGGATAGTCCTGCACCCGGCGGACATTGCATTTGAAATGGCCGTGATAGACCGCATCGAAGCGGACGAGCGTGGTGAACAGCCGGATATCCGCCTCGGTCATCCGGTCGCCGACCAGCCAGTCGCGCCCCGTCAGCCGCTCCTCCAGCGTATCGAGTTCGGCGAATAACGGCCCGACCGCCGCGTCATAGGCCTCTTGGCTCTTGGCGAAGCCGCACTTGTAGACGCCGTTGTTCACCCGGTCATAGACGATTTCATTGATCGCATCGATCTCGCCGCGCAACTCGGGCGGGTAATAATCCCCCTCCAGCGCGCCCAGCCCGTCGAACGCGCCGTTCAGCATGCGGATGATCTCGGCAGACTCGTTGCTGACGATCGTGTCGCGGTCCTTGTCCCACAGGACGGGCACCGTCACCTTGCCGCTATAGCCGTCGCGCGCGCGGGCATAGAGTTGCCACAGATAGTCCGCGCCGTGCAGCCTATCGCCGGTGCCGCCGCGCTCGGTCGCGAAGGTCCAGCCATTCTCGCGCATCAGCGGATCGACCACCGACAGGTCGATCATCGACTCCAGTCCCTTGAGCGCCCGCACGATCAGCGTCCGGTGTGCCCAGGGACAGGCATAGGACACATAGAGGTGATAGCGCCCCGGCTCGGCCCGGTGGCCGGGCTGGCCGTCGGGGCCGGGGCCACCGTCCGCCGTCACCCAGTCGCGGAAGCCCGAGTCCGGGCGCTTAAAGCTGCCCTTCTCGTCCGACTTGAACAGCCCGTCGGCGTGCCAGACGCCGTCCACCATATTGCCCATGCGCGTGTCTCCTATGGGGAGGGTACGCATGGGGGCGGGGGAGCGATCCCAGTTTTTCCTCCCCAGTAGGGGAGGGGGACCGTGCGCAGCATGGTGGAGGGGCGTGCCCCCTTTCGATAGCGGGACACCCCTCCGTCGCGCTTTGCGCGCCACCTCCCCTTGCAGGGGAGGAATGGGTCAGCGGCGCTTGCCGTTGTGGCGGATATTCGCGGGCCTGCCGCGCCGTTTCAGCACGCGGCGCGGCTCGGGCGTGGCGCCCTTGCCGTCGGGGAGTTCGAAGCGCAGCGCGCCCGATACCGGGTTCGCCTCCGCCAGACGCAGCGGCAGGCGCTGGCCCAGCTTGTAGATTTCGCGGGTCTTCTCGCCCAGCAGTTGCTGCGAGCCTTCATCATAGTGGAAGTAATCGCCGCCCAGGTCGCGGATCGGCATCAAGCCGTCGCCGCCTACGTCATCGACGGTCGCGAAGAAGCCGAAATTGGTGACGCCGGTGATCCGCGTCTCGACCACCTCGCCGACATGCTCGGCGAGGTACGCCGCGACATAGCGGTCGATCGTCTCGCGCTCCGCCTCCATCGCGCGGCGCTCATATTGGCTGATCGACGTGCCCAGCCGCTCCATCTCCTCGCCCTCGGGTAGCAACCCGCCATCACCCAGCTTGTACGCGCCGACCAGCGCGCGGTGGACGACGAGGTCGGCATAGCGCCGGATCGGCGAGGTGAAATGCGCATAGGAGCCCAGCGACAGGCCGAAATGCCCCTGATTGACCGGCGCATAATAGGCTTGCGTCTGCGAGCGGAGGATCTGCTCCATCACCTGCGGTTTGAAGTCCGCGTCGCCGATCTTGTCGATGATCCGGTTGAAGGTCGCCGGGCGGATCACCTGGCCCATGGCGAAGGGGATGTCGAAGGTTTCGAGATAGTCCTTGAGCGCGACCAGCTTGGTGCGGCTGGGCACCTCATGGACGCGGTACATCACGGGTGCCTTCTTCGCCTCCAGCGCCTTGGCGGCGGCGACGTTGGCGGCGATCATGTAATCCTCGATCAGCCGGTGCGCATCCAGCCGCGCGCGCGGCGCGACCGACAGGATGCGGCCATTCTGGTCGAGCACCACCCGCCGTTCGGGCAGGTCGAGGTCGAGCGGCTCGCGATCGTCGCGCGCCTTGGCGAGCGCGGCCCAGCAGTCCCAGAGCGGGCGCAGCGCCGTCTCGGTCAGTGGATGCGAGAGTTCGCCATCGATCGCGGCCTGCGCGTCTTCATAGGCGATGTTCGCCGCCAGCCGCACGACCGCGCGGGTGAAGCGAAAGCCCTTGAGCTTGCCGTCCTTCGTCACCTGCAAGTGACAGGCGAGCGCGGCGCGGTCCTCGCCTTCCTTCAGCGAACAGACATCCGCCGACAGGATCTCGGGCAGCATCGGCACCACCCGGTCGGGGAAATAAACCGAATTGCCCCGCCGCTGCGCATCCTTGTCGATCGCTGAGCCGGGACGGACATAGAAGCTGACGTCCGCGATCGCGACGATGGCGCGCCAGCCCTCGGGATTGGCGGGATCGTCGTCGGGCGCGGCCCAGACGGCATCGTCATGGTCGCGCGCATCGACCGGGTCTATCGCGACGATCGGCAGATCGCGCAAATCCTCGCGGTCGTCGCCCAAGGGCTGGCGCGCGACCCGCTCGGCCTCCTCCAGCGTTTCGGGCTGGAAGCGGTCAGGAATCTCGAACTTGTGGATCGCGATCAGCGAGAAGCTGCACGGGGCGAAGGGATCGCCCAGCCGCTCGACCACCTTTGCGGTGATGCGCGGCGGGCGGCCCGCCTTCTCGGCCAGCACCAGGTCGCCCGCTTCCGCGCCGCCGGTGTCCGACACCATCATCTCGCGTCGGTCCTTCTTGTCGACGGAGGTCAGCCAGAAGCGCCCGGCCTCCTCGCGCAGCACGCCCAGCACCTGTTCGGAGGCGGGCGCGATCGTCTTCATGACATGCGCGATCCAGCCGCCACCCGCTTCCTCGGTACGCGCCAGCACCCGCTGGCCGATGCCGAGTTGCCCACGCTTGCGTTCGCGGATGCGCAGGCGGGGGATGGGCACGCCGTCCGCTTCCCAGCGTTCCGGCTGGCCCCAGACATTGCCGCCGTCATCGACATCGACGACGCGCAGCACCGTCACCTTGGGCAAGCCGCCCATCTTGTGGAAGGCGCGGCCCGGCGCGCTGTCGATCAGCCCTTCGTCGGCCATGTCCTTGAGCAGCGCCTTCAGCCCGATCTTCTCCTGCGCGGACAGGCCAAAGGCGCGTGCGATCTCGCGCTTGCCCGCCGGCTGGTCCGACTGTTCGATGAAGGCGAGGATTTGCTCACGGGTCGGCAGACCCGGCTGGGGTTTTTTCATGGAGTGGAGATAGGCGGTGGGGCGGGCGACGTCACCCCCGGCATTCCATTCCTTCCCCTGCAGGGGGAGGAATGTGTTTGGCTTGCGCGTCCAGCCTTGTCATGATCCAATGTAATACCAGTACGGCGTAGCGGGACGGGCAGATGATGATGACTTTATGGGCTTCGGCCGCGATCCTGGCGGTGGCTCCGGCGCAGGCCGATCTGGACCGGCTGGCGGCGACTTTGGGCTATCGCTATACCATCCTGACCAACCGTCCGGCATCCTGTCCCACCGGCATCCCGCGCTGTTTCGAGGCGGATATCGCCATCGCCGTGCCCGGGGACGCGCCCAGCCTGCCGGTCGAGATCCGCTACAGCCTGGTCAATCCGGTGCTGAAGGTCGAGAGCGACCTGTTCGACAATCGGACGATCAACGGCGATTTGAACGTCCTGACGCTGAAGCCCGGCCGGAGCCTGACGCCGGGGCAGGTCTATCATGTGAAGCTGACCGGGCTGGGCGCATTCTTCTCGCGCAATCACATGATGCCCAACGCGACGCTGGCCGCCGCCGGTCTCGCGCCGCGCGTGATCGCAGCGACCCGGACGGGGACCGATGCGGAGACGGCGCTGGAGACCTTGCCCTTCGTCGCGCCGATGACCGATGAGGCCGCGCTGGCCCGCAGCGCACCCGACGACCAGACGCTGTGGCGGACTCCCGAGCGTGCCTTTGCGCTCTATGCCGAGCGGGGGGCGGCGACCCCGGTCGACGTGGCGATCCTGCCCAGGCCGATGACGGTCAGGCGGCCCGCCGGTGCGCCGGTCGATCTGTCCGGGGGGCTTCGCGTGACCACGGACGGCATCGCCCGCGCCGCCATCGCGCCCGCGCTGGCCGGATTGCCCGTGGGCCGTGTGCCGCTGACCATCCGCAAGACGGCGGGGCTGGCGGCGGAGGGCTATCGCCTGACCATCGGCCAGGGCGGCGTGACCATCGCGGCGGCGGATGCGGCGGGGGCGTCCTATGCCCTGCGGTCACTGGCGCAGCAGATGGCGGCGGAGGGCCCGCGCCTGCGTCCGCTGATCGTCGAGGACGCGCCGCGCTACGGCTTTCGCGGGCTGCACATCGACCTGGCGCGCAATTTCCATAGCAAGGCCGAGATCCTCAAGCTGATCGAGCAGATGGCGGCGTACAAGCTCAATACGCTGCACCTGCATCTGGGCGATGACGAGGGCTGGCGCCTCCAGATCGCGGCGCTGCCCGAACTGACCGAGATCGGCGCCTATCGCTGCGAGGACCTCGGCGAGAAGACCTGTCTCTCGCCCCAGCTCGGCGCGGACCCGGCGCGCGATGCGCCGAGCAACGGCTATCTGACCGCCGCCGATTATACCGACATCCTGCGCGCCGCCGCCGCGCGGCAGATCGCGGTCATCCCCTCCTTCGACATGCCGGGCCATTCGCGCGCGGCGATCCGGTCGATGGAGGTCCGCTATCAGCGGCTGATGGCGAAAGGCGACCGCGTCGGCGCCGAACGCTTCCGCCTGGTCGAGCCGGGCGACACCACCCGCTATTCCAGCGTCCAGCATTATGACGACAACACGCTGAACGTCTGTATCGACAGCACCTATCGCTTCATCGACACGGTGATCGACGCCATCGCGGGCCTGCACAAGGCGGCGGGGGTGCCGCTGACCACCTATCATATCGGCGCGGACGAGACGGCGGGCGCCTGGACCCAGTCGCCCGCCTGCAAGGTGATGATGGCCAGGACCGGCCTGCAACCCAAGCAGCTGGGCGCCTATTTCATCGAGCGGATTTCGGCCGATCTCGCCAGGCGCGGCATCGCGGTCGCGGGGTGGAGCGACGGCCTGGGCCATACCGACCCCGCAAGGATGCCCGCGAAGGTCCAGACCAATATCTGGAGCAACCTGCACGCAGGCGGCGTCGCCGAGGCGCATGGCCAGGCCAATCACGGGTGGAAGACCGTGCTGTCGATCCCCGATCTCGGCTATTTCGACATGCCCTATGCCGCCGATCCGGACGAGACGGGCTATGACTGGGCCTCGCGCGGGGTGGACAGTTTCCAGGTGTTCGGCTTCATGCCGGGCAATCTGGCCGCCAATGCCGCGCTGATCCCCAATATCCTCGCCCAGCCCAAAGCCATCGCCGACACCGTGCCGCTCCAGCCCGGTCGCGAGATCGCGGGTATCCAGGCGCAATTGTGGAGCGAGACGGTCCGCCGCGACAGCCAGGTCGACTATATGCTGTTCCCGCGCCTGCTGGCGCTGGCCGAGCGGGCGTGGCGCAAGCCGGACTGGGAGCCCGCCTATGTCGCGGGGGCGGGCTATGAACCCGGCGATGCGCGGGTGGACCGGGCGAAGTTGCTGGCGGGCTGGCGCGACTTTGCCGGGCGGATGGGCGTGCAGATGCGGATGCTCGACCGCGCGGGCGTGGCCTATCGCCTCGCCCCGCCGGGCGCGTGGATCGCGGGCGGTCGGCTGGAGGCGAACACCGAGTTTCCCGGCACCCCGATCGAGTATCGCATGGGCGGTGCCACCCCGTGGCGGCGCTATGACGGGCCGGTGGCGGTGACGGGGGCGGTCGAGCTTCGCACCCGCACCCCCGATGGCCGCCGCGCCAGTCGGACGGTTACGGTTTCGCCGTAACCGCGATCAGACCCTTCGGTTACGGTCTCGCCGTAACCGCGATCAGGTTGGGCGCGTCCGCGACGAACGTATCGAGCACGCCGTCCGCGATCTTGACCGGCCCGCCGAAGCGGGTGGCGCCGGGGATGGTCTGCACCGCGGCGGCCTGGGTGGCGATCCGCTTTGCATCGGCGAAATAGCGCGTCGCGGCCGGGTTGCCCCGGTCGGCGGCGTCGAGCCCGGCGGCGGTCTGTCGCAGCGCGCGGCCCCAGAGCTGCATCGCATCGAGCCAGGGGGCGGCCTGTTCGGCAAAGCCCGGATCGGCCACGCCCGCACGGATCGTGTCAGGCGCATCGGCCAGTGCATCGGCCTTGTGGCCCAGCGCCGCGATCGCCGCGCGCCGCTCTTCCTCGTCGCCATTGGCCAGCGCCTCGCGGACATGATCGAGCAGCGCCTTCAGCTTCGGCGCCTGTTCCTGCCAGGGCTGGCTGCCGAAGGTGGGGGCCAGATGCTGGGTATCGAACAGTTCCAGCAGCGCGGCCGTCGCGCGCGCGTCATTCCCCGCCAGATCGCGCGCGGCATAATGCCAGGTGCGGTCCGCGTCATAGCCCTTGTCGTTCCAGCCAAAGGCCAGCACGCCCGTCACCGCGACCCGGCTGGGCGCTTCCTGGTTCATCGGGTTGGACAGGATGCCGGTCAGCTCGGACGACAACCCCGCCTCGCGCTTGGCATAGGGGGCGAGCAGCAGCCGCCCGGCCGAGCTGGCATAGTCGTTGACCGGATAATTGTCCCATAGCAGCGTCTTGCGCCCGAACGCCTTGGTCGCCGCCTTGGCATCGGGGATGGAGATGGCGGGGGGCACGACATCGGTGCCGGTCCATTGCACGACGATGCGCGGGTTTAGGTTCGCCCGCAGCGCGGCCTTGTAGGGGCTTTCCTTGGCGTCGTAATATTCGGTCGGCACCATGATCAGCGGACGCGAGGCCGGGTCCTGGCGCAGCAGGTCGGCCTGTACCACGTTGAGCAGCTTCGACTGGGCGATGCCCGCCGCCTCCGCGCCCGAGGGGCCGAACGCCGCCTTGTCGGCGTCGCAATTCCACTTCTGATATTCGATGTCGTCCAGCGCGACATAGAAGCTGTGCACGCCGATCCCGCGCAGCGCCGCGAATTTGCGCAGCAGCGCCTGTTCGTCCGCCGGGTTGGAGAAGCAGATGCTCGGCCCCGGCGAGATGGCATAGACGAAATCGACATGGTTCGCCCGCGCCCGCGCGACCAGCGTGCCGAGTTCGCTCAGCGTGGTCGCCGGATAGGCCTCGCGCCACTTGTCGCGCGCGAAGGGGTCGTCCTTGGGGCTGTAGACATAGGTGTTGGCCTTCATCTCCCCCAGAAAGTCCAGATGCCTGGTGCGGTCGGTCATCGACCAGGGCTTGCCGTAAAAGCCCTCGATCGTGCCGCGGATCGGCATGGCGGGATGATCGCGGATGGTCAGCGCGGGGATGGTCGGCCGGGCGAGCAGCTGGCGCAGCGTCTGCACCGCATGGAACAGGCCGTCGGCATCATGCCCCGCCAGCGTGATCAGCCCCGCGCCCGTGCTGCGGGTCGTCAGCGTATAGCCTTCGGTCCGGTCCTCGGCGGTCGCGCCGCTGCGTGCCAGCGCCTCGCGGACGATCGCGGCGCTGTCGGGACCGATCACGATCGTCGGGCGGTCGGGGGTGGCGGGCAGGCGGCTGGCGGTCGCGACCTCGCTGATCCCCGCCCTGGCGAGAAGCGTGCGGACCAGCGCGGCGGTCGCGGGCTCGGTGCCGGGCGCGACGATCAGCGTGACCGGGCGCCTCAGCGCGATCGCGCCGTCGCCCAGCGTCATCGCGGTCGGCGCCGGGAAGATGGCGGGAAGGGTGGCGGTGGCGGCCTGCGCCGAGGGGGCCGAGAGGCTCGCGAATGCGACCGCCGCGATGACGCCGCCGTTCCACCTGTTTGCCCGCCGCGTCATCCTCGTTCTCCGGTATTGAAATGGTATTGTCGGAGACTAGGGGAGAGGGGCGTGGGCCGCAAGCCGGTTTAGGTTGCGGGGTAATGGTTTGAGTTTTATGGATTTTGTCGGGGCGGCGGGGCGTGGCCTTCGACTTCGCTCAGGCTGAACGGTGGCGGGGCGCGTGCTGAATCCTAGAGCCGATCGACATTCACGCTTGCTTCTTTTTTCCCTCTCCCCTGGACAGGGGAGAGGGTTAGCGAAGCTTGCCAGCCTGCTGGCTAGCGCAGCTTGGGTGAGGGATACAGCGAGCCCAAAGGCTCGCGCGCTCGCCAAGCGAGCGCCCACCCCTCACCCAGCTCCGACTAAGCCTTTGCTTTCGCAAAGGCCAAGTCTGCGCAACCCTCTCCCCTCTGCGAGGGGCGAGGGGCGGAAAGGCATGGCTGAATGTCAATCAGCCCTAACACCCGTTCCGCCTGAGCGCAGTCGAAGGCCACGCCCCTCCAGAAGAAACTGGTACTAAACCGGCCCTATCAGTCGTGGAATTGCAGGCTGGCCAGCCGCGCATAGAGCCCGCCATGCGCGATCAGTTCGGCGTGATGGCCCTGCTCGACGATCCGGCCGCCGTCCATCACCACGATCCGCTCGGCCGCCCGGACCGTCGCCAGCCGGTGCGCGATGACCAACGTGGTCCGGTCCGCCATCAACCGCTCCAGCGCCTGTTGCACCAGCTGCTCGCTCTCGGCGTCGAGCGCGCTGGTCGCTTCGTCCAGCAACAGGATCGGCGCATCGCGGAGGAGCGCGCGGGCGATGGTGATCCGCTGGCGCTGCCCCCCGGAAAGGCGCGCGCCGCCTTCGCCCAGGAAGGTGTCGAGCCCCTGCGGCAGCGCGCGCAGGAAATCGGCGGCGTTGGCGGCCTCTGCGGCGGCCCAAAGCTCATCGTCGCCGGCGTCCCACCGGCCATAGCGTAGATTGTCGCGCGCCGAGGCGCCGAAGATCACCGTCTCCTGCGGCACCATCGCGATTCGCGCCCGGATCGCGGCCGGGTCGGCATCGCGCAGCGACACGCCGTCGAGCGAGATATGGCCGCCCTGTGGGTCGTAGAAACGCTCGGCCAGCTGGAACAGCGTCGACTTGCCCGCGCCCGAGGGGCCGACCACCGCCACCGTCTCGCCCGGTCGGATGTCGAGCGAGAAGTCGTTCAGCGCGGCGACCTCGGGCCGGGTCGGATAATGGAACACGACATGCTCGAACCGCAACGCGCCCATCGGCACGACCGGCAGGACGGCGGGGGCGGGGGGCGGGGCGATTTCGGGCTGTTCGGCGAGCAGCTCGGCCAGGCGCTGCGCCGCGCCCGACGCGCGCAAAATGTCGCCCCACACCTCGGTCAGCGCCTGGAACGAACCCGCGACCAGCATGCCCGTCACGACGAAGGCGGTCAGCGACCCGCCCGACAACCGCCCGCTGGCGACATCGGCGACCGCTTCCCAGAGCAGCAGGGTCAGCCCGCCGAAGAACAGCCCGATCACCATCGCGGTCATCACCGCGCGCAGCAGGAAGCGCTTGCGCGAGGTGGCGAAGCCGTTGCTGACGGCATGTTCGAACCGCTCGGCCTCGCGCCGCTCCTGGCCGAACGCCTGCACGACCTTCATCGCGCCCAGCGTCTCGACCGCGATCGCGCCGATATCGGCCAGCCGGTCCTGGCTGTCGCGCGAATAGCTGCGCACCTTCTTGCCCAGCAGCACGATGGGCAGCACGACGAGCGGGATGCAGACCAGCAGCGACAGGGTCAGCTTGGGCGACAGCGCGAACAGATAGATGGTGCCGCCGATCCCGATCACGACATTGCGCAGCGCGATCGAGATGGTCGATCCGACCACCTGCTCGATGATCGCGGTGTCGGCGGTCAGCCGGCTGGCGATCTCGGAGGGGCGATTCTCCTCGAAATAGCGGGGCGCCAGCCGCAGCAGATTGGCCTGCACCGCGACGCGGATGTCCGCGACCGTCCGCTCGCCCAGCCAGGACACGAAATAGAAGCGGAACGCCGTTGCCAGCGCCAGCACCACGACCACCGCCAGCAGTCCCTGGAAATAGGGGGTGATATCTTCCCCCTTGGTCAGGTTGCCGAAGCCGTGGTCGATCACCTTCTGGAAGGTGCGCGGGATGAACAAGGTCGCGCTGGCCGCGACCAGCAGCGACAGCGCGGCGGCGGCGAGATGCGCGGGGTAGCGCAGCGTGAACCGCCAGACCATCTTCAGATTGCTGATGCGGCGGCTGGCCGGAACGGGGGCGGAGTCGCGGGGGGCGGCGGGTTTGGCCATGATCGCTGCGGCCTAGCAGCGCGGAGGCGGCGGCTCAACGCCGGGTGTCGACCCTTAGGCATCGTTTGGCCGCTTTGAAGCGTTCAGCGGCATGTAATCGTGAACATGATCCTGTCATCGACCCGGCACCATGACCGATCGGCCATATTATGGTCATCTCGCGCAAACGGTTTCGTGCTAGACCGATGGCAATCAGGGCTCCCGCTGGGGAGCGCAGGGGAATCGACGATGTTGTACGACGCCTATGAAATGCAGCGTTCGATGCTGGCGGGTGCGAGTGCGCTGGCCAATTTCGGCGCGGGCCTGCTCCAGAACCCGGCCAATCCCTTCGCCTATCTGGGCGGCGGCGCGATCATGGGGTCGGCGCTGGAGGTGTTCGCCCATGCCGCCGCGCCGCGCGGCAAGCCCGCCTTCGGCCTGACCAAGACCGAGATCGACGGGCGCGAGGTCGCGGTCCATGAAGAGATCGTGCTGCGCAAGCCCTTCGGCCAGTTGAAGCGGTTCCGCCGCGAGGGCGTGGAGGGCAGCCCCAGGCTGCTGATCGTCGCGCCGATGTCGGGCCATTATGCGACGCTGCTGCGCGGCACCGTCCAACGGATGCTGCCGACCTGCGAGGTGTACATCACCGACTGGCGCGACGCGAAGCTGGTGCCGCTGTCGGATGGGCGGTTCGATTTCGACGATTATGTCGACTATCTGATCGACTTCCTGACCGAGATCGGGCCGGGCGCCCATATGCTGGCGGTGTGCCAGCCTTCGGTGCCGTCCTATGTCGCGGCCTCGGTGATGAGCGCGGACAGGCATCCCTGCACGCCGCGCACGCTGACCCTGATGGGCGGCCCGGTCGACACGCGCGAGGCGCCGACCGCCGTCAACCTGCTGGCGACCGAGCGGCCCCATGCCTGGTTCGAGCAGAATGCGATCGCGACCGTGCCGATGACCTATCCGGGGGCGGGGCGGCGGGTCTATCCGGGCTTCCTGCAGCTGGCCGGGTTCATGTCGATGAACCTGGGCAACCACATGATCTCGCACTGGGAAATGTTCAAGCATCTGGTCCAGGGCGACGACGAGAGCGCCGAGGCGACCAAGCGCTTCTATGACGAATATCGCGCGGTGTGCGACATGACGTCGGAATTCTATCTCCAGACGGTCGAACTGGTGTTCCAGCGGCACGCGCTGCCCAAGGGCGAGATGCTGCATCATGGCAAGCGCATCGATCCGGGTGCGATCACCGATATCGGCATCCTGGCGATCGAGGGCGAGCGTGACGATATCTCCGGCTTGGGCCAGACCCGCGCCGCGCTGACGCTGGCGACGAGCCTGCCGGACGAGAAGAAGCGCTATTACATGGCCGAGCAGGTCGGCCATTACGGCATCTTCAACGGCTCCAAATGGCGCAACCGCATCGCGCCGGTGGTCGAGGAATGGATCAAGGCCAACGGGTGAGGGGCTGCCGACGCCTGACTCAACGTCCCATTCTCCGTTCAGCCTGAGCGAAGTCGAAGGCCACGCGATACCCTCTGCCAGAAGCGTGTGGCGAACCGATTCCCTTGGCCTTCGACTGCGCTCAGGCTGAACGGGGCGGGGGCCGGACAGGGGCGGGAGAAATAGAAAAACGCCCGGAAGCCATGGCCTCCGGGCGTTTCGCATTCCCGTAACCGCGTATCTACGCGACCGAACCGACCACCGCATGGCTGGACGACTCGTCCGAACGGATCGTGCCGCCGAACAGCATCTTCACCCGGCCCGACAGTGAGATATCGGTTTCCCACAGCTCGGCCGAGCTGATGTCGAAGCGCAACAGGGTCAGATTGGGGTCCGACTTGCCCTTCGGGAACCAGGCCTCGACCTGATTATTCCACAGCTTGTCGATCTGCGCCCGGTCATCGTCCTTCGAGACATGGCCCGCGAGGCAGGCGAAGAAGTCATGTCCCTTGCCCACGAACTGCGCCATCGCCTCGCCACCGCCCGCGATGCGGTTGTCGCGACCGGCGAAGAAGAACAGCGTATTGGGCTGATCGTCGTCGATCTGCGCGGTCATCGGTTCGGAATGCTGGCCGTCATTCAGGCCGATCATGACGAACGGGCTGTCCTTCAGCTTGTTGAGGAACTTGGCGGCGATTTCCTGGGGGCTGTCGTCGGCCATCATGGCTCTCCTGTTCTTGGGGTTTGACGGGAGAACGATGCGGGGGCGGGGATGGTTGCGCGCTCTTGTAGAGAGCCTCTCTACAAGAGTGTGGTCTCGGCTCGATCCGCTGGTTTGACCAAGATTGTGGAGCGGCCGTCATGCCGCCTTTACAGGAAGGACTCTTCAATGACCCTCAATGCCATCGTGCAATGCCTGCGCATCATGATCCATTTTGCGGACCTGATCCTCAGGATTGTGGAAATGATCCAACGCTGAGGTGACGATTGGGACCCGGTTAGCAGACCGAGTCCCAAAAGCCTTGAGTCGGGATGGCTGCAACCGTCCAAACCCAGTGAAATGGCGGATGTCCGTCGCCATCCGTTTTCTAACCGATGACGGCACCGAAATCCAATTTGGAAGCCGGTGACACCTCGTATCAAACGATACCCATCCCCCGCATTTCCCGCTAAGCGCTGGTCCATCACAGCATAGCCATGCGACCCGCCAGTGCCCTACCGCGCGCCGGGCCGCTCGACCGGACCTGAAGACCTATGACCTCTGCCGTTACCGCCGATGCGCGCAAGACCATGAAATCCTTGTATCGTGCCCCCGAACCCGATGTCCTGAAGCCGCTGCTCGACCGCGCCGCAGCCACCCCGGAGATGCGCGAGCGGATCATGGGCCATGCCTCGGGCCTTCTCGCGGACCTGCGCGCGGCGCAGAATCGCGGTTGGGTAAACCAGTTCCTCCAGGAATATCGCCTCAACTCGTCCGAGGGCGTCGCGCTGCTGAGTCTCGCCGAGGCGTTTCTGCGCGTGCCCGATCCCGAGACGGCCGACCTCCTCATCGCCGATAAGCTGGGCGAGGCGGACTGGCGCGCGCATACCGGGCGGTCGGCGTCGAAGCTGGTCAACTCGGCCACCTGGGGCTTGGTCGTCGGCCGTGCGCTGGTGGGGGAGGGTGAGGCGGGGCCGCTCAAGCGGCTGTTGTCGCGCGCGGGTGAGCCGTTCGTGCGGCAGGCGGTCGGTGCCGCGATGCGGATGATGGGCGAGATCTTCGTGATGGGCCGCACCATCGAAGAGGCGATGCGCCGCATGAAGAAGCCCGAGAACAAGGGCTTCACCGCCAGCTTCGACATGCTGGGCGAGGCGGCGCGGACGCATGAGGATGCCGAGCGTTATTTCCAGGCCTATGTGAAGGCGATCGACGCGGTCGGCTCCGACCCGGCGGCGGGGCATTCGGTGTCGGTCAAGCTGTCGGCGCTCCACCCGCGTTACGAGCTGCCGCGCGCCTATGAATGCGTGCCCGCGCTCACCGACATGCTGGCGCAGCTCGCGCGTCAGGCGGCGGACAAGGGCATCGCGCTGACCGTCGATGCCGAGGAGTCCGAGCGGCTGGAGATGAGCCTCGACATCATCGGCGGCGTGGCTGCCCTCCCGGCGCTGAAGGGCTGGGACGGCTTCGGCATGGCGGTGCAGGCCTATGGCAAGCGCGCCCGCGCGGTCATCGCCTGGGCCAATGGCCTCGACCGGATCATGAACGTGCGGCTGGTCAAGGGCGCCTATTGGGACAGCGAGATCAAGCGCACCCAGGTCGAGGGGCTCAACGACTATCCGCTGTTCACCCGCAAGGCGGCGACCGACGTGTCCTATCTGGCGGTGGCCAAGGACATGCTGGCGGCGGAGAATATCCGCCCGGCCTTTGCCAGCCACAATGCGCTGACCGTCGCGACCATTTTGGAATGGGCGGGCAACAGCCACGACTTCGAGTTCCAGCGGCTGCACGGCATGGGCGACGGCCTGTACGAGCGGCTGGTGCGCGAACAGGGCCATAAGTGCCGCATCTATGCGCCGGTCGGCGGGCATCGCGACCTGCTGGCCTATCTGGTTCGGCGTTTGCTGGAGAATGGCGCGAACTCCAGCTTCGTGCATCAGCTGGCCGATGCGCGGCTGACCGAGGCGGAAATCCTGGCCGATCCGGTCGCCAAGATCGCCGCCGTGGGTGGCGCGCGCCACCCGAGCATCCCGCTGCCCATCGACCTGTTCGCGCCGGGGCATCGCAACTCGACCGGCATCGACCTGAGCGACATCGCGACGCTCGACGCCACGGTGAAGGCGGTGAATGCGCCTGCCGTGACGCCGGTCGCCGCCACCGCCGATGTGGCGTCGCTGGTCGCGCGCGCCCATGCGGCTTTCCCGGCCTGGAACGCGACGCCGCTCGACACTCGCGCTTCCGTGCTGGAAAAGCTTGCCGACCTGCTGGAGCAGGACCGCGAGCGGTTGATGGCGATCCTGGTGCAGGAGGCGTTCAAGACCATCCCCGACGCGATCGGCGAGGTCCGCGAGGCCGCCGATTTCTGTCGTTACTATGCGCAGCAGGCGCGGGCGCGGCTCGGCTCGGTCGAACTGCCCGGGCCGACGGGTGAGCGCAACACGCTGCACCTCGAAGGGCGCGGCGTCTGGGCGACGGTCGCGCCGTGGAACTTCCCGCTGGCGATCTTCCTCGGCCAGACGGTCGCGGCGCTCGTCACCGGCAACACCGTCGTCGCCAAGCCCGCGCCGCAGACGCCCGCCATCGCGCAGGCCGCTGTCGAACTGGCGTACCGGGCGGGCGTGCCCCGTGACGCGCTGCTGCTGGCGGTCGGCGGGCCGGAGGTCGGCCAGGCGCTGACCGAGGATCACCGGATTGCGGGCGTGGCCTTCACCGGATCGACCGCCACCGCCAAGCGGATCGCGCGGACCCTGGTGGCCGATGACGACCGCCCGATCGTGCCGCTGATCGCCGAGACCGGCGGCATCAACGCGATGATCGTCGATTCGACCGCTCTGCCCGAACAGGTGGTGGCGGACGTCATCACCTCGTCCTTCCGCTCGGCGGGGCAGCGTTGCTCGGCGCTCCGGCTGCTGCTGGTGCAGGCGGATGTCGCGGACAATGTCATCGAGATGCTCAAGGGTGCGATGGAGACGCTGGTGCTCGGCCCCACGGGCCAGCCGGCGACCGATGTCGGGCCGGTGATCGACCGCGCCGCCTATGATAAGCTGATGGCCTATCGCGCGGCCATGACGGCGCGCACGATCAAGACGCTGGACGCGCCCGCCGACGGGCTGTTCGTGCCGCCGACGCTGATCCGGCTCGACCGGGTGGAAGACCTGACTCAGGAATGGTTCGGCCCGATCCTGCACGTCGCCACCTGGGAAGCGGGCACGCTGTCCGAGACGATCGCGAAGGTGAATGCCAAGGGCTATGGCCTGACCATGGGCCTGCACAGCCGCATCGCCCGCGCCAGCGAGGTCGCCGAGAGCGAGGCGGCGGTCGGCAACCTCTATATCAACCGCTCGATGATCGGCGCGGTGGTGGGCAGCCAGCCCTTTGGTGGCGAGGGTCTGTCGGGCACCGGGCCCAAGGCGGGCGGGCCGCATTACCTGTACCGCTTCTGTGCGGAGCGGGCGGTGTCGGTGGACACGACCTCGGCGGGCGGCAACGCGACGCTGTTGTCGCTGGACGAAGGCGGGATCTGACGGCCGCCACACCCTCACCCTTCCGGCGCTTCGCGCCTCCCTCCCTCTCCCAATGGGAGAGGGAAGGGGCCCGCCCGCTCTAGCGGGTGGGAAGGGTGAGGGTGTTCGCTCAGGCCCGATGCACCTCGACCGGCTGGACCTGCGGATAGGGCATGACCAGCGTCCCGTCCGGTGCGGCGGTGTAGGTCGTCTGCGTCGGATAGGGGATGGAAATCCCCTCCGCCGCGAAGCGCTTCATCAGCGTGACGAGCATCCGGTTGCGCAGGTCGTGCGCGGTGGCCCAGTCGTCGCCGGGCACGTCGAACTGGAGCGCGAAATCCAGGCTCGACGCGCCGAAGCTCTCGAACCCGGCGCGGGCGACCTTGCCACCTTCGCCCTCGACGATCTCGGTCAACAGGGCGGGGATGCGCGCCAGCGTCTCGGGCGGGGTTTCATAGGCGACGCCGATCATGAACGACAGCCGGACATGGTCGCGCACGGTCGTGTTCTGGATTTCCTTGTCGAGCAGATTGCGGTTGGAGATGATCCGCAACTCGCCGGTAAAGGCGCGGATGCGGGTGGATTTCAGGCCGATCGCCTCGATCACGCCGTTCGTATTGTCGTAACTGATCTTGTCGCCGCGCCGGAACGGGCGGTCGAAGATGATGGCGAGCGCGGCGAACAGGTCGCCGAAAATCCCTTGCGCCGCCAGACCGATGGCGATGCCGCCGACGCCCAGACCCGCGACCAGGCCGGTGACGTTCACGCCCAGATTGTCGAGCACCACGACCAGCGCGACGGCGAACAGCACCGCTGTGACCAGCAGCCGGATCAGCCCCATCGCCGAGAGCAGCGCCTCGCCCGAATAATGTTCGGACTGGGTGCGGTGCTCGATCGTGCCGAGGATCAGTTCGCGCGCCCAGATCGCGGCCTGGAACGCGCTGGCGATGGTGAAGAAGAAGCTGATCGTCTTGGCGACTTCGCCCGGCGCGCCCGCATAGCCCGCGACCAGTTGCGCGGCGAGCGTGACGATGAAGAACATGTTCGTCCGCGCAATCGCATGGCCCAGGATTATGCCCCAGCCCCCTGCGAAGCCGGGGCGGCTGCACAGCTTGTCGCCCAGCCTGCGGACCCAGAGCAGCGCCAGTACGATAACGGCACCTATGCCGATCGCGATCAGCACCTTGAGCCAGTAATCCTGCACCCATTGATAGGTTGCGTTGACGATGCCCCCGACCTGGTCGGGAATGCGGGAGCCGTCGAAGATCGGCGCCTTGGGCGAGGATTTCGCCATGGGGACTCCTTGAATACGGGGGCGGTCAGGCCGCCTTGCTGGCCGGGGTTCCGGCCTCCAGAAATGCGATCAGCCCGCACTCGACGCGGGACAGCCCCGCGCGCGCACGCGGCAGGCGCAGGGTCTTGCGAAACGCTGCTTGGCCCTCTTTGACGAGCGCGATCAGCGAGGGGTGGACATAGGATTTGCGCGCGATGGCGGGGGTGTTGCCCAGCTTTGCGACCACGGGCTCCAGCATCGCCTTCAGGCTGAGGTCCGCCTCGGCCAGCGCCAGCGCCTCGAACGCCGCCACGCTGGCGGCCCAGGTGCGGAAATGCTTGGCGGTGAAGTCGCAGCCCGTGGCCTCGCGGATATAGCCATTCACGTCCGACGAGGTGACCGGATTGGCCTCGCCATCCTCGTCCACCCAGGCGAACAGATGCTGTTCGTCCAGATCCTGGCACCGCTTCACGAAGCTGGCGAGCGAGCGGTCGGTCAGGGTCATGTCGCGCATCTTGCCCGACTTGCCCCGGTAACGCAGGCGCAAGGTGGTGCCCTTCACCTGCCCGTGACGCTTGCGTAGCGTCGTCGCGCCGAAACTCTTGTTGGTCGCGGCATAGGCTTCGTTGCCGACGCGGATATGGCCGTTGTCGAGCAGCCGGACGACGGCGGCGACCGCGCGATCCTTGCACAGGCCGCGCTTCTTCAGGTCCGCCTCCACCCGCTTGCGGAGCCGGGGCAGGGCATGGCCGAACGCGGCGCAGCGTTCATATTTCGCCGCTTCCTGCGCCTCGCGGAAATCGGCGTGATAGCGATATTGCTTGCGCCCCTTCTCGTCCCAGCCGACCGCCTGGATATGGCCGTTGGCGCGCGGGCAGAACCAGGCGTCCCGATAGGCGGGGGGCAGGCCGATGCGATTCAGCCGGTCGATTTCGTCGCGATCGGTGATCCGCTCGCCTTTCGGGCTCCAATAGGCCCATTGGCCGCGAACCTTGGTCCGGGTGATGCCGGGCTTGCTGTCGTCGCAAAAGACTAATCGGGTGGCCATCGCTCTCTCTCGGGTCGTCCTTGCAAATGCGTCGCTGGTCGCTTCGTTCCGGAACGGCCGATGCGGTCGCGGGTTCTGACTGGGCCGATCCCCCCAGGCATTCCCGACAGGAGTTTTCATCATGGCCGATCTTTCCCAGGCACGCGTCCTGATGCTCGCCGCCGACGGATTCGAGACCGTCGAGCTGTTCAAGCCCCGCCAAGCGCTGGAAGACGCCGGTGCGAAGGTGACGCTCGCCTCGCTCAAGTCCGACCCGATCCAGGGCATGGAAGGCGACATCAACAAGGCGGAGACCGCGACCCCCGACCTGACCGTCGACGAGGTCGATACCGACGATTACGATGCGCTCGTCATCCCCGGCGGCACCTGCAACCCCGACAAGCTGCGCCTGAACGAGCGCGCGGTCGAGATCGTCACCGAATTCATGGAGGACGACAAGATCGTCGCCGCCATCTGCCACGGCCCCTGGCTGCTGGCCGAGGCGGACGTGATCGATGGGCGTCGCCTGACCAGCTATCCCTCGATCCGCACCGACCTGTCCAATGCGGGCGCGGACGTGGTGGACGAGGAGGTCGTGGTCGACGGCAATCTCATCACCAGCCGCAAGCCGGATGACATCCCCGCCTTCAACCAGGCGATCCTGACCGCGCTGGAAGACGAACTGGCCGACGAGGAAGAAACCGAAGAGGCATAAACTCAATCCTCCCCATCGCAGATGGGGAGGGGGACCGCCGCGAAGCGGTGGTGGAGGGGCGGGCGACATTTGCCCCTCCACCACGCCCTGCGGGCGCGGTCCCCCTCCCCGAGCAAGCTCAGGGAGGAATGGGTCTCGCATCCCTTCGCGGGACGATCGCGGGCGTCGCATCCTTTGCCCATGCATGGCAGGATGCGGCGCCCGTTCGCTTTTTCAGGATGTCCTCCATGCGCCTGGTTCCGCTCCTATTTCTCGGCATGACGTCGGTCGCCGCCCTCGCGCAGGGCAGTGGTCCGCCCTTCACGGTCGGCGGGCGAGGCTTCGGCACGTTGCAGGAGGCGGTGACGGCGATCGGCGATGGCGACGGGACCATCCGGATCGCGCCGGGCACGTACCGCGAATGCGCGGTGCAGACGACGGGGCGGATTGCCTATATCGCCGCCGAGCCGGGCAAGACGATCTTCACCCGCATCGCCTGCGAGGGGAAGGCGGCGCTGGTCCTGCGCGGTCGCGGCGCGCAGGTGCAGGGCATCGTGTTCAGCCATATCGAGGTCGGCGACGGCAATGGCGCGGGCATCCGCATCGAGAAGGGGCCGCTGTCGGTCAGCAACGCGATGTTCCTCGACAGCCAGTCGGGCATCCTGTCCGCCGACGATCCCAACGGCACGGTCAGCGTCGACCATTCGACCTTTTCGGGGCTGGGCCATGACCCGACCGGCACCGGCGCGCATGGCATCTATATGGGCCGCTACCGGTCGCTGCGCGTCACCGCCTGCCGGTTCGAGCGCGGGCAGGGCGGCCATTATGTCAAGACGCGCGCGCCCTATGTCGAGGTGCTGGACAGCAGCTTCGACGACAGCCACGGCCATATGACCAACTACATGATCGACCTGTCCAACGGGGCGAAGGGGCGGATCGCGGGCAATGAGTTCGTGTTCGGCCGCGACAAGGACAATCACTCGACGCTGATCACCGTCGCGCCCGAGGGGGCGAAGAACGACTCGTCGGGGCTGGTGGTCGAGAACAACCGCGCGCGGCTGGCGCCCGGCGCGGGCTTCAATCCGGTGTTCGTCGGCAACTGGGCGGGCGAGCCTCTGGTGATCCGCGGCAACATCCTGGGCCCCGGCATCACGTCGACGGCGCGAAAGTGGTAGGGCGGAACAGCGGCTTGTGCCGCGCCTCGCGCGTCTTGCGGGTCAGATAGGTGTCGAGCCCGATCTGCGCGGCCATCAGCTGATAGAGGAAGGGGTTGAACGCGATCCCGACGAACGCCCCGCCCAGCAGATAGATCAGGTGCCCATGCTGGAGCGCGCCCGCCAGCTGTCCGCCCCAGTGCAGCGGATCGCTGGCGGCCCGGTAACGGCGGCGCAGCGCCTCCATCCGCAGGATCCCCGCCACATTGATCCCCAGCCACAGGAACAGTCCCGGCCAGCCCTGTTCGCCCAACATCTCGAAATAGCTGGAGTGATAGGCGCGCGCGCGGTCGGTGGTGACGCGCTTCTCCACCTTCGAGTCATGCGCCGAGCCCTCGACCGAGGTCAGGTCGAACCGCACCGAGTTTTGCAGATAGGCCTCGAACCCGCCCCCGAACGGGTTGGAGGTCGCATAGTCGAGCGTCCATTTCCACACCGCCAGCCGGGTCGAGGCGGACTCGTCCCCCTGATAGGTGCGGATGGTGTTCATCCGCTGCGTATAGGAGGAGGGCAGCAGCGGCACGACCGCCACCCCGGCGGCCGCCAGCGCGCCGATATAGAGCAGCCGCCGTTTGACGTCGCGCAGCATCAGGATCGCCAGCAGCCCGATGCACAACAGCCCGGTCCGTGCCGAGGTCCCGACCGGGATCAGCAGACAGGCGAAGATCAGCCCCAGCCCGAACACCCGCACCCGCCAGTCGGGTGGGAAGATCGTGCCGTGCCGCATCAGCCACAATATGGTCGGAATGACCGAGATGGCGACCGCCGAGATGATGCTGCCCTCGTACAGTCCGGTATTGTTGTTCACCATCAGGTTGAGTTCGCCGTAACCGCCGCCGCTGACCAGCGTCTTGACCCCGCCGACGATGACGATCGACGCCAGCGACAGGACCATGAACAGCAGCAGCGCCTCGATCCGCAACCGGGTGCGCAGGGTCAGCGGCAGGAAGACGGCAAAGGCCAGCGCCTTCCACACCCATCCCCATTTGTCCGCCGCCTCGATCGGGAAATCGGCCCCGAAATAGGTGGTGATCCCGCAATAGATCAGCAGCATCAGGATGCCCGCCTGCCGCGCGGTGAACCGGCTGTCCCGCTTGTCGTCGACCAGCGCCCAGGCCCCGACCGCCGCGACCACCGCGATCAGCGAGATCGGCACGGCGTTCAGCAGATAATAGGTCAGCCGCTGGGGCGAGACGATGTCGATATAGATATAGGTCAGCACCAGCAGGAACGGGCGGCGCAGGCCCATGCCGAACAGGCTGACCAGAAAGCCGATCAGGAACAGGTCACGCATCGCCGCGTGGCCGTTCGCCGGGGCGTTTGATTCGCGACGGACGCTCGACCTCGCCCTCCTGGTCCAGATCGCGGCGGGTCAGCAGGCGCCACGCCGCCAGCAGCATCAGGCCATGGGTCAGCAGCAGGGCGAAACTGTCGATCATCGCCCCTCCTTCCCATTCCAAAACGGCGCGGTCGGCCACGCTTATAAACCCACGGTTGACGCGGCGTTAAGGGGTGGCATGACAGGCGTAACGCCATGCGTATCCTGCATATCCTCGACCACGGTCTGCCGCTGCAAAGCGGATACACGTTCCGGACGCGCGCGATCCTGAGGGCGCAGGTCGCCCAGGGGCATCAGGTGGCGGCTGTGACCGGGCCGCGTCAGGGCAGGGGCGAAGGCGGGGTCGAGATGCTCGACGGGCTGACCTTCTACCGCACCCCCAGCGCGACCGGCACGCCCAACGGGCTGGTCGGCGAGGCGAGGGGGATGGCCGCGCATGTCCGGGCGATCGGCGCGGCGGTCGACGCGTTCCGGCCCGATATTCTCCATGCCCATTCGCCGGTGCTCGATGCGCTGGCCGCCTGGGTCGTGGCCCGGCGACGCAAATTGCCGCTGGTCTATGAAATCCGCGCCTTCTGGGAGGATGCGGCGGTCGGCAACGGCACGGGCGTCGAGGGCAGCCGCCGCTACCGTGCGACCCGTGCGCTGGAAGGCTGGGCCTGTGCGCGGGCCGATGCGGTCGCGGTCATCTGCGAAGGGCTGCGCGGCGACCTGATCGCGCGGGGAATCGCGGCGGACAAGATCATCGTCTCGCCCAATGGCGTCGACCTGACCCTGTTCGGCCGCCCGCCCGCGCGCGACGACGCATTGGCGCGCGAGCTGGGGCTGGACGATGCGGAGGTCATCGGCTTCATCGGCAGCTTCTATGATTATGAGGGGCTGGACGACCTGATCGCCGCCATGCCCCGTCTGGTCGCGGCACGGCCCCGCGCGCGGCTGCTGCTGGTCGGCGGCGGTCCGATGGAGGCGGCCTTGCGGGCGCAGGCGCAGGCCTCGCCGGTGGCGTCGGCGATCCGCTTCATCGGGCGGGTGCCGCATCAGGCGGTAGAGCGCTATTACGGGCTGGTCGATATCCTCGCCTATCCGCGCAAGAAGATGCGGCTGACCGATCTTGTCACGCCGCTGAAACCGCTGGAGGCCATGGCGCAGCGGCGGCTGGTCGCGGCGTCCGATGTCGGCGGGCATCGCGAGCTGATCCGCGACGGCGAGACGGGGACGCTGTTCCCGCCCGACGATCCGGTCGCGCTGGCCGACGCGCTGGCGGACCTGCTGTCGAATCGCGGGATATGGGAGGCGCGGCGCGATGCGGGGCGATATTTTGTTGAAACCGAACGCGATTGGGCCTCGAATATCCGCCGTTACGAACCTGTTTACCGAAACCTGCTAGGCAAGGCGCCGATCGGATCATGACCTTCACCGCGACGCCTTCCCCCTATCGCTTCGTGCCCGCGCTGGTCGGCGGGGCGTTCGGCGTACTGCTCGCCTTCATCCTGCTCGTCGCGCCGGTCTGGCGCCTGGAAATGCTGGTCGCGCAGCTGGGGCTCGCCGATATCTTCTCCGCCGCGCAACCGCCCTTGGGCGTCAAGGCGCGGCTGTTGCTGGCGTTCGGGATCGGTGCGGGCGGCGGGGCCGTCCTGTGGGCCGCGACCTATCTTCTCTGGGGTCCGGGCGGGCTGCTGGCCCGGCGCGCCAAGGCCGAGGATGCCGAGGACGAGGATTATGTCCCCAGCGTCCGCCGCTCCGACCGCCACCCCGATGCGCCGCCGCGTCGCCCGCTGCTCGCCGCCGAACTGGGCGCGCCACCGCCCCCGCCGGAGGACGAGGACATGCCCGACATAGAGCGGACGCTTCCCGCCGATCTCGACATGCCGCTGGCCGCGTTCGATCCGGACGCGATCCGCGCCGTCCCGCGCGAACCGGTCCGCGCCGAACCCGAACCCATGCCGATCCCCGCGATGCGCGAGCCCATTGCCGAGGAACGCGGCGGCGCGCTGCCGCTTCGCGGGGACGAATCGATCGAGGCGATGCTGGAACGGCTGGAGCGCGAAACCGCGCTGCGCAAGGCGCACCGGCAGGGATAAGGCGCTTCGGGCCGAGTCGTAACGGGGGCTCCGGCTTAAAGAGGATTTGGTTCGCGCAGAGGCGCGGAGGACGCAGAGGCGTCGCCGCCCGGGGATGCGTGGCCCCTCTCTTCACATGCGGAAGGGCGTGATTTTCGAAACCCTATCTCTGCGTCCTCTGCGCCTCTGCGCGAACCTCATTTTGCCTTGAGGCTCCCCCCACGGCGCGCAACGCTCACGCGAACGGATGACGGGCAAAGCGCGGACCCGGCCACCGCGAAAAACCAAACGCCCGCCCGGACGAATCCGGACGGGCGTCTGATGCCATCGGCAAGAGGAGCGGGCCACCGGCCCGCCCCCGACGGGCGGCTTAGGCCGCCAGCTTGCGCAGCACGTACTGCAGGATGCCGCCGTTCAGGAAATATTCCAGCTCGTTGACGGTATCGATGCGGCACTTGGTCAGGAAGGTCTCGGTCGAGCCGTCCTTGCGGGTCAGGATCACCTCGACATCCTGACGCGGACGGATCGCCGCCACGTTCTGGATGGTGAAGCTCTCGGTGCCGTCCAGCTTCAGCGTCTCGCGGGTCACGCCCTCGGCGAACTGAAGCGGCAGGACGCCCATGCCGACCAGGTTCGAGCGGTGGATACGCTCGAAGCTCTCGGTGATGACCGCGCGCACGCCGAGCAGGTTGGTGCCCTTCGCCGCCCAGTCGCGCGACGAGCCGGTGCCATATTCCTTGCCCGCGATGATGACGAGCGGCGTGCCGTCGGCCTTGTGACGCATCGCGGCGTCATAGATCGGCATCACTTCGCCGTCATACTGGGTCATGCCGCCTTCGACGCCCGGCACCATCTCGTTCTTGATGCGGATATTGGCGAAGGTGCCGCGCATCATCACGTCATGGTTGCCGCGACGCGCGCCATAGGAGTTGAAGTCCTTCTTGGCGACCTGATGCTCCTGCAGGAAGATGCCTGCCGGGCTGTCGGCCTTGATCGAACCGGCCGGGCTGATGTGGTCGGTGGTGATCGAGTCGCCCAGGATGGCAAGCGGCTTGGCCTCGATGATGTCGGTGACGGGCTTCGGCGTCATCTCCATGCCCTCGAAATAGGGCGGGTTGGCGACATAGGTCGAAGCGGCGGGCCAGCTATAGGTGTCCGAGCCGGTCACCTCGATCGCCGACCACTTGGCGTCGCCCGCATAGACATTGCCGTAGCGCGAACGGAACATCTCGTCGTCGATGTTCGCATCCATCAGGCTGCGGACTTCGTCGTTCGAGGGCCAGATGTCCTTCAGGTAGACGTCCTGGCCGTCCTTGCCCTGGCCGATCGGCGTCTCACGCATGTCCTGCGTGACGGTGCCCTTCAGCGCATAGGCCACCACGAGCGGCGGCGAGGCGAGGAAGTTGGCGCGCACGTCGGGCGACACGCGGCCCTCGAAGTTGCGGTTGCCCGACAGGACCGAGGCCGCGACGATGTCGTTGCCGTTGATCGCCTTCGAGATCGGCTCGGCGAGCGGACCCGAATTGCCGATGCAGGTGGTACAGCCATAGCCGACCAGGTTGAAGCCGATCGCGTCGAGATCGGCGGTCAGGCCCGCCTTGTCGAGGTAATCGGTCACGACCTGCGAACCGGGGGCGAGCGAGGTCTTGACCCAGGGCTTGGGCTTCAGGCCCAGCGCGTTCGCCTTGCGGGCGACCAGGCCGGCGGCGACCAGCACGCTCGGGTTCGAGGTGTTGGTGCAGCTGGTGATCGCGGCGATCACGACGTCGCCGTCGCCGATGTCATGGCCACGATCGTCGACCGCGACGCGCTTGGCCTCGTCCTTCTTGTACACCTTGGCGAGGTCGGCGTTGAACACGTCGTCGACTTCGGTGAGGACGACCTTGTCCTGCGGACGCTTCGGACCCGCCAGCGACGGCACGACCGTCGACATGTCGAGTTCCAGCGTGTCGGTGAAGACGGGGTCGGCGGCATCGTCATGACGCCAGAAGCCGTTCGCCTTGGCATAGGCCTCGACCAGCGCGACATTCTCGTCCGAACGCGCGGTCAGGCGCATATAGTCGAGCGTCTTGTCGTCGACCGGGAAGAAGCCGCAGGTCGCGCCATATTCGGGCGCCATGTTGGCGATCGTCGCACGGTCGGCGAGCGTCATCGACGACAGGCCGGGGCCATAGAATTCGACGAAGCGGCCGACCACGCCCTTGGCGCGCAGCATCTGGGTGATGGTCAGCACCAGGTCGGTGGCGGTGATGCCTTCCTGGAGCTTGCCGGTCAGCTTGAAGCCGACGACCTCGGGGATCAGCATCGACACGGGCTGGCCGAGCATCGCGGCTTCCGCCTCGATCCCGCCGACGCCCCAGCCGAGCACGCCCAGGCCGTTGATCATCGTGGTGTGGCTGTCGGTGCCGACCAGCGTGTCCGGGTACGCGATCGCGGACGAGCCGGTCGCATGCTCGCCGGTCTCGGTCGAGGACCAGATGGCCTGGCCGATATATTCCAGGTTCACCTGGTGGCAGATGCCGGTGCCCGGCGGCACGACCGAGAAATTGTCGAGCGCCTTCGAGCCCCACTTCAGGAACTCATAGCGTTCCATGTTGCGCTGGTACTCGAGGTCGACATTGTCCTCGAACGCCTGCGGCGTGCCGAACTCGTCCACCATGACCGAGTGGTCGATGACGAGGTGGACGGGGACCTGCGGATTGATCTTGGCCGCGTCGCCGCCCAGCTTGGTGATCGCGTCGCGCATCGCGGCGAGGTCGACCACGCAAGGCACGCCGGTGAAGTCCTGCATCAGCACGCGGGCCGGGCGATACTGGATTTCGCGGTCCGAACGCTGGGTCTTCTGCCAGTCGACGATCGCCTGGATATCCTCGCGCGTGACGGTCGTGCCGTCCTCGAAGCGCAGCAGATTCTCCAGCAGCACCTTCATCGAGAAGGGCAGGCGGCTGATGTCGCCGAGCTGCTCGGATGCCTTGGCGAGGCTGAAATAATCATAGGTCTTGCCGTCGACGTTCAGCGTCGAGCGGGTCTTCAGGCTGTCCTGGCCTATCGCAGTCATGGGCGTCCCTTCTTGGTCGAGCCGAGCACGCCCGGGGGACACGGCAGCATGCAGCCGCGAGCAGGCGCGCCGGGAATAAATCCGGTAGACGCCAGCGGCCTTAGCAATGGCGGGGCCGACAGGGAAGGGTGTCAAGTTGCGGAAACGCCGTCGTCCCGCCCTTTCCGACAATGCCCTCTCCCGCAACCATCGCAACCGGCGGTGCTGTCGTGGAAAATCCGTGGAACAGCTGTGCCGAATGACGGGTTGAGCCGTCATGGATGGAGTTCGGATAATGCACGGCCTGATCGTTTCACGATTCCCCGCATCGGATAGGGGGCACGAAGCGGTAACGGCGCGTTCGCCATTGTCCGCGATACGCCGCGACGCGCGTACCGATGGTGGATGGCGGTGATGGCGAAGGACACGCCCCAATCGCCCCGCCTACCCGACCCGATCGTCGCGGTCGGCCTGCTCACCCAGCGCGATTTGGACGTGCTGGGGTCGGGTTTCCGGCGGTCCTTCCCGGTCCAGGAGGATACGGCGTTCGACGATCTGTTGAAGGCGCTCGATTCGATCGAGGGAATCGCGTCCTCGACCCGGCGCGAGTGAGGCCGACGGAGGCCGATCCAAATCCTTAAATATTCGTGTCCTGGCCAGATCGGACGCCAAATTGGACAAGGAGTGTCTTGGCGAGGCACCACTCTCGCGGCTAGGGCGTGGAACGCACGCGGGCGATCCGCCCGGCGTGGCCGGAAAAAGTGATGACCCCCGAACGTTTCGCCCTGTTGACCCGCCGCCATCGCGAATGTCTGCGCGGGGTGAAGGCCTTGAAAGGGTCCAAGGAAATCGCCGCCGAGCTGGGGCTCGGGAAATCCACCGTCGACAGCTATCTGACCGAGGCCGTTCGCCTGCTGGGCGCACGCAATCGCCGCGACGCGGCCATCGCACTGGCCGATTTCGAGGCCCATGAAAATGACCAAGTCCCTGAAATCGAAGCGGAACCTGCCCCGCATAAAATCATACCCGATTCTGCGGGGCTAGTTTCCGAACCGACGCCCATGCCACTTCCGATGGCACCGGATGGGAGTACGGTCGGCGGGGCGGTGCAGGGCGGCCATGTCCACGCATCGCCCCGCTTGTCTCTCCCGGTCCGGCGTCAGGGCCAGGCCCGCAACGACATGACCATGGCCGAAAGGCTGCTGTGGATACCCACGATCGCCGTCGCGCTCGCCATCGGCTTCGGCATGCTGGCGACGGGACTCGATGTGATGACCCGGGTCATCGGGCGGCTGTCGCACCTTGGCTGACGGCAATGTGCCATGCCGCCGGGAGCGGGCATGGTCGAAATCGGGGGCAAGCGATGATGACCGAACATGAATCGGCACTTCAGGTGACCGAGCTGCTGTGGAAGCTGGAAAACGATCTCGACGCGGCCTTCGCGACGGCGGGCGCATTGGCGATGGCCCTGCCGCGGGCACGGGCCGAGGCGAAGCTGTCGGCGGTCGTCGGCCAGCACGCCTTCGAGATGCTGGGCCAGGCGATGATGGCGATCGGCCAGGCGCGCGGCCATACGGTGCAGAGCCACCGCATCCTCGAAAAGGTCGGCAAGACGATCGGCTTCGACGCCGACGAATATGGCGACAATCGGCCCAAGCCGCCCGAAGTCACCGGCACGGTGTCGCCGATGCCGCTGCGCGCCGCGGCCTGATCCGACAGGCACGGCGTGTCCGACCCATCATCCAGGCAGCGGGGCACGCCGTGACTCACGTCTATGTCTTCAACTTCCTGCAAGGGCTGGTCTGCCTCTATGCGCTGACGCTGGGGGGATGGCCCGAACGCACCACCGCCGTGATCCTGCTGTGCGCCTCGGTCGCGACGGTGGTCCTGCCCTTCGATCCGTCGACCAGCTTTCACCGTGTCGAGGCGCTGGAGCTGGGCATCGACCTGGCGTTGATGATGGGGCTGACCGGCGTGGCTTTGCTGGCCAACCGGTTCTGGCCGCTATGGCTGGCCGCCTTCCATCTGCTGGCGGTGGGGATTCACGGGGTCAAGGGCTTCGACCCGGCGCTGATGCCGTGGATGTATGCGGCGGCGGGCGGCAAGCTGGCCTATCCCATGCTCGTCCTGCTGGGGATGGGGGTGCTGCGCCATCGCATCCGGCTGGCGCGCTATGGCACCGATCCCGACTGGACCCTGCCATGGCGGGGCGGCGAGCGGCATGGAGCCTGAATTTCGCCTGCTGCACTGGCCCGAGGCGGATCGCGCGAGCTTCCAGCATTTCGTAGAGGTCATGGCGGACGTGCAGACCCGTATCGCCGCCATTTCGGGGACGCCCGGCGGTGTGCCGGTGCCGCGTGCGCCGCGCGTGCCGACCCCGCGGGAATGCGCGCGGATGATCCTGAACCAGCGGATCGAGCTGCGCCGGATCGCGGGGTCCTGTGCCGACATGTTCGGCGACCCGGCCTGGGAGATCATCATCGCGCTGTTCGAGGCGGGCGAGCCGCTGTCCGACGAGGCGCTGCTGGACGCGATCGGCCTGCCGCCGGAGGGTCTGACCGGCCCCCGCTGGATCGCGCTGCTCGTCCAGCGCGGCTGGGTCGAGCGCCACGAGGACGGATTGACGCTGGGCGCACCCGCCGAGGCGATGCTGACCCGGTATTTCGCAGGGTTTTGAGCGCGATCGGACGGGGTGAAACTCCTGACGCGGCCAAGGGTTCAAGGGACACGGGCAAAGGCAAGGAGACGGATGAGATGGCCGAGGATAATGGCGGCGGCGCAGGTGCGATCGGTGGCGACATGGGCACCGGCGCCTTTGCCGACCGGGTGAAGGGCGCGGGCGAGGCGATGCAGGCGACCGGCCAGAAGATGGCCGAGGGCGGATCGCAGGTCACGCTCAAGATGCTGGAACAGGCCGAAACCAACACGCGCGAGGCTTTCGCCGCGATGCGCTCGGCGGCCTCGGCCAAGGATCTGGGCGACGTGATGCGCATCCAGACCGAGTTCCTGCGCGAACAGGGCAATCGCTCGATGGCGCAGGCGCGCGAGATCGGCGAGCTGATCGTCCAGTTCGGTCGCGACGCCGTCGGCGCGGCGCGCGGGTCCGGCAATTAGGGCCGATCGACAGTCAGCGATGCCTTATCCTTCCCTCGCCCCTCGTTAGAGGGGAGAGGGTTGCGCAGACTTGGCCTTTGCGAAAGCAAAGGCTTAGTCGGAGCTGGGTGAGGGGTGGGCGCTCGCTTCGCGAGCGCGCGAGCCTTTGGGCTCGCTCGCCCCCTCACCCAAGCTGCGCTAGCCAGCAGGCTGGCAAGCTTCGCTAACCCTCTCCTCTGTCCAGGGGAGAGGAAAGAAGACGCAATCCTGACGGCATTCCGCCCGGCGCGCGAGGCGGCCGGGCGGGATCGCTTCAGCCGGCGGGGCTGACCGGCACCGGGCCGTTGGCCGTCGCCTCCAGCAGCGAGTCGCCGCCCAGCACCCGGTAGAGGGCGACGCGGTTGCTCGCCGCCGTCAGCTGGGTCGCGATCACCGTGCGCTGCGCCGAATAGAGCGAGCGCTGCGCATCCAGCGTGTTTAGGAAGGGCGTGATTCCGCCGCGATAGCTGGCTTCGGTCAGGCGATAGGTATCCGCCGCCGCCGTCAGGAAGCGGCGATTAGCGCCCAGCTGATCGGCGATGGTCCCCTGCCGGGCCAGCGCATCGGCGGTTTCCTGGAACGCGGTCTGGATCGTCTTTTCATAGGTCGCCAGCGCGGCGTCACGCTGCGCCTCCGAATAGCGGACCCCGGCGACGCCCGCGCCCGCCTGGAAGATCGGATAGCTGACCGACGGCGCGACCGAATAGTTGAAGCTGCCGCCCGAGAAGAGCGAGGACAGCGCGGTGCTGGCAAAGCCGACCAGCCCGGTCAGCGAAATACGCGGGAACAGCGCCGCGCGCGCCGCACCGATCTGGCCATTGGTCGCGCGCAGCTGATATTCGGCCTGCACCACATCGGGGCGGCGCAGCAGGATGCCCGAATCGAGCCCGGCGGGCAGGGTGGCGATGGTGGGGGCGGCCTCCTCGATCGATGCGGGGAGCAGGCTGGTCTCGATCGGCGCGCCGACCAGCAGTTGCAGCGCGTTGACGTCCTGCGCCACGGCGGTCTTCTGTTGCGCGAGATCGGCCTGCGCGGTGGCGAGCACCTGTTCGGCCTGCCGCAGGTCGGTGCGCGGCGCGATGCCGCCCTCCAACCGGGCGCGGGTCAGCGTGACGCTGCGCTCGGCACTCGCGGCGGTCTGCTGCGCGATGGCGAGCAGGCTCTGGTCCGCGCCATAGTTCAGCCAGGCATCGGCGATGTCGCCGACCAGCGTCAGCCGGGTCGCCCGCGCCCCCGCCTCGGTCGCGAAATAGCGGTCGAGTGCGGCGCCGGTCAGCGACCGCACGCGCCCGAACAGGTCCAGCTCGAACGCGGTCGTGCCCAGATTGACCGACCAGGCGCTGCCATTGCCGCCCGAGCTGGTGACGATCGAGCCGCCGGTGCCCCCGGTTCCGACACCCGTCCCGGTTCCGCCGGTGCCGACACCACCCGTGCCCGTCCCCGTTCCGCCGGTTCCGGTGCCTGTGCCGCCATTGCCGACCGCCTGGCTCGCCGCGCCGCCCGATCCGCGATCGGTATAGCTGTAGCGGCCGGTGGCATCGACCTGCGGCAACAGGCTGGCGCGCTGGATGCGATATTGCGCCCGCGTCGCGGCGATGTTGGCGGCCGCCACGCGCAGGTCGCGATTGTTCGCCAGCGCCTGCGCGATCAGCCGTTGCAGCCGCGCGTCGCGGAAGATGTCGCTGTAGCGCACGCTGGGCAGCGCCGCCTCCGACTGACGGAGATAGGCATCGCCGACCGGCCAGGAGGCCGGCACCGGCAAGGCGGGCTGGACATATTTGGGCGCCATCGAACAGCCCGACAGGGCGGTGGCGGCCAGCAGGATCGCGGGCAGGGGGGATGGAATACGCATCAGGCCTTCTCCGCGCCTTCGGTGGCGGGGGGACGATGCCCCGCGCCATGCTCGCTCGTCGGACGCCCCCGCAGACGGGCCAGGCCGTTGCGCACCGACCGGCGGACCAGCACGAAGAAGAGCGGGATATAGAAGATCGCGAGCACGGTCGCCGTCAGCATGCCCCCGATCACCGCCGTGCCGATCGCGATCCGGCTGTTCGCGCCCGCGCCGGTCGAGATGGCGAGCGGCAGCACGCCGAAGATGAAGGCGAAGCTGGTCATCAGGATCGGCCGCAGGCGGATCTTGGCCGCCTCCAGCGCGGCGTCGATGATCCGCTTGCCCTGTTTCTCCGCCTGCTCGGCGAACTCGATCATCAGGATGGCGTTCTTGGCCGCCAGCCCCATCGTCGTCAGCAGGCCGATCTGGAGATAGACGTCGTTGGTCAGCCCGCGCAATGTCACGAAGGCGACCGCGCCGATCAGGCCCAGCGGGATGACCAGCAGCACGGCGAACGGGATCGACCAGCTTTCATAGAGCGCGGCCAGGCACAGGAAGACGACCAGGATCGACAGCCCGTACAGGATCGGCGCCTGCCCGCCCGACAGCCGTTCCTGATAGGACAGCCCCGCCCAGGCGACCGAGGTGCCGGGGATATCCGCCGCCAGCTCGGTCATCCGCTGCATCGCGTCGCCCGAGCTGTAGCCCGGCGCGGCCGATCCCTGGAATTCATAGGAAGGGATGCCGTTGAACCGCGACAGGGTGGTCGGCGCCACGCCCCAGTTGATCGTCGAGAAGGATGAGAAGGGCGCCATCTGCCCGCTCGACCCGCGGACGAACCATTGCTTCAGGTCCTCGGGCTCGGCGCGGTACGGCGCGTCGCCCTGGACATAGACGCGCTTCACCCGGCCCCGGTCGATGAAGTCGTTGACATATTGCCCGCCCCAGGCGGTGGACAGCGTGCTGTTGACCTGCTGCTGCGAGAGGCCGAGCGCGGACAGCTTCTGCTGGTCCAGGTCGACGCGCAGCGTGGCGATGTCGGGCAGTTCGGTCAGGCGGACCGAGGCCAGCTTGGGATCGGCATTGGCCTTGGCGAGCAGTTCGTCGCGCACCGCCTCGAACTTCTCCAGCGGCATGCCGGAGGTATTCTGCAACTCCATGGTGAAGCCGTCCGACTGGCCAAGGCCGCGCACGGCGGGGGGGACCAGCGCGAAGACCTGCGCGTCGCGCAAGCCCCGGAACGCGGCGGAGGCGCGGCCGGTGATCGCATCGGCGCTGTTTTCCTTGCCCTTGCGATCGGCCCAGTCGACGAAGTTGATGAAGCCTTGGCCGGTATTCTGGCCGCTGGTGCCGCCACCGCCGCCGCCCGCGACCGAGAACAGCACCTGGACGTTCTTGCCCTCATGCTGCGCGAAATATTGCTCGACGCGGCGCTGGATCTCCATGGTGCGGTTCTGCGTCGCACCGGCGGGCAGGCGGAACTGGACGATGGCCGCGCCCTGATCCTCGGTCGGCAGGAAGCCGGTGGGCAGGCGCAGGAACAGGATCGCCAGCAGCGCGACGACGCCGACATAGATCAGCAGGAACAGCCATTTGCGGTCGACCACGGTGCGCACGGCCGAGACATATTTCTCGACCGTCCAGTCGAAGCGGCGGTTGAACCCGTCCTTCGCGCGCTGGAGCCCGTGCGCCACGCGTGGGAATTTGCGGTCGAGCCAGGCGCCGTCCTCGCCCTCCTTCGCCTTCTGCTTGAGCAGCGTCGCGGTCAGCGCGGGCGACAGGATGATCGCGACCGCCACCGACAGGATCATCGCCGAGACGATGGTGATCGAGAACTGGCGATAGATGACGCCGGTCGACCCGCCGAAGAACGCCATCGGCAGGAACACCGCCGACAGGACCAGCGCGATGGCGACCAGCGCTACCGTGATCTCGCGCATCGACTCGATCGTCGCCTCGCGCGGGGTCATGTCGGGATTTTCCTCGAGCAGACGCTCGACATTCTCCACGACCACGATCGCGTCGTCGACCAGCAGACCGATCGCCAGCACCAGCCCGAACAGGGTCAGCGTGTTGATCGAGAAGCCCGCCATATAGAAGATGGCGAAGGTGCCCAGCAGCACCACCGGCACCGCGATCGTCGGGACCAGGGTCGCGCGCCAGCTTTGCAGGAAAACGAACATGACGATGACGACGAGGATGATCGCCTCGATCAGCGTCTTGACCACCTCGTCGATCGACAGCTTGATGAAGGCGGTGGTGTCGTTGGCATAGGCGACCTTCAGGCCCGGCGGAAAGCCCTTGGCGACGCGGGTGATCTCGGCCTTGACCAGTTCGGCGGTCTTCAGCGCGTCGGCGCCCGGCGCCATCAGCACGGCGATACCGGCGCCCGGATGCTGGTTGATCCGGCTGACCGCGGCATAGCTTTCCGCACCCAGCTCGATCCGCGCCACGTCGGACAGCTTGACGGTCGCGCCGTTGTTCAGCGTCTTGACGATGATCTCGCGGAACTGCTCGGGCGTCTGGAGTCGCGACTGCGAGGTTACGGTGGCGTTGAGCATCTGGGTCGAGGCGGACGGCGTGCCGCCGACCTCGCCCGCCGCGACCTCGGTATTCTGGTTCTGGATCGCGGTGGTCACGTCCGAGGGCATCAGCTGGTACGAGGCCAGCTTTTCCGGGTTCAGCCAGATGCGCATCGCATATTGCGATCCGAACACGTTGGTGTCGCCGACACCCTGGATACGGCCCAGCGGGTCCTGGAGATTGGAGACGAGATAGTCGGAGACGTCCTGGTTCGTCATCCGGTTCGTCTCGTCATAGACGCCCGCGATCAACAGGAAGTCGGGGTTCGACTTGCGGACGACCAGGCCTTGTTGCTGCACCTGTTGCGGCAGGCGTGCGACCGCCTGCTGGACCTGGTTCTGGACCTGGACCTGCGCGATGTCGGGGTCGGTGCCCTTGGCGAAGGTGGCGGTGATCGACACCGAGCCGCGGCTGGACGAGGAGGACTGGAAATAGAGCAGCCCGTCGATGCCGGTCAGCTGCTGTTCGATGACCTGGGTGACCGAGTTCTGCAGCGTCTGCGCCGAGGCGCCGGGGAAGGTGGCGCGGATCGACACCTGGGGCGGGGCGACGTCGGGATATTGCGCGATGGGCAGGCCCATGATCGCGCCGACGCCCGCCAGCATGACGATGATGGCAAGGACCCAGGCGAAGATGGGACGATCGATGAAGACGCGGCTGAGCATGGTCCGGTCAGCCCGCCTTGCCCTTGGCGGCCTGCATCGTCTTCATCTGTTCGGGCGAGGGGGGCTGGACCTTTTGCGGGCTGTTGGCGGGCACCGCGCGCACGCTCTGGCCGTCGCGCAGGTTGGACAGGCCCTGGGTGATGATGCGGTCGCCGGGCTTCAGCCCGTCGGTGACCACCCAGAAGCTGCCCTGCGTGCGTTCGGCCTTCACCGTCTTCTGCTGCACCTTGTCGTTCGGCCCGACGACGAACAGCGTCGCATTGCCCTTCGCGTCGCGCGACACCGCCTGCTGGGGGACCAGATAGGCGCTGGTATCGATCGCCTGCGCGAACCGCGCGCGGACGAACATGCCGGGCAGCAGCAGCCCCTGCGGATTGGGGAAGCGCGCGCGCAGCGTCACGGTGCCGGTCTGGGGATCGACCACCGCCTCGGCGAACTCGACCGTGCCGACCTGCCCGTAATCGGTGCCGTCCTCCAGCCGCAGCCGGACCTGCGCGCTGGCGGGGATCAGGCCGTCGCGCGCCGACAGGCTGCGCCGCAGCGACAACAGGTCGCTCGCCGACTGCTGGATATCGACGAAGATCGGGTCGAGCCGCTGGATCTGCGCCAGCGGATCGGTCTGGTTCGAGCTGACCAGCGCGCCGACGGTGAACAGCGAGCGGCCGATCCGCCCGCTGATCGGCGCGGGGACGGTGGTGAATTGCAGGTTCACCCGCGCCGTTTCCAGCGCGGCGCGGGTCTGGGCGACCTGGGCCGCCGCCTGGCGGGCGCTGGCCTGGGCATTGGTATAGTCCTGCTTCGAGATCGCCTCGATCTGCGCCAGCGGGCGATAGCGTTCGGCCTGGATCCGGGTCGCCTCGGCATTGGCCTGCGCGCTTTGCAGGTTCGCGGCGGCCTGGTTGGCGGCGGCGCGATAGAGGCGGGGATCGATCTCGTAGAGCGGCTGGCCGCGCTTGACGAGCGCGCCCTCGGTGAACAGGCGGCGGCGGATGATGCCGGTCACCTGCGGCCGGACGTCGGAGCTTTCAAAGGCGCTGGTCCGCGCGGCCAGTTCGGTCACGATCGGGGCGTTGGTCGGCTGCACGGTCACGAAGCCGACGGTCGGCGTCGCCTGCGCGCCATTGCGTCCCTTGGCGGCGCCACCCGCTTCCTTCCCGCCGCATCCCGACAGCGTCAGCAGTGCGACGGCCATGGCCGTACCGGCGAGCATGCCGTGCCCGCGAAAACCTGCAAAGTTCAATTCGTCCACCTGCCTGAAAAGTCCGGCCGCGCGCCCGGCATGCGCGAAAATGCGCGACCGGGACGAAACGTTGCTGAGCGCCAACAAATTGCACGTGGCGGGTCCGAAAAGGCAAGTGATGATGGCCTAATCCTCCTGCCTTAATTGTCGCAAATTGTCGCGCCGCGGCAAAACCGCGCCGGGTGGGGAGCCTTTGCGTTTCTCAAGCATTTTCAAACGACATGACCGATCGCGATGCCGATAAGCGCCTGGCCGCTGCCGCAGCGGTCGATGAGGTTTGCGACAACATGCTCGTCGGACTGGGAACGGGATCGACGGCCGCCCACGCCATCGCCGCGCTGGCCGCCCGAAAGCTGAGGATCGACGCCGTCGCCACCTCCGAGGCGAGCGCCGCGCTGGCGACGTCGCTGGGGATTCGGGTGCGCGATTTCGCCACGGTCTCGCGCGTCGACCTGGCGATCGATGGCGCGGATGCGATCGATGCGCGACTGCGCGCGGTCAAGGGCGCGGGCGGCGCGATGCTGCGCGAAAAGGTCGTGGCGGCGTCCGCCGACCGGATGATCGTGATCGCCGATGGGGCGAAACGCGTGGCGCGTCTGGGCGGCGCGCCGCTGCCGGTCGAGATACTGCCCTTTGCGGCGGCCTTTGCGACGTCGCGGGTGGCGCAACTGTTCGTCCGCTGCGTCGAGCGTCAGGATTACCGGACCGACAATGGCAATATCGTCATCGACGGCCATGGCTGGGACGATGCGGCCCCGCATGCGCTGGCGGACGCGCTGATGGCGATCCCCGGCGTCGTCGGGCATGGCCTGTTCCTCAGCGAAATCGATGCCGCCTATATTGCCGACGACGGAATCGTTACCCGGCTGGAACGGGGGCGGAACCCGCGCTAAGGCCGGTGACGCATGGCAACCAGGATCGTTCGCGCCCGCGTGCGGTCACATATACGAAGGATGAGGCCAGATTCCATGACCGATGCCACCACCAACGCCGTGGCCGACACCCATCTGCATGAAGATGGGTCGATCGAGCGCCTGACCATCGACACGATCCGTACCCTGTCGATGGACGCGGTGCAGCAGGCCAATTCGGGCCACCCCGGCACGCCGATGGCGCTGGCCCCGGTCGGACATACCATCTGGTCCAAATTCCTGCGCTATGACCCCGCCCATGCCGACTGGCCCAATCGCGACCGTTTCGTGCTGTCGGTCGGCCATGCCTCGATGCTGCTCTACTCGCTGATCCACCTCGCGGGGATCGAGGAGATCGACGCGGACGGGAACAAGTCGGGCAAGCCCGCGCTGAGCCTGGAGGACCTGAAGGGTTTCCGCCAGCTCAACTCCAGGACGCCGGGCCACCCCGAATATCGCCACACCACCGGCGTCGAGACCACGACCGGCCCGCTGGGCGCGGGCTGCGGCAATTCGGTCGGCATGGCGATCGCCGAGCGCTGGCTGGCCGCGCATTTCAACCGCGAGGGTTTCCCCGTCTTCGACCATGACGTCTATGTCGTGTGCGGCGACGGCGACATGATGGAGGGCGTGGCGTCCGAGGCGGCCTCGACCGCCGGGCATCTCAAGCTGTCCAACCTGTGCTGGATCTACGATTCGAACCAGATCTCGATCGAAGGCGGCACCGACATCGCGTTCAACGAGGATGTGGGCAAGCGGTTCGAGGCCTATGGCTGGAACGTGCTGCACGTCGACGACGCGAACGACGTGGCCGCGCTGACCGCCGCGCTCGACACCTTCAAGGCGACCGAGGACAAGCCGACCTTCATCGTCGTGAAGTCGGTGATCGGCTATGGCAGCCCCAAGGCGGGTAGCGAGAAGGCGCATGGCGAGCCGCTGGGCGAGGATGCGATCCGCGCGACCAAGAAGGCCTATGGCTGGCCCGAGGACGCCAAGTTCCTGGTTCCCGACGGCGTGCGCGAAGCCTTCCAAGGCGCGATCGAGGCACGCGGCAAGCCGCTGCGCGACGAATGGGTCGCGATGACCGATCGCTACCGCGCCGCATATCCCGAACTCGCCGCCGAACTCGACGCGATGCTCGCCGACAAGCTCCCCGAGGGCTGGGACAGCGACATCCCGGTGTTCGAGGCGGATGCCAAGGGTATCGCCAGCCGCGACTCGGGTGGCAAGGTGCAGAACGCCATCGCTGCCAAGGTGCCCTGGCTGATCGGCGGCTCGGCCGACCTCGCGCCCTCGACCAAGACGCTCATCAAGGACGGCGGCTCGTTCCAGCCGGGCAGCTATGAGGGGCGCAATTTCCACTTCGGCGTGCGCGAGCATTCGATGGGCGCGATCGTCGACGGCATGGCGCTGTCGCACCTGCGCTCCTATGGCGCGACCTTCCTGGTCTTCTCCGACTATATGCGCGCGCCGATCCGTCTCGCCGCGATCATGGAACTGGGGGCGACCTTCGTCTTCACGCACGACTCGATCGGCGTGGGCGAGGACGGTCCGACCCATCAGCCGATCGAGCATCTGGCGACGCTGCGCGCGATCCCCGGCCTCGACACCATCCGCCCCGGCGATGCGAACGAAGTGGCCGAGGCATGGCGCTGCGCCGTCGAGTCGGCCAGCCACCCGACCGCGCTGATCTTCTCGCGCCAGGCGCTGCCGACGCTCGATCGCGGTAAGTACGCGCCTGCCTCGGGCGTGAAGAAGGGCGGCTATGTCCTTGCGGATTGCGACGGCACACCCGACATCATCCTCATCGCAACGGGGTCGGAACTGTCGCTGGTGACGGACGCCTATGAGACGCTGAAGGCCGATGGCATCAAGGCGCGCGTCGTCTCGCTGCCCAGCTGGTATCGCTTCGAGCTGCAGGATGCGGCGTACAAGGAAAGCGTGCTGCCGAAGGGCGTGACCAAGCGTCTGGCGGTCGAGCAGGCCGGGTCGATCGGCTGGGACCGCTATGTCGGGTTCGACGGTCGCACGATCACCATGTCGACCTTCGGCGCATCGGCGCCGCTCGCCAAGTTGCAGGACAAGTATGGCTTCACCCACGACAATGTCGTGAAGGTGGCCCGCGAAATGCTGGAGACCAAGTGATGAGCAAGCTGTCGGAACTGGGCGCCAAGGGCTGCGCCCCCTGGCTCGATTTCGTCGATCGCAAGTTCCTCGAGGCGAAGGGCTTGGAAAAGCTCGTCGCCGAGGACGGGCTGACCGGCGTCACCTCCAACCCGTCGATCTTCGAAAAGGCGATGGGGCATGGCGACGCCTATGACGGCACGCTGGCGGCGTTCGACAAGGAAAACCCCGGCGCGGCGACCATCGACCGTTACGAGCATCTGGCGATTCAGGACATCAAGGCGGCAGCGGAAACGCTGAAGCCCGTCTATGACCGTCTCGACGCCAAGGACGGCTATGTCAGCCTGGAAGTGTCGCCCTATATCGCCGACGACACCGACGCGACCATCGCCGAGGCCGAGAAGCTGTGGCACGCGGTCGATCGCCCGAACCTGATGATTAAGATCCCCGGTACCGATGCGGGCGCGCCGGCGATCTCGGCGACCATCGCCAAGGGGATCAACGTCAACGTCACGCTGCTCTTCTCGCAGGCCGCCTATATCAAGGTGGCGGAGGCTTATGCGGCCGGGCTGGAAGAGCGGGTCAAGGCCGGCCAGCCGATCGACCGGATCGCCAGCGTCGCCAGCTTCTTCATCAGCCGCATCGATTCGGCGATCGACAAGAAGATCGACGAGCGCGTCGCCGCCGGTGATGCCGAGGCGGATGCGCTGAAGGCCGTGCGCGGCAAGGTTGCCATCGCCAACGCCAAGCTGGCCTATCAATGGTATCTCGACTTCCTGAAGTCCGACCGCTGGCAGGCGCTGGCCGCCAAGGGCGCGCAGCCGCAGCGGCTGCTCTGGGCGTCGACGGGGACCAAGGATCCGTCCTTCCCCGACACGCTCTATATCGACACGCTGATCGGGCCGGACACGGTCAACACCATGCCGCCCAAGACCATGGACGCCTTCCGCGACCATGGCACGGTGGCCGAGACGCTGACGGCCGACATCGATGAAGCCAAGCACGTGCTCGCCGAGGCCGAGCGGCTGGGCCTGGACCTGGACGGCGTGACCGGCACGCTGGTCGCGGAGGGGGTGGCCTCCTTCGTCAAGGCGTTCGACGATCTGCTCGGCGCGATCGGGCAGAAGCAGCCCGCGACGGCCTGATCCGACAGGCCCCCTTCCCAGGACGGGAAGGGGGCCTTTCACTTTCTACGACATCAAGAACATAATGGAGTTCCGCATGAAGATCGGTCTGGTCGGCCTTGGCCGCATGGGTGGCAATATCGCACGCCGCCTGATGCAGGCTGGGCATCAGGTGGTGGCCTGGGATCGCAGCGAAGAGGCGGTGCAGACGCTCGCCAAGGACGGCACCGAGGCGGCCACGGGGCTGGAGGACATGGCCACCAAGCTCGCCGACAAGGCGATCTGGTGGGTAATGCTGCCCGCAGGCGGCCCGACCGAGGACACGATCGCGGAGATCGCCAAGCTGGCCAAGGACGGCGACGTGGTGATCGACGGCGGCAACAGCTTCTACAAGGACGATATCCGCCGCGCCAAGATGCTCGCCGAACAGGGCATCCATTATGTCGATGTCGGCACCTCGGGCGGCGTCTGGGGCCTGGAGCGCGGCTATTGCATGATGATCGGCGGCGACAAGGAAACGGTCGACCATCTCGACCCGATCTTCGACGCGCTGGCGCCGGGACTGGGCGATATCGTCCGCACGCCGGGCCGCATCGCCGAGAAGGTCGATCAGCGCGCCGAGAAGGGCTATATCCATGCCGGTCCCGCCGGTGCCGGTCACTTCGTCAAGATGATCCACAACGGCATCGAATATGGGCTGATGCAGGCCTATGCCGAGGGCTTCGACATTCTGAAGTCGAAGAACAGCGACAAGCTGCCCGAGGACGAGCGTTTCGACCTGAACCTGACCGACATCGCCGAAGTGTGGCGTCGCGGCAGCGTCATTTCGTCCTGGCTGCTCGACCTGACCGCGATCGCGCTGGCCAAGGACGAGATGCTGGAGCAGTTCTCGGGCCATGTCGCCGATTCGGGCGAGGGCCAGTGGACGATCGACGCGGCAATGGAGGAGAAGGTCCCGGCCAACGTCCTGACCGCCTCGCTCTTCGCGCGCTATCGCAGCCGGGTCGATCATACCTATGGCGACAAGGTGCTGTCGGCGATGCGCTTCGGCTTTGGTGGCCATACCGAAATCCCGCAATGAGCGGGCCGATACGGCTTGTCGTGTCGGATGTCGACGGCACGCTCGTCGACCCCGACAAGAAGCTGCGCGCCGCCACCATCGCCGCCGTCAAGCGGCTGGAGGCGGCGGGGGTCGGCTTCACCATCATCAGCGCCCGGCCCCGGTCGGGGCTGGGATGGCTGGCCGACGAGCTGGCGATCGATGCGCCGATCGGCGCGTTCAACGGCGGGACGGTGTTCCGCCGCGACGGCCGCGTCGATGCGCAGTTCCGGGTGCCGGTCGCGGTCGTGAACGACGTGCTGGCGATGGCGGCGGACAATAACGTCGCCATCTGGGTCTTCGCTGACGATCGCTGGTACGCCAGCAGCGACGAAGGCACTCATGTCGAACATGAGCGAAAGGCTTCGTCGCAGGAGCCGGTGATCACGCAGGACTTTGCTGCGCTGGTCGACAAGGTCGACAAGATCACGCTGGTCAGCGACGACGCCGATCTGCTGCGCGGCCTGCACGAAAAGGCGAATGCGGCGCATGGGGCCGAGGCGACCATTGCTCAGTCGCAGACCTATTATCTCGACGTGACGGCGCTGGCCGCGAACAAGGGCGACGGCGTGGCGACACTCGCCAGGGCCTTTGGAGTTCCCCTCGAACAGGTCGCAGTATTGGGCGATCAGGCCAATGATCTTCCCATGTTGACACGCGCCGGGTTGCCGATCGTGATGGCGAATGCGCCGGACGCTGTTAAGGAACAGATATCGGTACACACCCGTTCCAACGCGGACGACGGCGTGGCCTATGCCATCGATACCTTCATCATGCCCAGAATTGGAGTGTCTTCATGAAGCAACTGGTTGCGTTCGACCTCGACGGTACGCTGGCCGAAAGCAAACAGCCCCTGGGCGAGCCGATGGGGGAGGCGCTGGCCGACCTGCTCGCCGTCGCGCATGTTGCGGTGATCTCGGGCGGGGACTGGCCGCAATTCGACAAGCAGGTGGCGAGCCGACTGCCAGACCGGGCGGACCGCACCAAGCTGTGGCTGATGCCGACGACCGGCACCAAGCTCTACACCTATCAGGACGGCGGCTGGACCCCGGTCTATGCCGAACTGTTCGACGATGCGACCAAGGCGAAGATCCTGGAGGCGTTCGACGCCTCGCTGGAGGCGACCGGCTTCGTGCCCGAGCAGACCTGGGGCGAGCGGATCGAGGATCGCGGCAGCCAGATCACCTTCTCGGCGCTCGGCCAGCAGGCGCCGATCGACGCCAAGGAACATTGGGACCCCAAGTTCGAGAAGCGCAAGGTCATCCAGGCCGACCTCAAGCAGCGCCTGCCGGGCCTGTCGATCAACATGGGCGGGGCGACCTCGATCGACATCACCCGTGAGGGCGTCGACAAGGCCTATGGCCTCAAGAAGCTGCGCGACGCCAGCGGGATTCCGCTCGATACGATGATGTTCATCGGCGACGCGATCTTCCCCGGCGGCAACGACTATCCGGCCAAGGAACTGGGCCTCGATACCGTCCGCGTGCGCGACCCCGAAGAAACGCTGGCGGTGATCGCGGGGATCGTCGCCTGTCTGAAGTAAGCGCGACCGCGTCGGAGGCGCTGCGCGCGCGCACCGCCTCCGCGCATGATGCGGTCGATACGGCTTATGGCGCGTATCGGCTGGACGATCGGGACAGCTACGCGGCCTTTCTGATGGCCCATGCCCGCGCCTTGCCGGCGGTCGAGGCGTGGTTGCAGGGGCAGGATGTGGCGTTCCCATGGCGGTCGCGGCGCAAGGCGTTGGCGGCGGACCTGGCAGCGCTCGGGCAGGAGATGCCCGAGCCGCTGCCATTCGATCTGCCCGACGACGAGGCGACCGGCTGGGGCGCGCTCTATGTCACCGAGGGCTCACGGCTGGGCGGCGTGATGCTGGCCCGGCAGGTGGGGGAGGAATTTCCCCGCGCCTATCTCGAATCGGGGTTCGGTTCGGGCGAGTGGCGGGCCTTTCGGCATGCGCTGGACGATGCGGCGGTGGACCCCGCATGGATCGACCGCGCCGTGGCGGCGGCGGAGCAGGTGTTCGGTCTGTATCGACGCGCGGCCTAGGGGGATGCCGTCGGGGCGTTCCCTCCGCGCCTGCTCGATCCCCCACCTCCGTTCAGCCTGAGCGAAGTCGAAGGCCACGCCCCTCCCATCGCCTCATTCTGCCTGGCGGGGTGGATTCCCTTGGCCTTCGACTTCGCTCAGGCTGAACGGGGGGTGGGGGCTGGCATTATTGCCCCCTCAATCCGCGATCGGGGCGATCACGATGGCGCGCAGGCCCGGCTGGTTGTCGGCATATTCGATCGTGCCCGACAGCCGCTGCATCATCGCCGTCATCATCCGGCTGCCGAAGCCGCGCCCGTCATCGTCGCCATGGCTGCGTCCGCGCCCTTCGTCCGCGACGACCAGGCGCAGGCGGTTGCCATATTGCTCCAGCGTGATCGTCACCGGCCCTGCCGCGCCGCCATAGGCATATTTGGTCGCGTTGATGATCAGCTCGGTCGTCACCAGCCCCAGATTGACCGCCCGGTCGGTCGGCATCAGCGCGGGCGCCAGGTCGAGACGCATCATCGAGGCCCATTCCGCCCCCAGCGACTGTTTCATGTCGCCGACCAGTTCCTCCAGATAGCGTGCCAGATCGACCGTCTGGATATGGTCGTCGCGGTACAGCCTGCGGTGGACCAGTGCGACCGCCGACAGCCGGGCCTGCGCCTCGGTCAGTTGCTCGCGGACCTGCGGGTCGTTGGTCGACCGCGCCTGGAGCGCCAGGAAGGACGAGACGAGCTGAAGGCTGTTCTGGACGCGGTGGTCCACCTCCTTCATCAGCACGTCCTTCTGGAGCAGGAGCGCGTCCTTGTCGTCCATCGTCCGCTGAAGTGCGGCGTTCAGCCCGCGCAGCCGGTTGTTCTGAAAGGCATCGTGCAGCGCCCGGCGCAGGCGATGCGCCGCCTCCATCTCCTCCAGCGTCCAGCGGCGCGAGCGGCCGCACACCGTTTCGCTCCAGCTGGCGAAGGATGCGCGCGGGGTCAGCGTCTCGTCGGGCGACAGGCCGACCGACTTGTGCGGATTGCCCGCCCATTCGATCTCCTCGACCTGTTCGGGACGGAACCACAACAGGGTCACGCCACCATCGACCAGCGGCAGCACCAGCATCCCACTGGCGGTCGCGGCGAGCGCCTTGGCGTCGGGCGACACGCTGCCCAGCTCATGCGTCGCATAGAGCTCGCCGCCGGTACGCGCGGTCGCCCAGAGCGCCAGCTCGATCATCGCCAGCGACGGCGGGCAGACGCCATGGCTCTGCACCTTGCCGCCCTCGATCATGGCGAAGCCGGTTGCGCCCAGCATCGCCATCAATTCGGGCATCATCCGCGCGACAGCGGTTGAAATCTCGCCCAATCCGGTGATGCGCGGTAGGATCGCATCCTCGTCCGCGCGCAGGCGCAGCCGCTCACGATAAAGCTCGGCCTCTTCCCGCGCGCGAATCTGGCGCGCCAGTCCACCCGCCAGCGCGGCGGCCGCGGCGCGCAGCTCGCAGGACAGGCGACGCGGGCTGTGATGGTGGCAGGCGATCATCCCCCATAACAGCCCGTCCTTGACGATCGAGATCGAGGCGGAGGCCGCGACCCCCATATTCCTCAGATAGCGGACATGGATGGGCGACACGCTGCGCAGGCCGACATCGCTGAGGTCCACCGTCTCGAACCCGGCAGGGCGCAGCGGGGCGGGGACATAATCGACATCGGGGATGCTGCGCGTCCGGTTGCGGATATACAGCGCGCGCGCCTGCCTGGGGATGTCCGAGGCGGGGAAATGATGGTTCAGGAAGGAATGAAGCTCGGGCGTGCGGGACTCCGCCACGACCTGCCCCGAATCCTCGTCCATGAAGCGATAGAGCATGACCCGGTCGAACCCGGTCAGCGTGCGGAAAAGCGTCGCCGCCCGCTCGTAGAGCATCGGCAGGTCGCCCGCCCGCTCGAAACTGGTCGCCGCCGCGTCCAGCCAGTTCAGCGGACTGCCGCCGCCCCAGGGGGTGTCCGCGATCCCCGGCTCCAGTTCGACCAGCAGCAGATGGTCCGGTGTGCGATGGACGACCGCGGTGAAGATCTCGGAAAGGCCATGGACCGGGCGCACCGCCGACACCGATCCCATGACGGAGGGCACAGCACCGACGATCTGCGCCACCTCGTCCCCGACCACCGCGGCGATCGGCTGGCCGAGCCAGTCGGGCGCCAGCCGCTCCTCGATCGCACCGGCTCCGGCGACGACGCACAGCGTATCGGCCGCCACGACCAGCAACAGGCCGTGGGGTTGGATGGCGCCTGGAATGTGAATGGGTTCCCGATCGCAAGCCGTGATATCCTGGCCAGGGTCGGTTGCGATGGTGCGGGTGGCCATCAGGGTCGGGCTTTCCTCTCTTCCCTGCCACATGCCGGGTTACTGACCCCTTTGCAAATGGTTGAGCACGGCAATCGATCCCTTATCGCGACACCTAATCTCGTTTTGGAACAATCATTGCGCGATCGGGTAATATCCGGTTAAAGCCACGCAACGGACATCAGATCCGCTGGAGAGGACATGATCGACGATTTCGACTTCGCGCTCGGTGAGAGCGCGGACATGATTCGTGAGGCGACGCGCCGCTTCGCCACCGACCGGATCGCCCCGCTGGCCGCGCGCATGGACGCGGAGGACTGGTTCCCGCGCGACATCTGGCCCGAAATGGGTGCGCTGGGTCTGCACGGCATCACCGTCGACGAAGCCGATGGCGGGCTGGGTCTGGGCTATCTGGAGCATGTCGTCGCGATCGAGGAAGTGTCGCGCGCCTCGGCATCGCTCGGCCTGTCCTATGGCGCGCATTCCAATCTGTGCGTCAACCAGATCCGCCGCTGGGGCAGCCCAGAGCAGAAGGCGAAATACCTGCCCGGCCTGATCTCTGGCGAGCATGTCGGCAGCCTGGCCATGTCGGAAGTGTCGGCCGGGTCGGACGTCGTCTCGATGAAGCTGCGGGCCGTGAAGGCCGATGGCGGCTGGGTGCTGAACGGCACCAAATTCTGGATCACCAACGCGCCCTATGCCGATACTTTGGTCGTCTATGCCAAGACGGGCGAGGGCAGCCGGGGGATCACCGCCTTCCTGATCGAGAAAGCCATGCCCGGCTTCGCGATCGGGCAGAAGATCGACAAGATGGGCATGCGCGGAAGCCCGACCGCCGAGCTGCTCTTCAACGACTGCTTCGTGTCGGACGCGCAGGTGATGGGGCCGATGAATGGCGGCGTCGGCGTGCTGATGAGCGGGCTCGACTATGAACGCGCGGTGCTGGCGGGGATTCAGCTGGGCATCATGCAGGCATGCCTCGACGTGGTCGTGCCCTATGTCCGCGAGCGGCGGCAGTTCGGCCGTGCGATCGGCGAGTTCCAGCTGATCCAGGCCAAGGTCGCCGACATGTATGTCGCTCTCAACTCGGCGCGGGCCTATGTCTATGCGGTGGCGCGGAGTTGCGATGCCGGACGGACGACGCGGTTCGACGCGGCGGGCGCGATCCTGCTCGCCAGCGAAAATGCCGTGAAGGTCTCGTTGGAAGCGATCCAGGCGCTGGGCGGTGCAGGCTATACCAAGGACTGGCCGGTCGAGCGCTTCGCGCGCGATGCCAAGCTGCTCGACATCGGGGCGGGCACCAACGAAATCCGCCGGATGCTGATCGGCCGCGAACTGATCGGCAAGCTCGAAAAGGTGGCGCAATGACGGCCGACGCATTCCTCCCCAAGCTTGCTTGGGGAGGGGGACTGCGCTCGCAGAGCGTGGTGGAGGGGCAAGCCCCTCGCCCCTCCACCAGCGCTTCGCGGCGGCCCCCCTGCCCATCGAAGATGGGGAGGATGTGATGGGGGCTATTCTTTCGACACGGGTCGCCCGTGACGATGCGGCGTTCCGCACCAACGCCGACCATAACCGTGCACTGGCCGAGCGACTCCGCGCCGATGTGGCCAAGGCTGCCCTTGGCGGAAGTGAAACCGCCCGCGAACGCCATGTCGCGCGTGGCAAGCTGCTGCCCCGCGACCGGGTGGAGCAACTGCTCGACGCGGGCGCGCCCTTCCTCGAAATTGGCCAGCTTGCCGCCAATGGCTTGTATGACGATGCCGTGCCCGGTGCCGGGGTGATCGCGGGCATCGGCCGGGTGCATGGCCGCCAGGTGATGATCGTCGCCAATGACGCGACGGTGAAGGGCGGCACCTATTATCCGCTGACGGTCAAGAAGCACCTCCGCGCGCAGGAGATCGCGCTCGAGAACCGGCTGCCCTGCATCTATCTGGTCGACAGCGGCGGCGCGAACCTGCCGCACCAGGCCGAGGTGTTTCCCGACCGCGATCATTTCGGGCGCATCTTCTTCAACCAGGCGCAGATGTCGGCGGCGGGCATCGCGCAGATCGCCTGCGTCATGGGGAGTTGCACGGCGGGCGGCGCGTACGTCCCCGCCATGTCGGACGAGACCGTGATCGTGCGCGGGCAGGGGACGATCTTCCTAGCCGGGCCGCCGCTGGTGAAGGCGGCGACGGGCGAGGTCATCTCGGCCGAGGAACTGGGCGGCGCGGACACCCATGGCCGCAAGTCGGGCGTGGTCGACCATGTCGCGCAGGATGACGACCATGCCCTGTCGATCGTCCGCGACATCGTCGCGACGCTGCCGCCGCCGACGCTGCCCGACGTCAACCTGGCTGAGCCGGATGCGCCGCTCTATCCGGCGGACGAGCTATACGGCCTGATCCCACAGGACGTGCGCGCGCCCTATGACGTGCATGAGGTGATCGCCCGGCTGGTCGACGGATCGCGCTTCCACGAATTCAAGGCGCTGTACGGCGCGAGCCTGGTCTGCGGCTTCGCGCATATCCATGGCAAGCCGGTTGCGATCCTGGCGAATAACGGCGTGCTGTTCTCCGAGAGTGCGCAGAACGGCGCGCATTTTATCGAGCTGGCCTGCCAGCGGCATATCCCCTTGCTATTCCTCCAGAATATCTCCGGCTTCATGGTCGGCGGCCGTTACGAGGCGGAAGGAATCGCCAAGCATGGTGCCAAGCTGGTGACGGCGGTGGCGACCGCGCAGGTGCCCAAGATCACCGTGCTGATCGGCGGCAGCTTCGGCGCGGGCAATTACGGCATGTGCGGGCGGGCCTATTCCCCGCGCTTCCTGTTCACCTGGCCCAATGCGCGGATCAGCGTGATGGGCGGCGAACAGGCGGCGAGCGTGCTGGCGACGGTCCACCGCGATGCCGACAGCTGGACGCCGGACGAGGCGGAGGCGTTCAAGGCCCCCATCCGCCAGCGTTACGAGGACGAAGGCAATCCCTGGTATGCGACCGCGCGGCTGTGGGATGACGGGATCATCGATCCGGCGCAGACGCGCGATGTGCTGGGACTGGCGCTGGAGGCGTGCCTGAACGCGCCGATCGCGGAGGCACCCCGCTTCGGGGTGTTCCGGATGTGATGCCCATGGACCTGGCCATCGACGGCGCGACCCTAGTGGACGAGGCCGATTTCCATGCCCGCATCCGTGAGGCATCGGGCGTCACATGGTATGGCGGCAGCCTGGACGCGCTGTTCGATCTGCTGGTCGCGGTCGTCGATCCACCGATCAGCTTGTCTATCACCAACGCCGCCGCCGCGCGAAAGGTGATCGGTGAGCGTTTCGATCGCATCCTGACCGTGATCTTCGACGCCATCGCCGAACGCCCGGGTGCCATCATGTTCAAGCTGGAATCCTGATGATGAACAGCCTCCTCATCGCCAATCGCGGCGAGATCGCCTGCCGCATCATCCGCACGGCGCGCGACATGGGCCTGCGCACCATCGCGGTCTATTCGGAAGTGGATGCGCGGGCGCTACACGTCCGGCTCGCCGATGAAGCCATCGCCATCGGCCCCGCCCCCGCGCGCGAAAGCTATCTGGACGCCACTCGCATCCTCGCCGCCGCGCGCGAGAGCGGGGCGGAGGCGATCCATCCCGGTTACGGTTTCCTGTCCGAAAATGCCGAGTTCGCCGAGAAGGTGATCGCCGCCGGTCTGGTCTGGGTCGGCCCCGATCCCGACAGCATCCGCGCCATGGGCCTGAAGGACGCCGCCAAGGCGCGGATGATCGCCGCCGGGGTGCCCGTCACCCCCGGCTATCTGGGGGAGGACCAGTCGCCCGACCGCCTCGCCGCCGAGGCCGACGCGATCGGCTATCCCGTGCTCATCAAGGCAGTGGCGGGCGGCGGCGGCAAGGGGATGCGCCGGGTCGACGACCCCGCTGCCTTTGCCGAGGCGCTGGCCTCCTGCCGCCGCGAGGCGGCATCGTCGTTCGGCGACGACCGGGTGCTGATCGAGAAATATATCCTCTCGCCGCGCCATATCGAGGTGCAGGTCTTCGGCGACCGCCACGGGCAGGTCGTCCATCTGTTCGAGCGCGACTGTTCGCTGCAACGCCGCCACCAGAAGGTGATCGAGGAAGCCCCCGCGCCCGGCATGGACGACGCCACCCGGCAAGCGGTCTGCGCCGCCGCCGTCCGCGCCGCGCAGGCGGTGGACTATGTGGGGGCGGGCACGATCGAGTTCATCGCCGACGCCTCCGAAGGGCTGCGCGCCGACCGCGTGTGGTTCATGGAGATGAATACGCGCCTCCAGGTCGAGCATCCCGTCACCGAGGCGATCACCGGCGTCGATCTGGTCGAATGGCAGCTGCGCGTCGCGGCGGGTGAGCCCTTGCCGATGACGCAGGGCGACCTGTCCATCCAGGGGCATTCCATCGAGGCGCGGCTCTATGCCGAGGACCCTGCCAAGGGCTTCCTGCCCGCGATCGGCATGCTGGAGGTGTTCGACTTGGGCGACGACCCGACGATCCGCATCGACACCGGGGTCGAGCAAGGCGCGGAGATCACCCCCTGGTACGACCCGATGATCGCCAAGGTCATCGCGCATGGCGACACCCGCGAGGAGGCGCGCGAGGCGCTGGCCGATGCGCTGGACGAGGCGGTGATCTGGCCGGTGCGCACCAATGCGGGCTTTCTGGTCCAGACGCTCGACCATGTCGATTTCGCGGGCGGCCGGGTCGATACCGGCCTGATCGCACGCGAGGGCGAGGCGCTGATGCCGCCGCCCGAACCGTCCGAGGAAGCGCTGGCCGAGGCCGCCGCCGCGCTGATCGGGCAGGACGGACTGACCGGCTTCCGCCTCAATGCCGCGCCCCGGCGGAGCGCGCGCTTCCTGCTCGACGGGCGGCCCATCACCGTCGATTTCAGCGAAGCGGGCGATGTGCCCCCGGCGCCGAGCGATCAGGTGCTGATCTCGGAGGGTGGGCAAAGCTGGTCCTTCACCCGCTGGCGCGCCGATGGGCTGGCGGCGGGCGGGGCGGGGGATGGCGCGATCCTGTCGCCCATGCCCGGCCGGATCATCGCGGTCGCCGTGACCGAGGGACAGACGGTCGGCGTGGGCCAGCCGCTCGTCACGCTGGAGGCGATGAAGATGGAGCATGTCCTGACCGCGCCCTTCGACGGCATCGTCACCGACCTGAAGGCCAAGACCGGCGGGCAGGTGGCGGAGGGCATTGCGCTGGTCCGCATCGTCGCGGAGGATGCGGCATGAGCGGGCGCTTCTTCGAGGACTGGACGATCGGCGACCGGATCGACCATCCGATCCGCCGCACGGTGACCGAGACGGACAATCTCCTCTTCTCGACCATGACGCACAATCCGCAACCGCTGCACATCGATGCGGAAGCCGCGCGGGCCAGCGAGTTCGGGCAGATCCTCGTCAACGGCACCTTCACCTTCTCGCTGATGGTCGGGCTGTCGGTGGGAGAGACGACGCTGGGGACGCTGGTCGCCAATCTCGGCTATGACGAACTGGTCATGCCCGCGCCGGTCTTCCTGGGCGACACGCTGCGCGCGACGAGTGAGGTAACGGCCCTGCGCGAGAGCAAGTCGCGACCGGGCGCGGGGCTGGTGACGTTCCGGCACGAGGCGCGGAACCAGCGGGGCGAGGTGGTATGCCGGTGCCTGCGGATCGCCCTGGTGAAGAAGCGGGGATAGGGGCGTGGCCTTCGACTTCGCTCAGGCTGAACGGAACTTGGTACCAACCCCCGTTCGCACTGAGCGAAGTCGAAGTGCACGCCCCCAAACTCACAACCGCGTCCGAACCCCGATCCACAAGGTGCGCGGCGTCGCCCGTTCGATCAGCCCCGCGCCGCTATACGCCGCCTCGACCCGCACATCGGCCACATTCTCCGCCCGCGCCTCGATCAGCCAGCCGCGCGTGACCGGCACCGCCGCATAGGCGTCCAGCGTCGTCGCGGGGGCCAGCGACCGGACATTCTGGTCGTCCTCGAACTGGCGCCCGACATGCCGCACCGTCCCGCTGAGCGCCGCGCCGCGATGCGCGACCGCCAGCGTCGCCGAGAGCTGGTCGCGCGGAGTCTGGGCCGGACGCAAGCCATCCAGCGGCGCGGCAAGCCCTGATGCCTCGACCCTGGCATCGACATGGGACCAGGAGGCGCGGGCGCTGACCGGCCCCGCCTGGGCATTGGCCTCCAGCTCGAAGCCTGCCGAACGGATCGCGTCGAGATTCTGCCGCATCCGGTACACGCCGTTCGCCGCAACGAAGCCGACGCCGGGGAAGGTCCCCGGCCCACGCCCCATCGTCACATTGGCGATCGCATCGGTCAGCCGGTTGAGGAAATAGGTGCCCGACAGGCGTACGCCCGTAAGCGGCGTCAGGTCGAATCCACCCTCGACACCCTCGACATGCTCGGGGTTCAGCGCGGCATTGGCGGCGGTGGCGTCGGCACCCGCCCGGAATGGTCGGTAGAGTTCGTTAAGCGTCGGCAGGCGCCAGCCTCGATAGGCCGCCGCACGCAGCGTCACGGGCTCGACCGGCCGCAGCGCCACCCCCAGCCGCCCGGTGAATTCCTGCCCCGAACGGTCGGGAAAATTGGTGTCGGTCAGCACCGCGCCGGTCGCCAGCGCATTCTCGTCCAGCCGCCCGTTGCGGATGCGCCAGTCATCCACCCGCGCGGCGGCGGTGAGGGTCAGCGCGCCCGCCTCGACGCTGCCATCGGCGAACAGCCCCATGGTCCGCGTCGCACCGCCCGCGTCCCGCCGCCGGGTGGGGAGGCCCGCGACATAGGTGTAAAGCTCCTGCGTCCGCCCGCTCGTATCGCGAATGTCCCCGCCCAGCCGCAGCGTCACGGCCTCGCCCAGCGGCGGGGAGACCTCCACTCGGCCGCCCAGCCCGGTGGCGGGGACATTATACTGGTCGAGCGTCAGCGTCGCCGCGGTCCGCGCAGCGTTCACGCTGGCATAGCGCGAGGCGAATTGCCGCGTCTGGACATAGCCGAGCGCCGACCAGCCCCAGGCGCCGCGTCCGACCAGCCGGACGCTGGCATCCGCCCCGTCCGAGCGATTGTCGGTAAAGTCGGTGCCCCGATCGCGCGCATCGTGAAACGCCGCCAGCGTCATCTGCAACTCGGTCGAGGGCGCGATCCCGACGACGCCGCGCGCCGCCCCCGAATATTGCTCATATGGGGCGGGGCGGTCGACCGGCCCCCGCTGTCCCTCGACGATGGGGGGGAAGCCGTCGCCGCGTGCATAGGCCCCCGACAATGTCAGGAACCCGTCGCCCCGCACCAGCGACGCCGCCCCTTGCGCATCGACCGAATCCCGGCTGCCATAGGATAGCGCCAGATCGAGCGGGGACAGCTGGTCGGGGGTGGCGCTGTCCATCTCGATCGTGCCCGCCAGCGCGCCGGGGCCCCAATATCCCGACCCGCCGCCGCGCGTGACCCGGATGCGCCCCAGCCGTCCGGTAGCATAGGCCGGGAACACCACCCAGCCGCCGAACGGATCGGCCTGTGGCACCCCGTCGAGGACGAGCAGTGCCCGGCTAGAGGCGTTGCCGCCCAGTCCGCGCAGCGTGATGCCCTGCGAGGTCGGATGCGCCGAGCGGCTGTCCGATCGGCGGAACTGCTGGAGCCCCGCGACATCGGCCAGGACGTTCTCCAGCCGCTGCGACGCATTCCGCGTGATCCGGTCACGGTCGATCGTCACCACATCCAGCGCGTGGTCGCCCGGCTGGTCGCTCAGGCCGCGACCAGTGACGATGATGTCGGGTTCGGTGGTTTGCGCTGGGAGGGTGGTGGGGGCGAGCACGAGGGCGAGCAGAAGAACGGGCATGGTGAAGTGAGGGTCCCCTTTGCTCCCCTTGATAGGGATGCTGCGATGGGAAGACGAATCAGGGCGGGAAGAGGTCCCGACTTCCATGAGTCTCACGCCCCTCCCGCAGGCGGGAGGGGATGGGGGAGGGCAGGTCACGGGCGATGGTCTCTGTGAGACACCATGCCCTCCCCAAACCCCTCCCGCCTGCGGGAGGGGCTTAAGATGGAATGGCTTGGCCGGAAACACGGATGACGCGCCGGAAAAACCCGCTTACAGTCCTGTCATCGTGGCCACCCTGCACACCCTTGCGAACCCCGCGCGCTTCCTGAAGATCGCCCGTCCGCTCACCGGGATTTTCCTGGGGCTGGGCGTCGTGCTGATCGCGATCGCGGTCTGGGCGGGGCTGGCGGTGACGCCGCCCGATTATCTTCAGGGCGAGACGGTGCGCATCCTTTATATCCACGTCCCCGCCGCCTGGCTGGGCATGGGCGGGTGGAGCGGGATCGCGGTGGCCAGCCTGTCGCTCCTGGTCTGGCGGCATCCGCTGGCGCAGGTCGCCGCGCGCGCCATTGCCTGGCCGGGGGCGGTGTTCGCGGGCCTGTGCCTGGCGACCGGGTCGATCTGGGGGCGGCCGACCTGGGGGACCTGGTGGCAATGGGACGGGCGGCTGACCTCGATGCTGCTGCTGCTGTTCGTCTATCTGGGCTATATCGCATTGGCGCGGGCCGATGCCGATCGCGGCGGCGATGGGCGGATTCCGGCGCTGTACGGGCTGGCGGGCACCGCGCTGCTGCCGGTGATCCGGTACTCGGTGGTGTGGTGGAACACGCTGCATCAGGGGCAGTCGATCGGGCTGACCGGCTCCAGCATCGACCGCTCGCTGCTCTGGCCGCTGCCCATCGCGCTGGGCGGCTTTACCTTCCTGTTCGCCGCGATCGTGCTGATGCGGATGCGCATGCTGCTGGCGCAGGCCAAGGCCGAGGCGCGGATGCGGCGGATGGCGCGCGCATGAGCCAGTGGGCATTCGTTGCGGCGGCCTATGCGGTGATGCTGGGGGGCGCGGGCGCGCTGACGCTGGTTAGCTATCTGGCGATGAAGCGCGCCGAGAAATGACGCCCAAATCACAACGTCTCACGCTGGCGCTGCTGGCGCTGGCCGCGATCGTCGCGGCGGTGCTGCTCGCCATGTCGGCGATGAAGGACCAGGCGGCGTTCTTCTACACCCCCTCCGACGCGCAGAGGCAGGGCCTGCCGCTGGGCCGCGCGGTGCGGCTGGGCGGGATGGTCGAGGCGGGTTCGGTCCGCCGTGCGCCCGACGGGGTGACGGTGCGCTTCATCGTGACCGACGGCAAGGCGACGACGCCCGTGACCTTCGCCGGGATCACCCCCGACCTGTTCCGCGAGAAATCGGGCGTCGTGGCCGAGGGGCAGTTCCAGCCCGATGGCCGTTTCGTCGCGACCAATTTGCTCGCCAAGCATGACGAGAAATATATGCCCCCCGAAATGGCGGGCAAGCTGCACGAGAGCCGGAGCCTGAAGCCGTGATCGCCGAAGCTGGCCTCGCCGCGCTGTGGCTCGCCGCGATGCTGGCGGGGTTGCAGTTGCTGCTCGGCGTCCTCGCGCTGCGGCGCAAGGACGCGGCGGGCGAGCAGGCGATGGCGGCGATCGGGCCGGTCGCGATCGTGCAGGGCGCGCTGGTCGCCATCGCCATGGCCGCGCTGATCGCGGTGTTCGTCGGCACCGACCTGTCGGTCAAGCTGGTCGCCGAGAACAGCCATTCGGCCAAGCCCTGGATCTACAAATTCGCCGGCGCCTGGGGCAATCACGAAGGCTCGATGCTGCTCTGGGTCACGATCCTGGGTGCGGGCGGTGCCTTGGTCGCGTGGAAGGAACGCGCGCTCGACCGGGCGACGCATGTCGCGACGCTGGCCGCGCAGGGGGCGATCGCGCTGGGCTTCTATGCGTTCCTGCTGTTCGCCTCCAACCCGTTCGCGCGGTTGAACCCCGCGGCGGTCGAGGGGCAGGGGCTCAACCCGCTGTTGCAGGACCCCGGCCTCGCCTTTCACCCGCCGACGCTTTACGCGGGCTATGTCGGGCTGTCGGTCGCCTTTTCCTTTGCGGTCGGCGCGCTGGTCACGGGGCAGGTCGGGCCGGTCTTCGCCCGCGCGATGCGGCCCTGGGTGCTGGGCGCCTGGGTGCTGCTGACCATCGGGATCACCGCAGGCTCCTACTGGGCCTATTATGAGCTGGGCTGGGGCGGCTGGTGGTTCTGGGACCCGGTCGAGAATGCCTCGCTGATGCCCTGGCTGGCGGCGACCGCGCTGCTTCACTCGGTCAATGTGCTGGCGGCACGTGACGGGCTTCGCGCCTGGACGGTGATGCTGGCGGTCGTCGCCTTTTCCATGTCGATGATCGGCACCTTCCTGGTCCGGTCGGGCATATTGACCAGCGTCCATGCCTTTGCCGTCGATCCCCGGCGCGGGGCGTTCATCCTGGGGTTGCTGGGGCTTTATATCGGCGGCGCGCTGGCGCTGTTCGGGGCGCGGATCGGGCAGGTGCGCGCGGGCCGCAGCTTCGCCTTTGTCAGCCGCGAGGGCGGGCTGGTCGTCAACAACCTGTTGCTGTCGGTGATCCTGGGCATCGTGCTGATCGGTACGCTCTATCCGCTGGTCGCGGCGGGGTTCGGGGTGCGGCTGTCGGTCGGGCCGCCCTTCTTCCAGGCCGCCGCCGGGCCGATCGCGCTGGCGCTGGTCGCCGTGATGGCGGTCGGACCTGCCCTGCGCTGGCGGAGCGACGTGGCGGAGGCGGTACTGATCCGCATGTTGTGGCCCATGGTCGCGGCGGCGGGGACCTTTGCGCTGCTGCTGACGCTGGCGGGGAGCATGACCATCCTGTCGCTGCTCGGCCTGTCCTTCGGCATCGGGTTGATCGTCGCCAGCGTCCTGCCGGTCACCCGGCGCAACTGGCGGCGCACGCCCTTGCCGATCTGGGGCATGGTCGTCGCGCATGTCGGTATGGGGGTCAGCATGGTCGGCATGGCATGCGACAGCGCGTTCACCGCCGAGCGGCTGGTCGCGCTCTATCCGGGGCAAGCGACGATCGTCGGGCCGTGGCGGGTACAGCTGGACCGCATCTATCCCAATGTCGGGCCAAACTGGTCGGCGCTGGAGGCGCGGCTGACCGCGACGCGCGACGGCGACGGCGCCACGCTGCGCCCGCAACAGCGTTTCTTCACCGACCCGCCGACCACCACCAGCGAGAGCGCGATCGCGACCCGCTGGGACGGACAACTCTATACCGTGCTGGGGCAGCAGGATGCGGCGACGGGACGCTGGCAGTTGCGGCTGTGGTGGAAGCCGTTCGTGACGCTGATCTGGCTGGGCGGCGTGCTGATCGCGCTGGGCGGCGCGCTGGCGCTCGGCGGGCGCTGGTTCAAGGGCTGGCAGCAGCGGCGGCGCGAGGCGCTCTGGGGATGAAGCGCTGGCTGATCTGGGTGCCGCTGGCGGGTTTTGCGATCCTGTTCGTCGTGGTGGCGAGCGGGCTGATGCGGCCGTCCGACACGACCGTCCGTTCGACCCTGGTCGACAAGCCGCTGCCGGACTTTCGTCTCGACCCGATGGTGCCGGGCAAGCCGGGGGTGGCGAGCGCCGATTTCGGCAAGGGGCAGCCGCGCCTGCTCAACGTCTTTGCCAGCTGGTGCATCCCCTGCATCGCCGAGGCGCCGCAGCTGATGGCGCTGAAGGCGAAGGGCGTGCCGATCGACGCGATCGCGATCCATGATAAGGGCCCGGCCATCGCCGATTTCCTGCGGCGCAACGGCGATCCCTATGCCGCAATCGGCGACGATGCGCATAGCCGGGTGCAGATGTCGCTCGGCTCGTCGGGCGTGCCGGAAACGTTCCTGATCGACGCGCGGGGCCGGATCGTGCGCCAATATATCGGGGATATCCGCGCCGATCAGGTCGATCCGATCGTCCGCGACGTGGCGGCGGCGCGATGAGCCTGTTCCTCGCCTTGGCGCTGAGCGGCGCGGCCGTGGTGGATTACGGCAACACCCAGCTGGCCGATCCCCGCGCCGAGGCGCAGGCGCGCGCGCTGATGGGCGAGCTGCGCTGCGTCGTGTGCCAGGGCCAGTCGATCGCCGACAGCGATGCCGACATGGCCGCCGACATGCGCGCCCTGGTCCGCCAGCGTATCGCGAAGGGGGAAAGCCCGGCGGCGATCCGCCGGTGGCTGATCGAGCGGTATGGCGATTATGTCAGCTACGACCCGCCGCTGTCCGGGGCGACCGCGCTCCTGTGGGCGACGCCCCTGCTGTTGCTGGTCGCCGGGGCGTGGATCGCGCGCGGCAGCTTTCGGAGGCGGCGCTGATGGGCTGGCTGGCGCTTCTGGTGCTGATGGGCGGCGCGTTGGCGCTGGCGTGGCGGTTGGGGCTGCCCCGTCCGCTCTGGACGATGCTGGGCGCGGCGCTGGCGCTGGGCGGGGTGGGCTATGCTTGGCAGGGGCGGCCGATGCTGGCGGCGAGCGCACCCGCGCCCCGGCCCGACCCGCTGCTCGACAATGACGCGCTGGTCGAGCTGCGCGGCCAGCTGATGGGGCGTTATGGCGGCGAGGCGGCGATGTTCACCGCCGCCGACGCGCTGGCGCGCTCGGGCGACAAGCGGACCGCGGTGCGGATCATGCTCGCCGCAGTGGGCGGCAATCCGCGCAGCGTCCCTTATTGGACCGAGCTGGGCAATGTCCTGTTCGCGCATGACGGCTATCAGATGTCGCCTGCCGCACGCTTCGCCTTCCGCCGCGCGCGGACGCTGGGGCCTGGCGATCCGGCACCCTTCTTCTTCGAGGGGCTGGCCTGGATGCGGGCGGGGGACTTTGCCAAGGCGCGTGTTCGATGGCGACGCGCCCTGTCGCTGACCCCCGCCGATGCACCCTATCGCGACGCCATCGCGCAGCGGGTCATGCTGCTCGACCAGGCGATGACGATGATGGGGCAATAGGGGCTTATTTGCCCCGGCCTGTCTTGTCCTGCAGCGCGTCGATCCGCTTGGAGGCGTCGGCCTTGCTCAACGTATCGTCGAACGCCTCGCCCGCTTCCTCGGACAAGGTCTTCAGATAACTGGCCTGCGCGCCCGTCATCGGCTCGTCGCCGGTGGTCCAGTCATCGGGGTCCTTCTCGGCATTGGAGAAGGGTTCGGATTTGGGATTGTCGGTCATGGCGTGATCCTTTCGACGGGATCAACGGCGACGTTCTGTTTGCGTTCCGCTTGGCTGCGTTCACGCGAAGGGACTGATCGACTTTGTGGCCGAAGGCGTAAATGCGCTTCGACTTCGCTCAGCGTGAACGGAGCGGGGGAGGGTTTGCAGGCACTCAAACCCGTTCAGCCTGAGCGAAGTCGAAGGCCAGGGACCAGCCTTGCGGCCAGGTCCGGGGCGTGCGCTTCGACTTCGCTCAGCGCGAACGGCTTTAGCCCGCCCAGGCCTCGAACGGCAGGTCCAGCGCCTCGGCGACCGCCGCGTGGCGGATCTTGCCGCCCGAGACGTTCAGGCCGTTCGCCAGATGCGCGTCCGCCTTCATCGCGGCCTCGGCACCCATGTTCGCCAGCTTGACCGCGAACGGCAGGGTGGCGTTGTTGAGCGCGAAGGTCGAGGTGCGGGCGACGGCACCCGGCATGTTGGCGACGCAGTAATGGATCACGCCGTCGACCTCGAACACCGGGTCCTGATGGGTGGTGGCATGGCTGGTCTCGAAGCAGCCGCCCTGGTCGATCGCGATGTCGACCATCACCGATCCGCGCTTCATCGTCTTGAGCATGTCGCGGGTGACCAGCTTGGGCGCCGCCGCACCGGGGACCAGCACCGCGCCGATGACGAGGTGCGCATTCTTCACCGCCGCCGCGATCGCCGCCTTGGAGGCATAGGCGGTCTTGATCTGGCTGGAGAAGAACATGTCCAGTTCGGCCAGACGGTCGTTGTTGATGTCATAGATGGTGACGTCGGCGCGCAGGCCGACCGCCATCTGCGCGGCGTTCACGCCCGAGACGCCGCCGCCCAGGATCGCGACCTTGGCGGGCGCCACGCCGGGCACGCCACCGAGCAGGATGCCACGGCCGCCCTGCTGCTTTTCGAGGTAATGCGCGCCGACCTGCACCGCCATGCGGCCTGCGACTTCCGACATCGGCTTCAGGAGGGGCACGCCGCCACGTGGGCTGGTGACCGTCTCATAGGCGATGCAGGTCGCGCCCGACTTCACCAGCCCTTCGGCCTGGGGCTTGTCGGCGGCGAGGTGGAGATAGGTGAACAGGACATGGTGCGGGCGCAGCATCGCGACCTCGACCGCCTGCGGCTCCTTGACCTTCACGATCATCTCGGCCTGGTCGAAGACTTCCGCAGCGGTAGCGACGATGCGCGCGCCCGCGTCGACATAGTCCTGGTCCTCGAAGTCGATGCCGCTGCCGGCCTTGGTCTCGACGATGACCTCGTGACCGGCCGCCACCAGCTCGGCGACCGAGGGCGGGGTCAGGCCGACGCGATATTCGTGGTTCTTGATTTCCTTGGGGACACCGACGCGCATGGGACTCTCCGTAAGAATGTTGCCATGACAATAGCGCCGATGGGGCGGGAGAGGTGTGCAAAGCCGTCCCGAACGATCGTATAAAATGGGATTTCCTTGCGTGTGTGGCGGGTGTAGCGGGACAGGAATGTCTGACGCGATCGACCGCCGCATCCTGGCCCAGCTGGCCCGCGATTCCGACCTGACCAGCGCTGCGCTGGGGGAGAAGGTCGGACTGTCCGCCAGCGCGGCGCATCGCCGGGTGGCGCAGCTGCGGGAAAGCGGGGTGATCTGCGGCTATCGCGCGATCCTGAGCCATGAGGCGCGGGGGCGGCCCTCCACAGTGATGGTCAACGTCACGCTCAAGGACCAGCGCCAGGATACCATGGCCGCGTTCGAGCGCGAGATCCTGCGCTGTCCCGAGATCGTCGAATGTTTCCTGATGAGCGGCGAGGCGGATTACATGATCCAGGTCGAGGTCCGCCGTGACGACAGCTATGAGCGTATCCACCGCGAGACGCTGGCGCGATTGCCGGGGGTGACGCGGCTGGCCTCGCACTTCGTGATCCGCGAGGTGGTGCGGCGATCCTAGGGCCGATCGACAGTCGGAATTGCTTCTTCCCTCTCCCCTGGACAGGGGAGAGGGTTAGCGAAGCTTGCCAGCCTGCTGGCTAGCGCAGCTTGGGTGAGGGGTTGAGCGAGCCCAAAGGCTCGCGCGCTCGCTTCGCGAGCGCCCACCCCTCACCCAGCTCCGACTAAGCCTTTGCTACGCAAAGACCAAGTCTGCGCAACCCTCTCCCCTCTGCGAGGGGCGAGGGAGGGAAAGGCATTGCTGAATGTCGACCCGCCCTAAAAATCCTCCCCGTGCCGGGCAGGATCGAACCGTGCTTCCCACCCCTCGAATCTCCCGATAGGGATCGGCCCATGGCACAGTTTGCTTTCACGTCCCCCATCCTCCGCGCCGCGCTTGCGACCTTGGCGATCGCGCTGACCCCCGCCGCCGCTTTTGCCGATGGGCTGGTCGACAATGTCACGGGGCTGACGCTGGGCAAGGACGGCAAGGTGGTGCGCTTCACCGGCCTGCTGATGAGCCCCGACGGCAAGGTGACGAAGCTGTTGTCGGCCAAGGACAAGCGCCCCGAAAAGCTGGACTGGCGCGCCGACATGAAGGGGCGGGTGCTGATCCCCGGCTTCGTCGATTCGCATGGCCATGTCATGGGTCTGGGCTTTCGCCTGCTCGAACTCGATCTCGCCCCCACCAAGTCGCTGGACGAGGCCAAGGCGCGGATCGCGGCCTATGCGGCGGCCAATCCCGATCGCAAATGGGTGATGGGCGGCGGCTGGAACCAGGAAGCCTGGGGGCTGGGCCGCTTCCCCACGGCGGCCGATCTCGACGCGGTGGTGCCCGACCGCGCGGTCATCATGGAGCGCGCCGACGGCCATGCGCTCTGGGCCAACAGCGCGGCGATGAAGGCGGCGGGGATCACCGCCAAGACCGTCTCGCCCCCCGGCGGCCGGATCGAGAAGGTCGGCGGCCAGCCATCGGGCGTGTTCGTCGACGCGGCGATGGCGCTGATCCAGAAGGTGGTGCCGCAGCCGCTCGCCAAGGATCGCAACGCCGCCTTTCTGAAGGCGCAGAACGACCTGCTGTCGCACGGCATCACCGCGACCGCCGACATGGGCACGACGCTGGACGAATGGATGACCTATCGCCGGATGGGCGATGCGGGCAATCTGCGCGTCCGCATCATGAGCTATGGCGGCGGAATCGAGGATACGGTGCGGATCGGCGGCACCGGGCCGACCCAGTGGCTGTACAACAACCGGCTGCGGCTGGTCGGGGTCAAGCTGTACGGCGACGGCGCGCTGGGATCGCGCGGAGCCTGGCTGAAACAGCCCTATGCCGATGCGCCTGGCCAGACGGGGCTCGGCTTCATGACCGACGACGTCATCCGCAACCTGATGAGCCGCGCGGCGATGGACAAATATCAGGTCGCGGTCCACGCGATCGGCGACAAGGCCAATGCGCAGGTGCTCGACGCGATCGACGAGCTGGCCGAGACCTATAAGGGCGACCGGCGCTGGCGGATCGAACATGCGCAGGTGGTCGATCCCGCCGACCTGCCGCGCTTCGGCCGCCACGGCATCATCGCCTCGATGCAGCCGGTGCATGAGACCAGCGACCGCCAGATGGCCGAGGCGCGGCTGGGCCCGGCGCGGCTGTCGGGGGCCTATGCGTGGAACACCATGCTGAAGAACGGCGCGACCCTGGTCTTCGGGTCCGACTATCCGGTCGAGAGCCCCGATCCCTTTGCGGGCTGGGCGGCGGCGATCACCCGGCAGGGGGCGGACGGCCAGCCCTATGGCGGGTGGCAGCCGCAGGAGATCATCGGGCGCGAGGCGGCGTGGCGCGCCTTCACCATGGACGGCGCCTATGCGGGCTTTGCCGAGGATCTGTTCGGGCGGCTGGGCGTGGGCCAGCAGGCGGACTTCGTGATCGTCGACCGCAACCCGCTGGACGCCAACCCCAGCGAGCTGCGCGCGACCCAGGTCGAGGAGACGTGGATCGGCGGGCAGAAGGTGTGGGAGCGGCGCTGATCCATCCCGGATCGGGACGCGGATCGATAATGATTTGGCAGGGCTTCGGGGCGTATCCTGCACGCATGAAACATCGTCTGCTCGTCGCGGGTCTGGCCCTGGCCGCCCTCCCATCGCTTGCGGTCGCGTCGCCGGTCGTGGGGATCGACGCGCTCAAGCAGTGGAATCTGATCGTGCTGGGCGACCTGACCTCCAGTTCGGAGGTGGAGGGGCGGACCTTTGTCGGCGGCAATCTCAGCGGCAATTCGTCCAACTACCAGATCCGCACGGTGGCCGCGTCGGACTATGCGCTGCCCGGCCTGACCGTGGTCGGCGACGTGCTGGGCGGCACCAAGAATCTGAACAACGGGTCGGGGGCGCTGGTCGGCGGCAATGTCCAGAGCGGCTTCAACCTGAACGGCGGCATCCAGACGGTGAAGGTCGGCGGCCTCCTGTCCAACACCAATATCAACCAGAATATCGTCCAGGCGGGGCTGGGCACCAGCGATCCCGGCTTCGTCGCGGGTCTGAACCAGCAGAAGACGTTGCTGGCGAGCAGCATGACCGATCTGTCGAACAGCTATGCCGGGCTGGCGGCGACCGGGCAGGTGGCGATCAGCGGCAACCGCGCGACCTTCAACGCGGTGGTGGGCGCCAATGGCGTGGGCGTTTTCAACCTGACCGCCGCCGACCTGTCGCGCTTCGGCGAGATCGCGTTCAACACCAATGGCGCCGATACGGTGATCGTCAATGTCAGCGGATCGTCGATCCGGCTGGACGACAATTTCCTGGGCGGTGCGACGGGGCTGGGCGAGCATGTCATCTGGAACTTCCCCGAGGCGACCAGCCTGGAGCTGACGACCGCGTGGAAGGGCTCGGTCCTGGCGCCCAAGGCGGCGGCGGTGACGGGCAATTATATCGAGGGCTCGGCCGTGTTCGGCAGCCTGATCCAGAACGGCGAATTCCATCTGGGCACCTATATCGGCACCTATTCGCCGCCCGCACCCAATCCGCCGAGCAGCTCGGGCGGCGGGACGGGCAGCAGCGGCGGATCGCCCGCGCCGGTGCCGGAGCCGGCCAGCCTGTTGCTGATGGCCGGGGGACTGGGCCTGTTGACGATGGTGATGCGGCGGCGGCGCGCATCGGCCTGACGGCGGTTCATCGCGTGGCCTTCGACTGCGCTCAGGCCGAACGGCGCGGGGGAATGGGTGCCGCCAACCAACCGCCCGCTCAGCCTGAGCGAAGTCGAAGGCCACGCGACACCCGGACAATAAAAAAGGCCGGTCCGCCCCCGCGAACCGGCCTTTTTCCTATTTCCGAAACCGGGTCGATCAGGCGACGGCGGCCTGTTCGCCCTCGTCGGGCTCGCGCAGCACATAGCCGCGGCCCCAGACCGTCTCGATATAATTCTCGCCCTCGCAGGCCAGGCTCAGCTTCTTGCGCAGCTTGCAGATGAAGACGTCGATGATCTTCAGCTCGGGTTCGTCCATGCCACCATAGAGATGGTTCAGGAACATCTCCTTGGTCAGCGTCGTGCCCTTGCGGAGCGACAGCAACTCCAGCATCGCATATTCCTTGCCGGTCAGGTGGACGCGCGCGCTGTCGACCTCGACCGTCTTGGCGTCGAGATTGACCGCCAGCTTGCCGGTGCGAATGATCGACTGCGAATGGCCCTTGGAGCGGCGGACCACGGCGTGGATGCGCGCGATCAGTTCCTCGCGGTGGAACGGCTTGGTGACGTAATCGTCCGCGCCGAAGCCGAAGCTGCGCACCTTCGAGTCCATCTCGTTGATGCCGGAAAGGATCAGGACCGGGGTCGAGACACGGGCGACGCGCAGCCGCTTCAGCACGTCATAGCCATGCATGTCGGGCAGGTTCAGGTCGAGCAGGATGATGTCGTAATCATACAGCTTGCCGAGATCGAGGCCTTCTTCGCCCAGATCGGTGGTATAGACGTTGAAGCCTTCGCTGCCGAGCATGAGCTCGATCGCCTTGGCGGTCGTCGGTTCGTCCTCGATCAGCAATACGCGCATCGATTGTCCCCATTCGCGGAAATGTCGCCCCCTGTGCCCCGGCGACTGGTATTCTAAACATTAACCAATGCTGCAGTGAACGTAAAAGGTTAATTCGGTCCTAACCCGGAACATTGTCGTCGGGTTTCAGCTTGGCGCCGGGGCCTAGCAGCGTCTGGTGTTCGACGCGCGGAATATCCTCGCCCAGCACTTCGCGCAGATACAGGCTGCGGATCAGGGTGAAGGCGACGATCAGCAGCGCGGCGGAGAAGAACAGCCCGAACAGGCCGAAGATCGTGCCGATGCCGATGATCGCGAACAGCGTGACCGCCGGGGGGATGGCGACCACGCGGCTGGTGACGAAGGGGGTGATCGCATTGGTCTGGACCAGCCGGACGACCGCGAAGGTGATGAGCGTGCCGATGATCGCGCCGTTGCCGCCCTGCGCCGCCAGCCCCAGCGCGGGCAGCATCGCGGCGATCGGCCCGACATAGGGCACGAACTCGCTGAGGCCGGTCAGCAGCCCCAGCGCGGCGGCGGAGGGCACGCCCGCAATGGCGAGCCCGACGCCGACCAGCACCCCCATCGTCGTCATCTGGATCAGCTGCGCGCGTAGCCACAGGCGCAGCGTCGACCCCGTGTCGAACAGCGCGTCCTCCATCGCCGACCGCATCGAGCGGGGCACGAGCAGCAGGAAGCCCCGCTCATAGATCTTGGGATCGGCGGCGAAGAACAGCGCGCCGACCAGCAGGAGCAGGCAGTTGAGCACGAACTCCCCCGCGCCCGACACGATGCCGCCGATATCCTGCGCGACGCGACTGCCCGCATAGGCGGCGCGCACCGCGTCGACGACCTTGGCCCCGACCGGCGACTGCGACGCCCAGGCGGCGAGCTGGTCGATCAGGATCGGCAGTTGCGTGACCAGCGTGTTGAGCTGCTGGCGAAAGGCGACGCCGAACAGCCAGGCTAGGAACCCCAGCACCGCCAGCACGGTGGCGACCGACAGGGTCAGCGATCGCTTCGGCCCGATCGGCAGGTGATCGGCATAGAGGTCGGCGATCGCATGGATGACGATCGCCCCCAGCACCGATCCGAAGGCGAGGATCAGCAGGTCGCCCGCGCGGAACAGGGCGGCGGTGATGCCCAGGACCAGCAGGGTCAGGACGATGCGGCGGATGAAGCGCGCGTCGCTGTCGTCGGGGCGCAGCCGGTTCATCGCACCGCCTCCCGTTTGCGCGCCACGGTACAGGGATCGCGCACCGTATCGGCCAGCCAGGCGATCAGCGCCTCGACGCGGGCGGGGCGCAAGGGGCTGGGCGGGGTCAGCAGATGCAGCCCGATCGGCGGCGGGGTCCAGTCCTCCAGGATCGGCACGACGCGCCCGCTGACCATGTGCGGCCCGATGATGAAGCCCGGCAGCCGCGCGATGCCCAGCCCGGCGACCACCGAGGGGACCAGCGCGTCGCCGCTATTGGCGGTCAGCGGACCCTGCGGCCGCACCGACACCTCGGCCCCGCCGGGATGGCGGAAACGCCAGGGGCCGGTGACGTTGGAATAGCTGAGCAGCCGATGCTCGCCCAGTTCGTTGGGATGGCGCGGCGTGCCATGTTCGGCCAGATAGCCGGGCGAGGCGACGACATGGGTGGAGATGCCGCACAGCCGCCGGGCGCGCAGCGAGCTGTCGGGCAGGTCGGCGATGCGCAGCGCGATGTCATAGCCCTCCGCGACGATATCGACCTTGGCGTCGGACAGGCTCAGCTCGATCTCGATCCCCGGATGCCGCGCCAGGAAGTCGGCGATGACCGGCGCGATGTTGGTGACGCCGAACGACATCGGCGCGGCCAGCCGGATGCGGCCCGCCGGCGCGCTGGCGGCGTCGCGCGCGGCCTCCTCGGCGGCGCGCGGCCTCGGCCAGGATGCGCGCAGCATGCTCGGCCAGCGGCTTGCCCGCCTCGGTCAGCGCCAGGCGGCGCGAGGTGCGGTGGAACAGCGACTGGTTGAGCTGCGCCTCCAGCCGGGTGATCGCCTTGGACACGGTCGCCTTCGACAGCCCGATCGCATCGGCGGCGGCGCTGAACGAACGATGCTCGACCACGGCGGCGAAGATCGCCCAGGCCTCCAGATCCGGCAGACGCATCGCTTTCCCTTGCCCCTTCGCGCGACCATCGGCGATCGGCTCCGCGCTACAATGAACGTGGAAACGATCGGTTTCCAGCGTTTCCGTTTACGCGATCCTATTCGGCCCTATCTTGTGAGCATCCAAGGGAGAAATTCCATGACTGCCATTACTGCCGAGAAGGGCATCGACCGTCGCAGTTTCGAAAGCCTGGGCCATGCCAATCATGGCTGGCTGGACGCGCGGCATCATTTTTCCTTCGCCAGCTATTATGATCCCGCCCGCATGGGCTGGGGCGCGATCCGGGTGTGGAACGATGACGTCATCGCGCCCAATGCCGGTTTCCCGCCGCATCCCCATGCCGATATGGAGATCATCACCTATGTCCGCACCGGCGCGATCACCCATCAGGATTCGATGGGCAATGTCGGCCGCACCGCGGCGGGCGACGTGCAGGTGATGAGCGCCGGGTCGGGCGTCCGCCACGCCGAATATAATCTCGAGAACGAGCCGACGACGCTCTTCCAGATCTGGGTCGAGCCGCGCAGCCGTGGCGGCCAGCCCAGCTGGGGCGCCAAGCCCTTTCCGAAGGGCGAGCGGTCGGGCCGGTTCGTGACGCTGGCCAGCGGCTTCGACGATGACGGCGACGCGCTGCGTATCCGCGCCGATGCCCGCGTGCTGGCCGCGACGCTGCGCGCCGGGGAAAGCGTCGAGCACCGGGTGGGCGCGGGGCGTCATGCCTATCTCGTCCCCGCCACCGGACGGATCGAAATCGACGGTGTGCCGTTCGCGGCACGCGATGGTGCGGCGCTGTCGGGCGATGCGGAAGGCCGGACGGTGACGATCACCGCCATCGAGGATGCCGAGATCGTTCTGGTCGATTCCGAATAATTCCATTCACCCAAGGGAGTATTTCACATGGCGAAGGTTCTGGTCCTTTATTACTCGTCCTATGGCCATATCGAGCAGATGGCCGACGCCATCGCCGAGGGCGCGCGTTCGGCCGGTGCCGAGGTGGACATCCGCCGCGTCGCCGAGACCGCCCCGGCCGAAGTGGTCGCCGCGGCGCACTTCAAGACCGACACCGCGCACCCCGAGATCGAGGGCCCCGACGCGCTGACCAATTATGACGCGATCATCGTCGGGACGCCCACCCGTTATGGCCGGATGGCCAGCCAGATGGCGGCCTTCTGGGACACGACCGGCGGCGTGTGGATGCGCGGCGGTCTGGTCGGCAAGGTCGGCGGCGCCTTCACCTCGACCGCCAGCCAGCATGGCGGGCAGGAGACGACCCTGTTCTCGGTCCTGACCAACCTGATCCACCACGGCATGACCATCGTCGGCCTGGATTATGGGTTCCAGGGGCAGATGGGCGTCAAGGAAGTCCATGGCGGCACGCCCTATGGCGCGTCGACGCTGGCGGACGGCGACGGCAGCCGCCAGCCCAGCCAGGTCGATCTGGACGGCGCCCGCTATCAGGGCAAGCGCATCGCCGAAACGGCGGCGAAGCTGTTTGGTTGATATAATCGGCATTGCTTCTTCTTCCCCTCTCCCCTGGACAGGGGAGAGGGTTAGCGAAGCTTGCCAGCCTGCTGGCTAGCGCAGCTTGGGTGAGGGGTTGAGCGAGCCCAAAGGCTCGCGCGCTGCGCGCATACACCCCTCACCCAGCTCCGACTAAGCCTTTGCTTTCGCAAAGACCAAGTCTGCGCAACCCTCTCCCCTCTGCGAGGGGCGAGGGAAGGCAAGGCATCGCTGACTATCGATTCGACCCAGGGACGGGGGTGCCGAAGGGTGTCCCCGTTCTTCGTGTCGGGCGTGGCCTTCGACTTCGCTCAGGCTGAACGGGGTTTAGTATCCAGCCCAGTTCCCAACCTCCGTTCTGCCTGAGCGAAGTCGAAGGCCACGGGAAACCCTATCGCCGCTTGCCCTTCGTCCTCACCGGCACCGGCGGAGCCGCCACCGGCACAGGCGGCTGGCTCGTGACCACCACATTCAACGGATCGCGCACGCCCGGATCGGCGGGAAACTGCGCGCGTGCCTTCGCAAACACCGCCCGCGCCTGTGCCGCGCCCGGTTCGGTCGGACTGGTGCCGACCCAGCGCCAGTGCCACGGCTCCCACTTCACCCGCTGCCTGTTGCCCGCCGGGAAGCTCATCTCGAATCCGAAGCGCGGCGCGTTGGCGATCAGCCAGCGTGCGGCCGGGGTCGCCGCCATGCAGGCCTCGGCATCGGGGCAGCCTTTGGCCGGGCGGACCGCGAAGTCCAGCGCATAGCCCGTCGCATGCTCGCTATGCCCTGCAGGTGCGACCGAGACGGCGCGCTCGGCGGCGGACACGCTGCGGTCGCGGCAGAAGACGTTGCGCTGGCGCGCGACCTCGCGGTGGCAGGACAGGCCGCGCAGCGTGCCCCCCACCGACGGATCGCGGCGGGCCGCGTCGAGCAGCTGCTGAAGATCGGGGATCATCGCCCGGTGCAGGCGGCAATAGGGCTTGAGCCCGAAGCCTGCCGGGGCGGGCACGATGTCCTCGGGCGGCGCATCGCCATAAGCGAAATGTCCCGCGACCCGGCCGTCGGGGCCGGGCGGCGGCAGCGCGCCGTCGCAGGATTGCCCCTGTGCCGTCACGGGCATCGCGGCGATCGTCAGTAGTGCGAGAAAGCGCAGGAAAAGGGCGGGGGCGGTCGGCATGACGCGCGCGCCTCTGGCATGTCGGCGCGCACGGTGGCAAGGGAGCGGCATGCACGGAGATCGCGTTCTATTCATCGACGGCGAAGCGCTGGTGATCGACAAACCGGCGGGCTTGCCTGTCGATCGGCCCCGTAACGGGTCGATCAGCCTTGAAAACCATCTGGAATCGCTCAAATTCGGGTTCAAGCGCTGGCCGACCGCGGTCCACCGGCTGGACCGCGACACCAGCGGCTGCCTGTTGCTGTCGCGCAATCCCAAGGCGCATGCCCGCTTCCAGCAGGCGTTCGAGGCCGGGCTGGTCGAGAAGCGCTATCTGGCGGTGCTGAACGGCGTGGTCGAGGGCGAAGGGATGATCGACCTGGCGCTGGCCAAGGTCTCGACGCGCGAAGAGGGCTGGCGGATCGTCGCCGATCCGGCGGGCAAGGCGGCCCGCACCGGCTGGCGCGCGCTGCGCCATGAGGGCGGGCGGACGCTGGTCGAGTTTCGTCCCGAAACCGGCCGCACGCATCAGATCCGCGTCCATGCCGCGACGGGCCTCGGCGCGCCGGTGGTGGGCGATCCCGTGTACGGCGCGGGCGAGGCGGGGGGGATGCTGCTCCACGCCGCCAGCCTGACGCTGCCGCGCGGCGAGGCCAAGGACCCGATCACGGCGGAGGCCCCGTTGCCCGAACGCTTCGGCGCGTTTCGCGACTAGGGCGGACCGGCGATGGCGCTGATCCCCGTCACCCGCGCCATCGCGATCGACGAGCGCGAGATCGCCGAGAGCTTCACCCGCGCCTCCGGGCCGGGCGGGCAGCATGTCAACACGACCGACAGCGCGGTGCTGCTGCGCTTCGATGTGGGCGGCTCGCCGAGCTTGCCGGAGGCGGTGAAGATGCGGCTGGCCGTGCTGGCGGGGCAGCGGTTGAGCAAGGACGGTGTGCTGACCCTGCGCGCCGATGCCAGCCGGTCGCAGGAGATGAACCGGCGTGAGGTGCGCGAGCGGTTGATCGACCTGATCCGCGAGGCGACGATCGTGCCCAAGAAGCGCCGTCCGACCAAGCCGACTCGGGCGTCCCAGACCCGGCGGGTGGATGCGAAGAAGGGGCGGGCGCAGGTGAAGGCGGGGCGGGGGAAGGTTCGGTTCGACTGAAAGCGTCGGGGCGTGGCCTTCGACTTCGCTCAGGCTGAACGGATGATGGGATATGGGGCCACAAACCCCGCCCACCCGTGCGACCGGAACCAAAGCGAGCTGAACGGACGTTGGGATATGGGGCCAAGAACCCCTCGCTCCGTTCAGCCTGAGCGAAGTCGAAGGCCAAGCAAATCGCCCAAAGAAAAACGGGCCGGCGAACTGATCGCCGACCCGCTTCCCATTGCCGAAGGGCGAACCCTTTAGCGGCGGACATCCTCGCCCGCGCGGACCAGCGCGTTGCCGGTCGCCTGGCGGGCATTGTCCGCGCCCTGCTCGATCTTGTCGCCGGCCCGGTCGAGGCCACGGTCGATATTGTCGCCCGCGCGGTCAGCATGCGCCGCGGCCCGGTCACCGGCGCGGTCCAGCTTGTCGCCCGCCTTGTCCATGGCATTCTCGGCCGAGTTCAGCGCGCGTGCGGTCGCCGCCTCGACATCGTCCGAGGCATTCTGCGTCGTCGCCTTCACGTCCGAGCCGATGGCGTCGGCGGCCTGCTCGGTCTGCTGCTGGGCATTCTCGCTGCACGCGGCCAGCGACAAGGCGGCGGCACCGGTCAGGGCGAGGATCAGGGCCTTCTTCATGGCAAACACTCCCGTTTTAAACATATGATCGGCGTGCCAACGCAGATTATCCGTTTCGGGTCCGTGTCGGCCGAAATCTGTTCGCTCCGTTGACCGCATATAAAGATATCTTTATATCGTGATCCATGGCCAATGCGCTCGAAATCTTTCGTGCCCTCAGCGATCCGACGCGGCTGCGCATCCTGGCGCTGCTGCGGTCGATGGAGCTGTCGGTGGGCGAACTGGCGCAGGTGCTGGGCCAGAGCCAGCCGCGGGTCAGCCGCCATGTGAAGATCCTGGTCGATGCCGAACTGGCCGAGCGGCGCAAGGAGGGTAGCTGGGTCTTCGTCGCGCTGGGCGACCGCGAGGCGGTGGAGCCGATGATGGCGGCGCTCGATCGCTGGACGGCGGAGGCGCCCGATCCCTGGATGGTCGCCGATGTCGCGCGGCTGGCGGCGGTGCGGGCCGACCGGGCGGCGAGCGCGGCGGCCTGGTTCGAGGATCATGCGGGCGAATGGGATGCGATCCGATCGCTCCATGTCGCGGACAGCGAGATCGAGGAGGCGATGGCGGGCCTGATCGGCGAGGGCGATCTGGGCGCGCTGATCGATATCGGCACGGGCACGGGGCGGATGCTGGAGTTGTTCGGCGACCGGGCGGACTCGGCGTTGGGCATCGACCGCTCGTCGGAGATGCTGCGGCTGGCCCGCGCCAAGCTGCACGGCCGCGCCAATACCGAGTTGCGGCAGGCGGACCTCTATGCGCTGCCCATGGGCGACGGCGCGGCGGATATCGCGATCCTGCACCATGTCCTGCACTTCGCGCAGCAACCGGGCGCGGCGATCGCCGAGGCGGCGCGGGTGCTGGGGCCGGGCGGGCGGCTGCTGATCGCCGACTTCGCGCCGCATGATCGCGAGGAATTGCGGCAGAAGGCGGCGCATAGCCGCCTGGGTTTCGCCGACGAACAGATGGCGGGCTGGTTCGGCCCCGCCGGGCTGACGCTGGCGCGGACCGAGACGCTGGAGGGCGGCGAGCTGACCGTCAAGCTCTGGCTGGGTGTGAAGAAGGGGCTTCGGCCCGTCGAGACGAATAGGGTGAAGGCGGCATGACGAACACGATCCTGACGCGGGCCGAGGCCGCGCTGGCGCATGAGGAACCGCTGTTCGCCGATGTGGGCGGCGATATCGCGGTCAGCTTCGAATTCTTCCCGCCCAAGACGGAGAAGATGGACGCGCAGCTATGGGATGCGATCCGCACGCTGGAGCCGCTGGACCCGCGCTTCGTGTCGGTGACCTACGGCGCGGGCGGCTCGACCCGCGAGCGGACCCATGCCACCGTCGCGCGTATCCAGCGCGAGACTACGATGGACGCCGCCGCGCACCTGACCTGTGTCGAGGCGACCCGCGAGGAGATCGACCAGGTGGCGCAGGAATATTGGGCGGCGGGCGTGCGGCATATCGTCGCGCTTCGCGGCGATCCCCCTGCCGAGGGCGCGCGCTTCGTCAGCCATCCCGGCGGCTATGAGAATGCCGCCGATCTGGTCGCGGGCCTGAAGAAGCTGCACCCGTTCGAGATTTCGGTGGCGGCCTATCCCGAATGCCACCCGGACTCGGCGGACCAGAAGGCGGATATCGACAATCTGAAGCGCAAGATCGATGCGGGCGCCAACCGCGCGATCACGCAATTCTTCTTCTCGCCCGAGGCCTATTTCCGCTTCCGCGATGCCGCCGCCGCCGCGGGGATCACCGCCGAGATCGTGCCGGGCATCCTGCCGGTGTCCAACGTCGCGCAGACCCGCAAGTTCGCCGCGATGTGTGGCGCGGCGATCCCCGAATGGATGGACCGTCTGTTCGAGGGGCTGGACGATCATCCCGGCGCGCGCCAGCTGGTCGCCGCCACCATCGCCGCCGAAATGTGCCGCCGTCTCTATGCGGGCGGGGTGAAGGGGTTCCACTTCTACACGCTCAACCGCGCCGAGCTGGCCTATGCGATCAGCCATTTGCTGGGCGTGCGGGGAAAGAAGGCCGAGGCGGTCGCGGCGGCCTGATCTTAACCCTTCGGGGGTAGGGCGGGGGCGATATGGCAGGCCGTGTCGCTTCGTGGCTTTCCCTCCCCCGGCCCCTCCCGCCTGCGGGAGGGGAGAGATGAATTCGAGGGTCGGGGTGGCGACGGCGCATAACCTACGACCCAGGCACGCCCCTCCCGCAAGCGGGAGGGGATGGGGGAGGGAAGGCCACGGGCGAACCGCCTGAGGCTCGCCACCCGGATGAAAAGAACGCTCGCCAGAGCAGGAGCAAGACGATGACGACCCGCGAAACCTTCCTGGCCGAAGCCGCCAAGCGCATCCTGATCACCGACGGCGCGTTCGGCACCGAGATCCAGAACTGGAAGCTGGACGAGGCGGCCTATGCGGGGACGCTGGGCCTGTCGCACGACCAGAAGGGCAATAACGACATACTGGCGCTGACCAAGCCCGAGGTGCCCGAGGCCATCCACCGCGCCTATTTCGAGGCGGGAGCGGACATTGCCGAGACCAACACCTTCTCCGCCAACCGGATCAGCCAGGCCGATTACGGCGCGGAACATCTGGTGCGCGAGATCAATGTCGAGAGCGCCAAGCTCGCGCGCCGTCTGGCCGACGAATTCGCCGCGAAGGACGGCCGCCCCCGCTTCGTCGCGGGCGCGATCGGGCCGACCAACAAGACGCTGTCGCTGAGCCCGGACGTCAACGATCCGGGTTACCGCGAGATCGACTTCGATTATCTGAAGGACGTGTACCGCGAACAGATCGACGCATTGGTCGAGGGCGGCGCGGACTTCATCCTGATCGAGACGGTGTTCGATACGCTGAACGCCAAGGCCGGGATCATGGCGACGATCGAGGCGGGCGAGGCGCTGGGCCGCGACATCCCGATCATGCTGTCGATGACGCTGACCGATCTGTCGGGCCGCAACCTGTCGGGACACACGGTCGAGGCCTTCTGGCACGCGGTGCGCCATGCCAGGCCGCTGACCATCGGGCTGAACTGCTCGTTCGGCGCGGAGCAGCTTCGCCCGCATGTGAAGACGCTGTCGGAAATCTGCGACACGCTCATCATGATCTATCCCAATGCCGGGCTGCCCAACGAACTGGGCGCCTATGACGAAGCGCCGGTGACCACCGCCGGTCTGGTCGGCGAATGGGCGGTCGAGGGGCAGGTCAATGTCCTGGGCGGCTGCTGCGGCTCGACCCCTGCGCATATCAAGGCGATCGCCGACAAGGTGAAGGGCATGCAGCCCCGCACCATCCCGACCCCGCCGGTCGTCACCCGCCTCGCCGGGCTGGAGCCGTTCACCATGGCGGCCTGACCTTCTAGCCCTCTCCCCTCCGGGGAGAGGGTTGGGTGAGGGGTAGGGGTCTCGTAGAGACCGGCCTCTCGGTGAGACACAGCCCCTCTCCCAACCCTCTCCCCGGAGGGGAGAGGGCTAAGAAGAAGAACCAATGACCACCAACACCTCCACCAGTTTCGTCAATGTCGGCGAGCGGACCAACGTCACCGGATCGGCGGCGTTCAAGAAGATGATCCTGGCGGGCGATTACACCCGCGCGGTGGAGGTGGCGCGCAGCCAGGTCGAGAATGGCGCGCAGGTGGTCGACGTCAACATGGACGAAGGGCTGCTCGACGCCGAATATGCCATGACCACCTTCCTCAAGCTGATCGCCGCCGAGCCGGATATCGCGCGCGTGCCGATCATGATCGACAGCTCGAAATGGAGCGTGATCGAGGCGGGGTTGAAATGCGTGTCAGGCAAGCCGATCGTCAATTCGATCAGCATGAAGGAAGGCGAGGAGGCGTTCCTCCACTATGCCCGTCGCTGCATGGCGTATGGCGCGGCGGTCGTCGTCATGGCGTTCGACGAGGTCGGGCAGGCCGACACCAAGGACCGCAAGGTCGAGATCTGCGCGCGCGCCTATGACCTGCTGATGTCGATCGGCTTCCCCCCCGAGGACATCATCTTCGACCCCAATGTCTTCGCGGTCGCCACCGGCATCGAAGAGCATAACAATTACGGCGTCGACTTTATCGAGGCGACCCGCGCGATCAAGGCGCGCTGCCCCCACGTCCATATCTCGGGCGGCCTGTCGAACCTGTCGTTCAGCTTCCGAGGCAACGAGCCGGTGCGCCGCGCGATGCACTCGGTGTTCCTCTACCACGCCATCCCGGCGGGCATGGACATGGCGATCGTCAATGCGGGCCAGCTCGACGTGTACGACACGATCGACCCCGAACTGCGCACCGCCTGCGAGGATGTGATCCTCAACCGCGACCCGGAAGCGGGCGAGCGTCTGGTGGCGCTGGCCGAGCGCTATCGCGGCACCGATGCGGTGGCCGAGAAGCAGGCCGCCGAGTGGCGCAGCCTGCCCGTCACCAAGCGGCTGGAATATGCGCTGGTCAAGGGCATCGACGCGCATGTCGTCGACGATACCGAGGAGTGCCGCCAGCAATTCGCGCGGCCGATCGAGGTGATCGAAGGCCCGCTGATGGACGGGATGAACGTCGTCGGCGACCTGTTCGGATCGGGCAAGATGTTCCTGCCCCAGGTGGTCAAGTCCGCCCGCGTCATGAAGAAGGCGGTCGCGCACCTCCTCCCCTTCATCGAGGCGGCGAAGGAGCCGGGTGCCAAGGGCAAGGGCAAGATCGTGCTCGCGACCGTGAAGGGCGACGTGCACGATATCGGCAAGAACATCGTCGGCGTGGTGCTCCAGTGCAACGGCTTCGAGGTGGTCGATCTGGGCGTCATGGTCCCCTGGTCGAAGATCATCGCGGCGGCGAACGAGAATGACGCCGACATGATCGGGCTGTCGGGCCTGATCACCCCCTCGCTGGACGAGATGGTGACGGTGGGCGAGGAGATGCAGCGGGCAGGGATGACCATGCCGTTGCTGATCGGTGGCGCGACGACGTCGAAGGTGCATACCGCGCTGCGTATCGCGCCCGCCTATTCGGGGCCGGTGGTGCACGTCCTCGACGCCAGCCGCGCGGTCGGCGTGGCGACCACGCTCGTGTCCGACACCCAGCGCGACCCCTATGTCGCGCAGGTCGCCGCCGATTACGAAGCCGTCCGCAAGGCGCGCGAGGGGAAGGGGGCCAATGCGCTGTTGCCGCTGGAGGAAGCGCGCGCGCGCGGCTTCGTCGCGGACATGGCGCTGAAGGCGGGCGATCCGAAGCAGCCGGGCGTGCATGTCTATCAGGACTGGGACCTGTCTGACCTGCGCGACTATATCGACTGGACGCCCTTCTTCCGCGCCTGGGAACTGGCGGGCAATTTCCCCGCCATCCTGACCGACGAAGTGGTCGGCAAGAGCGCCAGCGGGCTCTATGCCGATGCGCAGGCCATGCTCGACACGATCATCGCCGAGAAGTGGCTGACCGCGAAGGGCGTCGCCGCGCTCTGGCCCTGCCGCCGTGACGGCGATGACGTGATCCTGACGGCGGATGGCGAAGAAACCCGCATCCCCTTCCTGCGCCAGCAGATCGCCAAGCGCGAAGGCCGTGCCAATATGTGCCTGGCCGACTTTATCGACCCGGCGGGCGACTGGATGGGCGGCTTCGCGGTCGGCATCCATGGCATCGACGCGCATATCGAACGCTTCCGGGCGGGGCATGACGATTATAACGACATCCTGCTCAAGGCGCTGGCCGACCGTCTGGCCGAGGCGTTCGCCGAGCGGCTCCATGCGCATGTCCGCACCGACCTGTGGGGCTATGCGGCGGGCGAGCAGCTGACCAACGAGGCGCTGATCCGCGAGCAATATCGCGGCATCCGTCCCGCGCCGGGCTATCCCGCCTGCCCCGAGCACAGCATCAAGCGGACGCTGTTCGACCTGCTGGGGGCGGAAAGCGCGGTCGGACTGGAGTTGACCGACAGCTTCGCGATGCTGCCGACGGCGGCGGTCAGCGGCTTCTACTTCGGGCACGCCCAGGCCGAATATTTCGGCGTCGCGCGGATCGGCGAGGACCAGGTGGCGGATTATGCCACCCGGCGCGGGATCGATGTCGCGCAGGCGACCCGGTGGTTGCGCCCCAATCTCGATTGATCGGGGCGTTCCCACGATTCCTGACGGCTTGATCTTGATTATTATCAAGGCGAGAGAGTAGTCGATGCTAATCACATAGGATATAAAGGCTTTTTGGGAACGCTGCCCATCGCGTCGCGTTGGGGCATCCCATGTCGAAAACCGGAAGCAGCCTTTTCCCCGCGCACGATCCCAGCGAGCCGCAATCGGCCGAGCTGCTGCGTGCGCATATCGCGGCAGCGGATTTCCCTTGCGTCGGCGCCAAGGCGGCGATGGCGCGGGGGACGCTGGATATCCTGGGCGCGCGCGACATCGCCAGCGCTTGGGACGATCTGCGCATCCATGACCGGCTGCGGCGTTTCGCCGAACGCTATCGTGCCGAGCCGCAGCTGTTCCGCAGCCTGGCGGTGGTCTTCGCCGGACCCGAGCAGCTGGACGAAGCCGCGTTCGAGCGCGCGATCTGGGCGCGGATCCAGTCGCTGTCGGACAAGGATGTCTGGCTGGGGCAGGACTGGGACGAACGAGTCAGCGCCGACCCGGAAGACCCGCATTTCTCGCTGTCCTTCGGCGGCGAGGCGTTCTTCGTCGTCGGGCTGCATCCCAACGCCAGCCGCCCCGCGCGGCGCTTTCCGCGCCCCGCGATGATTTTCAACCTGCACGACCAGTTCGAGATATTGCGCGCCCAGGGCAAATATGAGGGGATGCGCGAGAAGATCATGGTCCGCGACGAGGCGCTGGCGGGATCGCGCAACCCGATGCTGGCGCGCCATGGCGAGATGAGCGAGGCCCGGCAATATAGCGGTCGCGCGGTAGAGGAGGGCTGGCGTTGCCCCTTCCACTATGCGGGCACCGATGCCGGGGCCGGGCGATGAGCGCGACGACGGTCGAGATTCCGCCCCGCAGCGGCGACGCCTTTCGCATGGCCAAGGGTGACAGCCTGACCGTCATCGACCCGCGCGGGCGACAGGTCGCCGATCTGCTCGCCTTCAACGCGGAGGATCTGGACGAGGTGATCTCGTCGGGCCGGACGCTCGATTATGCCGAGACGATCCGGCTGACCACCGGGCACAAGCTCTATTCCAACCGCTCGCGGGTGATGCTGGAGATCGTCGCCGATACGGTGGGGATGCACGACTTCCTGCTGACGCCCTGTTCGGTCGACACGTTCGACCATTTCTATCCCGACCTGCCGCGCCATCGCGGATGCTTTGGCAATCTGGCGGCGGCGCTGGCGCCTTTCGGCGTGGTGCCTGACCGGATTCCGGTGGCGTTCAACTGTTTCATGAACGTGCCGGTCGACGGGACGACCGGCAAGCTGGAGGTGCTGCCGCCGCTCAGCGGACCGGGGGACCATATCCGCTTCGTGGCGCATATGGATCTGGTGATCGGCCTGACCGCTTGTTCCGCACCTGCGTCGAACGGGGGGAGCTTCAAGCCGATCGAATATAGGGTGGAGCGAGCCTAAAATTCCTCCCCTGTAAGGGGAGGTGGCAGCCCGGAGGGCTGACGGAGGGGTGTCGCGGCCAGCGGGGACACCCCTCCACCACCGCTTCGCGGCGGTCCCCCTCCCCTTGCAGGGGAGGAACAAGCTTATTTCTTACACGTATCCGCCGCACCCGGATCGAGGTCCAGGCAGCGCCCGTCCACGCCGGGGATCGGCAGGCCGATCGTCGCCGCCAGCGTCGGCGCGATGTCGACCGTTTCGACCGACAGCGGCTGCTCGAACCCGGCCATGCCCTTGCGCCAGAACAGGATCGGCACGCGGCGGTCATAGTCCCAGGGCGAACCATGCGTCTCGACATAGCCCGGTGCGGCTTCCTCGATCGTCGTCACGCGCGGCTTGAGCAGGATCAGCAGGTCGCCCGAACGCGTCGGGTCGTAGGAGGACCGCGCCTTTTCCTTCAGCGTCCAGGTCTCGGGCGGGGTGGTGGGCCAGGGCGTCGCGGCGATCTCGTCGCGGGTCAGCGCGGCGGCGACCTGCGGCAGCGCCTCGTAACGGCGCTTCGCCTCGGCCAGCACCTTGGCGCGGGTGGCGGCGGGCAGGTCGCGGTTGATATAGATGTCGCCCTCCGCGCTCATCAGCAGCGGCGGGGTGTTGGACAGGCCCATGTCGCGCGCGATCGCGGCCGACATCGCCTTGGTCTTGGCCTCGGGCGCGATATGGCTTTCCATCGGCATGGCGCGGATCTGCTGACGCTCGGTCATGTCGTGCGCGCCGTGGTCGGCGGTCAGCATCACCTCATAGTCGACGCCGGTCGCATCGAGCACGTCGAAGAAGCCCGCCAGCGAACGGTCGAGTTCCTCCATCTGGATGCACATCTCGGCCCCCTGGGTGCCCAGCGCATGGCCGACATAGTCGGTCGCCGACAGGCCCACCGACAGGATGTCGGTCTGCGGCCCCTGGCCCAGCTTCATGTCCTGGACGAAGCCCGCCGCCATCGCCAGCACCGCCGCATCGGCGGCGGGCGAGACGCGGAACGCCTTCAGGTCGCCCGCCGCGCGCTGGAACCGGCCGGTGCCCAGGGTCTGGCTGCCGACCGTGATCGGCCGGTCGAGCGACTTGCAGAAGCCGGGCAGCGGCAGCGGCGCCTGCGGTTTCGCAACCAGATCGGCGACGGCCTTGCGCGTGCGCTCCACGACCGGCGGCATGGCGCGTCCGGCATAGGAGACATAGGTCTTGCCGTCCCACCACCAGATCTCGTCCATCTTGTGCCCGCCCATCATCACGGCGGCGCGGTCTTTCCCTGCGACCGAGACGGTGCGGACGCGCGGATCGGCAGTCTTCATCCGCTCGCCCAGCGTCGGCACCTTCAGATGCATGTCCGACACGGTGTAGTTGTTATGGTCGTTGCCCGCGACGCGCTCGTCCTCCGAGCAATAGACGATCTTGTCCGCGCGCCCGACCGACTGGTCGATCCAGTTGTTGGCGATGATCCCGGTATGCGCGGGGCGATAGCCGGTCAGGATGGTCGAGTGGCCGGGGCAGGTCTCGGTCGCGGCATGGCTTTGATAGCCCGAGGGGAAGACCGCGCCGGTCAGCAGGCGCGCCATGCCGCCGGTGAAGTGGTTGCGATATTGCTGGAACAGGTCGGCGGAGAACTGGTCGACCGAGATCGCTACGATCAGCTTGGGCGGCGTGGTGGGAAAGGGGGGCTGCGGCGTTCCCGGCAGGGTCGCGACGGGCGCGGGCGCGGTGCCCGGCACGGGGCTGGCGGTCTGGGCGAGCGCCGGGGTGGCGAACAACGCGGCGGAGGCGAGAAGCGCGGCAGTCAGGGAGTTCATGGGCAACCTTGGTGCAAAGCGTGGACGGGGACGCTATGGAACGCGAAAGCGGGTTAGGGCAAGGTCGATGCGCGGTTGGTTTTACATCCTGATGACGGCGCTTTTCATGGTGATGGGCTATGCCCCCGCCATGGCGGAAAGCGGCCCCCCGGCCGCGCCCGGCGCGATCCATCTGCCGATGCGCCTCGTTCCCGAAAGCGCGACCCCGGCGGCGGGCGGCCATGTCACGCTGGCCATCGCCGCCACGCCCGAAAAGGGCTGGCACGGCTATTGGAAGAATGGCGGCGATGCGGGCCTGCCGACCGAGGCGCACTGGACGCTGCCTCGGGGCGTGACGGCGGGCGAGTTGCGCTATCCGGTGCCGGGGCGGCTGAAGATCGCCGGGCTGATGAACTATGTCTATGAGCGGCCCTTCGCGCTGCTCGTCGATCTGAACCTGCCCGCCGGGCTTGCCAGGGGCACCGCGCTGCCCGTGTCGGTGAAGCTCGACTATCTGGTCTGCACCGACACCATCTGCGTCCCCGAAAGCCAGACGCTGTCGACCATGCTGACCGTGGGCGACGGCGCGGTCGCGCCTGCGACGCGCGCCGAGTTCGACCGTTGGCGCGCCGCGCTGCCCCGGCCGCTGGGCGGCGACGGCGTGATCGAGACGAAGGGCAAGGGCGTGCGGATCGCCGTCCCGCTGCCCGCCTCGGTCGCGGTCAAGGACGCCTATTTCTTCCCCGACCGCAGCGGGCTGATCGACCATGCCGCGCCGCAGACGCTGACCCGCAATGGCGACCAGCTGATCCTGGCCATCCCGGCCGCCGCCGTGCCGACGCCGGGGCCGGTGTCGGGCGTGCTGTCGATCGGCGAGGGGCAGGGGCTGGCCTTCATCGCCAAGCCGGGCGCGATCGCCGGGGCGGGCGGCGAGGCCGATCATGGCATCGGCGCGGTGGCGCTGGCCTTTCTGGGGGCGGTGCTGGGCGGGCTGCTGCTCAACATCATGCCCTGCGTCTTCCCGATCCTGAGCCTCAAGGCGCTGAGCCTCGCCCGTGGCGGCGGCGACGAGCGGCATGCGCGGGCCGAGGCGCTGGCCTATACGGCGGGCGTGGTGCTGGTATGCGTGGGGCTGGGCGTGATCCTGCTGGCATTGCGCGCCGGGGGGCAGAGCGCGGGCTGGGCGTTCCAGTTGCAGGACCCGCGCGTGATCGGCGTCCTCCTGCTGCTCGTCGCGGGGATCGCGTTCAACCTGGCGGGGCTGTTCGAGCTGCCGACCCCGGCCTTTGCGGGCCGTTCGGGCGCAATGGGCTCGTTCGCGACTGGTGCGCTGGCGGCGTTCGTCGCGACGCCCTGTTCGGGGCCGTTCATGGCCGGAGCGCTGGGCGCGGCGCTGGTCCTGCCCGCCGCCGCCGCGCTGGCGGTGTTCGCCGGGCTGGGGATCGGCATCGCGCTTCCCTTCATCGCCATCGGTTTCGTGCCCGCGCTGCGGCGGCGGCTTCCCAAGCCGGGCATGTGGATGGTGCGGCTGCGCCATATCCTGTCGGTGCCGATGTTCCTGACCGCGCTCGCGCTGGCCTGGATATTGGGGCAGGAGGCGGGGGTGACCGGCATGACGCTGGGGCTGGCCGCCGCATTGCTGGCGTCTCTGGGTTTCTGGTGGACGGGGCTTCGCCAGCATGGCGGCAAGGGCCGCGCGGGCTGGCCCGCCATCGCCGCGCTGGTGCTGGCGGTGGCGATCGTGGTGACGGTCAAGCCCGCCGCAGCGGTGGCCAGGACCAGCGCCGACACCGCCTTCAGCGAAGCCAAGCTGGAGGATCTGCGCAAGCAGGGCCGCCCGGTCTTCGCCTATTTCACCGCCGACTGGTGCCTGAGCTGCAAGGTCAACGAGGCCGCCGCGATCGAGCGCAGCTCGGTGCGCGATGCGTTTGCGCGCAACAAGGTGGCGGTGCTGGTCGGCGACTGGACCGATGGCGATCCCGTGCTGGGACGGTTTATCGAGCGGCACAACCGGGCCGGGGTGCCGCTCTACCTCTATTATGCCCCCGGCACGAAGGAACCGCAGGTGCTGCCGCAGGTGCTGACCCCGTCGATGCTGGAGAAGCTGGGGGCGTAAGTTCCTATAATTCCTCCCCTGCAAGGGGAGGTGGCAGGGCGAAGCCCTGACGGAGGGGTGTCCTGCTCTCGATAGGGTGACACCCCTCCGACGCGCTGCGCGCGCCACCTCCCCTTGCAGGGGAGGAATTATCCTATGCCCCCCTTGCACGCCCCCATCATGCGGTGCAGCATGGAACCCGGCCGCAAGGGGGAGCGTAACAACCGGATGGGGACCATCGCCGCGTTCGACGAAATCATGGGGGGCTCGGGCGCGGTTGCGTCTCGCCCCGAATTGTCTGCTTTGCACCGCTGGCTCGATACCACTCCCGACACCGAATTGCGCCGCCGCCAGCAGGCGGCCGAGGCGACCTTCCGGCAATTGGGCATCACCTTCGCCGTCTATGGCGAGAGCGATGCGGCCGAGCGGATCATCCCGTTCGACATCGTGCCGCGCGTCTTCCTGCCCGACGAATGGGCGCGCCTGTCCGAAGGGCTGGTCCAGCGGGTCGAGGCGATCAACGCCTTCCTCGACGATATCTATGGCGAGCGGAAGATCCTGCGCGACGGCATCTTGCCGCCCGACCTGATCTTCGGCAATCCGCAGTTCCGTCCCGAAATCGCGGGGATGCGCCCGCCGCACGGCGTCTGGGCGCATATCTGCGGCATCGACTTGGTCCGGACCGGCCCGGACGATTTCTTCGTGCTGGAGGACAATGCCCGCACGCCCTCCGGCGTCAGCTATATGCTGGAGAATCGCGAGGCGATGCTGCGCCTCTGCCCCGAGCTGTTCCGGCAATTCCGGGTGGCGGCGGTCGACAGCTATCCCGACCGGCTGCTCGCCACGATGAAGTCTGTCGCGCCGCACGGCGTGGCCGAGCCGACCTGCGTCGTGCTGACGCCGGGCCATTACAACTCCGCCTATTACGAGCACAGCTTCCTGGCCGATTCGATGGGGATCGAGCTGGTCGAGGCGGCCGATCTGGTGGTGGACGACGATATCGTCTGGATGCGCACCATTGCGGGCCGGGTGAAGGTCGATGTCATCTATCGCCGGGTCGATGACGATTTCCTCGATCCGTTGGTGTTCCGTCCCGATTCGATGCTGGGCGTGCCCGGCCTGATCGCGGCCTATGCGGCGGGCAATGTCGCGATCCTCAACGCGCCGGGCAACGGCATCGCCGACGACAAGGCGATCTACAGCTATATGCCCGACATCGTCCGCTATTATTCGGGTGCCGAGCCCAAGCTGAAGAATGTCGAGACCTGGCGCTGTCGCGAGCCCGAGGCGCTGGCCTATGTGCTCGACCATCTGGACGAACTGGTCGTCAAACTGGTCGACGGGTCGGGCGGCTATGGCATGTTGGTTGGCCCGACCGCGACAAAGGCGCAGATCGAGCATTTCCGCGCCGCGCTGATCGCCGAGCCGCACCGCTATATCGCGCAGCCGACGCTGGCGCTGTCGACCGTGCCGACGCTGGTCGAAAGCGGGGTGGCACCCCGCCATGTCGATTTCCGCCCCTTCGTCCTGACCGGCCGGAACGGGGTTGAGGTGACGCCGGGCGGCCTGACCCGTGTCGCCCTTCGGGAAGGCTCGCTGGTCGTCAATTCCAGCCAAGGCGGCGGCACCAAGGACAGTTTCGTCCTGCTCCATCCCGAACCCGATAGCTGGGTGCAGGTGCAGGGCCAGCAGTCGCAGATCCAGACGCAGGGGGTGCGCTGATGCTGTCGCGGACCGCATCCTCGCTCTACTGGCTGGGGCGTTATTTCGAACGGGCAGACTTCATCGCCCGACTGGTCGAGGCGACCGTCCGGCTCGACGTGCTGTCGCCGCGATCGGCGGGGCTGGCGGCCTGGGGGTCGGCGCTGGCCGTCACCGATACGGCGAGCGCCTTTGCCGATGGCGGGCGCGAGCTGCGTCGGCGCGAGGTCGCGCGTTTCCTGACGGTGGAGGGCTGCCATCCCGGCTCGATCGTCCGCTGCGTCGACATGGCGCGGACCAACGCGCGCGCGGTCCGTACCGCGCTGACCCGCGAGGCGTGGAGCGCGATCAACCGGGCCTGGCTGCATTTCGAGGCCAAGCCCGCCGCCGACGATCCGACCGCCGTCCTCGGCCTGGTCGAGGCAGTGAAGAACGAGACGCGCGGGTTCGAGGGTGCGGTGCACCGGATGCTGCGCAACCAGACGACATGGTTCATCCGGCTGGGCCAGGCGGTCGAGCGCGCGGACAACACCGCGCGGCTGCTCGACGTCAAATACCACATCCTGCTTCCGGCGGGCGAGCGGATCGGCGGCGTCGTCGATCGCGACCAGTGGACGACGATCCTCCAGACCGTCTCCGCCGTCACCGCCTATCGCTGGCTCTATTCCGACGGGCTGAAGCCCGCCAATGTGATCGACCTGCTGATCGCGCGCACCGAACTGCCGCGCAGCCTGGCGGCGTCGGTCGAGGAAACGGTGGACGTGCTGGGGCAATTGGCCCGGCGAACGGGGCAGCATGGGGAAGCGGATCGTATGGCGAGGGTGCGCGCAAACCGGATGGGCAAGACGCGGTCGGGCGACGTGATCGCGGGCGGGCTTCACCAATATCTCGAAGCCTTTATCCAGGAGAATGCCCAGCTGCACGGCGCCATTGGCCGTCAGTTCAAGTTCGCCTGATGCGTATCGCCATCGAGCATCAGATCACCCACCGCGTGCAAGGGCGCGGCGGGGCGATCGCCCAGATGCTGCGCCTGACACCGGGCAACAGCGACGACCAGACGGTCGGGCACTGGCGGATCGATGTCGACTGCGACGCGCGGCTGCGCCCCGGCCAGGACGGGTTCGGCAATGCGGTGACGATGCTCTATATCGAGGGGCCGGTCGAACAGGTGACGATCACCGCCAGCGGCGACGTGCTGACCAGCGACGCGCATGGCGTGGTCCATGGCACCATCGAGACGCTGCCGCCCGCGCTGTTCCTGCGCGCGACCCCCGCGACCCCGCAGGATGCGGCGATCGCGGCCTTCGCTCGCGAGGTGACGCAGGACACGGACGGGCCGCTCGCCGCGCTCCATGCGCTGAACGCGGCGTTGCATCGGCGCTTTGCGGATAAGGTCGGGCCGGGGGCGGCCGATGCGGGACAGGCCTTCGCCGCGGATGCGGTCGGGGCGTGCGACCTGGCGCACATCTTTTGCGTGGCGGCGCGGTCGCTGGCGATCCCGGCCCGCTTCGTCTCGGGCTTCGCGCTGCTCGACGGCGCGACCAGCGCGCATTGCTGGGCCGAGGCGCATGTCGAGGGGCTGGGCTGGATCGGGTTCGATCCCAGCATCGGCCTCAGCCCGCAGGACCGCCATGTCCGGGTCGCGGTGGCGCTCGATGCCGCAGGTGCCGCGCCGGTGGCGGGCGAGGCGTGGAGCGACCGGGTTCCGGTGGCCGCCGCGAGCCAGTAAGATATATGCCGCACCTCCGACCTCTCCCCTGAAGGAGAGGAGGTGCCGTCGGCTATGCCTCGCCCGCCTCGATCGCGGTTTCGACCGCGGGCGGGCCGGAGGCATCGGGGTTGTCGGCATGGAGCGGCGCCCAGCCACGCGGGCCCAGCGCCTCCAGCGGCTGGTAGCGGGTCTTGTACATCATCCGCGCCGACCCCTTCACCCAATAGCCCAGATAGACATAGGGCAGGTCGGCCGCTCGGGCGCGCAGGATATGGTCCATGATGATGAAATTGCCCAGGCCGGGCCGCGTCGCATCCTGAGTCTCGAAGAAGCTGTATATCATCGACAGCCCGTCGCCCTGCCGATCGGTCAGGCAGGCCCCCAGCAACCGCCCGCGCTGCCCCTGCGGACCGGCGGGTTCGCGATATTCGATCAGCATCGACTTGACCGGCGACAGCTCGACCATGTCGGCATAGTCGCTTTCGTCCATCGTGGTCATGCCGCCGCCCGGATGCCGCTCGCCCAGATAGCGGCGCAACAGGTCGAACTGCTCGGCGGTCGCCCAGGGCTGGCAGGCGGTCACCTCCAGATCGGCGTGGCGGCGGAGCAGCTTGCGCTGGGTGGCATTGGGGCGGAACCCCGTGCTGAGCACCCGAACCGAGACGCAGGCGGCGCATCCGGCGCAGGAGGGGCGATAGGCAACCCCCTGGCTGCGGCGAAAGCCGATCCGGCTCAGCGCCTCGTTCAGCTCGTCGGCATGTTCGCCATTGAGCTCGGTGAACACCTTCCGCTCCTCGCGTCCCGGCAGATAGGGGCAGGGCGCCGGGCTGGTGACGAAAAAGCGCGGAAAACGAAAGGGCGCAGTCACCGCCGGGCAGTTCCTTCAGGAGGGGAGAAGCACATGTCTAGCGATCTTCCCGCCCGATGGGATGGGGGTATCGTCGTACGGAAACGGGACGGTCGGCCGGGACATCGCTGACCCGGCCGCCATCGGGATCATGCGAGTTCGACCTGCGTCGTCTCGTAACCCGCCGCGCGCAACGCCTCGATCAGCCGGTGCAGGTGGAGCGCGTCGCGCGTCTCGCACTCGATATCGGTGATCAGCCCCTTGGCGGGCAAAGTGGTGAAGACGCGCTGGTGATAGACCTCGATGATGTTCACCCGCTCGTGGTCGAAGATGCGCGCGACGTTGAACAGCGCGCCCGGCTGGTCCTGCAACCGGATGCGCAGGCGGGCGAGCCGCCCCGAGCGGGCGAGGTCGCGCAGCAGGACATTGGCGAGCAGGCGCGTGTCGATGTTGCCGCCGCACAGCACGATGCCGACCGTCTTGCCGCGGAACCGTTCGGGATAGGACATCAGCGCGGCCAGTCCCGCCGCCCCGGCGCCCTCGACCACCGTCTTCTCGATCTGGAGCAGCGCGCTGACCGATTCCTCCAAATGACGCTCGTCGACCAGCAGGATCTCGCGGACCAACTGCGCCACCATCTGCGAAGTGAGGCCGCCCGGCTGCTTGACCGCGATTCCTTCGGCCAGCGTATCACCCGCGCAAGGGAGCGTGGTGCCGTTCAGATGGTTGTACATCGACGGGAACAGCTGGGCCTGCACGCCGACCACCTCGACCGGCGGGGTGGCGGTCGCCGCGACCGTGGCCATGCCCGAGATCAGCCCGCCGCCGCCGATCGGCACGACCAGCGTGTCGATGTCGGGCGCATCCTCCAGCATCTCGAGCGCGACGGTGCCTTGCCCTGCGATGGTGCGGGGATCGTCGAAGGGATGGACGAAGGTATAGCCGCGCTCGGCCTCCAGCACGCGGGCATGGGCATAGGCGGCGTCGAAGGTGTCGCCCTCCAGCACCACGGTCGCGCCGTGCCCTTCGGTCTGGACGACCTTCACGATGGGGGTGGTGCGCGGCATCACGATGGTGGCGGGCACGCCCAGCCGGTTGGCGTGATAGGCCAGGCCCTGCGCATGATTGCCCGCCGAGGCGGCGATCACGCCCTTGGCGCGCGCTTCGTCGGACAGTTGCAGCAGCGTATTGAGCGCGCCGCGTTCCTTATAGGCGGCGGTGAACTGGAGATTCTCGAACTTCAGATAGACGGTCGCGCCGGTCAGCTGGGACAGGGTCCGGCTGATCAGGGTCGGCGTGCGGATGATCCGGTCCGAAATCCGCGCATGGGCGGCGCGAACATCGTCGATCGTGACGATAGGCGCGGCCGATACAGGGACGGAGGACGGGATTTCCGAAGCGGCCTCTGGGGCGGTGCGAGTTACCATGGATCAGGCCGTAGCCGATCGAGGGCGGGAGGTGAACCGTTTCGGTGGGGAATGTGTTGCCGGGTACGGGGCGACCCCCTTCTTCTCCCCTCCCGCAGGCGGGAGGGGCCGGGGGAGGGCAGGGAGTCTCACCGAGACCATCGCTCGTGGCCTTCCCTCCCCCATCCCCTCCCGCCTGCGGGAGGGGCGTGCCTGGGGCTGGCCGTGTGCGCCGCCGCAAGCTTCTTGCCTTCTACAGGCGGGAGGGGTTGGGAGGGCAAGGGGGTCTCACCGAGACCATTCCTCGAAAGAACCACCCCACCACTGTTGCATTGCGGCATCGCCGCCCGCGCGAATCGTGCCCGAATGCAACAAGCGCCCGGCACCTGCGTTGCTGGCCTTTTGGGGCCATGCTAGGGCGTCGCGATGATCACAGGGTTGCCACGGATGTCGCCGATGATCCGCTCCGTCACCGGCACGATCGCCCAGTCATGAGCGTCGCACCGACCGGGATCGCCACCACCGCGACCGAAGAATCCCATTCCCACCATCCCCAGGGGCTGGGGCGCCTGGCGCTGGGGGCGATCGGGGTCGTCTTCGGCGACATCGGCACAAGCCCGCTTTACGCCTTTCGCGAGACCTTCGCGAACCCGCACCACCCGCTGCCGCTCGACAATGCGCATATCCTGGGCGTCATCAGCCTGATCTTCTGGTCGATGATGATCGTCGTGTCGGTCAAATATGTCGCGATCATCATGCGCGCCGACAACCGGGGCGAGGGGGGCAGCCTGGCGTTGCTCGCGCTCGTGTCGGGGCAGACCAAGACGCGGCGCTGGTCGCGCGGGATCGTGCTGCTGGGCGTCTTCGCCACCGCGCTCTTCTATGGCGACAGCATGATCACCCCCGCCGTCACGGTGCTGGGCGCGGTCGAGGGCCTGGCGGTCGCCGCCCCCGCCTTTGGCAGCTTCGTCCTGCCGATCGCGATCACGATCCTGATCGTCCTGTTCAAGATACAGCGTTCGGGGACCGAGCGGGTCGGGCTGTTCTTCGGGCCCGTCATGCTCGTCTATTTCACCGCCATCGCGGTGCTGGGCATCATGAGCTTCGTCCAGACGCCCGAGGTGCTGTTCGCACTGTCCCCGCATTATGCGGCGCAATTCTTCCTGATCGAGCCGGTGCGCGGCTTCCTGGCGCTGGGTTCGGTGGTGCTAGCGGTGACGGGGGCCGAGGCGCTCTATGCCGATATGGGCCATTTCGGGCGGCGGCCGATCGGCCTGTCCTGGCTGGTCTTCGTGCTGCCCGCGCTGATGCTGAACTATATGGGGCAGGGGGCCTTGCTGGTCCGCGAGGGCGCGGCGGCGCTGGAGAGCCCCTTCTACATGCTGGCGCCCGAGGGGTTGCAGCTTCCCCTCGTCATCCTCGCCACCGCCGCCGCCGTGATCGCCAGCCAGGCGGTCATCACCGGCGCGTTCTCGGTGACGCAGCAGGCGATCCAGCTCGGCTTCATGCCGCGCCTGCGCATCGAGCATACATCGGCCGCGACCGCCGGTCAGATCTACATCCCGCTCATCAACTGGATGCTGATGGTGATGGTGATCCTGCTGGTGCTGTTCTTCCGCTCCTCGTCCAACCTGACCTCGGCCTATGGGATCGCGGTGACGGGGGCGATGCTGATCGACACCTGCCTGCTGGGCGTCGCGCTGACCCGGTTGTGGAAATGGCCGCTCTATGCCGCGCTGCCGCTCCTCGGCCTGTTCTTCCTGGTCGACGGCGCCTATTTCCTCGCCAACCTGACCAAGGTGCCGTCGGGGGGCTGGTTCCCGCTGCTGGTCGGCTTCATCATCTTCACCTTCCTGACCACCTGGTCGACGGGGCGCAAGCTGATGATCCAGCGGTTGCGCGAAGGGACGATGCCGATCCACATCTTCATCGATTCGGCCGCCGGCGCCGCCAGCCGGGTGCCCGGCACCGCGATCTTCATGACCTCCTCGCCCGAGGGGGTGCCGCACGCGCTGCTCCACAACCTCAAGCACAACAAGGTGCTGCACGAGCGGATCATCCTGCTGACCGTCAAGATCATGAGCCAGCCCTATTGGCCCGAGGGCGAGCGCGCCAAGCTGGACGATCTGGGACATGGTTTCCACCGTCTGGTGCTGCGTTTCGGCTTCATGGAAGAGGCCGACGTCCCATCGGCGCTCAAGCGGGTCGAGATGGCGGGCGGCGCGTTCAAGATGATGGACACCAGCTTCTTCCTGTCGCGCCAGACGCTGCTCGCCGCCGAACGGCCCGGCATGTCGGTGTGGCGCGAGAAGCTGTTCTCCTGGATGCTGCGCAACGCCGAGAGCGCGATGGAATTCTTCCGCCTACCCACCAACCGCGTGGTCGAGCTGGGCAGTCAGGTCGAGATTTGAGCGGCGAGCCAGCCCCGATTATCGTCACCGCGCTGTTCGGGCGCGCCGACCAGGGCTGGTTCGACGGCTTGCGCCGCCAGCATTTTCCGCCCGAGCGCAACGTGCTCGATGCGCATTGCACGCTGTTCCACCATCTGCCGCCTTCGGTCGAGGCGGAGCTGAAGCATCGCCTGAACGGCCTGACGCGCGGGCAACGCGCGCCGCAGGCGCGGGCGGGCGGGCTGATGTCGCTGGGCCGGGGCGTGGCGATTCGGATCGAATCGCCCGGGCTGGTCGCGATCCGGCGCGAACTGGTCGATGTCTTTGCCGGGATGCTGACCCCGCAGGATGCGGGCGGCTGGCGCGCGCATGTGACGATCCAGAACAAGGTGACGCCCGCCACCGCCAAGCTGCTCCTCCAGCAGATGGAGCGCGATTTCCGCCCGCGCGAGGTGGAGGTGATCGGGCTGGGGGTCTGGTGGTATCGCGGTGGCCCCTGGGAAATGCTTTCGCGTCATTTGTTCGCTTGACGCCCGAAAATAGCCTGTCTATAGGCGCGCCTCCACCGGGTGGAACGCCTAGCATGGCGAAGTAGCTCAGCTGGTTAGAGCAGCGGAATCATAATCCGCGTGTCGGGGGTTCAAGTCCCTCCTTCGCTACCACCCGGTGTATTTCCTTCTTTCGTATCCCAAGACTGACCAACAGTCGCATCGTCCTGTGTGGCGAAGCGGACGGGGATGTTTGGCACCATCAGCATCGGCGCAGGTTCTTGCGCCTTCACCATCACCTGATCCAGCGGCACGGCATCGTCGGGCGCATTGGCGGCAAAGACTTGGACCAGCCGCTCTCCCTGTTTGGGAAGCAACGCGGTGGGAATCGCCTTTGGCCTGCCGCCCAGCGTCGCCAGCCAGGCGGGGCGGCCATGGCGATAGCTTCGGGCTGGGTGCACGATCTGAATATCCACCTCGCCGGTCGCCCCGAGCAGCAGCGGCGTCTCTCCGTCCATGAATATTGCAGGGCGTCCTCGAAGCCGCGATTGCGCCACGGCCAAGGCCGGGCGTGCGCGGGTATTGAGGTCGGACAGACTGGTCTGCTCGATCGTCAGCGGGTCGATTCCCGACATCCGCTTCAGCCGCTGCGCCATCATGCCGCCCTTGGGATCGTCGCTGCCGCCCTCCCAGACATGGCCGTGACCGACATAGACGAACAGCTTGGCATTGGGATTGGCGCGTAGAAACGCCAGGAGGTTGTCCGCCTGCGCCTGTTCGCGTTCGTGCACGCCGCCGTCCGGTGTCGATTGTGCCTTGGTCTGTTCATAGGCGAGCGGGCGATAACCCAGCGCCAGGGCATTGCGCACGAACCCGGCAAAGACCGGATCATGCGTATAGAAGCCGGTGTCGCGGCGCACGATGCCGTCGCGCCGCAAGCGTTCGACCGGGGCAAGATCGCCCGGCTTGGCTGCTTCGCCCGCAAAGGTCTCCGCCGCCAGCACGTCATAGCCCAGCGGGCGCAGCGCCCGTGCCACCTGCCAGGCAAAGGCACGGTCGCGGGGGCTGTAATGGGCTTCGTTCAGGATGACGATTCGGGTGTGCCGGGCCCGTGCGACGATTTCGTCGATGGCGTCGCGTGGCTGGGCGGCGGCGATCCGGTTCGCCCATTCGGCGTCGCCCGGCGCGCTCCGGCGGCCCAGGTCATAACGGGCCGGGTCCAGTTCATTGGTCACGAAGGGCGTGAATTGGGCCCAATATTGAAAGAGGAAGGGATCGGTCACCCCACCCTCGGCCGTAAAGGTGGATCGTTCGAGCAGGCGATTGGCATCCCAATAGCGTCCGGCAATTTCATATTGCCGTGCCTGTTCCATCACAGGCCTCTCGGGTGGTCGGTCCGCACCGGCCGCCGCACATGTCGCCAGCACCGATGATATCCAGAAACCGTGCAAAATCCGCCGCATGCCCATTGTCCTCCGACCTGACCTATGCGGAAGGATGACATCTTGGCCATTGTTGCGATAGAGGGGCGACGGACGTATTTTCGTGCCGTGATTCATGACCTGATCTTAACGGATATTTGGTCAATCGGGCGATAGGTCCCCTCATCACGATCCCAATGGGAGGCTTTGGGTTCCACGCCGTGAATGCCGCCGTCTATGCCCTGATAGCCAATAGCTGCATGGCGGCGCTGTTCGTCGTGACTTACGGCGTCGTCGCGATAACCTATTCGCGGCAGCGCGCGGCGGTCTGGTTCATGGTCAGCTATCTGCTGGGTTTCCTGACCCCGATCTGCGAATTGCTGTTCCGCTTCACCGATTATCGGCTGCTGTTCGCGGTGCTGGGATATGCCGCGTTCCTGGGCGCCATCACGGTGATGTCGGTGGGGATCCAGGCCTTTGCGGGTCATCGGCTATGCCGCCGTCCCGCCGCCTTGCTATGGGCGGGCGGAATGGCCTTGCGTATGAGCCTGCTGGGCGGCACCCGCAACAGCCTGCCCTATGAGATGCTGTTCCAGCTGCCGTTCGCGCTCGGATCGATCCTGGTCCTGTTCTCCATCCGGCGGATCGCGCAGAAGGGGCCGATCCGAACCCTGCTGATGGTGGTGTTCGGGATCATCGGCGCGCATTTCCTGGCCAAGCCGTTCATGGCGGCGTCGCTGGGTTCGGGGCATTCGGCGCAATATTATGCGACCAGCTATTATGCGGTCGTGTCGCAGGTCTCGACCGGGGTGTTGCTGGTTGCGGCCGGGCTGTTCCTGATGCTGCTGGTCATCCAGAAGGCGCTGGACGACACGATACGGGATGCGGAGAGCGATCCGTTGACCGGGCTGGCCAATCGGCGTGGACTGGCCCGGGCCGGCCCCGCGCTGCTCGCCGAGGCGAAGCGCGACGGGCACGGCCTTTATGCGATGGTCCTGGACCTCGATCACTTCAAGCGAGTCAACGACATGTTCGGGCATGCAATGGGGGACCGGGTGCTGGTGGCCTTTGCCGACCTGCTGCGGACCGTGGCCGCGCGCGATGTACTAGCGGTGCGCCTGGGAGGTGAGGAATTCGCGCTGCTGGTGCCTGATGCGTTTGGTCCGGCGGAGCGATCCGACAACCGGGCCAGCCACCTGGCCGGTGACATCCGCGCCCTGCTTCGTCGGTTCGACCGGCAGGGCCTGCCACCTCTGACGGTCAGCGGCGGCATCGTGCGCCATGCACCGGGCGAGACGCTCGACGATCTGATCGCCCGCGCCGACCAGCTGGCCTATCGCGCCAAGCGGGCCGGACGCGACCATATCCTGCACGAGCCGATACCCGTGGCGGTCGAGCCGTCCCATGACTGGCATGACGAGTCCGAACCGGGGCGGCGCGTCGCCACGGGCTAGGGCCGGTCAGTCGCGGAACAGCCCGTGCGGGTCGTTCGCGACCAGCATGGCATCGGCGCGCGCCAGCGCGATCAGCGTCAGGCCTTGCGTACAGGCATGGTCGATCGCGAGACTGGTCGGGGCCGAGATTCCGACCAGCATCCCGACGCCCGCGACCAGAGCCTTATCGACCATCTCATAGCTGATCCGCGAGGTGACGAGGATGAAGTCCGCCGCCCGATCCGATCGCGCCAGCGTGCCGACCAGCTTGTCGAGCGCATTGTGCCGCCCGACATCCTCCGCCGCCGCGAGCGTTGCGCCCACTGCATCGCAGGCGATGGCGGCATGGACCGCGCCGGTCAGCGCATTGAGCGGCTGGGACGCGCGAATGCCCTCCAGCGCGGCGAACAGCGTCGCGGTGCGGGCCTGGGGGGCAGGGGGGCGCTTGGCGATGGGACGCGCGATCTGCTCCAGTCCGGACAGGCCGCACAGGCCGCAGCTGGTATCGCTCGTGCGGTGGCGGACCCGGTCGTGGATCCTCCCCCGGCAATGTTCGGCCAGCGTCACGCGGACGATCCAGCCCGCCTCCGCCGCGAAGGGATCGATCTCGACGATATCGCCCGGCGCGTCGATCAGCCGCTCGGTCAGCAGGAAGCCGGTGGCGAAGTCCGCCAGCCGCTCGGGCGTCATCATCATCACCGCATAGCCGAAGCCGTCGACCTCGATCGCGACCGGGCATTCGACCGCGACGGCACGGGTGATCGGCTCGACCGTATCGGGCGACAGGCGGAGGAGCGTCAGCGGCCGGACGGGATCGCCAGTGACCGCCGTCACAGGGCAGCGAGGTCGGCGGGGGTGTTCACATTGGCGATCGGCTGGGGCGATGCGATGGGGATCGCCCCGATCGCCCGGACCCAGCCGCGCACCGAGCGATCGCGGTTGAGCGACAGATGCGCCATCAGATGCGCCCCCAAGGCGGAGGGCCACAGCCCCAGCACGGGCGCATCCTGGCAATAGCTGGGCTCGCGCCGCAGGATCGCGTCGATCAGCCCGTCGGGCAGGCGCGGCATGTCGCATCCGATGGTCAGCACACAGCGAAAGCCATGGGCGGCGGCATAGTCCAGCGCCCCGGCAATCCCGCCGAGCGGCCCCAGATCGGGCTCGGGCATGTCGGGCACGCCTTGCGCGCCGCCCACCTGCACCACGCGCGCACAATGGGGGGCGATGGTGGCGCGGGCATGCGCCACCAGGGTTCGGTCGCCCAGCATGGCGACCGCCTTGTTCGATCCGAACCGCGACGAACGCCCCCCGGTCAGGACGGCTCCCAATATGCTCATGACGTCATGCTCATGCGGGGACGCGCACCTTCACCGGCACCGACTTGCCCGCGGGCACATGGCTTTCCAGCGCATGATGTTCCAGCGGGATCAGATAGTTGAGTTCGGGGTAATAGCCGCCGATACACCCTTCGGGGATGTTGTACTCGACGACGCGCAGGCCCTCGACCACGCGGTCCTGCCCGTCATCGGCATCGCTTTCCAGCGCGATGGTCTGTCCGTCCGACAGGCCCAGCCTGGCGATATCGGCCTTGTTCATCATTGCCACCATGCGCGTCCCGCTGATCCCCCGGAAGCGATCGTCATAGCCATAGATGGTCGTGTTGAACTGGTCGTTCGAGCGCAGCGTGATCAGCCGCATCCGCCCCTCGGCGTGGGGGATGCCGGAGGCGTCCATCGCGCGCGGCACGTTGAACTCGGCCTTGCCGCTCTCGGTTTCCCATTTGCGGTGCGAGGCGGGATTGCCCTTCCAGAAGCCGCCGGGTTCGAACAGCCGTTCGTTGAAGTTGGCGAACTTGTCGGGATAGACATTCTCGATCGCGGTGCGGACCAGTCCGTAATCGCCGACCCATTCGTCCCACGGCACGTTGGGATTGGGCTCCAGCACCGCCTTGGCGATCCCGGCGACGATGGCGGGTTCGGACAACAGCGTGTCGGCGGCGGGCGTCGCCTTGCCGACCGAGCCATAGATATGGCTGAACGAGTCCTCCATCGACACCGCCTGGCGACCGCCCTTCTGCATATCGGTTTCCAACCGGCCCAGGCAGGGGAGGATGTAGCTTTCCTGGCCCGGCACCAGATGGCTCTTGTTGAGCTTGGTCGCGATATGGACGGTGATGGGCAGCTTCGCCCAGGCCGCCTTCATCCTGGCATGTTCGGGCGTGGCGCGCAGGAAGTTGCCGCCGAGCTGGACGAATCCTTCTGCGGTCCCGGCGATGATCTGGCGGCACGCCTCGACCGTGTCCCAGCCCTTTTCGGTCGGCGGTTCGAACTCGAACAATTCCTTCAGCCGCTCGACCGGGGCGAGTTCGGTCTTCTCGGTGATGCCGACGGTGCGCTGGCCCTGCACGTTGCTGTGCCCGCGCACCGGCCCCGGCCCGGCACCCTCGCGCCCGATATTGCCGCGCAGCAGGAGCAGGTTGACGATCATGTGCAGCGCATCGATGCCATAGCGATGCTGGGTGATGCCCATGCCGTACACCGCGATGACGCGTTCGGACTTCATATAGACGCGTGCGGCCTGTTCGATCGCGTCGCGGGTCAGGCCGGAATCGCGAATGATCTCGCTCCACGCCGCCTGGCGGCAGTAATTCGCGAAATCCTCGAACCGGGTCGTGTGCTGCTCGATGAAATGATGGTCGAGGATGCGCTTGGTGCCCTTGGCGAGCGCGCGGTCGTCCTCCTCGATCACCAGCTTGCAGATGCCGGTCAGCGCGGCGATGTCGCCGCCCGCCTTCACCTGGTGATATTGGGTCGAGATGTCGGTCGAGCTGCCGGTCAGCATCTGTATCGGGTTCTGCGGCGAGGCGAAGCGTTCCCAGCCGCGTTCGCGCAGCGGGTTGAACGTCACGATCTCGACCCCGCGCTTGGCGCAGGCCTGGAGATTGTGGAGCATGCGCGGCGCGTTGGTCGCGACATTCTGCCCGAAGGAGAAGATCGCGTCGCACTTGTCATAATCCTCCATCTGGATCGTCGCGACGGGCGAGCCGATGGCGGACTTGAGCCCGACCGAGGTCGTCTCGTGGCACATGTTGGAGCTGTCGGGCAGGTTCTGCTGCCCCCACATCCGCGCGAACAGCGAATACATGAACGAGGTTTCGAGCGAGGCGCGGCCCGAGGCGTAGAGCACGACCTTGGTCGGGTCGCAGGTCTTCAGCTTGGCGCCGATCGCCGCGAATGCCTCGTCCCAGCTGACCGCGACATATTTGTCGCTCGCGCGGTCATAGCGCATCGGATGGGTCAGGCGGCCTGCCTGCTCTAGATCATGGTCGGGCCATGCCTCCAGCTCCTTGACCGTATGCCTGGCGAAGAAATCGGGCGTGACGCGAAGCGAGCTGAGTTCCCACGCGGTCGCCTTGGCCCCGTTCTCGCAGAACTCGGCGATGTGCGGCTTGGCGGGCTTGCCCCAGGCGCAGCTGACGCACATCACCCCGCCGGGCTTGTTCTGGCGGCGCAACGTGTCGAGCGTCTCGGGCCCCAGCCCCTCTTTGGGGAGGATCTTGGCCATACCCTTCATCGATCCCCAGCCGCCGGCGGGGGCGGTATATTTGGTGATCTTCACATCGTCGTCGTCGCGCATCAGGCCCATCTCCACTTGCAGCGTCAAACGAAGTTAGCGCCGAATGGCCGCATGAGAAGCGGTTCATTTTTGTCGCTCGCGCGACTATCTAGGGCGCAAACATGCTTCACAGGACTATGACATGACCACCCACGCCACCCGCATGCTCATCCTCGGCTCGGGCCCCGCCGGGCTGTCCGCCGCCATCTACGGCGCGCGCGCGGGGATGCAGCCGATCGTGGTGCAGGGCATCCAGCCGGGCGGCCAGCTGACCACCACCACGGATGTCGAGAATTATCCGGGCTTTGCCGACGTCATCCAGGGCCCCTGGCTGATGGAGCAGATGCAGAAGCAGGCGGAACATGTCGGCGCGCGGATGATGTGGGACACCATCACGGAAGTGGACCTGACCAACCGTCCGTTCCGCCTGATCGGCGACGGCGGCGACGTCTATGAGGGCGAGGTGCTGGTCATCGCGACGGGCGCGCAGGCCAAGTGGCTGGGCCTGGACAGCGAAGACGCGATGAAGGGCAAGGGCGTGTCGGCCTGCGCGACCTGCGACGGCTTCTTCTATCGCGGCAAGAAGGTCGCGGTGATCGGCGGCGGCAACACCGCGGTCGAGGAGGCGCTATACCTGACCAACCATAGCGACGACGTGACGCTGATCCACCGCCGCGATTCGCTGCGCGCCGAGCGCATCCTGCAGGAGCGGCTGTTCGCGCATCCCAACATCAAGGTGCTGTGGAACAAGGAAGTCCGCGAATTCGTCGACGGCGGCGGCAATGCGGGCCTCGTCGCGCTGGACCTGCTCGATACGGTCACGGGCGAGCATAGCCGCCTGGACGTGGAGGGCGGCTTCGTCGCCATCGGCCATCACCCGGCGACCGAGCTGTTCCGCGGGCATCTTGAGCTGGATTCGGACGGCTATATCGCGGTCGAGACGGGATCGACGCGGACCAGCGTGCCCGGCGTGTTCGCGTGCGGCGACGTGGCGGACAAGGTCTATCGCCAGGCGGTGACGGCGGCGGGCACCGGCTGCATGGCCGCGCTGGATGCCGAACGCTTCCTGGCGGCGGCCGAGTTCGAGGACATGGCCAAGGCGGCGGAGTAACCGCGCGCATTCCTCCCCTGCAAGGGGAGGTGGCAGTCCGCAGGACTGACGGAGGGGTGTCACCATCAGCGGGGACACCCCTCCACCAGCTTCGCTGGTTCCCTTCCCCTTGCAGGGGAGGAATTTATTTTAACTCAACCGATCGATCGCTTCCAGCGTCAGCGACCCCGGAATGATCATCACCGGCACGGGCAGCGCGCCCGCGTCGGTGCCCGAGAAATGGCTGACGAGCTTGCCCGGCGCGCCGCTGGCGGCGGCGCCCAGCACCAGCGCGGCGATGTCGGGATTGGCCGCGATCATCTCGCGGATCACCTTGGGGCCATCGCCCTCGCGGACCGTGATCGAGGGACGCAGCCCCGATTCGTCGAGCAGCGTCCCCGCCGCGCTCGCGACCAGTGCCTCGGCCTGCTGGCGCGCCTCGTCCTCGATCGTCGCCTGGACACCGCCGAACGCGATGAATTCCTGCGGCGGCAGGACGGTCAGGATCTCGACGCCGCCGCCCGTCTTCACCGCCCGTCGCGCAGCAAAGCGCAGGGCGATCACCGATTCCGGACTGTCGTCGATCACGACCAGATAGATACGCATGGCGGCCCCCCAATTTGTGTCGAATGGATGCCGTTACATAACATTTCGTGCAAGGCCATGACTTGACCGGGCGCAATTCGGGCGCAAGAGACGGGCCGCTACGGAATTGGTTTGCCCCGAGAGGACCTCCATGTCGATCGAGATCAAGATGCCCGCGCTGTCGCCGACCATGGAGGAAGGCACGCTGGCCAAATGGCTGGTGAAGGAAGGGGATACGGTGAAGTCCGGCGATATCATGGCCGAGATCGAAACCGACAAGGCCACGATGGAATTCGAGGCGGTGGATGAAGGCGTGATCGCCAAGATCCTCGTCGCCGAGGGTTCGGACAATGTGAAGGTCGGCACCGTCATCGCGATCCTGGCCGAAGAGGGCGAGGACGCCGCGTCGGTTCAGGCGCCGTCCAAGTCGGAAACCCCGGCTCCGGCCAATCCGATGCCGACCGACCCCGCCGATCCCAACAAGACCGGCAGCGAAGCCAAGCCCGTCGAGCGCACGGTCGAACAGGCCGAGGATCATGGCAAGCCCGCCGATTCGGGCAAGCAGGCCGGCCAGGGCGGCCGCGCGATCGCCAGCCCGCTGGCGCGCCGCATCGCCTCGCAAAAGGGTCTCGACCTGTCCGCGCTGACCGGCTCGGGTCCGAACGGCCGCATCGTGAAGGCGGACGTCGAGAATGCGCAGCCGGGCCAGGCCAAGGCTGCGGCTCCGGCCGCGTCGACCTCGGCTCCGGCGGAAACCGCCTCGGCCCCCGTCGCCGCGCCGAAGCCCGCGCAGGTGCCGGATATCCCGCACGAGGCGTCGAAGCTGTCCAACATGCGCAAGACGATCGCGCGTCGCCTGACCGAGTCGAAGCAGCAGGTTCCGCACATCTATCTGACGGTGGACGTGCGCCTCGACGCGCTGCTCAAGCTGCGTGGCGAACTGAACGCCGGTCTCGAATCGCGTGGCGTCAAGCTGTCGGTCAACGACATGCTCATCAAGGCGCTCGGCGTCGCGCTGATGGCGGTGCCGAAGTGCAACGTCATGTTCACGCCGGACCAGCTGATCAGCTTCAAGCGCGCCGACATCTCGGTCGCGGTGTCGACCCCGGCGGGCCTCATCACCCCGATCGTGTCGGAGGCCGATACGCGCTCGCTGTCGTCCATCTCGACCACGATGAAGGACCTGGCCACCCGCGCCCGCGACAACAAGCTGCAGCCGCATGAATTCCAGGGCGGCACCGCCTCGATCTCGAACATGGGCATGTTCGGCATCAAGCAGTTCGAGGCGGTCATCAACCCGCCGCAGGGCATGATCCTGGCGATCGGCGCGGGCGAGAAGCGTCCCTATATCGTCGACGACCAGCTGGGCGTGGCGACCGTCATGTCGGCGACCGGCAGCTTCGACCACCGCGCGATCGACGGGGCCGACGGCGCCGAGCTGATGAAGGTGTTCAAGGAACTGGTCGAGCGTCCGCTGGCGATGCTGGCCTGATAGACCGGGGGCGGGCGCCATGCGGGTTCGGATCGAGCTGTTCTATATCGGCCTGGGGCTGATCGCGGCGCTCGTCATGACCTGGGCCGCGGCCTGGGCCTATCCGCTGGGCCGCACCGAAATCTGGTGGTGCGGCGTGGCGGCGATGGTCGCGACGATGGCGATGGGCATCGGTCCGCTCCACCGGGCGCGCATCGCCGACCGCATGGCACGGAGACACGCCGAACAATGAGCACGCTGCCCGATCAGAACCCCACCATCCGCGTCACCGCCATGCCGTCCGATGCCAATCCTTATGGCGATATCTTCGGCGGCTGGCTGATGGGGCAGATGGACTTGGCGGCGGGTTCGGTGGCGTCGCGCCATTCGGGCGGCCGGGCGGTCACGATCGCGGCGGAGGGGATGAAGTTCCACGCCCCCGTGCTCGTGGGCGACGAGGTGTCGGTCTATGCCACGCTCGTCCGCGTCGGCAACACGTCGATGACGATTGAGGTCGAGGCCTGGCGCCGTGCCCGTCACGTCGAGGATGCGACCAAGGTGACGCAGGCCCGCTTCGTGTTCGTCGCGACTGACAAGGACCGCAAGCCGCGCACCGTTCCGCCGCTGACTCCCACGCAAGACTGATTGAAATTTTCTCGGGGTCACACCCCACGCACCGCCAAGGCGCGCGTTCAGAAGGAAGAGCAACGTGGCTGACACTTACGACCTTATCGTCCTCGGCTCCGGCCCCGGCGGCTATGTCGCGGCGATCCGCGCGAGCCAGCTTGGCCTGAAGGTCGCGATCGTCGAGCGCGAGCGGCTGGGCGGCATCTGCCTCAACTGGGGCTGTATCCCGACCAAGGCGCTGCTGCGCTCGGCCGAGGTCTATCACTACATGACCCATGCCGCGCAGTACGGCCTGTCGGTCGAAAAGCCCTCGTTCAGCCTGGACAAGGTGGTCGATCGCAGCCGCAAGGTCGCGGGCCAGCTGAATGCCGGCGTCAAGGGCCTGATGAAGAAGAACAAGGTCGCCGTCCATGAAGGCGTCGGCACGATCACCGGCAAGGGCAAGCTGTCGGTCGTCCAGGGCGACAAGACCACCGAGCTGACCGCCAAGCACATCATCGTCGCCACCGGCGCGCGTGCCCGCGACCTGCCCTTTGCCAAGGCGGATGGCGAGCGCATCTGGACCTATCGCCACGCGATGGTGCCGCCCGCCATGCCGACCAAGCTGCTGGTCATCGGATCGGGTGCGATCGGCGTCGAATTCGCCAGCTTCTACAACGACATGGGCGCGGAAGTGACCATCGTCGAGATGCTTGACCGGATCATGCCGGTCGAGGACGCCGAGGTCAGCGACTTCATAACCAAGCAGCTGACCAAGTTCGGCATGACCATCAAGACCAAGACCGGCCTCGAGAAGCTCGAGGCAACTGCGTCCGGCGTGAAGGCCGCAATGAAGGGCCCGGACGGCAAGGTCGAGACCGCTGAGTTCAGCCATGCGATCGTCGCCATCGGCATCGTCCCCAACACCGAGAATATCGGCCTGGAAAAGCTGGGCATCACCACCGATCGCGGTCACATCAAGACCGACGGCTATGGCCGCACCAATGTCGACGGCATCTGGGCGATCGGCGACGTGACGGGCGCGCCCTGGCTGGCGCACAAGGCGAGCCATGAGGGCGTGATCGCCGCCGAGGCCATCGCGCAGGCGCTGGGCAACAAGGACGTCCACCCGCACGCGATGGACAAGGGCAATATTCCGGGCTGCACCTATTCGCGTCCGCAGGTCGCCAGCGTCGGCCTGACCGAAGCGAAGGCCAAGGAAGCCGGTTACGAAGTGAAGGTCGGCAAGTTCCCCTTCATCGGCAACGGCAAGGCGATCGCGCTGGGCGAGGCCGAGGGTTTCGTGAAGACCGTGTTCGACGCCAAGACCGGCGAGCTGCTGGGCGCGCACATGGTCGGCGCGGAAGTGACCGAGATGATCCAGGGCTATGTCGTCGCCCGCCAGCTGGAGACGACCGAGGCCGAGCTGATGGAAACGGTGTTCGCGCACCCGACCATCTCCGAATCGATGCACGAGTCGGTGCTGGCCGCCTATGGGCGCGCGCTGCACATCTGATTTTTACGGATCGGATTACGGGAAGGGGCTCGCTGCGGCGGGCCCCTTTTTCGTTGGGGCATGCCCTTGGCCTTCGACTTCGCTCAGGCTGAACGGAGCGAGGGAATGATGCCGCTCCCCAACCCCCGTTCAGCCTGAGCGAAGTCGAAGGCCACGCCCAACCCTCACCCCAATCCCGCCACCACCGCCCCGCTATCCCGCAATTCGGCGAAATCCGCCGCCAGCAACCCCATGGTCACATCGAAGATCGCCTGCGCCTCCAGCCCGGCGGAGGGCAGGTCGAAGCCCAGCACCGCATCCGGCACCACCGTCACCGCAAAGCCCAGATCGGAGGCCGCGCGCGCCGTCGAGTTGACGCAGAACCCCGCCACCGCCCCGACGATGTGGAGATGCGACAGCCCCTGCTCGTGCAGATGCGCCGCCAGCGGTGTCGTGGCGAAGGCGGAGGAACTGCGCTTCACGAAGATCGCTTCACCGGGCCGCTCCACCGCGCAGGCCATCGGCGGATAACCGGGCGCGTCGGGATGCAGCGGCGAAGTCGGGTCGGCCTCGGCATGGCGGATATGGATGACCGGCCGCCCGGCCCCGCGAAACGCCTCGGCCAGCGCCCCGATCCTGGCGGGCGCATCCCCGTTGACGTGCGGACGCTCGGCCTCGATCCGGTCCTGCATCGCCTGTTGCATGTCGATGATCACCAAGGCGCTGGTCATGCCCACTCGCTCCCCCATCTTCGCTGCAATGTCACTAGGTCGGATCGACATTCAGTATTGCGTCTTCTTCCCTCTCCCCTGGACAGGGGAGAGGGTTAGCGAAGCTTGCCAGCCTGCTGGCTAGCGCAGCTTGGGTGAGGGGTACAGCGAGCCCAAAGGCTCGCGCGCTCGCAGAGCGAGCGCCCACCCCTCACCCAGCTCCGACTAGGCCTTTGCTGTCGCAAAGACCAAGTCTGCGCAACCCTCTCCCCTCTGCGAGGGGCGAGGGAAGGAAAGCCATCGTTGCATGTCGATCGGCCCTAATCCACGCGGGCGGCCGCGCAAGCGCCATGGCCGATCGGCCTATCTGGGCCATCCTGCCGCATTCCGCTTGCGAAACGGATGGTTTTGGCCGCATCGGTCGCATCCGCAACAGTTCGACTGGCGAGCCATGACCCGAGCCCTTTCCCACCGCCTGCGCATCGCCATCGCGGCGCTGATCCTGTTCGGGCTGAGCCTGCTGATCTTCGCGCCGGGCTATGTCGAATATGACAGTGTGGGCCAATATGCGCAGGCGCTGACCGGGACATATGACGACTGGCACCCGCCGATCATGGCCCGGCTCTGGTCGCTGTTTCCGGGGCAGGGGGCGCGGCCGATGCTGGTCCTGCAACTGGCGACATGGTGGCTGGGGCTGGGGTGCATCGCGGCGGCGATCGTCGACCGGCGGCCGCGCGCGGCGCTGGGCGTGCTGGCGGTCGGACTGGTGCCGCCCTGGCTGGGCTGGCAGGTGGCGATCCTGAAGGACGCGCAGATGACCGGCGCGGCGCTGGCGGCGGTCGGCATCCTCGGCTGGTGGCGATTGCGCGGGCAGCGTGTTCCCGGATGGGGCTGGGCGGCGGCGGGCATGTTGCTCGCCTATGCCGCGCTGGTCCGGGCCAATGCGATCTTCGCCATCGCGCCGCTGGTCGCCTTGCTCGTCGCCGATCGCTGGGGCCGCCGGATCGCGATCACCGTCGCGCTGACGCTGGCGACGCTGGCGGTGGCGCCGCTCGTCAATCACAAGCTTCTCGGCGCGAAGCCCAGCGGCGTCGCGCGATCGCAGGCGCTGTACGATCTGGCCGGAATCGCCGTGCGGGTGCCCTATGACGCGCGGCTGGGTTTCACCTCGCAGGAAGTCGCCGAAATCCGCGCCAAGGGGTGCGTGAAGCCGTTCTTCTGGGACCCGCTGGGCGAGCCCACGCGGTGCGGCACCCGGTTGCAGCGGTTCGAGACGATCCCGCCTTCGCATCTCTATGTCAGGCTCGCCCCCGCCATGCTGCATCATCCGCTGGCCTATGCGGCGCAGCGGCTGGCGCATGTCAATTCGACCTGGCGTTTGTGGGTGCCGCCGCGCTGGCCCAATGCCGCGCCGCCGCAGGGCAGCGAGCCGAACGACTATGGCCTGGGCCATCCGGGGCCCGTCGCGCTGACGTGGCAGCGCATGGCGAGCCCTTGGGTCGATGCGCCGGTCATGTGGCCGATCGTCTGGATCGTCCTGGCGGCGGGCGGCCTGGCGGTGACGCGGGGGAGCGGGCTGGCGGGGGCGTTGTTCGGATCGGCGCTGGGGCTGGAGGCCAGCTTCCTGGTCGTCAGCGTCGCCTCGGATTTCCGCTATCACCTGTGGCCGGTCATGGCCTGCGCGCTCGGGCTGATCCTGGCCAAGCCGTGGCAGGGCGACCGGCGCATCGTCCGCGCGACGCTGGCGGCGTTGGTCGCGGTGCTGCTGCTCGGCGGGATCGCACGGGCGACCATGGCCGTGCCGCCGCAAAGCTATCAGGGCATGCTGGTCTGAACCCGAAATCCGGTCGGCGGCGTTACCCCGCCGAAAGGAGCCGCGCATGGCCGACGATCACGACCAGATTTACGCCGATTTCAAGGAGACCGTGAACATGGCCCCCGCCCAACTCGAGAAATTCCTCGACAGTGACGAGTCGAGGAAGGTTGGGCAGAAGAAGGACGGCGCCGACGAAAGCGTGGGGCATGAATCGGGCGGCAAGATCGTCGCGATCAAGCGCAAGAAGAAGGCCGATCTGACCGACGACGACTATGCGCATATGAAGAAGGTCGTCGGCTATGTGCACCGACATCTGAAGCAGGGCGGCCCCGACAAGGATGTCGAGCATTCGCCATGGCGCTATTCGCTGATGAACTGGGGGCATGATCCGCTGAAGGATTGAGATGCCCGGAACGCCGTTCAGCCTGAGCGAAGTCGAAGGCCACGCCTAGTTCTCACCCCATGCCGCCGCCCCGGCGAAGGCCGGGGTGGTGATTGGAGTTGGTACGACCGGATTCCCTTGGCCTTCGACTTCGCTCAGGCTGAACGGGGGATGGGGATACCGGCTCCGAGGTGATGGAGATGGAAAAAGGGCCCGGTCTCTCGACCGAGCCCTCTCTCAAATCTCGAACTGGGATCAGGCCGCGACGTCGTACGGCTTGATCTCGCCCGCCAGATACAGGTTGCGGGCCTTGGCGCGGCTCAGCTTGCCCGAGCTGGTGCGGGGCAGGGTGCGCGGCGGGATCAGTTCAATGACGCAGTTCATGCCGGTCACCGCGCGCACGCGCTCGCGGATCTCGTCACGCAGGCGGGCGCGTTCCTCGTCGTCCGAGCTGCGGCACTGGACCAGCACCGCGGGGGTTTCCTCGCCGCCCGGCGTGGTGATGGCGAAGGCGGCGATGTCGCCCGCCTTGAAGCCCGGCAGCTGCTCGACCGCCCATTCGATGTCCTGCGGCCAGTGGTTGCGGCCGTTGACGATGATCATGTCCTTGGCGCGGCCGACGATGTAGATATAGCCCTTGGACATATAGCCCATGTCGCCGGTGTCGAGCCAGCCATCGACCATGCAGGCTTCGGTCGCGGCCTGGTCGCGGAAATATCCGACCATGACCGACGGGCCCTTGCACCACACCTTGCCGATCGCCCCGTCGGGAAGCGGCGTGCCGTCCTCCTCGCGGATCTCGATCACCATGTCGCGCGCGGGCTTGCCGCAATTGACGATGGCGCGGAAACGCTGCGGCCGGTCGGTGCCGCGTGCGCCGCCCGACAGCTGGGTTTCCTCGACCAGCTCGACGCGGATGCCTTCGCCCGGCGGCATGATCGACACCGCCAGCGTCGCCTCGGCCAGGCCATAGGAGGGCAGGAAGGCGGTCGCCTGGAAGCCCGCATCGGCAAAGGCGTCGACGAAGGACTGCATGACGTCGGGGCGGATCATGTCCGCGCCATTGCCCGCGATCCGCCAGCGCGACAGGTCGAAACGGTCCGACGCCTTGGTCTGCGATGAGATGCGGCGCGCGCAGATGTCATAGCCGAAGGTCGGCGAATAGCTGACCGAGGTGCCCGGATTGCGGCTGATCATGTCCAGCCACGCCAGCGGGCGACGCGCGAAATCCTCGGTCTTCAGGTAATCGGTCGACACCTGGTTGGCGACCGGCGACAGGAAGCAGCCGACCAGGCCCATGTCGTGATACCAGGGCAGCCACGAGACGCAGCGGTCGCTCTCCTGGATCTTCATGCCATGGCTGTGCGCGGCGAGATTGTTCAGCAGCGCATGGTGGGTGATCGCCACGCCATGCGGGAAACGGGTCGAACCGCTGGAATATTGCAGATAGGCGATCGCATCCGACTTCGCCTCGGGCAGCGGCGCCTCGGGCGCCTCGCGCCGGGCGAAGCTGTCCCAGTCGATGCCCTCGACACCCGCCGCCTCGGCCGCCGCACCGGCCATCTGCGCCAGTTCGGGCGGGAAGATCAGCATCTTGGGGTCGCAGCTGGCGAGCTGGACGCGCAACTGCTCGATATAGCTGTCGCGCCCGCCGAACGAGGTCGGCAGCGGCAGCGGCACCGGCCAGGCGCCCGCATAGATCACGCCGAAGAAGAGGGCGGCGAATTCCGGGCCCGTCTCGGCGACCAGTGCGATCCGCTCCTCGGGGCGCACGCCGCTGGCGATCAGCCGGCGGGCGCAGGCCAGCGCGTCGTCGCGCAGCTCGGAGAAGGGATAGGGACGGGTCAGGACCCCGCGCGCATCGTGGAAGTTCAGACCGCGCGAGCCCGAGGCGGCATAGTCCAGCGCCTCGCCCAGCGTATCGAAGTCGGCGAAGCGGCGCGGCAGCGCATCTTCGGTCGGCGTCGCGATGATGGCGCGCGCGTCGTCCTGATGGTGCTCGATCGTCATGGCCTTGCCTTCGTTCCTTATGCTCTTGCATCGTCCGGGCCGCGGGGCCGCGGAGACGAGTATGATTCTTTCGCCGGATGGACGGCGGCTTCCCGCGTTCTAATTCCAGTGTCAGTGTGGCACAAACAAGGCGTGTCTGCCGATCGTCGCCCGCCAAAGCCCCTTGATCCCAAATTGCTGGAGCAGATCGCGCTGCGCTATGTCGAGCGTTTCGCGACGACCGAGGGCAAGCTGGTCGAATATCTGACTCGCAAGCTGCGCGAACGCGGCTGGGCGGGGGAGGATGCGCCCGATCCACGTGGGCTGGCGGCCAGGATGGTCGAGCTGCGCTATATCGACGACCGCGCCTATGCCGAGATGAAGGCGGCGTCGCTGGCCCGCCGGGGGCTGGGGGCGCGGCGGGTGCGGCAGGCGCTGCAGGCCGCGCGGGTCGGGCCCGAGGATCACGAGGCGATTGCGGGGCAGGTGGCGGAGGCGGCGCGCGATGCCGCGCTGGCCTTTGCCCGGCGGCGGCGAATCGGGCCTTTCGGCGACGGCGAGGCGGATCGCGCGCTTCGCGAGAAGCAGTTCGCGGCGATGCTGCGCGCCGGTCACGACATGGCGCTGGCCCGGCAGATCGTGTCGGCGGCGCCCGGCGAGATGATCGACGACCGGGAATATTGATCCAAATTCGGCAAATTTTCCTTCAAGCAAAGAATCTTGGCCGTTTCGTCCCACTCCGGACCAGCAAAAAGTGATCCGCCTCGCATTGCGGGTGCGAACAAAGATGCTAGCAATGCATCCAAGGGTGCGATGATGCTGGATGAAACGCCAAATACAGGGGGCGGCATCGACGGCGAAGCGGCGGATGCGGCCGTAAGGCTGACGGGGGTCGTCAAGTGGTTCGATGTGACGCGCGGCTTCGGCTTCGCGGTCGCGGACGATCGGGCGTACGGGGATGTGCTGCTGCACTTCACCGTGCTTCAGCCGCATGCCCGGCGCAGCCTGCCCGAAGGCGCACGGGTGGAGATGCTCGCGGTGGAGCGCGGGCGCGGCTATCAGGCGCGCGAGGTGCTGAGCATCGACCTGACCCATGCCGTGCCCGAAATGCCCAAGCGGCCCCGCTCGCCCGACAGGGTCGATCCCGAGACGCTCGTCGATGCGGCGGGTGATCCCGAACTGGTCGCGGTTAAATGGTTCAACCGGCTGAAAGGCTATGGCTTTCTGCTGCGCGACCGCGACGGGGCGGATATCTTCGTGCATATGGAGACGCTGCGGCGCGGCGGCCTGATCACGGTCGAGCCGGGGCAGCCGCTGGCCGCGCGAATCGTCGATGGGCCCAAGGGGCCGTTGGCGGTGGTGGTGACGGAAAGGATGTAAGGCGTGCGACAGCGGGCTATGGGGGCGGGGCGCGGCATGGCGCTCGCGCTGGGACTGGCCGCGATCCAGCTGACCGGCTGTTCCGGCGCAGAGCAGGCCAAGACGGCGGACGTCCAACAGGCGTCGAAAATGCCGGTGACCATCACCACCGCGTCGGGCAGGCAGCAGCTGCACGTCGAACAGGCCCGTACCGCCGCCGAGCAGCAGCAGGGGCTGATGTATCGCACCGACCTGAAGCGCGATGACGGCATGTTGTTCGCGCCCTATCCGCCCGAGGGCGGCGGCCCGCGCGAGGCGAGTTTCTGGATGAAGAACACGCCGACCTCGCTCGACATCATCTTCATTCGCGCCGACGGCACCATCGCGCGCATCGCGGAGAATACCACGCCCTTCTCGGAAACCCCCATCCCCTCGGGCGAGCCGGTCGCGGCGGTGCTGGAACTGGTCGGCGGCCGCGCGGCCGAACTGGGCCTGTCGGAGGGCGATTCGGTGTCCTGGGCGAAATGAGGCCGTTCGGGGCGGGTAACGTCTGAACCACGCCAAGCCGCTCCCGAAGGCGGGAGGGCAGGGGGTCTCACCGATCCAACCCCTTGCGGCGCTTCCCCCACCCCAAATCCCCGCCCCCTGCCGGGAGGAGAGGCTTCATGTGCCCCATCCATGCGGAACGCGGTTGAAGGGCGGCGACAGCCGGGCTACACGGCGCGTCATGGGCATCAACCTCAATCCCTTCACCTGGTGGAACGGCGCCACCATCGGCACCTGGTTCGGTCTGCGCGGCAAGGCGCAGGTGGGCGAGGATGCCCACGGCAATGTCTATTATGAAGGCGGCAGCGACACCGCCGGACGCCCGCGCCGCTGGGTGATCTACAAGGGTTCGAACGATGCCAGCCGGGTTCCGGCGGAATGGTTCAGCTGGCTGCATCATCAGATCGACGATGTGCCCGATCGCTCGCTGCCGCTGCGTCGTGCGTGGCAGAAGCCGACCCTGCCCAACCAGACCGGCACCGCCATGGCCTATCGCCCGGCGGGGGCGCTCGAAAAGGGTGGCCAGCGCGCCGCCGCGACGGGCGATTACGAAGCCTGGACGCCCGAGGGGTGAAGACGGCTCGCTGGCTGGCCGGCGCTGCGCTGGCGGCCGCGCTGGGCGTGGGGGGCTGGTTCGGCTATCACGCCCTGACCTATAAGGACGGGGCGACCGCCGAGGATGCGGCGGTCAGCCAGATCCTGCCCGACCGCCCCGGTGGCGGGTCGGGAATCGAATCGGTCGATGCGGGCCAGGCGAACCTGCCTAGCGGCGGCACGCCGATGGCCGAGCGGGTCGCGGTGGTAGGCCTGCTCAACAAGCGCAACGGCGTCTCACGCGAGCTGACCTTGAAGCCGGGCCAGGCGATTCGCGTCGGCGACGCGGTCGTGCGCCTGCGCGCCTGCGAAAAGACCGCATCCTGGGAACCCGAACAGCTGACCGGCGCCTTCGTCCAGCTGGACGTGCGCGGGGCCAATCAGCGGTGGCAGCGCGTCTTTTCGGGATGGCTGTACAAGGAACGCCCGGCGCTGAACGTCGTGCAGCACCCGGTCTATGACGTCTGGGCCAAGAGCTGCACGATGTCCTGGCCCGAAACCGGCCCGGAAACGGTGCCCGCCGCCTCGTCCGGCGCGGCGCCCAGACGGTCGAGCGCGGCGAAGTCGCCCGCCGCCGACACGCCCGAGGCGGAGGCGCCCGGCGCGACCACCCCGGCCAACGCATCGGACAGCAGCGCGACATAATCGTCGCGCCCGATCTCGACCGCGCCCATGGTCGACAGATGCGGCGTCTGGAACTGGCAGTCGAGCAGGCTGTACCCCCCGGCGCGCAGCCGCGCGACCAGCCAGACCATCGCGACCTTGGACGCATCGGTCCGGCGGCTGACCATCGATTCGCCGAAAAAGGCGCGGCCCAGCCCCAGGCCGTACAGCCCGCCGACCAGCTCTTCGCCGTCCCAGCATTCGATTGAATGGGCAAAGCCCATGTCGAACAGGTCGATGAAGACCCGCTCGATCGCATAGTTGATCCAGGTTTCGGGCCGGTCGGGCACGCTTTCGGCGCACATCCGGATGATCGATTCGAACGCGGTGTCGGCGGTCACGCGGAACCGGTCGGCGGCGACCGTCTTGCGCAGCGAGCGCGACAAATGAAAGCCGTCGAGCGGCAGGATCGCGCGCTTGCGGGGCTCGACCCAATAGACATGGTCGGCCTCGCGCGTGTCGGCCATGGGGAACACCCCCACGGCATAGGCGCCCAGCACGAGATGGGGAGTCAGCCGCTCGACCGGGCCCGGCTGATCCCGCCGGCTCATTTCCCCGACAGCCGCCGTTCGACCGCCCGCCACAGCGTCGCATAGGCCTGCGCCGCCGCACTACGCGGGGCGAAGGCGCCGATGGGGGCGCGGTGCTCGCCCATCGCCTCGACCAGGCTGGCCATGGGGATGGCGGGCCAGTCGGGCTGGGCGGCGACGGCCTCTGCGTGAAGGCGGCGGCGGCGGTCGACCATGACATGGACCGGCAGGATCGGCACGCGGCCCCGGACATGGCTGTCGACCACCTCCAGCGCGCGGGTCGACAGCGCGGAGGGGACCACCGGCACCACGATCAGGTCGACCGCGCGCAGCACCTGGTCGGTCGTTTCGGTCAGCCCCGGCGGGCAGTCGAGCAGCACCCGGTCATAGCCGTCCAGCCCGTCGATCAGCTTGCCCAGCCGCTTCTTCTTGTCGAGTTGGTGGAACAGCAGGTCGAGCCCGCGCAACGAGGTGTCGGCGCCGATCAGCGACAGGTTGGGCGTGTCGGTCCGGCGCACCAGCCGTTCGACCGCGACGTCGCGCGAAAAGATCGCCTGCGCCTGGTCGCCGGGGGCCGGGCCGCCCAGCAGCCAGGTCGACGCGGCCTGCGGATCGAGATCCCATAACAGCGTGCGGCGCGCGCACTGGGTCGCCGCGCACCAGGCCAGGTTGACCGCCATGCTGGTCTTACCCACGCCGCCCTTCATGCTGTAGATCGCGATCGCCGCCACGATTCGTCCCCCGACCTCCCGAGCCTGCCTCAAGAAAAAGGCCGACGAGGTATCCCCGCCGGCCCGATTTCGATCAAGTCCCTATCGTCCGATTGCGGAACGATGGAGAAAGACGTCTTAGACGTGGCAGCTCTGCGCGGCCTTTTTCGGGGTGGTCAGGGTGATGGTCTTCTCGTCACCCGTCAGGCGCCAGCCACCCTCGGCGGTCAGCGGCTCACCGGCGGCCGGAGCCTTCAGCACGACCGGCGTCTCGCCTTCCTTCAGGCGGACATTGGCCTGCTTGTCACCCTGGAAGAAGGTGACGTAGGCCAGGCTCTGGTCCTTGCAACGGAAGGTCTTTTCGGCCTTGATCGCGGGCGGCAGTTCGACCGGCGCGCGGTTGGCCAGGACATTGGCCATGGGATCGGGGTTGGTGTCGACCACCTCGGGCTGGCTGGGCTTGGAATTGCACGCTGCCAGGGCGAGCAGCGGTGCGGCGACGATGAGGGGGAGAAGGCTCTTCATAGCGAGGCGTTGCTTCGCAAATGCAGCAATGCCCCGTCAAGCGCGCAGATGGCCGTCGGGATCGAAATGTCCGGCATCCGCACGCGCCGCCGCGCCGCCGCGACGCGCGACCCGCGACCCGCGCCCCGCGACCCGGCCTTGCGCTTGGGGCTTCCCAAGCAAGGCTTTGCTTGCCGAGCGGCGGGGCAGGGGCCATCTAGCGGGCATGGATGCGACACCCGACACGCTGGCCCTGATCGGCAACACCCCGCTCGTCCGTCTGAAGGGGCCGAGCGAGGCCACCGGCTGCGACATTTACGGCAAATGCGAATTCGCCAATCCGGGCGCCAGCGTGAAGGACCGCGCCGCGCTGTTCATCGTCGAGGATGCCGAGGCGCGCGGGGCGCTGCGCCCCGGCGGCACGATCGTCGAGGGGACGGCGGGCAATACCGGCATCGGCCTGGCGCTGGTCGCCAATGCCAAGGGCTATCGCACGATCATCGTGATGCCCGAGACGCAGAGCCGCGAGAAGATGGACACGCTGCGCGCGCTGGGGGCCGAGCTGGTGCTGGTGCCCGCCGCGCCCTATTCCAGCCCCTGTCACTTCGTCCACACCTCGCGCCGGATCGCCGAGGAGACAGACAATGCCATCTGGGCCAACCAGTTCGACAATATCGCCAATCGCCGCGCGCATATCGTCGGCACCGCCGAGGAGATCTGGACCCAGCTGGACGGGCGGATCGACGGCTTCACCTGCGCGGCGGGCACGGGCGGCACGCTGGCGGGCGTCGGTATGGGGTTGAAGGCGCATGACGAGTCGGTGGTCATCGCGCTCAGCGATCCGCACGGCGCGGCGCTCTACGACTATTATGCGCATGGCGAGCTGAAGTCCGAAGGCTCGTCGGTCGCCGAGGGGATCGGGCAGGGGCGGATCACCGCCAATCTTGACGGCGCGCCGATCGACACGCAATTTCGCATTTCCGACGCGGAAGGCTGGTACTGGGTGCAGCGACTCCTGAGCGAGGAAGGGCTGTGCCTGGGCCTGTCGTCGGGCATCAATGTCGGCGGCGCGGTGGCGCTGGCCAAGGCATTGGGGCCGGGCAAGCGTATCGCAACCATTTTGTGCGATACGGGGTTTCGCTACCTCTCCACGCTCCATAATCCGGCGTGGCGGGCGGAAAAGGGTCTTTAAATCCGGGACGGTGGGGCCGTTCCGGTGGTAGAGGTCGACATCGGTGCAGGCGCAGGATAGTTACACCCACTTCATGAAGTCACCCGACCACCATCATATCATGCAACGTGTGAAGGTCGGTATGATCGGCCTGGCTGCGGTCATCCTGTTGATCGCCATCGCCAGCACCATCCTGGGATCGCTGAATCGGGACAATCCGCCGGTCGAGACGGCCGGGGCGGCGCAGAGCAACATGGTGGCCGACATGGCCGTGGCGAACGCGACCGCCCCCAGCAGCGAACCGCTGGCCGAACTCGGCGTCGCGCCCGCCCCCGTCAACGCCCAGTCGCCCGCCGAACCCGCCCGCTGATCCGCGACACCGGCCTGAACCCGGTCCCGTCATAGCGGGGCGGTGCGGTCCGACGTCCGATAGCGTCGATTGATTCGAATCAAGACCGATTCGGGCGTGCTTCGGCCGGTGACCCGGCTCGGCCGCCGCGCTCCGCCGCCTTTCTCACCGCATCCCGACGCCGTTTGGCGATGATGGGAATCCTTCGGGGAAATCCGGGGATCGGTGCTTCGTGCGCCCGTTTTTCGGCACTTTTCCGCCAGTTCGCCGATGCGCTCCCTCCCGCCCCGCGCCCAGCCGTTCGTCGCATATACAGCGATTTAGGAGCGGTTTCCCCGATCATCCCCAAAAATCCCGTTGCCACCCGTTGACGCTATAGGTAAACCCATTCCCAACAGAGGGGCAGGCTCATCATTGTCCAGCAATGGGTCGGAGCGCGGCATCGGCCGGGTTTCGAAGATGTGAGGCCGTGCGCGCCATGTGCGAGGTTGGCGTGTCCGAAAGGGGTTTGTATCAGGGAAGTGGCATTGGCCTTGTCGACGACAAGGGTCGCGTGGCCATCCCCAACGCCCTTCGTTCCACCCTGGCTCAGAACGCGCCGCGCCCCGATGGAAAGGACGGCGGGACCATCATCATCGCCGTACACGAAACCGAACGTTGTCTGATCGCTTATGACCCGGGTTATGTCGCGGTGCTGAAGAAGGAACTGGACGCGCGCACCGAGATGTCGCGCGGGCCCGACGGCCGCATCGACTATAACATCAAGCGCGATCTGGCGAATGGCGAGGCCGTGCCCTTCGACGGTTCGGGCCGTTTCATCATGCCGGGCTTTCCCCGTTTCCATGCCGGGATCACGGGCCATGCCTTTTTCTGGGGCACGTTCGATTATATCGAAATCTGGGACCCCAGGACGCTGGTCGAGACGCCGGGCCTGCCGCCCAAGATGATCTCGGCCGCGCGCTATCACTGTCAGGAAAAGGGGATCGCGCTGTGAGCGATCCCGTGACCATGCCCGCCGACGCCCCGCACATCCCCGTCCTGCTCGACGAGGTGCTGGACGCGCTCGTCATCCAGCCGGGCGAGACGCATGTCGACGGCACGTTCGGCGCGGGCGGCTATACGCGTGCGATGCTGGGCCGGGGGGCGAACGTCGTCGCCTTCGACCGCGATCCCGACGCGATCGCCAACGGCCAGGCGCTGGTCGCGGCCGAGCCGGGGCTGACGCTGATCCACCGGGAATTTTCTAGCCTGGATCAGGAACTCGATACCCGCGTTGATGGCGTGGTGCTCGATATCGGGGTGTCCTCGATGCAACTCGACCAGGCGGAGCGCGGCTTTTCGTTCCAGGGGGACGGGCCGCTCGACATGCGCATGGCGCAGGAGGGGGAGTCGGCCGCCGATTTCCTCAACACCGCCGACGAGGCCGCGATCGCCGACGTCCTCTATCATTACGGCGAGGAACCGCGTTCGCGCCGTGTCGCGCAGGCGATCGTCGCCGCACGCCCGCTGACCCGTACCGGCGAACTGGCCGCCGTGGTCCGCCGCGCGCTCGGCTATCGCCCGCATGACAAGAAGGACCCGGCGACCCGGACCTTCCAGGCGATCCGCATCCATGTGAACCGCGAGCTGGACGAACTGGCCGAGGGGCTGGCGGCGGCGGAACGCGCGTTGAAGCCGGGCGGGCGGCTGGTGGTCGTCACCTTCCACAGCCTGGAAGACCGCATGGTCAAGCGCTTCTTCCGCGAGCGCGCCGGGCAGATGCCGGGCGGGTCGCGTCACCTGCCGCAACAGGCCGCCGCCGCCGCGCCCAGCTTTGCCCAGGTCGGCAAGGCGGTGCGCGCGGGCGAGGCGGAGCTGGCCCGCAATCCGCGCGCGCGTTCGGCGACGCTGCGTTTTGCGACGCGAACCGAGTCCCCCGCCTGGTCGGCGGGATCGAATGGATTGCCGGGGGGCGAGTTGAGTCAGGAGTTGGGCGTATGACGGCGGCGTATCGGTTGAAGGGGATCGGGTGGTTCGGGAGCTGCGTCGCGGTGGTCCTGGGCTTCTACCTGGTCTCGCTCCAGGTCGCGTCGGAGCGCAAGAAGCTGGACGACGTCAACGCCCGCATCGCCGCCGCGCAGCGCGACATCCGCGCGCTGGAGACCGAGTTCGACACCCGCGCCAACCTGGTCCAGCTGGAAAAGTGGAATGGTGACACGCTGGCGCTGACCGCGCCGGTCGCCGGGCAGTTCGTGGGTGACGAGTCGCAGCTCGCCTCGCTCGACGTGACGCAGGGGCCCGCCGCCGGTGCGATCCAGACCGCCGCGCTGCTCGTCCCCTCTCAGCCCCAGCCCGCTCCGGTCGCCCAGCCGGACGCGCCGGTCTCCGCCCCCGCCGCCGCCAAGCCCATCGCGCCCGCTCCCGTCGTCCGGCTCGCCAAGGTCGAGCTGCCCAAGGCCCAGATCGTCAAGGCCGTGTCCGAGCGTGTCGTCGCGACCAAGGGCGCCAAGCCCGCGCCGATCGCGACCGTGCGCACCGTTGCCGCCGTTGCGAAGGTCCGGCCGCAGGCGGTGGCGATGCTCGACCGCCAGCTGCTGTCCGACACGACGCTGGGCGACATTCTGAAGGGGGCCAAGTCCGAATCGCGGCGGCCGCGTTGAGCGTACTCGTCGCACGTCCCACCGGCACGCAGCGTACCGCCGGCCAGCGCCATGCGCTGGTCGCGACGACGCATATGCGGCTGATGATGCTGATGATGCTGTTCGGCGCGGCGGTGCTCGTCGTGATCGGGCGGCTGATGATGCTGGCGATCTTCGCCGGCCCGGCCGACGCGGCGGCGCGCACCGCGACGCTGGCCGCGCGCGGCGACATCGTCGACCGCAACGGCGCGCCGCTCGCGCGCACGATCGACAGCTGGACGATCGCGGTCCATCCCAAGAAGCTGATCGGCGACCCGATGGAGATCGCCGCGCGCCTCGCCGCGCTGATGCCCGATCGCGGCGATCAGGCCTGGTTCTACAACCAGCTGACCCGCAAGGCGAATTTCGTCTATCTGCAACGCCGCGCCAGCCCCGCGCTGGTTGAGCAGGTGAACGCGATCGGCGAGCCGGGGCTGGTCTTCGACCGCGAGACGCAGCGCCTCTATCCGCAATCCAACCTGGCCGCGCACGCGCTGGGCTTCCTGTCGACCGACGGGCACGGGATGAGCGGCATGGAGCGCGTCCTCGACCAGCGGCTGCTCGACCCGGCCCAGGCGGGCAAGCCGGTCGCGCTGTCGATCGACACGCGCGTCCAGGCGGCGATGGAGAGCGAGCTGGGCCGCGCCATGACGACCTTCTCGGCGCGCGGCGGCGGCGGCATCGTGCTCGACGTGGCGACGGGCGAGGTGATCGCGATGGTCTCGCTGCCCACCTTCAACCCCAACCGGGTCGGCATGGCGGGGTCCGAACAGCTGCGCAACATCACGACGCAGAGCGTGTTCGAGCTGGGTTCGACCTTCAAGCCGATCACCATGGCGACCGCGATGGAGAATGGCGTCGTCACCTCGATGGCGCGACGCTTCGACGCGACCCATCCGCTCAAGGTCGGCGGCTATACCATCCATGACGAGGCGGGCGATCCGAAGCGCTGGCTGAACATGGCCGAGACGCTGATCTATTCCTCCAACATCGCCACCGCGCGCGTCGCCGACGAGATCGGGCCGCAGCGGATGCAGGCGATGTTCAAGAAGCTGGGCTTCGATACCAAGCCCGATATCGAGCTGCGCGAAAAGGGCCGCCCGCTGCTGCCCACCTATTGGGCGCGGACGACGACGATGACGACCGCCTATGGCCATGGCATCGCGGTGACGCCGCTGCACCTCGCCTCGGCCTATGCCGCGCTGGTCAATGGCGGCATCTGGCGGCCCGCGACGCTGTTGAAGGTGGCGCCCGGCCATGCGCCCGAGGGACGCCGCGTGCTGAGCGAGGCGACGAGCGCGCGGATGCGCCAGATGCTGCGGCTGGTCGTGATGCGCGGCACGGGGCGCAAGGGCGATGCGCCGGGCTATCGCGTCGGGGGCAAGACTGGTACGGCCGAGGCGGCGGTGGCGGGCGGTTATGACCGTTCGCGCAACGTGGCGACCTTTGCGGCGGCCTTTCCGATGGATGCGCCGCGCTATGTCGTGCTGGCGATGCTCGACTCGCCAAAGGGGACGAAGGAGACGTTCGGGTGGAAGACCGCAGCCTGGAACGCCGCGCCGGTGGTCGGGCGGACGATCACGCGGGTCGGTGCGATGCTGGGCGTCGTGCCGGACGCCAACAAGGATGTGGACGTGTCGGACATTCTGCCGACCCTGTGGCAGGACCCCAAGGCGCCGCCCGTGGATGGACGATGAGGCGCGCGGCATGAAGCTGAACCAACTGGACCATGACATCACGGGCGAGGGCGGCGACGCCCTCGTCTCCGGTTTCGCGATCGACCATCGCAAGGTCGCGCCGGGCACGATCTTCGGCGCGTTCCAGGGCGCGCGGGTGAATGGCGAGGATTTCATCGCCGATGCGGTGCGCAGCGGCGCGGTGGCGGTCGTCGCCCGGCCGGGCGTGGCCGTGGAGGGAGCGGTGCACATCGCCTCCGACGAACCGCGCGCGGCCTTTGCCCGGCTGGCGGCGGCGTTCTTCGCGCCCTTCCCGGCGACCGCGGTGGCGGTGACCGGCACCAACGGCAAGACCTCGACGGTCGAGATGACGCGCCAGCTCTGGCGGATGGCGGGGCATCATGCCGCCTCGATCGGCACGCTGGGCGTGACCACCGCCGACGAGCGGACCTATACCGGCCTCACCACGCCCGACGTCGTGACCTTCCTGTCCAATGTCGCGGGGCTGGCGCGCGAGGGCGTGACCCATCTGGCGTTCGAGGCGTCGAGCCATGGCCTGACCCAGTATCGGACCGAGGGGCTGGAGGTGTCGGCGGCGGCCTTCACCAATTTGTCGCGCGACCATCTCGACTATCATGGCGACATGGGGGCCTATCTGGCGGCCAAGATGCGGCTGTTCTCCGAGGTGCTGTCGCCCGAGGGCACGGCGGTCGTGTGGGCCGATGACGTGGAAAGCGGCCGGGTGATCGACCTGGCGCGCGCGCGCGGCAACAGGCTGGTCACGGTCGGCACGCGCGGATCGACGCTGAAGCTGGTCGAGCGGCATCCGACCCTGCTGGGCCAGGGGCTGGTGATCGAGGACGAACAAGGCGCGGTGCACAAGGTGCAGCTGCCGCTGATCGGGGCCTATCAGGCGGCCAATGCGCTGGTTTCGGCTGGGCTCGTCATCGCGACCGGCGGCGACGTTGCGCGGACGGTCGCCGATCTGGCCCGATTGCAGCCGGTGCGCGGGCGGCTGGAACGCGCCGCCATCGCGCGGAGCGGCGCGCCGGTCTATGTCGACTATGCCCATACCCCCGATGCGCTGGAGGCGGCGATCGCCGCGCTCAAGCCGCATGCGGGCGGGCGCCTGATCGTGGTGTTCGGCGCGGGCGGCGACCGCGATCCGGGCAAGCGCGAGGTGATGGGACAGGTCGCCTCGCTCCATGCCGACCGGGTGATCGTGACCGACGACAATCCCCGGACCGAGGACCCCGCCGCGATCCGCGCGCAGGTGATGCGCGGTGCGACCGGCGCGATCGAGATCGGCGACCGGCGCGAGGCCATCGCCGCCGCCATCGCCGAGGCGGGCGAGCAGGACATCGTGCTGATCGCGGGCAAGGGGCATGAACAGGGCCAGATCGTCGGCGACCTCGTCCTGCCCTTCGACGATGTGTCGGTGGCGCGGGAGTGCGCGGCATGACGTCCCAGGCCCCCACCAAGACGCCGCCGGTCGACAAGACCGATTCCGTTCAGCCGGACGCGCCCGCACGCGTGCGCCCCAAGCTGTCGCTGCATTATGGTGCCAAGACGCCCGAGGAGCGCAAATGACCCTGTGGACCGCGCAGGAGATCGCGGCGGCGACCGGCGGGCAGGCATCGGGCGATTTCGCCGTGTCGGGCGTCGCCTTCGACAGTCGCGAGGTCGGGCCGGGCGACCTGTTCGTCGCGATGGCGGGTGAGGCGACCGATGGCCATCGCTTTCTGGACCAGGCCTTTGCGCAGGGCGCGGCGGGCGCGCTGGTCAGCCGGCCGACCGATCATCCGCATGTCCGCGTCGCCGACAGCTTCCACGCGCTGGAGGACCTCGCGCGCGCCAGCCGGGCCCGGACGCAGGCAACGATCATCGGCGTCACCGGCTCGGTCGGCAAGACCAGCGCCAAGGAGGCGCTCTATGCCGCGCTCGAGCGGGGCTGGCGGGGGGCGGTGCACCGTTCGGTCAAGAGCTACAACAACCATACCGGCGTTCCGCTCAGCCTGGCCCGCATGCCGCAGGGCGTCCGCGCGGGCGTGTTCGAGATGGGGATGAACCATGCGGGCGAGCTGTCCGCGCTGACCGCGATGGTCCGCCCTCACATCGCCATCGTCACCGCCATCGCGCCCGCACATACCGAATTCTTCCCCGACGAATCCGCCATCGCGGATGCCAAGGGCGAGATTTTCCAGGGGCTCCAGCCCGGCGGCACCGCCATCGTCCCCTATGACAGCCCGCATCGCGATCGCCTGATCGCGGCGGCCAAGCCCTATGCCGACCGGATCGTGACCTTCGGTTTCGATCCCGCCGCCGATGTCCGCGCGGTCGAGGCGATGCGCGGGCCCAATGGCGGCAGCTTCGTGACCGCCCGGCTGGGCGACAAGGAACTGAACTTCACCCTGTCGCAGCCGGGGCAGCATTGGGTGTCCAACGCGCTGGCGGTGCTGGCGGCGGTGGATGCGGCGGGCGGCGATCTGGGGCTAGCGGGGCTTGCGCTGGCCGAGATGGGCGGGCTGGCCGGGCGCGGCGCGCGGTTCCGCATGGCGAACGGCGCGCTGGTGATCGACGAAAGCTACAACGCCAACCCCGCCTCGATGCGCGCCACGCTGGCGGTGCTGGCCGAGGAGCCTGGACGCCACGTCGCGGTGCTGGGCGAGATGCGCGAGCTGGGCGAGGATTCGGCCGCCTATCATGCGGGCCTGGCCGAGCCGATCCTGGCCGCGCGCGTCGAACGGGCGCTGCTGGTCGGTGAATCGATGGTGCCGCTGGCCGCCGCGCTTGAGGGGCGGGTCGATTTCGTCCATGTGGCCGATGCTAAGGCCGCGCAAGCCGCGCTGGCCTCGATCATCGCGCCCGACGACGTGGTGCTGATCAAGGGTTCCAACGGGGTCGGGCTGTCGCGGGTCGTCGCCGCTCTGGGACGCGAATCTCGACTGGGCGGGGCGCAGGGTTAATGTTGTACTGGATCGCGGAGCATCTGGGTTTTCCGGGGCTTTTCAACCTTATCCGCTATCAGTCCTTTCGCACCGGCGCGACGGTGGCGACCGCGCTGTTCATCGGCCTGATCATCGGCCCGCGCTTTATCGGCTGGCTGCGCGTCCGCCAGGGCAAGGGGCAGCCGATCCGCGCCGACGGGCCGCAGACCCATCTCGCCAAGCGGGGCACACCGACCATGGGCGGGCTGATGATCCTGACCAGCATGGCGCTGGCGATCATCATCTGGATGAACGTCTTCAACCCCTATGTCTGGGCGTGCCTGTTCGTCACGCTGGGCTTCGGGGCGATTGGGTTCCTCGACGACTATGACAAGGTGCGCAAGGCCTCGACGGCGGGCGTGTCGGGGCGGACCCGGCTGCTGCTGGAATTCGCCATCGCGGGCATCGCGGCATGGATCATCATGGGGCAGAACGGGCCGCACCTCTATCTACCCTTCACCTCGCGCATGTATATCGACCTCGGCTATTTCTATCCGTTGTTCGCCGCCTTCACGATCGTGGCGTTCGGCAATGCGGTGAACCTGACCGATGGGCTCGACGGCCTCGCCACCATGCCGGTCATCATTGCCAGCGTCGCGTTCATGGTCATCGTCTATCTGGCGGGCAATGCGAAGTTCGCCGACTATCTGGGCATTCCGCATGTGCCGGGCGCGGGCGAGCTGGCGATCTTCTGCGGCGCGGTGGTCGGCGCGGGGCTGGCCTTCCTGTGGTTCAACGCCCCCCCGGCGGCGGTGTTCATGGGCGATACCGGCAGCCTGGCGCTGGGCGGGGCGCTGGGCACCATCGCGGTCGTCGCGCATCACGAGATCGTGCTGGGCATCATCGGCGGCCTGTTCGTGGTCGAGGCGATGTCGGTCATCATCCAGGTCTTCTTCTACAAGCGGACCGGCAAGCGGGTGTTCCGCATGGCGCCGATCCACCATCATTTCGAACAGCTCGGCTGGTCGGAGCCGACGGTCGTGATCCGCTTCTGGATCATCGCTTTCGTGCTGGCGCTGGCGGGCCTGTCGACGTTGAAGCTGCGATGATCGTTTCGCGGGACTGGGCGGGAAAACGTTACGCGGTGCTGGGGCTTGCACGCTCCGGCGCCGCGACCGTTTCGGCGCTGCTGGCGGGCGGGGCGAGGGTCGTGGCGTGGGATAGCGATCCTGCGAAGCGTGAAGCCTTGGCTCCCCTCCCCTTCAGGGGAGGGGCTGGGGGTGGGGCCTTGCCGCAGGATGCCGCGCTTGAGGAACCGCCCCACCCCAACCCCTCCCCTGAAGGGGAGGGGCTCACGATCGCACCGCTCGACGACCTGTCGGGCTTCGACGCGCTGGTCGTGTCGCCGGGCGTGCCGCTGAATACCCATCCGCTCGCCGCTTCCGCGCGCGCGGCGGGGGTGCCGGTCATCGGCGACATCGAGCTGTTCGCGCAGGCGCGGCACGACCTGCCGCCGCACAAGGTCGTCGGCATTACCGGGACGAACGGTAAGTCAACCACGACAGCGCTGGTCCACCACATCCTGAAGACGGCGGGCGTGCCGACCCTGATGGGCGGCAATATCGGCCTGCCGATCCTGGGGCAGGAGCCCCTACCTGCGGGCGGGGTCTATGTGCTGGAGCTGTCCAGCTATCAGATCGATCTGACGCGGAGCCTGGATTGCGACGTGGCGGTCCTGCTCAACATCACGCCCGACCATCTCGATCGCTATGACGGATTTGCGGGCTATGCCGCGTCGAAGGCCCGGCTGTTCGCGATGCAATCGGCCGGGCATGTCGCGGTGGTCGGCACGGGCGACGAGGCGTCGGCCAATATCGCGCAGGGGCTTGCCGGGCGGACCGACGATCTCGTCACCATCGCGTCGGACCCGATCGACCAGAGTCGCTGGCCCGCCTTGCAGGGGCCGCACAATGCCCAGAATGCGCGCGCCGCCATCGCGGTCGCGCGCGCCCTGGGTATTGCCGAGGATGCGATCGAGGCGGGGCTGGCCAGCTATGCCAGCCTGCCGCACCGGATGCAGCAGGTCGCGACGCGAAACGGCGTGGCCTTCGTCAATGATTCCAAGGCGACCAATCCCGAATCCACCGCGCCCGCCCTCGGGGCTTTCCCGCGCGTGCACTGGATCGTCGGCGGCAAGCGCAAGGGCGACGATCTCGACGCGTGCGCCCAGCATCTGGGCCATGTCGTCGCGGCCTATACCATCGGCGAGGCCGCGCCGCTCTTCTTCGATCTGCTGAAGGACAAGGTGCCCGTGGTCGAGCAGTCGGGCACGCTGGAGGCGGCGGTCGCGCATGCGGCGGCGGCGGCGCGGCCCGGTGACACGGTGCTGCTGTCGCCTGCCTGCGCCAGCTTCGACCAGTTTCGCGATTATGAAGCGCGGGGCGACGCCTTCCGCGCGGCGGTGGAGGCTCTGGCGTGACCGACCGCGCTCCCAAGCCAGGCCCGCGTCCCGGCCTGATCGGATCGATGAAGGGTCGGGGCGGGCGCGGCGATCGTTCGCCGCTGGGCACCTGGTTCTGGGATATCGACCGGGTGCTGCTGCTGCTCACCCTGTTCCTGATCGCCATCGGCCTGGTCGCGGTCGCGGCCGCCAGCCCGGCGACCGCGATGCGCTATTCGGGCGAGCACCGCAAATTCGCCCCGCTTTACTATTTCTGGCGACAGGTGATGTGGGTAGGCGTCTCGCTGCCCGTGCTGTTCGGCGTCTCGATGCTGCCGGTCGTCACCGCGCGGCGCATGGCGGTGCTGGGGACGGGGATCCTGATCGCGATCCTGGCGGTGACGCCCTTTATCGGGGTGGAGATCAACGGCGCGCGGCGCTGGATCGGCTTCGGCATCGCACAGTTCCAGCCGTCCGAATTCCTGAAGCCGATGTTCATCGTGACGACCGCCTGGCTGTTGTCGCTGAAGGCCAAGGAGCGCGACCTGCCCGCCACGCTCATCACCATGGGGATGACGGGACTGGTCGCGGGCCTGCTGATGCTGCAACCCGATTTCGGGCAGACCATCGTCTTCTGCCTGGTCTGGGTGGCGCTGCTGATGATTTCGGGCACGCCGCTCAAGGTGATGCTGGCGATCGGGGCGATGGCGCCGGTCGGGCTGGTCACCGCCTATATGTTCTACAGCGTGGCGCGGAACCGCATCAACGCCTTCCTCTTCCCCGATGTCGACGGCGAGGGCGCGGCCGACCATTTCCAGGTCAATGCCGCGCACAACACGCTGACCGCGGGCGGCTGGACCGGCACCGGCCCCGGCGGCGGCACGGCCAAGTTCGGGCTGCCCGAAGCGCATACCGACTATATCTTCTCGGTGATCGGCGAGGAGTTCGGGCTGATCGCCTGTTCGATCATCGCGCTGGTCTTCCTGGCGATCGTGGTGCGGGTGTTCGTGAAGCTGCTTGACGAACAGGACGAGTTCAAGCTCTACGCCGCATCGGGCCTTGCCGTGCAGTTCGGCGCGCAGGCGCTGATCTCGATGGCGGTGAATACGGGGCTGGCCCCGTCCAAGGGGATGACCCTGCCGTTCATCAGCTATGGCGGCTCGTCGATGATCGCGCTGTCGATCGGGATGGGGTTGTTGCTGGCATTCACCCGGCGCAATCCGTTCCTGACGCGCAGCCCCTATGTAGTCAGGTGGAGCGGGCAATGAGCCGTCACTTCGTCCTCGCCGCCGGGGGTACCGGCGGCCATATGGTCCCCGCCGCCGCGCTGGCGGCCGAACTGACCCGGCGCGGCCACCGTGTCGCGCTGGTATCGGATGCGCGCGGGGTGCGCTTTCCGGGGCTGTTCGAGGATATCCAGACCCATGTCCTGCCCGCCGGGCGCTTTGCGGGCGGACCGGTCGGCTGGGCCAAGGCGCTGCGCGAGATGTGGCGCGGCCGGGCGATGGCGCGCGAGCTGTACAGCACCTTCCGCCCCGCCGCCGTCATCGGCTTTGGCGGCTATCCGGCGATGCCCGCCCTGCTGGCGGCGTTCGCGGAGGGCATCCCCACCGCGATCCACGAGCAGAACGCCGTGCTGGGCCGGGTCAACCGGCTGGTCGCAGGGAAGGTCGATGCGATCGCGCTGTCCTATGAGGACACCCAGCGGCTGAGCGCCAAGCACGCGGCCAAGACCCGGCTGATCGGCAATCCGGTGCGCAACCAGGTTCTCGCGCTCCGCTCGCGGCCCTATCCGCTGCTGGAGGAGGATGGCATCTTCCGCGTCCTCGTCACCGGCGGCAGCCAGGGGGCGAGCATCCTGTCCAAGGTGGTGCCCGATGGCCTGGCCATGCTGCCCGTCACCTTCCGGCGGCGGTTGCAGGTGACGCATCAGGCGCGGATCGAGGATATCGACGCGGTGCGCGCCAAATATGCCGAGCATGAGATTCCGGCCGAACTCGCCACCTATCTGCCCGACCTGCCCGAGCAACTCGCCTGGGCGCATCTGGTGATCGCGCGGGCAGGCGCCTCGACGCTGGCCGAGCTGACGGTCGCGGGTCGTCCGGCGATCCTGGTGCCGCTACCCTCCGCGACCGACGATCACCAGACGGTGAATGCCCGCGAGATGACCAGGGCGGGCGGCGCGCGGACGATCGCGCAGAAGGATTTCACGCCGGTCGAACTGGCCAAGCAGATGCAGAAGCTGGGCCTCGACCCGGCGGCGCTGGAGAATGCGGCGGGGCGGGCGCGGGGCTGTGGCCGACCGCAAGCGGCGAGCGATCTCGCCGATCTGGTCGAAAGCCTCGACGCGCCGCGCATGGTCTTGCCGGTGGGCAAATCGCAAAGGACACGGAATTTGGCAGGGATGGGCGCATGAAGGGCGTCGCCACGGATATCGGCACGATCCACTTCGTCGGCATCGGCGGCATCGGCATGTCGGGCATTGCCGAGGTGATGAAGAATCTCGGCTACCGGGTGCAGGGCTCTGACGTGGCCGAGGGCTATGTGGTGCAGGGGCTGCGGACCAAGGGAATCCCGGTCGCGATCGGCCATGCCGCCGACAATCTGGGCGATGCGGCGGTGGTGGTGACCTCGACGGCGATCACCCGATCGAACCCCGAGGTCGAAGCCGCGCTGGAACGCCGCATCCCCGTGGTGCGCCGCGCCGAGATGCTGGCCGAGCTGATGCGGCTGAAGTCCACCGTCGCGGTGGCGGGCACGCATGGCAAGACGACGACCACCTCGATGGTCGCGGCGCTGCTCGATGCGGGCGGGGTGGACCCGACCGTCATCAATGGTGGCATCATCAACAGCTATGGCTCGAACGCGCGTCTGGGCGCCAGCGACTGGATGGTGGTCGAGGCGGACGAGAGCGACGGCAGCTTCCTGCGGCTGGACGGCACGATCGCGGTCGTGACCAATATCGATCCCGAGCATCTCGACCATTACGGCTCGTTCGACCGGGTGAAGGACGCTTTCGTCGAGTTTGTAGAAAACGTCCCCTTCTACGGCGCGGCGTTGCTTTGCCTCGACCACCCGGAGGTGCAGAACATCTTGCCGCGCGTGCGCGACCGGCGCGTCGTGACCTATGGCTTTTCGGCGCAGGCCGACGTGCGCGGCGTCAATGTCACGCCGATCCCCGGCGGCAACCGGTTCGAGGCGATCATCCGCAACCGCGACGGCTCCAGCCGCTCGATCGAGGGGATCGAGCTGCCCATGCCCGGCCGCCACAATGTCCAGAACGCGCTGGCCGCGATCGGCGTCGCGCTGGAGCTGGGCATCGAGGACGCGACCATCCAGCAGGGCTTCGGCCAGTTCGGCGGCGTGAAGCGGCGCTTCACCAAGGTCGGCGAGATCGCGGTGGACGGTGGCACCGTGACCGTCATCGACGATTACGGCCACCACCCGGTCGAGATCCGCGCGGTGCTGGCCGCCGCCCGCGAGGGCGCGCGGGGCCGTGTCATCGCGGTGGTGCAGCCGCACCGCTTCACCCGGCTCGGCAATCTGATGGAGGAGTTCCAGACCGCCTTCAACGATGCCGACCGCGTGCTGGTGACGCCGGTCTTCGCGGCGGGCGAACAGCCGATCGAGGGCGTCGACGCCTCCGCGCTGGTCGAGGGACTGAAGCGGCGCGGGCATCGTTCGACCGCGACCGTCGCCGATGCCGATGCACTGGCAGAGGAACTGGCGGGCTCGATCCGTGCGGACGACATGGTCGTCTGCCTGGGGGCGGGCGACATCACCAAATGGGCGGCGGGCCTCGCGGCAGCGGTCGAGGCGCGTCGATGAACCTGCCCGACACCGCCGGCCGATTGACCCCCGGAGCGCCGCTGGCGCCGCTGGTGTGGTTCAAGGCGGGCGGAGCGGCCGAATATCTGCTGGAGCCCAGGGACGTCGATGACCTGTCGGCGTTTCTCAGCGCGCTTGCGCCGGACGTGCCGGTAATGGCGCTGGGCCTCGGCTCCAACCTGATCGTGCGCGATGGCGGCGTTCCGGGTGTCGTGATCCGTCTGGGTAAGCCGTTCAGCTATGCGCGGGCAGGGGAGGGGCAGCGCGTCACCTGTGGCGGCGGCACGTCGGGCATCCTCGTCTCGTCCAATGCGCGCGATGCAGGCATTGGAGGGCTGGAATTCCTGCGATCGATCCCCGGCACGGTCGGCGGCTTCGTGCGGATGAACGGCGGGGCCTATGGGCGCGAGGTCGCCGACGTGCTGGTTTCCGCCACGGTCGTTCGTCGCGACGGCACGGTCGAGACGCTGGGCGTCGCGGACCTCGAATATACCTATCGCCACTCCAACCTGACCGATGGGACGGTGGTGGTCGAGGCGGTCTTCCAGGGCCATGCCGCCGAGCCGGAGGCGATCCAGGCGGAGATGGACCGCATCGCCGCCGCGCGCGAGGCGTCGCAGCCGCTGCGTTCCAAGACCGGCGGCTCGACCTTCAAAAATCCGGACGGGCACAAGGCTTGGGCGCTGGTCGATGCGGCGGGCTGTCGCGGGCTGACCCTGGGCGATGCGCAGGTGTCGGAGAAGCACTGCAACTTCCTGCTCAACCTCGGCGGCGCCACGGCGGCGGAGATCGAGGCGCTGGGCGAGGAAGTCCGGACCAGGGTGAAGGCACAATCGGGCGTTACGCTCGAATGGGAAATACAAAGAGTGGGAATCGCGAAGTGACCTATCATCTCCATATCGCGGTTCTGATGGGCGGCTGGTCGGCGGAGCGGCCGGTGTCGCTGATGTCGGGGGCGGGCGTCGCCGATGCGCTGGAGCGGAACGGCCACCGCGTCACCCGGATCGACATGGGCCGCGATGTTGCGGCGAAACTGGTCGACGCCAAGCCCGACCTCGTCTTCAACGCGCTGCACGGCTCGCCCGGCGAGGACGGCACGGTGCAGGGGATGCTCGACCTGATGGGCATTCCGTACACCCATTCGGGCCTCGCCACCTCGGTCATCGCGATCGACAAGGTGCTGACCAAGCAGGCGCTGGTCCCGCACGGCATCCCCATGCCCGGCGGCCGGATCGTGAAGTCGCAGGAACTGTTTGCGGGCGATCCCCTGCCGCGCCCCTATGTGCTGAAGCCGGTCAATGAAGGCTCGTCGGTCGGCGTCGCGATCGTCACCGACACCAGCAACCACGGCAACCCGATCGCCCGTGATGGGGCGGGGCCCTGGGCCGAGTTCGAGGAACTGTTGGCCGAGCCCTATATCCGGGGCCGCGAGCTGACCACCGCCGTGCTGGGCGGCCGCGCGCTGGGCGTGACCGAGCTGAAGCCCAAGAATGGCTGGTACGATTTCGACGCCAAATATACCGACGGCCTGACCGAGCATGTCTGCCCCGCGCAGATTCCGGACGAGATCGCCGAGGCGTGTAAGTCGCTGGCGCTGGAGGCGCACCGCATCCTGGGCTGTCGCGGGGCCTCGCGCTCCGACTTCCGCTGGGACGACGAACGCGGCGTCGACGGGCTGTTCCTGCTGGAGGTCAACACCCAGCCGGGCATGACCCCGCTCAGCCTGGTGCCCGAACAGGGCCGCCATGTCGGCATGGATTACGACGCGGTGGTCCAGGCGATCGTCGATGAGGCGGTCCACTGGTACAAGGACCAGGCGGGATGAGCCGGACGATCAAGCGCGGCACCTCGCCCCGCCGCCCGGCGCCGCGTCGTCGCCAGCCGGTCAAGCGCGCGACGCTCTCCGAACGGTTGCTGGCGAAGCTGCCGGTCAGCGAGGAGACGGTCAAGAAGGCCGTGACCTGGACGATCCTGGGCGGTGCGGGCGCGGCGGCGCTGGCGCTGGCGACCTGGGTCGGGGTGCCCGGCATGATCGGCACCGCCATCGCCGAACAGGCGGGCCATGCGGGGTTCCGCGTCCAGCAGATCGAGGTCACGGGCCTGAAGCGGATGGACCGGATGACGGTCTATGCCGTCGCGCTCGACCAGCAGAGCCGGGCCATGCCGCTCGTCAATCTGGAGGATGTCCGCGCCAAGCTGCTCCGTTACGGCTGGATCAAGGACGCGCATGTCTCGCGCCGACTGCCCGACACGCTGCTCGTCGATATCGAGGAGCGGAGTCCGGCGGCGGTGTGGCAGGACAATGGCCAGCTGACCCTGATCGATGCGGGCGGCGTGCTGCTGGAACCGGTGCGGCCCGAGGCGATGCCCGACCTGCCGCTGATCATCGGGCCGGGCGCGAATTTGCAGGAGCCGGGCTATCAGGCACTGCTGTCCGCCGCACCTGCGCTGAAGCCGCGCGTGAAGGCCGCGACCTGGATCGGCAATCGCCGCTGGGACCTGACCTTCGACAGCGGCGAGACGCTGGCCTTGCCCGAGGACGGCGCACCGGCCGCGCTGATGAAGTTCGCGGCGATGGACGGATCGCGGCCGCTGCTGGGGCGCGGCTGGTTGCGGTTCGACATGCGCGACCCTGCAAAGCTGGTTGCGCGCAGGCCCGGTTTGAATCAGAATCACGCTTTGGCCGATCCGGCGAAGGCCGGGGGCATGGCGGGCGACGTCGGACCGGGGAACGGCGCGGATGCGGCGGCGGTCGACGGGACATCACAGGGGTAACAGGGGCATGGCGAAGATCGCACCCGAGGGACTGATTACCGCACTGGACATCGGATCGTCCAAGGTGTCCGCCCTGATCGCGCGGAAGGGCGATGGCGGCGAGTTGATCGTGCTGGGCACCGGCCAGCGCGAGAGCCGGGGCGTCAAGCGCGGCTATATCGCCGATATGGGCGCGACCGAGGCGGCGGTGCGCGAGGCGGTCGAACAGGCTGAACGCATTGCGGGGCTGAATATCGAGAATGTCTGGGTCGGCTTCTCGGCCGGGGGGCTGGTGTCCGACGTGGCCGAGGTCGAGTTCGAGCTGGGCGGCCATCAGGTCGAACAGGGCGATATCGACGCGCTGCTGGCGGCCGGGCGCAACTCGATCGATCCGCAGGGGCGGATGGTGCTGCACGCGCAGCCCGCGCTCTACACGCTGGACGGGCTGACCGGGGTGAAGAAGCCGCTGGGGCTGCATGCCGACCGGCTGGGCGTGCATATCCATGTCGTCGCCGCCGACGGTTCGCCGGTGCGCAACCTCGACCTGTGCGTCCGCTCGGCGCATCTGGAGGTGAAGTCGATCATCGCCGCGCCCGGTCGCGACGGGGCTGGCCTGTCTGTCCGACGAGGAGCGCGAGCTGGGCGTTGCGCTGGTCGAGATGGGGGCGGGGATCACCAATGTCTCGCTGTTCGCGGGCGGGATGCTGGTCGGGCTCTGTTCGCTGCCGATGGGCGCCGCAGACATCACCGATGATGTGGCCTCGGCCTTCGGCACGCGCCGCCAGATGGCCGAGCGGATGAAGTGCTTCCACGGCTCGGCCAATGCCTCCCCGCGCGACAATCACGACATGATCCAGGTCACGCCGATTTCCGCCGAAGATGGCGGCGACACGATGCAGATCACCAAGGCGCAGCTGATCGGCGTGATCCGCCAGCGGCTGGAGCATCAGATGGGCGAGATCCGCAAGGCGCTCCAGCATCTGAAGTTCGAGGGGCCGGTGGGGCGCCAGGTCGTGCTGACCGGCGGCGGCGCGGAGCTGAAGGGCATCGCCGACTATGCGCAGCAGGCGCTGGGCCGCTCGGTCCGCATCGGCCGACCGCGCGGGCTGGCCGGTCTGCCCGATGCGCATGGCGGCCCGGCTTTCGCGACGCTCGCGGGTCTGGCTTTCTATGCCGCGACCGATCCGATCGACCTGCGCAGCATCGCTCCGGTCAACCAGACGGTGCACCGGCCGAGCGGCATGGGGCTGTTCCGGCGGTTAATTCAGGCGGCAAAGGCCAATTATTAACGAAAAGCCTTCCAAACTGGACGGTTTTATGTTGGCACCGGGCAGTCCTCTGGTGCACTAACGATCAATCAGGGGCCCGGTCTTAGCGTATCGACCGGGAACGGCGGAGTAATATTGGGATGAGCATCGAATTCATCGCACCCGAGGTCGACGAACTGACGCCGCGCATCGCGGTGATCGGTGTCGGCGGTGCCGGCGGCAACGCGATCGCGAACATGATGCGCGCCGAGGTGCAGGGCGTGGATTTCCTCGTCGCCAACACCGACGCGCAGGCTTTGAAGCAGTCGATCGCGCCGCAGCGTATCCAGCTGGGCGCCAAGATCACGCAAGGGTTGGGTGCCGGTAGCCGTCCCGAGATCGGCCGCGCGGCCGCCGAAGAGACGATCGACGACCTGTCGAAGCTGCTCGAGGGCAGCCATATGTGCTTCATCGCGGCGGGCATGGGCGGCGGCACCGGCACCGGTGCGGCCCCGGTCATCGCCAAGGCGGCGCGCGACATGGGCATCCTGACCGTCGGCGTGGTGACCAAGCCCTTCGCCTTCGAGGGTAATCGTCGCGCCAAGTCGGCCGATGGCGGCATCGAGGAGCTGCAGAAGTACGTCGATACGCTGATCGTCATCCCCAACCAAAATCTGTTCCTGATCGCCAATGCCAACACCACCTTCAAGGAAGCGTTCGCGATGGCGGACGAGGTGTTGCAGCAGGGTGTGCGCGGCATCACCGACCTGATGGTCATGCCGGGCCTCATCAACCTCGACTTCGCCGACGTCCGCTCGGTGATGCAGGAGATGGGCAAGGCGATGATGGGCACCGGTGAGGCGACCGGCGACAATCGCGCGATCGAGGCGGCGCAGAAGGCGATTGCCAACCCGCTGCTCGACGGCGTGTCGATGCAGGGGGCCAAGGGCGTCATCATCTCGATCACTGGCGGCGACGACATGCGCCTGCTCGAGGTCGACGAGGCCGCGAACCATATCCGCGAGCTGGTCGATCCGGACGCGAACATCATCTGGGGCTCGGCCTTCAACCCCGAGCTGGAAGGCCGCATCCGCGTGTCGGTGGTCGCCACCGGCATCGACGCCGAGGTGAAGGTCGCTCCGTCGCCCAGCGAGTCGAACCGCAGCGGCTTCAGCATGGGCGGCATGGCACGCAAGACCGACGACACGCCCAGCTATCGCCCCAGCGAACCCGCCGCCCCGGCTCCCGCGCCGCAGGCGAGCGTGACCCCGCCCGCGCCGGTCGAACCGCCCGTCGCCGCCGCGCCGCCACCCGCCCCGGTGGCACAGCCCGCCCCGGCGCCCGCCGCCGCTGCGCCTGCAGCCCCCAAGGCGACCGAGGAAGACGAACTGGTGCTGGGCGCGGACACGATGGTCCCGGCGCCGTCCGCAGCGCCCGCCACGCCCGCGACCCCGGCCGCCCCGGCGGCGGGTGGCGACGATGCCCGTCGCCGCTGGCTGGCCCCGGGCAGCGAAGCCGGCGAGGCTCCGGCCCAGCCCGCGCCGCGCGTGAAGCTGGGCGGCACGCTGTTCGAGCGCATGTCCAACGCCGCGCGGGGTGCGCAGCGTGACGAGAATGCGCAGGGCGGCGACTCGTCGCTCGACATTCCGCGTTTCCTGCATCGGCAGAACAACCAGTAATCCCGTCCCGCAAGGGATGAACGAGAGGCCCGCGCGATCCGTTCGCGCGGGCCTTTTTCGTTGGGCGGCGGTCCCACGTCGCCATTTCCATCCGTCATCCCCGTGAGGCGGGAATCTTTCCCGAACCCTGACCCCGCCGCGAAAGGCCGGGCCTTTGTCGGGGCGACGGCGCTGGGGTGTCTCGTGCCGAGTATTCGAGATGTCACGCCTCGACCCGACGCCGCAAAAGGCCCCAGCCTTGGCCGGGGCGGCGGTCGGTCGCCGCGCCTGTTGGTCGACGGCGTGGAGCGATCGGGCGCGTCGGGGGCGGGAAGGGCATTGCCGTGCACGGCAAAACGCGCTTTATGCGGATCGGTCCCATGACGTTCCCCTATCTTTCCCGCGCTTCGCTGGCGCTCGCCCTGATGCTCGCATCGGCCCCCGTTCCGCTTCTGGCACAGGCCATGGTCCAGCCGCTTCCCGGCACGACCGATGCCGACCGGCTGGGCGATGTGATGCGCCGCGTCGCGCAGAACCCGCGCGACATTGACGCGCTGATCGAGGCGGGCGAGCTGTCCATCCGCCTCGATGATCTGTCGGGCGCGGCGTCGCTGTTCGCCCGCGCCGAAAAGGTCGATGCGCGCGATCCCCGGATCAAGGCGGGGATGGGATCGATCCTGGTCCGATCCGAGCGACCGGGCGAGGCGCTGCGCTATTTCGCGCAGGCCGAGGCGGCGGGACTGGCCCCGGCGAAGTTCGCCGCCGATCGCGGTCTGGCCTATGATCTGGTCGGCGATCAGGTGCGGGCGCAGCGCGATTATCGGCTGGCCCTGGCAAGCGAGCCGAATGACGAGATCGTCCGCCGCTATGCGCTGTCGCTGGGCATTTCGGGCCAGCGCGAGCGGGCGTTGCAGGAACTCGATCCGCTGCTCCGCAAGACCGACCGCGCGGCGTGGCGCGCCCGCGCCTTCATCCTGGCGATGGCGGGCGACCTGCCCGAAGCGACGCGCATCGCGGGAACGATGATGCCCGCCCAGCTGGCGCAGGGGCTGCAACCCTTTTTCCAGCGCCTGCCGACGCTGCCCGCCACCGACCGCGCCTTCGCCGTCCATTTCGGCGAGACGCGCGCCACGCCCGAGCGGCTGGCGGACGCCCGGCTGGCCCCCAGCCTGCCGGTGCTGACCCCGGATGCGCCCGTCGCGTTGGCCTCCGCGACGGTGGCGACGCCCGCGCCAGTGCAGCAGGCGACGGCACGCGACGAGCGCCGTCGTGGCGGTCGCGGTTCGTCGCGCCGCGATCCCGGCGTTGCGACGGCGGCGCTTCCCGCTCCGGTCCGGACCGCGTCGACCGCGATGATCCAGCCCTTGCCCGACACGAACCGGGTCGTGGCCGCCGCCTCGCCGATGCGCCCGGTCCAGCCGCAGCCGGGCTTCACCTCCGCGCTGCCGACCGCGCCCGCCGCGCGCCCGGCGGAACCGGCCGCCGCGCCCACGGCCCCCGTCGCGCTGGCCGCCGCCGAGCCCGCACGGGCGATGATCCAGCCCTTGCCCGCGCCCGCCACGGCGCCGGTCGCCCCAGCACCGGTCACCACGCCGCCGGTCCAGATGGTCCAGGCGGTTCCGACCACGCCCGAGCCGACGCCCGCCGCCCCGCCGGTCCAGCTCGCCAAGGCCGAGGCCACCCCGATGGTCCAGCCGATCCCGGTCGAAACCAGCGAACCGACGCCTCCGTCGCGCCCGGCCCGCACGGCGTCGCGTCGCCCCTCGCTCGCCGCCTCGCACGCCTTGCGCGAGGATTCGGTGCTGGCACGGATCGTCGCCAATCTCTCCATCCCCGCCTCCGAGCTGGGGGTCGAAGGGCCGGAGCGTCCGGCGGTGGTCGCCGCCAACACGCCGGTATCGGGCGGGGCACAGCGCGTCCTGGCCGAAGCCCGCGCCAAGGCCGACCGCGATCACCAGGCGCGCGAAAAGGCGAGCGAGGCCGCCGAGCCCGCCGCGAAGGAAAGCAAGAGGCCGACCGCCGCCGAGCGCAAGGCTGCTGCGGCCAAGGCGGCCGCCGAGAAGAAGGCGCTCGCCGCCAAAAAGGCCGAGGCGGAGAAGAAGGCGGCCGAAGCCAAGGAAGCCGCCGAGGAAAAGAAGCGCGCCAGGGCCAATCCCGAGCGCATCTGGGTCCAGGTCGCGGGCGGCGCGAACGAGGACGATCTGCCCAAGGCCTGGGCGGCGACCAAGGCGAAGGCCCCCGAGCTGTTCGCCGCGCGCAAGGGCTACAAGACTCCGCTGCGCGCGACCCACCGGGTCCTGACCGGCCCGTTCAAGACCGAGGCGGAGGCGCGCGCCTTCGTCAACCAGCTGGCTAAGAAGGGGGTTTCGGCCTTCCCCGTGACCAGCGACGCAGGGCAGGCGGTGACGCGGCTCGACGCGAAGTGAGCCGCTTCGCCCCCTGGGCTTCTTATCCCGACCGGAGCCGGGGCCGCCGCCATGACGAGGCCAAGGGGCTGGAGCGCGGCCCGCGCGACGCGTTCCAGCGCGACCGCGACCGGATCATCCATTCGATCAGCTTCCGACGGCTGCGGCACAAGACGCAGGTGTTCATGGCGCCCGATGGCGACCATTTCCGCGTCCGCCTGACTCACAGCCTGGAAGTGGCGCAGATCGGCCGGACGATCGCGCGGACGCTGGGGCTGAACGAGGATCTGACCGAGGCGCTGTGCCTGGCGCATGACATCGGCCACCCGCCCTTCGGCCATGCGGGCGAGGATGCGCTGAAGGCGGCGCTGACCGATCATGGCGGGTTCGATCACAACGGCCACACGCTGCGCACCCTGACCGCGATCGAGCGGCCCTATCCCCGCTGGGATGGGCTGAACCTCAGCTGGGAGACGCTGGAGGGGCTGGCCAAGCATAACGGCCCGGTCCGCCACCCCGGCTGGGCGCTGCGCGAGGCGGATGCGGGCTTTCCGCTCGACCTGGACAGCCATGCCTCGTTGGAGGCGCAGGTCGCGGCGCTGGCGGACGATATCGCCTATGACAATCACGATATCGACGACGGCCTGCGCGCGGGGCTGTTGACGCTCGACCAGTTGCTGAGCGTGCCGCTGGTCGCGCGCGGGTGGGACGTGGCGCGGGCGCAGTTCCCCGATGTCGCACCCAAGAGGCTGGCGAGCGAGCTGATCCGCTCGCAGATCGGGGTGATGGTCAACGACCTCGTCGCCGAGACGCGGGTGCGCATCGCCGATAGCGGGGTGGGGGACGTCGCCGATGTCCGCGCGGCGGGCCGGGCGCTGGTCGGCTTCTCGGACGCGATGCGGGCCGAGGAGCGCGACCTGAAGCGTTTCATGTACGCCAATCTCTACCACCACCCGCGTCAGCTGGCGGCGGCGGATGCGGCGCACGGCATCGTCCAGGGCCTGTTCGCCGCCTATCGCGCCGACCCCGCGCAACTGCCTGAGGAATGGCGTGAGCGCTTGCCCGAGGACGAACCGGCGCGGAGTCGGCATATCGCCGACTTCATCGCGGGGATGACGGACCGTTATGCGGTGCGGTGCTATCGCGAGGTGATCGGCGCGATCGACCTGCCGGACGGCTTCTGACTGGAAGGCGGTGTCCGGGATTGGCGGCAATCAAGGCCCGACAAGCGCTATCGTGCCGTCATGCGGCAGCGCTCGACCAGTTGGTTGCGATCTCGAAGACCTGCACATGGTCCGGCCGCCGAAGCGAGCAGTCCAGAACCGCCGCCATTCCGGTCCGATCACGATCTCTATCGGCGGCGAATATGGATTCGCATCGCCTTCCCCTTGACGCTTCTCAGCTATGCGGGACTGTGCGATTTGGGACTGCCCCTGGTCTATGCTCCATTGGCCGTGGTCCCGGCGATCCTGGTCTACCTCATGATGAAGCTGCAGGCATGGCGTGATCGCCGAGCGGGGCGACGGTTCAGCCACTATGATGTACGCGACTTTCCCCGATAAGGGGCGCACCAGCCCGATGTGATCTAAGTAACTGAATTTAAATGGAACGTGCTGGGGTTCAGTCCTGTTCTTGATCGGTTGCACAGGAGATCGATCATGGCACAGAAGGGCGCAGGCGGTAATCCCGGAGCGGTTACGGCCAAAGGCGGAGACGGCGCGCGTGGCAGCTTGGGGACCGGGCGAGGCGGTGGCACGGGCACCGGCGCGAAGAAGACCGCTTCCGGAAAATCGGACAAGGAGGGCGGGCATTCGGGACAGAAGATCAGCGGTGCATGATCACGCCTGTCGGTCGCCCGGAATAGGAAACGGCCCGCTCTTCCCACCGGAAGAACGAGCCGTTTCTCTCAAGCCGTAAGGCGGAGATCAGCGAGCGCTGGTCTCGACGCCTGCGCCCAGTGCGCCACGGGCTTCGTCGGTCGTGAAGGCGACCTGGGTGGTGCCGGTCGTGCCGGTCACGCGGTGGCCCTTCACCACGAAGCGGAACGGCTCGCCGCCCGGATAGCGACGGCCCTGGATCACCGGATTGCCGTTTTCGGTCGACCGGGTGTAGACATAGGTCTGGCCTTCGTGAACGAAGCGCTGCTCGCCCTCGGCGGCGATCGCGCCGACGGTGGGGATGGCGGCGACGGCCGCGGCCAGGATCAGAATGGTCTTGCGCATGATCGAAACTCCCGCTTTTTGCGTTGAGCCGGATCAGGTCCTCTCGCGCTTTAACTTTCGTATACCGAGTTATTGCGGCGCAGCATGAACGGCAACTGCAAAGGGCTGGGGCATGGATGCACTGCGCGCAATCGCTCGCCGGGCCCGCCCGCCAAGCATGATTTGAAGCGCGCGCCCGATTTCGCTAGAGCGCAACGCTTTCCTACCCCCGATCGGACGATGCGATGACCCTCTACACCCGCTTTGCCGCGCATATCGATGCGGCGCTGGACACGCTGGTTGCCGCCGGCACGTTGCCCGGCGGGCTGGATCGCCGCAACGTCACGGTCGAGCCGCCGCGCGACGCGTCGCATGGCGACCTCGCCACCAACGCCGCGATGGTGCTGGCCAAGCCCGCCGGGACCAACCCGCGCACGCTGGCCGAGGCGCTGGCCGCCGAGCTGGGCAAGCTGGACGAGGTGGACAGCGTCGCGGTCGCCGGGCCGGGCTTCCTCAACATGCGGCTGACCGACGCCGCCTGGCGCGACGAGCTGGCCGCGATCCCGCAGGCGGGGGGCGATTATGGTCGCTCGGCGCGCGGGAACGGTGTGACGGTCAACATCGAATATGTCTCGGCCAATCCGACCGGCCCGATGCATATGGGCCATTGCCGGGGCGCGGTGGTGGGCGATGCGCTCGCCACGCTGCTGGAATTTGCCGGCCATAAGGTCATCCGCGAATATTATGTCAACGATGCGGGCGGCCAGGTCGACGTGCTCGCCCGCTCGGCGCATCTGCGCTACCGCGAGGCGCTGGGCGCGACGATCGAAATCCCCGAGGGGCTCTATCCGGGCGAATATCTGAAGCCCGTGGGCGAGGCGCTGGCCGCCGAGTTCGGCGACGCCTATGTCGACGCGCCCGAGGGCGAATGGCTGATCCTGTTCCGCACCCGCGCGGTGGCAGCGATGATGGCGATGATCCGCGAGGATCTGGCGCTGCTCGGCATCCATCACGACCTGTTCTCCTCCGAGGCCGAGCTGCAGGCGGCGGGCAAGCCCGAGGCGGCCGAGGCCGAGCTGCGCTCGCGCGGCCTGGTCTATGACGGCGTGCTGGAGGCCCCCAAGGGCGAGACGCCCGAGGATTGGGAGCCGGTCGAGCTGCCGCTGTTCCGCTCCAGCCAGTTCGGCGACGATCAGGATCGCCCGATCAAGAAGTCGAACGGCAGCTGGACCTATTTCGGCGCCGACCTGGCCTATCACTATCAGAAGGCGCAGTCCGCCGATCAGCTGATCGACATCTGGGGCGCCGACCATGCGGGCACCGTCAAGCGGATCGTCGCGGCGGTCGAGGCGCTGACCGGCGGCAAGACCAAGTTCGACGTCAAGCTGGTCCAGATGGTCCGCCTGCTGCGCGGTGGCGAGCCGGTGAAGATGTCGAAGCGCGCGGGCAATTTCGTCACGCTGGCCGATGTCGTACGCGAGGTCGGCAAGGACGTGGTCCGCTTCACCATGCTGACCCGCCGCGCCGATGCGCAGATGGACTTCGACTTCGCCAAGGTGGTCGAGGCGTCGAAGGACAATCCCGTCTTCTACGTCCAGTACGCCCATGCCCGCATCGCCTCGCTGAAGCGCCGCGCGGCCGAGGCGGGGATCGAGGGCGGCACCGCCGACCTGTCGCTGCTCGATACCGAGGATCTGGCGCTGGTGAAGCTGGCCGCGCAATTCCCGCGCATCGTCGAGACGGCGGCGGCGGCGCGCGAGCCGCATCGCATCGCCTTCTATCTCTATGACCTGGCGGCGGCCTTCCATGCCGCGTGGAATGTCGGCAACGACCGGGTCGATCGCCGCTTCCTGATCGCGGAGAATCCCGATGTCACGCGCGCGCGGCTTTTCCTGAGCGAAGGGATCGGGCAGATTATCCGCAACGGCCTGGCGCTGATGGGCGTCGAGGCCGTGTCGGAGATGAAGTGATGGCGAACGAGATGGACCTGCGCGGCTATGACCAACAGGAGGACGATCGTCTTCCCTGGCTGGAAACCGTCGAGGCGGACGAGCCCGAGGGCGTCGGCATCGGCAAGGTCGTGGCGCTGGTCATCCTGGGCCTCGCCATTCTCGCCTTTATCGGCTTCGCGCTGTACAAGTGGCAGGCGCACACCGCCGCCGCCGATGGCGACGGCGCGATCATTGCCGCGCCCGAGGGCGACTATAAGGTGCGTCCGGCCGATCCGGGCGGGCTGAAGGTCAAGGGCGAGGGCAATACCGCGATCGCGACCAGCGCGGGCAAGCCCGGCGGCACCGGCGCGATCGATCTGCGCGCCGTGCCCGAGGCGCCGATGAACGGCACCCGCGTCGTCCAGAAGCCTGCCGAGCCGAATGGCGGCCGCAACGCCGTGGCGCAGGTGCCCGAATCGGGCGGCAAGCTGGTCGCGCCCGCGCCCGTAGCGGCAGCGCGTCCCGCCCCCGCTGCCGCGACCGGCAGCGGGTCGATGGTCCAGCTGGGCGCCTATCCCAGCGAATCCTCGGCCAATGCCGCATGGGACCGCTTCTCCAAGCGCTTTTCCTATGTCGGCGCGCTGGGCAAGGTGGTCCAGCCGGTCGCCTCGAACGGCAAGACCCTCTACCGCCTGCGGGTGAATGCCGGGTCGGCCAACCAGGCCGCCGATATCTGCGGTCGCCTGCGCGTGGCGGGCGAGAGCTGCTTCGTCGCCAGCTGATCCATCACGCCCCTTTCCCGCCCATGCGGGGAAGGGGCCGGAGTGTGCGTTCATGATCCCCGTCATTTTCGGCCTGTCGGGCCCGGTGCTGACCCCCGACGAGCGGGCGTTCTTCGCCGCGGTCGAACCGGCGGGCTATATCCTGTTCAAGCGCAACATCGTCGACCGGGCACAGGTCCGCGCCCTAACCGACAGCTTGCGCGACTTGGCGGGGCGCGACGATCTGGCGATCCTGATCGACCAGGAAGGCGGCCGGGTCGCGCGCATGGGGCCGCCCGAATGGCCTGCTTTCCCCGCCGGGCCGGTCTTTGCCCGGTTGTACCAGACCGCGCCGATGTCGGCGATCCAGGCGATGCGCGCCAATGGCCAGGCGCTGGGCCTGATGCTGCGCGAGGTCGGGATCAGCGTCGACTGCGCGCCGCTGCTCGACGTGGTGCAGCCGGATACGACCGAGGCGATCGCCTGCCGCGCTTACGGTGCCGAGCCGATGCAGGTCGCCGCGCTCGGCCGCGCGATGCTGGAGGGGCTGGCGGCGGCGGGCGTCGTCGGCGTGGTCAAGCATATGCCCGGCCATGGCCGCGCGCTGGTCGACTCGCATCACCTCCTGCCCACCGTCACCGCGAGCGAGGCCGAGCTGGCGGTCGATCTCGAACCCTTCCGGACGCTGGCTGCCGCGCCGATGGGCATGACCAGCCATATCGTGTTCGAGGCCTGGGACGCCGAGCGCCCCGCGACGCTGTCGCCGATGGTGATCGAGCGGATCATCCGGGGGCGGATCGGGTTCGACGGGCTGCTGATGACCGACGATATCGACATGAAGGCGCTGAGCGGTACGGCGGGCGAGAAGGCGGCAGGCGCGCTGGCGGCGGGATGCGACCTCGTGCTCGATTGCTGGGCACGGATGGACGAGATGGTCGAGATTGCGGGCCGGGTGCCCGCCATCACCGACGCGGCTCGCGCTCGGCTCGACCGCGCGATGGCGAGTGTCGGTCCGGGGGAGGGCGACTTCGCCGAACTGATCGCCCGCCGCGACGCGCTGTTGGCGCTGGCGGAATAAGAGCCCCCCAATTCCTCCCCATCGAGGATGGGGAGGGGGACCGCGCCCGCAGGGCGTGGTGGAGGGGTGGCGGCGTCAGCCGCCGTCTGCGACGGCGCCCCTCCACCATCGCTACGCGATGGTCCCCCTCCCCAAGCAGGCTTGGGGAGGATCGGAGTGGTGATCGGCCGGTTTCCCAATTCCTTTTCAAGCGATGCACGGGGCCGCACTTCGCGAAAGGTGGGTGCTCGCCCCCCTTTCTCTCCGGAAAGATAAACCCCGCCCGTCTCGCCATGGCTTCGCATCGCCGCTAAGCTGGCGCATGATGACGGGGGAACAGCTGACGCTTGATCTGGACGGGTGGGAAGGGCCGCTCGACCTGTTGCTGTCGCTGGCGCGTTCGCAAAAGGTCGATCTGCGGCAGATTTCGATCCTGGCGCTGGTCGAGCAATATCTGCGTTTCATCGACCGGGCGGGGCGGATGCAGCTGGAACTGGCCGCCGATTATCTGGTGATGGCGGCATGGCTCGCCTATCTCAAATCCTCGCTGCTGCTGCCCCGCCAGCCCGAGGAGGAGCCGGACCCCGAGGATCTGGCGCTGCGGCTGCAACTCCGGCTGGAGCGGCTGGCGGCGATGCGCGAGGTGGGGGCGCGGCTGATGGCGCGCGACCGGCTGGGCCGCGACGTCTTCGCGCGCGGCGCGCCCGAGGGGCTGGCGGTGCAGCGCAAGGCGCAGTGGCAGGCCGGGCTCTATGACCTGATCGCCGCCTATGGCCGGATCAACGCGCGCACCCGCCCGGTCATGCATGTCGTCGCCGACCGGCAGGTGATGACGCTGGAGGCGGCGCTGGACCGCGTGTCGATGCTGGTCGGGAGCCGGATCGACTGGTCGGCGATCGAGACGTTCCTGCCCGACGGCAGCGAGCGGCTGCGGCGTTCGGCGCTGGCGTCCAGCTTCCTCGCGGTCCTCGAACTGGCGCGGCAGGGGAAGGTCGAGCTGCGCCAGGCCGCGCCCTTCGCGCCGCTTCTGGTACGCCAGCCGCGATGAGCGCCATCGACCCGACCGTCCGCGCGGTGGAGGCCGTGCTGTTCGCCTCGCCCGAGCCGATGAGCGTGGATTCGATCCGCGCCCATGTCGGCGTGACGAAGGGGGCGGCCGACATCCGCGCCGCGCTGGACACGCTGGAGGCGCATTATGCCGGGCGCGGGATCGCGCTGGTCCGGCGCGGCGACCGCTGGCATTTCCAGACCGCGCCCGATCTCGCCCATCTGCTGCGCCGCGACCGCGAGGAGATGCGCCGCCTGTCGCGCGCGGGCATCGAGACGCTGGCGATCATCGCCTATCACGAACCCGTCAGCCGCGCCGAGATCGAGGCGATCCGCGGCGTCGCCATTTCCAAGGGGACGCTGGACGTGCTGATGGAGGCGGGCTGGGTGCGGCCCGCGGGGCGGCGCGAGGTGCCCGGACGGCCGCTGATCTATGCGACGACGCCCGCCTTTCTCCAGCATTTCGGGCTGACCAGCCGGCGCGATCTGCCCGGCCTGGAGGATCTGCGCGCGGCCGGGCTGCTCGATCCCGTCGATCTGGCGCTGGAGCGGCTGGAGGATGAGGAGGAGGCCGCATCCGATGCGTCGCCGGAGGGCGATTGAGCTTTTCTTTGCGTCACGCCCACGTCACAATGAGGCGGCACGGCTCCTTGCTCCCCGTTCGGGGCTTTGCACGCATCGCTGAACCATTGCCGCTGGCGATGCCAAGGCCTAGATAGACCATGAATTCCCAGGAGACGTGCCATGGGCAGCTTTAGCCCGATTCACCTTCTCGTCCTCGCGATCGTCGCCATCCTTCTGCTCGGCGGCGGCCGCTTCTCCAACCTGATGGGCGATGTCGCCAAGGGTGTGAAGAACTTCAAGAAGGGCATGGCCGAAGAGGACGAAAAGCCCGCCAAGCCGTCCGCCCGGATCGAGGCGCAGAAGTCGGCCGAGCCCGCCTTCGACCGTGATGGCGAGCGCGTGCGCGACGATCGCTGATCGCGTCCGCCAGCTGATACCGGACGTCCATGTTCAATATCGACTCCAGCGAGTTCCTGCTCGTCGCCATCGTCGCGCTGGTCGTGATCGGTCCCAAGGATCTGCCCAAGGCGATGCGCGTCGTCGGCTATTGGGTCGGCAAGGCGCGCGGCGTCTCGCGCCAGTTCCGGCAGGGCTTCGACAATATGGTCCGCGAGGCCGAGCTGGAGGAAATGGAAAAGCGCTGGGCGGCGGAGAATGAGCGGATCATGCGCGAGCATGCCGCCGAGGTGCCGCCGGTCGTCGATCCCGCGCCCGATCACACGGCGCCGGATCACGCCGCGCCCGTCCCCCCCCTGGCCGACCCCGCCTTGCCCGACGCCCAGGCGCCCGCGCACGAGGATCAGAGCGATCGGCCGGTGATGGTCGAGAAGCCCGTCGTCGCCCCCGCGCCCGCCGATCCCGCCGCGCATCCGGCCCCGCGCCCTAATGAAGGGGCGGCGTCGTGACCGACCATGACGAGATCGACGCCAGCCGCGCGCCCCTGCTCGACCATCTGATCGAGCTTCGTCGTCGGCTGCTCTACTGTATCGTCGCGATCGCGCTGGGCTTCGGCGTGTCGATGTATTTCTCGGAGTCGATCTTCGGCTTCCTCGCCAAGCCGCTGCTGGCGGCCGGGCAGGGCAAGCTGGTCTATACCGAGATTTTCGAGGCGTTTTTCGTCCAGGTGAAGGTCGCCTTCTTCGCCGCGATGATGATCGCCTTTCCGGTGATCGCCAACCAGCTGTGGCAGTTCGTCGCGCCGGGCCTGTACCGCAAGGAAAAGCGCGCGCTGCTGCCTTTCCTGCTGGCGACGCCGGTGCTGTTCCTGATGGGCGCGGCGATGGCCTATTATATCGCCATCCCGATGGCGCTGCACTTCCTGCTGGGCTTTGACGGGGTCGTCGGCGGCGTGCGGCGTGAGGCCTTGCCCGCCATCGGCAATTACCTGTCCTTCATCATGCAGTTCCTGTTCGCCTTTGGCCTGGCGTTCCTGTTGCCGGTGCTGCTGATGCTGCTGGAGCGGGCGGGGATCGTGACGCGCAAGCAACTGATTGGGGCTCGGCGCTATGCGATCGTCGCGGCGACCGCGATCGCGGCGGTGCTGACCCCGCCCGACCTGATGTCGCAGGTGCTGCTCGCGGTGCCGCTCATCATCCTCTACGAACTGGCGATCATCGGCATCTGGTTCACCGAACGGAGCCGGGCCAGACAGGCGCCCGAAGAGGAAGCCGACGCGGCGGCGTGATGTCGGTGTGGATGGTTCTGGAAAGGCCTCGGTGAGAACCGGGGCCTTTTTCTTTGGTGCTCGCTTGGCCTTCGACTTCGCTCAGGCTGAACGGAGCGAGGGAAGGGCTCCAAGGCCCCAAACGCCGTTCAGCCTGAGCGAAGCCGAAGGCCACGGACTGAACCCCAACAAAAAAGGCCCCGGCGAAACCGCCAGGGCCTTTCCTGTCTTCAGCCGGGTGAAGGGCTTACTTGGCGTCGTCCGCCGTTTTGGCGACGGTGTTGCCCGCCGAGCTCACGTCGCGACCCACGCCCTCGACGGTGTTGCATGCGCTGACCAGCAACGCACCGGCGACGATTGCCAGACCCATGAGCTTACGCATTCTCAGTCTCCTTTGTGAAATCCTTGCGCGTCCAATGCGTCAACACGGCATTCGTTCCGGCCCTGTCACGGGTGGCGACACGGGCGGCGAAGCGGCGGAGTCTCGGACTGCGGAAAAGATTAAGGCCTGGAAGCGTCACCGGGGGGGGGGGAGGGTGGACGCTTCCAGGCCTATGGCTTGGATAGCGAGAGCGGGGGGGCATAAGTTCGCTATCCGAAGAGCAGAACCCTCTGCCGGGGCAAGGGTTCCCGGCTTTTTCGCAGTTGCGAATCTTTTTCGCCGATTTTTCAGTCGCACCCGACGATCGCGATGGAAATCTCATAGGCGCCGGTCAGCGGATCATGGTGCAACGGCGCACGAAGCTGCCGCGCCAGCCCCTCCATGACCCGGCCATAGCGCTTGCCGATCAGGTGGCGCAGCTCGTCGGTCTCGACCAGCGCGCGCGAAACGACGCGGACGACCGCGCGGCCTTCCTGCTCGGCGGGCTTGACCGCGACGCGGATCTGCGCGGCGGGGTCGCAATTCATCGCCAGCTCGATCGTCTCGGTGACGAGGAAGGCCACCGCGACCGCCACGTCCTGGTTGACCAGAAGCGGCGCGACGTCGAGCGAGATGCCGATCCCGGCGGCGTTCTCCGGCGCGGTGGCGCGGATGTTCGCCGCCAGCTCGCCGATCATCGTCCGCAGGTTCAGCCCGCGATTTTCCTCCAGCTCGGCGAAGTGATGGCGATGCACCACCGCCAGCGCATCGACGCGCCGCTGGATCGAGGAATAGGCGGCCATCGCCTCCGGCCCCGTCGCACCGCGCGCGTGGAAGTTGATCAGGCTGGAGATGACCTGAAGATTGTTCTTCACCCGGTGATGGACTTCGCGGGTCAGCTTGGTCTGGCGGACCAGCCCTTCTGCCAGTCCGGCCTCGTGGGTGGCGACCGTCTGGGTGATCGCCTCGAACGTATCGGCCAGGTCGCGGATCTCCTGCGCGGGCGCGGCCTCCACCTGCGAAATGTCGAGCGTCTCGCCCGGCTGATAGGCGGCGACGATCCCGCGCAGCTGGCGCAGGGGGCGGATGAGCAGGCGGTCGACGATGAACCAGCCCAGCACCACGGCGGCCAGCCACATCAGCAGCGGCAGCGCGAGCGCCACGATCAGCGAGGAGGTGATCGGCGCGCTGGGGGCCGAGGTCCGCAGCACCAGGCCGCCAATGCCCAGTTCGGTCCGGATCGACTTCATCCGCCCGAGCGCGCCCCGGCCGGGCAGGCTGGCCAGCGGCAGGGATTCGCCGTCCAGCTCGATCACCGATGCAACCGCGCTGGTGTGATTGCTCTGGTCGATCAGCGTGCGCAGGAAGGGCAGGGGGAAGAAGGCGCGCGCCTGGGTCCGGCCGTCCTGATGCACGACCGACAGGACCAGGCCCTGTCCGGCCAGGATATCGGCGCCGATCGGCGATCCGTCGGCCAGCACCGGCAATGCGGCGGGCAGCGGGTCGCCGCACAGCGTCTTGCCCGTCCGGTCGGTGATGAGGAAGCGCGCGCCGGTCATCGACTGTTGCGCGAACACGCCCTGGGCGCGGGCGCAGCTGGGCATGTCGAGCGGGTCCTGGCCCAGCGCGCGGACTGCAACGCGCAAAGCGGTCATGTCGCCGACCAGTTCGGTGGCGATGGCGCGCGCATCCTCGTTCGCGGCGATGCGCAGGCGGCCGCTCGCCTCGCTGTCGGCCAGCCGGGTCGTCTGCAACGTGGCGAAGACCGCGATGGCCGCCAGGATCAGCAGCGTGCTGCCCAGCACCAGAACGAGCTTCGCGCCCGTGGTCAGGCGCGGTGCCGGGACCGGGGGGCGTTCGACGGGGTCAGCCGGGGCGGGAATGATGGGGGCGTTGGCCATGCGGCCGGATCGTCAGTCCAGCTTGCTGAGAAGGTCAAGCATCTCGTCAGGAATCTTTTCGTCGACAGTCTTCTGATATGCCTGGCGCAGGGCCGAGCCGGCATCCTTCTCGCCACCGTTTTCGGGCGTCGAGGAAGGCGTCTTCTTGGTCTTGTTGCCCAAACTCAAAATATCCCCCTGCACGACCCACTAGCGGGGCAACCGACGCAATGGCGACCCAATCGCGCCGCCGGTCGGCGTTACGCCAGAGCCATAGTTGATGTGGCGATGAAACCAAATTCGATCTTGTTGGTTCCCGATGCGATACGAAAAAACCGGACGGACGTCCATGCGGCGCGTCGATCGGGGATTTCGGAGAAAACGGCATTGAAAACACGCGCGGTGGCCAGCACATCAGGCTTTCGCGAATACCTCAGGGAGTGATCATTACCCATGTCGCTTGGACAGCAGCTTGCGCCCCATCTTCCCTTCCTGCGGCGCTATGGCCGGGCCCTGACCGGCAGCCAGATGCACGGCGACAAATATGTCCGCGCCACGCTGGAGGCGATTGTCGCGGCCCCCGACCAGTTTCCGCGCGACGTCGATCCGCGCCTGGGCCTTTACCGCATGTTCCAGGGCATCTGGTCGTCGGCCAATTACGACGAACTGGACAATGACGGCGTCGATGCCGACGGCAATGAGGGCGTGGCGCGCGCCCGGCTGGCGCGGATGACCCCGCTGTCGCGCCAGGCGCTGCTGCTGACCGCGATGGAGGGCTTCACGCCCGAGGACGCCGCCTATCTGATCGATGTCGAGCCGAGCGAGGTCGAGAACCTCGTCTCCGAGGCGCTGGCCGAGATCGAGAAGCAGACCCGCGCCCGCGTCCTCATCATCGAGGACGAGCCGATCATCGCGATGGATATCGAGACGATCGTCCGCGACCTGGGGCATGAGGTGACCGGTGTCGCCGTGACCCGCGACGAGGCGGTGGCACTGGCGATGGAGGACCGGCCCGGCCTGGTGCTGGCCGACATCCAGCTGGCCGACGACAGCTCGGGCATCGACGCGGTCAAGGACATCCTGGCCGAGTTCGAGGTGCCGGTGATCTTCATCACCGCCTTCCCCGAGCGTCTGCTGACCGGCGAGCGGCCCGAGCCGACCTTCCTCATCACCAAGCCGTTCCAGCGGTCGACGGTGAAGGCGGCGATCAGCCAGGCGCTGTTCTTCGACCAGAGCACCGTTCCGGCCGAATAAGGCCGTCGGGACGAAAGATCATCGGTTACGGACCCAAAACGGTCGACAGGCGTTGAGGTGGACATGGCTGATCCCGAACATCCCATCCATGTCTCCAAGGAAGACGCACGGGCAGGATCGACCCCGCATGTGACGCGGTACATCCTGCCCATATCGCTGGTGCTGGTCATCGCGATCTTTGCCTGGCTGGTGCTCCGCTGATCGCGATACGGCCTTCGGGCGGGTCCATTATGGCTTTGGACCGGCTGGCAATTTTGGGCCCCCAACCCTATATTTCGAAACGGTCGCACATGCGGCCGCTTCCGACGATCGGATTTTCATGACGCAGCCACTGATGCAGGACGATATCGAGGTCGACGCCCCCGTCGAGCACGTCGCCCTGCCCGATTCCGAGTTCAAGACCGAGCTGGCGCGCGTGATTCCCCATCTTCGCGCATTCGGGCGCTCGCTGTCGGGCAGCCGCGACCTGGCCGACGATCTGGTGCAGGAAACGCTGCTCAAGGCCTGGGCGGCGCGCAAGCGGTTCCAGGCGGGCACCAATATGCGGGCCTGGACCTTCATCATCCTGCGCAATCTCTATCTCTCGCAGATGCGCCGCGCGCGCTTCAAGGGCGAGTGGGACGATCTGGTTGCCGACCGCATCCTTGCGGCCCCCGCCAGCCAGGACCGCCATGTCGAACTGGGCGATATGCAGCGTGCGCTGATGCACCTGCCGCAGCCGCAGCGCGAGGCGCTGATCCTCGTCGGCGCGGGTGGCTTCGCCTATGAGGAAGCGGCGGAAATCTGCAACGTCGCGGTCGGCACGATCAAGAGCCGGGTCGCCCGGGGGCGCGTCGCGCTGGAGGCGATCCTGAGCGAAGGCGCATTGCCCTCGCGTCGCCTGCACGAGACCGACAGCAGCAAGACCGCGCTCGACAGCATCATGGGCGATGTCGACCAGCTGAGCGGCGGCCGCTAAGCTAGCCCGACGAATTTTTCTCGGCCGCTCTGCCCGATGGGGTGGGGCGGCCGTTTTCATGACTTGGGGCCGGGCCGACATGGCATACCGGCCCGAGCATCGGGACCGGATCAGTGGCGCTGGGCGGGTTCGTCCAGTCGCGCGAGCAGGCGGACCCAATGGTCGGGCAGGCGCAGCGGATCGGAAAAGGCGGCGCGCAACGCGCAGCCGATATCGTCCACCCGCCGGGGGGCGGGGACGATATGGATAGGTCCGGTCCATGCTTCTGTGCTCGTCATGCCATCATAACGGATGAGGGCTTGACAGGTTGCAAAAATTGTGAAGCTGCTTCGTTAACCTCCGGGAAAGCCTTTTGCGGTGCGCGCGCAAGAGGGTAGAAGCGGCGGCATGAATGTCCCCGCCTGTCCGCAACTGCCCGATGCCCTCGACCGGGCGCGGCGTCATTCCCCCTTTCTGGCAATGCTGCTCGACCGCGAGCCGGAAATCGCAGCGATGGCTAGCGAAGGGCGGCTGGCTGATCTGCCGATGCTCGACCCCACGCTGCCGGTCGGCACCGCGCTGCGCCGGCGGCGGCGCGCGGTGGCGCTGACCGTCGCGCTGGGGGATTTGGCGGGCATCTATGACCTGACCGAAGTGACCCGCCGGCTGACCGACTTTGCCGACGAGGCGCTGTCTCACGCGATCCGCGCGGCGATCCTGGAGCGGACGCCGGATGCCGAGCCGGTCGGCTTCGCCGCCATCGCGCTGGGGAAACAGGGCAGCCGCGAACTCAACTATTCCTCCGATATCGACCCCATCCTGATCTTCGACCCCGAGACATTGCCCCGCCGCCCGCGCGAGGAACCCGAAGAGGCGGCGGTGCGGATCGGCAAGCGGGTGGTCGAACTGCTCCAGGCGCGCGACGGCGATGGCTATGTCCTGCGCGTCGATCTGCGGCTGCGGCCCTCGCCCGAGGCGACGCCGATCGCGATTCCCGTCGAGGGGGCGATCGCCTATTATGAAAGCCAGGCGCTGACCTGGGAGCGCGCGGCGTTCATCCGAGCGCGCGCGGCGGCGGGGGACATGGCGCTGGGCCAGCGTTTCCTCGACGCGATCCGGCCCTTCGTCTGGCGTCGCGCGCTGGATTTCGGTGCGGTGGGCGAAATCCGCGACCTGACCCGGCGGATCCGCGATCACCATGCGCAGGGACAGGCGCTGGGCCCCGGCTATGACCTGAAGCGCGGGCGCGGCGGGATTCGCGAGATCGAGTTCTTCGCGCAGATCCACCAGCTGATCCATGGCGGCCGCGACCCGTCGCTGCGCGCGCCCGCCACCCGCGACGCGCTGGCGCGGCTGGCCGAGGCGGGGCGGATCGATCCGGGCGAAGCGGCGGCGCTGTCCGACGCCTATGTCCTGCTGCGCACCATCGAACACCGGGTGCAGATGATCGACGATCGCCAGACGCACCAACTGCCCAAAGGCGAGGCGCTCGACCGGGTGGCGCATCTGCACGGGCTGGCGGACGGCGCGACGCTGGTCGCGACGCTGGCCCCGGTCACCGCGCGGGTCGGGCAATGCTATGATGCGCTGGACGCCGACGAGCGGCCGCGGCTGCCGCACGACCCGGTGCTGCTGAGCGAACGGCTGGTCGCGGCGGGCCTGCGCGATATCGAGGCGGCGGCGCGGCGGATCGCGGCCTGGCGTGGCGGCGACTATCCCGCGCTGCGCAGCCCGGCGGCGCGCGAGGCGCTCGACGCGGTGCTGCCGACCCTGGTCGAGGCGCTGGGCGAGGCGCCCGACCCGGACGCCGCGCTGCTCAAGCTCGATTCGCTGTTCGAGCGGATGACGAGCGCGATCAACATCTTCCGCCTGCTGGAGGCGCGGCCGGGGCTCGCCAGCCTGACCGTCGCGATCCTCAGCCATGCCGCGCCGCTGGCGACCGAACTGGCGCGGCGACCCGCCTTGCTCGACGGGCTGATCGACGCTTCGGCCTTCGAGCCGCTGCCGGCGATCGCGGTCCTCGAACACGCGATGCGGGGCGGCGAGGCGGGGCAGGATTATCAGGACCGGCTGGACCATGTCCGCCGCGTCGTCGGCGAGTTGCGGTTCGCGCTGGGCGCGCAGATCGTGGCGGGGCGTGCCGATCCGCTGGAGGTGGCGGGCGGCTATGCCCGCGTCGCCGAGGCGGCGGTCGGGGTGCTGGCGCAGGCGACGGTGGACGCATTCGTCGCGGCGCATGGCCGAGTGCCGGATAGCGAGCTGGTGATATTGGCGCTGGGCCGGATGGGCGGGGCGGCGCTGACCCATGCCTCGGACCTCGACCTCGTCTATCTGTTCACCGGCGATTTCGCGGCCGAGTCCGACGGTCCCAAGCCGCTGGGCGCGACGCTCTATTACAACCGGCTGGCGCAGCGGGTGACGGCGGCCCTGTCGGTGCCGACCCAGGCGGGGCCGCTCTATCCGGTCGACACCCGGCTGCGTCCCTCGGGCACGCAGGGACCGCTGGTCGTCTCGGTCGACAGTTTCGCGCGTTACCAGAGCGAAGATGCCTGGACCTGGGAGCATATGGCGCTGACCCGCGCGCGGCCGATCTTCGGATCGGCCGCGGCGCGCGCGCATGTCGCGGCGATCATCGCCGACGTGCTGGGCGGCCACCGCCCGCCGCGCGACGTGCAGGCCGAGGCGGGCGAGATGCGCCGCGAGATGGCGCGGCACAAGCCGCCGCAGGGTCCTTTCGACGTGAAGCTGCTGCCCGGCGGTCTGGTCGATCTGGAGTTCGCGGTGCATCGGACCCAGCTGGCCGAGCGGACCGGCTTTGCCCCCGATCTTGCGCAGGCGATCGCGGCGCTGGTTGGGCAGGGGCTGATGCCGCCCGCCATGGCGCAGGCGCATGACGTGCTGACCCGCGCGCTGGTCGCCTTCCGCCTGCTGGTCCCCGATGGGCAGGAGCCGCCCGTCGCCACCCGCCCGCTGATCGCGCGCGCCATGGGGCTGGCCGATTGGGCGGCGGTGGTTGCCACGCTGGAGGCGACGCGGCAGGAGGTGCTCCACGTCTGGCAAGGAGAATGAGGCGATGGACAAGGGCGATCCGATTCCGGGGGTCACGGTGACCACGGCCGAGGGACAGCCGCTGGCGCTGGGCGAGGTGGCGGGGCCGCTGGTCGTCTATTTCTACCCCAAAGACGATACGAGCGGCTGCACCCGTGAGGCGCAGGACTTCACCGCGCTGGCCGAGGCTTTCCGGGCGGCGGGCGTGCGGGTGATCGGCATCTCCAAGGACAGCCCCGCCAAGCATCAGAAATTCGCGGCGAAATACGAGCTGGCCGTCGAACTCGCCAGCGACGAGGACGGCACCGCGTGCGAGGCGTTCGGCGTGTGGGGCGAGAAGAAGCTGTACGGCAAGACCTATATGGGGATCGAGCGCGCGACCTTCCTGTTCGACCGCGAGGGGCGGCTGGCGACCAGCTGGCGCAAGGTAAAGGTGCCCGGACATGCCGAGGCCGTGCTGGAGGCGGCGCGCGCGCTTTGACCATGACCAGCCTGGCCGATGCGTGCGCAGCGGTGCTGCGCGAGAGCGACCCGCTGACCAAGGTGCGGCTGGCCCGTGCGGCGGCGCGCGCGTGGCGGCGCGGCGATCTGGCGCATCGGTTCGACGCGGCAATGCCCGACGCGCCGGGGCGGCCCGCGCGTCCCGAATTGCTGCCGCCCAACCGCATGCCCAAGCGCGGGCGCGGCGGATCGGAAAAGGGGCGGATCGCGCTGCTCCATGCGCTGGCGCATATCGAGTTCGCGGCGATCGACCTGGCCTTCGATGCGGCGGGTCGCTTCGGCGCGCAGTTTCCGCGCAGCTTCGCCGACGACTGGATCTCGGTCGGCGCGGACGAAGCGATGCACTTCGCGGTGCTGTATCGGCGGCTGCGGGCGCTGGGCTCGGGTTATGGCGAGCTGCCCGCCCATGCCGGATTGTGGGAGGCGGCGGAGGAGACCGCGCATGACGCGATGGCGCGGCTGGCGGTCGTGCCGCTGGTGCTGGAGGCGCGCGGGCTGGACGTCACGCCGGAGACGGTCGCGCGGGTTCGCGCCGGGGGCGACGAGGTGTCCGCGCGCATCCTCCAGCGCATCTATACCGACGAGATCCGCCATGTCGGATTCGGTGCCAAATGGTTCGGCTATCTCGCCGCGAACCATGACATCGCGCCCGCCGAGCATTGGCGGATGCTGGTCCGCCGCCACTTTCGCGGGGTCGTTAAGCCACCGTTCAACGACTCGGCGCGCGCCGCTGCCGGTCTGACGCGCGACTTCTATGCGCCCCTTGCGGACGAGGAACCTTCGACGGCACAAGCTGACCGTCTGTAACGCGGTGGGGCTGCGAAACAGCATTGGATGGACGAAAGCCGGGCGATCCCGACAATGGGTGCGCTCGGCCGGAAAATTGCCGGGGTTCGATGAAGCAGCGTCATACGTGGGGTAAATCGATTGCGGCACTCGTCGGAATCCTGACTGTCACCCTTTCCGGCCAGGGCGCCATCGCCGCCACCGGCCGTGCCGCCGCCACCCACAGCCCCGCAGGCCATGCCGCTCCCGCCAAGGCGGTCGGCGGCGAGTATATCCCCGCCAACAGCGCCGAAGCCTCCGCCGACCTGCGCACCGACCAGCAGTTCCGCACCCTGTTCCAGACCTGGAAGAAGATGGACTCGGTCCAGAAGGGCGTGATCGCCATTCCGTCGGTCCAGCCGGTCGAACAGCTCAAGTTCACCAGCAATTTCGGCATCCGTTCCGACCCGTTCCGTGGCACCGCCGCGATGCATGCCGGGGTCGATATTCCTGGCCCGGTCGGCACCCCCATCTATGCCACCGCCGACGGCATCGTCGATCATGCCGGTTGGCAGGGCGGCTATGGCAATCTGGTCGAGATCAACCATGGCAAGGGTATCGCCACCCGCTATGGCCATTTGTCCAAGATCCTGGTCGCCGACGGCGCGCGGGTGACCCGCGGCCAGCTGATCGCGCTGATGGGCTCGACCGGCCGCTCGACCGGCCCGCACCTCCATTATGAAGTCCGCATGGACGGCCATGCGGTCAACCCGGTGCCCTTCCTGACCACCGGCGACTATCTGATGGCGTCGCAGGATCATGCGATCCACCAGATTCCGGTGTCGACCGACGGTCCCGCCGCGCAGGACTGATCGATATTCCTTCCTCGCAAGGGGAGGGGGACCATGCTCGACATGGTGGAGGGGTGTCTCGCTGGCCGGGACACCCCTTCGTCAGTCCTAAGGACGGCCACCTTCCCTTGCAGGGGAGGAATAGTGCGATCGGGATTGTTCACCCGGCCCCCTGCGCCTATCTGATCCCCATGGCCACCCAGATTTCCGACATCGCGCTGACTCCGTCCGCCGCCGCCCGCGTCGCGGCGATCGCCGAGCGGCAGAACAAGCCCGCCATCCTGCGCCTTTCGGTCGAAGGGGGCGGCTGTTCGGGCTTCCAGTACAAGTTCGGGCTGGCCGACAGCCCGGCCGAGGACGACACGGTCGCCGAGACGAACGGCGTCCGGCTGGTCGTCGACAGCATCAGCCTGGACCTCGTGCGCGGGGCGGAGGTCGATTATGTCGAATCGCTGGGCGGCGCGGCGTTTCGCGTGACCAATCCCAACGCGGCTTCGGGCTGCGGCTGCGGCACCAGCTTCGCGGTCTGACGTGAAGATCACCACCTACAATATCAACGGGATCAAAGCCCGTTTGCCCCGCCTGCTCGAATATCTGGCCGAGGCGGACGCCGATATCGTCTGTCTTCAGGAGCTGAAGACCAGCGACGAGACCTTTCCCGCCGCGGAGATCGAGGCGGCGGGGTACGGCGCGGTCTGGCACGGGCAGAAGAGCTGGAACGGCGTCGCAGTGCTGGCGCGCGGCACCCAGCCGGTCGAGCGGCAGCGCGGGCTGGCGGGCGAGCCCGAGGACGAGCATAGCCGCTATCTGGAATGCCAGGTCGGCGATCTGGTCGTCGCCTCGCTCTATCTGCCCAACGGCAATCCGCAGCCGGGGCCGAAATTCGATTACAAGCTGCGCTGGATGGAGCGGCTGGCCGCGCGCGCTCGGGCCCTGCTGGCCGAGGAAGTGCCTGCGGTGCTGGCGGGGGATTACAACGTCATCCCGAATGACGACGACACCTTCTCGGTGCCCGCCATGGCCAGCGATGCGCTGATGCAGCCGGAGAGCCGCGCGGCCTATCGCCGGTTGCTGGCGCAGGGCTGGACCGACTCGCTGCGCACCCGCGCGCCCAAGGGCGGGGTGTGGACCTTCTGGGACTATCAGGCCGGGTCGTGGCAGCGCGATGCGGGTTTCCGCATCGACCATCTGCTGCTCAGCCCGCAGGCGGCGGACCGGCTGGTCGATGCCGGGGTCGACAAAAGCTATCGCGGCCGGGAAAAGGCCAGCGACCACGCCCCGACCTGGGTGCGGCTGCGCGGCGACTGACGCCGGGCCGGGCCATCCCGGCAAAGGCTGGCCCCCTGCGCGCCGTCCCCGTTTCCAAGGTCTCCGGCATTTGCCGGGGCCATTGGATCTGGGGCCTATCGATAGTCAGCGATGCCCTTCCTTCCCTCGCCCCTCGCAGAGGGGAGAGGGTTGCGCAGACTTGGCCTTTGCGAAAGCAAAGGCTTAGTCGGAGCTGGGTGAGGGGTGGGCGCTCGCGAAGCGAGCGCGCGAGCCCTTGGGCTCGCTCAACCCCTCACCCAAGCTGCGCTAGCCAGCAGGCTGGCAAGCTTCGCTAACCCTCTCCCCTGTCCAGGGGAGAGGGAATAAGAGGCAATAGGCCGGGCGCGTCGGTGAAGTTTGCCAACTCTATTGGTATAAGTCCCCGGCATTTGGCGGTTTATGCCATATCCGAAAATGAAAAATCCGGGTTTTTCAACGTTTCCACTGTATGGCACGCATAATGCAGTAACTCACCCGTCGGAGCCGATCCGACGCCAAAGGGAGTTACCACCATGTTCGCTTCGCTGCTGATCGCCTCCGCCCTCTCCGCCGCCCCTGCACCGGCCGCGACGCCGTCGCCCTCCTCGGCCCGGACGGCGGTGTCGGACACCACCCGCTATTGCATCATCGCGAACATCACCGGCTCGCGCATCCCTCGCAAGATCTGCCGCACTGCGGCCGACTGGATCGCGGTCGAGGGCGAGGTCCCCGGCGTCCCGGTCAAGACCCGCTGATCGCCGCCCCGAGGAACGGAGAGAAACGATGCTGTTCGCCCTGATCGCCGCTGCCGCCGCCAGCCTGACCGCAGTCCCCTCGCACGAGGCCGAGGTCAAGCCCGTGCCCGTCGCGGCGGCCGTCCCGCCCGCCCAGGCGCCCGGCCTGGCCCCGGCCAAGACGGTTCGCTACTGCTTCCGCAACGTGCAGGAAGACCATATCGTCGTCGGCAAGCTCTGCCGCACCCGTGCCCAGTGGATGTGGCACGGCGTCGACCCGCTCGACTATATCGGCCGACGCAAGTGACCGTGAAGGGCAGGGGCCGCCGCGACCGGGCGGCCCCGCCCGCCGCGATCAGCCCAGATCGCGGGCATAGACATTGTAGGTCTTGTTCACCCGGCTGTTGATCGTCTCGGCGATCGAGCGCATCCCCTGATTGTCGTCGAGGATCCAGCCGATCTCGCCTCGCGAGGCGCCATATTTCGTCACCGAGGCGCGGCGGATATATTCGATCATCATGAAAGCCAGCTGGCTCGCCATGCGCGACGACTGAAGCTCCTTGACCACTCCCATCAACGGCACGCGCATCGTCCGCACCCTGGGCGCGCGCAGCCACAGCAGCAGCTTGGCCCAGCCGAAGGGCAGCAGGCTGCCCTTGAGCGGCTTGATCGCCTCGTTCAGGTCGGGGAGGGTGATCATGAAGGCGACCGGCTTGCCGTCCAGTTCGGCGATGCGGATCAGGTCGTTGAACACGATCGGCTTCAGCTTGACGCCGACATCCTTGATCTCGGGCGGGGTCAGCGGGATGAAGCCCCAATTGTCCGACCATGCATCGTTCAGGATGCTCAGGATGATCGCGGCCTCTTCCTCGAACCTGGCCTTGTTCACCTCGCGGACGCGGATGCGCTCGTTTTTCTCGCCCGACTTGATGATCCGCTGGACGATCGGCGGAAATTCCTGCGTAATGTCCAGCTCATAGGTGAAGAGCTGCTTGATCGTCGTGTAACCCGCCGCCTCGATCCAGCCCTGATATTCGGGGCGGGCATGGCCCATCATGATCGTCGGGTCCTGGTCGAAACCCTGGACCAGCAGGCCCGGCTCTTCCCAGACCGACTGCGACACGGGGCCGATCGCGCGAGTCATGCCCTGTTCGCGCAGCCAGCCCTCGGCCGTGGCCAGCAGCGCGGTGAACACCTCCTGCCGCTCGGCATCCATCAGGCCCCAGAAGCCGGTGCCCGGCCCGAACCCCTTGGACGGATCCATCTCGAGCGCCAGCGTGTCGAGATGCGCGGAGATGCGTCCGACGACGCGGCCATTCTCTTCCGCCAGGAACAGCTGTGCCTTGGCATGGCTGTACCACCCGTTCTTCTCCGGGGTGATCAGGCCCAGCGCCTCGCCCTTCAGCGGCGGCACCCAGTGCGGATCGTTCGCGTACAGACCGAAGGGAAAGTCCACGAAGGTCTTGCGGTCGCGCTTGGTGGCGACGGGGCGGATCGAAAGGGCCATGTCTGATCGGGTCCAGCGGAAACGGGAAAACCATGTCCTAACCGTCTGGTTCGATCATGGCGAGTGAGGATTCCGTCATTGCCGGACGTGGGAATGCCACCGTGTCGCCACTATGTGGGGGCAAAGGATAGAGCTATGGAATCGACGCTTTCTTTCGAACGGGCCGTCTCCGCCGCTGCGGCGACGCCCGCCGCGCGTGTCCCGATCGCGGACGACAAGGCGATGCTGCGCGCCGCCGCCGAACTGACCCGCGACCTGATCGCGCCGCGTCCCCGGCTCTATTGGGCCGACATGGTGGGCAGCGCGCTGGTCGGTTATGCCGCGCTGGCGGTGGCGGTCACCGCCTCGTCGACCGGGGTGATCGTCGCGGCATCGGTCGTGTCGGTGCTGGCGCTGTACCGCGCGCTGCTGTTCATCCACGAAGTCAGCCATATGAAGCACTCGGCGCTGCCGCGTTTTCGCGAGGGCTGGAACGCGCTGGTCGGCGTGCCGCTGCTGACGCCCGCCTTCATGTATGAGGGCGTGCACAATCTGCACCATGCCAAGACCCGCTATGGCACGGCCGACGATCCCGAATATCTGCCGCTGGCGCTGATGAAGCCGTGGACGCTGCCGATGTTCGTCCTGGTGTCCGCGCTGGCGCCGCTGGGGTTGCTGATCCGTTTCGCGATCCTGTCGCCCTTGTCCTGGGTCGTGCCGGGGCTCCGCCGGATCGTGGTCGAGCGTTATTCGGCGCTGGCGATCAATCCGCAGTTCCGCCGTCGCATGCCCGAGGGTGAGGCGCTGGTCCGCTTCAACCGGACCGATGCGGCGGCCTCGATCTGGGCGATCGCGCTGGTGGCGCTGGTCGCGACGGGGGTGATCCCGGTGCGCGGCTTTGCGATCGGTTTCGCGATCGGCTCGGCGGTGGCGGTGCTGAACCAGGTCCGGACGCTCGTCGCCCATCTTTGGGAGAATGAGGGCGAGCCGATGACCGTGACCGCGCAATATCTGGACTCGGTCAACGTGCCGCCGCCCGCCTTGCTGCCCGGCCTGTGGGCGCCGGTGGGGCTGCGCTATCACGCGCTGCACCACCTGCTGCCGTCGCTGCCCTATCATGCGCTGGGCGAGGCGCATCGCCGGATCAGCGCGGCGCTGGAGCCGAACTCGCCCTATCACAAGGCCAGCTACAAGGGCCTGCCGGGGCTGGTCGCGAAGATTGGCCTAAGCACCTTCCACCGGGGGAAGTGAGCGAAAGGTGCCGGGCGAGGGATGGGGCGTGCGCTTAGACTTGGCTCGGCGCGAACGGCCTTCCCGGTAATCCCATCATCCGTTCAGCCTGAGCACAGTCGAAGGCCAAGGGAAATCCCTGTCCAGCTGCTATCCCTAGCCCGCGCTTCTGACGAAGCTGGGTTGGATCAACATTCAGTATTGCTTCTTCTTCCCTCTCCCCTCTGCGAGGGGCAAGGGAAGGAAAGGCATGGCCGAATGTCGATCCTATCTGGCCCCTATTCCTCGGTCCGGAACAGGACCGCTTCGCCGATCAGCAGGAACAACAGGATCGGCGCCCATGCCGCGAGGAAGGGCGGGTACGCCCCCAGGTCGCCCATCGCCATCGAGAAATTGTCCGCCACGAAATAGGCGAAGCCCAGCGCCATGCCGATCACCGCGCGGACGAACAGCTTGCCCGAGCGTGCGATGCCGAAGGCGGCGACCGCGCCCAGCAGCGGCATCAGCATGGCCGACATCGGCGCGGACAGCTTATGCCACAGCGATCCCTCCAGCGAGGTGGTCGGCCGTCCCGCTTCGCGCAGATCGTCGATCGCGCTCGACAATGCGTCGAAGGACATGTTGTCGGCGCTGACGCTGGCCAGGGTCAGCTGTTCGGGCGTCACGCCCCGGCCGACGATCAGCGAGGGGAAGGTGGTGACCTTGCCCGACGCCACCTGGAACCGGGTAGCGGGGCCGATCCGCCAGCCATCGCCGTCACGCTGCCCGCGTGGCGCACGCACGATCGCCACCAGGCTGCCGCCCGTCCGGTCATAGAGCGTCACGCCGCCCAGCTGGGTCCTGGCGCCGCGCCCCTGGATCAGATCGACCGAGATCAGGTCGTCGCCGTCGCGCACCCAGACATTGGACCGGTCGCCGCTGTCGATGGGCAGCGGGCCATATTGGACCTTCTGCCAGGCGCTGAGCGTCGCGCTGGCGCGCGGTACGATGCGGTCGTTGAACACGAAGCTGACCACCGCCACGCCCGCGCTGGCGATCAGCAGCGGGGCAAGCACCTGATGCGCCGACATGCCCGCCGCCTTCAGCGCAATGACTTCCGAATTCTGGTTCATCGTGAAGAAGGTCAGGATGGTGCCGAGCAGCACCGAGAAGGGCAGCAGGAACGAGATGATCTGCGGCGCACGCAGCGACACGTAACGCCACACCTGCGCCTGGCCGTTGCCGGGCGCGGCCAGCACCGCGCCGGACTCGCTCAGCACGTCCAGCGTCTGGAGCACCAGCGCCACCGCGAACAGGATGGCGAAGGTGCGGATCAGGAACATCTTCGCCATGTAGATGGCGATCGTCCTGGACGGGAAAATGTTGGACAGGCTCATGCCGTATAGGCCTTTTTCCGGCGGCGGCCGGGCAGCCAGCGGCCGATCGCCTTGGCGATCTTGGCCACGCCGCGCTCCAGCGCCCCGATCGGCTGGCCGCCTGGGACATAGGCGGTCACATAATACATCCAGAGGACCAGCCCCGCAAAGACCGCGAACGGCCCCCATAGCGCCAGCAGCGGATCGACCTTGCCCAGCGCGCCGATATCGGCGGCATATTGGTTCACCTTGAAATAGGTGACGAGCATGACGATCGACAGGAAGACGCCCAGCGCCGAGGTCGATCGCTTGGGCGGAATGCCCAGCGACACCGCGAGCAGCGGCAACAGGAACATCGTCACCACCTCGACCACGCGGAAATGGAATTCCGCCCGGCTACCCGCGCGCGCCTCGGCGCTTTGGGCATCCTGGCCGTGGCGGGCCAGTTCGGGAAGGGTGAACTCCAAGTCGCGGCCGCCGCGCTGGCGGAAATTGTCGAACTTGGGCAGGTCGATCGGCAGGTCGTGGCTGGAGAAGCTCAGCACGCGCGGCGCCTTGAACTCGGGCCGGTTGTGGATCAGCGTGCCGTTGGTCAGCCGGAAGATGATGACATTGGGATCGTCGGTCGCCAGGAACCGCCCGCGCTGCGCCGTCACGCCGATCCAGTCGCCCTTGGAGGTGTTGGCGTGGACGAAGATGCCCGACAGGTCGCGGCCATTTTCGCGGCTCTCCTCGATGCGCAGCGTCATGCGGTCGCCCAGATGGGTGAACTCGCCGACCTTGATCGAGGCGCCCAGCGCGCCGGTGCGCAGCTCGTAGCGCAGCCCCTCATAATAATAGCGCGCGATCGGCTGGATATAGCCGACGATCGCCAGGTTCAGCGCGGCGAGCACGATCGCGTACATATAGGGGACGCGCAGCAGCCGGGTATAGCTCATGCCGACGCCGCGCATCACGTCCAGCTCGGACGAGGTGGCCAGGCGACGAAAGGCCAGCAGGATGCCCAGCATCAGCCCGATCGGAATGCCCAGCCCCAGATATTCGGGCAGCAGGTTGGCGAGCATCCGCCACACCACGCTGATCGGCCCGCCTTCGGTCGCGACGAATTCGAACAGGCGGCGGATGCGATCGAGCACCAGCAGCATCGCCGAGATGATCAGCGTCGCGAACAGCGGCAACGCGATCAGCCGGGCCATGTAGCGATCGATGGACTTCATGCGGGGGACATCACTCGCGCGATAAAACGGCCATGGCTATACGATCGGGGGAAGGGCGCGTCACCCCTTGTTTGCGATGGATCGGCGTGGCCTTCGACTTCGCCCGGACCGAACCGAGGTCGTATGCGGGACGGGGCAGCAAAAGTCGTTCAGTCCGAGTGACATCGAGGGCCATGCCTCGACCCCGGCTCAAGCCGCCGCGCTGACCGACCCGTCCCCGACATTGCGCGCCAGCGCCGCCGCCACCGCCCGCTCCAGTCCTACCAGGGTAAAGGGCTTGCGCAGCACCTCATAGCCCTCGAACCCGGTCGCCTGCGCATCGCCCGCAAAGCCGGTGACGAACAATACCGCGACCTCGGGGTAGCGGGGGCGGAGCGCGGCGATCATCTCCGGTCCGGTCTGGTGCGGCATCAGCACGTCCGACACGATCAGCCTGATGTCGGCCTGGCGCGCCAGCATCCCCTCGGCCTCGCGCGGATCGCCGCAGGGCAGGGGATCGTGCCCCAGCTCGGTCAGCGCGGCCATCGTCGCCGACAGCACGCGCGGATCGTCCTCGACCACCAGGATGCGCATGCCGCCGGTGTCCTCGGCGTCCGGCGCGGGGGCGACCGGCTCGGCCACGGGGGCGGGGGCGGTCGCGGCGTGGTGGCGCGGGAAATAGAGATGGACCGTGGTCCCCGCACCGGGCGCGGTGCGGATGGTGACGTCGCCGTCCATCTGGCCGACCAGCCCGAAAATCTGGCTGAGCCCCAGTCCGGTGCCCTTGCCCGCGGGCTTGGTGGTGAAGAAGGGCTCGAACACCCGCTCGGCGACCTCGGGCGACATGCCCGCGCCGGTGTCGGTCACCGACAACAGGATATAGTCACCCGCCGCCGCGCGCGGCAGCTCGTTTGCCATCACATGCGCCTCGGCGGTGCGGATGGTCAGCTCGCCGCGCCCGTCCATCGCGTCGCGGGCATTCACCGCGAGGTTCAGGATCGCATTCTCCATCTGCGTCCGGTCGCCGAACAGCATCCAGCCGGTCGTCCGGTCCTCGACCGTCACCTTCACCCCGTCGCCCAGCGTCCGGTCGAGCAGGTCGCGCATCCCCGCCACCAGTTGCCGGGGCACGAGCGGCTCGGGGGTCAGCGCCTCCTCGCGGCTGAACATCAGCAATCGCCGGGTCAGCGCGGCGGCGCGGTGCGCGCCCTCGGTCGCGCTGTCGAGATGGCGGCGGACATCCTCCACCCCGTCCGCCCGGCGCGCCAGTTCCAGTCCGCCCAGAACGACTGCCAGCATATTGTTGAAATCATGCGCGATCCCGCCGGTCAGCTGGCCCAGCGCGTCCATCTTCTGCACCTGGCGCAGCTTGGCTTCCTGGAGCTTCAGCTCCTCGGTCGCGGCATCGACCGCGTCCGCCAGTTCCTCGGCACGGGCGCGTTCGGCATGCGCCTCGGCGCGCGCCTCCGCCCGCTCGCCGACGGCATGGACGATCATCCAAGCCAGCAGGATCGCGCCGAGCGCCAGCGCCAGCCCGAACAGGCCCAGCCCGCTGGCGATCCTGTTGGAATGCAGCACCGTGTCGCGCGCTGCGGCGGTGCGTTGTTCGAGCAGGCGGCGCTCGCCCGCGATCAGGACGTTGAGCGTCCGGTTGATCTGCAACAGCGCCTCGGCCCGCCGCGCCTGGTGATAGAGCGCATAGGCCTGGCGATCGCGGTGATAGGTGGTCGACAGGGCGATGGCCGACAGCTCGCGCCCGCGTGCCTCATAGGCGGCGCGCAGCTGGTCGACCAGCCGCTGCTGCCGGGAATCCTCGACCAGCATGTCCAGCCGGTCGAGCTGCGCCGCCGCCAGCGACCATTCTTCCGAATAGATCTGCCCGATCTTGTTGTCGCCCGAGATGACGTACCGCCCGAGCGACGCCTCCGACCGGGCGATCGTGCCCTCCACGGTGCGGGCCAGGATCATCACGTCATAGCTGCGGCTTTGCAGGTCGAGCGCGCGGTCCCGCTCGCGATTGGCATGGCCCAGCGTGACGATGAGCAGGACCAGCGTCGCCGCGCCGGTCAGCGCCATGGCGATCAGCGCAAAGGTCCGCCACCGGCCGACCCTTCCCTGGTCCTCCTGTTCGATCACGGTCGCCACGCTATCGCAAGCATGGGATATTGCAAAGCCGCCAGGGGCATAGGCCGATCAGGCGAGAACGCCGACCGCCTGCCCCGCCGCCCGGAACATGCCCAGCACCGTTTCGATCTGTTCGGGCGTATGCTCGGCGCAGATCGAGCAGCGCAGCAGGAAGGTCCCCGCCGGGGTCGCGGGCGGGCGCGCCATGTTGACGTAGAGACCGCCGTCGAGCAGCGCCTGCCACATGATGACCGCCTGTTCCTGGTCGTCCAGGATCACCGCGACGATCGCGCTGTCGCAGTTTTCGGTGCCCAGGCGGAACCCCATCGCCTTCAGCCCGCCATGCAGCGCGCGCGCGTTCGACCACAGCCGCTCGCGCTTTTCGTGCGCAGTCATCAGCTTGCGGATCGAGGTCGTCGCGGTCGCCACCACCGAGGGAGGCAGCGAGGCGGTGAAGATATAGGGGCGGCAGGCCAGGCGCACCGCCTCGAACTTCGGATGGTTGGACACGACGAAGCCGCCGACCGTGCCGACCGACTTGGAGAAGGTGCCGACGACGAAATCGACCTGGCCTTCCAGTCCCTGCGCCTCGTACACGCCGCGCCCGTTGGGGCCGAAAAAGCCCATCGAATGCGCCTCGTCGACCAGCACCATGCAGCCGTGCTTCTTGGCGACCGCGACCATTTCCTTCAGCGGGGCGATGTCGCCCAGCATCGAATAGACGCCCTCCAGCACGACCAGCTTGGCGGGCTCCTTGGGCAGTCGGCCCAGCCGCTTGTCGAGATCCTCGACCGAATTGTGGCGGAAGCGGACGATCTCGGCATTGCCCTGCTGGCAGCCGTCATAGATCGAGGCATGGCTGTCGGCGTCGAGGATGACATATTCCCCCTTGCCCGCCAGCGTCGAGATGATGCCGAGGTTCGCCATATAGCCGGTCGAGAAGACGATCGCGCCGGTCGTGCCGTAGAAATCGCGAAGCGCCTGTTCGACTTCCATATGGTCGTGGAAGGTGCCGTTGAGCATCCGGCTGCCGTTCGTGCCCGAGCCGAACTGTTCGAGCGCCGTCTTGCCCGCCGCGATCACGTCCGCGTCGAAGGTCATGCCCATATAATTATAGGTGCCGAGCAGGATCGTGTCCTTGCCCCGGATCACGGCCTCGGTGGGCGACTTCACCTGTTCCATCACGATCGCGAAGGGATCGGTGACGCCCGAGTCGAGCAGCTTCTGCCGCTCGGCGATCAGGCCGTCGAACTTGGACAGCAGGTCATGCTCGGGGGCGACCGTCTCGGGGTCGGCGGGCAGGGCGTGGGGCTGGGCGGCGGCTTCGGTCATGTCGGTGTCCGTTTGGAGGCGATCAGGCTTGCTTCAGCTTTTCGACCGCGTCGACCAGCTGGCCGACATTCTCGATCTCGGCCTGCATGTTCATCGTGATGATGATGTCGAATTCGTCCTCGATCGCGGCGACGAAATCCATCACCGTCAGGCTGTCCCACTCCAGGTCGCCCTGGAAGGTCGTCGCCTCGGTCAGTTCGACACCCTTTTTGTTGAAGGGCGCGATCTGGGCCGCGACGGTGTCGAAAATGGCTTGGCGGTCGCTCATGATGATCCTTTCGAGGGGGCCAGTGGCACCCAAATGCGGCGGCTTTTCGACCGCGTGATGGCGTTCGCTATAGCAAGCCGTTGGCGCGATACCACCGTGCCGTATCCGCCAGCCCCTTGGAAAGCGCGATGGCCGGTTCCCAAAGTGCGGGGTCGGGGCGGCGCGCGGGGTCGGCGGTCCAGTCGGGATGGCAGAGATAGCCGACCCGGTCGGGGGTCAGCTTGGCGCCATTGCCGCGCAGCTTGCGGTCGATCTTCGCGCCCAGGCTCAGCAAGGTCTTGGGCAGATGGAAGGTCATCACACGCTGCCCCACCGCCGCCCCGATCGCGGCGGCCAGGTCGGCATGGGTCAGGACCTGTCCGTCATCCACCTCCAGCACCGCGCGCGGGCCGTCGGTGGCGATCAAGGTGGTCAACAGTCGCGCGAAATCCTCGACCGCGATCAGCGACAGCTTGCCCGGCGGCGGCATCAGCGCGAGGCCCAGCCTGGCGGCGCGGAACATGTCGCGCATCTCCATGTCGCCGGGGCCATAGATGCCGCTCGGCCGGACGATGGTCCAGTCGAGGCCGCTATCCGTCACCACATCCTCGGCCTGGCGCTTGGACCAGCCATAGACCGACAGGTCGGGCTCGCGCGCCGACAGCGAGGATACATGGACGAAGCGCTTGATGCCCGCCGCCTTGGCCGCCTCGACCATCGCGCGGGTGCCGTCGATATTGCCCGCCACAAAGCCCTCGCGGTTGGGCGCGTTGACCACGCCCGCAATGTGCAGCACTGCGTCGGCGCCCTCGACCAGCGTGGCGAGACTCTCCGGCTTGTCGAGCGCGCCTGCGATCCAGGTGATGCCGGCGCGCGACGGCTGGGCGCGCCGGGTCAGCGCGCGCAGGGACAGCCCCGAACCGGCGGCGCGATCCACCACCGCGCGACCGACGAAACCGGTCGCTCCCGTCACCGCGACGATCATAGCAGCGCGAGGTGGTTGCGATGGATCAGCGCGGCGCGCGGGGCATGGCCCAATATCCGCGCCTGCTGGTCCGACCGCGTGCCGATCAGCGCGCGCGCCTCGGTCGAATCATATTCGCTGAGGCCCCGCGCGATGGTGCCGCCCGGCCCCTCGACGGTCACGAGATCGCCGCGCGCGAAATGGCCCTGCACCCCGGTCGCGCCCGCCGCGAGCAGGCTGCCGCCCTCGGTCAACGCCCTGGCCGCACCCGCATCGACGATGATGGCCCCGCGCGCGGTCAGCCCGCCCGCCAGCCACGCCTTGCGCGCGGGCGCGCTCTTCTCGGCGACGAAGATGGTGTGGCGCGCAGGGGTCGACAGCGGATGCTCGATCCGCCCCGAGGCGATGGCGAGGTGGGCACCCGCGCTGACCGCGATGCGCGCGGCGGCGATCTTGGACACCATGCCGCCCGAGCCCATGCCCGAGGCGGAGCCGCCATCGGCCATGCCGCTGACCGCGTCGATCCGATCGACCCGTTCGATATGGCGTGCCTCCGGATTGGTGTGCGGATTGCTGTCGTACAGCCCGTCCACGTCGGAGAGCAGCAGCACGCCGTTGGCCCCCGCCGCCTGACCTACCCGCGCGGCGAGCCGGTCATTGTCGCCGAACCGGATTTCCTCGGTCGCGACGCTGTCATTCTCGTTGATGACCGGCACCACACCCAGCCCGAGCAACCTCCCCAGCGTCGCGGCCGCATTCAGATAGCGGCGGCGATCCTCCAGATCGTCCAGCGTCACCAGCATCTGGGCGGCGGTCAGCCCTTGCGCCTGGAGCAGCTCGGCCCAGGCCTGGCTGAGCGCGATCTGCCCGGTCGCGGCGGCGGCCTGCGCATCCTCCAGGCTGGCGCGGCCGCCCTTGGGCAGGCCGAGGCGGCGTGCGCCAAGCGCGATCGCGCCCGAGGAGACGATCGCGATCTGCTGGCCTGCACGGACGCGCACGGCGATGTCGGCGACCAGCCCGGTCAGCCAGTCGCGACGGACTTCGCCCTCTGGCGTGACGAGCAGCGCGGAGCCAACCTTGACGATCAGCCGCTGGCAGGTGGTGGGGGGGAAGATCATGGGAACGTCAGGCCCCGCCGCACGCGGCCCTCCCCCATCCCCTCCCGCTTGCGGGAGGGGCGTGCTTTGGGAAAGCCTTGGCGACAATCGCGAAGGTTGATCTCTGGGCAAACCGATATGGAGGATATTACCCAGCTGCCAAGCAACCTCTCCCCTCCCGCAAGCGGGAGGGGATGGGGGAGGGCAGGGTGTCTCACCGAGCCAGCCGCCCGCACCGTCAGGCCAGCGGCGACCACGTGATCTCGTCCTCGCCTTCGTCGCCCTCCGGCACCGAATCGGGCCCCGGCCCGATCGCCTCGAGCAGCTTGTCGAGCACCCAGTCGACGCCGATCCCGGCCGCGCCCGACAAGGGGATCACGTCCGCGCCGCTCGCCTCGGCCAGTTCGGCCGACAGCGCCTCGATCAGCTCGTCGTCCAGCGTGTCGATCTTGTTGAGCGCGATGATGTGCGGCTTTTCCGCAAGCCCGCCGCCATAGGCTTCCAGCTCGTCGCGGACGATGCGATAGCTTTGCGCGACATCCGCGTCATTGGCGTCGACCAGATGCAGCAGCACGCGGCACCGCTCGATATGGCCCAGGAAGCGGTCGCCGATCCCGGCGCCGTCCGCCGCGCCTTCGATCAGGCCGGGAATATCGGCGACGACGAACTCGCGCTGGTGATGCCGCACCACGCCCAGCTGCGGCCGGGTGGTGGTGAAGGCATAGGCGCCGACCTTGGCCTGCGCGTTCGTCACCGCGTTGATAAAGGTCGACTTGCCCGCATTGGGCATGCCCACCAGACCCGCATCGGCCAGCAGCTTCAGCCGCAGCCAGACCCATGCCTCCTCGGACGGCCAGCCGGTGCCGTGCTGGCGCGGCGCGCGGTTGGTCGAGGTCTTGTAGCTGGCATTGCCGCGTCCGCCGTCGCCGCCGCGCAGGAACACCTCGCGCTGGCCGACCTTGGTGAAGTCGAGCAGCACCTCGTCCTTGTCCTCGGACAGGACCTGGGTGCCGACCGGCACCTTGATGACCAGATCGTCGCCGCCGCCGCCGGTGCGGTTCGACCCCGACCCGCCATGGCCGCGCGGCGCGCGGAAATGCTGGGTATAGCGGAAGTCGATCAGCGTGTTCAGTCCGGCGACCGCCTCGAAGATGATGTCGCCGCCCTTGCCGCCATTGCCGCCATCGGGGCCGCCATATTCCATGAACTTCTCGCGCCGGAAGGAAACGGCGCCGGGGCCGCCCGCGCCGGAGCGGACGAAGATTTTGGCCTGATCGAGAAAATGCATGGCTGCGCTCTTAGTCCGGGCCGCGCCAAGAGGCCAGCCCGCCCGTCATCCTGCCCGCCATTCAGGCCACCAGCACGGCCCCGCCGCACCGCACGCCGTTGATCGTCACATCGGCCTGCCCGACATGCAGGCCCATCAGGTCGCTCAGATTGCCGATCAGCAGGTCCAGCGTCGGGGCGACCGGCAACAGCGCCGCGCCGACCGCGCCGGTCAGTCCGCCCAGCCCGATCGGGATGCCCAGCGGCACCAGTTGCAGGTCGACCTGCCGGATCAGCGACTGGGCGATGCCACGGACCGCCGAATTGGCGGTGACCGTCCTGGTCGTTGCATTGGCGATATCGGTCTGATCGAAACGGATATGCTGCCACGCGGTGTCGCTGGCCAGGTCGATCCGCGCATGGCCCATGACCTTGGCGAGCGGAATCTGGAGCAGGGTCGCCGCGCCGGTGATCGGCGCGCGGTTCATGTCGTCGAACAGCGTCCGGTCGACCTGCGCGACCGCCAGCGTGCCGGGCGAGGGGAGGCTGTCGACCGTCACCGCCGGGGTCGTGCCCGTGCAGCGCACCGCGTTCAGCCGCGCCTGGGCCGAGGCGGTCTCGACGAACAGCGGCAGCTGGATATTGGCGAGAAACGGCACCCCGATCTGGGTGTCTACCAGCAAACGCTGCTGCGCGGTGCGGACGGTCGTCGACCCGTCGCGCGTCACCGCCAGCCACGGCGAGGCGGCGGGCCGCTCGCCGATCGCCAGCAGCACCCTGGTCGACACCAGTCCGGGCACCGACGCGCCCAGGTCCAGCGCGACCTGCCGCCGTCCATTGGCGATGGCCAGCGATTCGCGCAGCATCGAATAGGCGTCGACCCCGATCAGGTCGCGCGACGTCGCCGATGTCGCATCGCCCAGCGGCCCCAGGTCGATCAGCCGGGTCAGCGGCACCGGCGATCCCGGCACCCGCAAGGCCAGGCGGCGCAGCAGCGTGGCCGTGCCCGCCTGGCCCGCCGTGTCGGCCATGGCGTTCAACAAGGCGGGCAGGGTGACGTCGGCGGCCAGTATCTCGTTATAGCTGGCGCCGGTCAGGTTCAGCCGCGTGCCGAGCGCCTTGATCATGGGCAGCAGCTCGATTCGCGTATCGACCAGCGCCCGATAATCGAGCAGCGACAGCGACAGGTTGCTGCCCGCCAAGCCGCTGAGCAGCGCGCCGGGCAGCCCGTCCTGAACCTGCGCCAGCCGGGTGCCGAGCGAGAAGGCGGCAAGATCGACTCGCCGCGCCACCGCGCTGGCCGCGACGGGGCGCTCGGCATCGCCGGTCAGCACCCGCCCGAAGAACAGCCGCACCGGCTGGCGCAGCACGACCCGGATCGCCCCGCCATCCGCGCCCGTCGCGAAGCGGTTTTCCGGCGCGATCGAGCGGTCGGCGCGATAGGTGCCGATCGCCAGCGTGCTCGACACATGGACCAGGCCGTTCGCCGCGAGCAGGCGCTGCACCGCCTCGGCGCGCCGCTCGGGGCTGGAGGCGACGGCGGCGAGCGCGGCCTGGTCCGCCACCCCCTGCAATTTGCGCTGCGACAGGGTCAGCATGCCGATATCGACGCCCAGTGCCGCACAGCCGATCAGCGCCATGGCGGAAATCGCGGTCAGGATACTGACGCCGCCCCGCCGGTCGTCGCGGAGCCGTGCCCTCACAGGCCGCCGATCATCGCCACGCCCCGGGCCGACAGCATGCGCCCGGGCGTCGGCACGAAGGGAAGGTTCAGCAGAGGATCGTCATGCGCATCATAGCGGATCGAGACGGTCAGGATATTATTCTGCTCGACCGCGATGATCTCGCCCCGTTCGGGCCGAAGCGTGCCCGCCGCGCCGAGCAGCCGCCGGGCGGTATCGACCGCGATCGTCCGGCGCTCGCCCGCATCGATCCCGGCCAGCGCGGCGCGGGCGGCGTCATTGGCGGCCTGCTGCACCATATGCGCGGTCAGGAAATAGTCGGCAAAGCTGACGATCCCCATCAACAGCCCCAACAGGATGGGCAGCACCAGCGCCAGTTCCACCACCGCCACGCCCCGACGATCGCGGCCGAGCGAAGAGATCGGGAGAGAGAGCCTAAATCGAAGCGCCCAGGGTAAGGGCTGCGAACGGGCAATATGGACCATCGATTTCCCCCTGACGGCTGATGGATATATCACATCAGGGGCGTTGATCCTTATCAATCGCCTAAATCTATCCTACTGACCCCGTGAATTTTTGGACGTGCTCGCAGATGCGACCAGAACGGACAGGAATCGCGTCGTTGCATGCAGACAACGTGTTCAAAGCGAGAATGGTTAACGCGCGCGGCCGCTCGCATGGAGGACATGGCCCATCCCCCGAGTCGCGGTGATTCGGGCGGGGCCCGGCTTCGCCTTTCCGGTGATGGAAAGGCGAAGAGGTTCAGGCGGCGAGGGGCATGGACGCCCGTCGGTCGTCATCCAGGTCGAGCGCGTAGTGGATGCTGGGCGACAATGTCGCGCGCGCGGCGGAGGCGCGGGCCATGCGCTGTCCGCTCGGGCGGAATCCCAGCTTCGTCAGCACCTGCCCCGAGGCGGGGTTGTCGGCGAAGTGCCAGGCGCCCAGCCGCCGGATCGGCAGGGCATGGCGCGCCATCTCGACGACCGCGCGGCCCGCCTCGGTCGCATAGCCGCGCCCCCAGGCCGCCGGGGTCAGCCAATAGCCGAGCTCATGCCCGGTATCGCCCGTGATGATCGCGATGCCGCCGATCAGTTCGGGCGCGCCACCGCGATCCAGCGCGGTGATCAGGAAGCGCGGCTCGGTCGCGCCGCAGGGCAGGGCCAGCCAGCGCTCGGCATCGGCCTGCGCATAGGGATAGGGAACGCGCGCCGCCATCCGGGCGACGGCTTCATGGCCGATCGCCCGCGTCAGGGCACCGGCATCTTCCGGCCAGGCTGGCCGCAACAACAATCTTGGGGTCCGCGCGAACATCACTCGACAACTCCTCGTCACGCCCGGCGCCTGTGGCACGTCCCGATGACGGGACGGAGACAGGCGAGGGGGCGGTGGAGGGAGCATGAAAAAAAGGGAGCCGGGGTGACCCGTCTCCCTTTTTTGCTGGTTCCTGCGCGGAACCCGGGTCACCCTGGTGGGCAACCCGGCGCGGTTGCCCGATTATTCGGCCGCTGCGGCCAGTTCGACCGAGCAGAATTTACGGCCCAGCTTGCCCTCGTGGAACGAGACGCGGCCATCGACGAGCGCAAACAGGGTATGGTCCTTGCCCATGCCCACGTTGCGACCCGGATAGAACTTGGTCCCGCGCTGACGCACGAGGATGTTGCCGGCGATGGCTTCCTGGCCGCCGAACTTCTTCACGCCAAGGCGACGGCCGGCCGAATCACGACCGTTACGCGACGAACCGCCTGCTTTCTTATGTGCCATTGCGAACTACTCCTGGATTTCGTTGGGTGGCGCGGCTGAGATTCAGGCGCCGACCGACACGATCTTCAGGATCGTGTGCTGCTGACGGTGGCCGTTGCGACGACGATAGTTGTGGCGACGACGCTTCTTGAAGACGATGACCTTGTCGGCCTTCGCCTGTGCGATGATTTCGGCAGCAACGGTGATGCCGTCGACGGCCTTCAGCTCCGAGCCTTCGCCCGCCAGCAGAACGTCACCCAGCGTCACCGACGCGCCGGCTTCGCCCTCGATCTTCTCGACGACGATCTTATCTCCGGCGGCGACGCGATACTGCTTGCCGCCCGTGCGCACGACTGCGAACATGGCTCTTATCACTTCCCAAATGCATGGCTCCCGCGCGGGAATGCCCGTCGGGAAAGAAGGGTCAGCTAGGCAAAGGTGGCCCGATTGTCAACCAAGGATTGCAGCTTTTGATGCCGGGTCAGGGGTTGCGCGCACCCCAAATCCTCGATGCCGCAGGCGACTCAGTGGCGATGTTCGCGCCGCAGCAGATACCGCCCATCGGCATAGCCGGTGAACAGGCCGGGAATCGCGGGATGCTCGATCGGTTCGTCGCTGTCGTCGTGCAACAGATTCTGTTGGCTGACATAGGCGACATAGCTCGATTCGGCGTTTTCGGCGAGCAGGTGATAGAAGGGCTGGTCCTTGGCGGGCCGGATCTGCTCGGGAATGGCGTCATACCATTCGTCGCTGTTGGCGAAGACGGGGTCGACGTCGAAGATGACGCCGCGAATGTCGAACATGCGGTGGCGCACGACATCCCCGATCGCGAAGCGCGCGGTCGCGATCATCGGCGCGTCCACATCCAGGCGCGAGGTCAGGGGCATCATGTCGGTGGCGTCCATATCGCCCGATTTAATGTCTTTATCGCGCCGCACAAGTTTAGGCGCTTGCAATGCGCAAAAAGCTGATCTAACAGCGCGCCTCCAATCGATCAGCCCCGAAGGCCAACCGGCCTTTTTCGGATCGTCCTCGCGGAGAGGTGGCAGAGTGGTCGAATGCACCGCACTCGAAATGCGGCGTGCCGGCAACGGTACCGAGGGTTCGAATCCCTCCCTCTCCGCCATGATCCTTTGTAATAATTGGGTTTTTTTGGAGGTTGCGCCTCGCAACCCAAGTTTCAACCCAAGTTGAGCGGCGGATCGGTACGAACCGTTGTGACTTTGCGCGGACCCCGCATGGGTTGCGCTGCGGCATGTGCACTGTCGTATTGATCCTTGAGTCGTCGCCGCCTCGATGCTGGCCAAACCCGTTTCAGACGGATCGAACAGTTTACTTGCGAGCCCGCTCAACTCTTGGGCAGCATGAGACTCGAGGTAACTTTAATTCGTTGTCACTTCGCCCCTGTTCCGCCTGGGCGTCGCGTTGAAGGCACACGCTCTGGTCGTCCAGATAGTTTTAATGGATCGCGTCCTTCGCCGCTGGATTTCCGTCTTGAGGAGGCCGCCCGACCGCTCTGGACCAGACCCAGTCTTCCGCGTTCGCTGCGGCAAACGTCTGGTCCCGACAATACCTGCCGTTCGCCCTGGAAAAGGCCAGCGACCGAAACATCCCAAATGGATGACGGTCTGCGTCGTCTTCAAACCTTGTGCCGCGAACCGACGCGTCGGAACTCTGGCGATCGAGCGGCCCATCGGCTTCGCCTGCCGATCAGATTATGTATCGGAAGGGCGTTCATGGTGGAAGCACGAACCCGCTGCGCGGGAGGGGCGTGCGGGGCGCGGTTGAGGTGATGTAACGGGCGCCGTGCGGCGGTTGAGCGTTTCGGGCGGCAGGCAGAGCATCGTGGCTCCACGAAAGGAGCCTTGCCATGACTACGCTCATCCCGGTCGTTGCCGTCAGCCCGTTACGCCAGCGTCTCATCGACGAAATGGATATACGGCGCTTCGGCCCTGAAACACAGCGCAACTACATCCGCGACGTCGGACGGTTTGCGACGTTCCTGGGGCGTCCGCCTGACACGGCAACGGCGGAGGATGTGCGGCGCTTCCAGATCGAGCAGTGTGACTTGGCCGTGCCGGCGCCGACCATGAACGCCATCGTGTCGGCTCTGCGGTTCTTCTTCATCCAGACGCTCGACCGGCCGGATCTGGCGCGCAAGCTGGTCCGCATGGGGTACGAGCGCAAGCTGCCGGTGGTGCTGAGCCAGGACGAGGTGGCGCGGCTGCTGGAGGCGACCACGTGCCTGAAGCATCAGGCGGCGCTGTCGGTCGCCTATGGTGCAGGTCTGCGCGCGGCTGAGGTCGCCGCCCTCAAGGTGCGCGACATCGACAGCGAGCGCATGCTGCTGCGGGTCGAGCGGGGCAAGGGCGGGCGGTATCGCAACGCCATGCTTCCGGTCGGGCTGCTGGCGCTGCTGCGGGAATGGTGGCGGGTCGGCCGGCGGGAGGGCGTGTTGCACGTCGATGGCTGGCTGTTTCCCGGCCAGCACTACCTCAAGCCGCTCAGCACGCGGCAGATCTACCGGGTGGTGGTCGAGGCGGGGCAAGCGGCGGGCATCGGCAAGCGGGTTGGACCGCACACGCTACGGCACTGTTTCGCCACCCAGACCTCACGCCCAGCCAGAAGGCCGTTGTCGCGAAGGACTTCGGCATGGTCGGCGGCGAGGCGGTGCTCAAGCTGCTCGACAGCCAGGCGCTGAGGCGGGACGTAGAGCAGCCCCCGTTCCAGGAACTCGCATATCCGCTCGACTGGCGCCGTCGCCCGGCGAGAGAGGCGGTGCTCCGCGAAGCGCAGCCAGATGGACGCGAGCAGCCCTGCCACGGACGAGAAGAACTTGGCGCCGGCGACCGTCAGCAGGTCGGTCAGGGCGAGCTGTGCGTTCGCGACCCCACCGCCCGCCATGCCCTTCGCGGCGGTGTTAAGTGCCACGATGAGGCCGACGAACGTCAGGATGAGGCCGACGCCGACGAAGACGTTCGATGCGAAGGTGAGCGTCGTCTGTCGGGGAACGACGCGCATGAAGAAGGCGCTGGGGCGATTGGTGTTGCGGATCGGATCGCCGTTCTCGTCGACGATCGTCTCCTGGAACTCACGCCAGGCCTGGACGAGCGCGTCGGCACCTTTCGCCTCGGCTCCCATCGCCTGCGAGACGGTCAGGTAGTTGCGTGCGAAGGATGAACGCTCCGCAGCGGGCTCGGCGTCCTCGCCTAAGGCCGACTCAAGCTGATTCGCGCGGCTCCTGGCCGCGGCGATGAACGGGCGCGTGCTGCGCTCGGCGCGGTAGTGGAGCCAGCCCGCCACCGCGAGCATCAGCGGCAGTATCACAAACGGCACGAACCACGAGTGATAGTAGATCAACCCCAGCAGGCCGAGCAGCTGGTCTAGCAGCGTGTCCAAAACACTCTCCCCCAGCGACCACCCCACGGTCGCGAGTCGCAACTATGCGACGGTGTACAACTTACTCGACATGCCTCGTTCGCCAAGACGAACAGCAGTTAGTGCGAATTAATCAGGATCATCGCGTTCGCTGGGTGTCAAGAGCGCCTCAGTTCGTATGACTGTTTTGAAGGTGTGACGGCATCTTGCCGATCACGAGGACGCCATCCTCATCATCCCAATGATAGTAGATGCGCGCCTGGCTGGAATTGTTGTAGCCATTGCCGTTCTTGAAGTGGTCGTACAGCACGGTCTTCCGTCCCTTGTAGACGACCGAATAGCCGGGCCACTTGCTCGCATCATCCCTTGTGGCGAAGCACGGCGTGTCCTCGAAGCCGAGACGCTGCAGGCTGGCATCGGCGGCGACCCGTTCCTCACGCACCTTCGAGCGGCGCGCCGGGACGTACTCGTTCTTCAGGACCAGCAGGACTGACTCGAGCCGGCGCAGCATGTTGTCGCTGCCGTTCTTCCGGCAGTCTCGGAGCGCCGGCGGCATGACGACGACGCTTCCCGTCAGAACCTCCTCGGCCCAGTCAGAAAGATCGTCGTAGGAATCCAGGCTTCTTGCCGGGCTTTCCTCCCCAGATTCCTCAGCTCCACGCGCGCTGAGCGCAGCGGTAAGACGGCGCTTTAGGAGCTCGACTTCGTTCTTCAGCGCCTCCTCACGGGCCTCCACGTCCAAGCGCAGCTGAACCTCGTCGTCGTTCAGGGCGTCCGCGGACTGAAGATCCAACATCAGCGCGTCGACCCGTTGGCTCAGATTCGCATTGGCGAGCTCGAGATCGGAGATGCGCTCGGCCTGACCCACGCCCGTCCGCATCGGCATTGCGGCTGCGGCCGCGCGGACCTCCGAGAACCGCAGGAACGGCCGTTCGTGCGCTGCATCGCGCAGGGTGAGGGGAAGGAGCCTGCTCGCCAGCATGTTGAGGAACTGAGCCGGGCGCATGGGCAGGGGGTGGAGAAAAAGGGGATGCCGGAACCGCTCTTCATCCTCGGTCGTCAGACCCGGCATGTAGATGCGAAGCGCGCCGCCAAACACCGACATCTGCTTGCCGACGCTCTTCGTCAGCTCCCAGGAGGCGTCGGCATCCAGCTGGACCACGTGCGCCGTCCCTGCGAGGCGACGTGCGACATGCAGAGGGTTCAGGAGGTGGCCGCCCTCGGCATGCTCCGAGAGCGCGATGATGGGGAGGCGACGCTTGGGGGAGTAGAGCAGCGCCTCGAAGTCGTCGATGTCGGCTGCGCCAATCGACGTCGCCGTCTCCTGCATCGGCTGGCCGTCGGCCTCCGCGGACAGCAATTCCAGGACGTCCAGGACCAGCCTTGGACGCGTGAGGTCGAAGCCTCGATCCTCAGGGCGGCCAAGGAAGGAGAGCTGAGCACCGAACCTCACCATCTCGCCGGCGTGGCGCTCCACGAACAGCTCGGTGATCCAGTTGCGGGGAGGAGATCCGTCCGTCGAACCATCGCTGAACTCGCTGAGCCAAGCGGCCCAGACCGCACCATCGGGAACATCAAGCCGGACCGCACGGCAGGGATTTGCTTGATACTGTCCGACGAGGTCGAACGGTTCACCTTTGATCGCGTTAGTGGGCAACTTTCCACCGGCACGAGGCGCGATCCACCTGACACATGCCTCCACCGCCTTCTCGAACGCGGCGGTGTCGGTGAGATTGAAGCTGCACCGCGAGATCTGTCTGACGACGCGGGATGGTGCGCCAGGCCTGCCGATATCGAACGTGGAAGCCGGATTCGTCAGCATTGTCACCATTTCAACCTCTTAACCGAGCGTCTTCGAACTATCCGGACCCAGAGTCTGGCCGCTCAGCCACTCCGCTTCAGCGGTGCCTGGAAGTGTCGAATGTCGTGCTGACGCAGTAACGCCGCGATCTCGCCGGGAAGCTCGGTCTCCGTCACCAGGTAAGCCTCCACAGGCACCTCGATGCGAACGTCCATCGCCGTCTTCACCGCTCGATACTTGATGCATTGAAAGACGCCACGTCTAAGATCGACTTCGTTTGAGATGCGCGACTTTACCTCAAGAACAATCGTACGATCCGGGAGGTGGTACACGGCGTCAATCCGATCGCCGGAATCGAGGTTGAACTCGGTTTCGGTACGCGCGCGGAAAAATCCCCTTCCGACCTTCCCAGGGTTTTCGAAAACCCACATGCGTAGCGCCTTGTGGTGCTCGCCTTCCCCTCCGGCGCCATATTTGTCGGCTCCCGTTCCGAAGTCGTCCTCGTTGCCTGACTGACGCTTGTCGCGCTCCGTCTCGATCGTCTTCTGCGTGAGGGGCGCATCGAACGTCCGCTCGTAGAGGTCGGCCCAAGCCTCCAGAGAGTAGGCGTAGACCTCAGCGACCGCACGTTCGAAGTATTCGCGCCACTTGCCCGGATAGAGTGTCTTGTAGTTCCTGGCATTGAGCCGGGGGTTCTTGAACCTCGTCGCCATGAACGAACCGGCGCCCTTGCTCGGCAGGCCGTCCGTCTGGTTCACCACCAGAACGTTTATCAAAGGTGCGTTCTGGTCGACCTCCTGGATACGGTTCATGAGCTCGCCAGCCACCAAGCCGATCCGGGTGGCGAAGATTGTCGAGAAGCCTTCCTCCGCCTCCAGGCGCCGTTTCACCTGACCGTAGGTCATCGTGGCACCATCGAGCGCGGTAGCAATGAGCCAGCGCATCGTCGGAGCGAGCGCATGCTCGCGCAGCGCGTCATTCGTTGCGGCGTGCCGCGTCACACCTTTTGGCAATGGTCCCCCCGAGAATCGTTCATTCTCCAACTCTCACGTAACATCCATCCGGTCGCAAGACCTTCAAGTAGGACCAGAATGGTCCACAATGGGGTCATTGAGTGCTGGCGGTCGGAAGAGCGCCTAAGCAGGGCGAGTTCTCCCGGAAAATCTCACGGACGCGGATCAAAGTGAATTGCGCCTTATTAGTAACCGGCTGCGATGTGATACCGCTCGCCATCTACCGAGCGGCTGCTTTACGTCCGCAAGTCACCAAGACCTGCCAGTCAGCAACCGGCCCAGTTCCAGCCGCCCGGCGCGCGTGAACGAACGACCTCTGTGGACGCCCCTTCGGATGCAAGCGGTAAATCGGGGTAGATCGGCACGTAGTCGGATGCTGTCATCTGTCCGGCCTCGATGAGCAGCGCCATAGCTGCGGGCCAGTATGGGAGTTCGCGGACCGGAACCACATCAGCTTTCCGCGCTTGGGTAGCGCTCGGCCATTCCCTGGTTCTTCCGGCCCCGTCTCGCCGACCGTTGTGCCATACCCTCCTTCGACCGCCTACGTCCCCGACGCCTCTGGCCGCTGTCCCGGGTTACGCCGCGACCGCTGCCGGAGCCCTGTAATCCTCGTTTTTGGTCATGACCGCCCAGGCGATGCGCGCCATCTTGTTGGCCAGCGTCACCGAGACGAGCATGCGCGGTTTGCGTGCCAGCATCCGCTCCAGCCAGGACCCTGCCGGCGCGCCGCGCACGGTTGCCTGCCTGACGATCGAGCTGCCGCCGATGATGAGCAACCGCCGGATGGTGCGTTCTCCCATCTTCGAGATCCGGCCAAGCTTCTGCCGGCCGCCCGTCGAGTGCTGGAGCGGCGCAAGGCCGAGCCAGGCGGCGAAATCGCGGCCCTTGGTGAAGGTCTCGACCGGCGGCGCGAGAGCGACGATTGCGGTGGCGGCAATCGGGCCGATGCCGGGGATGGTCATCAGACGGCGCGCTACCTCATCCTCGTGGGCACGCTTGGCGATCTCCTTGTCGAGGTCAGCGATACGGTCATCGAGTCCGGCAAGCATGTCGGCCATGACGCGCAGCATGGCCAGCGCCGCCTCGGGTAGCGACGATGCCATCTCCTCCTCGTCGAGAAGGTCGGCGAGCATGGTGACCTGCGCCAAGCCGCGCGGTGCAACCCAGCCGAATTCAGCGAGGTGGCCACGCAATGCGTTGACCAGTTGCGTGCGCTGCCGAACCACGAGGTCGCGGGTCCGGAACACCATGCCGGCCGCCTGCTGCTCCTCGCTCTTGATCGCCACGAAGCGCATGCCCGGACGCTGCACCGCTTCGCAGATCGCCTCGGCATCGACCGCGTCGTTCTTGTGCCGCTTCACGAACGGCTTCACGTAAGCTGGCGGGATCAGTCGCACCTCATGGCCCATCTGTGGACGCCCCTTCGGATGCAAGCGGTAAATCGGGGTAGATCGGCACGTAGTCGGATGCTGTCATCTGTCCGGCCTCGATGAGCAGCGCCATAGCTGCGGGCCAGTATGGGAGTTCGCGGACCGGAACCAATGAACCGCGCCGGGTTTGTCGGAGGCCCCAACTCCTGAGAGGAAGGGGCTATGACGAGCAAGACGACGAACAAGTTTTCGCCTGAGGTGCGCGCGCGTGCGGTGCGGATGGTGCTGGACCATGAGAAGGATCACCCGTCGCGCTGGGCAGCGGTGGTATCGATCGCGGCGAAGATCGGATGTGCAGGCCAGACGCTGCACGAGTGGGTGAAGAAGGCCGAGATCGACAGTGGCGCCCGCGCCGGGGTGCCGAGCGATGTTGCCGCCCGGATGAAGGCGCTGGAACGCGAGAACCGCGAGCTGCGCCAGGCCAACGAGATCCTGCGTAAGGCGTCGGCGTATTTTGCGATGGCGGAGCTCGACCGCCGAGTGAAGTGATGGTGTCGTTCATCGACGCGCATCGCAAGGCGTACGGGGTCGAGCCGATCTGCCGGGTCCTGCCGATCGCCCCGTCCACCTATCATGCTCATGCAGCCAGGAGGATTGAGCCGACCAGACGGTCGGCTCGGGTTCGGCGTGACGATGCGCTCGGACCGGAGGTGCGCCGCGTGTTCGAGGAGAACTTCCGCGTCTACGGCGTGCGCAAGGTCTGGCGGCAACTGCGACGCGAAGGGTTCGACGTCGCTCGCTGCACTGTTGCCCGCCTGATGCGGGCGATGGGTCTGGCCGGCGTGATGCGCGGCAAGCCGGTGCGCACCACTGTCGGCGACAGGACGGCCCTATGCCCGCTCGACCGGGTGAACCGGCAGTTCCGCGCGCCAGCACCGAACATGCTGTGGGTATCGGACTTCACCTACGTCGCGACCTGGGCGGGGTTCGTCTACGTGGCGTTCGTCATCGACACCTACGCCCGCCGGATCGTTGGCTGGCGCGCCAGTCGGAGCGCACATGCCGGCTTCGTCTTGGATGCGCTCGAGCAGGCGCTACATGACCGACGGCCGATGCGGGGTGGCGGCCTCGTCCACCATTCCGACCGCGGCAGCCAGTACGTGTCCATCAAGTACACCGAGCGCCTGGCCGAAGCGGGCATCGAGCCGTCAGTCGGCAGCGTCGGCGACAGCTATGACAACGCTTTGGCGGAAACCATCAACGGCCTCTACAAGGCCGAGGTGATCTACCGCCGCGGGCCGTGGCGAAGCTTCGAGGCGGTCGAGTACGCCACGCTGGAATGGGTGGACTGGTTCAATCATCGCCGGCTGCTCGAGCCTATCGGCAACATTCCGCCCGCCGAGGCCGAAGAGCAATACTATGCTGCCGCGAACATCGTCGATATGTCAGCGTGACTCACATCCAACGGCCTCCGGCAAACCCGGCGCGGTTCACACCCGCCGCTTCAAGAACGCGTTGCGACGTCGATAAGCGCGCCGGACTTCGCTGCCTACCTGATGGGCCAATGACTGTTCGATTAGTGCGTCGGGGAAATCGGTCATGTCGCCCATATAATCGCTGAACGCGCTTCGCATCCCATGTACGGTGAAATGGCCGAGTTCCATCCGCCTCAGCACCATGGTCATCGCCATCTGTGACAGTGGCATGTCCTTCTTCTCTCCCGGAAAGACATACTGACCTGATACTGGGTTGTTCGAACCGGCCATCGCCTTCAATAAATCGATCGCGGTCGTTGATAGGGGAATGGCATGCTCAACCTCCATCTTCATGCGCTCCTTGGGGATCGTCCAAGTTCCAGTGTCGAGATCGACTTCACCCCATGTCATCTTGAGCGTTTCGTTCGTCCGCGTGGCGCAGAGGATCGTGAGTTCGAGGGCGCGTGCCGCGACTGCGTTCCGAGTGCGCAATTGAGCGTAGAAAGACGGAAGGTCCTCAAACGGCATCGCCGCATGATGCTTCACTCTCGACTTGCGGCGCTGCGCCGGCAGGCGGTGAATGAGATTGCCACGCCAACGAGCCGGATTCTCCCAAGGGCCAGGAATGTGCTTGGCTGCCTTTGCAGCATCAAGGATGGTTTCGATCCGGCTACGTACCCGGCTCGCGGTTTCTGGCTTTTCCTGCCAGATCGGTAACAATATGCTCGCCACGTCGTCTGCGATTATCTCATTGACAGGCATGCCGAGAATATTGCCTGCATAAGTGTTGATGCTGTTGCGTCATTGCTGGCGGTGCTTTGCATTCTTCCAACCGCTTTCGTGAATATTGATGTAGTTCGATGCGAATTCCTTGAACGTCGGCACAGTCGATGCCTCGGAATTGCGCTTGGCCTGAGCATCGGTCGTACCGTCCGGTTCTGCGGTGTTATCGACTTCGGATGTTGTCCGGGCGGCGATTGGATCAAGGCCCTGCGCAATCAGCGTCCGCGCCTTCTCAGCTTCTTGGCGGGCCTGAGCGAGAGGCACGTCGGCAACAGAGCCGAGGCCCATCTCCCGGGTCCGCTTATCTCGCTGCCAGATGAGAACCCAACGGCGGGAGCCGTCCTTGCAGACGCGTAGCCATAGGCCGCCGCCATCGCCATATTTGCCGGGCTCTTTGACTGTCTCGACGCGACGTGCCGAGAGCTTGTGAATCGCGCGGCCCATTCGAATCCTCCATTCTCCGCCGAACTCCCGCAACCCAAGTTGCAACCCAAGTTTGGCGCCGGATCGAGGCGAATGACCGTGGACCAATCAGAACCGCGACGGAAAGCGCTACACAAAAACCCGCGTGTTCATAAGGGTTTCATACCATTTTTCGGCTGTCCGCTCAAATGCTAAGAATGGGCAATACGAATCCCTGCCTCTCCGCCATATCTCGCTGATTTCAACCAAGGCGTTGAAACCCGGGCCCCCCGCTCACATCGATGGCCATTCCTGATCCGGTTCTCATCGACCGATCGTGAACGCTCTCGCGAACTGGCCGATGATGCCCTCGCCAGCGCGGCAGAGGCTGACGGCCATCGAACCGCCGAAATTCCGTTAAGCGCGACGCGGCCGCTCGCCCGGAAGGGCTTTGGCGTTGCAAGGTGCAGTCAAGCCGGTGCAATGCTTTCCGATCAGATAGTTAGCGGGGGGCGTCAATGGTGAGGGTGATAGGCTTGGCGCTGAGTGCGGCGGTCCTGACGATGGGGGCTCCCGCCCTTGCCGAAGACGAACCGCGCTTCTGCCCCACCAGGCCGAACCTTGGCGGATCGAGTTGCACGACCGAGCCGGGGCGCGTCCATGTCGAGCTGTCGGCGCTGGACTGGCAGCGCGACGACCCGGCGGATCAGCGCGAGGACCGTATCGTCACGGCGGACATCCTGGCCCGTCTGGGTATCGGGAAGAATAGCGAGGTGCAGCTCGACTGGGTCGGCTATGGCCGGAATCGGACGCGCGACAAGGCGGCGGGCACGGTGGATACCGTCACGGGCATCGGTGATGTGACCTTCGCGATCCGCCAGCATCTGGCCGGGGACAAGCAAAAGCCCTTCTCGGCGGGCGTGCAGGCGTTCGTGACCGCCGCGACGGGGCGTTATCCGGTCGGTGCGGGCGCCTGGTCGACGGGTATCATCGTCCCCGTCCAATATGAGCTGACCAAGAAGGTCGCGATCGCCGTGACGGCCGAGGCCGATGCCGCGGCGAACCAGTCCGGCATGGGACGGCATTTGGCCTATAGCGAGATTGCCGGCCTGCGCTACAAGTTCACCGAGCGGGTCACCGCGACCGCGGAACTGTCGCTGGAACGCGACGACGAACCCGATGGGCACGAGACGCTGGCGCTGGCCGCCCTGTCGGCCGCGTGGCGTCCGACCAAGGTCGTGCAGCTCGACATTCTGGCATCGGCGGGCCTGAACCATGCCGCGCCGGGCTTGCGCCTCGTAACCGGCGGCGCGATCCTCTTTTGAGCGGCGCGGGCCGAGGCTGTGGCCTGTTTCGCGCCGATGTCAGGGGCGCGCGCCGTCGATCAGGCACGCAATGAGCTTGTCACTGGCGGGCTTTACATTCTCCTGATGGAGCGTCCTGGCGCAGACGGAGCCCAGCGAAATGACCATGAAGGCCTGGGCCAGCGTGTAATGCTCGCTCTTGACCGAGTCGCTGCCCATCAGGCCCGCAAAGGCGCGGCTGATATTCTCCGACGCGCGCTCGCGCACGTCGAGGAAGATGGCCCTGATCCGATCGTTCCGCGCCGCTTCCGCCGCGATCTCGAGGAACAGCCGGTCTCCGGCTTCGTCCTTGCGGGACGGTGTCCCCACCAGCCACGCGATGATCCCGTCGCGGTCCTTCGTCGCCAGCGCCCTGTTCAGCGTCTTCTGGTCGGCGAACCGTTCGCAGTCGGCCGCCACGATGGCCGCGATGATGTCCTCCTTCGACGGAAAGTCGCGGTACAGCTGTTGAACTGCGACGCCCGATTCCTTGGCGATCGCGGCGATTCCCGTGGCGTGAAAGCCATTTTCGACGAACAGGCGACGCGCCACCTCCTTGATATTGTGCCGGCGCAATTCGGCACGGGTGGGAGGTGGGCACTGGGTATTCAACACGTTGGGACCTCTCTTAAGGATGTTGACGCACTCGACCGGCGGGTCTAACGACACCGTTTGTGAGTGATCGCTCTCATACAATTTAGCAAGCGGGAAATGATATGTCCTCCAATCGGCTGATGGGTCGTGTGTTGGCATCCGGAGCCTTGCTCGCACTGGCCGCTTGCGGTGCCGGTAGCAAGCAACAGCAGCAGCAGGCTGCCCAGGGACCGGCGCCGGTCGGTTATGTGGTGGCGAGCGAGCAGCCTGTCACCCTGACGACCGAGTTGCCCGGTCGAACCACCGCATTCGAAACCTCGGATGTCCGCCCCCAGGTCAACGGCCTGATCACCCAGAGGCTGTTCGTCGAGGGCGACATGGTCCGTCAGGGCCAGCCGCTCTACCGTATCGACCCGGCGCCCTATCAGGCCCAGGTGGCCAGCGCGCGTGCCGCGCTGACCCGTGCACGCGCAGGGATCGCGTCCAGCGCCGCGCTGGCCCGCCGCTATGGCGAGCTGGTCAAGATCAACGCGATCGCCCGCCAGGAGTTCGAGAACGCCCAGACGAGCGCGGCGCAGGCTCAGGCCGATGTCGCCGCGCAACAGGCCGCGCTGCGCACCGCGGAGATCGACCTGGCCCGTACCACCATCCGGGCGCCGATCACCGGGAGGATCGGCCGTTCGGTGTTCACCACCGGCGCGCTGGTGTCCGCATCACAGGCCAATGCGCTGGCCACCATCCAGCGGCTCGACCCGATCTATGTCGATATCCAGGAGCCGAGCGCCGAACTGCTGAAGCTGCGGCAGCAGATCATGAGCGGCCAGCTGACCCGCGACGGCAATGCCCGCGTCAAGCTGACGCTGGAGGACGGCAGCGAATATGGTCCCCAGGGCACGCTGCGCTTCGCCGACGTCACCGTCGACCCGACGACGGGCTCGCAGGTGATCCGCGCGCTGTTCCCCAACCCCAACGGCCTGTTGCTGCCCGGCATGTTCGTGCGTGCGTCGCTGGTCGAGGGAACGCGGTCGAACGCCTTCCTGGTGCCGCAACGCGCCGTCAGCCGCGACGAAAAGGGGCAGGCGACGGTGATGGTGATCGGCGCGGGCAACAAGGTCGAGGTGCGGACGCTCCAGACCGGCCGCTCGATCGGCGACAACTGGCTGGTCAACAGCGGGCTGAAGGCCGGGGACAAGATCATCGTCGAAGGCGGCATGCTGCTGCGGCCGGGCATGCCCGTCCAGGGCAAGCCATGGAACCCCAATGCCAAGCCCGCCGGCGCGCCGTCGCCAGCGGGCCAGGCACAGGCACAGGCGAAGTAAACGGCCATGGCACGCTATTTCATCGATCGCCCGATCTTCGCCTATGTGCTGGCGGTGATGGTCGTCATCGCCGGCTTCCTGTCGCTGCGCACGCTGCCCATTTCCCAGTTCCCGGCGATCGCGCCGCCTGCGGTGTCGATCACGGCCAATTATCCGGGCGCCGACGCCCAGACGCTGGAGAACACGACCACCCAGATCATCGAGCAGCAGATGAAGGGGATCGATCACCTTCGCTACTTCTCGTCCTCCTCGTCCTCGGCGGGCAGCGTGACGATCACGCTGACCTTCGAACAGGGGACCGATCCCGACATCGCGCAGGTGCAGGTCCAGAACAAGCTGCAGGCGGCGACCCCGCTTCTGCCGCAGGAGGTCCAGCGCCAGGGCATCATCGTCGCCAAGGCGACGCAGAACTTCCTGTTGTTCGTCAGCCTCTATTCGGAAAACGGCAAGCACAACGCGGACGACCTGTCCGATATCGTCGCCTCGCGGATCGCCGATCCGCTGTCGCGCGTCACGGGTGTCGGCGATACGATGATCCTGGGATCGCAATATGCGATGCGCATCTGGGTCGATCCGATCAAGCTGAACAATTATGCGCTGACCATGGCGGACGTGACCAATGCGGTCACGGCGCAGAACGCGCAGGTCTCGGCGGGCCAGATCGGCGCGCAGCCCGCGCCCAAGGAACAGATGCTCAACGCGACCGTGTCGGTCTCGTCGCGGCTGACCACCCCTGAGCAGTTCGCGAAGATCCGCCTGAAGAGCAACACCGACGGTTCGATCGTCCGGCTGGGCGACGTCGCGCGTGTCGAGATCGGCGCGGAAAACTACGCCTTCTCGTCGCAGTGGAACGGCAAGCCCGCCTCTGGCATCGGCATCAAGCTGGCGCCCGGCGCCAATGCGCTCGACACCGTCGCGGCAGTCAAGGCGCGGGTGAACGAACTGGCCAAGCAGTTCCCGCCCGACGTCAAGGTCATCTACCCCTATGACACGTCGCCCTTCGTGCGGCTGTCGATCGAGCAGGTGATCGAGACGCTGGTCGAGGCGGTCGTGCTCGTCTTCCTCGTGATGTTCCTCTTCCTCCAGAATTTCCGCGCCACGCTGATCCCGACGATCGCGGTGCCGGTCGTGCTGATGGGCACGTTCGGGGTGCTGGCGGCGTTCGGTTATTCGATCAACACGCTGACCCTGTTCGGTATGGTGCTGGCCATCGGCCTGCTGGTCGACGACGCGATCGTCGTCGTCGAGAATGTCGAACGCCTGATCACCACCGAGCATCTGTCGCCCAAGGAGGCGGCGCGCAAATCGATGGACGAGATCACCGGCGCGCTGATCGGCATCGCGGCGGTGCTGTCCGCCGTGTTCCTGCCGATGGCGTTCTTCGGCGGATCGACGGGGGTCATTTATCGCCAGTTCTCGATCACGATCGTGTCGGCGATGGCGCTGTCGGTCGCGGTCGCGCTGATCCTGACGCCCGCGCTGTGCGCCACGATCCTGAAGCCGCATGACCCGAACAAGGGGCAGGGGAACGGCCCGCTGGCGCGCTTCTTCCGCTGGTTCAACGACCGGTTCGACCGTGGTCGCGACCGCTATGAAAAGGGCGCACGCTCGACCGCGCGGCGCTGGGGCCGGTCGCTGATCGCCTATGCGCTGATCGTCGCGGGCATGGCTTTCCTGTTCATGCGGTTGCCGAGCGGCTTCCTTCCCGACGAGGATCAGGGCGTGATGATCGCGTTGGTCCAGGGGCCTCCGGGGGCGACCAGCGCGCGGACCCAGAAGGGGCTCGACCTTGTTCGCGACCATTTCCTGAGCGATGCGGGCAGCGCCATTCGCGGTGTCTACACGATCAACGGGTTCAGCTTTGCGGGACAGGGCCAGAATAGCGGCATCGCCTTCATCCCGATGAAGGAATGGAAGGACCGCCCCGGCGCCGAGAACAAGGCGCAGGCGATCATTGGCCGTGCGATGGGGGCCTTCTCGCGTTACAGCGACGGCCTGATCTTCGCGGTCATCCCGCCCGCGGTGCAGGAACTGGGCAACGCCACCGGCTTCGACATGCAGTTGGTGGACGAAGGCGGCATCGGGCACGAAAGGCTGCTGGCGGCGCGCAACCAGCTGCTGGGCATGGCGTCGCAGAACAAGCTGCTGGTCGGCGTGCGCCCCAACGCGCTCGACGATGCGCCGCAGCTCAAGGTCAATGTCGACCAGGACAAGGCGGGTGCGCTGGGTCTCGACCTGTCGACCGTCAACAACACGATCGCCACGGCCTGGGGTGGTGCCTATGTGAACGACTTCATCGACCGGGGCCGCGTGAAGCGCGTCTATATCCAGGCCGATTCCGCCTATCGCATGGCGCCCGAGGATATCGGCGACCTCTATGTGCGGGGGGCCACGGGTACGATGGCGCCGTTCACCGCCTTCTCCACCGTCGCATGGCATCAGGGGCCGATGCAGCTCACCCGCTATAACGGCCAGCCCTCGATGGAAATCCTGGGCCAGGCCGCGCCGGGCGTGTCGTCGGGCGCCGCGATCAAGGCGATGGAGGAGATGCAGGCCAAGCTGCCGCCGGGCACCCGGCTCGACTGGACGGGCCTCAGCTATGAGGAGCAGTTGTCCGGCGGCCAGGCGCCTGCGCTCTACGGGCTGTCGCTGCTGATCGTCTTCCTGTGCCTTGCGGCGCTCTATGAAAGCTGGTCGGTGCCGATCTCGGTCATGCTGGTCGTGCCGCTGGGCGTGGTCGGTGCGCTGCTCGCCGCGCTGATCACCGGCCTGAACAACGACATCTATCTGCAGGTCGGCCTGATCACCACGATCGGCGTGTCGGCGAAGAACGCGATCCTGATCGTCGAGTTCGCCGAGGAGAAGATGCGGGAGGGGCTGAATGCGTTCGACGCGGCGATCGAAGCCGCCAAGCTGCGCCTGCGTCCGATCCTGATGACCAGCCTGGCCTTCATCTTCGGCGTGTTCCCGCTGGCGATCGCCGACGGCGCGGGCGCGGGCGGTCAGAACGCCATCGGTCGCGCGGTGGTCGGCGGCATGCTGTCGGCGACGGTCCTGGCGATCTTCTTCGTGCCGATGTTCTTCGTCGTCGTCATGCGGCTGTTCGATCGCAAGAAGGGCGAAATGCCGCCGGGCGATGCGCAGCCGCACGAAGGCGGCAGGCCCCATGATGGCGAGCAGAACCCGCCGACCGTGCCGCAGGGAGTTTGAATCGTGATCCATTCCAAGTTCGCGCTGGCCCTGCTGGCGGCCACGACGCTGGCCGGGTGCAATCTCGCCCCCAAATATGTCCGCCCCGTGGGAGCCGTCCCGGCGACGCTCCCCCAGGACGGCATCTATCCGGCGGCGGCATCCGACGCGCCCGACGTCACCCGGATCGGGTGGCGGGACTTCTTCACCGACGACCGGCTGCGCCAAACCATCGCGCTGGGGCTGGAGAATAATCGCGACCTGCGGATCGCCGCCGCCAACGTGCTCCAGGCCAGGGCGCAGTATCGTATCCAGCGTGCCGATCTGGTGCCGTCGACGACCCTCTCCGCCTCGGGGACCTATACCAACAACATCCAGGGCGCCTCGGGCGCGCTGGGCGGGGCGGCCGGTGGTGGAACCGGCACGGGCACAGGGTCGGGCACGGGTACCGGGACCGGCGCGGGTTCCGGCGGCACCGGACTGGGCGCCGGGGTGGGGACATCCTCGTCCAACCTCGAATTCTATTCGGTCAATGCCGGTTTCTCCGCCTTCGAACTTGATCTGTTCGGTCGTGTCCGCAACCTCAACCGGGCGGCGCTGGAGCAGTATTTCGCGACCGAGGAAGCCCAGCGCTCGACACGCATCAGCCTGATCGCCGAGATCGCGACGGCTTGGCTGACCTATGCGTCGGATCAGGATCAGCTGCGCATCTCTCAGGAGTCGCTGAAATCCTTCGAGCAATCGCTGGAACTGACGCGGGCGCAATTCCGTATCGGCGTCGCCTCGGAGCTGGAGGCGCGGCAGGCCGAGACGACCTATCAGGGCGCGCGCAATGATATCGCGGTGCTCAAGACGCGGGTGGCGCAGGACAAGAACGCGCTCGACCTGCTGGTCGGCGCGCCCGTGGCCGGCGAGCTGCTGCCGCAGGGGCTGGGCGATGCGAACGCGGCGTTGCAGGTTCTGCCCACCGGCTTGTCGTCGGACATATTGCTGCGCCGCCCCGACGTGTTGCAGGCCGAGCACCAGCTGATCGCGCAAAACGCCAATATCGGCGCGGCGCGCGCGGCGATGTTCCCCCGCATCTCGTTGACCGCGACGCTGGGCACGATCAGCACCGCGCTCAGCGGTCTCTTCGCGGGGGGCAGCTTCACCTATACCGGCGCGCCGTCGGTATCGCTGCCGCTGTTCGACGGGGGACGGCTCCGCGGCAATCTGGATGTCGCGCGGGCGCAGCAGCAGGCTGCCGTCTCGACCTATGAGAAAACCGTCCAGACCGCCTTTCGCGAGGTAGCGGATTCCCTGGCGCAGCGCGGCACCATCGACGAACAGATCGCGGCGCAGACCGCCCGCGTCGAGGCGGCCAATGTCGCGCTGAAGATTTCGGACGCGCGTTATCGGACGGGGGTCGAATCCTTCCTGACGACGCTCGATTCCCAGCGTACCGCCTATTCGGCGCAGCAGCTGCTCGTCACCACGCGCCTCAACCGGGCGAGCAACATGGTGGAACTGTATCGCTCGCTGGGCGGCGGGCTGAACTAAGCCCGATCGCCCTTCGCCTTCATCCCTTCCCCGCAAGGGGAGGAGTTGGGGCGCGGGGCGATGCCGCCACAATCGCCTGCGCCTGTTCCTGCACCCTTTGCCAGATCGCCCGTTCCTCGACCGCGTCGGCAAGGGCGCGGTGGGCGGGTGTGGTGTCCTTGGTCGCGTTGGCCCATGCGACGAGGTGCGTGACCTGCGCCTCGAGTCGATCGGGGGCCACGCTGTCGCGCAGAATCCGGATCGCCGCATCGCGCAGGGCGATGTCGGTGTCCTGCAGGCGCAGCGTGTGGCGAGGGAAGCCCGCCGCGCGGAGCAGCGCGCTCAGCCATTTGCCGTCCCAGGACGGTGCGCTGGCGAACAGCGCATGGCCGGACAGCTGCTCGACCATCTGCCGCGCGACGAAATCATGCGCCGCGCCGTCGCGGACCAGCGTCTCGCGCGACAGGCCGTGGATCCGCTCGGCGGCGGCATCCCAGTCGGTCCAGCCCGGTGCGGGCGCGATCAGATGGCTTTGCGAGCGGCCGTCCTCGAACACCCAGGCCACTTCGATGGGGTGGCTCTTGTCCGAGAGCGAGGATGCCTCGAAATCCAGGAAGACGTTCATCGCTGCGGCGCCCCCTCGGCATACCATTCGGCATAGCCGGTATTGCGGATCAAGTGGCGGTTGAGGTCGGGCGTCCCATCGTCCCACCATACCGGCCCGCGCTCACCCAGCGCGACCTTGGCGGCCTGGACCTGCGCCCGTGCGTGGCGGAGCCCGGCCTCGTCCGCCTGCGCCATTGCAGCCCGTATCGCGCGCCGGGCGTGCATCAGCGCGTCGACCAGCGCCTGCCGCTCGTCGGGGGCCAAAGCGGGGTTGGCCTTTCGCCACAACCGGCCCCGGACGACGATGTAGCGGCCGTCCGGCGTGGTCACGACGTCGCGCCCTCGGCCTCCGTCGCCGCTGGAGGCGTCGGCGACGACGACGCGCCGGGCCGGTCTGGTGCTGGTCACGCTCGCTGCCTCGACTAAAAGGTACAGGATACAGACGATCACCGGCACGGGTCGTTCCGGACGGTCGGCCCGATGATGCTTGCGGGTGGCGGCGAAAGGATTAGGCTGATCGCATGGCCGCTTTCGACGACAGCTCCGATGCCGATCTCGGCGCAGCGTGCAACCGCCTGGCGGCCTGGGTGGAGGGCTTGCCCGCAGGCGTGCTGATCGATCCGGCGTCCGAGCTGACCGAAGACGATCTGGCGCTCATCCTGCGGCGTCTCTACGCGATGCGGCATATCGGGTCGGACCCGTCGCCGGTGGAGCATGGTCCGGCCGCGAGCGCGCGGGTCTCGGTGCCGGTGACGGCGAAAAGCTGACGGCGCGGCCCGGGGCGGCGACTCCCCGGCGATTTTCCTGATCGGCGGACGGCTCCGATGGCGTGCGGGGGCGTTCTGTGACGGGGGCGACGAGATCATGTCGGCCGCCTCCGTGGAGCCGTCATGTCCGATCACCCCCAATCCTCGCCTGCGCCGCATGCCGTCCCGCCCGTCGAGCAGGCGGGGGAGGACGGAGCGCCCGTCCGTTCGGACCCGACTCCACCGGACGAGAAACCGCTGCCGGACTGCACGGACGACGAGGCCGCCGCGCTCGGCGACCTCGCCTGACCGAAGCTGTCCGGCGCACGTGCCCTTTGCTTTACAATCGGGAGTCCCCAACATGGATGATGAACGCCTCTGGAGCTTCGAGGAAAGCCTGTGGACCCAGGGCCCGGACAATTACCGGGAAAAGGTCGATGCCGAGGTCGTCATGGTGCTGCCCCGGCCGCCCTTCGTGCTGACCGGCGAGGCGGCGGTGTCGGCGGTGGCGGACACCCCCGTCTGGGACAGCGCCGAGCTGATCGAGCGGCAGGTGTCGCGTCCGCAGGAGGGGTTGATCGTCATCGGCTATCACGTCGCGGCCAGCCGGGGCGAGGAAGCCTATGAGGCCTATTGCACCTCGGTCATCCGGCGGCTCGAACATGAGGTCTGGCGCGTCGTGCAGCACCAGCAGACCCCGAAACTGAGCAAGCCGCTGGCCGAAGCCTAACGGCGATACCGGCCCGTCCGATCGCGGGGTCGCTCCTGCGATCGGACGGGCCCCGCCGTCATTCCCGGATAGGTGGCCGGTCCGGATCGGGCTCAAGCCATCGTCGCACCAGACCGATTGCGGCGTCGCTCGCCCGCTCGGCGATCAGGCCGATGGCGATCCCGGCGACGACATCCCCGGCATAATGCGTGCCGCGCGGCACCTGCACGACGGCCACCGACAAGGCCGCGCCACGCGCGCCGACCGCATGGTCGGGATAGGCCCGCGCCAGCGCCTCACCGACCGCCACCGCGCCTGCGCTATGACCGGAAGGAAAGGAATTGTCCTCGTGACGGTCGCTGTCGCCGGGGCATAGCCGAGGGTCGTCGCCGTCCTTCGGGCGCCTACGGTCGATCACGGCCTTGATCCCGCTCTTGCCCCAGGTGGCGATGGTGTGGGCGGCCAGCATCCGCAGCCCGGTCTCGGCGAGGTGCCGGTCGCGCCGGGCGAGACCTAGCAGGACCGTCGCGGCGCAGATCGTCCGCATCTGCGGCTGATCCCCGATCTCGCTGGCCGTGCCGATCACCCGCATGGGCCACGCATCGCGCTGGCCGTTGACCTTCGCCGTGATCCGGCGGTCGGCCTGTTCGACCGCCGTGACTTCGTGTTTCGCGCCCATGGTCGATCCAACACATGGATCAGTCCTTTGGCTCCGCATGCCCGCCGATCGGGCCGATGGGCGCGCAAGGACGGGAATGGTCAGAAGGCGATCTGCGCCCGGCCGATCAGGGTTCGTCCGTGATCCGACGCCCCGGCATTCTGCGCCGGATTGGCGACCGTCCAGTCGATCGCGTTCAGCTGGAGCCGGACGAAATTGTTGAGATACCAGTTGACCCCCAGCGTCAGCGCGGTGCCGCGCCCGGCGGTGGGGTTGTCGCTGTAATCCAGTTCCTCATAGCGGGTGGCCAGCTCGATCGCGCCGCGCCCGCCCGAGGTGAAGGGGTGCAGCACCTTGGGGCGGCTCCACACGCCGCCGCGCGTCAGATAGGGCGGGGTCTCGCCGGTCAGGAACCAGCCCGCCTGCACCGCCCAGGCCGACTGGTCGGTCGCCGCACCCGTGCGGCTTTCGATCCGCCGCCGGCCATATTCGCCATAAGCCCATAGCGACTTGTGGAACGTCCCCAGTTCCAGGCCATAGCCGGTGCCCGACCGCGCGCCGGTGAAGGTGCCCGGCGCGATCCGCAGATTGTCGTTGAAGAAGCCGCCGACCGCGATGCTGCGCGTCGGGCGGCTGGCATCGGCGGCGATGCGCTCGCGAAAGCCCCAGGCGCCCAGATGGACCAGCCAGTCGGCGGTCTTGACCGGGTTCCAGTGCGCCCGCGCGCCGATGGTCAGGCCATCGCTCTCGGTCCCCGGATTGTTGATGTCGTCGCCCGACAGCTGGACCCCGACATGCCAGCCATCGCCGTAAACGCGCGCCGCCGCGCCCAGCCCGAAGAAGCCGCGCACCGGGATGATCCCCTGGCCGACGAAGTTGCGCTCCAGAAAGGGGACGGAGATGGTGCCGCTCGACCCGTCCAGCCCGCGATCGTTCAGGCGGTTGCCCAGCGCGAATTCGGTCTGCTGGCCCAGGAAGCGCGTCGTCCAGGCGAGATAGGCGGATTTGATCGCCACGTCATTGTCGGCGAAATCCCCCTCCAGCAGATAGGACAAGTGGCGGCCGATCGATCCCTCGAAACCGACGCGCAGCGAGCGGGCGGTGGTCCCGGTGACGTTGCGCGCGGGCAGGCTGCTGCCGCCGGTGGTGGCCGCGTCCACCAGGATACGGCCGCGCGGGCGGAACGAGAATTTGCCGTCCGCGCTGGTGAATTCGGGCGTCCCCTTCGACCAGTCGACCTGGACGCCCTGTTTCTGCGCCTGTTCGATCCGCGCCAGCCGCGCGTCGAGCGAGGGGGGATGCGCGTCGGAGGGGAGCGACTGGCCCAGCGGCGCGGGCTGGCGGATCTGGGGCCGGGGCGGCGATGGCGAGGCGAGCTGCGGCGGCGCGGCCGGATGGGCGTCGGAGGGCAGGGGCTGGCCCAAAGGCGCGGGGCCCGGCGCGGGGCCCGTTGCTGGGTTGGCCGCGGTGGCCACCGCCCTGGGCTCCTGGGCCTCGATCGCGGCCAGCCGGGCCTCCAGCCGCGCGATCTGCGCCTGTTGCTGCTCGACCAGGCGGGTCAGGCGGGCGACATTGTCTGCGGCTCGCGCGGGAGCGTCGGGGGCTTGCGCGGGGGCGGCCTGCGCGGCGACGGGCACGGGCGCGCACAGGCCCATGGCGAGCATGGCGGCTCGGTGCATGACGGACATCCTCTCGGGGTGGGCGAGAGGCTCCGTGGCCGCCGCCTCGATGATCGCGAACGAGGGCCGCCGCGCCGCCGGGGGCGTGCGGCGGCCGAACGGGTCAGGGGGCGGTGCGGCGGCTCAGGCGCGATCCGATCAGCAGGGCGAGCAGCGAGAGCAGCGCGGCGGCGGCGCACCACGCGCCGGGGATCGCCTTGTCGCCGGTCGCGCCGATCAGCGCGGTGCTGATCGCGGGGGTGAAGCCGCCGAAGATCGCGGTGGCCAAGCTATAGGCCAGGCTGAAGCCGACGGTGCGGACATGCGCCGGGATCGCCTCGGTCAGATAGACGATGAATGCGCCGTTATAGGTGGCATAGATGGCCGCGAGCAGCAGCTCGACCGTCAGCAGCCGCCCGAAGCTGGGCGCGGCGACCAGCCAGCCCATCAGCGGATAGGCGAGCAGCGCGCCGAGCAGCGTCGCGGTGATCAGCAAGGGCTTGCGTCCGATCCGGTCGGACAGCGCGCCCATGACGGGGAGCAGGACGAAGTTGGTCACGCCGACGCACGCCGTGACGAACAGCGCGGCCCCCGGCGTCAGCGACAGCACCTTGTTGCCGAAGGTCGGGGTATAGGCGGTGATCATATAAAAGAAGACGGTCGTCATCACCGCCATCAGCGCCCCCTGCAGCACCACGCCCCAATTGCCGCCGATGGTCCGCATGATCTGCGACAGCGGCGGATGCTCTTTGCGCTTCAGGAAGACCTCGGTCTCCTCCATGTGGCGGCGGATGACGAACAGGAAGGGGATCATCACGCACCCGATGATGAACGGAATACGCCAGCCCCAGGCCTGCATCGTGACGGGATCGAGGCTGGTCGACACGATCAGGCCGATCAGCGCGGCGAAGACCACCGCCGCCTGCTGGCTGGCCGATTGCCACGAACAGAAGAAGCCCTTGCGGTTCGGCGGCGCGATCTCGTTGAGATAGACCGACACGCCGCCGACCTCGACGCCCGCCGACAGGCCCTGGACCAGTCGGCCGATCAGGATGATGACCGGGGCGGCCACGCCGATCTGCGCATAGGTGGGGGTGATGGCGATGGCGAGCGTGCCGAGCGCCATCAGGCCCAGCGTCAGGAGCAGGCCCTGGCGACGCCCATGCCGGTCGATATAGGCGCCCAGCACCAGCGCGCCGACCGGCCGCATCAGAAAGCCCGCGCCGAAGGTCATCAGCGTCAGCATCAGCGAGGCGAAGTCGCTGCCCGTGGGGAAGAACGCCTTGGAGATATAGGTGGCGTAATAGCCGAACACCATGAAGTCGAACATCTCCAGGAAGTTGCCGCTGGCAACGATGAAGATCGACTTGAACGCCGAACGGCGACGCTCGGGCGATATCGGCTCGGCCGCAGCGGCGGCGGCGGGGAAGGGGAGGGATGCGTGGGTGGAGGCGGAGGTCATGGCTTGGCCTTTTGCGACGCGGGTTCCAATCCGCTTTCGCGGATGATCGGATAGGCTTTGGGGGAGGCAAGATAGGCGATCAGCGCGCGCGCCTCCGCCTGATGCGGCGAATAGGCGACGACCCCGGCGGAGAAGGGCGTCACCTTTTGCAGCGATTCGGGGATCAGGCCGACGATGCGGATGCCCTTGACCGGCTTCAATTCGCTCAACTGCTGAAAGCCGATCTCGGCCTGGCCCTCGGCGACGATCCGGCCGACCGGGGTGGCGGGGATCATCCGGCCCTTCGGCCGGACCTGATCGGCGACGCCCAGCCGGTCGAGCAGCGTCGACTGGATATAGACGCCCGAGGCGCTGTCCGACCAGGCGACCGATCTGGCGTGGACCAGAGTCGCGCGCAGCGCGTCGGGGGTGGCGATGTCGGGGGCGGGGGCACCCGCCTTCACCGCCATCGCGATCCGGGACAAGCCCAAATCGGTGACGGTCCCGCTGGTCACGGTCCCGGCCTGTGCCAGCTTGTCGAGCCCGCTGCGGGCGAGGATCACGACATCGGCATCCTCGTGCCGCGCCAGCCGGTTGGGGATCGCCTGGGGCGTGTCGCCCATCGAGGGGCCGTGCTCGGTGACGATATGGACGCCGGTGTCGCGTTCATATTTCGCCGCCAGCGCCTGGAAGGCGGCGGTGAAGCCCCCCGAGGTCACGACATGGAGTTCGCGGACCGTCGCGGCCTTGGTCTCGCGCGCGGCGGCGGGCTGGCCCAGCGTGCCCAGACCCAGCAGCAGCGCGAGGCCCAGCGCGCCGCGCCGGGGCATCACGGTTCCTAACCTTGCAAATGGCGCTTTCATCATACCTCTCTCGGTCGGGCCCGCTCGGTTGCGGGTTCTTGTTGCGCGGCAGAGGCTTGAGCCATCATGCCTTACCCGGCACTAGGCATCAGGAGCGGTGCTTCGATCAAATGCAATGATCGGTCCGCTTGATGCGTTTTGCGCATATATCGGGAGTGGGTCGACCTTGCGCGCCTTGCGGCACCTCTATGTCCAGATGCTGATCGGCATATTTGCGGGGACCGCGATCGGCGTCCTGGCCCCGGCCTTCGGGCGCGATCTGGGGCCGCTGGGCATCGCCTTCGTCAAGGCGATGCGGATGATGGTGCCGCCGGTGCTGTTCTGCACCATCGTCGAGGGGATCGTGCGCCACGGCCGCCGCGCGCGACACCGGCGCGACGGTGTTGCGCAGCCTGATCGTCTTTCTGGGCATCACGGTCGCCGCGCTCGCCATCGGATTGGGCGTCGCGGCGCTGATGCAGCCGGGACGCGGCCTGCCGCTGCCGCCTTATGGCGAGGCGATGGCCGAGGTGGAGCGCCAGCTGGCCGGGCATCATATCACGGGGGCGGGGGATTTCCTGGTCCGCATCGTGCCCGACACGCTGTTTTCCGCCTTTACCGCCGGGGACGTCCTGCCGGTGCTGTTCGTCGCCGGGCTGGTCGGTTTCGGCTTGCTGCGCATCGGCGAGGCGGGCGCACCGATCGTCCGCGCGGTCGAGGCGCTGACCCGGCTGCAATTCGCGATCTTCGGCTTTCTGATCCGCGCCGCGCCGGTGGGGGCGTTCGGCGCGATCGCGTACACGGTCGGGACGTATGGCGTGGGCTTCATCGGCTCGCTGGGGCTGCTGGTCGCGACGCTGGCGCTGGCCTGCGCCCTGTTGATCGCCGGGCTGGCCGTGTTGCTATGGCTGACGACCGGCCTGGGCGGCGGCGCGTTGCTGCGGATGTTCCGCGACGAGATCCTGATCGTCCTCGGCACCTCCTCGACCGAGGTGGTGTTGCCGCGCCTGATCCAGAAGCTGGAGGCGCTGGGCTGCCCGCGCAGCGTGGCGGGCCTGACCGTGCCGCTGGGCTATTCGCTCAACCTGGCGGGGACGGCGGTCTATCTGGTCGTCGCCACGCTGTTCCTGGGCGAGGCGCTGGGGATCGCGCTGACCCCGACGCGGGTGGCGGTCTATCTGGGCATCATGCTGGTCACGTCGAAAGCGGCGGCGGGGGTGACGGGCAGCGGCTTTTCGGCCCTGCTCCTCACTTTGTCGCTGCTGCCCGATATTCCGGTCGGGGCGGCGGCCATGCTGATCGCGGTCGACCGCTTCCTGTCCGAACTCCGCGCGCTGACCAGCGCCACCGCCAATGTCTCGGCGTCCCTACTCGTCGCGCGCTGGGGCGGGGCGCGGCTGGGCCTGCCGGTTGGCCCAGGCGTCGGTGAGCAGCCCCATCAGCCGACCAGCGGCGGGTGACAGGGTGGCGGAGCCGCGCCGCAGCACGCCGATGGTGCGCGTCACCGTCGCCCCGCGCAACGGCCGCCACAACAGGTCGCGCGCATCCGGCCCCTCGCACGCCAGGCGGGGCAGGACCGAGGGACCCAGCCCCGCCTGCACCAGCGCCAGCGCCGAGGTGAGCCGCGTCACCTCATAGAACCAGCGCAGCTCGATCCCCGCGCGGGCCAGCCCGGCGTCGAGCGCGGTGCGGTTGCCGCTGCCCGGATGCACCGTGACCAGCCGCAGCCCGGCCAGGTCGCTCCACGCCGGATCGACCAGTTCGGCCAGCGGATCGTCGGCGCGACAGACCAGCCCATAAGGGTCGTCGGTCAGCGGCTCATAGGTCAGGTCGCTGTCCGCCGAGACGGGCAGGGTAATGGCGAACTCCGCCTCGCCGGTCCGCACCGCCTCGGCGCATTCGGTGGCGGTCAGGTCGAGCACGCGCACCCGCACATTGCGATAGTCGCGGCCCAGCGCCTCCAGCACGTCGGGCAGGAACCGCACCGTCGCACTGGGGATGCTGGCGACGGTCAGCCGCCCCGCCTGCCGCTCGCCCAGCGCCATCATGCCGAGCATCGATTCGTCCAGCTCGCCCAGAAGCCGACGGAGCAGCGGCACGATCTCCTGCCCCGCCGGGGTCAGGCGGACCGTCCGCGTGGTCCGCTCCAGCAAGGGGGTGCCGATGGTCGCCTCCAGCTTCTGGACCCGGCGGCTGATCGCGGGTTGCGACAGGTTCAGCTGGCGGGCGGCGTGCAGGAAGCTCCTGCCGTCCGCGATCGCCACGAACACCCTTATGTCCAGAAGCTCGAAATTCAGAGAGGCCATGGCCGACGATAGCAGGGGCGGCGGCGACTAAGCCAGTCGGCCCCCGCGCCCCCGCCGTCCCTCCTCACGGGATCAGCCGTTCGCGCCGCAGCTGGGCGAAGAGCGCGAAGAAGGCGTCGTCGGTCGGCTGATAATCGGTGAAGCCCAGCCGTCGGCTCTTGCTCATATCGGTCACCACCTCGATCGGGCGGCCGAGATCGGCATCGCTATGCCAGGGCGAGGCCAGCCGCCTTATGTCCGTCTCGACCAGCTTCTCGCGTTCGGCGATGTCGCGCCATGTCGGGGCGGAGTCGGCCATCTGCTGCTCCAGCGGCCGGACGGTGCCGTCGAACGGGGCGGCCTCGACCCCGAACCAGTCGGCGATGCGGCCCCACATCCATTGCCAGCGAAAGACGTCGCCGTTCACCACGTTGAACGCCTGGTCATGCGCCGCCTCGGTCTCGGTCGCCCAGAGCAGGTGGCGCGCCAGTTGCCCCGCATCGGTCATGTCGGTCAGCCCAGACCATTGCGCCGCCGATCCGGGAAAGACCATCGGCCGCCCCGCCTCGCGGCACAGCGTCGCATAGACGGCCAGCGTCGTGCCCATGTTCATCGCATTGCCGACCGCGCGCCCGATCACGGTGTGCGGCCGGTGGACGCTCCAGCTGAAGCCGTCGCGTGCGGCCGCCGCAAAGACCTCGTCCTCCTGGGCATAATAGAAATTCTCGACGTCGAGCCGACCCTGCTCCTCGCGAAACGGGGTCTGGGGCAGCGTACCCTTCCCATAGGCCTCGAACGGGCCGAGATAATGTTTCAGCCCGGTGACCAGCGCGACGTGGCGCGGGCCGGTCGGGCTGGGGAGGCCGGACAGAAGGTTGCGGACCATCGCCGCATTGACTCGGATATTCTCCGCCTCGCTGTCCTGGCGCAGCCATGTCGTGATGAACACCGCATCGGGGTTCACGTCGCGCAGCGCGGCGGCGGTCGCCTCCGCGTCCTGCAGGTCGGCCGCGACCGGCGCCACGCCCGGTTGCGCCACGGGACGCCGCGCCAGGCCATGGACCGTCCAGCCCCGTTCCACGAGCAGCGTCGCGGTCGCGCCGCCGACGATCCCGCTTGCGCCCACTACCAATGCCGTCTTCGTCATCCACGCCTCCTTGTCGCCGCCCCAGCTAGGCATGGCCTTGCGCGGCTTCCAGACGGCACCATCTGGGCCTCCAGGCACGGAAAGGTAACCATATGCAGCCCGGAACACCCGACGAGGAATGGCGCGAGGATTGCGCGCCCCGCCGCGTGCTGGAGCTGTTCGCTACCAAATGGACCAGCATGGTGCTTCACACGCTGCACGCGCGTCATGGCGGCGTCGCCCGCACCGGCGTGCTCCAGCGCAGCCTGCCGGGCATCTCGAAGAAGATGCTGACCCAGACGGTGCGCGACATGGAGGGGAGCGGCCTGATCAGCCGCCATGTGCGCAGCGCCATGCCGCCCGAGGTCGAATATCGCCTGACCAATCTCGGCCGACGCTTCGTCGAGCCGGTCGAACTCCTTTATGGCTGGGGGCGCGACAATGCCGATGCGCTGGACCAGCTGGCGCCGCGCCCGCATTCCCGCCGCGCCTAGACCATGGGGGACATGGGATCGCGGCACATCTCGCCTGACGGGGAGGGGCCTGCGTCGATCCAACGCAATATCGTGGTGACCCAGTCGGTTGGCAGGGTCGCATGTGCCGTTAACCAGGCATGTTAACCTCTAAATTTGTAGTCAAATTTAACATATGATTATATCGCGTCCGTCCTGGAGGGACCGATGCGCTTTCTGACCTGTCTGACGCATGACCATGATCTGCGACTGGTGTTGCTCGCCGCGATATTCTGCCTGACCGGCTCGGCGATCACGATAAGGCTTCTTCAGCGTCTGCGCGCCGCCGATCCCGGCACCCGGCTGGCCTGGACGTTCATGGGGGGCGTATCCACCGGCGCGACGATCTGGTGCACCCATTTCATCGCCATGATCGCCTATCAGCCGGGCGTGACGGTGGTCTACGACCCGTTGCTGACCGGAGTGTCGCTGCTGATCGCGATCGTCGGCAGCTCGATCGCGCTGGACGTGGCGGTGCGGCGCGGGGCGTTCGCGCCGACGCTGGGCGGTGCGCTGTTCGGACTGGCGGTCACCGCCATGCACTATACCGGCATGATGGCCTTCGCCGCCCGCGGGCTGGTGTCGTGGTCGAGCGCCTATGTGGCGGCCTCGGTCCTGTTCTCGGTCCTGTTCGGCGCGCTGGCGTTCGGCCGCGCGCTATCGACGGGCAAGCGGGACACGCTGTGGCCTGCGACCACGCTGATGGTGACGAGCATCGTCCTGCTCCACTTCACCGGCATGGCGGCGCTCGCGATCGTCCCGGTCGAACCGGGGCTGGGCCAGCCCGACAGCCAGGGCGCGACGATGATCATGGCCTGGGCGGTCGCGGTGGTGGGGATGCTGGTGCTCGGCACCGGCTTTGCCACCTATGTCCTCGACATATCGGCCCGTGTCGCCTCGCAGCGTCGGCTGGAACAGGTGATGGAGGGCAGCGTCGATGCCATGATCGTCGAGAGCGACGGCGTCATCATCGAGGCGAACCACGCATTCGCCGATCTGCTGGGCATCGACGGCGGCGAGGTGCCGGGCCAGTCGCTCGGCCGCTGGGTCTCGGACATCGCATCGATCCAGCCGGGCGTGCTGACCCAGCGCAATATCGAGGCCGCCGACGGCTCCGCCATACCGATCGAGATCGCCTTGCGGGTCGACCGGGACCATGGCAGCTCGTACATGATCTATGCGCTTCGCGACGTGCGCCAGCGGCTGGCGCAGGAGCGGCGGATCGCGCATCTGGCGCGCAACGACGGCCTGACCGGCCTGCCCAACCGCGCCTCGTTCCTGGAATGGTCGCATCGTCAGACCGCGGCCGACGGACCGGGACGCCGCCTGGCGCTGCTGTCGATCGATCTCGACCGGTTCAAGGACGTCAACGACACGCACGGCCATGCGGCGGGCGACCATCTGCTGACCACCATCGGGGCGCGGATGAAGCAGATGGCGCGCCCCGGCGAGTTCCTGGCCCGGCTGGGCGGGGACGAGTTCGTGGCGCTGACCGCCATCGAGGACCATGAGGATGCGATCGACCTGATCGACCGCCTGCGCGGCGCCATCACCCGGCCGGTCGACTATGACCGCTCGTCGCTGAGCTGCGGCATGAGCGTGGGCGTCGCGCTGTGGCCGCAAGATGCCGAAGAGATATCGGCGCTGATCAACAATGCCGATCTGGCCATGTACCGCGCCAAGTCGAGCATCGCGACCGACTTCTGCTTTTACGAAGAGGATATGGATCAGGCGGTCCGGGCCCGTCGCCGCATCGCCACCGAGCTGCGCGACGCGCTGGACCAGGAACAATTCGCGATCCACTGGCAGGTCCAGGCCTCGGTCGAGACGGGCGAGACCACCGGCTATGAGGCGCTGCTGCGCTGGACCAAGCCCGACGGCACCAGCGTGTCGCCGTTCGAGTTCATCGCGATCGCCGAGCAGACCGGGCTGATCCTGCCGATCGGCGAATGGGTCCTGCGGCGCGCCTGCCGGGAGGCGGCGGCCTGGCCGGTCCCCTGGAAGATCGCGGTGAACCTGTCGCCGGTCCAGCTCGGCCATGTCGACCTGCCCCGGCTGGTCCATCATATCCTGATCGAAACCGGTATGTCGCCCGCGCGGCTGGAACTGGAGATCACCGAGTCCGCGATGATCGCCGACCCCGAGCGGACCACGCATGTCCTGCGCCAGTTGAAGGCGCTCGGCGTGTCGATCGCGATGGACGATTTCGGCACCGGCTATTCGTCGCTGTCGACGCTGCGGTCCTTCCCCTTCGACAAGATCAAGCTCGACCGCTCGTTCATGAGCGAACTCGACTTCGCCCCGCAATCGGCGGCGATCATCCGCGCGGTGCTGGCGCTGGGCGAAAGCCTGTCGATCCCGATCCTGGCCGAAGGCGTGGAAACCGCCTCGCAGCTCGACTTCCTCCGGGCCGAGGGATGCAACGAAGCGCAGGGCTATCTGCTGGGCCGTCCCGGACTGATCGTCACGGACGGACGGGTGGAGGCCGCCGGACACGCCGCCTAGCGCGGATCACCAGTCCTGCGCCATGCCGGGTATGCGCTCGACCAGGAAGTCGATCCAGGCGCGGACGCGCGCGGACAGGCGGCGGCGGCTGTGCGTCACCGAATGGACCGCGCCCAGCGCCATGTAATCGGCATCGAGCGTCACCTCGACCAGCTCGCCCCGCCGGATCGCGTCGGCAGCGATGAAGCGGGGGCCATAGACCAGTCCCTGTCCCGCGATCGCCGCGCGGACCAGCGCCTCGCCGTTATTGGCGTGCAGCGATCCCCGGACCGGCACCAGGCGGCTGCCGTCGCGGCCAAAGCCCCACATCGTCGCGCCCGGCTGGGACATCAGGGTATAGCCCAGGCAGTCATGGTCGCGCAGATCGTCCAGCGTGCGCGGCAGGCCCCGTTCGGCCAGATAGGCCGGGGCGGCGCAGATGGCGAGGCGGACGGGCGCCAGGCGGCGCGCGACCAGCGCGCTGTCGCTCAGCCGACCGATGCGGATCGCCATGTCCCACCGCTCCTCCAGCAGGTCGACATAGCGGTCGTCCAGCCCCAGCTCGATCGTGACGCCGGGATGGCGACGATGGAATTCGGCGGCCAGCCCGGCGACATGCATCACGCCGAAGGTCGCGGGCGCGCTGACGCGGAGCAGCCCCTCGACCGCGCGCGACTGGGCCGAGGCATCGGCATCGGCTTCGGCGATTTCGGCCAGCACCCGCTCGGCGCGGTCGAGATAGGCCGCCCCCGCATCGGTCAGCGCCAGCCGCCGCGTCGAACGCTGGACCAGCAGGGTGCCGAGCCGCGCCTCCAGCGCGTCGAGATGCCGTGCCGCCATGGTCGGCGACATGCCCATCGCCCGCCCGGCGGCGGACAGTCCGCCCAGCCGGATCGCGCGGACGAACACCTCCATCCCGGTCAGCCGATCCGCCATTTGATACTCCTGGTTGAAGGTCATTCTATCAGAACGCCGATTATCACGGATGCGGGGCCATTCCATATCGGTCGGCGAAAGGATGTCCCATGCGCCAACCCAGCCTCTTCATTCCCCATGGCGGCGGTCCCTGTTTCTTCATGGACGACCCGCGCGGCATCTGGACCGGGATGGGCGCGTTCCTGCGGGCTTTGCCGGGCACGCTGGCGGAGCGGCCGCGCGCGGTGCTGGTCGTGTCGGGGCATTGGGAGACGGACGGCTTCGCCTTCACCGGCGCCGAGCGGCCCGCGCTGATCTATGACTATTATGGCTTCCCGGCGCACACCTATGCGCTGCGCTACGACGCGCCGGGGGCTCCGGCGGTGGCGGCACGCGCTGCCACGCTGCTGCGCGAGGCGGGGCTGGTCGCCTCGGTCGATCCGAGCCGTGGTCTCGATCACGGCGTCTTCGTGCCGATGAAGGTGGCGTGGCCCGAGGCGGAGATTCCCGTCGTCGTGATGTCGGTCGATCGCGGGCTCGACCCCGAACGGCATGTCGCGGCGGGCCGGGCGCTGGCGGCCTTGCGCGACGAGGGCGTGCTGATCCTGGCGTCGGGCATGAGCTTTCACAATCTGCGCCTGTTCGGCAGCCCGCGCGCCGCCGAGCCGAGCGCCGCCTTCGACGCCTGGCTGACCCATACGGCGACGCAAACCGGCGCGGCGCGGGCCGAGGCGCTGATCCGCTGGGAAACCGCCCCGGCCGCGCGGCTGGCCCATCCCCAGGCCGAGCATCTCCTGCCGCTGATGGTCGCCGCCGGGGCGGCCGAGGGCGCGGGCGAGCGCATCTATTCGGAGACGGTCGCGGGTGCGGCCATCTCCGCCTTCCGATTCCATTGATCACGCACAAGGAGCGAATGTCATGACCATTGCCGTTACCGGCGCCACCGGCCAGCTCGGCCGCCTCGTCATCCGCCACCTGAAGGCGATGGGCGCCGCCGAGCCGATCGTCGCGCTCGCCCGCTCGCCCGACAAGGCTGCCGATCTGGGCGTGGAGGTGCGGGCCTTCGACTATGCGCAGGCCGACCGGCTTGCCCCGGCAATCGCCGGGGTCGACACGCTGCTGCTGATCTCGTCGAGCGAGGTGGGGCAGCGGGTGGCGCAGCATCGCGCCGTGATCGCGGCGGCGGTCCAGGCCGGGGTGGGGCGGATCGTCTATACCAGCCTGCTCCACGCCGACCGCTCGCCGCTCGACCTGGCGGCCGAGCATCTGGCGACCGAGGCCGCGCTGGCCGAGGCGGGCATCCCCGCGACGATCCTGCGCAACGGCTGGTATAGCGAGAATTACACAGGCTCGCTCCCCGGCGCGCTAGCGGCCGGGGCGCTGATCGGCAGCGCGGGCGACGCGAAGATATCCTCCGCCGCGCGTGCCGATTATGCCGAGGCGGCGGCCATCGTGCTGACCGATGCAGCGTATGCAGGCCGGACCTATGAACTGGCGGGCGACACTGCCTGGACCCTGCCGGACCTGGCGGCGGAACTCTCGCACCAGACCGGCCGGGATATCGCGTACCGGGACATGCCCGCCGCCGACTATGCCGCCGCGCTGACCGGCTTCGGACTGCCCGAAGGACTGGCGCACGCGATCGCGGGATGGGATGTCGCCGCCTCGCAAGGCGCGCTGTTCGATGACGGGCGCCAGCTGTCGCGCCTGATCGGCCGCCCGACCACCCCGCTGGCCGAGACGGTGAAAGCCGCCATCGCCTGACCCTCCCTGCCGGGGCGCCGTGTACAGGCGCTCCGGCCCTATATGAAAGATTGCGCCATGTCCGTCTGGGCTCCCCGCATCCTCAGCCTTCTGCGCATCGTCGCCGCGCTGCTCTTCATGGAGCATGGGGTGATGAAGCTGTTCCATTTTCCGATCCCCCAGCCCGGCGTGCCCGATCCGCTGCCGACCCTGCTCGTCGTCGCGGCGGTGCTTGAGATCGGGCTCGGTATCCTGCTGACCCTCGGCCTGTTCACGCGGATCGCGGCCTTCATCGCCTCGGGCGAGATGGCGGTCGCCTATTTCACCGCGCATCTACCCTCCAGCATCTGGCCCGGCGTCAATGGCGGCAGCGAGGCGATCCTCTATTGCTTCGTCTTCTTCTACCTGGCCTTTGTCGGCGGCGGCGCGTGGAGCATCGATGCCCGCCGCCGCCAGCCGTCATAGCGGGGGACGCCATTTCCCCTTTTGGCGCGGACAGGGCATGATGGCGGGGATATGCCAGATCGCGAGGGACCGATGCCCCAGCCCATGCCCAGATTGCAGGTGAGCCCCGAACTGCTCCAGGCGACCATGGACGCCTCGACCGACATGATCCAGGTGTTCGAGGCGATCCGTGACGAAGCGGGGCGGATCGTCGATTTCCGCTGGGTGCTCAACAACCATACCTCGGAAAGCAAATATGGCGAGGTGCGGGGCGAGAGCCTGCTCGAGCGCAATCCGGGCGTCGTGCAGGAGGGCATCTTCGACACCTTCTGCCGGGTCACCGAAACCGGCGTGGCCGAACAGGACGAACGCTATTACGCGCATGAGCAGTTTGACGGCTGGTTCTTCCAGACGGTGGTGAAACTGGGCGACGGCATCGCCACCACGACCCGCGACATCACCGAATGGAAACGCTCGCAGGCGGAGATCGTGCGGCTTCGCGAGGAGGTCGTGCAGATCAAGCTGGCCGAAACCGAGGGACAGCTCGCCGCGATCTTCGCCACCGCGCCGGTCGGGCTGTCGGTCATCACCTCGGACGGGTGTTTCGTCCGCGTGAACGAGGAATTGTGCCGGATATTGGGCCGACCGCGCGAGGACGTGCTGGCGCTGAACGTCGCCAAGGTCACCCATCCCGACTATCTCGCGCCCAGCCTGAAGGCGATTGCCAACGCGGCCGAAACCGGGATGCCGAGCAGCCTCGACAAACGCTATTGCCGCCCCGACGGAACGGAAGTGTGGGCGAGCAGTATCATATCGCTGCTGCCCGACAGCGGCGGGCACGGGAATCGCTTCCTCGTCGTCACCACCGACCTGACCGAGCGGCGACGGGCCGACCAGGAACTGCGCAAGAGCGAGGCGCTGCAACGCGTGCTGATCGCCGAGTTGCAGCATCGGACCAGCAACCTGATGGGGATCGTCCGATCCATCGCGGACCACAGCACGCGCACCAGCCGCGACTTGCCCGAATTCCGCGCCCATTTCGATGATCGGCTGGCGGCGCTGTCGCGGGTGCAGGCGATGCTGTCGCGACTGGGGGAGCATGACCGCGTCGCGTTCGACGACCTGATCCGCACCGAGCTGATGGCGATGGACGGCGGCGCCGATCGCGTCACGCTGGAGGGCCCGGCGGGTGTGCGGCTCCGCTCCTCGACCGTGCACACGCTGGCCATGGCGCTGCACGAACTGGCGACCAATGCCGTCAAATATGGCGCGCTGCGTCAGTCGGGCGGCCATTTGGCGATCCGCTGGGCGCTGCGCCCCGGCGGCACCGAGGGCAAGCCGTGGCTGCATATCGACTGGCGCGAAAGCGGGGTCGACATGGCGCCGGCGGGCACCTGGCCCGGCAGGGGGCAGGGCCGCGAGCTGATCGAACGCGCGCTGCCCTATCAGCTGGGCGCCAGGACCACCTATGAGCTGGGGGCCGAAGGGGTCCATTGCACCATCGCCATTCCCGTCTCCAGCACGCTCGATGTCGAGGAGTCGCTGGGGGCGGACGCCGTCTGACCGGCTGTCACATCACCGACGCGGATATGTCATAAAAGTTTCTTTGAAACTGCATCTTGGCGTCATCTGCCGCGCCTAACGCCCGTGTCATGATCGATGGGGGGACGTGTCCCGGATCGGTCGGCGGGCGGCTCTTCGCCCGATAGAGCAATGACAAGATCGGGAGTGTTTCGGCGATGGCGAGCATCAAGCGGTTCGGCCTTCTTCTCATGACGAGCGCGGCCTGCGCCTCGCTGGCCGCGTGCGGCGGCGCGGACAGCGTGGCGTCGCCGGGCGCGGGCAGCGTGGTGATCGTGCAGCCCACCCCGACGCCGAGCGCCTCGCCGACCCCGACGCCCACCGCCAACATCACCGCCGCGCAATTCGCCGCCGTGACGGCGGTCAACGGCGTCTCGGTCACCGCCGACGAACAGCTTGCGATCGTCAATGCGGGCAGCAACAACAACGTCAACGGCACCGGGGCGACGCTGAACGGCATCTATCCCGCCAGCAGCACCTCGCTGACCACCGCCGCCGATCCGTCGATCATCAACGGCTTCTTCACCTCGACCAATTATGTCGGCGCGCTCAACGGCCCGTCCGACACCGCCTTCCAGGGCTGGACCTGCAGCTCGACCTCGGCGGAGTTCGGCGGCTCGGGCGCGCGGTGTACGGCGGTGCCGTCGATCGGCACCTATGCCGCCGCCACCTCGGTCTGCCCGACCGGCACGATCGATGACGGCACCAACAGTTCGTCCTCGCCCAGCCTGCGCTTCTGCCGCCTGCCGCAGACCATCTCCGCCGACCTGTCGCTGCCCAAGATCGCGGGCGTCGTCTATCGCCTGCGCGGCCAGACCGAGGTCGGCAGCGACCTGGGTTCCAGCGGTGGTTCGGGCGTGACGCTGACCATCGCGCCCGGCGTCGTGATCGCGGCGGACTCGACCGAGGCGACCAACGACCTGCTGCTGGTCAATCGCGGCTCGAAGATTTCGGCGGTCGGCACCCGCGACGCGCCGATCATCTTCACCTCGCAGCAGAATCTGGTCAGCAACGGCGTGTCCGACGCGACCCAGGGGCAGTGGGGCGGCATCATCCTGCTTGGCCGCGCGCCGACCGCGGTCTGCGTGTCGGGCACCGGCCCGAACAACGCCTCCGGTTCGTCGACCACCTGCCAACTGGCGATCGAGGGCGTGACCGGCCGCTTCTATGGCGGTGCGAACCAGGCCGACTCGTCGGGCCAGATGTCCTATGTCCAGATCCGCTATTCGGGCATCGCCATCTCGGACGGCAACGAGCTTCAGGGGCTGACGCTGGGCGGCACCGGCTCGGGCACGGTGCTGGACCATATCCAGAGCCACAATTCGGCCGATGACGGGATCGAGATCTTCGGCGGCACGTCGAACCTGAAATATATCGCGATCACCGGCGCGGACGATGACGGCTTCGACATCGACAATGGCTATCGCGGCTTCATGCAGTTCCTGATCGCGGCGCAGCGCACGATCGGCGCGACCGCCGACAGCTTCTCGACCGAGATCGACTCGAACAACGCCGAGGAACTGCTGCCGCGCACCTTCGGCCGCTATGCCAACTTCACCTTCCTCCAGACCGCGCTCGCGCCCGCCGCGATCCGTCTGCGCGGCGGGGCCGATATGACCTTCATCAACGGCATCGTGAAGTCGACCAATTCCGGCGTCGCCTGCGTCAACATCGTGGCCGGTGCGGGTTCGGGTTCGGACCGCACGACGATCCGCGCCGCCGGTGTCGGCCCGACCGACAATGGCGGCCCGCAGGAAGCCGGTCCGCCCGTCTTCACCTCGGTCTATTTCAGCTGCAACGGCCGCTAAGGCCCCGCTGACCATGCGCCCAGGGCTCGACCGGGCGCTCTCGGCAAGCCGGGGTGGCGGATCATCGCCGCCCCGGCTTTCCTCCATATATCTGATCGGATGACCCGGCCATGCAGCGACGCCTCGCTTATGCCTCCCTCCTTCTGCTGACGTCCCAGCTCGTCGCGCCCGCCCTGCTCGCGCAGACGGTGGGTGCGCCCGCACCGACCAGCACCACCGCGACCAGCCCCGACGGGCAGGCGACCCCGCAGAGCCAGACCCCGACCGGGCAGGACGGCCAGTCGACGGACGAGCCGGTCGAGATCTCGGCCCCCGGCGTCGACGCCTCGGCCAGCAACGAGATCGTCGTCGTCGGCCGCAACATCCCCAACACGATCCGCTCCACGCCGCAGATCGTCTCGGTCCTGTCCGCCGCCGATATCGCGCGCACGGGCGAGGGCGACATTGCGGGCGCGCTGACCCGCGTCACCGGCCTGTCGGTCGTCGGCGGCGGCTTCGTCTATGTCCGGGGCCTCGGCGACCGCTATTCCTCGTCGCTGCTCAACGGATCGCCGCTGCCCAGTCCCGAGCCGCTGCGTCGCTCGGTCCCGCTCGACATCTTCCCGACCACCATCGTCGGCTCGGCGCTGGTCCAGAAGACCTATTCGGTCAACTATCCCGGCGAGTTCGGCGGCGGCGTCATCAACCTGACGACCAAGGCGATCCCGGCGAAGAACTTCATTTCGGGCGGGTTCACGGTCGCGGCCGACGATGTGACCACCAGCGAGCTGGGCTATACCTATGCGGGCGGCAAGGCCGACTGGCTGGGCTATGACGACGGGACGCGCGCCGTGCCGCAGTTCGTGCGCGACGTGCAGGCGGGGCGCGGATCGGGCATCGTGCCCGCCGCGCAGGTGGCGCAGCTCTCCAATGCCTCGACCACGCTGCTCCAGCGCAACAACCATCTGCCCGCCAATTTGTCGGGCGAGATTTCGGCGGGGTCGGTGTTCGACATCGGCAGCGACCGGCTGGGCGTGATCTCGTCGCTCAGCCTGTCCAACACCTTCCGCACCCGCTCGGCGATCCAGCAGGATTCGGTGTCGACCGATGGCACGATCCGCAATGATTTCCGCACGCTGCTGACCGACAACCGCATCGTCGCCAATGCGCTGGTCGGGCTGGGTTACGAGTTCGGCGACAACACGGTGCGCTGGACCAACGTCTATATCCACGACACGCTGAAACAGGGGCGCGGCTCGGCGGCGGAGGTCTATAACAATGCCAGCGGGCTCCGCTTCCAGCAGAACACCAACTGGTTCGAGCGCCAGCTGATCGAAAGCCAGCTGGTCGGTGAGTTCAAGCTGACCGACGCGCTGAAATTCGATGCGCGCGGCGCCTTCGCCAATTCCAAGCGCAATGCGCCCTATGAGCGCCAGTTCGACTATCTCTGCTCGAACCGTACCACCACGGGCCTGCCGATCAGCTATGACGGCGGCAATGGCGCGGGCGGGTTCCAGTGCAACGGCGCCTATCAGGTGACGCAGCGCTTCACGCCGTTCGCCTCGATCATCTTCTCGGAACTCAACGAGAATCTGTGGACCGGCCAGGCCGATCTTTCCTACAGGATCGACGGCGAACGGCCGATCACGCTGAGCAGCGGCTATTTCTATCAGGGCACGGACCGCTATTCGAGCCGTATCCAGTTCAACTACCAGACCAGCGACGGCGCAGGGACCGCACCGGGCTTTCCCTATAATCTCTATCGCCCCGACTATCTGCTGAGCCCCGACGTCATCAACAATGCCTGTCCGCTGCGCGGGCAGGGGGCGTGTACGCTCCAGCTGGGTTCGCCGCAGCAGCTGGGCGCCTATGCCTATGACGCCAGGCTGGACGTCCATGCCGGTTACGTTCAGGCCGAGGCCGAGGTGATGGACGGGCTGCGCGCGGTGGCGGGTATCCGCTACGAGACCGCGGTCGAGACGGTGACGCCGGTGCAGAGCGCGACGACGCGGCTGAAGAACGATTATTTCCTTCCCGCTGGCACGCTGACCTGGAATTTCGCCGCCGACATGCAGCTGCGCGCGAGCGGCGCCAAGACCATCTCGCGCCCGCAATTCCGCGAGCTGGCGCCGCAGCAGTTCCGCGACCCGGATTCGGACCGCCTGTTCTTCGGCAACCCGAACCTGCGCGACAGCGAGCTGTGGAATCTCGAGGCGCGCTACGAATGGTTCTATGCGCGCGACCAGCGTTTCACCGTCGCGGGCTTCTACAAGCGGATCAAGAACCCGATCGAGCAGGTCGGCTTCTATACCGGCGCGGACGATCGGTTGCAGACGGGCTTCACCTATCTGCCCTCGGCCAATCTGTATGGCGGCGAGTTCGAGTTGCAGAAATATGTGCCGCTCGCCGGGCTGGGCGGCGACTTCTTCGCCACCCGCCGCCTCGTCGCGATCGCCAACTATACCTATACCAAGTCGAAGATCCGCGCGGACGCGACCTGCGTGCCCAACCCGGCGGCGGCGCAAGGATCGCCGGGGCTGGCGGGCTGCGCCTCGGGCTTTGGCCCGGCGCGGCTGCTGTTCCGCGACGGCGCGTCGCTGACCGGCCAGTCGGACCATCTGGTCAACCTGCAACTCGGCATGGAGGACACCGCCGCGCTGTCGCAGGTCACGCTGCTGTTCAACTATGCCAGCAACCGCGTGACCAATCGCGGGCCGTCCAACCTGTCGGGCGACGGTTTCCAGCCCGACATCATCGAGGTGCCGGGCATCCGCCTCGACCTCGTGGCGCGGCAGGGCTTCGAGCTGGCGGGCGGCAAGTTCGAGCTGAAGGCCGAGGCCCGCAACCTGACCCGCACGCGCTATAACGAGCGGCAGGATTTCGGGAATGGCCGGTTCGTCTATCTGAACCGATATAATCTGGGCCGGATCTTCTCGCTGGGGATCAGCACGACCTTCTGATCCCGGCATGAGGCCGTCGTCCGGAGTGATCCGGGCGGCGGCCTTTTCGGTTCGGCGGAGAGGGTGGGGCGTGGGCTTCGACTTCGCTCAGCCTGAACGGATGTTAGGCTAAAAACGAAGCCCCCCCTCCGTTCAGCCTGAGCGAAGTCGAAGGCCAAGGGATTCGCTTCGCCAAGCCGCAACCGCCTCAGCATGCCCTTCGACGTCGATCAGGGCGAACGGAGGTCCGTCTCTACCCCCGCCACGGCAGCTCCCGATACCATTTGGTGATGACGTATTTCACCCCCGCGCGCACCTTCATCGCCTGGTGCAGCGTGGCCGGATTGGGTGAGCCGTCCGCGCGGCGGTTGCTCCACGCGACCAGCTTGCCGGGTTCGGGCTGGATCATCTTGTCCACCGCCTTGAACCGGGTCGCGCCGCCGGCCTCGGGCGTGTTCAGGTACAGCATCACCGTCCAGGTCCGGTTGCCCGACAGCGCGCAATAGCGGTGATAGTCGAGGCCCGACGGCTCGAAATAATCGGTATGCTGCTTGAACTCCTGCCCGACGGCATAGCGCTGGCCCTGGATCGGTTCGCCGAACGCGGCCGACAGCCCGGTCAGCATCGCGATGCGGCGTTCGGTCTCGATCACCGCCGGGTCGTCGCCGGGCAGGTCGCCCGTCTCGCTGGTCCGATAGCTGGCGTCGCCATTTGCGTCGGCGATGGTCGAGGGACGGCGCACCTCGTCGATTCGCGTCATCAACGCCTGGCAGAGTTCGAGCGGCAGGACGTCGCGCTTCACGAAGAGCGTCAGCTTGGGGCTTGGCAGCCGCTGCACCCCCGGCGTGGCGGCCAGTCGGGCGATAATCGGTGTCGGATCAAGGCCGTTGCCCAGTTCTGGCGGGTCGGTCGGGATAGGGTTCATCGCAATGTCCATGTGAAACCCATATGACGAACATGTTTCGGGGCTTTGACGCAAACATGTAACATGCCATGCCTAGTGCCCGGAAAAGCGGATGGGGTCTGATTTCATGCGGTTGAGGCTCGACGCGCGCGGGCGCCGATGGTTGCGGCGGCTGCCGGTCGTGAATGTCTATTCGGTGGCCGAACTGGCGCTGATGGCGGTCCTCGCCGTTCAGGGCGCGCGGCTGCTATGGGTGCTCGTGACGCCGGTCTCGCCGCTGGGCGAGTGGCGCCCGGTCGCGCCCAGCGTCGTCGGATCGACCGCCGCGATCCTCGACGGCTTCGACCCCTTCTTCCGCCTGCAAGGACAGCAGGCCGCGCCCTCGGCGGTGACCAGCCTGCAACTCACCCTGTTCGGCACGCGCATCGACGAGGCGTCGGGGCGCGGCTCGGCGATCGTGGCGGGGCCTGACGGCGTCCAGCGCCCGGTCTCGGTCGGCGAGGAGATCCAGCCGGGCGTGACGCTGAAGTCGGTGGCGTTCGATCACATCACCATCGATCGCGGCGGCGCGACCGAGGACCTGTATCTCGACCAGTCGGACGCGCCCCCCGCCGCGCCCGGCGCGCCCGTGCCCGGCATCGCCGCTCCCCCGGCTGCCGGGCAGGGCGGCATCGCCATCGCGCAGCTGCGCAGTGATATCGGCTTCATCCCCCGGCTCGATGGCGGGCGCGTCTCCGGCCTCGTCGTCCGGCCGATGGGCGCGGGCACGGCGTTCCGCGCGGCGGGGTTGCGCGAGGGCGATATCGTCACCGCGCTCGGCGGCCGCCCCGTGACCGGCCCCGGCGACCTTGACCGCCTGGCGAGCGATTTCGCACAGGGCGGCTCTCTTTCCATCACGGTCGAGCGGGGCGATCAGACGCTGCCGCTCTCCCTCCAGATTGCGGCACCACGGCCATGAAGAAGCTCGTCCTCGGTTCGGTTCTGGCGCTCGCCCTGGCGGCGGGGGTGCAGGCGCAGACCACGCTCAACGTCCGCGACGCCGATATCCGCGCCTTCATCGCCGATGCCGCCAAGGTGACGGGGCGGACCTTCATCATCGACAGCCGGGTCAACGGCAAGGTGACGGTGGTGACCGACCGGCCGCTGTCCAAGTCCGAATATTTCGAGATCTTCCTGTCGACGCTGCGCTCCAACGGATTGGTCGCGGTGCCCAGCGCGGGCGGGGCGTTCCGGGTGCAGCCGATCGACAATGCCGCGTCGCAGCCCAGCCGGATCGGATCGTCGGGCGCGAACCGCAATTCCTATGTCACCGAGATCATCCGCCTGCGCGCGATCGACGCGCCGAGCGCGCTGGAGACGGTGCGCCCGCTGGTCAGCGCGCAAGGGTCGGTGACCGCCAACCGCGCGGGCAACAGCCTGGTCGTGGTCGACTTCGCCGACAATATCCGCCGCATCCGCGAGGTGGTCCGGCGGATCGACGCCGACAATGCCTCGACCCGCGTCATCGCGCTGCGGAATGCTGGCGCGCGCGAGATCGCGACCGCGCTCCAGACGCTGGCGGGCAATGGCGGCGGCGGGCAGGGCGGCGCCCCCGCGCAAGGATCGACCGGCGTGTCGGTGGTCGCCATCGACAGCTCCAATTCGATCGCGCTGCGCGGCGATCCGTCGAGCGTCGCGCGCTTCGCCCAGATCGCGCTGGACCTTGACAACAAGGCCAAGAGCGGCACCGAGATCCGCGTCGTCTTCCTGCAAAATGCCGATGCCGAGCAGCTTCTGCCGGTGCTCCAGCAGCTGGTCGGCCAGACGCCCGATCCGGTCCAGGAAACCACCCTGTCGCGCGGCAGCTTTACCCAGACCAACAGCCAGTCGGGATCGGCGGCGGGCACCGCCATCGCGCAGCGCGTCCAGCCGGTCGCCCAGCCCCAGGCGGCGAGCGCGCCCGGCGCGGGCGGCCAGACCGGCCAGCAACCCGCGATCAGCACGCAGGGCGGCCGCACCGCGGCGGTCGTCACCCGCTTCGTCGGCGCCAATGCCATCGTGATCGCCGGGCCCGCCGATATCCAGCGCCAGATCGGCGAGGTGATCCGCCAGCTGGACGTGCGCCGCGAACAGGTGCTGATCGAGGCGATCATCGCCGAGGTCTCCGACCAGACCGCACGGCGGCTGGGCGCGCAGTTCCTACTGGGTAGCCTGACGGGCGGGGCGTTCGCCGCGTCGACCTATGGCAACACCGCGCCCAACATCCTCCAGATCGCGGGCGCGGTCGGGGCGAACACGATCGGCGGCACCACGACCACGGTGGTTGCGCCCGACGGCACGCGGACCACGACCAACGTCCCCAACCAGGCCTATAGCCAGCTGACCCAGTCGGCGGTGCAGTCGATCCTGGGCACCACCGGTGGCTTTGCCGGCTGGGGCGGGAAGGTCGGCAACACCGTGTTCGGCGCGATCATCAATGCGGTGAAGAGCGACACCACCTCCAACCTGTTGCAGGTCCCGCACATCATCACGCTGGACAATCAACAGGCGCACAGCCTGGTCGGGCAGGAAATTCCGGTCACGACCGGCCAGGCGCTGTCCAATGATTTCAACAACACCTTCCGCACCGTGCAGCGGCAGAATGTCGGCATCCAGCTGGACGTGAAGCCGCAGGTCAATGCGGGCGGCTCGCTGAAACTCTATGTCCGCCTGGAGGTCAGCTCGATCGCGGGGCCGGTGTCGAGCAACAACAGCGAACTGATCCTCAACAAGCGCGCGTTCGAGAATGTGTTCACCCCCGATGACGGCCAGATCACGGTCATCGGCGGACTGCTCGACGACAATGAGCGGCGGACGATCGAGAAGATCCCGTTCCTGGGCGACATTCCGGGCCTGGGCGCGCTGTTCCGATCCAAGGCGCGCAGCCGGTCCAAGACCAATTTGATGGTCTTCATCCGCCCGACCATCCTGCGCACCCCCGAGGACAGCCGCCGCGTCACTGAACAGCGTTACGGCTATCTGCGCCAGCTCCAGGGCTATGCCCAGCCCGGCGTCGAGCCGTCGATCGACGAGCTGGTCCGCGATTACATGAACGCCGCGCCGCCGATCCCGCACGCGCCGATGCCCGGCAATATCGAGGACCCGCGTATCGCGGTCCCCGTCGCCAAGCCGGTCGAACCGATCAAGCGCCGTGACTGACACGCCGGAACCCCTCCCCACGGGTGATATGGTCCCTCTGCCACCGGGCACGCCCTTCCCGCAGGCGGGAGGGGATGGGGGAGGGCCACCCGCTCTCCCGCTCCCCATGCCCGACGAAGCGCTGGAGCTGGTCGCCCCGCTGACCATTCCCTACGCCTTCGCGCGCAAGTTCGGCACGGTGGTCCAGAGCGCCGACCCGCTGACCGTCGCGTTGCGCGAAGGCGCGGACCCGCGCGCGCTGATCGAGCTCCGCCGCCATATCGGCCGCCCCTTCGCTATCGCCCGGGTCGAGGGACCGGCCTTCGACCGGCTGCTGTCCGACGCCTATGCGATGGACGGACAGGCGACGGCGATCGCGGCCGTCGGCATGGGCGACGAGCTGGACATGCTGGCCGACGGAATTCCCACCGCCGAGGATCTGCTCGACACCGCCGACGACGCGCCCGCCATCCGCCTGATCAACGGCATCATCGCCGATGCCGCGCGCAACGGCGTGTCGGACATCCATATCGAGCCCTATGAGACCGGCCTGGTCGTCCGGATGCGGATCGACGGCGTGCTGCGCGAGACGCTGCGCATGCCGCCGCATGTCGCGCCCGTGGTGGTCAGCCGCATCAAGGTCATGGCGCGGCTCGACATCGCCGAGCGGCGGGTGCCGCAGGACGGGCGCATGGCGCTGACGCTGGGCGGCAAGCTGCTCGACGTGCGCGTCTCGACCCTGCCCAGCCGTGCGGGCGAGCGGGTGGTGCTGCGTATCCTCGACAAGGAGAATGCCGGGATCGACCTCGACGCGCTGGGGATGAACCCGGCCATGTATGCGCTGCTGCGCGAGGCGCTGAGCGAGCCCAACGGCATCATCCTGGTCACCGGCCCCACGGGTTCGGGCAAGACGACCAGCCTTTACGCCGCGCTGCGCCTGCTGAACGATGGCAGCCGCAACATCCTGACCGTCGAGGACCCGGTCGAATATGCGGTGGAAGGGGTGGGGCAGACCCAGGTCAACGCCAAGGTCGGGCTGACCTTCGCGGCGGGCTTGCGCGCGATCCTACGCCAGGACCCGGATGTGGTGATGGTCGGCGAAATCCGCGACCGCGAGACCGCCGAGATCGCGGTGCAGGCGTCGCTGACCGGGCATCTGGTGCTGTCGACCGTCCACACCAACGATGCGGTCGGCGCGATCACCCGGATGCGCGACATGAAGGTCGAGCCCTTCCTGCTCGCCTCGACGCTGCGTGCCGTCATCGCGCAGCGGCTGGTGCGGCGGCTCTGTCCCGCCTGCAAGCGTCCGGTCGCGGCCCGGGACACGGTTGCGCCGCTGCTCGGCATCGACCCGCAGGCGACGGTGTACGAAGCGGTCGGCTGTCCCCAGTGCAACGGCAGCGGCTATAAGGGCCGGACCGGCGTCTATGAGGCGGTGCGGGTCGACGACACCATCCGGCGGCTGATCAACGAAGGCGGCGACGAACAGGCGATCGCCGCGCACGCCTTTGCCCGGCAACAGCCGCTGGCCAGCGCCGCGCGGACGCTGGTGCTGGACGGCGTGACGACGGCGGAGGAAGCCATCCGCGTGTCCCGCCGAGACTCCGACGCGGGGTGAGGGGGATGTGCGCTCGCCCCACCTACCGCTCCACCCCGGCTAAGGCCGGAGTCCAGTCGCCGTGCGTCGTGCATTCGCGTTCACGCGGAGACGCGGAGACGCGGAGAGCAAAGCTGTGTTCACGCGAAGGCGCGAAGCCGCGAAGAAGAAAGGTGTGTTCGCGCAGAGGCGCAGAGGACGCAGAGATGTCGTTCTCGCCGCGCCAGCGGCCCTCCTGCTTTGGCTGCTTGAAAAAGCTGTGCGCTGCCGCGCACGAGTCGTCTCTGCGTCCTCTGCGCCTCTGCGCGAACCAATCTTCTCTCCGCGTCTCCGCGTCTCCGCGTGAGATAGGATTTCCATCCGAAACCCCGCGTCTGCACCGGCATCGCGACTGGACCCCGGCCTTCGCCGGGGTGGTGCATGGGGTAAGGCGCTGACATGGCCGGGTTCGACTATGTCGCCATCGACACCAAGGGCGCCGAAAAGCGGGGTTTCATCCCCGCCGAGACTGCCGACGCCGCGCGTGCCGCGCTGGAGAAACAGCGTCTCTATGTCGTCTCGGTCAAGCCGGGCAGCGGCGACACTGCCGAGCGCCGCCCGCTGTTCGGGCTGAAGCTCGGCCGCGCGCGCATGTCGGTCAAGCAGCTGACGCTCTTCACCCGCCAGCTCGCCACGCTCAACCGCGTCTCGCCGCTGGAGGAGTCCTTGCGCACCATCACCCGCCAGACCGAGCAGGAGCGGGTGCGCGCCATCGTCGCGACGGTGCATCAGGGCGTGACCGAAGGCCGCCGTCTTGCCGATGCGATGGCGCGCGAGCCCAAGAGCTTCCCCCCGCTCTACCGCGCGATGGTCGCGGCGGGGGAGAGTTCGGGCACCTTGCCGACGATCCTGGAACGGCTCGCGGCCCTTCTGGAGCGGCAGGCGGAGATTCGGGGCAAGCTGATCACCGCGCTCGCCTATCCGACGATCCTGGCGGTGGTGGCGATGGGTGTCGTCACCGCGCTGATGATGTTCGTCGTGCCGCAGGTGGTCGAGCAGTTCGACACGGTCGGGCAGGAACTGCCCTTCCTGACCCGCATGGTCATCGGCGTGTCGGACCTGCTGGTCGGCTGGTGGTGGCTGATGGCGGGCGTCGCGGTGCTGGGCGGCGTCGCATTCTGGCGCGCGTTGAAGGTGCCGTCGATCCGGCTGTCCTTCGATAGCTGGCTGCTCAGGCTGCCGCTGCTCGGCCGGTTGCTGCGCGACCTGCACGCCGCGCGGATGGCGCGCACATTGGGGACGATGGTCGCCAGCCGCCTGCCGCTGCTCGAAGGGCTGACCCTGACGGCGGGTACCATCCACAACCGGCGGCTGCGGGTCGCCTCCGACGCGATCGTCGATGCGATCCGGGGCGGCGGGAGTCTCTCGGCGGCGATGCGGCGGGCGGGGGTGTTTCCGCCGCTGCTGACCTATCTGGCCGCCAGCGGCGAGGCGGCGGGGCGGCTGGACGAGATGCTGGAGCGCGCCGCCGACTATCTGGAGCGCGAGTTCGACCGCTTCACCGCCACCGCGCTCTCGTTGCTCGAACCCGCGATCATCGTCGTGATGGGCGGCGTGGTCGCGACGATCGTGTTATCCATCCTGCTGCCGATCCTCCAGCTCAACACGCTGGCGGGACAATGAGTCGAGAGGACAAGTCGATGCGTAACCCCACCCAACGGCCGACCCGCCGCAAGCGCCGCGAGGACGGCTTCACCCTTGTCGAGCTGATGGTCGTCATCGTCATCATCGGCCTGCTGGCGACGATCGTGGCGCTGAACGTGCTGCCCTCGGGCGACACCGCGCGGGTGCAGAAGGCCAAGGCCGACATCGCGCAGATCGAGGGCGGGCTGGAGATGTACAAGCTCCAGAACCTGACCTTCCCGACGACCGCGCAGGGCTTGCAGGCGCTGGTGTCGATGCCCGCCGGTCTCGCCGATCCGTCGCGCTATCAGAAGGGCGGCTATCTGAAGAAGCTGCCCGACGATCCCTGGGGCCGCCCCTATCTCTATGCCGCGCCCGGCCAGCATGGCGAGGCGGATGTCTGGACTTACGGCGCCGACGGCAAGGAAGGCGGCGAGGGGATCAACGCGGATATCGGCAACTGGGATAAGTGATGACGCGGCCCCGCCTGGATGCCGGGGACGGCGGCGGGTGGGGGGCGTGGCCTTCGACTTCGCTCAGGCTGAACGGAGCGGAGGAACTGGCCTCGACCTCCGTTCGCACTGAGCGAAGTCGAAGTGCACGGGCAAACGGCTTCACCCTGGTCGAACTGATGATCGTCATCACCGTCATCGGCCTGGCCTCCGCCATCGCGGTCTGGTCGTTGCCCGACCGGCGCGGGCGGCTGACCGACGAGGCGTTGCGCTTCGCCGCGCGCGTCCGCGCCGCGCATGACGTGGCGGTGGTGGAGGCGTCGCCGGTCAGCATCTGGGTCACGCGCGGCGGCTATGGCTTCGACCGGCGCGCGGACGGCGCGTGGAGCCCGATGACCGCCAAGCCGCTGCGCGTCGCGCAATGGGAGGACGGGACACAGGCCGCGATCCCCGACAGCAGCGGGCGGGTGCGGATCACCTTCGACGTGACGGGGCTGGCCGACCGTCCGGTCGAACTGCGCCTGACGCGCGACCGGGCCAGCAGCATCGTGCGGATCGGCGCGGACGGCACGGTGCGGGTCGATGGGTGAGGTGGCCCCAATTCCTCCCCTGCAAGGGGAGGTGGCACGGTGCAGCCGGGACGGAGGGGTGTCGCCGCTCGCGATTCACTCCCTCGCTGGCGGTTACGCCCCCTCGTCAGGCCTTCGGCCTGCCACCTCCCCTCGCAGGGGAGGAAGAGAAGGCGGCTTCACCCTGATCGAGATCATGGTCGCGCTGGCAGTGTTCAGCCTGGCGGCGATGGCGATCGTCCGGCTGGAGAGTGCGACGATCCGGGGTGCCTCGATCCTCGACGAGACGCTGGTCGCGCAGATGGTCGCGCGCAACATCGCGATCGCCGCCGTCACCGATCCCCAGGCGCCCGCGCTCGGCCGGACGTCGGGGGCGGAGGTGAATGGCGGGCGCAGCTGGAAATGGACGCGGATCGTCAGTGGGACGGGCGATGTGCGCGTGGTGCGGATCGATGTCGCGGTGACCAATAGCGCGGGAAGCGTCGTGGGACGGATGACGATGGTCCGCCCGCCATGGCCCGCGCCGCCGGTCGGGGTGGTGACGTCGTGATGGTCGGCTCGGCCGACCCGGTCGAAGGCCGGAATGGAGGCGAAGCCAACGGCTTCACCCTAGTCGAGGTCATGGTGGCGTTGCTCGTCTTCTCGATGCTGGCCGCCGCCGCCGTGGCGATCCTGTCGCTGAGCGTGCGGACCCAGGCGGTCACGGGGCAGAAGCTGGACGCGATGGCGGCGGTCAGCCGGACGACCGCGATCCTGTCCGCCGACCTGGCCCAGGCGGTCGACCGTCCGACCCGCGACGAGGGCGCGGTGCTGACCCCCGCGATGGTCGCCGGGCCCGATGCGATGCGGCTGGTCCGCGCCGGGTGGAGCAACCTGGACGGTGCGCAGCGCCCGTCCCTGCAAAAGGTCGCTTACCGCCTGAACGGCGATGTGCTGGAGCGGGTGGCGTGGCCGCTGCTCGACGGCGCGGCCCCGATGGAGCCCGCCGCGCTGATGGACCATGTCCGCGAGCTGCACCTGCGCTATCGCTTCAACGGCGCATGGCTCGACCAGTGGCAGGGGCCGCCCGGCATCGCCCTGCCGCAGGCGGCCGAGGTGACGATCGTGCGCGACGACGGCATGATCTTTCGCCAGCTGTTCCTGGTCGGCACCGGCTATATCGGCGACGCCGCGGCGGCTCCGGCGCCCACCCCCACACCGACGCCTGCACCGACACCCAATGGCTAGGCGTCCGCCCCCCTCCGGCGAGCGCGGCGCGGCGTTGCTCACCGTGCTGATCCTGGTCGCGGTGATCGCGGTGATGGCCGCGACCGCGCTGGAGAAGCTGCGGCTGTCGACCCGGCTGGGCGGCAATTCGGTCGCGATCGAGCAGGCGCGCGGCTTTGCCTATGCGGCCGAGGCGCTGGCGATCATCCGCATCGGCGATCTGCTCCAGCGGTCGCAGGGGCGGGTGTCGCTGCTCGGCGGGTGGAGCGACCGGCCCTTCGCGCTGCCGCTGGGCGATGTCGCGGGCGGGGCGATCGCGACCGCGCGGGTCACCGATGGCGGGAACTGCTTCAACCTCAACGGCCTGGCACAGCGCGCGCCCGGCCAGCCCGGTATGCTGATCGGCAATGCCGTCGAGACGGCGCATTTCGCCAAGCTGATGCGGCTGATCGGCGTGCCGGGGCAGGTGGCCGAACAGGTCGCGGCCGCCACCGCCGACTGGATCGACAGCGACCAGAACCCGCAAGGCGGCGGGGCGGAGGATGCGCTCTATCTGGGCCGCGATCCGCCTTACCGGACCGGCGGCACGCTGATGGCCGATGTCAGCGAGATGCGGATGGTCAACGGCGTCACGCCCGAACTCTATGCCCGGCTGCGCCCCTGGCTCTGCACGCTGCCCGATGCCAGCCCGACCATGGTCAATATCAATACGCTCGCCCCCGAACAGGCGCCGCTGGTGGCGATGGCGCAGGTCGATACGATTTCGCCCGGTGCCATCGCCCAGGCCCTTTTGCGTCGCCCGCCGCAAGGCTATGCGGACGCAAGCGCCTTTTGGGCGCAGGTGCCGGGGGCGACGGGTGCGGGGGGCGTGGCGGTGACGACCCGCTGGTTCGCCCTGCGCATCGACGTGACGCTGGGCGGCGTGGCGGTGCAGGAGCGCGCGCTGGTCGATGCCAGGCGGGTGCCGCCGCAACTGGTGGCGCGGATATGGGGGGAAGAGTGATGAGTGCGACCAACCTCCTGTTCCTGCCGCCGGGCGAGGGCGGCGACTATCGCTGGATGCGGATCGAGGATGCGCGCGTCGCGGCGGCGGGCGAGGGCCTGCCGCAGGGCGATGGCGAGGTGATCGCGGTCGCGCCCGCCGATGCGGTGTCGCTCCACTGGGCGGAGATCCCCGCCCGCTCGACCGCGCAGGCCGCCGCCGCCGCACGGCTGCTGGCCGCGGAGGTCAGCGCCGCGCCGATGGACGAGCTGCACGTCGCGGTGGGCGAGGATGACGCGGGCAGCCGGGCCATCGGCATCGTCAATCGCGGCGCGATGGCGGGCTGGCTCAATCGGCTGGCGGGGATGGGCGTCGATCCGGTGGCGGTGGTGCCCGCGCCGCTCCTGCTGCCGCGCCCCGACCAGGGCTATGTGCGGGGCAGCCTTGCCGGACAGGGGGTGGTGCGCGGACGCGCCTCGGGCTTTGCCGACGAGCCCGGCTTTACCGAGATCGTGACGGGCGACGATCCGCTGGCCGATCTGGATGCCGACACGCTGGCGGACACGCTGGGTGCGGCGGCGGCGGCACCCGCGCTCGACCTGCGGCAGGGGCCGTTCGCGCGGCGCCGGTCCTTCGCGATCGACTGGCGGCTGGTGCGGCGGCTCGGCTGGCTGGGGCTGGCGATCGTCGCGGTGACGCTGGCGATCGATCTGGTGCGCTGGACCAAATACAGCTTCGCCGCCGACGCGACCGAGGCCAGGATCGAGCAGGTCGCGCGCACCGCATTGCCGCGCGGAGAAACGCTGGTCGATGCCGATCGCCAACTGGCCGAGCGGCTGTCGGCGGTGCGCGGGCCGGGCCAGGGGTTCAGCCGGACGGCGGCGGCGGTCTTCTCGGCGGTGCGCAGCGTGCCCGGTTCCGAGCTGACCGCGATGGATTTCCAGCCGAGCGGCGACATAAGGCTTGGCGTGGCGGTCGACCGCGAGGCGCTGGCCACCGACCTGAAGCGCGCGATCGAGGCGCAGGGCTTCACCGTCCAGGCGAGCACCTTCGTCGCGGCGGGCGGGCGGATCACGGGAGAATTCACGGTGCGCGGACGATGACCTCGCTCAAGCTCTGGTTCGACGGCCGCTCGACCCGCGAGAAGCGGTTGTTGCTGGTCATGGCCGCGCTGATGGTCGTCACGCTCCTCTGGGGCGGCATCCTGCGTCCGCTGGGCGACGGCCTGTCGAGCGCGCGCGAGCGCCATGCCGATGCGGTGATCCGGCTGGGCGAGGCGCAGGCCATCGCCGACGAACTGCGCCAGCGCCGCCGCCGCCCCGCGCTATCGGGGACGCTGGCCGACACCATCCGCCTGTCGGCCGAGCAGGCGGGCTTCACCCTGTCCGGCCTGACCGAGGACGGCCCCGGCCGGGTGCGCGCGCAGATCGCCTCGGCACGCGCCGCCGCGCTGACCCCCTGGCTGGCGCGGCTGGAGCGCGGCGGGGTGCTGGTCGAGCAGGCGACGCTGACCGACAATGGCGACCGGACGCTGGGCGTCGCGCTCGTCCTGCGGTCGCGGGTGTCGTGATGCGGTTGCGGCTCGCCACCCGTCCGCCGGTGCTGTTCGCCGCGATGCTGGTCGTGGCGCTGATCGTCTTCCTGCCGATGCGGCTGGCGCTGGGGGCTACGGGGCTGGCCGATCAGGGGCTGAGCGCGCGGCGGGTCGGCGGGACGATCTGGGGCGGCAGCATGCTGGAGGCGCGGTTCGGCGACGTGGCGCTGGGTGACCTGCGCGTGTCGCTGTCGCCGCTGGCGCTGCTGGTCGGGCGGGCGAAGCTGGCGTTCGAGGGGGCGGGGGCCGATGGCCGCCCGATCCTGGGCGTGGCGACGATCAGCCGCCATGCGATGGGGATTGACGGCGTGACCGCCAGCCTGCCTGCCGCCACGCTGTTCGCGCCGCTGCCCGTCACGACGCTGGCGCTGGAGGATGTGACCGTGCGGTTCCGCGACGGCGTGTGCGAGGAAGCGGGCGGGCGGGTGCGGGCGACCGTCGCGGGCGAGGCGGGCGGCCTGCCGCTGCCGCCGGTGATGACGGGCAATGCCCGGTGCGAGGCGGGGGCGCTGCTGCTGCCGATGACGGGACAGGGGGGAAGCGAGGCGGTGAACCTGCGCATCCGTCCCGATGGCCGTTATACCGCCGACCTGGTCCTGACGCCGGGCGACCCGGCGGCGGCGGCGCGGCTGGAGCAGCTGGGCTTCGTCGCCGGATCGGGCGGCGGATACCGGCTTTCCGCGCAGGGGCGTTTTTGACGGAGAGGTAATTTTTGACGGGGACGGTTTTGGGCGCTTGACGAGACCGGGTGATCCCGTTTAGGGGCGCAAGCCTTCGCGGCGACCGTAGTTCAATTGGTTAGAGCGCCGGCTTGTGATGCCGGAAGTTGCGGGTTCAAGTCCCGTCGGTCGCCCCATTCTTTCCGGCCACTCGCTGGCCACGGCACCGGCCCCTTTCAGGCCCGTGTCCCCCCAATATCCTCGCCGATCTGGGTGGCCGGGTCAGAAGCCTCGGTCCGGTACCGCTTTAGTCGGACCGAAGGACGAGCATGACGAACTGGGGCTTTCCCGATTTCGACGCGCATGAAGGCGTGCATCTGTTCACCGATCCCGCATCGGGGTTGCAGGCGGTCATCGCGGTGCATTCCACTCATCTGGGCCCGGCGGCGGGTGGTGCGCGCTTCTGGCATTATGCCACGCCCGCGCTCGCCATCACCGACGCGCTGCGCCTGTCGCGCGGCATGAGCTACAAGAATGCGATGGCGGGCCTGGCGCTGGGCGGCGGCAAGGGCGTGGTCCTGGCGGCCAAGCCGGGCGACGTCATCACCACCGCACAGCTCGAGGCATTCGGCCGCGCGGTCGAATCGCTGGGCGGCCGTTACGTCACCGCCGAGGATGTCGGCATGTCGGAAGAGCGGATGAAGGTCATCGCGACCCAGACGCGCTATGTCTCCGGCCTGCCGGTCGCGAGCGGCGCGGCGGGCGGCGATCCCGGCCCCTATACCGCACACGGCGTCTATCTGGGCGTCAAGGCGGCCGCCAAGCGCGGGCTGGGCGCGACCGACATGAAGGGCGTGCGCGTCGCGATCCAGGGTGTCGGCTCGGTCGGCGGCGGTCTGGCCAAGCTGTTGGCCAAGGACGGCGCGGTGCTGACCATCGCCGACGTCGACCAGGCGCGGGCGGAAGCCATGGCGGCGGAACTGGGCGCCAGCGTTGCCCCGGCCGACGAGATCCTGTTCGCCGACGTCGATCTGGTCAGCCCCAATGCGCTGGGCGCGGTGCTGACCGCCGATTCGATCCAGCGGCTGAAGGCCAAGGTCGTCGCGGGCGGCGCCAACAACCAGCTGGCGACCCGCGAGGACGGCGCGCGTGTGGCGGAAGCGGGCATCCTCTATGCCCCCGATTATGTCATCAATGCGGGCGGCATCATCAATGTCGGTCTGGAATATCTGGGTCAGGGCGACGAGGCAGAGGTCATGGCGCGCATCGCCAAGATCCCCGAGCGCCTGGAACAGGTGTGGCAGCGCTCGGCCGAGACGGGCCATCCCGCCTCGGACGTGGCGGACGAGATCGCGCAAGGCCTGATCGGGCGGTAACCCAACACCGCTGAGTCTCACGCCCCTCCCGCAAGCGGGAGGGGATGGGGGAGGGCAAGGAGTCTCACCGAGACCATCGCCTGGGGCGTGCCCTCCCCAAACCCCTCCCGTTTACGGGAGGGGCTTTAGAAGAAGAGTGAGGCATCCTCACTCACACCCATCGAAATTCCCGCACGCGAAACCCGGTTGACGAACCGTCCCCTCGCGCCCATTTGCCAATCGGACCAAATCCATCCGATTGGAGATCATGCGCCTTTCCAGCCTAGCCGATTATGCGGTCGTGATGATGACCGCCGCCGCGCGCGAGGGTGCCGGTGGGCGGAGCAATGCGACTCTGCTGGCGGGGCAGACGGGCGTGCCGCTGCCCACCGCGCAGAAGCTGGTCAGCCGTCTGGCCACCGCCGGGCTGATCGAGAGCACGCGCGGCACCGGCGGCGGCATCCGTCTGGCGCGCGACGCGGATGCGATCAGCCTGGCCGATATCGTCGAGGCGGTGGACGGGCCGATCGCGCTGACCGCGTGCGTCGAGGGGGCTGCGCATGAATGCGGCCTGGAAATGCAATGTCGCGTCCGGCCGCATTGGCATGTCGTCAATCAGGCGGTACGCGCCGCCTTTTCCGGGGTGACGCTCGCGACGCTCGCCGCCGATCCTGTTGAATCGCAAGTGATGGGCGCGGAGCTGCGTCCGGGGGTATTCGCCTGATGGCCACGAAGAATGCAGAGGCGCTCGCCGCCGCCAACAAGAAATATGAGTGGGGCTTCGCCACCGAGATCGAGCAGGACTTCGCGCCCAAGGGGCTGAGCGAGGATACGGTCCGCTATATCTCGGCCAAGAAGAACGAGCCCGAGTGGATGCTCGACTGGCGGCTGAAGGCGTTCCGGCTGTGGCAGACGCTGGAGACGCCGGACTGGGCCAAGCTGAATATCCCGCCGATCGACTATCAGGACGCGTATTACTACGCCGAGCCCAAGCAGAAGAAGACGATCGCGTCGCTGGACGAGCTCGATCCCGAAATCCGGCGGACCTACGAAAAGCTGGGCATCCCGATCGCCGAGCAGGAAGTGCTCGCGGGCGTCGAGGGTGCGCGCAAGGTTGCGGTCGACGCTGTTTTCGACAGCGTCTCGGTTGCGACCACCTTTCGCAAGGAACTGGAAGCGGCGGGCGTCATCTTCCGCTCGATCTCCGAGGCGATCCGCGAATATCCCGATCTGGTCCGCAAGTGGCTGGGCAAGGTCGTGCCGCAGCGGGATAATTATTTCGCGACGCTCAACTCGGCGGTCTTCTCGGACGGCACCTTCGTCTACATTCCCGAGGGCGTTCGTTGCCCGATGGAACTGTCGACCTATTTCCGCATCAATGCGGAGAATACCGGCCAGTTCGAGCGCACGCTGATCGTCGCGGACAAGGGGGCCTATGTCTCCTATCTCGAAGGTTGCACCGCACCGATGCGCGACGAGAACCAGCTGCACGCGGCGGTGGTCGAGTTGGTCGCGCTGGACGATGCCGAGATCAAATATTCGACCGTCCAGAACTGGTATCCGGGCGACGAGAATGGCGTCGGCGGCATCTACAACTTCGTCACCAAGCGTGCGCTCTGCCAGGGCAAGAACAGCAAGGTGTCGTGGACGCAGGTCGAAACCGGTTCGGCGGTGACGTGGAAATATCCGTCCTGCGTGTTGGCGGGCGACGGCTCGGTCGGCGAGTTCTACTCGGTCGCGGTGACGAACAACCGCCAGCAGGCCGATACCGGCACCAAGATGATCCATCTGGGCAAGAACACCCGCTCGACCATCGTGTCGAAAGGGATTTCGGCCGGGCGGTCGGACAATACCTATCGCGGGCTCGTCCGCGTGGCGGCGACCGCCGAGAATGTCCGCAACTTCACCCAGTGTGACAGCCTGCTGCTGGGCGACCAGTGCGGCGCGCATACCGTGCCCTATATCGAGGTGAAGAACCCCAGCGCGCAGATCGAGCATGAGGCGACGACCAGCAAGATCAGTGAGGACCAGCTCTTCTACGCGATGAGCCGTGGTTTGGACCAGGAGGCGGCAGTCGCGCTGATCGTTAACGGCTTCGCGCGGGAAGTGCTGCAGCAGCTTCCGATGGAGTTCGCGGTCGAGGCGCAGAAGCTGCTGGGGATTTCGCTGGAGGGTTCGGTTGGATAGCCCATTCTTCTTTGAAGGAACGAAATATCGGTCGCGGGGTGATGAGGCATCTCATTTCCTTTGGATGGAACAGATTGCCTGCATACGCAGCGTGAAAGGCGTCGGGCGCCGTGTCTTTATGGACATTGACCAATCCACCGTCACGGTGACCGATCTCGAAGAATTAATTGCCATTTATCACCGCTACGGCGGCGATCTTACCCAACTTACAGCGCTTTCAGAGGGCGGTCATGCTCAAGATTGAAAACCTCCACGCCGAGATTGACGGCAAGCCGATCCTCAAGGGCCTGACGCTCGAGGTGAATGCGGGCGAAGTCCACGCGATCATGGGCCCCAACGGCGCGGGCAAGTCGACGCTCGGCTATGTGCTGGGTGGGCGTCCGGGCTATGAAGTGACCGAGGGTTCGGTGACGTTCGACGGCGTCGACCTGCTCGAGCTCGAGCCGAACGAGCGCGCGGCCGCCGGCCTGTTCTTGGGCTTCCAGTATCCGGTCGAGATTCCCGGCGTGTCCAACGTCCAGTTCCTGCGCGAGAGCCTGAACGCGCAGCGCGGGCAGCGGGACGAAAAGCCGCTGTCGGGGGCTGAGTTCCTGAAGCTCGCCCGCGCGCAGGCGGATGGGCTGGGGCTGAACCAGGACATGCTCAAGCGTCCGGTCAATGTCGGCTTCTCGGGCGGCGAGAAGAAGCGCAACGAGATGGTCCAGATGGGCATCCTGAACCCCAAGTTCGCGATCCTTGATGAGACGGACTCGGGCCTCGACATCGACGCGCTGCGCATCGTGGGCGACGGCATCAACCGCATCATGCGCGCGCCCGACAAGGCGGTGCTGCTGATCACCCATTATCAGCGGCTGCTCGACTATGTGCAGCCCGACCGGGTGCATGTGCTGGCCGATGGCCGCATCGTGCGTTCGGGCGGCCCCGAACTCGCGCTCGAGCTGGAGCGTGAGGGCTATGCGGGCGTCGAGGGAGCGGTGGCGTGACCACCACGCTGGAACTTCCCTCGACCCGCGAAGAGGCCTGGCGCTGGGCCGATATCGACGCGCTTCGCCGCGCGGCGGAGAGCGAGCGGGCGGTGCCGGTCGCGGGTGCGGATCGCTTCCTCGATCTGCCGGGCGCGCGGTTGCTGTTCGTCGACGGCGTGCTGGATGAAAGCGCCAGCAGCCCCGGCCCGGTTCAGCTGACCCAGATTGACGCCAGCGACCATCCGCTGGGTCGCCAGGCGCTCGGGCGTGGCTGGTCGCTGCGGCTGGAGCGCGACGCGGTCGCGGAGCCCGTGCAGATCGTCCATGTCGCCAGCGGCGCGGCCAATCACCTGCCCGCCGAGATCGTGCTGGCCGAGGATGCGGCGGCACAGATCTATGAGACCTATGTCGGGCGCGGCTGGACCAATCGGCTGACGCGGCTGAAGCTCGCCGCATCGGCGCGGCTGATGCGCGCGGTGCGTCTGTTGCAGGACGGCGGCTTCGTGTCGCTGCGCGAGGAAGCCGAGCTGGGCGAGGGCGCGAGCCTGACCGCGACCTTCCTGGCGGCGGGCAATATGGGCGCGCGGATCGATGGCGGGATCACCCAGACCGGCGACGGGGCCTATGCCGAGTTCGGGGGCGCGCTGCTGACCCGGGGCGAGTTGAAGCAGGAGTGCGCGGTGTCGCTGCGCCATGCCGCGCTGAACGGCCAGAGCCACCAGCTGTGGCGCGCGGTCGCCGCCGATCGCAGCCAGGCGAGCCTGGCCGCGCGGGTCGAAGTGGCGCGCGATGCGCAGAAGACCGACGGCGAACAGTCGCTTCGCGGCCTGCTGCTCCAGCGGACCGCGACGGTGAACCTGAAGCCCGAGCTGGAAATCTTCGCCGACGACGTGAAGTGCGCGCATGGCGCGACCGTGGGCGAACTCGATGCCAAGGCGCTGTTCTATATGCAGAGCCGCGGCATTCCCAAGCCGCGAGCACAGGCGCTGCTGACGCGGGCCTTCGTGGCGGATGCGATCGATCGTATCGGCAATGAGGTGGTGCGCGAGGCCTTTGCGGCGGACGCAGATGCCTGGCTGGAGGCCGCGCTTTGATGGTGATGACCCAGATCCTCCCTGCGCCTTGCGCGGGGAGGGGGACCGCTCGCGAAGCGAGGGGTGGAGGGGCCGGAGGGGCTTGCCCCTCCACCACCGCTTCGCGGCGGTCCCCCTCCCCATCGAAGATGGGGAGGATTTGATGGCGACGGCATCTCCCCTCGACCGTGTCGCGGATTTCCCCGCGATCCCGGACGGCTGGGCCTATCTCGACACCGCCGCGACCGCGCAGAAGCCGCAGGCCGTGATCGACGCGATCACGCGGGCCTATGACACCAGCTATGCCACCGTGCATCGCGGCGTCTATCAGCGTTCGGCCGACATGACGCTCGCCTATGAAGCCGCCCGCGAAGCGACCGCGCGGTTCATCGGCGCGGGGTCGGCGAACGAGATCGTCTTCACGCGCGGCGCGACCGAGGGGATCAACCTGGTCGCGCAATGCTGGGCCGCGACCCAGTTGAAGGCGGGCGACCGCATCCTGTTGTCGATGCTGGAGCATCATTCCAACATCGTGCCGTGGCAGATGGTCGCGGAGCGGTTGGGCGTCGCGATCGACGTGTTGCCGCTGACGGCGGATCACCGCATCGACCTGGACGCGATGGAGCAGATGCTGACCCCGGCGCATAAGCTGGTGTCGCTGGGCCATGTGTCGAACGTGCTGGGCTCGGTGCTCGACGGGCGTCGTGCGGCCGATCTGGCGCATCGGGTTGGCGCGAAGATCCTGCTCGACGGGTGCCAGGCGGTGCCGCGCATCGCGGTCGATGTGAAGGCGCTCGACTGCGACTTCTATGTCTTCTCGGGCCACAAGCTCTATGGCCCGACCGGCATCGGCGTGCTGTGGGCGCGGCCCGAATTGCTGGAGGCGATGCCGCCCTATCAGGGTGGCGGGTCGATGATCGACCGGGTCAGCTTCGAGAAGACGACCTATGCCCCGCCGCCCGGCCGGTTCGAGGCGGGGACGCCGCATATCGTCGGGGCGCTCGGGCTTCATGCCGCGATCGACTATGTGTCGGCCATCGGGCTGGACGCGATCCATGCGCATGAGGCCGCTCTGGTCGCGCAGGCGCGCGAGGGGCTGTCGGCGATCAACTCGGTGCGGCTGCTGGGGCCGGAGGACTCCGCCGGAATCGTCAGTTTCGCGGTCGAGGGGGTTCATCCCCACGACATCGGCACCATATTGGACGAGAGCCGGGTGGCGATCCGGGCGGGCCATCATTGCGCCCAGCCCTTGATGGAGGCGCTCGGCCTGCCCGCCACCGCGCGGGCGAGTTTCGGCGTGTATAACGGACCCGATGACGTCGCGGCGCTGGTGGATGGCGTCCGGCGGGTCACGAGGATTTTCGGATGAGCAGTTTCAAGATCGAAGAGGTCGAAAGCGTCGAGCAGCCGCCCAAGGCGCGCGTGCAGGACGTGGTCGAGGCACCGGCCGAGCGGCAGCGCGATTATCTGTCGGGCTTCCTTTCGCAAAAGCCGACCGCCGACGATCCCACCCAGCCGGGCGGCGCGCTGTATGACGGGATCATCGACGCGCTGAAGGAAATCTACGACCCCGAAATCCCGGTCAACATCTATGACCTGGGGCTGATCTATGGCGTGGAGGTGACCGAGGGCGGCCATGCGGTCGTCACCATGACGCTGACCACCCCGCATTGCCCGGTCGCCGAGTCGATGCCGGGCGAGGTCGAACTGCGTGTCTCGGCGGTGCCGGGGATCGCGACCGCCGACGTCAACCTGATCTGGGATCCGCCCTGGGACCCGCAGAAGATGTCTGACGACGCCAAGCTCGAACTGGGGATGCTCTGACCATGGCGACCACACTCCGCCCGCGTCCTGCCGCGCTGAACCTGACGCCCTCGGCCGAGGCACGGATCGCCGACCTGATGGCGCGTGCGCCGGAGGGGGCGATCGGGGTCAAGCTGTCGACGCCGCGCCGGGGATGCTCGGGCCTGGCCTATTCGGTGGATTACGTCACCGAGGCCAAGGCGTTCGACGAGCGGATCGATACGCCGGGCGGCACGCTCTATGTCGATGGCGGATCGATCCTGTATCTGATCGGATCGACCATGGACTGGGTCGAGGACGACTTCACCGCCGGGTTCGTATTCCAGAACCCGAACGCCAAGGGCGCGTGCGGGTGCGGGGAGAGCTTCACGGTCTGAGGGGGAGGGTTTCCCTTAACCTTCGACTGCGCTCACGCTGAACGGGGGTTAGGCAGGGTAACCGTTCTCTAACCCGTTCCCCGGCGAAGGCCGGGGCCCAGTTGCGATGGCTTTTCAATGGCAGGGGGTATCTGCCTCCCACGCGGCGATATCCCGCCATCTAGGCTGGATAGAAACTGAACCCTGGCCTCCGCCGAGGAACAGGTGGGATCAGACCCGGTGCTCCAGCTTCAAACTCGCCCCGTCCCATTCCACCGCCAGGTCGCGATAGTCCGTCACCATCGCATGGGCGGTGTCCATCGCCCCGCGATGCGTCTCGGTAATCACCACCACCGTCATCCCCGCCGCCTCGGCTGCCGCGATCCCCGCGGGGGCATCCTCGAACGCCAGACAGTCTTGCGGCGCGATCCCCAGCTTCTTGGCGCCCAGCAGGAAGCCGTCGGGGGCGGGCTTGCTCCGCTCGGCATCCTCGGCCGTCACGAACACGCCCGGTAGCGGCAACCCCGCCGCCTTCAGCCGCACCTCGGCCAGCCTTTTGGGCGCCGAGGTGACGATCGCCCAGCGATCCGGCGGCAGCACCGCCAGAAAGGCCGCCGCGCCTGCGATCGGCACGATGTCATCCAGGTCGAGCATCTCCGCCTCGGTCAGCGCATGCGCCTCCGCCACCGGATCGACGCCGGGCAGGTTGAGCCGCCGGATCGTCTCGACCGACTGGACGCCGTGGATGGTCGGCAGGAACGTCGCCACGTCCAGCCCCTGCCGCGTCGCCCAGGCGCTCCAGGCGCGTTCAGCCGAGGCGATCGAACTCAGGATCGTCCCGTCCATGTCAAACAGGAAGCCGCCAAAGGCGCGGGTCGGCAGGGGCGTGGTCATGGTCGGCGGATCAGTTCGCCTGGAACACGCCGCAGGCGATGCGCCCGCCGCTATTGCCGCTGGGGTCGGTCTTCAGATCGTCGGCGGCGGCATGGATGACGATCGCCGAGCCGTCCGCATCGAGCAGCCCGGCGATGGTCGCGCCCGGCAACACGATGCCCAGCGTGCCGCGTCCGTCATTGCCGACCGTCATGTTGGGCATGTCGCCCTCATGCGGGCCCTGCGGGTTCAGGCTGCCATGCTGGCGCTGGGTGGGGTTCCAATGGCCGCCCGCGGTGGTGAAGTCGGGCGCGTCGCAGCGGCCGACGGTGTGGATATGGACCCCGTGCATCCCGGCGGGGACGTTCTCGGCATCGAGCGTGATCCGCAGGCCCCCCGCCACCTCGGTCGCGGTCGCGCGGCCCGCCGCCACACCGGCCCCGGTCTGGAGCGACGCGGTCGCGCTGGAACCGCCGGGCGTCGGGGCGCCGGTTTCCACCTTGGCCTGGTCGCAACCCGCCAGGCCCAGGCCCAGCAGGGCGGCGGTCGTCAGCGCGAGATATTTCATGTCGGAGGCTCCCTGATCGAACGAAAAACGGATGTGCGCGCCGGTCCTTACCGGTCGATGTCGAGCGGCCAACGCATCACGGGTTCATAGGATGCGCCGCCATGCCCCAGCTCGCTGCGATACAGGACCAGATGCTCCATCATGAAGGGCGCGCTGGCAAGCCCGGCATGCGCGGCGCGCCACGCGCCGACCTCGGGCGCGGCCCCGGCGCTGCGCGGCATCCGGGCCAGCGTGATGTGCGGGCGATAGGCGCGGTGCTCGGGGGGCAGTCCGGCGCGGATACAGGCCTGGTCCACCTTGCGGTGCAGATGCGCCAGCACGTCGTGCGGCGTCACATCGGCCCAGAGCGTGTCGGCGCGCTCGCGCTTCTCGAAGGCGCCGACGCCCGCGATCCGGACGACGGGCGCGGGCGCATGGACCTGCGCCAGCATCGCCGCGACATCCTCGGCCACCGGGCGATCCACCTCGCCGATGAAGCGCAAAGTCAGGTGGAGCTGGTCGTCGTCCTGCCACCGGGCATGGGGCACGCCGTCCATGGCGTCGGTCAGCAGGTCGCGAATGGCGCGGGGCGGGCGGAGGGCGACGAACAGGCGGAGCATGACAAAATGTTTCTATCGCACGCACGCATGAAACGGGAACCGCTTTGGCTTGAAAAGCGTCCCCGAGAGAGCGATATTTCCATCAACCGGCATATGGCCGGTCAAAGGAGCAATAGTTCACCATGGCAAACTGGTCTGATCCACGGCCGAGCGCCGCGCCGTTCGGAACCACCGCCACCACGGGCTCGACCGCCTATGACGCGGGTCTGCGTTCGTACATGCTGTCCGTTTACAACTACATGTCGTCGGGCGTGCTGCTGACGGGTATCGTCGCGCTGCTCTTCGCATGGGGCGGGCGCGACAGCATGGCCGCGCAGGTCTTCCTCAATGGCGGCGCGCTGCGCTACGTCATCATGTTCGCGCCGCTGGGCTTCGTCTTCGCGCTGAGCATGGGCCAGACGCGGATGAAGACCTCGACGATGCAGCTGCTCTTCTGGGCGTTCGCGGTCGTCATGGGCCTGTCGCTGTCGACCATCTTCCTGGTCTATAGCGGTTCGTCGATCGCGGGCGCGTTCTTCGCCACCGCGGCGGGTTTCGCGGCGCTGAGCCTCTATGGCTACACCACGAAGCGCGACCTGTCGGCGTTCGGCACCTTCCTGATCATCGGTCTGGTCGGTCTGATCGTCGCGAGCGTGATCAACATCTTCCTGCAGTCGGGCACGATGGGCCTGGTCATCAGCTTCGTCGGCGTCCTGCTGTTCGCGGGCCTGACCGCCTATGACACGCAGCGTACCAAGTCGCTCTATTATGAGGTGCGCGGCACGTCGATGCAGGACCGCGTGGTCATCATGTCGGCGCTGAGCCTGTATCTCGACTTCATCAACATGTTCATGTTCATCCTGCGTCTGACCGGCTCGAGCCGCGACTGACGCCTGGAAACAGGGCAAGTCCCATGGGGCCCGGCGGATCGTCCGCCGGGCCTTTTTCGTGAAAGGATGACGGCATGCGCCTGTCGATCGAAGTGTCGCTCGACTATACCGTGACCGACCCCGCCGACATCCTGTTGCAGATCGAGGCGGCGGCGATGCCCGACCAGCGGCTGGAGCATCAGGCGCTGACCATCTGGTCCGACCATGGCGTGACGGCGGTGCCCGGCGATGACGGGATCGGCCAGCGTTGCTGGGTCCGGGTCGATCATGCGCTGCGTGCGCGCTATGAAGCGGTGGTGGCGGTCGAGCGACTGGTGGTGCCGCTCGATGCCCTGCCCGCGACGCCCGCACGGGCGCTGGGCGGTGATCTGATCCCCTATCTGCTGCCCAGCCGTTATTGCGAGTCCGACAAGCTGGAGGGGTTCGTGCGGCAACGCTTCGCCGGGCTGTCGGGCGGCGCGATGGCGGCGGCGCTGGCCGAATGGGTGGCGACGCGGATGACCTATCGCTCGGGCAGTTCGCAGGGGGTGACGACCGCGCTCGACACCTTCGCGTCGCGGACCGGCGTGTGTCGCGACTATGCCCATCTGCTGGTCGCGCTGGCCCGTGCGGCGGAGATCCCGGCGCGCTGCGTCTCGGCCTATGCGCCGGGCGTCGATCCGCCCGATTTCCATGCGGTCGCGGAATTGTGGCTGGGCGATGCGTGGCATCTGGTCGATGCGACCGGCATGGCGCGTGCGGACGAGATCGTCCGGGTCTGTGTGGGGCGCGACGCGACCGATATCGCCTTCATGACCGTGTTCGGCGAAGCCTGGCTTTGCGATCAACAGGTTAAGGTGCGCCGTCTGGACTGAGCGCGGGCAGGAACGCTGTGCGTCATGGCTCGTTGATCCTGTCCAATCAGATGGGGAATTGCCATGAACGACAGCATCGACGATCGCGCGCTCGACAGCGTTTCCGTCGCGCCGGGCGGCGACCAGGCCGAGCAGGGCAACCGTCCGCGCCCGCCCGAGCAGGATGCGGGACAGGACCCCGACATCACCGGGAATCTGGCCAAGAACCCCGAGGATGTCGACGCCCAGCTCGACGAGAGCCTCGACGAATCGATGGATGCCAGCGATCCGCCCTCCAACACCCAGCCCGGCCGTGACGGCCCCGCCGAGTCGTCGGGCTATACCGAAGAGGATCGCTGAGGCGGTTCCGCAGTAAAGCCATGTCGGGGGCGGCCGCGTCCCCGGCATCGCGCCCGTCGGCCAGGCAAGAGACCCGCCGACCCTATGGCCGCGTGCGAAACGCATATCCGCCGCGACGGGCCTAAAACATCGCCGACATGCCTATTCGGAAAAATTCCGAACGTCATCCTGCACTTCGTCGCAATCAATGTTGCGGCGCGGCGAATTTCGTGATGCTCTGTGCCCGGTCGTTCAGCGTTGCGTTAACCTAATGCGCGCATGATGATCGGGTTAGTTTCGATGGGCGGGGTGAGCACATGGGATCGAAGAACAGACCGGCCGAAGGCGCGATGACACTGGCCGAGATGAAGGAATTTGCAGGTTTCGCGGCGGCGACCCAGCGTTATATCCGCCGCTCGCTCGACATCGGCCTGGACCGCGAGGATGCGATGGCGCGCTGGTCGCGCGATGTGGTCGAGGCGGCGAGCATCCGGGCGCAGGCGCGGCTGTATCGCAATCTGCCCGAGATCCGGCACCATATCCCCGTCGACAGCGGACTGGAGTCGCTCGAACCCTTCATGGCGCCGTTCGTGACGATCGCCGCCTTCGATCTGGGGCAGGGGCGGCTGACCAGCTTCTCGGCCTTCCGCTTCCTGTACGAGCGGCTGGTCGGGGCCGAGGTCCGGCCCTGGCTGCCCGCGGTCTTCTGCTCGGCGGCGGCGCTGCCGCATCTGCATCCCGAACTGCGGCGGCAACTGCTCCAGTCGATCAGCGAGGCGGCGGCGACCGCTTCGGGCTGGTCCAGTCGCCAGCCCGCCTTCTTCCCGCATTGGGTGGAGAAGGTCGACACCAACGGTACGTCGCTGGCCAACTGAACCATGGCGGTGGCGGAGCGGGGGGCTCCGTCACCCTATCGACAGGCGCGCCAGCCCATCGGGCCGCGATAGGCCTGGTCCAGATGGAAATGGTCGGCATGGGCAGCATTATAATCGGGTGACAGGGTCGTGGCGAACAGCCGACAGGCATCGTCGCGCACGCGGTGCAGGAACCGCCCGGCCGGGCCGTCGTCCTTCCAGTCGCGCGCGACGCTGATCCGCCGCCCGTCGCTCAGGCGAAAGCCCGCCACGTCGATCGCATTCGCGCTGGCATGCTCGCTCCAGTCGCTGGACGAACGGCCGCTGATCCGGCGGCAATTATAGCTGCCCAGATGATCGATCGCGACGACCTGCGCGCCCAACAGGTCGCGCGCGGCGGGCTGGACGCTGTCCCATTCCCATAGCGCGAGCGACGCCGCCACCGGGCAGGATATGCCCAGCGAGGCGGGGCGATAGCCGATCGTCCGCGCGCCACCGGCGGTGAACCGCACGACATCGTCATAGCCGCATTGCGGCCCGTCACGGCGGTCGGGAAGGCGATTATGCCGAATCCCCGCCCGCTCCAGCAGCGCGAGGCATTGCGCGCGATCCTGGGTGAGCGCCGTCAGCTTGCGCCCCGTAAACAGCCCGACCGGCTGCCCCAGGTCGAGCGGCGCCCAGGGCATGTCCTGGGGGTGGCGCCGCGCCATGCTCCAGAGCAACAGGCCCAGCATCGCCGCTCCCGCCAGCGCGACCACCAGGGTCGTCCAGCGGCGGAGCGCGCGCATCAGCCGCGTCGGGCCTGTGCCACCGGCTCGGCGGTGATCGGAAAGCCCAGATCGTCGGGAATGCAGATGCTGGGCACGCCGTCATGCTCCGCCAGGAAGGGGATGATCCGCCGGACCGGCCATGCACGGGCATCGGCGACGGCAGAGGGGAAATCCCGATAGAGCGCCAATCGTTCCAGCGTCCGGCGGGTCGGATAGATGATCCGTATCTCGTCCCGATCGGCGCGGGCCAGCGCCTCGGCGGCAGGCAGCCATTCGGCGCGGACGGTTTCGCCGCCGTCGATCCGGGGCGTGGAGCGGCTCCGGTCGATCGCGGCGAGATAGAAGCGCGCATCGAACCGCCGGACCGGGACATGCTCGGGGCACCAGCGGGCAAATGGCGTCAGCGCCTCAGGCATCAGCGTCGATCCGGTCTCGGCCAGCAGCGTGGCGAGGCTTTCGCCCCGTCGCACCCCGTCGCGCAGTCTTTCCTGTCGGGCGCCGTCAGGCGTCGGGGCGATGCCGACTACCAGCCCGACCTCCTCGATCGTCTCGCGAATGGCGGCGATCCGCGCGGCGCTGTCCTCCGGATCGGCATCGGCGATGGCGACCATCGCCCGGTCGCCCGGATCGACCCGCCCACCGGGAAACACCATGGCGCCACCCAGAAAGGCCAACGCCGCCCCGCGCTCGATCATCAGGATTTCGGGCGGGTCGCCCGCCTCCGCGCCCTCACGCATCAGGATCAGCGTGGCGGCGGGGATGGCGTCGGAAGGGGCGGGGATCGCGTCTGGGGTCATCACCCGATCAACGAATCACGGCGGCAAACGGCAAGGCGATGCGACGAAAGTCCAGGCGGACCACCATGCTGTTGCGATGTGGGAATAAAAGGCGGGGTGGTGGAGCTGAGGGGAATCGAACCCCTGACCTCTGCAGTGCGATTGCAGCGCTCTCCCATCTGAGCTACAGCCCCGCCCCGTGCCCGACTATCGTCGGGAGCGACGCCATTAGCCGGTCATCGGGGGCGACGCAACACTGCTTCGCGCGATACGGGCAAAAAAATTTGCGCGCCTCCGGTCCTTCGCCTCGGGCATCCCGTCGCGCGTGGCATGGCGGCAACGGAACCATGTCTTGATCTGCCTCATTGAAACACCCGGAAGGCACGACCCGCCGATCGAGTGGCGTCGGCCCCCGCAGGACCGAATTTCAGGAGGGTTTGAATGGCTTACGATCGCTATTCCCGCGGCGCCAATGGCGGAAACCGCGACTTCGACTATGGCCGGGACTACGGCTCGGGGCGGGATTACACCTATTCCAGCGCGCGCGATTACGAAGCCGCCGGTGCGTTCGACGACGATCGCGGCAACGACCGTAACGACAGCCGGCGCGGTTACGGCGCGCGCGACTATGGCCATCAGGGCTATGGCCGCCAGGGCTATGACCAGCGCGGCGAGTATCGCGGCGGTTCGCGTCAGGATTTCGGCGGCCGTTACAATGAAGGGCGCTACGGCGAAGGCCGCTCGGGCGATTATGGCTATCGCAACGAACGCGATCAGGGCCGCGACTCCTATCGTTCGGGCGACCGCGATCAGGGTTATCGGACGGCGAGCTATGGCGATTCGTCGCGCGGCTATGGCTATACCGGCGACCGTTATGGACGTGACGACCGCCAGGGTCGCTATGAGCAGGGCCGTTACGAGCAGGGCCGGGGCCAGGACCGTCGTCCGCAATCGGGTGGCGATTATGGTCGCCAGCCGCAGGGCTATGACTATGAGGATCGCGGCTTCTTCGCCCGCGCCGGGGACGAGGTCCGCTCGTGGTTCGGCGACGAGGAGGCCGAGCGTCGTCGCGAAGCGGATGCGCAGTACGACGAGCGTTACTATGCGGCGCAGGACCGCGACTATGACAGCTGGCGCTCCGGCCAGATCGCCGCACTCGACCGCGATTATGACGAATATCGCAGCGAGAACCGCACCAAGTTTCACAATGAGTTCAACAGCTGGCGCACCGAGCGCCAGGGCCAGCGCGGCCTGCTGGGCAAGGTGACCGAGCATCAGGAGGTCGTCGGTTCGGACGGCAGCCATGTCGGCACGGTGGACAAGGTGCGCGGCGACCGCATCCTGCTGACCAAGAACGACAAGGATGCAGGCGGCCAGCATCATTCGATCCCGTCGCGCTGGCTGAAGTCGGTCGAGGACAAGGTCACGCTGACCAAGACCGCCGAGGAGGCCAAGGCCCAATGGCGCGAGGAGGAGAATGCCCGCGCGATGTTCGGCGATCGCACCAGTGAGCAGGGCTCGAACCGTTACGGCCAGAGTTCGTCCTATGGTCAGTCGAGCGGCTATGGCCAGACGTCCGCGACCGGCCAGACCGCCGCGACCGGCAACTCGGCGGGCAGCACGGCGACCGGCACGACCACCGGCACCGGCAGCACGACGACGACGGGCGCCACGACCGGCTCGACCACGGGCCAGGACGGCAATCGGGGCTATTAAGGTCGAAATCGTCACGCATCAGTGACTTTTTCTCGGGGGCTCGGGTGGACAACATCCGGGCCCTTTCCCATGTCCGCAACCCATGACGAAAAGGACAAGATGATGAAGGCCTGGACTCTGGCGGCGCGTCCCAAGGGGATGCCGCGCGACGAGGATTTCGCGCTGGTCGAACAGCCGCTTCCCGAACTGGCCGACGGCCAGGTGCGCGTGGCGAACCGCTGGCTGTCGGTCGATCCTTATATGCGCGGCCGGATGAATGACGGGAAAAGCTATGTCCCGCCCTTCCAGCTGGGTGAGCCGATGCAGGGCGGGGCGATCGGCGAGGTGGTCGAGAGCCGCGCGGAAACCGTCCCGGTCGGTACGCTGGTCAGCCATATGGCGGGCTGGCGCGACGAGGCGGTGATCCCGGCGCAGCATGTCCAGCCGCTCCCCGATCTGGGCGTCGATCCGCAGGCGTTTCTGGGGCAGTTCGGCATGCCGGGCATGACCGCCTATTACGGCCTGCTCCAGGTGGCCGAGGCCAAGCCCGGCGACACCGTCTTCGTCTCGGCGGCGGCGGGGGCGGTCGGGTCGACCGTGGTCCAGATCGCCAAGGCCAAGGGCATGACGGTGATCGGCTCGGCAGGCGGCCGGGACAAGACCGACTGGGTCCGTTCGCTCGGCGCCGATGCGGTCATCGACTATAAGGGCGATATGTCGGTGGTCGAGGCGCTGGGCAAGGCCGCGCCGGACGGGATCGACGTCTATTTCGACAATGTCGGCGGCGACCATCTCGATGCGGCGCTGGCGCATGCCCGGCCGGGCGCGCGCTTTGCGATTTGCGGCATGATCGACGTCTATAACGATGCAAAGCCGACCAGCCTGAAATATCTGGCGCGGCTGATCGGCAACCGGGTGCGGATCCAGGGCTTCATCGTCAGCGACTTCAAGGATCAGCAGGGCTTTTACCGCGACATGGCGGCGATGCTGAGCGAGGGGAAGTTGCAGCGCGAGGAGACGGTGTTCGAAGGTCTCGACCGCACGCCGGAGGCCTTTCTGGCGCTGTTCTCCGGCGGCAACAAGGGCAAGATGCTCGTCAGGCTATAAGCCGGAACGCCGCCGCCCCGGCCATGTGCCGGGGCGGCGAACCGGGCGTCAGATCGCGCCCGAGAAGGTGTCGCACTGGGCCGGATCGCCCGTCTCGATCCCGCGCCGCAGCCAGCGCATCCGCTGTTCCGAGGTGCCATGGGTGAAGCTGTCGGGCACGACCCGGCCGGTCGCCTCGCGCTGGAGCGTGTCGTCGCCGATCGCACGGGCGGCGGTCATGCCTTCCTCGACATCGCCGGGTTCCAGCCGATCGCGGTTCTTCGCGGCCCAGACGCCCGCATAGCAGTCCGCCTGCAACTCCAGCCGGACCGACAGGGCATTGCCCTCCGCCTCGCCCGCCGCCTGCTGCGCCTGCCGCACCTTGGTCGAGGTGCCGAGCAGGTTCTGGATGTGATGGCCAAACTCATGCGCGACGACATAATAGCGCGCGAAATCGCCCTTCGCGCCGAAACGCGTTTCGAGCTCGTTGAAGAAGCTGGTGTCGAGATAGATGCCGCTATCGGTCGGGCAATAAAAGGGCCCCATCGCCGACTGCGCCGCGCCGCAGCCCGAGCGGCCCGATCCGCTGAAGAAGCGCAGGCCCGGCGCCTCGAAGCGCTGACCGGCCTGGGCGAAGATCTTCTCCCAGGTGTTGTCGGCATTGCTGAACGCGCGGCAGGTCTCGCGGCGCTCGGGCGAGGCCTCGCACACCTGTCGGACGCTCTGTTCCCCCGACGAACCGGCGGAGCGGGTGACGGGCGCGTTGCCGCCGCCACCGCCGCCGGTCAGCAGGCTCAGCGGGTTCAGGCCGACGACCGCCAGGATGATGAGGACGACGACGATCCCGCCGCATCCGAATCGACTGCCGATCAGCGGCAACAGGCCGAACAGCAGGCCGCCACCGCCACCGCCGCCGAAGCCCCCGCTGGATTGCGCCTCGCCGACATTGATGTCGTTGTCATAATCGTCGAGCCGCATGGCGTCATTCCCCTTCGTTCCTGCCCCTATAACGGGTCTGTCATGCGTTGAACCCGCAAAGCCTTCCGGCGGTTGCACCGGGCGGCGTCTGCCAGCATGGTACGGGCGGACCAAGGGAGAATGGCATGTTCCTGAAGGGCAAGACGGCGGTGATTTCCGGTTCCACCTCGGGCATCGGCCTTGCCTATGCCAGGGCGCTGGCCGCCGAGGGCGCGGCGGTGATGCTGAACGGCTTCGGCGAGGCGGACGCGATCGAGGCGAACCGCGCCGCGCTGGCGGATCTCAGCGGTGCCGCGGCGCTGTACGATGCCGCCGACATGACCCGGCCCGACCAGATCGAGGCGATGATCGCGCGCGCGGCGGCGGAGACGGGATCGGTGGACATCGTCATCAACAATGCCGGTATCCAGCATGTCGCCCCGATCGCCGAATTCCCGGTCGAGAAATGGGATGCGATCATTGCGATCAACCTGTCCTCGGCCTGGCACATGATGCGCGCGGCGATTCCGTACATGCGGCAAAAGGGCTGGGGTCGGATCATCACCACCGCCTCGGCGCACAGCCTGGTCGCCAGCCCCAACAAATCGGCCTATGTCGCGGCCAAGCATGGCGTGGTCGGCATCACCAAGACGGTGGCGCTGGAGGTGGCGACCGACGGCATCACCGCCAATTGCATCTCGCCCGGCTATGTCTGGACGCCGCTGGTCGAGAACCAGATCCCCGATACGATGAAGTCCCGCGGGCTGAGCCGCGAGCAGGTGATCGAGGACGTGCTGCTCAAGGCACAGCCGACCAAGGAATTCGTCACCGTCGAACAGGTCGCGGCGCTGGCGCTGTTCCTGTGCCGCGACGAGGCAAGGGCGATTACCGGCGCGAACCTGTCGGTCGATGGCGGATGGACCGCGCAGTGAAGGCGGCCGGGCTGTTGGCCGCGCTGGCCGTCCTGGCGACGGCGGCGCCCGCCCCGGCGCGCCGCGATGCGGATGCGACCGACTGGCGGCGCGCGGCGACCGAGTCGGACCGTATCCGGCTGCGCGGCTGGCGAACCGCCTGGATGAAGGCGCTGGGGCAGGCGCGGGCAGGGGGTGCGGGCAAGGAGATCGATGGCCTGGGCGAACTGGCCGACCCCGATCACTCGATCGCGGAGCCGACCCTACCCGATGGCGACTATCGCTGCCGGACGATCAAGCTGGGGTCGCAGGGGCGCGCGGTGCTGACCTATGTCGCCTATTCCTATTTCCGTTGCCGCGTGTCGGCGGGCGGAACGCAGCTGGCCAAGCTGGACGGGTCGCAGCGGCTCGCCGGGCGGGTCTATGGCGACACCGATGCGCGCAGCATCTTCCTCGGCACGCTGATCCTGGGGGACGAAGAACGGTCCTATGCCTATGGTCGCGACGAGGCGCGCGACATGGCGGGCGTCCTGGAGCGGGTGGACGCCAAACGCTGGCGGATCGCCTTTCCCTATCCCGCTTATGAATCGGTGCTGGACATCGTCGAGCTGGTGCCCGCCGGGACCTGAGCCACCGGCGCGAGGCTCGACGGGGCGGCGGCCGGGAGCGGCGGCAGCGAGGCGAGATAGGCCTTGCCACTCTGGCCGATGACGGTCACGCGGCCGGCATTCGCCTGCGCCACGGTCTTCAGATAGGAACGGGGCTTCTTCATCAGTTCGGGATGCTCCAGCCCGACCAGCCCCAGCCGCCGCGCCGCCTCCTGCACGAAATGAACGCAGTTGCGCTGGTTCAGATTGTAACGGCCATCGCCCGTCTTCTCGTCCCAGGCCGCGACCAGCGCCAGGATGTCGCCATATTGCGCGTCGGTCATCACATAGGAAAATTGCGCGTCGCTGGTCGCGATATAGAAGGGCTTGGAGATATCCAGCCGCCCCTTGACCGTCCCCATCAGCAATGCCGGGGAAATCGACTTGGCGGTGAAGCCGTAATTGGCGTCGACCGGCGCGCCGGTGGCGTCGACCGTGCCGCGCAAGCTGAAAAAGGCATGGGGAAAGCTGTTCCCCAACTCATGGCTCCAGAAGGTGATGGTCACCGCCGCCTGCGCGGGAAGCGCGCCGAGGAGCGAAAAGGCCAGAGCGAGGGCAAGCCGCAAAAGCATCGTCATCAACGCCCTTATAGGGGAGATTGGGGCACGGGCGGAGCGGCATTTTCATGCTTCTCCGGACGGATATAGATGGAAGACAGCATCGGCACCGCGCGGCGCAGATCGTCCTCCAGCGTCTCGATCAGCGTCTCCGCCTCGCCCATCGGGACGGTGTCGACGAAATCCGCGCTGATCGCGGCGAAGATGCTGTCGGGCGCGGTGTGGATCGTGCGGACATGGTTGACGTGCGCGATCCAGGGGCGGTCGGCGACGATCGTGCGGATCGTCTCCACCACCTGCGGGTCGGCGCGCTCACCGATCAGCAGCCCCTTGGCCTCGCGCGCGAGCAGGATCGCGACCAGCCCCAGGACCAGCCCGATCAGGATCGAGGCGATGCCGTCGATCCGCGGATCGCCCAGCCGGTGCGACAGCCAGACGCCCAGCCCGGCGATGACCAGCCCGGCCAGTGCCGCCGAATCCTCGAACAGCACGATGAAGCCCGCCGGGTCCTTCGACTCATGGATCGCCTGCCACCAGCCGCCATCGCCCTTGGCCCGCGCGAATTCGCGCACCGCGATCGTCCAGGATGCGCCTTCGAGCGCGAAAGCGATGGCCAGGACGATATAGTTGACGGTGGGATCGCGCAGCTCTTCGGGCGCCTGGACATGCAGCCAGCCTTCGTAGATCGAGATGCCCGCGCCCAGCGCGAAGATCAGGATGGCGACGACGAAGGCCCAGAAATACAGCTCGCGCCCATAGCCGAAGGGGTGGACCGCATCGGGCCCGCGCCTGGCGCGCTTCTGGCCGTAGAGCAGCAGGATCTGGTTGCCGCTGTCCACCACCGAATGAACGCCCTCGGTCAGCATCGAGGAAGAGCCGGTGATCCCGGCGGCGATGAACTTGGCGACGCCGATACCCAGATTGGCGGCCAGCGCGCCGTAGAGGACGATATTCTCGCGAATGCGCGCGGTCAGGCCGGTGTCGGGCATGGGCGGTCAAGCGCGCGATCGGGCCGCTTGTTCCGCAGCGCGAACAAACCCCGCCGATGCTGGATCGGCGGGGCGCTTCCTTCCCCAAGGAAGAGGGGTGATGGGCTGGTGGCGGCGGCGGGAGAAACCCTTATGACGCGATCCGCCCCAGCCGGTGGTAGAGGTGCGCGAACTTGATCGATCGGGGATCGTCGGCGACACGCTTGACGTGTTCGGCGACGGCTTCCTTCATCAGCGCGAAATCCTCGGTGGAGAAGACGGCGCGGCTGCGTTGGGGTTCGGTCGGCATGGCATATTCTCCTCTCTTATGAACGGGTTCAGGCGGCCCGCTCGAACTGGGCGGCCTCGGTGGATTGGGCGAGCGCCGTGGTCGAGCTGTCGCCGCCCGCCACGGTCTGCGCGATCAGGTCGAAATAGCCGGTGCCCACCTCGCGCTGGTGGCGGGTCGCGGTATAGCCATGGCCCTCGGCGGCGAACTCGGCCTGCTGGAGCTCGGAATAGGCCGCCATGCCCCGGTCGCGATAGCCGCGCGCCAGCTCGAACATGCCGTAATTGAGCTGGTGGAACCCGGCGAGCGTGACGAACTGGAACTTGTACCCCATCGCCCCGATCTCCCGCTGGAAGCGGGCGATGTCGTCGCGGTCCAGATTCTTCTCCCAGTTGAAGCTGGGCGAGCAGTTATAGGCGAGCATCTTGTCCGGATAGGCGCGCCGGATCGCCTCGGCGAAGCGGCGGGCATCGGCGAGATTGGGCTTCGACGTCTCCCACCACAGCAGATCGGCATGCGGCGCGAAGGCCAGGCCGCGCTTGATGCAATGATCGACCCCGGTGCCCTCCTTCAGACGGAAAAAGCCCTCGGGCGTTCGCTCGCCGGTCAGGAATTCGGCATCGCGCTCGTCCACGTCCGAGGTGATCAGCCGCGCGCTTTCGGCGTCGGTGCGCGCGCAGATCACCGTCGGCACGCCCGCCACATCCGCCGCCAGCCGCGCCGCATCCAGATTGCGGATATGCGCGGCGGTCGGGATCAGCACCTTGCCGCCCAGATGGCCGCACTTCTTCTCCGACGCCAGCTGGTCCTCGAAATGCACGCCCGCCGCGCCCGCCGCGATATAGGCCTTCATGATCTCGAAGCAGTTGAGCGGACCGCCGAATCCGGCCTCGGCATCCGCGATTATGGGGGCGAACCAGTCGCGGGTCGCGCCGCCCTCGGCATGTTCGATCTGGTCGGCGCGCGCCAGCGTCGCGTTGATCCGCCGCGCCAGCTCGGGCCCGGCATTGGCGGGGTAGAGCGACTGGTCGGGATACATCTGCCCCGCCGTATTGGCGTCGGCCGCGACCTGCCAGCCCGACAGATAAATGGCCTTCAGCCCCGCGCGGACCATCTGCATCGCCTGGTTGCCCGACAGCGCGCCCAGCGCATGGACATAATCCTCAGTCTTCAGCAATTCCCACAGCTTCAGCGCGCCGCGCCGGGCGAGCGTATGCTCCACCGCGATCGACCCGCGCAGCCGCGCGACATCCGCCGGGGTGTAGGGACGGGCGATCCCGTCGAACCGCCCGGCAGGGGCCGGAACCAGATCGGTGAAGCTCTGCGTCATGGCGTGATCCTTTACAAAATCGCTATTCCCTGAGGCGGAGAATGCGGCTGTTCGGATCGATGGAACAGGCGGTTACGCCGTTTCGGCGCGTGTCGGGGTCACGTCGCTGCGACTTGCAGCATGTCGCGTTGTAAAGAATTGACAGCCTTTGCACGGCATAGCAGCATGATGCCGAAGGAGAGCCGGGCATGGGCGGAGCCAAGCTGATCGCGGGTCATGCGGTGCGCCGGTTGCGTCGCCAGCATGGATTGTCGCAGGCCGCGATGGCCGAGATGCTCGCCATCTCGCCCAGCTATCTGAACCTCATCGAGCGCAATCAGCGCCCCGTCTCGGCGGCGTTGCTGGTGCGGCTGGTCGAGACGTTCGACTTCGACCCGCGCGCGCTGGCGGCGGATGCGCCGGGGGGCGGGACAGCGGCGATGCGGCGGCGGCTGGCCGATCCGATGTTCGCCGATCTGGAGATCGACCGGACCGAGCTGGAGGAATGGCTGGCGGCGGCGCCCGGCGGTGCGGAGGCCTTTGCCCGCGCGTTCGACCGGATCGCAGGGGTTGGGGAGGCGACGGCTGCGACCCCGGCCGCGCCCGATCCGACGCTGCTCGTCCGGCGCGAGATCGAGCGGTGGCGCAACCATTTCCCCGATCTCGACGCAGCGGCCGAGGGGCTGGCCGACGAACTGCGCATGGCGGCGGGCGATCTCTATGGTGCGCTGGCCGAGCGGCTTCGCGTCCGCCATGCGCTGACCATCCGAATCCTGCCGATCGACATATTGCCCGATTTGCTGACCCGGCTGGACCTCCATGCGCGCCAGTTACAGCTGTCGGAGATGCTGGAGGCCCCGGCGCGCGTCTTTGCGCTGGCGACGCAACTCGCCCAGCTGGAGGCCCGCGCCGAGATCGACGCGCTGGCGCGCGGCGCGGCCTTTGGCGACCGGATCGCCGAGCGGCTGTTCCGGCGCCACCTGCAACGCTATTTCGCGGCGGCTTTGGTCATGCCCTATGCCCGCCTCCTGCGCGCGTGCGAGGCAACCGGCTATGATCTGGAAATCGTCGCGCGGCGCTTCGGCGTTTCGTACGAGCAACTGGCGCATCGGCTGACCACCCTGGGGCGGGTCGGTGCGCGGGGGCTGCCCTTTTTCCTGATGCGCGTGGACCGCGCGGGGCAGGTGTCCAAACGCTATGCCGGTTCGGCCAATCCGGTGCTGGTCGAGGCCGAAGGACGGTGTCCGCTATGGACCGTCTTCGCCGCCTTCGACCGCGTGGGGGAGGCGGTGTTCCAACTGGTCGAGATGCCCGATGGCAGCCGCTTTGCGACCATCGCACTGGCCGGGAACCGCGCGGGGCGGTCTGTGTCGGGTGTGACCGCGCGTTTCGTGCTGGTCCTGGGACTGGAGGCCGGTCTGGCGGGGCAACTGGCCGCCGCGCGCGGGCATGCGCTGACCGGACCGGCGACGCCGATCGGGCCCGGCTGTCGCCATTGTCCACGCCCCGCCTGTCCGCAAAGATCCCTGCCCCCCATCGGTCGGGCCCTGATCGTGAACGAACGGGACCGGCCGATCAACGCGCTGGTCTTTGCCCCGGATTGAGAAATGCGATCTGGTTTACTTAACCTGTTTTAAGGATTGATCGTATACAACGAACGCCATGACTTGGCTTCATCGTCGTATTCAGTCCCTGGAATTTCGTTTCGCGGCGATGCTGACCATCGTCCTGGGCATTTTCATGCTGCTCGGCGGCTGTGGACTTCTATTGAACAACCAGTTGCTTACCATGGTCCAGTCGACGCGCCGGATCGCGACGCTGCTCGACCAGCATGACAAGAAGGACGCGCAATTGCGCGATTTCCGGGTCCGAATCGGTGCACTGACCCGGCGGGTCGAGCAGGGGGGCAGCGTGCCCGCGCAACGCTGGCACATGCTGGACGCCAGCGCACGGGCCTGGCTGGCCGCCTCGCGGGTCGAGGATGGCGGCGTGCCGCCGGACCTCGTCACGGCCTATGACGAAGAGCTGGCGGCGGAGCGGCAGCTTCTGCGCACGGCGCGGGCCGTTATCCGTCGGGCGAGCGATCGGGATTCGATGAAGCGGACCATGCCGGTCTTCATCGCCGAACTGCACGTGCTGGAGGGGCGGCGCGACGCCGTGCACGAACGGCTGATCCGTCGGCTGGGATGGCAGACGCGGGAGGTGGAGGCGCTGGCCAGGCGTGCGCTGGTCCAGATGGTGCTGGCCGGGTTGCTGGTCGTGATCCTGGTGTCCGGGCTGATCCTCTGGCTGCGGAACCGGATCATGCGCCCGCTGATGAACATCGTCGCGGCGATGCGCGCGATGAGCGCGGGCCTGACGCTGGAGCCGCTCTGCCTGCGCCGTCGCGACGAACTGGGCGAGCTGGCGCGCGGCATGGACGCGCTGGCCCGCGCCGCCGAGGAGCGTGAGCGTATCCAGCGACAGGTCGAATATCTGGCCCATCACGATCCGCTGACCGGGCTGGCCAACCGGGTCGTCTTTGAACGGCGGCTCAACGCGGCCTTGCAGGCCGGACGCCGGATCGCGTTGCTGGCGATCGATCTGGACGGGTTCAAGGGTGTCAACGACACGCTCGGCCATGCCACCGGCGACACCATGCTCCGGCGCGCCAGCGATCTGCTCGCCGCAGCGGTGGGCAGCGGCGATACCGTCGCGCGGATCGGCGGGGACGAGTTCGCCATCATCCACCATCTGGCCCCCGACGAACAGGATGCCGAGGCGCTGGTGCGCCGTATCTATGCCATCGTCGCCAACGATCCCGCCAGCCCGGCGGTGCGGATGAGCGTCGGCGTCGCCCTGTCGCCGCGCCATGGCCGCGAAGCCGACGAGCTTCAGGCCTGCGCCGATATCGCGCTCTACCGGGCCAAGGCGGACGGCCGCCACCGTGCCCGCCATTACGACGCGGCGATGGACGAGGAACGCCGCCAGCGCCGCTGGCTCGCGCACGAACTGCGCGATGCGGGGGTGCGCGGCGAATTGCAGCTGGCGTTTCAGCCGATCGCGGACTGCCGGACCCGGCGGATCATCGGACAGGAGGCGCTGGCGCGCTGGACCCATCCGGTGCTCGGCCCGGTCAGCCCCGACGTCTTCATCGCCATCGCCGAGGAAGACGGCATGATCGGCGAGATCGGCCACCGGCTGCTGATCGAGGCGCTGATCGTCGCGCGCGCCTGGCCACGCGAATGGATGCTGGCGATCAACCTGTCGCCGGTGCAGCTGCGCGATCCGATGCTCGCTAGGCAGATGCTGGCGACGATCCTCGACCATGGCTTCGACCCGCGCCGCGTCGAGGTGGAGGTGACCGAGGGCGTGCTGATCGAGCAGCGCGAGACCGCCACCGCCAATCTGTGCGCGCTGCGCCAGGCGGGGGTGCGGATCGTCATGGACGATTTCGGCACCGGCTATTCCTCGCTCAGCAGCCTCCAGCAATTCCGGTTCGACAAGATCAAGATCGATCGCAGCTTCACCAGCGGCATGGATTCGCACGGCCCCGCTTTGTCGATCGTCCGCGCCTCGATCGGACTGGGCCGCAGCCTGAACATCCCGATCGTCGCCGAGGGCGTGGAAACCGAGGCGCAACTGGCGACCCTGCGCGAACTGGGGTGCGACCAGATCCAGGGCTATCTGATCGGTCGTCCGGGCGTGGTCCAGGCCAGGGCGGCCTGACGCGAAAACGCGCCTGGGGTCAGGCCATTTCCTCTTCGAGCATCCGGATGATCTCGTGCCCGACATAAGGCTTGGCGACGAAGCGAATATCGTCGGGCAGGTCGGTGGGGGCAAAAGCCTGATGCCCCGACGTCACCAGCACCGCGACGCGCGGATAGGCCCCCCGGATGCGCTCCGCCAGCGCCGCGCCGTCGAGCGAGCCCGGCATCGCGACATCGGTGAAGACCGCGCGAATGTCCGGATGACGGTCCAGCGCGATCAGCGCCTCGTCGGCATTCGCCGCCTGGATCACGGCGTAACCGGCATCCTCGAACGCGAAGCGGACGTGCAGCAACAGCAGCGGCTGGTCTTCGACGATCAGGACGGTCGGTCGCGGTGCGGACATGGGCTCTGATGACAAGGGAATGACAAGATTTTCCAAATTAATATAGTTTAATTTCGCTGTCTAGGCGCCGCTGGCGTCGAGTCGGGCCAGCTGGTCGTCGGTCAGGGTCAGGTGCATCGCGGGCGTCAATTCGCTCAGCTGGGTCACGCTGGTCGCGCTGGCGATCGGGGCGGTGACGCCCGCCTGCGCCATCAGCCAGGCCAGCGCCACCTGCGCCGGGGTGGCCCGCACCTCCTCCGCCACATCGTCGAGCGCGGCGAGGACATCGGCCCCCTTGCCGTGCAGCAGCTCGCCCATCCGGGCGCCCCGCACGCTTTGCGACAGATCGGCTTCGCTTCGGTACTTGCCGGTCAGGAACCCGGCCGCGAGCCCGTAATAGGGGACGACGCCGATATTCTCGGTGACGCAGTAATCCTGCAATTCGCCCTCGAACTTGTGGCGGCTGACCAGATTATATTCGGGCTGAAGGACGTGGAAGCGCGGCAGTCCCGCGTCGCGCGCCGCGTCATTGGCGGATTTCAGTCGGGCGGCGTGGAAGTTGGATGCGCCGATCACGCGGACCTTGCCCGCCTCGACCAGCCGGGCAAAGGCCTCCATCACCGCCTCCTGCGGCTGATCCTCGTCATCCTGATGCGCGAAATACAGGTCGATATGGTCGGTGCCCAGCCGCTTCAGCGAGGCTTCGGCCGCCGCCACGATACGCGCGGGCGCCAGCTTTTCGCCGCCTTCGCCGGGCAGCATCCCGACCTTGGTCGCGATCAGCACCCGGTCACGCTTTCCGCTGGCCTTCAGCCATTCGCCGATCATCGCCTCGGACTCGCCGCCTTGATGCCCGTCGACCCAGGCCGAATAGACATCGGCGGTGTCGATCATCGTGCCGCCCTGCTCGACAAAGGCGTCGAGCACCGCAAAGCTCGCCGTGCGATCGGCGGTCCAGCCGAACACATTGCCGCCCAGCACCAGGGGCGCGATCATCAGGTCGGTCGATCCCAGGCGGCGCAGATTCTTGTCGGTCATGGACGCTTAACCCTCGGTATCATGGGATGTTTCCCCCGTAACGTTCGACGGCGCCATCGCGTTCAGATCGACCGCATTGGCATCGAGCATGGCGGCGGCCTCGTTAAGCTGGCGATTCTCCTCCTCGCTCAGACCCGTGGGCTGGGTGTTGGAGGAACAGGCGGCCAGCGACAGCAGCGCGGCGAGGGGAAGGATGGGTTTCATGCCCGCATCATGGCGCAGCCGGGATGTCGTGGGAAAGGGGGCATGACAGACCGCCGGGAACCCGGTGGCGGGCGGCGGGATTGGTGCCGCTCGTCATGGGTTTCACGAAAAGGGTCGCGTCATGCTCGCATCGTTCAAAATGGGTCTGGTCGGCGGACAGCGCGCCATGACCCCGCTGGCCGCCGTGTCGATCGCGGCGGCGCGTGGGGAATTGCGGCTGGGCCAGGGGCCGCTGAAATGGCTCGCCAACCCGCTGGTCGCGGCGGGCACGCTGGCGCTCGCCATCGGCGAGATGGCGGGCGACAAGCAGAAGACCGCGCCCGACCGGATCGTGCCGATCGGCCTCGCGGCCCGCTTCACCACCTCTGCGATCGCAGGCGCGGCGCTCGCCAGCCCGAAGCATCGCTGGCTGGGCGCGGCGGTCGGCGGCGTGACGGCGGTGATCGCCTCCTATCCCGGCTGGCGCGGACGCATGGCGGCGCTGGGCCGTTATGGCCAGACGAAGACGGGCTTTGCCGAGGATGCGGCGGTACTGGCCGGCGCAGTCGGGATCGTGCGGGGGCGCAAGGCCTGACGCCGCCGTGCCCCTCCCGATGAGCCGATAGCCCAGCGCGGTCCGGTCCATCGGTTCTGCCGATCAGACCTAGGGTCGATCGACATTCTGCTGGGTGAGGGATTGGCGCTCGCGAAGCGAGCGCGCGAGCCTTTGGGCTCGCTCAACCCCTCACCCAAGCTGCGCTAGCCAGCAGGCTGGCAAGCTTCGCTAACCCTCTCCCCTGTCCAGGGGAGAGGGGAAGAAGATGCAATACTGAATGTCGATCAGACCTGGCCCCCGATGCTATCGACCTCCGGAAACGCCGTCCATTTCTCGTCCGACGCGGCATTGGCGAGCGCGGCCTCGACAAAGGCCATGGTGCGCAAACCCGGCACCAATCCCGGAAACCAGTCCGCCGCGCCGATCACGCCGCCCTCTGCCGGGCCATCCTCGTCCAGCGTCCGGGCGACCGCGCGGTAGAGATTGGCGAAGGCTTCGAGATAGCCTTCGGGGTGGCCGCCCGGCGTGCGCTGGCGCGGCAGGGTGGTGTCGGCCAGCCCCGGCCCGCCCGCGCGGACGATCTCCGCCGGGCGGTCGAGCCAGCGCAGGGTCAGCGTGTTCGGTTCCATCTGCGACCATTCCAGCCCGCCCTTCTCGCCATGGATGCGCAGGCGCAGGCCGTTTTCCTCACCCGCCGCCACCTGGGTTGCGCGCAACGTGCCCCGCGCGCCGCCGTCGAAGCGGAGAAGCACGTTCACATCGTCGTCGAGCATCCGCCCGTCGACATGGGTGGTAACGTCCGCCGACAAGGCCGCGACCCGGTGGCCCGAGACATGCTCGGCCAGTTGAAAGGCATGGGTGCCGATATCGCCCAGGCAGCCGCCCAGCCCGGCGCGCGCCGGGTCGGTGCGCCATTCGGCCTGTTTGTTGCCCTCGCGGTCGAGCGGGCGGCTCAGCCAGCCCTGGATATATTCGACATGGATCAGCCGGATCGCGCCGAAATCGCCGCGCGCCACCCGCGCCCGCGCCTCCTCGACCATCGGATAGCCGCTATAGGTGAAAGCCAGCGCATAGAGCCGGCCCGAGGCGCGGGCGGCCTCGGCGATGGCGCGGGCTTCGGCGAGGTTCATCGCCATCGGCTTTTCGCTGAACACCGCGAAACCGGCGTTCAGTGCGGCGATCGCCATCGGGGCGTGGAGATGATTGGGCGTGACGATCGCGACCGCATCGATCCGGTCCCCGGCGGCACGCGCGCGCTCGTCGGCCAGCAGCGCGTCGAGCGTGTCATGGACCCGGTCGGGGGACAGGCCGAGCTGCTCGCCCGTCCGGCGGTTGCGCTGCGGATCGCTGCTGAACGCGCCCGCGACCAGATCCCAATCCCCGTCCAGCGCCGCGGCGATGCGATGGATCGCCCCGATAAAGGCCCCTTCGCCGCCACCCGCCATCGCCAGCCGCAACCTGCGCTTCGCCATCATCCTCTCCCTTGCCCCGGTCGCTCACCTGGCGACATTCGATGCTTGCACGCCGACGGTTTAGCGGTAAACTCGATCGCGAACCAGCGAGTCTGGGAAAGAAAATGACAGGAGAGTGAGGATGAGGCAGCTGCTCTGGCTGGCCGCATTGTCCGGTGCCATGACCATCGTCATCGCCGCCAATGCGCCATCGACCGCGCAATCGGCCCCCGCCGCGGGGGCGCAGGCCTTTGCCGCCTGCCGCGCCTGCCACACGCTCAACAAGGGCGGGCGGAACGGCGTGGGTCCCAATCTGAACGGGGTCTTCGGGCGGCAGGCCGGGTCGGTGCCCGGCTTTAACTATTCGCCCGCGATGAAGGCCTCGGGGTTGAAGTGGGACGACAAGACGCTGAACGAGTTCATCGCCGCCCCGATGAAGAAGGTGCCGGGCACGCGGATGCCGATCGGCGTCGCCGATCCGGCCAAGCGCGCCGCGCTGATCGCCTATCTCAAGGCCGAGACCGCCAAGTGAGTGCGGTGCCCACCATGCGCGGGCCGGGCATCTTCCTGGCCCAGTTCATGGGCGATGCGGCCCCGTTCGACACGCTGGACTCGGCGGCGCGATGGATGGCGGAGGCGGGCTATGAAGGCGTGCAGATTCCGACCTGGGACGCGCGTTGCATCGACCTGAAGACCGCCGCCGAGAGCCAGGATTATTGCGACGACCTGGCCGGGCGCTGTGCCGAGGCGGGCGTCGCGATCACCGAACTGTCGACTCATTTGCAGGGGCAGCTGGTCGCGGTCCACCCCGCCTATGACGCCGCCTTCGACGGCTTCGCGCCCGAGGCGGTACGGGGCAAACCCGCCGAGCGACAGGCCTGGGCGGTCGAGCAGCTCGGATACGCCGCCAGGGCGAGTCGGCGGCTGGGCCTGAAGGCGCATGCGACCTTTTCGGGCGCGCTGCTCTGGCCCTTCGTCTATCCCTGGCCGCAGCGGCCCGCCGGGCTGGTCGCGGAAGGATTCGCCGAACTCGGCAAGCGCTGGCGGCCGATCCTGGATGCGTTCGAGGAGGAGGGCGTCGACCTCTGCTACGAACTCCATCCCGGCGAGGATCTGCACGATGGAACGACCTTCGAGCGGTTCCTGGATTCGGTCGGCGGCCATGCCCGCGCCAACATCCTCTACGACCCCAGCCATTTCGTGCTGCAGGCGATGGATTATCTGCAATTCATCGACTTTTATCACGACCGCATCCGCATGTTCCACGTCAAGGATGCCGAGTTCAACCCGACCGGCCGCGCGGGCGTCTATGGCAGTTACAGCGACTGGATCGACCGGCCGGGGCGGTTCCGCTCGCTGGGCGACGGGCAGGTCGATTTTGGCGGGATCTTCTCCAAGCTGACCCAATATGGCTATGCCGGTTGGGCGGTGCTGGAATGGGAATGCTGCCTCAAACACCCGGAGGATGGCGCGCGCGAAGGGGCTTCGTTCATCGCCGCCCATATGATCCGCCGGGCCGAGCGGGCCTTCGACGATTTCGCCGGTGGGGGCGATCCCGACGCCAATCGCCGCTGGCTGGGAATTTAACGATTGCAACGGCTTGACCATCCGCCTCGGACGGTAAAGTCTGCCAAAAAATATAAGCGGGAGAGGGGCGTGGAAGCGATACCGGACAATCGGTCGCGTCTGTTCTGGCTGAGCGTGCTGGCGCTGTTCACGGCCGCCGCGAGCGCGGCCTTGCGCGCGGCGGTGGCGAGCAGCCTGAAGGCGCAGTGGATCGACCCCATCGCGCCGGTGCAGGCGGGGGAGCTGATCGGGTCGGCGCTGGGCTCGGCCTTTCTGGGCTTTGCGGCGACGCTGTTCGTGGCGAGCGCCTTGCTCGACCGGATCGGCGCGCGGCAGATGCTGATCGGATGCGGCCTGTGCTTTCTGGTCGGGACGGCGGCGATCGTCGGGGCGGGCTCGCTGGCCAGCGGCATGGCGGTCTATCATATCGTCTGGGGCGGGATGCTGCTCAGCGGGATCGGCTGGGGGCTGGCGGAGGCGTCGATCAACCCGCTGACCGCGCGGCTCTATCCGGAAGAGACGACGCACCGGCTGAACGTGTTGCATGCCTGGTATCCCGGCGGACTGATCGTCGGTGGGCTGGCGGGCGTGCTGCTGGCAGAAACGCTGTCGTGGCAGGCGATCATGGCGCTGGTCCTGATCCCCGCGCTGGGCGTGCTGGTGATGGCGGCGACCACCCGCTTTCCGCCGGTGCCGCGCGAGGTGCGCGATGTCGGTTTCGGCGGCATGATCGCCGAGGTGTTCAAGCGGCCGAGCTTCTTCGTCTGGTTCGCCGCAATGTTCCTGACCGCCGCGTCCGAACTGGCACCGGGGCAATGGCTCGACGTGGCGCTGAGCAGCCGGGTCGGGATGCGCGGCATCCTGCTCCTCGTGTACGTGAGCGCGCTGATGTTCGTGTTCCGCCATTTCGCCGGGCGGATCGCGGGGCGGCTGTCCAATCCGGGGCTGCTCTGGGTGTCGAGCCTGATGGCGGGGATCGGCCTGTTCCTGTTGTCGCGCGCGCAGTCACCGGTGGCGGCGGTGCTGGCCTCGACCGTCTGGGGGCTGGGCGTCTGTGCGATGTGGCCGACCATGCTGGCGTCGGTCGCCGAGCGGTATCCGCGCGGCGGGGCCTGGGCATTGGGGCTGGTCGGATCGGCGGGCGCGCTGGCGAGCTTCTTCGTCCTGCCGCGTCTCGGCGCGATGTTCGATGCCGCCAAGGTCGAGCTGGCCGGTGGGCCAGAGGCGTTCAAGCGGCTGACCGGCGAGGCGCTGCGCCAGGTCGAGGATGCGGCGGCGTCGCAGTCCTTCGCGCGGCTGGCGATCGTGCCGGTGATCCTGTTGTTCGTGTTCGGCGGCATCTGGCTGGCCGAGCGCCGCCGTCCTCACCGCCCTGTCATGGAGACCGTCGCATGAGCTGGTCGCGACGCACCATCCTGGGCGGGATCGCCGCCGCCGCGCCGGTGGCCGCACTGGCGGCGCAAAAGGCGGGTCGATCCTCCAATGCCGCGCGCTTCACCCTGGGCTTCGCGCCGCATCTGGGCAGCTTTGCCAGCCGGGGCGACAGCTCGGTTGAGCAGATTGCCTATGCCGCCGATCAGGGTTTCTGGGCCTGGGAGGACAATGAATATCGCCTTCGCCCGGTGGCCGAACAGGAAGCGATCGCCAAGGCGCTGCGCGACCGGAAGATGACGATGGGCGTGTTCGTCGCATCGATGCCCAAATGGTCCGAGTCCCGGCCCTTGTTGGGCGGCGATGACGATGCCGAGCGGCAGGCCTTCCTCGCCGATGTGACAAGCGCGGTCGAGGTCGCCAAGCGGGTCGGCGCGACGCGGATGACCGTCGTCACCGGCTTCATGGACAAGCGTCTGCACCCCGCGATCCAGATGGGGCGGATCATCGACGTGATGCGCCGCGCGGGCGATATCGTCGCGCCGCACGGGATGGCGCTGGTGATGGAGCCGCTCAACACCCGGACCAACCATCCCGGCGTCTTCATGCAGTCGATCGCGGAGGGCTATGCGGTGGCGCGCGGGGCGAACAGTCCGGGCGTCAAGGTGCTGGCCGACCTGTATCACGAGCAGATCCAGTCGGGGAATCTGATCCCGACCCTGAAACTCTGCTGGGATGAGATCGGCTATATCCAGTTTGGCGACAATCCCGGCCGCAACGAGCCGGGCAGCGGCGAGATCAACTATGCCAATATCTGCCGCTTCCTGAAGGCACAGGGCTATGCCGGGGTGATCGGCATGGAACATGGCAATTCGGTCAAGGGCCGCGCGGGCGAAGAAAGGCTGATCGCCGCCTACCGCGCGATCGATCCTACAGCATGAGGAGGGGAGCGATGCGTATGCTATCGTTGATCGCGCTGGCCGTGGCGAGCGGCGCGGCGGCCCAGGACAAGCCGGGCATGGGGTTTCGCGACACGCCGATGCTGCCCGGTGGCCAATGGCATGTCCATGATCCGGACCGGCCCGCGCCGCGCGTCGTGACGCCCGCCGCGCAGCCCGGCGGCGCGCCGTCGGATGCGGTGGTGCTGTTCGACGGGCGCTCGCTGGACGCCTGGACGGCCAGCGGCAAGCCCTGGCTGCTTCAGGGGGGCGTGCTAACCGTGCCGCCGCGCGACGGCAACGCGGAGAGCGTGCTGGTCAGCAAGCAGAGCTTCGGGGATGTCCAACTGCACCTCGAATTCCGCTCGCCCAACCCGCCGCGCAAATCGTCGCAGGACCGGGGCAATAGCGGCATCTGGTTCATGCAGCGCTATGAGGTCCAGATCCTCGACGGCTACAATAATCCGACCTATGCCGATGGGCAGGTGGGGGCGGTCTATGCCTGGAAGCCGCCGCTGGTGAACGCCGCGCGCAAGCCCGGCGAGTGGCAAAGCTATGACATCATCTTCGAGCGGCCACGCTTTGGCGGCGACGGCAAGCTGCTCCGCCCCGCCTATGTCACCGCGCTGCTGAACGGCGTCGTCGTCCAGAACCATCAGGCGATGCTGGGCACCACCGTCTGGCGGCAGGTCGAAAAATACCAGGCGCATGGCGATGCCGCGCCGATCCAGCTTCAGGATCACGACTCGCCCGTCTCGTTCCGCAACATCTGGGTCCGCCCGCTGCCGCCCGAGGCGATCGCGCAGGACCTGCCGGAGGATGCCCGATGATCGCCCACCCCCATATCGACCGCAGACATGCCCTGGCGGGGATCACCGCCATGTTCGGCTCCGCGCTGTTCGCGCCCATCGCCCGTGCGGCGGGTGCGGTCGAGCAGACGCGCGGGGCCATTCCCGTCATTTCGAACGGCCCGCCCAGCGTGGCGGTCTTCACTCCCGTCCAGCGCGCGACGATGACCGCGCTGGCCGAACGCGTGCTGCCGACCACCGATACGCCCGGCGCGATTGCGGCCGGGGTGCCCGAATTCATCGAGAAGATGCTGGCCGACTGGTCGCTGCCCGCCGACCGGGTGCCGATCATTGCCGGGCTGAACGCGATCGAGGCGCGCAGCCAGAGCGTCCACCGCGTGTCCGCCGCCAAGGCGACGGCGGCGCAGCAGGACACGCTGCTGACCGAGGCGATGGAGGGCGTGTTGCCCGAAGGCCGCGCCTTCTTCGAGCCGTTCCGGCAACTGGTCATCACCGGCTATTACACGTCGGAGATCGGCATCACGCAGGAACGCGAATATCTGCCCGTGCCCGGCGAGTATAACGGCGCCTTCCCCTATTCTCAGGTCAACAAGGTATATTCGGCATGATCGATCGTCGTTCGCTGATGGGCGCGGGGCTGGGGCTGGGCGCAGGCGTGTTGCTGCCGGGCATGGCGCAGGCCGCGCGGCTGGGCGCCATCGGGCTCCAGCTCTACACGATCCGCGAGCTGTTCGCGGCCGATCCGGTCAAGACGCTCGAGGCGGTGGCGAAGATCGGATACCGCGAGATCGAATATGGCGGGGGCGGCTATGACGCGATGGACCATGCCATGCTCCGCCGCACGCAGGACCGGCTGGGGCTGAAGGCGCCGTCGGTCCATGTCCCCTATGACGCGCTGCTCGGCAATTTTGGGAAATGCGTGACCATGGCGAAGACGCTGGGCGCGGACACCGTCATCCTGCCCTATATGACCGACGAGCATCGGACCGAGGCCGGCTGGAATGCGGCGCTGCCCAACATCAATCGCTTCGCCGAGCAGTTGAAGAAGGCGGGGCTGGGCTTCGCCTATCACAATCACGATTTCGAGTTCACCAACAAGCCCGGCGGCGTCAGCCTGTATGACCGGCTGCTCAAGGGCACCGACCCGAAGCTCGTGAAGGTCGAGATCGATCTCTATTGGGCGATCCATGCGGGCGAGGATGCGGCGACGCTGATCCGGCGGCTGGCGGGGCGCATCTATGCCTATCACGTCAAGGATGCGCGCGCCGATGGCAGCATGACCGCGGTGGGAGCGGGGAAGATCGACTTCGCCGCGCTCTTCAGGCTCAACGGGCTGGCGGGCGTGAAGCATTTCTATGTCGAGAACGACCAGGCGCCCGCGCCTTACCTGCCCGACATCACGACCAGCTTCCGGACGCTGCAAGCGCTTCGATTCTAAAACGACAAGAACGATATAGGGAGGATAGACCATGGCGGCGACGAACCGTTTCGACGCGATCGTGATCGGGTCGGGGATCAGCGGCGGTTTCGCCGCTAAGGAACTGACCGAAAAGGGCCTGCGCGTCCTGATGCTCGACCGGGGCGTCATGGTCGAGCATGGCGAGGGCTATCCCTATGACGGCAAGCCGCCTTTCGAGGTGCCCGCGCGCAACATCATGCCCAAGCCCCTGGTGGAAAGCGATTATTTCATCGCCAAACAGGGCTATGTCGCGCCCAGCAACCAGAAATTCTACAATGACGACCGGCTGAACCCCTATGCCTATGACGAGGGCAGCAAATTCTATTGGATCCGCCCCGGCGCGGTCGGCGGCAAGTCGTTGATCTGGGGCCGCTGGTCCTTCCGCTGGAGCCCCGACGATTTCGAGGCGAACAAGCGCGAGGGCGTCGCCGCCGACTGGCCGATCCGCTATGACGACGTCGCGCCATGGTATGCCTATGTCGAGAAATATATCGGCGTATCGGGGTCGCGCGAGAATTTGCCTTATCTGCCCGACAGCGAGTTCCAGCCGCCGATCCCGATGAACGTCGCGGAGAAGTGGTTGAAGGAGCGGCTGGAGGGCCAGTTTCCGGGCCGCAAGCTGATCAACACCCGCCTGTCCAACATGACCGAGGACAAGCCCGACCAGAACCGCACCAAATGCCAGTTCCGCAACCAGTGCGGCAATGGATGCTCGTTCGGCGCCTATTTCTCGACCCAGGCGGTGACGCTGCCCGCCGCGCGCGCGACCGGGCGGCTGACGCTGCAATCGGACGCGGTGGTGACGGGGATCGACTATGACCCCGCCAGCAAGAAGGTCACCGGCGTCCGCTATGTCGATGCCAAGACGGGGCAGGCGCAGACGGTGGCCGCCAATCTCGTCTTCGTCTGCGCCTCGGCGATGGCGTCGGTGCAGATCCTGATGAACTCGCGCGCGCCCGGCTCGGAGCGCAGCCATTTCGACAGCAGCGGAACGCTGGGCCGCTATGTCATGGACCATATCTTCCGCGTCGGCGTGTCGGGCGAGATTCCCGGCATGGAGGATCTGATCGAATATGGCCGCCGTCCGGGCGGGGTCTATGTGCCGCGCTTCCGCAATCTGAAGGGCGACGAAGGGCTGGGCTTCCGGCGCGGCTATGGCTATCAGGGCTCGGCCTATCGCAATGCCGCCAAGCCGGTCGGCTTCGGCGCGGAGATGAAGCATGGCATGCGCCGCTATGGTCCCTGGCAGTTCAGCATGGGCGCGTTCGGCGAATGCCTGCCCTATGAGGACAATCGCATCTCGCTGCATTCCAGCAAGGTCGATCGCTTCGGCGTGCCGCTGTTGAAGTTCGACGTGACCTTCCGCGACAACGAACTGAAGATGATGGCGGACGCCCGGCGCGAGGGCGAGGCGATGCTGCGCGCGGCGGGCCTGAGGAACGTGACCAGCGGCGAGCAGGAGCATGTGCCGGGCGACGCGATCCACGAAATGGGCGGCGCGCGCATGGGGGCGGACCCGCGGGCCTCGGTGCTCAACAAATGGAGCCAGGCGCATGACGCGTCGAACCTGTACGTGACCGATGGTGCGCAGATGGCGTCGGTGTCGTGCGTCAACCCGTCGCTGACCTTCATGGCGCTGACCGCGCGCGCGGCCGATCACGCGGTCAAGGGGCTGAAGGCTGGCGCCGTCTGACCTCCCGCGCATGACCGCCAGGCGCCCCGAAGGCGTCACCATCCGCGCGGTGGGCGAGCGGGCGGGCGTCTCGGCGATGACGGTGTCCAACGTCATCAACGGCGCGGGCCGGGTCGGCGCGGCCACCCGCGCGGCGGTGCTCGCGGCGATCGAGGAACTGGGCTATGTCCCCAATGTGGCCGCGCGTCGGCTGGCCAAGGCGCGCGCGACCATGCTGGGGCTGGTCTATAGCGACCGGAGCACGCCCTTCATCGACTCGGTGCTGCTGGGGGCCTTGCGCGCCAGCAATGCGCGCGGGCTGCAATTCATCGCGCAGGGCGAGGAAGGGCTGACCCGCGACGCGGCCGAGGCGGCGGTGCGCGCGCTGGTGCAGAGCGGGGCGGCGGGGGTGCTGCTCGTGCCGCCTTTTGCCGAGCTGCTCAGCGGATCGGGACTGTTCGAGGAACTGGGCGTCGCGGCGGCGGCGATCGCGACGGGGCAGGCGCTGCCCGACATCGCCACCGTCCGGATCGACAACCGCGCGGCGATGGCGGCGATGACCGCGCATGTCGCACGGGCGGGGCACCGGCGGATCGGCTTCATCGCCGGGCCGCAACGCTTTTCGGTCGCCGACGAGCGGCTGGCGGGCTTTCGCGACGGATTGGCGGCCGCGGGCCTAACCTATGACCCTGCGCTGGTGATCCAGAGCGGATTCGATCCGCTGTCCGGCGCGGCGGCGGGGCGGGTCCTGCTGGACCTGGCGGACCGGCCGAGCGCGATCCTGTGCAGCAGCGACGACATGGCCGCCGGGCTGATCGGAGAGGCGCACCGCATGGGGTTGCGCCTGCCCGACGACCTGGCGGTGACGGGCTTCGACGACACCGCGATCGCATCGCGGGTCTGGCCACCGCTGACCGTCATTCGCCAGCCGGTCGAGGACATGGCGTTCGGCGCGGTGGAGCAGGTGCTGGCGGCGCTACGCTCGCGGATCGTGGAGGACCGGGTGATGGCCTTTGAACTGGTCGTGCGGGAGTCGGTGGGGCGCCATGCATGGTTCGGACCCGGCGGATAGGAATTCCCGTAGCCTTCGACTTCGCTCAGGCTGAACGGAGGGGGGAGAGCGGGCCAATATTCCTGTCGACCCCGGCGGAGGCCGGGGCCCAGGCGCCACCCGGCCGATGGCGCGCCAGGCAAAGCGGGGGAGGCAGGTTCATCCCGTCTTTCCAGCCACATCGTAACTGGGCCCCGGCCTTCGCCGGGGTCATAGGGATGTCTGGATTTCGATAACCTGCCCCGCCCTCCGTTCAGCCTGAGCGAAGTCGAAGGCCAAGGGAATTCCTCACCCCGTGCGCCCATATTCCGCGACCAGCGCCACCTCCTCGGCATCGCCCAGTACCACGCCGACGCGCTGGTGCAGGCCGATCGCCTCGACATCCATGATCGGGATGGCGCCGTCGATCGCCGCCCCGCCCGCCTGTTCGATCAGGAAGCTCATCGGATTGGCTTCGTACAGCAGGCGCAGCTTGGCCTTGCCCGACTGGCGGTGGTCGCCCGGATAGAGGAACACGCCGCCGCGCTTCAGGATGCGGTGGATGTCCGCCACCATCGAGGCGGTCCAGCGCATGTTATAGTCCACCCCGCACGGCCCCTCGGTGCCCAGGATGCGTTCCTCGATATAGCGGGCGATGCCCGGCGACCATTGGCGGCGGCGGGCCATGTTGATCGCGAACTCGCGGTTCCCCGCCGGAATCCGCATCGGCCCGTCGGTCAGCCGCCACGAACCCAATTCGCGGTCGAGCGTGAATTCATACACCCCGTCGCCGACCGTCAGCACCAGCAGCGTCTGCGGCCCGTAGATCGCATAGCCCGCCGCCACCTGCGCCCGGCCGGGTTGCAGGAAGTCCGCCTCGGTCACCTCGCGCCCCGCGCAATCCTCGGGCGCGCGCAGGACCGAGAAGATGGTCCCGACCGACAGGTCGACATCGACATTGCTCGACCCGTCGATCGGATCGAATAGCAGCAGATATTCGCCCTTGGGATAGCGGTTGGGGATGCGGTGGATCGTCTCCATCTCCTCCGACGCCATGGCGGCCAGGTGCCCGCCCCATTCATTGGCGTCGAGCAGCAGGTCGTTGGCGATCACGTCCAGCTTCTTTTGGACCTCGCCCTGCACATTCTCGCTGCCCAGCGAGCCCAGCACATCGCCCAGCGCGCCCTTGGAGATCGCCTGGTTCACCGCCTTGCAGGCGCGCGCCACGGTTTCGATCAGCAGGCGCAGCTCGGGGGGGCAGGTCTCCGGCGAGCGGCGCTGCTGCTCGATCAGGAAACGGGTCAGCGTCGTCTGGCGCGCTATGGTCATCGTCGCGGTGTTCCGGGGAATGGATGGGGCCGTGGGACGATCGGCCGGGCGGGCTCCCTCCCGCCGACCGGGCCATGATGATGCACCGACCCTGCCCCAGCCCCCCGAGCCGCGCAACCGTCCGTTAAGCAAAGCCCGTGCTTTATAGGGACGTAGCATTTCTGTTATATCCCATTCGCCAAGTGGGATATGTTGCCGGTCGGAGGATCATCATGTCGACCCAAGCCCTGACCCCGACCGACCGCGCCGCCCCCGACGCCGCGACCGGCATCGACGCGATCGTCACGGGGCTGCGCCGCGCCCGTGACGGCTGGCGGCAGCGGCAGGATGCGGGCCGCGACGTCGAGCGTTTCCCCTCGCGCGCCGGGGTCGAGGATGTCGTCGCGCTGATCGCCGCCGCGCTCTATCCGCGCCGTCTGGGCCATTTTCGGGGGGCGGGGGTGGAGGAGGACCGTTTCGTCGCCGCCAAGCTGCTCGCCGGGCTGACCGCGCTGGAGCGCGAGATCGGGGCGGAGCTGGCCTATTGGCAGAAGGACGCCGATGCCGCCTTCCCGCCCGAACAGGCCGCGCTGATCGCCCGACTGTTCGGCGCCACCCTTCCCAAAGTCCGCGACCTGATCGACAGCGATGTCGAGGCCGCCTTCCTGGCCGATCCGGCAGCGCGCAGCGTCGACGAGATCCTGCTCTGCTATCCCGGCGCGACCGCCAGCCTGCATCATCGCATCGCGCATGAACTGAACGAACTGGGCGCGCCCATCGTGGCGCGGATGATCTCCGAACTGGCCAATGAGCGGACCGGGATCGACATCCATCCGGGGGCGACGATCGGGCGGCATTTCTTCATCGACCATGGCACCGGCGTCGTCATCGGCGAGACCGCGATCATCGGCGAGCGGGTGCGGCTGTACCAGCATGTCACGTTGGGCGCGCGTTCGGCGCTGGGCACCGCACCGCGTTCGCCGCGCGACCGTTTCGCGCGCCATCCGATCGTCGAGGACGACGTCATCGTCTATGCCGGCGCGACGATCCTGGGCCGGGTGACGATCGGCGCGCGCTCGGTGATCGGCGGCAATGTCTGGCTGCTGGCGGATGCCGCGCCCGACAGCGTGCTGGTCCAGCCCGAGGCGCAGGCCCTGGCCATCGCGGAGGGCCGTGCACTACGCCAGGAACTGGAGGGACGGGCATGATCCGGGGCGGCAAGCCGATCATCGGTCTGATGTGCGGAAACGAGGAGGCGAACCGGCCGATCCAGGCGGTGGCGACGCGCTTCATCGATCCGCTGGTCAAGCTGGGCGGCGCCAGCGTCGTGCTGATCCCCGCCATTCCGGAGGCGGTCGACACGGTCATGATGGCCGACATGCTCGACGGCCTGTTGCTGACCGGGGGACGTTCGCATGTCGCGCCCGCGCAATATGGCGACTGCGCCGAACTCGCGCCCCAGGCGTGCGACCCGCGGCGCGACTCGGTCGCGCTGGCGCTGGGCGGGCGGATGATCGAGCGCGGCAAGCCTGTCTATGGCATCTGCCGGGGGATGCAGGAGATCAACGTGCTGTTCGGCGGGTCGCTGACCTGCCTGGGCGGCTCGGCGCGCCATCATCGCGGCAGCTGGGACGAGAGTTACGAGTCACTGTTCGGCCATCATCACCCCGTCGACCTGATGCCCGGCGGCGTGCTGGCGGGGCGGGACGGCGATCGGCGGCTGGAGGTCAATTCGGTCCACCAGCAGGGCGTCGACCGGCTGGGCTATGGGTTAGTGGTCGAGGCGCGCGATGCCGAGGATGGGCTGATCGAGGCATTCCGCGCCCCCGGTTGCGGCGCGGATGTGTTGGCGGTGCAATGGCATCCCGAATGGGACGTCGCCCAGTGCCATGTCGCGCGCAGCTTCTTCACCCGTCTGGGCCATTCGGCGCGCGGCCATGCCTGAGGAAATAACCCCTCAATAGATGTCGCGGGCATAACGCCCGGTCGCCGCCATCTCCTCCAGCGCCGCGTCGCCGAGCAGCTCGGTCAGCGTGCGGTGCACATCGCCCGCCATGCCCTTCAGGCTGCCGCAGACATAGAGCGTCGCGCCCGCCGCCACCGCCGCGCGGATCGTGTCGCGTTCCATCGCCACCACGTCCTGCACATAGCGCGGACCGGTCCCCAGCCGCGACCAGGCGGTCGCCATGCCGGTCAGCACGCCCGCCTGGCCGAGCGCCCGGCGCTCGGCGGCATGGTAATCGTCGTGATCGGGATGCCGCTCGCCCCAGAACAGCCAGGCGGGGCCGCCGCCGGTCGCGGCGCGCTGGCGCAGATGCCCCATCAGCCCGGCCAGCCCGGTCCCGTTGCCGATCAGCACGATCGGCGTCGCGGAGTCGGCGGGGGAATGGAAGGCGGGATTGGCATGGACGCGCGCCTTGACCACCGAGCCGATCGCCGCGCCCCCGCACAGCCAGCCGGAGCCCAGGCCCGGCAGCCCGTCCTCGGCGGTGCAGAGCCGGACGATCAGTTCGACCCGGCCCGCCGCCGCGATCGAGGCGATCGAATATTCGCGGTGCGCGAGGGGGCGCAGCGTGTCGGGGTCGAAACCGGGGCCGGCCTCGGGCGGCAGGATGCTGGTCATCAGCCGCGCGCGCATCGCGGGCGTGTCGGGCAGGCCGGTCGTCGCCAGGAAGGCGATGACCCGGCGGACATCCTGTTGCGGCAGGATTTCCAATATGTCGCCCGCCGCCCATTCGGCCGCGCCGTCCGCCGGGGCGAGCGCGACGTGCCAGGTCGGTCCGCCATGGCTGCCGGGATTGAGCAGGCGCCGCTCGACCAGCCGCCAGTCGGCCATCGGCGCGGGCGTCCAGTCGGGCTGGTCGGTCCGCGCGCCCAGGCTGGCAAGCTGCTGCTGCCACAGCCGCTGGGCATCGGCATCGTCGCCGTCCAGCTCGATCGCATCGAACAGCCGCTCCGCGCCGCCCGCATGCAGCCAGCGGTCGATCTGGTGCCCGAAGGCGCAGAAATCGCTATATTCGCGGTCGCCCAGCGCCAGAACGGCATAGCGCAGATGCGACAGGTCGCCGGGCGCCTCGGCCAGCGTCCGGGCAAAGCCGCGCGCAGCATCGGGCGGCTCGCCTTCGCCATAGGTGCTGGCGACGACGAACAGCTGCCGCAACCCCGCCAGCCGCGCCGGATCGAGCGCGGTCACGGGCACGGCGGCGGCATCGGGCAGCGCCTGCGCGGTCAGCCGGGCGATCCGCTCGGCCGATCCGGTCTGGCTGGCATAGGCGACCAGCGTCGTCGTGGTTTCGGGGGCCGCGACCGGCGTCTCGGCCAGCACCGCGCCCAGCGCCTTCTTGCGTCGCCGCCGCGCGAAATAGAGGAGGAAGCCCGTCACCGTGAACAGCGGCATGGTCAGGCTGGTCAGCGCCATGACGATCCGCCCGACCAGCCCGAAATAGGCGCCGCGATGAATCTCATAGACGCTGGTCACGATATCGTCGCCCAGCGGCCGCGTCGCATAGGGCGTATCGGAGACGATCCGCCCGGTCGCGCCGTCCACGGTCACCTCGTCCGACACGCGATCGTGCCGTCCGCCGGGCAGCTTGGCGCGGAACTGGATGGCGCCGTCGCGGACCGAGGCGGTGATCCGCTCATAGTCGCGCCCGCCGGTCGCCTGGGTGAAGCTGTTCCAGGCCCGCGACAGGTCGGGCCTGGCGTCCTTCGCGCCGCCGCCGCGCCGTCCATGCTCGACCTGCTCGGTCGTTAGCAGATGGCGCACGCCGTCACGATACCAGCCATAGGACCACCATAGCCCGGTGCCCGCGCTGATCAGGTAGAAGAGCAGCACCCATCCGCCGACCACCGCATGCAGCGCGCGGTAGAGATTGCGCCCCGTCTTGCGGAGATCGAGCACCAGCCAATTGCGCCAGTCCAGCGGGCGGCGCGGCCAGCGCAGATAGAGGCCCGACAGCGCGAAGAAGATCAGCGACAGCGCGGCAAAGCCGGTCAGCTGCCGTCCGATGCCATTGCCCTTGCCGGGCAGCGCCAGCCAGCGATGGAGATTTTCGACCGTCTCGAAGAATCCGCTGCCCCGAGGTTCGCCGAGCAGCGCGCCGGTCGCGGGATCGACATAGGCGCGTTCGCGCTTCTTGCTGTCGCCGATCGTATAGCCGACCATCGCCGCCCGGGTCGGATCGCGCTCGACGATCAGCCGCTGGATGCGCAGGCCGGGTATCTCCGCCTGGATGCGTGCGATCAGCGCGGGCGCGGGCAAAGGCGGCGTCCGGCCGGGGGTGACGGTCACGATACCGGGATTGGTCGCGGCCAGAATCTCGGGCTCGAAGCTGATCAGCGCGCCGGTCACGCCCATCACCGCCAGCACCAGTCCGGCGGTGATGCCCAGAAACCAGTGGACCTGAAACAATATCGTGCGCGTCGAGATCACGGTCGATCCAGGCTTGTTATTGATAATGAGTAGCGTTAGGGCGCCTCGCGATTCTGGTCAATGGTTTCGAGGGGGTAATGATGCATAAGATTGGGGCGAATGCTCGGTCGGGTCTACGCCGGGCATGGCTTGCCAGCAGCGCGGTCGCGATGTTGACGATGGCGGCACCCGCCGTCGCGCAGGTCCGACCCGCCGCAGAGCAGGGCGCGGCGGACGAGGCCGACAAGCAGGAAGTCGTCGTCACCGCCGCGCGCACCATCCTGCCGCCCAACGCGCTGCCGCTGACCATCGACATCATCGACAAGGCGGCGCTGGACCAGCAGATCGCGATCTCGGGCAGCACGACCGATGCCATATCGGTCCTGACGCCCAGCTTTTCCCCGACTCGCGGCAAGCTGTCGGGGGCGGGGGAGACGCTGCGCGGACGTTCGCCGCTCTATGCGATCAACGGCATTCCGCAGACGACCCCGCTGCGCGACGGCAGCCGCGACGGTTTCACCATCGACGGCTTCTTCATCGACCGGGTCGAGCTGATCTATGGCTCCAACGCGCTTCAGGGCGTCGGCGGGACCGGCGGCATCATCAACCAGGTGACGGTCGGCCCACCCCGGACCGAGGGCTGGTCGGGCCGTGCGCTGGTGCAGGGCACCACCGCCGACGGGTTCGAGGGCGAAGGGCTGGGCGGCAAGGCGGCGGGCCTCGTCCAGTACAAGTCCGGTATCTTCGACGCGACGCTGGGGGCGTCCTATGAACGGCGCGGCGTCTTCTACGATGCGCAGGATCGCCGGATCGGGATCAACCTGACGCAGGGCGAGACGCAGGATTCGCACGCGCTCGACCTGTTCGCGCGGCTGGGCGTCCAGTTGCGCGACACCGGGCGGCTGGACCTGATCGCCAATCGCTACACGCTGGACGGCGAGGGGCGGTTCGTGCCGCTGGCGGGCAATCGCCTGACCGGCGTGCCGACCAGCGCGGTGCGCGGCAACCCGCCCGGCAAGCCCGCGGCCAACCAGGCCGAGGCCCTGTCGCTATCCTATACCGACAGCGATGTGGCGGGCGGCAACCTGACGGCGCAGCTGTTCTTCAACCGCACCTATGACACGTTCGGCGGCGAGCCGACGGCGATCGCGACCTTCCAGGACCCGGCGATCGCGCCGGTCGGCACGCTGCTCGACCAGTCGGAGAACCGGTCGCGCAAGCTGGGCGCGCGGGCCAGCTATGAACGCGCGGTGCCGGGGTTCGAGGCGCTGGTCGCGACGATCGGCTTCGACGCGCTGTGGGACAAGTCGGAACAGCGGCTGATCATCACCAACCGCGTCTGGGTGCCACCCGCCGATTTCCGCAGCCTGGCGCCCTTCGCCCAGGCCAATCTGAAGCTGTTCGACGGCGTGGTCCGTCTGGCGGGCGGCGTCCGGTGGGAGAATGTGAAGGTCCGCATCAACGATTACCACACGCTCGCCTCCAACACCTATGACGGCAAGAATGCGGCGACCTATGGCGGCGTCAGCGTCAAGGGCGGCGAACCGGGCTTCGACCAGCTGCTGTACAATGGCGGCGTGATCCTGGAGCCGTGGAAGGGCATCCGCGCCTATGCCAGCTATGCGCAGGGCTTCACCATGGCCGATATCGGCCGCATCACCCGCGCGGTGTCCACCCCCGGCACCGACCTCAGCAACTTCCGCGCGATCGATCCGGTCATCTCGAACAATCGCGAGATCGGCGTCGAGGTGAAGCGTGGGCCGATGGACGCCAGCGCCACCTATTTCTGGTCGTCCAGCGACAAGGGCCAGGTCCTGCTGGCGCTGGGCAACGGCATCTTCGAGGTGCAGCGCCAGCGGGTCGAGATCCAGGGGCTGGAGCTCAATCTGGGCATGAAGATGCCGATCGAGGGGCTGCGCCTGTCGACCGGCTATGCCCATCTGATCGGCAGATATGACAGCGATACGCGCAATCCGGACGGCAAGGTCGACACCGATCTGGACGGCACCAACATCTCGCCCGACCGGATGAACGTGGCGGCCGACTTCGCCTCCGGCCCGGTTTCGGCGCGGGTGCAGACGCAATTGTATCTGGCGCGCAATTTCCACGGCAAGGCCAATCCCGATCCGCGCAACAATTTCGGCGGCTATACGGTGACCGACGCCTATCTGCGCTACCAGACGCGGATCGGCGGCTTCTATGTCAGCGCGCAGAACATCTTCGATCGCTTCTATATCGACTATAACAGCGACACCCGGCTGCCCAACGACAACCTCGCCTTCTTCGCCGGGCGCGGGCGGACCTTCACCATCGGGTGGGACCAGCGCTTCTGATCGCCGTGCGGCCGGGGACGGGTCAGCTTTGCGGCCGCCCGTCCTCGGTCATCGACAGGTCCAGGTGGCGCAGCATCGCGGTCATCGCATCGGTGCCGCGCTGGGTCAGGGTGACGGCCAGCCGCCGGTGATCCGCCGGGTCGGTCCGCCGCCGGATCAGCCCGGCCCCCTCCAGCCGGTCGATGCGGCGCAGCGCGCTGGTCGAGCTTTCGCCCGAGACGAGGATCAGTTCCTTGACGCAGAGGGGGCGGTTCTGCTGCTCGGCGATGAACAGCTCCAGCATCATGTCCCAGGCGGAATCGCGGAACACGTCGCGGGGAAAGAATTTGGCGGTATTGGCGCGCATCGCCTGGATCTGGCGGGCGAGGGCGAGCAGGGTGGGGCCGTTATGCGTCCGGATCGGCGCGGCGGACATTGCCGCGCGACCATGGGTGGCGGGATAGCGGGCTGCCAGGTTTTTCGACATCGACATATCCTGAGCTGAGGCCGGGGATGACGGTCATCCCTGGGATGGCGTGGGATGGGATGGGAGTGGGGCGACTACCGCTCACGCATCGCCTCGCGCGCGCGGTTGAGCGGTTTCAGAAGATATTGCAGCACCGTCTTGCTGCCGGTGTGGATGTCGGCGGTGGCGATCATGCCCGGCACGATCGGAAAGCGCTTGCCCGCCTTGTTGACCAGCGAGTCCGCCGTCGTCCGCACGAAGACGCGGTAATAATAGACGTCCGGGTTCACTTCGTCGCGGATGGTGTCGGGCGAGATGCTGCTGACCCTGCCCTCCAGCCCGCCGAAGATAGCATAGTCATAGGCGGTGATCTTGACGCTGGCGCGCTGGCCGGGGCGGATGAAGGCGATGTCGCGCGGCGCGATCCGCGCCTCGACCAGCAGGCGTTCGTCCAGCGGCACGATCTCCATGATCTTGCCATTGGGCGGGATCACGCCGCCGATGGTCGACACCTCGATATTCTTGACCACGCCGCGCACCGGCGAGCGCAGGGTCAGGCGGCTCAGCGTATCCGAGCGGCCGCGCACCACGGGGGCGAGCGCCTCCACTTCCTCGCTGACCTTGGCCAGGTCCTGCCGCGCCTCGACGATATATTGCGAGCGCAGATCGGATTTCTTCAGGTCCAGGTCGGCGCGCTGGCGCTTCAGGCGCAGCACCTCGACATTGCTGGCCGCGCCGACCGCGATCAGCGACTCCCCGATCCCCACTTCGCGGCCGATCAGCGCGAGCGACTCGTCGATCAGCCCGATCGAGCTGGCCAGGCTGCGGCGGCGCGCGTCATAAAGGCGCTGCTGCTCGGCCTTGAGCGCGGGAAAAGCGTTCAGTTCGGGCGAGAAGCTCAGGGGCGTGCCGTTCACTTCCGCCTGCAACCGCGCCTGTGCGGCCAGCGCGGCACGGTATTTGGCGGCGCTTTCCTCGACCGTCGATCCGGCTTGCGTGGGGTCGAGCTGCGCCAGGATCTGGCCGGGCTTCACGATATCGTCCTGCCGCACTAGCATCTTGGCGAGGATGCCGCCCTCCAGCGATTGCAGCACCTGTTCGCGGCTGGTCGGCACCACCCGGCCGCTGCCCGTCGCGACCTCGTCCAGCTCGGCGAACCAGGCCCAGCCGAGCGCCACGACGAACAGCGCGGTCAGCACCCAGGTCATCCGCTTGGCCGCGAGCAGCGGCGCGCCGCCCTCGTCGGCGAAGGGCAGGTCGGCGGGATGGGTCAGCGCGGTCATGCCGCCTGGCTCCGCGCGCCACCCTGTCCGGCCTTGGTCATGGTCGCCAGCGCATTGGCCTTGGGCTGATCGAGCAATATCTGACCCTGGTCGATCACGATGATGCGGTCGACCAGCTCGAGCACGCGCATTCGGTGGGTGGCGACGATGACGGTGCGGCCCCGGCTCCATTCGCGGAACCGTTCGATGAACTGGCGCTCGGCGGTTTCGTCCATCGCGGCGGTCGGTTCGTCAAGCAGCACGACCTGCGGCTGGCGGATCAGCAGCCGCGCGAGCAGCAGTGCCTGTTGCTGCCCGCCCGACAGGCCGCGCCCGCCCTCCAGCACGCGGTGCTCCAGCCCGTCGCGCAGCCGCCGGACGAAATCGACCGCGCCGACCATGGCGAGCGCGGACAGGATCGCCTCGTCGCGCGCCATCGGTGCGCCCATGGTCAGATTCTCGCGCAGCGTCCCGTGGAACAGGCGGCTGTCCTGGGTCAGCAGCGCGACGTCGCGGCGGACATCGCCGGGATCGATCTGGTGCAGCGCAAGATCGTCGAGCAGCACCTCGCCCGATATCGGCTGGAGCATCCCCGACAGGCCTTGCAGCAGCGTGGACTTGCCCGCCCCGTTGCGGCCGAGCAGCGCGATCGTCTCGCCTGCCCCAATGTCCAGCCGGGGGACGGTCAGCGCCGGGGGGGCATCGGGATCGGCATAGCCGAACACCGCCGAGCGCAGCGCGAAGCGCCCGGCGACCGAGGGCAGGGGGATGCGATGCTCGGCATCGGGATGGTCGACCGGCAGCGCCATGATCTGGTTCAGGCTCTGTGCGGCGACCTTGGCATGCTGATAGCGGCCGAGCAGGTGCGACACCTGCCCCATCGGCGCCATCATCCGGCTGGCCAGCATCGAGGTCGCGACCAGCGCGCCGGTCGTGATGTCGCCCGCGATGACCATCGGCGCGCCGACGAAGATCACGGTCGCATAGACCGCATTCTGCACGCTCTGCGCCCAGGTCGACAGGCTGGCGGTCAGCCCGCGCAGGCGCAACTGCGCCTCGCCCGCGACCGCGTTGCAATGGTTCCACTGGCGCTGGAAACGCTCCTCGGCCTGGAGCGTCTTGATATCCTCGATCCCCTGCACCGCCTCGACCAGCAGGGCGTTGCGCAGCGAGGTCTCGCGCATCGACTCGGTGGCATGGGCGCGCAGTCGCCGCTGGGCGAGGAGGCTGGGCAGCAGGAGCGCGACCAGCGCCACCACCGGCACCAGCGCCAGCGTGCCGCCGATGAAGCAGAGGATGGCGAGGAACAGCAGGAAGAAGGGCAGGTCCGCGACCGCCGCGACGGTGGTCGAGGTCAGCATGTCGCGCACCTGGTCCAGGTCGCGAAGCTGCGCGATGAAGGTGCCGGTCGAGGTCGGCCGCGCGCGGTTGCGGACGCGCAGCGCATGGCCGAAGACTCGATCGGACAGCCGCAGATCGGCGCGCTTGCCAAGAATGTCGGTGATTCCGACCCGCAGCCGCCGCAGGACGTAATCGAATCCAGTCGCCAGCAGCACGCCCAGGAACAGGATATAGAGCGTCGGCATCGACTGGGCGGGGACCACCCGGTCATAGACCTGCATCGAGAACAGCATGCCCGCCAGCCCCAGGCAGTTGGTCACGACCGAGGCGATGGCGACATGGCCGTAGCCGCGCGCGTCCTGGAGCAGGATGTCGCGCAGCCAGTGCGGCTGGAAGGGGCGGATATAGCTGTCGACGCGGACATCGGCGGCCGAGCGCGACGGGCGGGGGATGACGAAGACGCGGGTCTGTTCGACCAGCGCGGTGAGCGGGCGCTGCACCGCCAGATCGGCTTCGCCCGCGACGGTGAACAGCGCCTGCCCCTCGGCATCGATCGCGGTGATCAGCGCCAGCTCGCCGTCCGCCAGGCAGGCGATGACCGGCAGCCGCCAGCTGGTCAGCCGGACGCTGGCCGGGGCGGCGAAGCGCACCGACAGGCCCGAGGCGCGGGCGAGCGCGCGGACCCGCATCTCCTCGTCGCCCTCGCCCTGCCATAGTGCGGTCAGCCGCGCGCGCTGTTCGGCAAAGGGCATGCGGTAATGGCGCGCGACCTGGCCCATCATGTCGATCCAGCCCTGCGGATCGGCGGGCGCGGTCACAGCGTCACCCCCCGGATGCTGGTGCCGGTCAGCCCGAAATCATCGCGCGCCTGGCCCGAGACATAGAGGCATTCCACCGCCAGTCGCCGCAGGTCATGCTGGGTGTTCGCCGCATCGAAGCGGGCCTGCTGCAATTCCTGTTCGGCGTTGAGCAGGTCGACCAGCGTGCGCGTGCCCATGTCGAGATATTGCAGGCGATAGAGCTTGCCCGTCTCGACCATATTGTCCTGCCGTTCGGCGAGCGTGGCGAGCAGCTGCGACAGCCCGGCCATCTGCTGCTGCGCCTCGGCGAGTTGCTGGCCCGCCTCGTTGCGCGCCTGGCGCTCGGCGGCCTCGGCGGCGCGGACGCCGTAATCGGCGCTGCGCGCGCGGGCGCGCACCGCATTGCCACCGAACACGTCGCTGGTGACGTTCAACCCGAAATTATAAAGGCTGCGGTCCGAAAAGGGCGACGACACATCGGCCGAGGCATCGCCCGCCAGCGCGATGGTGGGCAGCCGCCCGGCATGGGCGCGCCGCGCCTCGGCGGTCGCCTGTTCATATTGCGCGCGGGCCCGCATGATCGCGGGCACATCAGCCCAGTCGACCGTCATCGCGCGGCCGCAGCTGCGCAACAGCCAGTCGGGCACCTGCGGATCGACCGCGGGCGCGCTCTCGCGGCCCAGCAGGAAGGACAGGCTGGTGGTCCAGCGGCGCTGTTCCGCCTCGATCCGGGTCAGCGTCGCGCGCGCGGCGGCGACCCGCGACTGCGCCTGGAGCGCGTCGGAGCGCGTGGTCGCGCCCTTGCCGAACCGCTTTTCGACCAGCGCGCTTATATCCTCGATCCGCGCCAGCTGCTCCATCGCGATGGCGCGTAGCGCGGCGTTGCGCTGTACCTCGATCATCGCAAAGCCGGTGTCGCGGATCAGGGCATCCACCGCCAGCAACAGGTCGGCGCGCCCGATCCGGGTGCCCGCACGCGCCGATTCCACCGCGCCCGCGACCTTGCCAAAATCATACAGCATCTGCGAGGCGGACAGTTGCGGCCGGGGGCGCCAGCCGGTGCTGATCCGGCTGTCATAGCCGCTGCCCACGCCCGCGCTGATCCGGGGAAGATAGCCCGCGCGGGCGACCTCGACATCCTCGCCGCGCGCGTCCAGCGTCGCGCTGGCCTGCGTGACCGAGGGGTGCCAGGCCAGCACCTCGCGCATGGCGCTTTCCATCGTGACGGCCGGTTCGGCCGATACGGGGGCGCTTGCCATGGTCACCGCCAGAATAGCCGCCATCATCCTTTCCGATCGTCGCTGGTAGCGTTCACGCCACTCTTTCGTCATCGATCGCCTCTTCTAACCTGCCCTGTGTGGGATCTCGGCTAAACTGCTTTAATAATATGAGAAAAGTGCCGAAGACTGGCGCCTTCGGCACTCCCAATCACGTCCATTTCCGGAGTGGTGACCGCATTCGTCACATTATGTGCATGGTCGCCAGTTTCTCCTGCTCGGGATCGGCCGAAACGGTCAGATAGCCCAGCGGATCGTCGACGATCGGCGCGGCGTCGATGGGACCGATATCAGTGGCGATCGCGGTCGATCCCCGATCGTCGTCGGTCAGGGTGACGGTCGCGGGCTGCTGCGTATCCAGATAGCGGGTCAGCACCGCCTCCAGATCGCCCTGACCCTCCATCAGCGACAGGGCGATCCGCGCATCGCCATGGTCGGCGGCGACCACCGGCGCGGGCTGGTCGATGTCCGCCATCATCGGCACCACGTCGAGCGCCAGATGATCCATGCCATCGGCATCGAGCGCGGTGATCGTCGCGGCCGGGAAGGCCGGGGCGACGCCGTTGTTGATGTCGACCGCGACGTCCAGACGCGCTGTCGCCACCTGCCCGTCGGGCTGGACGATCTGATAGGTGAAGCTGTCCACCGGATCGACCGCCGAATAGCCCAGCGTCGTGCTCGGCTGATAGCTATACTGTCCGACCTCGTTGATCGTCAGCGTGCCGTGCGCCCCCGCCAGCGTCAGCGGCGTGTCGCCCACCGCGACGAAGCGGCCGCCCGACAACATCCGGATTTCCAGGAAGTCGCTGCCCGGCGCGTCGTTCGCCAGCAGGTCGCCGCTGACCGGGGTCGTGCCGGTCAGCGCGAACTGGTCGAGATGGGTGACCGTCTGGGCGACATAGACGCTGCTCGTATAGCCGGTGCCCAGCGCGTTGGTGCTGGTGACGGTGTAGTTGTAGGTGCCCGAGGGCAGCCCGGTCATCGTCACGCTGAGCCCCGTGCCCAGCACCCCGCCAATGCCCGCCACGCCGGTGCCCGAGTTGGTGCCGACCACCGTGCCCGCCGCATTGGTGACGGTGATGGTATAGCTGGGCAGCAGCGCCAGCCCCGGCGCGATGACCGCCGACAGGGTGACGTTGGCGACGCTGTTGGCATCCACCGTGAAGCTGTCGACGGCCCGCCCGGTCTGCGGCCCGGACAATATGCTCGCCAGCGGCGTGGTGAAGCTGGTGTCGACGACCGGCGCGCGCGTCTCGACCACGTTGACGAAGCTGGCCGCGGCGGTGGCGACATCGTTCACGGCCAGGGGCGCGCCGGTCACGTCGGGGCTGCCGATCGTGATGGTCAGCGTGGCGCTCTCGCGTTCATTGTCCGAGGCGTCGAGCAGCGTGTAGGTGAAGCGGTCGACCTTGCCGAGCACCGCCGCATTCGCATCGGGGATATAGGTATAGCTGCCGTCGCGCGCGATGGTCAGCGTACCCCATAGACCCGCGACGATCGTGGCGTCGGCCGTCACCGCCGTCGTCACGCCGTTCAGCGTCACGCTCTCCACGACCGTCTGCGGGCTGACCACATCGATCTGGCCACCGGTGCCGGGATCGGTGATGACGTTGCCGTTGGTGACGGCGGGTATGACCTGCGCGATGTCGGTGAAGTCGGAATCGACCCCGGTAACGCTCAGCCCGCCCAGCAGCCCGACGCCCAGCGTATTGTCGAAGGTGACGAAGGCGCGGTACTGGCCCGGCCCCAGATCGACATTGGCGACGAGGTTGCCGTTCAGCAGCCCGACCTCCAGCAGCGACGACGTGCCACCGCCATCGACCGCGACCCAGCTGGTCCCGTTGAACCGCTGGACCACCACCGAATAGCCGCTGGCGACCCCGACATTGGCCAGCGAGTCATAGGTGAAGGTCGCCGCCAGCGTATGGCCCGCATCGACGGTGAACTGGACATTGGGGATGGCCAGCACCTGCGCATCGAGGTTGACCAGACCCAGCGAGACCAGCGCGGTGTAATTGGCGCTGCCTAGATTCTCGTTGGTCTGGACCGGGACCAGATCGACCAGCGTCGTGGCGGTGTTGTCGAAGGCGCCGATGTCGAAGGGCGCGACGATCGACACCGCCGCCGAGACATTGCCCGCCCCGTCGCGCAGGCCCACGCTCAGCGTCTCGCCCGCCAGCTGCGGGCTGGGCAGCGTGACCGCATAGAGCCCTCCGGGGGCAACCGTACCGGTGCCGAGGACGGTCCCGGCGGCGTTGCGCACCTCCACCGTGGCGCCCGGCTCGCCCAGGCCGCTGACCACCGTGCCGCCCGGATTGATCGTGGCGGTCGGGGGCGCGGGGGGCGTGATGTCGGGGGCGTTGGCGACGATCCGGACCGAGGCGTTGCCCGCCGCATCGGTCTGGGTCACGCTCAGCAGCTGGCCATTGGCCTGCGGCGTGGACAGCGTCGCGCTATACCCGCCATCCGCACCGACCAGCGTGGTGCCGACCAGCTGGCCGGCGGGGTCGAGGATGCGGATCGTCGCCCCCGCCTCGCCGGTGCCGGTGACGGTCGTGCCCGTGCCGTTGACCGTCGCCAGCGGGGCGGCGGGCGGCGTGATGTCGGGCGCGATCACGCTGCCGGGCAGCGAGGCATTGCCCGCGACATCGGCCTGCGTCACCTGAAGGAGCTGGCCATTGGCCTGCGGCACGGTCAGCGTCACGCTATAGCTGCCATTGGCCGCGACGATGCCGGTGCCGATGACCGTGCCCAGCGGATCGCGGACGGTGACCGTCGCTCCAGCCTCACCGGTGCCGGTGACCAGCGTACCGACGCCGTTGATCGCGGCGGTCAGCCCGATCGGGGCGGTGATGTCGGGCGCGGTCGCCTGCGCGGTCGCCGAGACATTGCCCGCCGCATCGGCCTGGCTGAGCGACAGGAGCTGGCCGTTCGCCTGGGCCGGGACGAGCGGCACGGCGAAGCTGCCGTCCGCCGCGACCAGGGCGGTGCCCAGAATGGCGCCGCCCGGCCCCCGGATGGTGACGGTCGCCCCCGCCTCGCCGGTGCCGGTCAGGGTGGTGCCGTCCCCCGACACGATGCCGACCGGCGCCAGCGGCGCGGTGAGGTCGGGTGCGGTCACGGCGGCAGCGGCCCCGACATTGCCCCCGGCATCGGCCTGGGTCACGGACAGCGCCTGGCCGTTGACCTGCGGCGTGGCGAGGATGGCGGCATAGGTGCCGTTGGGGGCCACCACCGCCGTGGCGATCGCCGTGCCGCCCGCGTCGCGGATGGTGACGGTCGCGCCCGCCTCGCCCTGGCCGGAGACCAGCGTCCCCGCGCCGTTGATCGCGGCGGTCAGGCCGACCGGTGCGGTGATGTCGGGCGCGCTGACCTGCGCGATCGGGGAGACATTGCCTGTCGGGTCGCTCTGGCTGAGCGACAGCAGCTGGCCATTGGCCTGGGGCGGGGTCAGCGTCGCGGTGAAGCTGCCGTCCCCGGCCACCAGCGCGGTGCCCAGCACGATGCCGCCGGGGCCGCGAATAGTGACGGTGGCGCCCGCCTCGCCGGTGCCGGTGATGGTGGTGCCGTCGCCCGCGACGATGCCGACCGGCGCGAGCGGCGCGGTCAGGTCCGGCGCGGTGACGGGGGCGGGGGTGCCGCTATTGCCCGCCGCATCCACCTGGGTCGCGACCAGCAGCTGGCCGTTGACCTGCGGCGTGGTCAGGAGCGTGGCATAGCTGCCGTTCGCGGCGACCAGCGCCGTGCCCAGCACCGTCCCGGCGGCATCGCGGATGGTGACGGTCGCCCCCGCTTCGCCCTGGCCCGTGACGATGATGCCTGCGCCGTCGATCGCGGCGGTCAGGCCGACCGGCGCGCTGATGTCGGGTGCGGCGATCTGCGCGATCGGCGAGACATTGCCCGCCGGATCGGCCTGGGTCAGCACCAGCAGCTGGCCATCGGCCTGAGCGGGCGACAGCGTTGCGGTGAAGCTGCCGTCCCCGGCCACCAGCGCGGTCGCCAGGATCGTGCCGCCCACGTCGCGGATGGTGACGGTCGCCCCCGCCTCGCCGGTGCCGGTGACCGTCGTCCCGTCTCCGGATACGGTGCCCAGCGGCGCGATCGGCGCGGTCAGGTCGGGCGCGATGACGCCGACGCCGGGCGAGGCATTGCCTGCCGCGTCCGCCTGCGTCGCAGTCAGCGGCTGGCCATCGGTCTGCGGCGTGGACAGCACCACCACATAGCGGCCGGTCGCGCCGACCACCCCGCTGCCCAGCAGCGTGCCGCCCGCGTCGGCGATGCGGACGGTTGCGCCGACTTCCCCGACGCCGGTCACCACCGAGCCGGTGGCGTCGATCGTGGCGGTCGGCGCGGCGGGCGAGGTCAGGTCCGGCGCGATCACGATGGCGGGGGGCGAGACATCGCCGTCCGCATCGGCCTGGGTCACGCGGACCGTCTCGCCATTGGTCTGCGGCGTGGTCAGCGTGGCGCTGTAGCTGCCGTCCGGATTGACGATGGTGCCGCCGATGACGGTGCCGGTCGCATCGCGCACCGTGATCGTCGCGCCCGCCTGTCCGGTGCCCGATATGCTCGCGCCGTCCAGCGCGACGCTGGCGGTCGGTGCGCCCGGCGTGTCGTTGGGCACCAGATCGGGGGCGATCGCCGCGCCGGGTGCCGAGACATTGCCCGCCGCATCCGCCTGGGTCAGCGTCAATAGCTGGCCGTTGGTCAGCGGCGGGGCGAGCGCGACGGTGAAGCGGCCGTCCGCGCCGACCGGCACGGTGGCGATCACCAGCCCGACCGGATCGGTGATGGTGACGATCGCGCCGATCTCGCCGGTGCCGGTCAGGCTGGCGCCGTCGGCCGCCACGACGGCGGCGGGCGCGTTCGGCGGCGTCAGATCGAGCGCGGCAACGCTCGTGCTGCCCGAGATATTGCCGGTGGCATCGGCCTGGCTGACCGACAGGATCTGCCGGTCGATCTGCGCGACGGGCAGGAGCACGGCATAGTTTCCCCCCGCATTGACGGTCGCGGTGCCCAGCACGTTGCCGCCCGCGTCGCGAACCGTCACGGTCGCGCCGACCTCGCCCGTGCCCGACACGATCCTACCCGTCGGATCGAGCGAGGCGAGCGGCGCGCCCGGCGCGGTGATGTCGGGCGCGGTCACGATGGTCGCGCCCGAGACATTGCCCGTCGCGTCGGACAGGGTGGCGCTGACCGTCCCGCCATTCGCCTGGGCGGGGGTCAGGGGCACGGCGAACAGGCCATCGGCACCGATCGCGCCGCTGCCGATCACCGTCCCGTCGCCGTCGCGGATGGTGACGGTCGCCCCCGCTTCGGCCGCTGCCGCTGGCCAGGGTGCCGTCGGCGTTGACGGCGACCAGCGGCGCATCGGGCGCGGTGAAGTCGGGCGCGGTCACCGTCACCGGGGCGGAGGCATTGCCCGCCGCATCGGCCTGCGTCACCAGCAGGGTGTCGCCGTCGATCTGGGGCGGGGCGAGGACGACCGTATAGGCGCCGTTGGCGGCGGCGGTCGCGGTGGCGACCACTGTGCCGCCCGCATCGCGCACGGTAACGGTCGCGCCCGCTTCGGCCAGCCCGGTCACGACCGTGCCGGTGGCATCGATCGCGGCGGTCAGCCCGACCGGCACGCTGGTATCGAGTGCGGTCAGCGCCAGCGGCGCGGAGACATTGCCCGCTGCATCCGCCTGGGTGACGGTCAGCGTCTGGCCGTTCACCTGCGGCGTGGTCAGCGTGACGGCGAAGTTGCCGTCCGCTCCGACCTGCGCGGTGCCCAATACCGTCCCGTCCGCCGCGCGCACGGTGACGGTGGCGCCGACCTCGCCGGTGCCACCGACCGTGATGCCCTCGGGCGACAGCGTGGCGACGGGCGCGGCGGGGGCGGTCAGGTCGGGGGCGATGGGGGCGACGGAGAGCGAGGCATTGCCTGCCGCATCCGCCTGCGTCACCTGCAAGGTCTCGGCATTGCGTTGCGGGATGGTCAGCGTCGCGACATAGCTGCCGTCCGCACCGACGATGGCGGTGCCGATGACGATACCGGCGGGATCGCGAATGGTGACGCTCGCCCCCGCTTCGCCCAGGCCGGTCACCAGCGTCCCGTCACCGCTGACCGTCGCGGTCAGTCCGGTGGGGGCGGTGATGTCCGGCGCGGTGACGATGACGACGGGCGAGGCATTGCCTGCCGCATCGGTCTGGACGATCTGCACGGTCTCGCCATTGGCCTGGGGCGTGGCCAGCGGGACGGCGAAGCCGCCGTCCGCGCCGACCTGCGCGGTGCCCAGCAGGGTGCCGTCGGCGGCCCGCACGGTGACGGTCGCGCCGGGCTCGCCGGTGCCCGCCAGCGTCACCCCGGCATCGACGACCGATCCCGTCGGCGCGAGCGGCGCGGTGATATCGGGTGCGGTCAGCGGGACGGGGGCGGAGACATTGCCCGCCGCATCGGCCTGGGTCACGCTCAGCGCCTGGCCATTGGCCTGCGGGGTGGTCAGCGTCGCGCTATAGCCGCCATTGGCATCGACCTGCGCGGTGCCGATCGCCGTGCCGCCCGCATCGCGGATGGTGACGGTCGCACCGGGCTCGCCGCTCCCGGTCACGACGATGCCGTTGCCGTCGATCGTCGCGGTCAGCCCGGTCGGGGCGGTGATGTCGGGCGCGGTGAGGGTGACGGAGGACGAGCTGTTCCCGCCGCGATCGGTCTGGCCGACCGTCAGGGTCTCGCCATTGGCCTGGGCGGGGGACAGGGTGACGCTATAGCCGCCGTCCGCGCCGACCACCGTGCTCGCCAGCGGCGTACCGTCCGGCCCGCGCACGGTGACGGTGGCGAAGGGCTCGCCGGTGCCGATGACCGCGCTGCCGTCCGGCGTGATCGTCGCGAGGGGCGCATCGGGGGCGGTCACGTCGGGGGCCGCGACGATGCTGGGGTCGGAGACATTGCCCGCCGCATCGGTCTGCGTCGCGGTGAGGACCTGGCCGCCGGTCTGCGGCGTGGCGAGCGACACGACGAAGCTGGTGTCGGCGGCGACCACCGCGCTGCCCAGCAGATTGCCGTTCGCATCGACGATCCGGACCGTCGCGCCAGGCTCGCCATTGCCATAAACCGCCGCACCGTCACCCGACAGCGTGACGCCGGGCGCATCCGGCGGGGTGATGTCGGGGGCGACCGTCATCATCGGCGGCGAGATGTTGCCCGCCGCGTCGGTCTGCGTGACCATCAGCATCTCGCCATTGGCCTGCGGCGTCGGCAGCGTCACCGAGAAGCTGCCGTCCGCCGCCACGGGCGCCGTCGCGATCAGCGTGCCGTCGGCGTCGCGGATCTCGACGATCGCCCCCGCCTCGCCGGTGCCGGTGACGACCGTGCCCTCGGGGCTGAGCGCGACCGAGGGCGCGTCGGGCGCCGCGAGATCGGGCGTGACGGTGGTGACGGCGGCGGAGACATTGCCCGCCGCGTCGGTCTGCGTCGCCGACAGCGTCCGGCCATCGGCGGTGCCGGTGGGCAGCGTGACGCTGAAGCCGCCATCCGCGCCGACGATGGCGGTACCGATCGGCAGGCCATCGGCGTCCGTGACCCGCACGGTCGCGCCGGGCTCGCCCGTCCCGGTCAGCACCGTGCCGTCCGCGCTGACCGCGACGACCGGCGCGCCGGGGGCGCTGGTATCCGGCGCGGTCAGCGAGGCCGCAGCCGAGACATTGCCCGCCGCATCCGCCTGGGTGACGGTCAGCGTCTCGCCATTGGTCTGCGGCGTGGTGAGGGTCAGCGTGTAGTTGCCCTGCGCATCGACGGTGGCGGTGCCGATGACCTGTCCGGCTGCATCGCGAACCGATACCGTTGCGCCGGGTTCGCCGGTGCCGGTGACGGTGTCGCCATTCTGCCCGAGCGTCGCGGTCGGCGCGGCGGGCGCGGTCGTATCGGGCGCGGTTAGCGTGGCGGCGGGCGAGACATTCCCGGCCGCGTCGGCCTGCGTGACGGTCAGGGTGCCGCCATTGGCCTGCGGCGTAGTGAGGGTCAGCGTATAATTACCTTGGGCATCGACGGTGGTGGTGCCGATGACCTGTCCGGCCGCGTCACGAACCGAAACCGTCGCGCCGGGCTCGCCGGTGCCGGTGACGGTATCGCCATTCTGTCCGAGCGTGGCAGTCGGTGCGGCGGGCGCGGTCGTATCGGGTGCGGTTAGCGTGGCGGCGGGCGAGACATTCCCGGCCGCGTCGGCCTGTGTGACGGTCAGGGTGCCGCCATTGGCCTGTGGGGAGGTTAGGGTCAGCGTGTAGTTACCTTGGGCATCGACGGTGGCGGTGCCGATGACCTGCCCAGCTGCGTCGCGAACCGAAACCGTCGCGCCGGGCTCGCCGGTGCCGGTTATCGTCGTGCCATTCTGGCCGAGCGTCGCGGTCGGTGCGGCGGGCGGGGTGATGTCGGGTGCGGTCAGCGTGGCGGCGGACGAGACATTCCCGGCCGCGTCGGCTTGGGTGACGGTTAGCGTCCCGCCATTGGCCTGCGGCGTGGTCAGCGTCAGCGTATAATTGCCCTGCGCATCGACCGTCGCGGTGCCCAGCACGTTTCCGGCGGCATCGCGGACGGTGACGGTTGCGCCGGGCTCGCCGGTGCCGGTGATCGTCGTGCCCTGGCCGTTCACGGTGGCGGTGGGGGCGGTGGGGGGCGTGATGTCGGGGGCGGTGACGCTCGCGCCGGGCGAGACATTGCCCGCCGGGTCCGACTGGGTGACGGTGACCGGCTGGCCGTTGGTCTGGGGCGGGTTGAGCGTGATGGCATAACTGCCGTCCGCGCCGACCGTGCCGGTCCCGATCACCGTGCCGGTGGGATCGGTGACGCGGACCGTCGCCCCGGCCTCGCCGGTGCCGGTGACGCCGGTTCCGGCCGGGTTGAAGATGGCGGTGGGCCGTGCGGGCGCCTGCGTATCGGCGGTCGGTGGGGTGGCGGGCGCGCGATCATCGTCGCCGCCGCCGCCCGAGACGGCCGCGACCAGACCGCCGACCCCCGCCACGCCCAGCACGGCGGGCAGGATGAACGACGCGCCGCCGCCCTGCGCCGCCCCCTGCGCGGCCAGCAGGTCGTCGAGGCTGGTCAGCGCGGTGAAGCGGCCCGCGCCACTGGCGGCGGGATGCGCCAGCCATTGACCGCCCTGATCGTCGCGCAGGACGAGGTCGCTGATGGTGCCGCGCTGCTCGTTGTAGAAATGGTCGATACGGATGGTCTGGCCATCAGTCAGGCGGATGATCAGGTCGTTGCCCTGCCGTTCCATCGCGGCAACCTGCGCGCGGTCGAGGTCGAGCCGGACGACGCTGGGCGCATCCAGGGTGATGACGTTGGCGGTGGTGGTCGTCGTGGTTCCGCTGGCCTTGGCGATGATCTCGGTCTGCATGCCCTGCTCCTCCCAAACGCTGTTCCCGGCGTCCGGCACGGGATGCCGGACGGGGGCGACGGCGCATGGGTCGCACAGAGATGCGGACGCACGGCCTGCCCCTTATGAAGCGGGAACCACGGCCTGGGTCGGCGGATGCTGGAATTCCGAATCCGGATTTGATTCAGATGGTTAATGGAAGTTTACGCGTCCCCGTCACCGCCGGGGCGACAGCGTCGGCGCATCGTCGTCGGTCATCGTCACGCGGCGTAACCCGCCGTCCGGGGAATAGCCGATCCGGTCGATCGCCACGACGCGTTCGCCCCGGAACGGGCCGGGCCCGGCCGCGCGGTCCCAGCGGTGATAGACGATCAGCCAGCGCCCGTCGGGCGTCTTCACGAAGCTGTGATGCCCCGGCCCCTGATGCCGCGCGTCGCTGGTCAGGATCGCACCGCGATAGCGCCATGGCCCGACGGGCGAGGGGGCGGTGGCGTAATGGACCGAATAATCGGGTCCGTCGAAGCGGCCATGGCTGTAGGACAGGTAATAGAGCCCGCCGCGTTCGTGCATGAACGCGCCTTCGGTGAAGTTCGGCGGCTGCGGCACCGGGATTTCGCGCGCGATCGACACCATGTCGGGCTTCAGCTGCCATACGCGCAGCCTCGCCCCCGCGCTGCCGCCCGCATAGAGATAGGTCCGGCCCGACTTGCGGTCGGTAAAGACCATCGGATCGATCGCCTCGAACCCCGGGCCGCCGGTGACGAGCGGGCGGCCGCTGTCGCGATACGGTCCCTCGGGCCGGTCGGCGACGGCCACGCCGATCCGGCTGGGCGTCGGATTTTGCGGGCCGACCGAATAATAGAGATAATAGCGGCCGCCCCGCACCGCGACGCCGGGCGCCCAGAGGAAATGGTCGCGGGCGCCGTCATCCTTGATCCAGCCGATCTGGTCGCGGCGGATCAGCGCACCGCGTGGCCGCCAGTCCTTGAGGTCGCGGCTGGAAAAGGCGCCGAACCGGTCGGCGGCCCAACTGCCCCCCGGCCCGCCGGTGGGAAAGATCCACATCTCGTCGCCGATCATCATGGCATGCGGGTCGGCCCCCTCGAATTGCGGGTTCCGCGCGGCGACCGAGACGGTGATCGCCAGCGCCAGTCCGGCGGCGGCGCAATAGTGGAACGCCCTCATCCTGATCCTCTCTCATGGTTGCGGCCGACCTGTCGCGGTCGATCCGATTGGTCGTACAATATCCTGTAACATCGACGGATTTTTCTCTAGCCTCCTCGTGCAAAAGACCAACAAGACAAGGGAGAGGATGGGATGAAGCCATGGATGCTGGGCGGAATCGCGCTGCTCGCGCTGCTGCCCGCCGCACCGGCCGAGGCGCGGGACCGCTGGACCGAGGCGCAGGCCCGGGCCTGGTATGATCGCCAGCCTTGGCTGGTAGGGGCCAACTACACCCCCGCATCGGCGATCAACCAGCTGGAGATGTGGCAGGCGGCGACCTGGGACCCGGCGCGGATCGACCGGGAACTGGCGCTGGCGCAGGGGATCGGGATGAACACGATGCGCGTGTTCCTGCACGACCAGCTCTGGGCGCAGGACCCGGAGGGGTTCAGGCAGCGGATCGGCGCGTTCCTGACCATCGCCAGCGCGCATGGCATCCGCCCGCTCTTCGTGCTGTTCGACAGCTGCTGGGACCCGGACCCCAGGCCGGGGCCGCAGCATCCGCCGATCCCCGGCGTCCACAATTCGGGCTGGGTGCAGGGGCCGGGAATGGCGGGGTTGCGCGACCGCGTGCGCTGGCCCCGCTACCGCGCCTATGTGCAGGGCGTCATCGGCGCCTTTCGCGACGATCCGCGCATCCTGGGCTGGGACGTGTGGAACGAGCCCGACAATGGCGCCGACCAATATAAGGGGCAGGAGGGCAAGGAGCCGTTGGTCCGCGCGATGCTGGCGCAGGTGTTCGACTGGGCCCGCGCGGCGGAGCCGTCTCAGCCGATCACGTCGGGCGTATGGCAGGGCGAGGACTGGGCGCCGGGCGGGCGCGCCTCACCGATGGAGAGGCTGCAACTGGCGCAGTCGGACGTGATCTCGTTCCACGACTATAGCTGGCCCGAGACGTTCGAGCGGCGGGTCAGGCAGTTGCTGCCCTATAACCGCCCGATCCTGTGCACCGAATACATGGCGCGCGGCAACGGATCGACCTTCGACGGATCGCTGCCCATCGGCAAGCGGTACAATGTCGCGATGATGAACTGGGGCTTTGTCGATGGGAAGACGCAGACGCGGCTGCCATGGGATAGCTGGAAAAAGCCCTATGTCCTTGAGGAACCGACCATCTGGTTTCATGAGGTGTTTCGCGGCGACGGCACGCCCTATCGCCCGGCGGAGACCGATCTGATCCGCCGCCTGGCCGCCGCGCCCAAGGGGGTGGTGCCCGCCGCCCCCTGATCCTGCGGGCTATCCGCCTTCGGGAAAGGGCATCCAGCGGGCGGCACAATCCCCCGCCACAGCCCGGGCGGGGGGCAGGGCGGGGCCCGGCGGTGGCGGAGAGACGCCCCCCGGCCCGGCGGCGATCCGTGCATTCTCGACCTGCCATGTCGCGCCGGGTGCGAAGCGGACGCCGTCCATCGTCACCTCCAGCGGATGGCCCGCATCATGCCCGCGCAGCACCAGCGTGCCGTCGGTGCCGGTCACGTCGTGCAGCGTGATGTCGCGGTAGAGCGGGATCGCAAACCCCCGTGCCGAGGCATCATAGCGCGTGTCGAAATCGATCGGCCGCCGGTTGCCGCGCAGGCATATCCCGTCATAGCGGACCCGCGTGACCAGCCCGCCCCGGCTGGCGTCGCTCTTGATCCGCAACCCCGAGGTCGTGCCGTCGAGCGTCAGATGGCGGACGAGGATATCGCTGACCCCGGCCTGGGTCTCGCTGCCGATCGACATGCCGTGCCCCGCATAGAAATGGCTGTCGAGGACCGAGACATGCCGGGTCGGGCCCTTACCCGCCTTGATTGCGACATTGTCGTCGCCGGTCCGGATGAAGGCATGCGCGATGGTGATGTCCTGCGACGCGCCCGGATCGATGCCGTCGGTGTTGCGCGCATCGGCGGGCGTGTCGATGCGCACGCCCCAGAAGGTCGCCCCCTGCACATCGTTCAGCACGACATGGAAATTGGGCGCATTGCGCAGGGTGACGCGGTAGAAGACGAGATTGCGGGCATGGTCGGCCTCGATCAGCCGGGGATTGTTCTGCTGGCCGCCCTCGCGTTGCGCGCGGCGGGCGAGTTGCCACCAGCTTTCGGCATGGCCGGTCATCGGGGTGCCGCCCGCACCGTCGATCGCGCCGTCCCCGACGATCCCGCCGCCGCGCGTCCCGTCGAAGCGGATGAAGGCCGTGCAGCCATTGCCCTTTGCCGCGATCGTGCCGCACACGCCCTGGCCCCGATCATAGACGCGCGGATCGGACAGGGCGGTCAGGACGACGCCGCGATCAAGCCACAGCGTGACGCCCGATGTCATGCGCAGCGGGCCGCTGAAGAAGCGCCCACCTTCGGGACCGGGCACCAGCCGGACCGCCGCTCCGCTGTCGCAATGGTCGATGGCGGCCTGGATGCGCCGCGTCGCGTCCTGGCCCGCGCCCTCGGGCGACAGGGTGGCACAGATCCGTTCGGGCAAAGCGGGCTCTGTCACCGTCCGGCGATCCTGCGCCCGGGCGGTCGCCGCGATCAGGCCGAGCGCGAGGAGGGGGCCGAAGCGTAAGCAGGGAAAGCGGGCAGCCATGCGGCGGTTCCTGCCATGGTCGGGATCGACCCCGCCTTACCGCCGGAGGACAGTGGGTTCATCCGTCATGCCGGTTCGCGTCAGCTGCGCAGGCGATAAAGCCCCGATCCATGCGGCGGCAGGGTCTGCGCGAAACGGCCGCTCGCCCGGCCGAGCGATTGTCCGCTCCACAGGTCGGTCACGCCGACCCCGCCCGGCAGGCCCAGATAGGACAGGGCCAGGCCCACCTCCCTGGGCTTGTCGGTGGTGTTGAACAGCGCGAGATAGCGGTCGCGCGGCGCGCCCTCGGGCGTGGCGGACCAGATACGCGCGCCGTCCTCGACGAAATGCGGCCGGTTGTCGGTCGAGGCCTGGTTGACCGCCAGCACCGCGCGGTTGGTCAGCAGCGCCAGCGTCGGCGCGTCCAGATGGCGCAGGTCGCCGCCCATGATCAGCGGCGAGCGCGCGATCGACCACAGCGTCATCAACGTCCGTTGCTCGTCGGGGGTGAACTTGGTGTCGCGCTTGCCCAGCGCGAGGCGGCCGAGCGGCAGCATGTCGGCATCGGGCCAGCCACCCGGCCCGCAATAGGGCGTCCAATTCTCCAGCCGGGTGAACTGCGCCTCCAGCATCGGCCATTCGTCCCAGAAATCGTCCGAGATGCGCCACATCTGCGCATGGCGGCGGACATGCGGGCCCCGGATCACCGGCGTCTCGCCGGGGGACAGGCTGAGGATGATCGGGCGGCCGCTATTGCCGATCGCCTTGTGCGCCGCCTCGATCTCGGGGGCATGGGCGTCATAGGGGCGGCTCATATCGTCCATCTTGACGAAATCGACGCCCCAGGAGGCATAGAGCGTGAACACGCTGTCATAATAGGCCTGCGCGCCGGGCCGGGTCATGTCGACGCCGTACATGTCGGGATTCCAGGCGCAGATGCTGGTCGTGTCGGCGATGTCGGCGGCGCGGTAGCGGGTGCCGAGGATCGGCAGGTTGCGCTTCACCGCCAGTCGGGGAATGCCGCGCATCAGGTGGATGCCGAACCGCATCCCCATGGCGTGCACGTCCGCCGCCAGCTTCGTGAAGCCCGATCCGTCGGCGCTGGAGGGAAAGCGGTTGGGCGCGGGGATCAAGCGGCCATGACCGTCCATCGCGGGCACCGGCGCGGCGCTATATTCATAGCTGGAGGCGTTGGGCTCATACCATTGGATGTCGACGGTGAAGATATCATAGCCGAAGGGCAGCAACCGGTCGCGCATGATCGCGGCGGTCTCGCGCGCCTGCGCCTCGGTGATGGTGGTGGCGAAGCTGTTCCAGCTGTTCCAGCCCATGGGCGGGCGCGGGGCGAGCGGCCCTGCGGGCGCGGCGGCGCGGGCGGGGCCGCTCGCCAGCATCGCCGTGCCCGTCCATGCCGCTCCGGCCAGCGCCTGGCGCCGGTTGATCCCGCTTTCGTCCATCCTCACCACTCCCGGCCCGTTATTCCGTCGTTATCCCGGCAGGTTAGGGGGCATCCCCGGAGGCGGCAACCCGGTCGATATCCGCGCCCCAGGGATCGCGACCGACCATGACCGTTCCGGCGGGCGTGAAATCCGCCAGCGTGTCGGCGGTGCGGCCATAGCGATCCCAGCGGGGCAGGCCCGCGCCATTGGGGTCGCCCGTCTTCACGAAATTGACGAGATAGCCGCTCATCGCCCGGCCCATCGCCCGGTCGCGCGGGGTCGTGGCGGCGCCGTATTTGATCGACGGATTGTCGAAGAAGAAGGGGATGTCGGTCGCATGCTGTGCACCCGGCTGGCCGACCGACGAGGCGACGTAGGAAAAGCGATATTCCCAGACCGGCACGCGCTTGTCGGCCAGCATTCCCGCCACCGCGCGTGCGCCGCCGACCATATAGCCGGTCTTGCCGCCGATATCGGCATCGGTCGCGCCGACCACCATCGGCACCCGCGCGAAGCGGTCGGCCCGATAGGCCGCGTGCGGATCGACGATCACCTTGCCGTCGACAAAGGGGCCGGAAAAGGTCGGCTCGCCGCCTGAGGGGGTGAAGAGCTGCGCCAGATTCAGCCCGTCGGTCACCTGCTCGGCGGACAGTGCGCGCAGCCGCGACAGCGCATCGGGGGCGGCGGGGTCGATCCCCTTGGTGCGCGCGAACGCCGCGCCGATCCGCTCGACGGCGGCGAGCGTCTTGCGCGGATCGCTGCGCGCATCGCCGCCCGACATGACGAAGGCCCGGGCGAACAGCCCTTGCGCCTCGGGCGAGGTGACGAGCTGGTGCACCGACATGCCGCCCGCGCTCTCGCCGACGATGGTGACCCTGGCCGGATCGCCGCCGAACGCCGCGATGTTGCGCCGGACCCAGCGCAGCGCGGCGATCTGGTCCATCGTGCCGTAATTGCCCAGCCGCCCGCCATCGGCATTCTCGGCGGTCAGCTGCGGCAGCGCGAAGGTGCCGAACCGCCCGACCCGGTAGTTGAAGCTGACGACCATCACCCCCTGGCGCGCCAGGTTCGCCCCCGCATAGGTCGGCGGCGACGCCCCGCCATTGACGAAGCCGCCGCCATAGATCCAGACCAGCACCGGCAGCTTGCCTCCGCTCCCGGCGGGCTTCCAGACATTGGCGTAGAGGCAGTCCTCCGACGGCCGGGTGCCGAGCGGTGCGGCGTCGCTGGGAAAGGGTTGCTGCATGCAGTCGGCGGCATAGGCGGTGGCGTCGCGCACGCCGTCCCAGCGCGCGGCCGGTTGCGGCGCGCGCCAGCGGAGGGGGCCGACCGGCGGCGCGGCAAAGGGAATGCCCTTCCAGCTGGTCACACCGTCCGCGACGGTGCCGCGCACCTGCCCCGTCTCGATCCGGACCGTGGCGCCGTCGGACCGGGCGACGGCCGGGGCGGCCAGGGCGAGCGCCGACAGGGTCAGGACGGTCAGGGACTTCATCATCGGGCTCTCCTCCGCGCCGCTTCGGGCGTTCCGGGGGAAGGGGTACAACCCGATCATGCCGCCGCGCAATGCGGGGCGAGGAATTTATCGCTTTGTTATCAGGGCATTCAGGCGCCTTCGCAGGGGCTCGTCCCAATAATGATGGGCGGCCGCGGCGAACAGGATCGTGAACAGATAGAGCGAAACCGCGATCGCCGCGGTCGTCGCGCCGCTGGCCGGTCGGGTCGCCACCCAGTTCATATAGACGTACACGAACGGATAATGGGTGATGTAGAGCGGATAGGAGAGCCGCCCCGCCACCCTGCACAGCCACAGCGTCGCGGGGCCGCCCGCCGAATGTCGGCCCGCCACGATGATGGCGGGAAACAGGATCAGCACGCACCCGGCCTGGTACAGCCCGTTCAACGCGATGCCGTGCCACGTTCCCAGCACCGGCGCGGCGAACAGCGCGAGCAGGATCGCGCTCAACAGCGGGAAACCCAGCGTGATGCGCGGCAGCCGGTCGCCCAGCCGATAGAGCAGCAATCCCACCAGAAAAGGATAGGCCAGCCGGACCGGCGCGCCCCAGAAATTGGCAAGCCCCCAGCCGGTATCATAAGACCCCAGCGACAGCGCGGTGACCAGCGAGGCCATTGCCGCCAGCCCGGTCAGCGCGATCAGCGCGCGCATCCGCAGCCGACGCAGGACCAGCGCATAGGTCAGATTGCCGATATATTCCTGAAACAAGGTCCAGGCCGGGGCATTGAGCGGATGGCTGTCCCCCAGCCGGTTGGGCAGCGGTGGCGAGGGCAGGGCGAGCATCGCCGCGACGAAGGCCAGAGCGACCAATGCCGCCGACGCATCCTGCCGCCCATCGGCAAAGGGATCGCCCAGATAGCTCGCCAGCCCGAGCAGGGCGCCCAGCATGACGAGTGGATGCAGGCGAAGCAGGCGCCGGACGAGAAAGTCGCGCACTGCCATCGCGCCCCATCGGTCGTCATAGGCATAGCCGATGACGAAGCCCGAAAGCGCGAAGAAGAAATCGACCGCGAGATAGGCATGAGGCAGCATCAGCCGCGCCGGATCGAACAGCACGGTGATGCCCTGGATATGGAAGGCGACGACCAGCAGCGCCGCCGTGCCGCGCAGGCCGTCGAGTGTCTCGAAATGCGGCTTGCCTGTGCCGGTCCGGTCGAGCCGGGCGCTCATCGTTCGATCGGCCGGGCGGGATTGCCCGCCACCGTCGCGCCTTGGGCGACGTCACGGGTCACGACGCTGCCCGCGCCGATGATCGCATCGTCGCCGATGGTCACGCCGGGCAGGATCAGCGCGCCGCCGCCGATCCAGACATTGGCACCGATCCGGATCGGCCGCCCCCATTCCAGTCCCTGCGCGCGCTGCGCGGGGTCGCGCGGGTGATCGGCGGTCAGGATCTGGACGCCGGGGCCGACCTGCGTCCCCGCGCCGATCTCCACCGTCACGACGTCCAGGATGACGCAGCCGAAGTTCAGGAAGACGCCGTCGCCCAGCGCGATGTTATAGCCATAGTCGCAGTGGAAGGGCGGTCGCACGACGACGTTGCGCCCGACCTTGCCCAGCCCCTCGACCAGCAGCGCGTGACGCCCGGTCGCATCGGCGGCGAGCGACGCGTTGTAGCGCACCATCCACGCCGCCGCCGCCGCCTGGTCGGCCGCCAGTTCGGGATCGTCGGCGGTATAGGGCTCGCCCGCCAGCATCCGGTCCTTCTGGCGCATCGATCAGCTCAGATCGTGCAGGTCTTTGCCCAGCGGGGCGGTGATGCGCAGGTCGGAAAAGCGGACGCTCAGCCCGCTGCGCTCCGGGGTACAGGCCATCGGCCCGACCTGATAGGCAGTGGCCACGGGGAAGGGGGCCAGCCGGACGAGCGGCCATGTCCGGCCGTCCGCCGACACCTGCAACCGCAATACGCCCTTGGCGACCGTCGCGCGCATCCAGAAGTCGGCGGCATCGCCCGTATAGGGGCCGGTCGCCCAGTCGGAACGGCCATCGGTCAACACGCTGCTCAGCATCGCGCGGCCATCAGACAGCTCGATCCCCGCCTTGACCCAGCGGCGTTCGTCGACGCGCACCATGATGCCCGCCTGATCGTAGAGCTTGTCGTAACGGCCCCGGATGCGCAGCTGCGCGGTAAAGGCGTCGGGGGCGGTGAAGCCCAGGAAATGGCCGCTGTCGCGCGTGAAGCCATAATGCGTCTCGCGCCAGAAGTCGGTGCCCTGATCGGTGACCAGGGTCAGGTCGCCCGCCGCATCGACGCTCCATTGCCGGGGCTCGTTCAGCCAGCGGCCGTCGCGGCGGCCCAGCACCGGCCTGCCCGCGCCCTGCGCCGCCGCCGTGCCGCCGATGCCCGGCACCGTCAGCGCCATCGCACCCCCCATGAGCGACCGGCGCGACATTCGCCTTTCCTGCATGACATCCATCCTTTCCGAGCAGCGGATCGACGGCGATGTGTACATTTGTACACACGCAATGCAAGCGGTTTGCGGACGGCGGGGCGGGCGGGCTTCACCGGGCCGGATGGTGCCCGCTCATCTCCGCTCCCGCATCGGCGGCGAAGCGGCGGTTCCAGATCACGGCGGAGGCCGAAATGGCGGCAACCACCAGGAATGCCGCCGAAAACACGGTCAGCGTCGGCTGCGCCTTACCCTCGACCAGCGTCCCCAGTTCCAGCACCGTCGCCGCCGTGCAGATGCCCAGCGACAGGGTCAGCTGCTGGAAGGTCGCATAGAAGCTGGTCGCCGCGCTCATCCGTTCCTTCTCGACATCGGCATAGGCGATCGCGTTGAAGCCGGTGAACTGGAACGAGGTGAAGAAGCCCGACAGCGCGAGCACGCCGATCATCGCGGCGGTCGGCCAGTCGGGGCGGAACAGCGCGCAGGTCGCATAGCCTGCGCTGCTGACCAGCCCCGACACGATCAGGCTGCGTCGAAAGCCCCAGCGGCGCAGCACACGCGGCGCCAGCGCCTTCATCGCCAGCGCGCCGACCGCGCCCGCCATGGTGATCGTGCCCGTCTTCGCGGCGGTCAGCCCGAAGCCCAGCTGGAACATCAGCGGCAACAGGAAGGGCTGCGCGCCCTGCGTGATCCGGGTCAGCGACCCGCCGATCACCGACAGGCGGAAGGTCGGCACGCGCATCAGCGTCAGGTCGAGGATCGGGTCGCTGACCCGCCGGGCATGGCGGATATAGGCGATGGCCAGCACCGCACCGACCGCCAGCAGCGCCAGCGCGGCCCAGCCCGTCCCCGGTCGGCTCGCCAGCTCGAACCCGAACAACAGGCAGCCGAGCGCGATCCCCGACAGGAGGAAGCCCGACACGTCGAACCGCGCCCGCGCATCGCCGGGCACGTCGGGCACCAGCAGGATCGCACCGATCATGCCCAGCACGCCGATCGGGATGTTGAGATAGAAGATCCAGCGCCAGTCGAGCCAGGTCACGATGAACCCGCCCAGCGGCGGCCCCAGGATCGGTCCGATCAGCGCGGGCATGACCAACCAGGACAGCGCCTGGACCATATCCTCCTTGGCGACACTGCGCAGCAGGACGAGGCGACCGACCGGCACCATCATCGCCCCGCCGATCCCCTGCAGGAACCGCGCCGCGACCAGGACGGGCAAGGTTCCCGCCTGCGCGCAGAGGACCGAGCCGAGTAGGAAAATGCCGATCGCCGAGCAGAAGACGGTCCGCGACCCGAAACGGTCGGCCAGCGTGCCGCTGGCGGGAATGAACAGCGCCAGCGCCAGCAGATAGGCGGTCAGCGCGAAGCTGAGGCTGGTGGCCGATGTGCCCAGGTCGCGCGCCATCGTGGGCAGCGCGACGGTCAGGACGGTGCCGTCCAACTGCTGCATGAACAGGGCCGATGCGACGACCAGCGCGATGACCCGATATCCGCGTTCCGGGGGGCGGGCGTCCGGGGTGAGGGTGGGGGTGGGGGTGGGGCGCGAACCGCTCGTCACCGCCTCGACCGCCGGGGCCAGTCCATCGCCCACATCCGCACTCATCGAAGCCAAATTACGCCGCCGCCATCGCATGCCGTCCCGTCACCTCATCGTCCGCCATTGCCGAGTCTCGATCCCTTTACACGCAAATGGCGCAAAACGATCGATTTTGGGTCATGATGGCTGACGAATTGGGGCGGTAGAGAGTTCCCGATGGCGCGCTATCGGCGCGGCGACGGTCCGGGATGCGCCTGCGCCCAGTCTAGCGCCTGTTGCAGCGTGGCGACCCAGACGTCACGGCGATGCGCCTTCAGCCAGGCGACGAAGGCGCGGTGCTGCGCATCGGTGACGGCCAGGTGATCGCCGCCGACGCCGTGGAACAGCAGCACCGCCATGCCGCCGCCCGCCTCGGCCTGTTGGACGAAGGCGATCATCTTCGCGGCGTCGTCCCCCTCGCCGAAACCGCGTGCGGGGATGTGCATCGGGTCGATCCGCGCGACGTCCGCCGCCAGCTCGGCCGGGCTGACGCTGACCCCGCGCGCATAGGTGACGAGGCCGGCGGCGCGCAGCGGCTCGAGATAATCGACCCCGCCTGCTCGCGTCTCGCCACAGGGTGTCGCAAAACCGTGGCGCATCCTGCCGTCGAGCGCGGTCAGCAGGACATTCTGCTGCGCGATCTCCCGGATCATGCTCGCCGGGGTATAGGCCTCAGTGGTGTAGCGCGGATCGGCGGGAAAGGCGGCGGCGCGGCAGGGGTGGAAGATGGTGTGATTGCCCAGCTCATGCCCTTCCTGCGCCACGGCGCGCCAGCGACCGACATCCTGCGCGCGGACATTGGCGAGGAAGAAGGTGCCCTTCAGCCCGGCGTCGTCGAGTGCGGGCACCGCATGGTCGAGCTGCGAGGGCAGCGCATCGTCATAGGTCAGCACCACGGCCGCCTTCGCACCATGGGGCCAGCGGGTGGCGGCCTGGGCGGGCATGGCGGCGGCCGCGACGGCGAGCAGCGTCAGAAGGCGGCGCATCAGCGGCGCGTCCATATATCGGGTCGGGCATCGATGGCCCGTTCGATCGCGGCGGCGATCCTGCGATCGTCATCGGTGTCGGGATGGGCGTCGCAGCCGGTAAAGCCCAGCCCGTCGACGGGCACGAAGGCGATGCGCCGCTCCCCGCCCGCGCGCAGTCGGTCGACGACCTTGCCGACCTCGCGCTTGATCTCGCCATCGGCCAAGTCGGTCGCCCACAGGACGAAGAAGGCGCGGGGATAGTGGCGGCGCAGGCGGCCGACGAAATCGACATAGCGCCGCTCGTAATCGGCGTGCAGCGCGTCGCGGTCGGCCCAGCGCTCGCCCGGCTTCAGCGGCGTCGAGAAGTCGTTGGTGCCCAGCGCGATGACCACGACCTGCGGGTTCCAGCCGGGCGTCGCCGCCGGGGTGCGGCCGTCGAACAGCGCATAGGGATAGGCGTCCGGCAAGGTCGGCGCGGCGAAGCCGCCATAGTTGCGCACGATCCCGCGACCGGAAATGGCGTTGACCTGATAATCCGCGTCGTAATGGCGCGCGGCGATGCCGGGCAGGCCCAGCGTCGTGTCGGTCGTCCGCCAGATCGCATCCTGGCTGCACTGGCGGGTGGGGGAGGTGTTGCCATAGCCGACCGTATGCGAATCGCCGATGAACTCGATCTGTCGGGCGCGCGGCGCGGGCGCGGCCAGCGGGGTCGTGCCGGTGGGGGCGAACAGCCCGCGCAGCACCGTCCATCCGGCCTGGCTCTCGCTGGCGACGTCGACGCGGATGCGGTGCGGCCCCGCGCCCCGTGCGGCGATGCGATAGAGGCCGGGGGCGGGGCGGACCAGCGGCATGGGCGCGCCGCCATCGACGCGGATGCGCAACGACACGGCACCGGGGCCGACCCCCAGATCGACCGACGGCCCCCGGAACGCGCCCTCGATATAGGTGCCCGGCCATTGCCGCCGATAGCCGTCGGTCGCGACCACGCGCCCGCCGATATGAAGCGGCAGCGGCTGCCCCGCCCGAGTCTCGGCCCCGAGCGCGCGGATGCCCTCGGCCGCACCCGACTGGGCGGGCAGAGCGGCGGGCAGGCCCATCGTCAGCGACAGACCGGCGAGCATCAGGCGGCAGCTCCGTGTCGGGGGCAGGATATGCGGCATTGTCTCTCCTGACGGGGCCGATGTTCCGCCCCATATGTTATCGCGTGCTACCCTTGGCGCGGCGCAACGCAACGAAAATCATTTCCTTTTCCCGTCCGGGCCTGACACGGATCGAACCGTGATGAGACAGGATTCCGAAGCGAGCGCGACCGCGGGGGGGGGCGACTGGATCGCCCAGGCCCCCCGCGTCGCGGAGCGGAGCGCGCCGACCACGCAGGACGGTTTCCTCGCGCTGGTCGAGGCGGCGACGCCGGTGGTGCTGCGCGGTCTGGTCGAGGGTTGGCCGGTGGTCGCGGCGGGGCGGCGGGGAGTGGCGGCGCTCGCCGACTGCCTGCGCGGCTATGACGGGGGCAGGCCGCTGGGTCTGATGGCGGGCGATCCCGCGATCGGCGGGCGATTCTTCTACCGCGACGATTTCAGCGGCTTCAATTTCGAGCGCGCGCAAATCCCGCTTCCCCTGCTGCTCGAGGCGTTGCTGCGCGCCGAGGGGCAGGATAAACCGCCCGCGCTTTATGCCGGGGCCAGCACCGCGGCCGAGCATTTCCCCGGCTGGACCCGCGACCATCCGCTGCCCTTGCCGGTCGGCGATGCGCAGGCGCGGCTGTGGATCGGCAATGGCAGCCGGGTGTCGGCGCATTACGACATGGCCAGCAACATCGCCGCCGTCGCGGCCGGACGCCGCCGGGTCGTGCTGTTCCCGCCCGAACAGGCCGCCAACCTCTATGTCGGGCCGCTCGACATGACGATGGCGGGGCAGCCGACCAGCATGGTCGACCTCGAACGCCCCGACCTGACCCGCTTTCCCCGTTTCGCCGCCGCGCAAGCCGCCGCCCAGGTCGCCGAGCTGGGGCCGGGCGACGCCATCTATATCCCCGCCATGTGGTGGCACGAGATTCGCGCCGAAGGGCCGCTGAACCTGCTGGTCAATTACTGGTGGACGCGCGGCACCTCGGATGCGCCCTTCGCCGCGCTGGTCCACGCCATATTGGCGGTGCGCGACCGACCGGCGGCGGAGCGGGCGGCGATGCGCGAATGGTTCGACCACTATGTCTTTGGCGAGGATGCCGCGCGGGTGGCGGATCACCTGCCCCCGGCGGTGCGCGGCATATTGGGGCCGCCCGCGCCCGAGCGGGACGAGCGGATTCGCGGCTATCTGTTGCGGATGCTGGGCGCCGGTCAGCCCTGACCGGCGACGATCCGCGCCAGCGCCACCGCATGCGGCGGCAGGCCCGCTACGGCGGTGGCGGTCGCCTGTCGCATCTGGCGCAGCGCGGCGAGCACCCGGTCGTCGTCCAGCGCGTCGATCACCGGGTCATAGCCTTCGGGCATCACCCCCTGGCCCAGCAGCACCGCGACCCAGCTGGGCGTCGCGAACAGCTCGTCCTCATAGCGGAAGATGCGCCCCTTTTCGCGGAACAGCGCGATCTTGCGGGTCAGCGTGTCGGGCAGGGCCATGGTGCGGACATGGTCCCAGAAGGGGGAATCGTCGCGCGCGGTCGCATGATAGTGAAGGATGATGAAGTCGCGGATCGAGCGGTAATTGTCGCCCATCTGCCGGTTATACTCGTCACGCTCGACCGGCGAGAGCCGCTTGTCGGGGAAGAGCGCGAACAGTTTCGAGATGCCCTGCTGGATCAGGTGGATGCTGGTCGATTCCAGCGGCTCCAGAAAGCCCCCCGCGAGGCCCAGCGCGACGACGTTGCGCTCCCACAGGCGCTGGCGGCATCCCGCGGTGAAGGACAGCCGCCGGGGCGTCGCGGTCGGCGCGGCGTCGAGCCGGGACAAGAGCAGGCGCTCCGCCGCATCGTCGTCCATGAAGCGGCTGGCATAGACCACGCCATTGCCGGTCCGGTGCTGGAGCGGGATGCGCCATTGCCAGCCCGCTTCGTGCGCGGTGGCGCGGGTATAGGGGAGCAGCGGCTCGGTCCGCTCGGTCGGCACCGCGATGGCGCGGTCGCAGGGCAGCCAGTGCGACCAGTCCTCGAACGGCACGCCCAGCGTGTCGCCCAGCAACAGGCTGCGGAAGCCCGAGCAGTCGACGAACAGGTCACCCGCGATCCGGCGGTCATCCTCCAGCCGTACCCCCGCGACATCGCCGTTTTCGTGCCGCTCGACCGCGACGATCCGTCCCTCGACCCGCACGACCCCGTCCGCCTCCGCGCGTCGGCGCAGAAAGGCGGCATAAAGCCCGGCATCGAAATGATAGGCATAGGCCAGCCCCGACAGCGGTGAGCGCGGATCGGGTAGGGGCTTGCCGAACGCGGCGCGCTCCATCGCGACGGTCGAGGCGGAATAGTCGCCGATCGGCCCGACGCCCGGCTGCCCCTGCATCTTCAGCCAGAGCTGATGGAAGTTCAGCCCCTGAATGTCGCGGCCATGATGGCCGAACGGGTGGATATAGTGGCTGTCGGGGCGGTGCCAGCCGGTGAATGCGATCCCCAGCTTGAAGCTGCCCTGGGTGGCGCGCAGGAACTCCGCCTCGTCGATGCCGAGCAGCGCGTTGAAGTTCAGGATCGACGGGATGGTCGCCTCGCCGACGCCGACTGTGCCGATCGCGTCCGATTCCACCAAGGTGATCCGGCGGCGGCCATTGTCCAGATAGCGCCCGGCGGCGGCCGCCATCATCCATCCGGCGGTGCCGCCGCCGACGATCACGACATGTTCGATGGGGGAAGGGGTCATGATCCGCGCTTTCCGGCGGCGGCGCGCCACTGTCCAGCCCTGTCGAGCACGGCCCGGCACGCGACCTCGCGCGGAATGCCCAACGCGATGGGGTCGGGCCGCTCGGGGCGCAGGCCCTGACCGATCAGCACCGCGATCCAGGCGTCGCGCTCGACCCAATCCTCGTCCGCCGGAGGCAGGGTGCCGCGCCGTTCGAACTGGGAAATCATGGTCGCCAGCGACGGGGGCATGGCGGGCGGCGTCGTGCTCGCGATGTAATGCGCGGCGAGGAAGTCGCGCATCCGGTCGGCGCGCTGGTTCGCGCGGCGATTATATTCGGCCGACAGCAGAGGCATGTCGGGGCCGGTCGGCAGCAACTCCAGCGCCAGCGCGATCTGGGCCAGCGCCAGCGTGAAGCCGGTCAGGCCCAGCGGCCCCGGCTGCACCGCCGCCTCGCCCAGCGCCAGGACGTTGCCGCGCATCGGCGCCGACAGGCGGCCGGGGGGTAAAGGCGATCGCGCCCGGTGCCGCGCCCCGGCTGGCCCTTACCGCCGCGCCGGGCCATGTGGCGGCCCAGCCGTCCGCCACGGCGCGATAGCTGTCGATGGGGGAGGGGGCGGCGGCGGATGGTTCCAGCCGAAGGTGATGGCAGGGCAGGCTGTCGCCCCAGCCCTCGAACCCCTGGGAGGTGGCGACCAGCCGTGCCGGGCCGGTCGCGTCGATAACCAGATCGGCCTCGATCCGACCGCCATCGGTGAGTTGCAGTGCCTCCACGCCGGTGTCGGTCGTCGCTGCGGCGAGCGGGGCACTTGCAAGGCCAACCCCCGCCTGCCGGGCGAGCGAGGCCAGTCCGTCGCGCAGCCGCCGCGCATCCAGATGGATCCCAGGCTCGACATCGCGGGGAACCAGGCCCGCCTCGGCGGCGATGCAGGCGGGGTGGAGCGCGTGGAACGGCATCGGCGCCCCGGCCCGGAGCCAGAACTGGTGTAGCGGTGCACCGGCAAGCGGCGGGGCGGGCTCGTCCGCGACCATCCACGCCGTCCCGTCCGCGCTCCAGTCGAGGAAGCGCGTGGCGAGGCGCGGCGTCGCCACGCCGTGCGCCAGCAGCATGTCGGGCGGGCAATGCAGCCGCGCGAGCATCGCATGGGCGGAGGGCAGGGCGAGCGGCCAGCGATCCGCCAGCGCGGCATCGGGCACGGGCGCGGGGACCAGCGTGACCCGCGTGCCCGGCATGGCCTGCGCAAAGGCGAGCGCGGCGGCGAAGGCGACCGGCCCGCCACCCGCGACCGCGACATGGGCGGGAAGGGTGCGGCGGTTCATGCGCGTGCTCCCGCTGCGATGGCCGCTAGTGCGGCGTCATGGGTGGGCATCCGCGCCACCCGATCGGCGATCGCGCGTGACAGGCCGGACAGGGCGCGGTCCAGCCCGGCGCCTTCGGGCCGATCGGCGCGCGGGTCCCAGCCATGCGGTACGACGCCCTGGCCCAGATAGACCGCGACCCAGCTCGGCTCGAGGAACAGGCCATGGCGATAATGCGCGACCTGCGCGGTGGCGCGCCACAACTCCATCTTCTCGGCCAGCGTGTCGGGCACCGTCATGGTGCGGACATGGTTCCAGAAGGGGGAGTCGTCGCGGGTCGTGGCGTGATAATGCAGGATCAGGAAATCGCGGATCCGGTCATATTCGGCATCGATCGCGGCGTTGAACCCGTCGCGGTCGATATCGGCGACATGCGCGTCCGGGAAATGCTCGACCAGCGCGGTGATCGCGGCCTGGACCAGATAGATGCTGGTCGACTCCAGCGGTTCGAGAAAGCCCGAGGCGAGCCCGACCGCCACGACATTGCCGACGAAGCTGCGCCGCCGCCGCCCCGCGCGGAATTTCAGGAAGCGCGGCTCGGCGAGCGCGGGGCCGTCCAACCCGGCCAGCAGCAGTTCGGCCGCCCGTTCATCGTCGCAGAATGCGCTGGCATAGACATGGCCGTTGCCGACCCGGTGGCGCAGCGGGATGCGCCAGCGCCAGCCTGCAAGGGTCGCGGTGGCCCGGGTGAAGGGCTCGGTCGGGGCGTCGGGGCTGGCGCTCGGCACCGCCACCGCACGGTCGCAGGGCAGCCAGTGCGACCAGTCCTCCCAGGGTTCGGCCAGTTCCTGCCCCAGCAACAGGCTGCGAAACCCCGAGCAGTCGATGAACAGGTCGCCCTCGATCCGCGTACCGTCGGCCTGCGTCACGGCCCGGACCGCGCCGTCGCCCGCATCGCGCTCGACCGCCACGACGCGCCCCTCGGTCCGCCGCGCGCCGCGCGCCTCGGCCCAGCGGCGGAGAAAGGGCGCGAAGCGGGTTGCGTCGAACTGATAGGCATAGCCGAAGCTGGTGGTGGGATCGTCGGGGTCGGTGCCCGGTCGCTCGAACCGGCGGGCCTCGGCGGCTGCGACCCCGGCAGAATAGGCGCCGATCGGCAGCACCGGCGCGCCTTCGGCATGGCGACGCAGCCAGTAATGGTGAAAGCCAATATCGGCGAGCGGACGGCCATAGGTGCCGAAGGGGTGGATATAGCGGTCGCCGATCCGGCCGAAATCGCGGAACTCGATCCCCAGCTTGTAGGTGGCATCGGTCGCCGCCATGAATTCGGCTTCGTCGATGCCCAGCCGTTCGAGATAGGCCCGCAGATGCGGCAGGGTCGCCTCGCCGACGCCGACGATGCCGATCTCCTCGGACTCGACCAGGTGGACGGTGCACGCCGCGGGCAACAGGCCCACCAACCCCGCCGCGGTCATCCAGCCCGCCGTGCCGCCGCCGATCACGATGATGCGCACCCGGTCGTCCGCCGATGGATCGCCGCTCACTCGAACCTCTCCCGATCATGCCCGCAGGGATCCTGTGGAGTGTCACCTGGCAGCAACAGTTCGATGCAATTCCTCAATAATTAAATCAAGTTTAGATATTTCCCTTGAGTCCGGATCGGCACCGATTTAGCCGCATGATAACCGCTATCACGCGGCACGAAAAAACGGGGGCGCTTCCATGACGAAGCGCATCGGAGAGGATCGGGAAGGTACATGCACACCATGCGAATCTTGGCTGACGGCGTCAGCCGCAAGCGGCTGGCGGCCACGGTTTCGGTCGTAGCCCTTTGTGCGGCCGTGCAAATGGTCCCCGCGACCGCGTCGGCCCAGACGACGCCCGCACCCGCTTCCCGCGACGACGAGTCCGTGCCGCAGACCAATGTCGGCGCCGGTACGGCCGGGCAGGCCAGCGTGCCCGCCGGTGCCAATGCGGGCAAAAAGCCGCTGTCGAACAGTGCGTCGATCGCCAACCAGACCGCGCCCGACCAGTCCAATGTGACCGCTACCGACGTCGCGACGCCCGCCGCCGAGGGCAATCAGGGTGACATCGTTGTCACGGGCCTGCGCCAGTCGCTCGCCAATGCCCAGTCGATCAAGCGCAACGCCGACACGGTGGTCGATGCGATCACTGCCGAGGACATCGGCGCGCTTCCGGACCGTTCGGTCAACGAGGCGCTGCAGCGCGTCCCTGGCGTCGCCATCACCCGCTTCGCCGCCGCCAACGACACCGCCCACTTCTCGGTCGAGGGTTCGGGCGTCACCATCCGTGGCCTCAGCTATGTGCGCGGCGAGTTCAACGGCCGCGACAGCTTCGGCGTGTCGGGCGGTCGTGAGATCGGCTTCAACGACGTGCCGACCGAACTGGTCGGCTCGGTCGACGTGTACAAGAACCTGACCGCCGACCTGATCGAAGGCGGTATCTCGGGCACGGTCAACATCAATACCCGCAAGCCCTTCGACACCAAGGAGACGCTGGTCTATCTGTCGGGCAGCGTGAACTATGGCGACTTCTCGAAGCGCAGCGCGCCCGCCGTCGTCGGCCTGTTCTCCAAGCAGTGGCAGCTGGGCAATGGCGGCCGCTTCGGCATCCTCGCCAGCGGCAGCTACAACCAGCAATATAGCCGGTCGGACTCGGTCTTCTATTCGGCGTTCATCCCGCGCTACAATGACGACACCAACGGCAATGGCCAGCAGGACGCGGGCGAGGGCCGGACGATCAACGCGGGCACGCCCTATGCGTCGACCGCCTATGACCATTATCCGGTGCCGTCGGGCCGCAACGTCGTGTACGTGCCGCTGGGCGCGGGCTCGCGCATGCAGCAGTTCGACCGCACCCGCATCGGCTATGCCGGTTCGGCGCAATATGAGAATGGTCGCGGCAACCTGCTGATCACCGCGCAGTTCCTGCGCGCCGAGTCCAAGCAGACTTGGCTGGACCGCACGGTCGAGCCGAACGTCTATTATGCCGACGCCAACCAGATCTTCCCGCAGGGCTATAACCCCAGCGCGCCGATCGCGGGGCAGAGCTTCACCCAGCCGACCTATGACGCCAACGGCCTGTTCACCTCGGGCACGCTGATCCGCAACGGCGGCGGCCAGTACACCACGCTCGCCAACCGCTATTTCAAGACGGACGGCGCGACGCAGGACCAGTCGGTCAACGTCAAGTGGGACCCGACCGAGCGGCTGCACCTGAACTTCGACGGGCAATATGTCTTCTCGAAGGGCCGCGATTCGGACGACACGGTCGAACTGGCGACCTTCTCGGGCGTGCGGATCGACGGTAGCAACGGTGCGCCGCTGATCAACGTGATCCCGCCCAACGGCCAGTCCGCCGCCGCCTATTTCGGCGACCCGACGAAGATCTTCATCCGCGACGCGATGAACAACCGCACGCACAGCGACGGCGACGAGTGGGCGTTCAAGGCCGATGCGCAATATGACGTGTCCGAGGACTCGTTCCTGCGCAAGGTGCGGGTCGGCGGCCGCTATTCGGACCGCAACCAGACGGTGAAGACCAACGACTATAACAACTGGGGCGCGGTGTCTGACACCTGGACCTCCAGCACCGCGACGCTCGACAAATATTCGAGCGCGGTGACCGGCCTGAACTTCACCGATTTCTATCGTGGTCAGGTGGTGACCCCGCCGACGACCTATGGCCTGCGCGATGCGCTGCTGACCGATCACGACGCGCTGACCGCGCTGCTGCGCGAGGCGACCAAGGCGTCGGGCGGCGGCTATACCCCGCTGGAGGATCGCGGCTCCGACCTCGTCGACGGCTATTTCCGGCCGAACGAAGTCTACAAGATGCGCGAGCGGACCTATGCCGCCTATGCGCGCGTCGACTTCGGCATCGACAATATCGGCGGCGGTGAGACCAGCCTGTCGGGCAATATCGGCCTGCGCTATGTCCATACGCGGGATGAATCGACCGGCGGCATCACCTTCCCGCAGATCGGCACGACGATCGGCACGTTCCCGACCGTCGCGGCCTATTGCGCCTCGCCCAACGACACCAACACGGTGCGCCCGATCTGTACGCTGACCAGCGCGCAGCAGGCGGCGGTCGTCGCCTTCTCGAACGGCGCGTCGACCACCGACGTGGCCAAGCAGAGCTTCGACAAGTGGCTGCCCAGCCTGAACCTGAAGTACCAGGTGACGCCGACCCTGCTGTTCCGTCTGGCGGCGTCCAAGGCGATCTCGCGCCCCGGCTTCACCGATCTGCGCAACTTCGTCGGCCTCAGCCCCTCGGGCAGCAACACGACCGGGTCCTACGGCTTCCAGTCGAGCGCGCGGAACCCCTATCTGCGTCCGGTCGATGCCAAGCAGGTCGACCTAACCGCCGAATGGTATTTCGCCAAGGTCGGCTCGCTGACGGGTGCGGTGTTCTACAAGGAATTGTCGAACATCATCCTCGACAATTACGGGTTCGTCCGCGACTTCACCAACAACGGCCAGACCTATGCCGTGTCGGTGAACGGCCCCGCCAATGCACCGGGCACGGCGCATATCAAGGGCGCGGAAATCTCGTACCAGCAGACCTACGACTTCCTGCCGGGCATCCTGCGCGGCCTGGGGACGCAGGCGACCTTCACCTATGTCGATCCGGGCAAGATCCCCAACGCGACGCCGAACAACGGGCCTGCCGACGGCAACCGTCCGCCGGTCGACGTGGCGGGGCTGTACAGCACGCTGCCGCTGGCCCAGCTGTCGAAGTACAACTTCAACGTGTCGGCCTTCTATGACTATGCGGGCATCTATGCGCGCATCGCCTATAGCTGGCGGTCCAAGTATCTGCTGACCAACCGCGACTGCTGCTTCCCGTTCCTGCCGGTCTATTCGCTGGCGGCGGGCCAGGCGGACGCCTCGCTGTTCTACACGGTCAACAAGCAGTTCAAGATCGGTCTGCAGGTCCAGAACCTGCTCGACGCGACGACGCGCACGACCTTCGTGCTGAACAGCTCGGGCCTGGAAGCGCCGCGTTCGTACTTCAAGAGCGACCGCCAGTTCCAGCTGAGCGTCCGCCTGACCTACTGATCGGTCGGCACGATCGCATGAAAAGGACCGCGGTGGCGACACCGCGGCCCTTGTTTTTTCCCGAGCCGATCAGCGGGCGATCGGCCGGGGCGCGGGCCTGGCAAGCGCGGTGCGGATCGCGGCCTCGGCCACCGGAGCCATCACGGCATAGCCCGCCTCATTGGGGTGGACGCCGTCATAGGTCAGGCTGGCGCGCGTGGCCTGTCCGTCGTGCAGCGCCGACCAGTAATCGGCATAGGTCGCGCCCGTGCGCGCCGCATAGCCCTTCATCCAGTCGTTGAGCACCGCGATCCGCGACGCAGTGTCGAGGCCCGGTCGCCAGGGGAAATGATCGGCGGGCGGGATCGACGCCAGGATCACGCGGATGCCGTGCGCACGCGCCAGCTCGGCCATGGACATGATGTTCGCCTCGGTCTGTTCGGGCGTCATCGGGCCGGTATTGCCCGCAATGTCGTTGGTGCCCGCCATGATCTGGACGATCTTCGGCTTCAGGTCGATCACGTCCTGGCGGAAGCGCAACAGCATCTGGGTCGTCGTCTGGCCGCCGATGCCGCGCCCGATCCGACCGGGGGTGAAGAAGCCCGGCATCTTGTCGAACCAGCCTTGCGTGATGGAATCGCCCATGAAGACGATCGTCACCGGCCCGGTCACGCGGGCATTGGCCTGTTGGTAGCGACCCAGCCAGCCGAAATCATTGTGCAGCCGTATCTCGCCCTCGTCGGGCTTGGCGGCGGGCGGCGGCACCTGCTGCGCGGAGGCTCCGGCACCAAGCAGCAGCAGAAGGGCAGGGGCGTAGCGCATCAACGTCTCCAGCAAGCATCAGGCGGTCGCAAGGCACGGCGCCGCCTTTGTTTTTCGTGCCCTCGGTTATGTCCGACGAAGCCATTGCGAAGCGTAGAGCGGTAAAAAGAAAATTTGAAATATGTTTTGTTGACAGCGCTGTCATGAAACCGGAACGTCGCATGAAAATCGACAGGAGAGGATGTACCATGCCGTTTTCCCGCACGCTGGCCCTGATGGTGGCCGCAACCGCGCTCAGCAGCGGCGTTTCCGCCCAGACAGCCGGGCAACAGGCCGCCGGTGCCGCCGAGGCCTCGGCGGTCGCGCATCCCGATCTCTGGCCCCGACTGCCCCTGAAGCGGCAGCGCGATCCGAAGGTCGAGGCGCGGGTCGAACAGATCCTGTCCAAGATGAGCGTGGAGGACAAGGTCGGCCAGCTGATCCAGGTCGACATCGCCTCGATCACGCCCAAGGACCTCGAGACGTACAAGCTCGGCTCGATCCTGAACGGCGGCAATTCGGCGCCCAATAATGACGAATTCGCCCCCGCGCCCGAATGGCTGAAGCTGTTCGACGCCTTTTACGACGCCTCGGCGAAGCGCAGCGATGGCCGTCCGCAGGTGCCGCTGATCTGGGGCACCGACGCGGTGCACGGCGCGAACAATATCGTCGGCGCGACGCTGTTCCCGCACAATATCGGCCTCGGCGCGGCGCGCGACCCCGAGCTGATCCGCAAGATCGGCGCGGCGACGGCGGCGGAGACGGCGGCGACCGGCATCGACTGGAGCTTCGCGCCGACCGTGGCGGTGGTGCAGGACGATCGCTGGGGCCGCACCTATGAAAGCTATTCGGAGGACCCGGCGATCGTCGAATCCTATGCCGGAAAGATGGTCGAGGGCATTCAGGGCAGCGTCGGCGGCGACTTCATGAAGCCGGGCCATGTCATCTCGTCGATCAAGCATTTCCTGGGCGATGGCGGCACCGGCGGCCGCGACCAGGGCGATACGCGCGTGTCCGAGGAGGTGCTGCGTGACGTGCATGCGGCCGGTTATCGCAGCGGCCTGGTCGCGGGCGCGCTGACCGTGATGCCCAGCTTCTCCAGCTGGAACGGCACCAAGATGACCGGCAACAAGAGCCTGTTGACCGGCGTGCTGAAGGACAAGCTCGGCTTTGACGGCTTCACCATCGGCGACTGGAACGCCCATGGCCAGGTGCCCGGCTGCAACAACGAGGATTGCCCGGCGGCGATCAATGCCGGGCTCGACATGTTCATGTATTCGGGCGCGGGCTGGAAGCAGCTTTACGCCAACACGCTGCGCGAGGCGAAGGACGGTACGATCCCGGCCGCGCGGCTGGACGATGCGGTGCGCCGCATCCTGCGCGTGAAGATATTGGCGGGCAGCTTCGAGGCGGGGCGTCCGTCCTCGCGGCCCGTATCGGGCAAGTTAGGCCTGATCGGATCGCCCGAGCACCGCGCCATCGCCCGCCAGGCGGTGCGCGAGTCGATGGTCCTCCTGAAGAACAATGGCAGCCTGTTGCCGCTCAAGCCCGGCGCCAATATCCTGGTCGCGGGACGCGGTGCCGACAATATCGGGCAGCAGGCTGGCGGCTGGTCGATCACCTGGCAGGGCACCGGCGTCACCAACGCCAACTTCCCCAACGGCCAGTCGATCTGGGCGGGCATCGACGAGGCGGTCCGCGCGGGCGGCGGCAAGGCGGTGCTGGCGGTCGACGGTGCCTATAGCGCCAAGCCCGATGCGGCGATCGTGGTGTTCGGTGAGACCCCCTATGCCGAGTTCACCGGCGACCGCCCGACGCTGGAATACAGCCCCGAGGACAAGAGCGACCTGGCGTTGCTCAAGAAGCTGAAGGCCGCCGGTGTCCCGGTCGTCGCGGTGTTCCTGTCGGGGCGTCCACTCTGGGTGAACCCCGAGATGAACGCGGCGGACGCATTCGTCGCGGCCTTCCTGCCCGGCACCGAGGGCGGCGGCGTGGCGGACGTGCTGATCGCCGGGCGCGATGGCAAGCCGCGCAACGACTTCCACGGCAAGCTCAGCTTTTCCTGGCCCAAGCGGCTCGACCAATATGTGCTGAACAAGCGGGACGCGAATTATGACCCGCTCTTCCCGATCGGCTATGGCCTGACCTATGCGCAGGGCGTGACCGTGCCGGTGCTGAGCGAGGCGCGTCCGGCGGTGGCGGCGGGGGACCAGAATGCGCTGTTCGTGCGCGGCCGGGTGGTCGCGGGCGCGCGGCTGGACGTGGCGGGCGCGGTGCAGCAGAGCCGCGTCGACCGCGCCGCGCAGGAGGACAGCCTGCGCTTCACCTTTACGGGCACCGGCCCGGCGAGCGCCGCGATCGAGGAAGCCAAGCCGATCGACATCACCCGCGAGTCCAACGGCCAGCTCAGCCTGCTGGTCGACTATCGCGTGACCCAGGCCCCGACCGCCGAGGTCCTGCTCGGCATGGAGGGCGGCAAGCCCGCCACCGTGCCGATCACCGGCGCGCTGAAGGGGACGCTGGGCGAATGGCGCCAGCTGGCGGTGCCGCTGCGCTGTTTCGCCGATGGCGGCGTGACCATGGCCTCGGTGACGAAGCCCTGGACGATCGCGACGACCGGCAAGCTGGGCCTCGACATCTCGTCGATCCGCATCGCCAGCGCGCCGCCGGGGCCGGTCAGCTGCGGGATGCGCTGATCGCCAATCCTCTCCCGTAAGGGAGGCGCTGCGAAAACACCTGACCATCCCGGCGCAGGCCGGGATCCAGTTGGGCAAGCGTTGGTAGGTTGTTGCCATCGCCCCGTAACTGGACCCCGGCCTTCGCCGGGGTGATGGGTGAGGGAGGGTTTCGGCTACCCAAAATACCGCAAGCAATTTGCATTATTCTTCGTTATGCCAATGGAATCAGGTCGATCGACCTGCACCATGACGACGGCAAAGCCGCGTCGGGAAACGATATGAGGGGAGGATGCGGGCATGACCATGGATATCGATCGTCGCGGCTTTCTGGGGTCGGCGGCCTTGCTGGCGGGATGCGCGGGCGTGGCGGCTGCCGCCGATGCGGCGGGCGCGAAGCGGGAGTTGTTCGTCCGTCGCAAGGGCACCCGCCTGATGATCGGCGACGCGGTCTATCGCTTCGTCGGGGCCAATATGTGGTATGCCGCCTATCTGGGCGCCGACGCACCTTATGGCGACCGCGCCCGGCTGCGGCGCGAGCTGGATGCGCTGGCCGCGATGGGCGTGACCAATATCCGCATCCTCGCCTCGGCCGAAGAAGGCCCCTTGCGCGACTCGATCAAGCCGGGTTTCCGCACCGCCACCACGACCAACCAGACTTTGCTCGCCGGGCTGGACTATGCGCTGGCGGAGATGGCGAAGCGCAACATGCGCGCGGTCTTGTACCTGACCAATTTCTGGGAATGGTCGGGGGGCATGATGACCTATCTGTCCTATGTGAATGGCGGCCAGTTCCTGAATGCGAACGATCCGGCGCATCCCTGGCCTGCCTTCGCCAATTTCAACGCGCAATTCTATGGCAATGCGCGCGCCAAGGAGATGTATCGCGACTGGATCCGCACCATCGTGTCGCGCACCAACAGCGTCACCGCAAAGCCCTATGCGGCCGACCCGACGATCATGGCGTGGCAGCTGTCCAACGAGCCGCGCCCGGCGGGCGATCTGGCGCATGCCGATCTCGACCAATTCCATGGCTGGGTCCGCGACAGCGCGACGCTGATCAAGTCGCTCGATCCCAACCATCTGGTCTGCACCGGATCGGAAGGGTTGAAGGGCACGCTGGAAAAGCCCGACATCCTGCTGGCCGAACATGGCATCGACGCGATCGATTATCTGACCGCGCATATCTGGCCCAACAATTGGGACTGGGTGAAGCAGGCCGATCTGGCGAACACCTACAAGCGCGGCGAGGCGTTGACCCAGGATTATATCGCCCGCCATGTCGGCTATGCCCGCCAGCTCGACAAGCCGCTGATCATCGAGGAGTTCGGCTATCCGCGCGACGGCGGCAGCAACGATCCGAAGGTGGCGACGACCTATAAGGACCGCTTCTACCGCCTGATCTATGCCGCCGCGCTGCGCGACATGGCGGCGGGCGGGCCGATCGCGGGCACCAATTTCTGGGCCTGGAATGGCGAGGCGCGCGCGCAGCATCCCGACTATCGGTTCCGCGACGGCGACGGTCAGTATATGGGCGACCCGCCGCACGAGCCGCAGGGCTGGTACGGCATCTTCACCGGCGACACGACGGTCCGCATCGTCGCGGACCATGCCGCGGCCGTCGCCCGGCTCCCCAAGACCCGATAAGCGCAAGGACAGGCCGCCATGCTCCGTCGTTTCGCCCGCCCGCTCGCCGCTACGCTGCTGCTCCAGATGGCTGTTCCCGCCATGGCGCAGGAAGTGTTGGACACCGACCCCAACACGCTCGCCCCCTCCCAGGACCCCAAGCGCACCGCCAACGGCCTCGCCCAGACCCCGCCCATGGGCTGGAACAGCTGGAACAAGTTCGCCTGCAACGTGAACGAGGACGTGATCCGCCGGACGGCGGATGCGATGGCCTCCAACGGGATGAAGGCGGCGGGATATGAATATATCGTCATCGACGATTGCTGGCACGGCGCGCGCGACGCCAATGGCTTCATCACCGAGGATCGCCGGCGCTTTCCCGGCGGGCTGAAGGCGCTGGGCGACTATATCCATGCAAGGGGGCTGAAGTTCGGCATCTATTCGGATGCGGGGACCAAGACCTGTGGCGGGCGTCCGGGCAGCCAGGGGCATGAATATCAGGACGCGCTGCAATATGCCCGCTGGGGCGTCGACTATCTGAAATATGACTGGTGCTCGACGGGCGTGCGCAATGCCGAGGAAGCCTATGCGACCATGGCCGATGCGCTGCGCGCGACGGGGCGGCCGATCCTGTTCTCGCTATGCGAATGGGGCCATTCGCGGCCCTGGCTATGGGGTGCGAAGATCGGCAATATGTGGCGCACCACCGGCGACATCACCGACAAATGGGAAGGCAAGCACGGCTATAGCTGGGGCGTTGCGTCGATCGTCGACATGAACGAGCCGCTCTGGCCCTTTGCCGGACCCGGCCATTGGAATGATCCCGACATGCTGGAAGTCGGCAATGGCGGATTGAGCGACACCGAATATCGCGCGCATTTCTCGCTCTGGGCGATGATGGCCGCGCCGCTGATCGCGGGCAACGACGTCGCGGGCATGACGCCCGCGACCCGCGACATCCTGCTGAACCGCGACGTCATCGCGGTCGATCAGGACCCGCTGGGCGCACAGGGCCACCGGGTGGCGCGCGACGGCCCGCGCGAGGTCTGGGTCAAGCCCATGGCCGATGGCGGCCGCGCCCTGTTGTTCTGGAACCGGGGCGAGACGCCCGCGCGGATCGGCGCGGACTGGACGCAGCTGGGCCTGCCCGCCACGACCCGCCTGCGCGCGCGCGACCTGTGGACCCACAAGGATCTCGGCCGCCTGTCCCGCCGCTACGAGGCGGAGGTCGCGCCGCACGGCGTGGCGATGATCCGCCTCCAACCCTGAAGCGGCGGCGGGCGCGAGCGGTCAGAGGCCCGCGCCGCCCCCGCCGGGCGTCTCGATGACGATCCGGTCCCCCGCCTGGAGCTCGACCTGATCGACGCCGGGCAGGGCGTGCCGGGTGCCGTCCGCCCGGACCAGCCATTGTCGTCCCACGGCTCCGGCACCGCCGCCCGCCAGGCCGAAGGGCGCGACGGTCCGGCGCGAGGCGACGATCGTGGCGGTCATCGGCTCCAGCGCGGTGATCTCGCGAATGGCCCCGTCGCCGCCGCGATGGCGACCGCTGCCCCCCGATCCCCGGCGGATGTCGAACCGGTCGAGCCGGACGGGATAGCGGAGTTCCAGTATCTCGGGATCGGTGATCCGCGTGTTGGTCATGTGGCTGTGCACCGCCGATGCGCCGTCAAAGCCCGGCCCGGCGCCGGTTCCGCCGCAGATCGTCTCGTAATATTGATAGCGGTCGTTGCCGAACAGGAAGTTGTTCATCGTCCCCTGCGACGCGGCGCAGGCCCCCAGCGCGCCGAGCAGGGCGTTGCAGACCGCCTGGCTCACCTCGGTATTGCCCGCCACCACCGCGCTGCCGGGCGGGGGCGACAGGAAGCTGCCCGCCGGGATGATGATGGTCAGCGGTGCCAGGCATCCCTCGTTCAGCGGCAGGTCCTCGCCGATCAGGCAGCGAAAGGCATAGAGCACGACCGCGCGGGTCACCGCCGGGGGAGCGTTGAAATTGCCGTGGCGAGCAGGGCCGGTGCCCGTGAAGTCAATCGTCGCCGCCCGCGCCGCCCGGTCGACCGTGACCCGCACCGCCAGCGGCGTGCCGTCGTCCATCGTGTAGGCGAAGGCCCCGTCCTCCAGCCGCGACAGGACATGGCGGATGCTTTCCTCCGCCTGGTCCATGACATGCTCCATATAGGCGTGCACCATCGGCCAGCCGCTGGCCGCGATCAGCGCGTTCAGCTCGGCGATGCCGGTCGCGTTGGCGGCCAGCTGCGCCTTGATGTCGGCGACATTGGTGTCCGGGCTGCGCGCGGGATAGCGCGCCCCGGCCAGCAGGTCGCGAAACGCCGCCTCGCGCAGCGTCCCGCCATCGACCAGCAGGAAGTCGTCGATCACCACGCCCTCTTCCTCCAGCGTGCGCGACAAAGGCGGGGTCGATCCGGGGGTCAGCCCACCGATATCCGCATGATGGCCGCGATTGGCGACGAAGAAGCGGATATGCTCGCCCGCCGCGTCGAAGACGGGAGCGATCACCGTCACGTCGGGCAGATGGGTGCCGCCGTTGAACGGATTGTTGAGCGCGACGACATCGCCGGGCTTGAGCGTGCCCGACCGGCTGGCGATGACGGCGCGGACGCTTTCGCCCATCGCCCCCAGATGGACGGGAACGTGCGGCGCGTTGGCGACCAGCCGTCCCTGGCCATCGAAGAGCGCGCAGGAGAAGTCGAGCCGCTCCTTCATGTTCACGCTGCGCGAGGTGTTGCGCAGGACCACGCCCATGCGCTCGGCGATGCCCATGAAGCGGGTGTTGAACAGTTCGAGCTGCACCGGATCGACATATTGCGGGTCGGGGGCGCTGCGCGTGTCCGATGCGTCATGCGCGAGCAGCAGTTCGCCGCCATCGCCGACGCGCAGCGTCCAGCCCGGCTCTACCATCGTCGTCGCGATCGCCTCGCGGATCAGTGCGGGGCCGGCAATGCGATCGCCGGGTCTCAGCGCGGCGCGGTCATGGACGGGGGTCGGATGCTCCGCACCGTTCGTCCAGACCGACACATGCGAAAGCGGCGGCGGCAGCGGACCTTGCCGCGCCGGGAGCGGCGGCGGCGTCACCGGCTCGCCGGGCAGGATCGCCTCGACCATCACGCTTTCGACGACCAGTTCGGCGTTCGGGCTGACGAAGCCGAAGCGCGCGCGGTGCGCCGCCTCGAAGGCGGCCTGCATGGCGTCGTCCCCGGCCCAGTCGACGGGCAGCGCGGTGTCGGTCCCGGCATAGCGCAGGTGAACGGTGGCGACGCGGCGGGCCCCGGCGCCGACCTCCGCCGCCGCTTCGTCGCCGAGCGCCGTCATGATGGCGTCCAGCGGCGTGCCCAGCGGCTGCTCGACCGAGCGTTGACGGATCGCCACCCGGTCGGCCAGTCCCATGCCATAGGCCGACAGCACGCCCGCGAGCGGATGGATCAGGACCGTGCGCATTCCCAGCACCTCGGCGACGCGGCAGGCATGTTGTCCACCGGCCCCGCCGAAACATTGCAGCGCGAAGCCGGTCACGTCCTCGCCGCGCTCCAGCGCGACACGCTTGATCGCCGCCGCCATATGCGCGACGGCCACCTCCAGGAATCCCTCCGCCACGGCGCGGGGATCGGCCATGTCCATCTCCGCCGCCAGCTCGGCAAAGGCGCGGCGGGGTGCCTCCATGTCGAGCGGCTGGTCGCCGTTCGGGCCGAAGACCGCCGGGAAATGCGCGGGCTGGATCTTGCCGACCAGCACATTGGCGTCGGTCACGGTCAGCGGGCCGCCGCGCCGATAGCAGGCGGGGCCGGGATGGGCGCCCGCGCTGTCCGGGCCGACGCGGAACCGCGATCCGTCATAATGCAGGATCGATCCGCCGCCCGCCGCGACCGTGTCGATCGCCATCATCGGCACGCGCATCTCGACGCCCGCGACCTCGGCGTCGAGCACCCGCTCGAACCGCCCGGCATAGAGCGCGACGTCGGTGGAGGTGCCCCCCATGTCGAAGCCGATCACCCGGTCGATCCCCGCCGCCTGCGCGGTGCGTGCGGCGGCGACGACGCCCCCGGCCGGGCCCGACAGGATCGCGTCCTTGCCCTGAAAGGCGCGCGCATCGGCCAGCCCGCCGCTGGACTGCATGAAATGGAGCGGGATCGGCCCCAGCGCACCCGCGACCCTATCGACATAGCGGCGCAGCACGGGCGACAGATAGGCATCGACCACCGCCGTCCGCCCGCGCGCGACCAGGCCGATCATTGGGCTGACGACATGGCTGGCCGAAATCTGGGTGAAGCCCGCCGCGCGCGCCAGCGCGGCGACGCGCGCTTCGGTGTCGCCATGCGCCCAGCCATGGGTGAGCGCGATAGCGACCGCCTCGAAACCCTCCGCGCGTTTCGCCGCCAGCTGCGCGGCGCACTCCGCCTCGTCCAACGGCAGGACCACCGCGCCGTCGGCATCGATCCGGCCGCCAATCTCGATCACCCCGTCATGAAGCGGGGCGGGGCGGCGAATGGCGAGGTCGAACAGGCGCGGGCGGGTCTGGTCGCCGATGACGAGCAGATTGGCAAAGCCTCGGTCGACCACCAGCAGCGTCCGCGCACCTTTGCGTTCCAGCAGCGCATTGGTCGCGACGGTCGTCCCCATCTTGACCTCGGCGATGCGATCGGCGGGCAGGGGTGCGTCGTCCGCCAGCCCCAGGATCGTGCGGATGCCCGCGATAGCCGCATCGGCATAACGTTCGGGCGCCTCGCTCAACAGCTTGGCGGTGGTCAGCGTCCCGTCGGGGGCGCGGGCGACCACGTCGGTAAAGGTGCCGCCACGATCGATCCAGAACGACCAGCCTGCCATCGCGCCACCTCCATGAGAAATTGTCGACGAATCGTCGATAAACTATCGGCGATGGATTGACAGCCCATAGAAACGCCGCGACCCTGATCGCGCAGGAGGCGGCATGACCAACGACAAGCGGGCGATCGTATCTTCGGCGCATCTGGCCGATGGCGCGGCCCCGGCGCTGTCCGAGCTGGAGTTCAGCCTGACGCTGGCCGCCGCCGCCTATCAACGCTGGATCGTGCGCTGCGCGGCGGCGGCGGGACTGGCGCTGGCGCCGCTGGAGGTGCTGATCCTGCACACCGTCCGCCACCGCGATCGCGCCAAGCGGATCGCCGACATCGCGCTGGTGCTGGATGTCGAGGACACGCATCTCATCACCTATGCGATCCGCAAGCTGGAACGCGCCGGGCTCGTCGCCACCGATCGATCCGGCAAGGAGAAGCGGATCGCGGCGACCGAGGCGGGCCGCGATTTCTGCCTGCACTATCGCGACATCCGCGAACGCGTGCTGGCCAGCGCCGTCGTCGCCGACGGTCCGGATGGCCAGGCACTGTCGGAGGCGGCGGACCTGCTGCGCTCGCTGTCGGGCCAGTATAACCAGGCGGCGCGAGCCGCCGCGACGCTTTAGCGAGAGGCCGCCGCCATGCTCGTCCTTTCGGGAATCGCGATCATCATCATCGGCTTCGCGCTGGGCGTGAACCCCTTGCTGGTGGTGACCGTCGCCGCGCTGGCCAGTGCGGCGGCGGCGGGGTTCGGGCCGGTCGCGGTGATCGCGATGATCGGGCGGGCCTTTGTCGATGCGCGCTTCCTGGCGGTCCCGTTCCTGGCGCTGCCGATGATCGGCCTTCTGGAACGCGCGGGGCTGCGCGAAAAGGCGCGCGACATCGTGCGGGGGTTGCGCCGGGCGACGACCGGGCGGGTGCTGCTCGGTTATCTCGCATTGCGTCAGATCACGGCGGCGCTGGGGCTGGTGTCGCTGGGCGGGCATGTCCAGATGGTCCGGCCGATCGTCGCCCCCATGGCGGAGGGCGCGGAGGAGCGCGACGAGCGCCAGCCGCTCGACCCCGAGACGCGCGACCGAATCCGCGCGCATGCCGCCGCCGTCGATAATATCGGCGTGTTCTTCGGCGAGGATGTGTTCATCGCGATCGGATCGATCCTGCTGATCCGCGCGATCCTCGAACAGGACGGCGTGGCGGTCGCACCGCTGGACGTCGCGCTCTGGGCGATCCCGACCGCCATCGCGGCGTTCCTGATCCACGGCGCGCGCCTGTTGCTGCTCGATCGGCGGTTGCGGCGGCGGGCATGATCGGGCTCGATGCGATCGGGATGGCGGCGGCGACGCTGCCCGCGGCAGTGGCGGCGCATCATGCCTGCGACCGGGAAGCGCCGACGCGCTGGCGCAATGCCGGGTTCTGGGGACTCTTCGCGGTGCTGCTCGGGGTGGGGCCATGGCTGCCCGATCTGCTCGCCGGGTGTCTCGTCCTCGTGATGGTGGGCCTCGCGACCTGGGGGCTGCGTCCCTCGGCCGTCGCCAGCAGCGATGCGGAGCAGCGCGCCGCCTCCGCCGTGCGACTGGGCGGCCGGCTGTTCGTGCCCGCGCTGATGCTGCCCGCCGTCACGCTGGCGGGGACGCTATCGGTCGGCAAGGGCCGGATCGCGGGCGTGGCGCTGATCGACCCGAAGCAGGTGACCCTGGTCGCGCTGGTGGCCGGGTCGATCGTCGCCCTCCTGCTGGCCGTGCGCCTCACCCGGCCGCCGCGCACCGCGCCGGTCGCCGAGGCGCGGCGGCTGGTCGACTCGATCGGCTGGGCGATGGTCTTGCCCCAGATGCTGGCGGCGCTGGGCGGCGTGTTCGCGATGGCGGGCGTGGGCAAGGTCGTCGCGAGCGGCGTCGTGAACATCGTCGCGCTCGATACGCCGCTGGCCGGGACGATCGCCTATTGCGTCGGGATGGCGCTGTTCACGATGGTCCTGGGCAATGCCTTTGCCGCCTTTCCGATCATGACGGCGGGCATCGGCCTGCCGCTGCTGATCCGCCATTTCGGCGGCGATCCGGCGGTGGTCGCGGCGCTGGGCATGTTGTCGGGCTTTTGCGGGACGTTGATGACGCCGATGGCGGCGAACTTCAACCTGGTGCCCGCCGCGGTCCTCGAACTGCGGGACCGGTTCGGGGTGATCCGCGTCCAGTGGCCGACCGCACTGATGCTGCTGGCGTTCAATATCACGGTGCTGACGCTCTGCGCCTTTCCTGGAGGATTGCGATGACCCCCATTCGTGCCGCGACATTCGCGCGGATCGCGCTCGGCCATGTCACCCGCGAATATCCGCACAAGGCCGATCATGTGATGACCGGCGATGACGACCCGTATCGCCCGCGCGCGGTGCATCCGATCTTCTTCGGCAGTTTCGACTGGCATAGCTGCGTCCATGGCTATTGGCTGCTCGCCCGGATCCGGCGTCTGTTCCCCGATCTGGCTGAGGTCGCCGCCATCGACGCGCTGTTCGACGCGGCCTTCACGCCCGAAAAGGTCGCGGCGGAGTGCGCCTATCTCGACCGGCCGAGCGCACGCGGGTTCGAGCGGCCCTATGGCTGGGCGTGGCTGTTGATGCTACAGAGCGAGTTGATGGTCGCGGGGCTGAGCCATGCGGACACGCTGCGGCCGCTGGCGGAGGCCTTTGCCGCACGATGGCGCGCGCATTTGCCGCTGATGACCTATCCGGTGCGCGCGGGGACGCATGCCAACACCGCCTTCGCGCTGGTGCTCGCCGATCGCTATGCGCGGGTCGCCAACGACCAGGCGATGCGCGGCGCGATGATCGAGCGCGCGCACCACTGGTTCGGCGCGGATCGCCAGGCCCAGGTCTGGGAGCCGAGCGGCGAGGATTTCCTGTCCCCGACGCTGATGGAGGCCATGGCGATGCAGCGCCTGTTGCCCGCCGACGCCTTTGCCGACTGGTTCGCGGCGTTCCTGCCGCTGCTTCCCGATACGCTGGCCACCCCGGCGCGCGTCAGCGATCGCAGCGACGGCCGGATCGCGCATCTCGACGGCCTGAACCTCAGCCGCGCCTGGGCGATGCAGGCGCTGGCGACGACACCGGAGGCCAGGCTGCGCAACGCCCTGCAAGCCGCCGCCGCCGACCACCTCGCCGCGGCGATCGACGAGGTCGCAGGCGACTATATGGGCGAACACTGGCTGGCGAGCTTCGCCATGCTGGCCTGCACGGGCACGGATTGAGGCGGGGTGCCGTGTCTGGCCGGGAGCGATCGACTTGTGAAAAGATCGCTGATCCGAAGGGTGTGGCTCTTCGCCTATCAGCACATGGCTGAATCATACCAAGCGCTATCCAACCTTTAAAAAGGCTGGTGACCCCTACGGGACTCGAACCCGTGTTTTCGCCGTGAGAGGGCGACGTCCTAGACCGCTAGACGAAGGGGCCGTTTGCGGTGGAGGGGCGCAATTAGCGGGGGTGGGGCGGGGCGTCAAGCGGACGGTGTACGGAAACTGTGGATAAGATCGGGGCGGGGAGCCTTGCGGCTTCCCCGCCCCGCATACCGGTCAGGCGGCGGCCTTGCGGCGTTCGGCCATTTCCTCGTTGAGCATCTCGGCCAGCAGGAAGGCCAGCTCCAGGCTCTGGCCCGCATTCAGGCGCGGGTCGCAATGCGTGTGATAGCGGTCGGCCAGCGACTGTTCAGTGACGTCGATCGCGCCGCCGGTGCATTCGGTGACGTTCTGGCCGGTCATCTCGGCATGGATGCCGCCCGCATGCGTCCCCTCGGCACGGTGCACGGCGAAGAAGCCGCGAACCTCGGCCAGGATACGGTCGAAGGGGCGGGTCTTGTAGCCGGTCGCGGCCTTGACCGTGTTGCCGTGCATCGGGTCGCACGACCAGACGACAGGATGGCCCTCGCGCGTGACGGCGCGGACCAGCCTGGGCAGATGCGCCTCGATCTTGTCATGGCCATAGCGGGTGATGAGCGTCATCCGGCCCGGCACCCGGCCGGGGTTCAGCGTGTCGAGCATGCGCAGCAGCGCGTCGGGCTCCAGGCTGGGTCCGCACTTCACGCCGATCGGGTTGTCGATGCCGCGCAGGAACTCGACATGCGCCGAGCCCTCGAAGCGGGTGCGGTCGCCGATCCACAGGAAGTGGGCCGAGGTGTCGTACCAGTCGCCGGTCAGCGAATCCTGCCGGGTCAGCGCCTGCTCATAGGGGAGCAGCAGCGCCTCGTGGCTGGTGTAGAAGCTGGTCTGCGCCAGCTGGGGGACCGAGGCGGGGTCGATGCCGCACGCCGCCATGAAGTCCAGCGCCTCGCCGATGCGGTCGGCGGTCTCGGCATATTTCTGCGCCCAGGGGCTGCGGCCCATGAAGTCATGGGTCCAGCGATGCACCTGGTGCAGATTGGCATAGCCGCCCTGCGCGAACGCGCGCAGCAGGTTCAGCGTCGCCGCCGACTGGGCATAGGAGCGCAGCATCCGCTGCGGATCGGGTATGCGGGCCTCGGCGGTGAAGGCAATGTCGTTGACATTGTCGCCGCGATAGCTGGGCAGTTCGACCCCGCCGATCACCTCGGTATCGGCCGAGCGCGGCTTGGCGAACTGGCCCGCCATGCGGCCCAGCTTCACCACCGGCAGCTTGGAGGCGAAGGTCAGGACGACCGCCATCTGGAGGATGACGCGGAAGGTGTCGCGGATGTTGTTCGCGCTATGCTCGGCAAAGCTCTCGGCACAGTCGCCGCCCTGGAGCAGGAAACCCCGGCCCGCCGCCACCTCGGCCAGCTCGGCGGTCAGGCTGCGCGCCTCGCCCGCAAAGACCAGCGGGGGATAGGTCGCCAGCGTACGGGTCGCGGCGTCCAGCGCATTGCGGTCGGGATAGTTGGGAAGCTGGCGGGCTTCGGCGCTCGTCCAGCTGTCGGGGGCCCATTTCGCGGCCATGATATCCTGCTCTTTCGTCTTCTTTGTTGATTTGCCCGCCATGCGCCGAATCGTGGGGATACGCAATGAAGTTGGCGTTTGGGCCCCTCAAGTCGCGCCGATTGTTGCGCATGATACGGCTTTGCGCCGAGCCGTTGGCGGTTGCGGCGGCGGGCTTTGCGGATCGGCGGGGAAGCGATTAGCAAGGGGCCCATGTCGCGTTCGCTCTTCCCATCGGCCGCCATGGTCGCGCTGTCCGCTCTATCGCTGGCCGTGGCGCCGCCCGTGCCGGCCTACGCCGTGTCCACGGTTGCGGTGGAGGCGACGGACGACCGGGCGCTGTTCGATGCGATGCGCGCGGCGGACCTGCGGCTGGCGACGATCGCATGGCGGCTGGCGACCGCCAATGTCACGCTGTGTCGGGATACGGCGCCGACCCCCGGCCTCGTCATCCATGCGATCGACCAATATGAGCCCGCACTGCGCAAGGAACTCCCTGCGACCTTCGGGTTCGAGGGGCCGGTCGCGGTCGAGGCGGTGGTGCCGGGCAGCGCGGCGGACAAGGCGGGGATCGCCCCCGACGACACGATCCTGGCGGTCGACGGCCAGCCCCTGGCGGTCGATCCGGCCGGTGCGACGCAGGCCAACAGCGCCACGCGCGACGCCGCCCAGCGGCGGATCGCCGCCGAGCCCGCCGATCGTCCGCTGCGCCTGACCATCCTGCGCCATGGTGAGCGGCGCGACGTGACGGTGGCCGCGCAGCGGGGTTGCCGGTCGCGGTTCGAGATGAGGATCGGCCCCGACCTGACCGCCTCGGCGGACGGGGACATCGTCCAGATCGGATCGCGCTTCTTCGAGCGGTTCGACGACCGAATGATCGCGGTCGTCGTCGCGCATGAATTCTCGCACAACATCCTGCACCATCGCGAGCGGCTGGACGCGGCGGGCGTCAAGCGCGGGTTGCTGTCGGAGTTCGGGCGCAACGGGCGGCTGTTCCGCCAGACCGAGACCGAGGCCGATCTGCTGGGCGCGCACCTCATGCGCAATGCGGGCTATGACCCGCAGGATGCGGTGCGCTTCTGGCGCGAGCATGGCGGCGAGGTCGATGGCGGCCTGTTCCGCAGCCGGACCCATCCCTCGTCCTCGGCGCGTGCCGATGCGGTGGCGGCCGAGATCGCCGCGATCCCGGCGGGGGCGCCGATTCCCTATCGCCCCGCGCTGATCGACCGGGCGGGGGCGGCGCTGCAATAAACGGCCCGCCGCAAAACCCATTCCTTGTGTAACGATTTAACCAACTGTTTGGAGTCACCGGTTAGGAGTCGGAGGCAATCGGAAGCGAAGGGGCTTTCGACCTGCCAGGATTCGTCATGCTCTCTTCCATGCCTATACCGAAGAAAATCGGTCTGTCCTTCGCCATCGTCGTCCTGTCGGTCCTGGCGATGATGGGGACCTTGTGGTGGGCATTGGCACGGATCGAGGGGATGACGAAAAAAAGCGTTCATGCCCAGACGGTCTATACCACCACGCTGGACATGGAAGGCGGCGTCCAGCGCGAGAACAGCCAGATGCGCGGCTTCCTGATCACCGGGGACGAGGCCTATCTGGCGCAATATTATACGGCACGTGCCGCCGAGAGGCAGGCGGCGGCGGAGCTGGACAGGGCGCTGGTCGATGACCCCAGGGCGCGCGCCGAGGTCGCGGCGTCGCATGCCAGGATGGAGGAATGGCGCCGCGACATCGGCGACCCGCTGATCGCGCGCAGCCGGACCGACCGCGAGGGTGCGCAGGCCTGGCTCCGTGCCAATAGCGAGCGGTCGCGGGTCACGGTGATCCTGCAACCCTTGCGTGATCTGCGCGCCCGAAGGGTCGAGATGATGGGGGCGGTCCGCAACGAGCGCAAGATCGTGCTGCGGACGGCGCAATGGAGCCTCGCCATCGGCGGCCTGATCATGATCAGTGTCGCCGTCGCGATGGCCATTTTGTTGTCGCGGGCGCTGGGTCGGCCGATCGTCCGGCTGACCGGGGTGATGGATGCGCTGGCGCGGGGGCGGAACGACATCGGGATTCCCGATGCCGAACGCGGCGACGAACTGGGCAGCATGTCGCGCGCCGTCGTCGTCTTCCGCGACACCGCCGTCGCCAAGGCGCAGGCCGATGCCGAGCAGAACCAGATGGTAAGCCAGATCGGCGAGGCGCTGGAGCAGCTCGCCGGTTCGGACCTGACGGTCAAGCTGAGCGGCTTCCCGCCTTCCTATGCCGCCATCGAGCGTGACTTCAACATGGCGGTGTCGCGGCTGTCGGGCTCGCTGGGCGCGGTACGGGTCAATGCGGCCGGGATCAGCAGCGGCACGGTGGAGATGAACCAGGCCGCCGACGATCTGGCCCGCCGCGCCGAGCAGCAGGCGGCCAGCATCGAGGAGACCTCGGCCGCGATGAACGAGATCGCCCAGTCGGTCACCGCCGCCGCGGCCAAGGCGCAATCGGCGCAGACGATCGTCCGCAAGGCGAGCAGCGACGTCGGCAACAGTGAGGAGATCGTCCGCCGCACCGTGTCGGCGATCGGCGACATCGAGCGTTCGTCGAGCGAGATCGCCGAGATCATCGCGGTGATCGACGGCCTGGCCTTCCAGACCAATTTGCTCGCGCTGAACGCGGGCGTCGAGGCAGCGCGGGCGGGTGACGCGGGCAAGGGCTTTGCGGTGGTCGCCTCCGAAGTGCGCGCGCTGGCCGAACGCTCGGCGGAGGCGGCGCGCGACATCAGCGCGCGGATCACCACCACGGTCGACCGGGTGCGCAGCGGCGTGGAACTGGCCAACAAGACCGACGATTCGCTGCGCCTGATCGCGACCGGGATGCAGGACATCGCCGGACTGGTCGAATCGATCGCGGGCGGGGCGTCCGAGCAGGCGACCAGCATTCAGCAGGTCAATCTGGCGATCAACGACATGGACGGTGTGACCCAGGCCAATGCCGCCATGGTCGAGGAGGTGACGGCCGCCGTCCGGGCGCTGTCCGCCGAGACCCAGGCGCTGGAGGAGCAGATCGGCCGCTTCCGGATCGAGGGCGGCTTGCCCCAGCCCGCCGCGCCCGTCGTCGCGATCCGGCGGCCGGCGGCGGTATCGCCCGCGCCGCGCCGCATGGCCGCGCCGGTGCCCTCCCAAGGCAATCTGGCGGTCAGGCAGGACGATGACGATTGGAGCAGCTTCTGATCGGCGTCCTATCCCGTTGAGCGGTCGATAAAAGGCCCGCCATCCCGGTCGTCGGGGTGGCGGGCCTTTCGCATTCGGAGCAAGGGGGCTTGTCACCCCTGTCCGGGCCGGGCAAGCGGCCGCCATGGATATTCCCGCACGCTATGCCGCCTTCATCCAATGGGTCGGCGACGGAACCGGCATGGCCGACAGCCTGCTGCACGTCCATGCGGGCATGGCGGTGCTGTTCCTCGCCCGCATCCTGACCCGCAAGTCGCTGGCGACCCCGATCCCGCTGCTCTGCGTCGCGCTGGCCGAGGCGGGCAACGAGGTCCTCGACCGGCTGCACTACGGGTCGTGGCGCTGGGCCGACACGCTGGGCGACATCGCCAATACAATGTTCTGGCCCACCGTGCTGTTCATCGGCCTGCGCCTGCGGTCGCCGCGCGGCGGCTATGGCGGCTGGCGCCGGGGATCAGGCGGCCGGTAGCACCGGCTTCCAGTCCCAGCCCAGCGGATCGCCGTCCATCACCTCGACCCCGGCGGCGAGCAGCGTGTCGCGGATCGCATCCGACCGGGCAAAGTCCTTGTCCGCCCGCGCCGCGCGTCGCTCGGCCAGCTGTGCCTCGATCCCCGCTTCGTCCAGCGTGGCCGCCTTGGGCCGGGTGCGCAGGTCGGCGCGGGTCAGCGTCGCGAGTTGCAGCCCCAGCGTCGCGTCGAAATCGGCGAGCGCAGCCAGCCGCACGCCGGGCGACAGCTTCTTGTCGGCCAGCATCTCGTCGAGCACGGGCAGCGCGCGCGGCGTCGCGAGATCGTCCGACAGCGCGGCGTCCAGCCGCTCGCGATAGGCCGCCGCATCGCCCTTGGCGGGCGCATCGGCCCGCATGCGCAGCCCCTCGACCGTCTGGACCAGCCGCTTCAGTCGCACCTGCGCGGCGGCGAGGCCGTCCCAGCCGAACTCCATTTCCGAACGATACTGCGCCTGCAGGCACATCAGCCGATAGGCGAGGGGGTGGAAGCCCCGATCGACCAGCGCCTGGAGCGTCAGGAACTCGCCCGAGGACTTGGACATCTTGCCGGTGCGGTCGACCAGGAAGTTGTTGTGCATCCAGATATTGGCGCCACTGTCAGCGGTGCAGCTGTGCGCCTGATTCTGCGCGATCTCGTTGGGATGGTGGATTTCGCGGTGGTCGATGCCGCCGGTATGGATGTCGAACTGCGCGCCCAGATATTGCTTGCTCATCACCGAGCATTCCAGATGCCAGCCCGGCGCGCCACGGCCCCAGGGGCTGTCCCATTCCATCTGGCGATTCTCGCCGGGCGCCGAGGCGCGCCAGATCGCGAAGTCGGCCGGATGGCGCTTGCCCGCGACGGGATCGATCCGGCTTTCGCCCTCATCGTCCTGATGGCGGGCGAGGCGGCCATAATCGGGCACCGTCGTCACGTCGAAATACAGCCCGTCGGGCAGGCGATAGCAATGCTTGGCCTCGATCGCCTTGGCGAACGCGATCATCTGGGGCACGTGATCGGTCGCCAGCGGGAAGCGGGTCGGCTCGGCGATGCCCAGATCCTTCAGATTCTGCTTGAAGGTCCGGGTGTAATGCGCGGCGATCGCCCAGATGTCCTGGCCGCTCTTCTTCGCGGCGGCCTCCATCTTGTCGTCGCCCGCATCGGCGTCGGAGGTCAGGTGGCCGACATCGGTGATGTTGATGATATGGGTCAGCGGCCAACCCTTCCAGCGCAGCACGCGCGCCAGGGTGTCGGTGAAGACATAGGCGCGCAGATTGCCGATATGCGCATAGTTATAGACGGTCGGCCCGCAGGAATAGACGCGGACATTGGCCGGATCGATCGGCCGGAACGTCTCGGGCGCGCGGGTCAGGCTGTTGTAGAGGATCAGCGGATTGGAAAGGTCGGGCGCGGTCATGCGGCCTGCCTTAGCCATGTCGCCTGTCCCCCGAAAGGGGGCCCCGGTCCGACGGGAGTTCGGACCGGGGCAAACGCAGCGACAGGGGAGGCGCCGCGTCATGATGCCGGTCACTCGGGGGAATGAGCCGACATGTCATACAGGGGTGTCCGGTACACGGGGATGAAACCGGACGAACGGCGTGATAGCGGTGGCGACATCACGTCGGCATGGCTGGCACATGACATTATGGTTCATGTCGCCTTGGCGGACGGGGCGAAATCCGCACCGACGGGTTGTATTGGACAGACTCCCCTGCTAGGAGCGCCCAACGATGCGGCTACAGTTGTTCTGTGGCCGCTTTATCCTGTTTTGCCGGAGCAATTCGTTTTTATGCAGATCATCGTTCGCGACAACAATGTGGATCAGGCCCTCCGCGCGCTCAAGAAGAAGCTGCAGCGGGAAGGCGTGTATCGCGAGATGAAGCTCCGTCGCCACTACGAGAAGCCGTCGGAAAAGCGCGCTCGTGAGCGTGCGGCGGCGGTTCGTCGTGCGCGCAAGCTGGAGCGCAAGCGCGCCGAGCGCGACGGCGCCCGGTAATATCCGGCGGATCGTCCCCGCCCCGTCGCTCCGAGCGGCCTGGGGTGGGGAACGGTCCCACCGGCCATCGATTCGCCTGGACGAATCGATTCGCGCTTCGCGCGTCGCATCCTTGATGCGTACTACGAACGCCAACGCACAGAGCGAGAAACAGGCATGTCCGTAACCGCTGTTCCCCTTCGTCCCGTCCGGCGTGCCTATCTGGTCTGGATATGGGTCGCGGTGGCTGCCGCGATCGTGGTGGCGGCCTTGCTGGCGCGCCAGGGCGATGCTGCGCTCCTGCGCGAGGCGCGTGGACCGGGTGTCGAGACGACCGCTTCGGGCCTGCAGTACAAGGTGCTGGTGCCCGGCAATGGCGGTGCGCATCCGACCGCCAGCGACGTGGCGCTGATCAACTATACCGGTCGTCTGATCGACGGCACCGTCTTCGACAAGTCGCAGCAGCCGGCCCCGATGCCGCTTTCGGGTGTCCTGCCGGGCTTTGCCGAGGCGCTCAAGCTGATGCCGAAGGGCGCGAAGTATCGCTTCTGGCTGCCCGCCAAGCTGGGCTATGGCGACCGCGCGAACGGTGCAATTCCGGCGAATTCGACGCTGGTGTTCGATGTCGATCTGATCGACTTCATCCCCGAATCGGTCCTGCGCCAGATGCAGGCCCAGCAGTCGATGATGGGCGGCGCGCCCGGGGCGATGCCCGGCGGCGTCCCCGGCGCGCCCTCGCCGCGCTGACCGGTCGGTCGCACGAGCGACCCTCCTGCCGATCGAAAATAGTCGCCGGGGTCCCATGGACTCCGGCGATTTCGTTTGTCTGCAGGGTGGGATTGTAGCCGTTCGACGCCGCCCTTTTGCGAGTTTTCCATCAGGAGGGTGAGGGGAAGCGGATCACCACAAAGCTGCTTTCGCCGTTCGGCCCAAGCGAAGTCGAGGGCCAGGGGGCAACTGTGATGTTCCTGCGAGAGCGATAGGCTGTCGCTTGCGGATCATGGCGTTGAGGATGACGAGGAGTTGCCGTGCGACGGCGATAAGGATGGTCTTTGGCGCCTTGCCCTTGGCGTGCATCCTGTCGCGCATGGCGGTGAGGACGGGAATACGCCGTGAGGCATTGAGGGCGGTGATGTAGAGGGCTTCGCGGACCTTGCGCCGCCCACCCCATATGCGTCTGGCACCGCGCCATGTGCCACTTTCCCGGGCGTGAGGGCAAGGCCTGCGAGCGAGGCGATCTTGCGGCGGCACAGCGTGCCGAGTTCGGGAAGTTCGCCGAGCAGGGTGGCGAGGACGGTGGGCCCGATGCTGGGAACGGCCGTTAGCAGCCGGGCCTGTTCGGACAGGGCGTGATCTTGGGCGATGAAGCCTGCGATCTATCGGTCGAGCTCGGCAATCTGCTGGCCGAGCAGGTCGATCATGGCCTCGATGGCTTGCGCGATATCGGGCTGACCTGTGCTGTGGCGATGCAGCTTTTCGGCTTTTCGCATGTCGACCAACTGCCTGCGACGGCGTACGAAATCGGCTAGGCGAGAACGCGTCGGGCTGAGCGGGATGGTAGCCGGCAGGTCGAGCGCCGCGCCCATCTGCGCGAGCACCCGGGCATCGACGCGGTCGGTCTTGGCGAGCGTGCCGGTGGCTCTGGCGAACTCGCGCGCCTGACGCGGATTGACGCGCGAGAAGGGATGGCTGCGGGTCGCCAGCGCGGCGATCAGGTCGCCGCCGCAGCCGCTGGTGGCTTCGAAGACGACACGGACATCATGGTCGAGCGTGTCGAGCCAGGCGTCGATGGCATCCGGTGTATTGGCGATCTGCCCGATCCGGCCGGATGGCAGCTCGCAAATGTCGATGAGAGCACGCGAAAGGTCGCAGCCGATGACGGCTTGTGGCATGGTATAGGCTCCTGTCCATGTCGTGCGGGATCAGCAGTCCCAAGCAACGGTTCAGGGTTGTGACCAACGCGGAAGGGACCCTTGCTCCCTATCGGGCTCCAGACCCTCGGGGGGGACGGGCTCCCTTCCGCAACACCTTCATACCAGCATCACATCAGACAGGGGGGGGGGGGAGGGCTCCCTTCCGCAACACCTTCATACCACCGTCGCATCAGGCAGGGGGGGCTGTCTTGCGCCGATCCCCATTTATGGCGGTGCAGGCCGCTAAGCCCGGTTTAGCGGTTTCGCCCAAGAGGAAGTGCCCAGCGTTAAATGATTCCAGATGGATCGCTGCTTGACGCCTGCGGGCAACTCAAGCGCCATAATTCAGCGAGCCCCGGAAATCAGGCAAAAAAATAGCGGCCCGAAGGCCGCTATTTCTTTCAGTCATGAAGCTGAAGCAGCTTACTTGCTGTCGGCCGAATCGTCCGAATCCGCGACAACCACGATGCCGGCAACGACGGCAGCCGCTGCCAGAACCGCAACGAGAACGCCACCACCGGCCAGGCCGTTCTTCTTGGCAGCCGGAGCCGAAGCGCGAACCGACTTCGAAACCGAGAGGCTGGCAGCCGGGTTCGCGGCCATCGCCGGAGCAACGGTCATCGAAACGGCGGCGGCGGCGACGAGAAACTTCCCAAGACGCATGTTAAACTCCCTTGATAAATGTCGGTGGGCTCATGACACGGCAGCCGTATCATGGCAACCCCACCAACGAGTGCGGGACAGTTATGCTCCCGCACTGGTGCGGCATTGCAACATTGCTTCTCCGCCTCGTGGCTATACTGTGCTTCGCCGGTAAACGGAATGCCCCGGCAAACGTTTCGCCTCGGTAAAGTGGCGTTAAGTGGTGAAAATCTCCTGGATGCCGTCTTCCAGCATCAGCGCGGACAGGCGATCGGTCTGGTAGGCGCCGGTGTCTATGCCGATGCGATGCGGCAGGATTTCCACCTCGTCCGCGACGGTATGGCCATGCACCACGACCTTCTCCAGCACGCCGCGATGGTCGAGAAAGGGATCGCGGATCCAGCGGGTCTCGGCCAGCTTCTGGTCGGCGATGGCGATACCCGGCCTGACGCCCGCATGGACGAACGCATAATCGCCCAGCACCATGATCTCTTTCAGATCGCTCAGGAACTCGCGATGTGTCGCGGGAATGACGGCCTTCAACCGCTCGGCGACCTCGGCATAATCGAGCCGTTCATAGTCCTCGGCCGTCACGCCATAGCTCAGCATCGTCTCCCGCCCGCCGACGCGGCAGAACAGACGGAGCGCCTTGTCCTCGCCCTGGAGCGCGCGAATCAGGATCTCCTCGTGATTGCCCATCAGGCAATGCACCCGGTGGTCGGCCGCGCACAGTCCGCGCACCCGCTCCAGCACCCCGGCGGAATGGGGGCCACGGTCGATCAGGTCGCCGAGAAAGATGATATGCCGCTCGGCCGGACCGCGCGCCGCGTCATCGGCCTCGATCCGTGCCAGCAGCGTGTCGAGCAGGTCGAGCCGACCGTGAATGTCACCGATCGCATAGACCCGAAGGCCAGGCTGCATGAAGGGCACGAACTCGGGCGCGCGTTTGCGCAGATTCAATAATTTGGCAAGCATGGGTGGCTTTAAATCCGCAACAGGCGGTTGTCCTTAATCTCCCCCGGCCCCCCACGCAAACGCGAAGCGCGGTCTCAGGCCTGGTCGGGCCACAGCCCGCGCGTATCCAGCACCGTCTTGCCGCGTCGCTCTTCCAGGGGAACCGATCGGAAGATGTCGTGATCGACCAGAACGACCATGGCGTCGCAAGTTTCCAGCGCGGTGTCGATGTCGATCAGGGTGGCGCCGGTCCCGTCGAAGCCGGAGGGCAGCGACCGGGCATAGGGCTCGACGATCCGGATTCGCGCGCCGAAGCGTCGGGCCAGGGCGGCGGCGACCTTCAGCGCGGGGCTTTCGCGGAAATCGTCGATATTCGCCTTGAAGGCGAGGCCGAGACAGGCGACCGGGCGGTCCGGTCCCTGCGCCTCGATCATCGCGCTGGCGCGGGCGATGATATGCGCGGTCTTGCCGTCATTCACTTCGCGCGCGGTGCGGATCAGCGGTGTGTTCTGCGGATCGGCGGCGACCAGGAACCAGGGGTCGACCGCGATGCAATGCCCGCCGACGCCGGGGCCGGGCGACAGGATGTTGACGCGCGGATGGCGGTTGGCGAGGCGGATCACCTCCCACACATCGACGCCCAGCGTGTCGGCGACCAGGCTGAGTTCGTTGGCGAAGGCGATGTTGACGTCGCGGAACGCGTTTTCGGTGAGCTTGGTCATCTCCGCCGCGCGCGCGGTCGTGGTGACGCAGGCGCCGCGCACGAAGCGCCGGTAAAAGGCCAGCGCCTTGCGCGCGCAGCGCGGGGTGATGCCGCCGATCACCCGGTCATTGTCGATCAGCTCGACCAGGATGCGCCCCGGCAGGACGCGTTCGGGGCAATAGGCGATGGCGAGATCGGCCTGCTCGCCCGCACGCGCCAGCCCCGGCATCTTCAGGTCGGGGCGCAGGGTGGCGATCAGGTCGCGCACCTGCTCGGTCGTGCCGACGGGCGAGGTCGATTCGAGGATCACCGTGTCGCCGGTCTTCAGCACCGGCGTGACCGCGCGCGCGGCGTCGAGGACATAGGTGATGTCGGGCTGCCGCGCCTCGGTAAAGGGCGTCGGCACCGCGATGACGAATACGTCGGCGGGCGCGACCGTCAACGCCGCCCTGAGCAATCCGCGCGACACCACGCCCGAGACGAGACCGTCGAGATCGACCTCCTCGATATGCACGCGGCCCGAATTGATCGTCTCCACGACCGAAGGCGTGACGTCGACGCCGGTCACGATCGCGCCGGTGCGCGCGATGATCGCGGCGGTGGGCAGGCCGATATAGCCCAGCCCCATGACCGTGACCGCAAATTCAGTGTCCAAGGGCATGTGTGATGATCCTGCTGATCCGGTCGGCGCTGTCGCCGTCGCCGAAGGGGTTGTGGGCGCGCGCCATCGCGGCATAGCGGTCGGGCTGGTCGAGCAGCGCGAACAGTTCGGCGACGATCCGGTCCTCGTCGGTGCCGACCAGCCGTGCGGTGCCAGCCGCGACGCCCTCGGGCCGCTCGGTCGTCTCGCGCATGACGAGCACCGGCTTGCCGAGCGCGGGGGCTTCCTCTTGCACGCCGCCCGAATCGGTCAGGACGATATGCGCGGCGTCCAGCGCCCGGACGAAATGCGGATAGTCGAGCGGCGCGATGCGCGCGATGCCGGGGTGATCGCCCAGCTCGCGGTCCATCACGCTGGCGACCTGCGGATTGGGATGGACGGGAAAGAGGATGCCGACATCCGCCCGCGCGGCGATCCGGCGCAGCGCACGGGCGATGGCGGCCATGCCGTCGCCGAAATTCTCCCGCCGATGGGTCGTGACCAGGACGATCCGCCGCCCCGCCATCCGCGCCAGCACCGGATCAAGATCGGCGGCCAGCGCAGGCTCGGCGGCGATGCGCGAGCGGGTCCAGTGCAGCGCATCGATCACGCTGTTGCCGGTGACATGCACGCGCTCGGCGGCGATCCCCTCGGCCCGCAGCGCGGCGGCGGCGGTTTCGGTCGGGGCGAAGTGAAGCGCGGCGATCGGGGCGATCATCCGCCGGTTCACTTCCTCCGGCCAGGGTTGATAGATGTCGCCCGAACGCAGTCCGGCCTCGACATGCGCGACCGGCACCTTGCGGTAATAGGCGGCCAGCGCGCCCGCCATGGCGGTGGCGGTATCGCCCTGCACGACGACCATCGCGGGGGCCTCGCGGTCCATCACCTCGCCTAGCCCGGTCAGCAGCCGCGCGGTCAGTCGATCGAGCGACTGGTCCGGTTCCATCAGGTCCAGATCATGGTCGGGCGTCAGCCCGGCGATCGCCAGCACCTGGTCCAGCATCCCGCGATGCTGCGCGGTGACGCAGGTCCGCACCGGCCGCCCCGTCGCCAGCGACAGGGCCCGGATCACGGGAAACAATTTGATCGCTTCGGGTCTTGTGCCGAAGACGACGAGGATGGGGGCCCGATTCATGCGGTTTACCTGTAGCTTGTCGCATTTAAAGACACCCTAATCGCGTTTTGTCATCACGGCACTTTGTTGCAGTGCATGATGCAGATAGGGCCGCTTCGTCCCAGGGAGGTTTCATGACGATCAAGAAAGTTCGCAAAGCGGTTTTCCCGGTGGCCGGGCTCGGTACGCGGTTCCTGCCGGCGACCAAGTCGATGCCCAAGGAAATGCTGACCGTCGTCGACAAGCCGCTGATCCAATATGCGGTCGAGGAAGCGCTGGAAGCGGGGATCGAGCAGATCATCTTCGTCACCGGTCGGGGCAAGGGCGCGCTGGAGGATCATTTCGATATCTCCTACGAACTGGAAGCCACGATGAAGGCGCGCGGCAAGTCGCTCGCCGTGATCGAGGGCATCCGCCAGAAGCCGGGCAGCCCCGTCTATGTCCGCCAGCAGGAGCCGCTGGGCCTGGGCCATGCCGTGTGGTGCGCGCGCGAGATCGTCGGCGACGAGCCGTTCGCGGTGCTGCTGCCCGACGAACTGATGGTCGGCGGCTTCATGAAGCAAATGGTCGAAGCCTATGACAGGGTCGGCGGCAACGTCATCGGCGCGCTGGAAGTGCCCGACAGCGAGACCGACAAATACGGCATCATCTCGCCCGGCAAGCAGGACGGTCGCCTGACCGAAGTGACCGCGCTGGTTGAGAAGCCCAAGGGCAAGGCGCCGTCGAACCTGATGATCCCCGGCCGCTACATCCTCCAGCCCGAGGTCATGCAGATCCTCGACGCGCAGGAGCCGGGCGCGGGCGGCGAGATCCAGCTGACCGACGCGATGGCCAAGCTGATCGGCAACCAGCCGTTCCACGGCTTCACCTTCGACGGCCAGCGTTACGACTGCGGCGACAAGGCGGGCTGGCTGACCGCCAACCTGGCGCTGGGCCTGGCACGCGAGGACATCGGCCCTGCGGTGCGCGAGTTCGCCAAGACGCTGCTCGGCTGATCGGCTTCCCGGTGTTTGGAGAAGGGGCGGGGCCGAGAGGCCGCCGCCCCTTTTTCATTCCCTCCTCGAGCGCCGACTGGGGAGGGGGACCATCGCGTCAGCGATGGTGGCGGAGCTTTGCCGTCCCGGACAGGTCGTTCATCGCCCTCGCCGCGACAGCCAGGCGAAGGTCAGCAGGATCACCGTCGGCCACAGCATCGTCGCCCACATGTCCGACCAGCTGGCGGCCAGATTGCCCTCGTCGGTGGGGTAGAAGGGCTGGAGCAGGTCATAGGCTTCGTTGACCGTCTCGATCGCCAGCACGGTCAGCCAGCACCGCCAGTCCCAGGGCTTGCGCCGCATCACCAGCGCGGCCAGCACCAGGATCGCCATGCCCGCATGAACGTGCAGCGTGCTGTCGGGCAGGCCGGTGACCTGGCCGATCCACCCCTTGTCCCCCGTCCAGTCGAGCCAGCCCGAGGGCGGCCGGGGAGTCCCGCTCATGCCGCCGCCGCCACGCCGGCGCAGCGGCAGCCGGGGTCCTTGGGCAAAGCGAGCGTGCGGAAGCGCAGCGACAGGAGATCGGCGATCAGCACGCTCCCCGCGCTGTCTCGGCCGAAGGGGGCGATGGCGCGCAACACCTCCAGCGCGGCCAGGCTGCCCATGATGCCCGTCACCGGCCCCAGCACACCGTCATCGGCGCAGGTCAGCCCGGCCTGATCGACCGCGTCGCCGACGAAGCAGCGATAACAGGGCTTGTCGGCTTCCCAGCCGCGATAGGTCGCCAGCTGACCCTCAAACTGCCCGACCGCCGCCGAGACCAGGGGGATGCGCCGCGACAGCGCGGCGTCGGCCACCGTCAGCCGGGTGGCGAAATTGTCGCATCCGTCGAGCACGACATCGGCGCCGTCGATCAGCGACAGCACGGTGTCGGGCATCACCCGCGCGCGGTGCGTGTCCACCGCGACATGCGGGTTCAGGCGGCGCGCGAAGCGGGCGGCGGCCTCCACCTTGGGCGTGCCGCGATCCTCTGTCGTGAAGATCGTCTGGCGTTGCAGATTGGACGGCTCGACGACATCGTCATCGATCAGGACCAGCGAGCCGACCCCGGCGGCGGCGAGATACTGGATGGCGGGTGAGCCGATCCCGCCCGCGCCGATCACCGCGACCCGCGCCTGTTTCAGCCGGAGCTGGCCCCCGCCGCCAAATTCGCGCAGCACGATGTGACGGGCATAGCGGGCCAGTTCGTCGTCGGTCAGGATCATCCCGGCCATGTATAGGTGATGACGGTCCGATACCAGCGGTCGCCCTGGCGCATCGGGCGGTACGGCATTTGCCGGATCATCCGCTGTGCCACGCCCGCGCTATATTGCTCGACCGTGGGGCAGCCGATGGCCAACGGCACCACGCTCTGCGCGCTGCCATCGGCGTTGAGCCAGACCGCCATCGGCACGACCAGCACCACCTGCCCCTCCTCGGTTACGCGGTCGCGCGGGCAACGCCCGGCCTGGACCTCGGCGCGGACGAAGCGGACCATATCCGGTCCGGCGGGCGGCAGGGTGAGGGTGGGAAGCGTGGTCCAGTCGTGCGGCGGCTCGCTGGCAGAGGGTGCCGCCGCCGGGGGCGGGGGCTGGGGCACCGTCACCTGCGGCGCGACCGACACGGTCTGGAGCGCGAACAGGGTGGCGAGCGCGATCATCGGCCGGTCGATCCGAAACCGCCGCTCCCGCGCTCGGTCGCATCCAGTTCGTCGACCTCGGCCAGCACGGCGCGCTGGACGGGGGCGGGGACCAGCTGCGCGATCCGCTCGCCGCGCACCACCGCAAAGGGCTCGTCGCCCAGATTGGCGAGGATCACCTTCACCTCGCCGCGATAATCCTCGTCGATGGTGCCGGGGGTGTTGAGACAGGTGATGCCATGCTTGAGCGCCAGGCCCGAGCGGGGGCGCACCTGCACCTCGTAACCCGGCGGGATGGCGATGGCGAAGCCGGTCGCGACGGCGGCGCGCCGACCGGGCTCCAGCGTCAGCGTCTCGGCCGCGACCACGTCCATCCCGGCCGCGCCGGGCGTGGCATAGCCGGGCAGGGGAAGCCCCTCGCCATGGGGCAAGCGTTTGAGAGCAATCGAAATGGGTGCAAGCGTCATGACCGCGCTTGTAGCGCATCGGCAATGCGTTGCGCGAGCCCCCTGGCGACGGCGTCCTTGCCCATCCGGTCCCAGCTCTCGACGCCGTCGGCGGTGACCAGGTGGATGCTGTTCGCGTCGCCCCCGAACACGTCCGAGGATACGTCATTGGCGACGATCCAGTCGGCGCGCTTGCGGGCGCGCTTGGCGACGGCATGGTCGATCACATGCTCGGTCTCGGCAGCGAAGCCGACGACCAGCGCGGGGCGGTTCGGCGCGGTGGCGACGCTTGCCAATATGTCGGGATTTTCGACCAGCGTCAGGGCGGGGGTCGCGCCGCCGTCCTTCTTGACCTTCTGCCCGGCCGCCTCGACCCGCCAGTCGGCGACCGCGGCGACCATCACCGCGGCATCGGCGGGCAGCGCGGCCGCGACGGCGTCGGCCATCTGGCGCGCGGTCTCGACATCGATCCGGTCTACCCCCGCAGGCGTCGGCAGCGTCACCGGCCCCGCGACCAGGGTCACGCGCGCACCCAGCCGGGCGAGCGCCTCGGCCATGGCGAAACCCTGCCGCCCCGAGGAGCGGTTGGCGATATAGCGGACGGGGTCGATCGGCTCATGCGTCGGCCCGGCGGTGACGAGGATATGGCGGCCGGTCAGGGGACCGGCCTTGGGAGCCAGCGCGGCCTCGATCGCGGCCAGGATGGCGGGCGGCTCGGGCAGGCGGCCGGGGCCGAACTCGCCACAGGCCATGGCGCCTTCGTCGGGGGCCATGACGGTCAGCCCGTCCGCGCGCAGCCGCGCGACGTTGCGCTGCGTCGCGGGGTGCTGCCACATGCGGACGTTCATCGCGGGCGCGACCAGCACCGGCGTATCGGTGGCGAGCAGCAACGTCGTCGCCAGATCATCGGCATGGCCGCCCGCCATCCGCGCCATCAGGTCGGCGGTGGCGGGCGCGACGACGATCAGGTCGGCCTGGCGGCTGAGCTGGATATGCCCCATCTCCGCTTCGTCCTTCAGGTCCCACAGGGTGGTGAAGACCTGATTCTCCGACAGCGCGGCCAGCGTCATCGGGGTGACGAAATGGCTGCCCCCCTCGGTCAGGACACAGCGCACGCCATGCCCGCTCCGGCGGAGCAGGCGGATCAGCTCGCATGCCTTGTACGCGGCGATGCCGCCGCCGACGATCAACAGGATTTGGCTCATCGCACGACTCGCGTCACGGTGATGCGTCGCCGGTCGCGCGCGGCGGCGATCAGCTCGCGAACCGCATCGGGGGCGAAGACGACGCCGAGGAAGAAGATCGGCGACAGGCCCAGCACCATGGCGGGCGACCCCGTCACCAGCGCCAGCGCCGCATAGACCGCCATGGTCGCGACCGCCCGCCGCGCCACGGGTTGCCGCCAATGCGCCCAGCCGAGCGCGGCCAGCACCGCCAGCGGTACGACCATGCTGATCGGCAGGCCGCCGACCGGCTGCGCCGCCGCGATCGACGCGATCAGCGTGCCGGGCGCGATCGGATGGACCGGGCCGTCCATCGCCGGGTCGATCGCGGTCACCATGCCGTGCAGCGCATGCGCATGCGCCGCCAGCACCAGCAGCGCGACCGCCAGCGCGGTCATCCATCCGATCGCCTCGCGCCGCGCGCCCGCCTGCGCCGCCAGCACCAGCATGATGACGGCATAGGGCAGCGCCATCGGGGTCAGGATCATCGCGACCAGCCCCAGCGCCACCGCGCTCAGGCCCGCCTCGGGCCGCCGCTGGACCAGCGACAGCGCGATCAGCACCCCCGCCCAGCCTTCGGGCGTGGTCACCATCGGCAGGTTGGGAAGCGGGAAGAAGCCCGCGATCAGCAGGACCGCCGCCAGCCCGATCGCGATCCGCCCCTCCAGCACCGGCACGATCCGCCGCAGCCACCCCATGACCAGCCCGACGCCCAGCATCATCATCCCCGCATGCCAGACCAGCGGGGGCAGGGCGGCCAGCGTGACGAACAGCGCGGGCAGCGGGACCGCCAGCAGCGCGGGGCGAAGCGCCCGGCCATTCTCGCGCAAAGCGTCGAGCGCGGCCGGATAGAAGGACTGGCCGTGGCGCATATGGTCGAGGATCGCCATGGTCACCGGCGACAGCCGCTCGGCCACCGGCTCGAAGGCGCCCTGCGTGGCATAGCCGATCGCGACCAGCAGGATCAGCAGCGCCAGCACCGCGCGCGCCACCATGGGCGACACGCCCGTCATCCGCCCCGGCTGGCCCAGCCAGAGCGGCCGCGACAGGCGGCGCACGGGAACAGGCGGCGCGCTGCCCGGCATTCCTACCGGAGCACGGCCAGTGTTGCCGCGACCCCGACCGCGGCCGAGGCCATGGACAGCAGCGCATAGCGCCAGCCGCCGCCGATCCGCACGACCTCGATCTCCTTGAGCGGCGGGGCGGGCGGCTCGCCACCCGGCGCGGGGTAGCGCGCCTCGATCCGGCGGACCAGTTCGGGCAGGCGGGCGAGCGTCTGCACATCCTCGATCAGGCGATCGGCGATCTTGGCCTCGGGGCCCAGCTCGGTGCGGATCCACTCGCGCACGAACGGTGCGGCCGAGTCCCACAGGTTGATATCGGGGTCGAGGCTGGTCGCCACGCCCTCGACCATCACCATGGTCTTTTGCAGCAACAGCAGATGCGGCTGCGTCACCATGTCGAAATCGCGGGTGATCGAGAACAGGCCGTCCAGCATCATGCCGATCGACATGTCCTTGACCGGCAACCCGCGCATCGGCTCGCCCACCGCGCGCAGGGCGGTGGCGAACTCGGCGACATTGTGGTGCGCGGGCACATATCCCGCCTCGAAATGAATCTCCGCGACGCGCTTATAGTTGCCGGTGATCAGGCCATAGAGGATCTCGGCCAGCCAGACCCGTGCGCGCCGGTCGATCCGGCCCATGATGCCGAAGTCGATCGCGGCGATCTTGTTGCCGGGCAGGGCGAAGAGATTGCCCTGGTGCATGTCGGCATGGAAGAAGCCCTCCGCGATCGCCTGGCGCAGAAAGGCGCGTACCAGCGTCTGGGCTAGGTGCGGCAGGTCGTACCCCGCCTCGACCAGCGCCTGCCGGTTGGACAGCTTGATCCCGTCGATCCATTCGACCGTCAGCACCTTGGCGGTCGAGCGCGCCCAGTCGATCTGCGGCACCATGAAATCGGGCTCGGCGGTCATCGCCTCGGCGAGTTCGGAGGCGGAGGCCGCCTCGCGCCGGAAGTTGAGTTCGCGCAGCGTCCAGCGGCGGAAATTCTCGACCGTCAGGCGTGGGCGGAGCCGGGCGGCCTCGCCGCTCATCCCCTCGACCTGCGCGGCGGCCCATTGATAGGTGTCGATGGCGCGGGTGAAGTCCTCCTCCACGCCGGGGCGCAGCACCTTGACCGCGACCGTCCGGCCATCGGTCGTGACCGCACGGTGCACCTGCGCGATCGAGGCGGCCCCGACCGGCGTCTCCTCGATCGAGCTGAAGAAGTGCGAGGGCGGGCGGCCCATGCTGGCCTCCATCGCGGCGCAGATCGTCGCGAAGGGGACAGGGGGCAGCTGGTCCTGGAGCCGCAGCAGATCCTGCGCGGCCTCTTCGCCGACCAGATCGGGGCGGGTGGCCAGCGTCTGGCCCAGCTTGATTGCCGCCGGGCCGATCGCCTGGAAGGCATCGGCATAGGCGGGCTGGACGGGCACGCGTGCGCCGAATCGCGCGACGCGCGCCAGCCGCCGCACGGGGGCGGGCGTGTTGGGATCGCGCTCGATACCCCGCAGCGCGCCATGCCGCGCCAGCGTCCGCCCCCATTTGAGCAGACGCCAGAGATGCACCACCGGCTGGGTCACAGGGCGTACCCGCCCATGCCTGGCTGCATCAAATCTTCCAGCCCGAATGGATCGCGACCAGGCCGCCCATGATCGGTTCGACCTTGGTCTCGACGAAGCCCGCCTCGCGGATCATCCGCTCGAAGGTCGGCATGTCGGGGAAGCGGCGGATCGATTCGATCAGATAGCGATAGCTGTCGGCATCGCCCGCCAGCATCTGGCCCAGCTTGGGGACCAGCTTGTGCGAATAGGCGTCATAGACTTCCGAAAAGCCCGGCCAGACGGTGGTCGAGAATTCCAGGCAGAAGAAGCGTCCGCCACGGCGCAGCACGCGGTGCGCTTCCTTGAGCGCGGCGGGGATGTCGGTGACGTTCCGGATGCCGAACGCGATCGTATAGGCATCGAAGAATTTGTCGGGGAAGGTCAGGATCTCGGCATTGGCCTCGGTCCAGACCAGGCCGTCGATGCCGCGATCCTGCGCGCGCTTCATGCCGACTTCCAGCATCGCCGGATTGATGTCGGCGACCGTGATGCTGGCGCCCGATTCGGCCAGGCGGAAGGCGATGTCGCCCGTGCCGCCCGCCATGTCGAGGATCTGGTCGCTGGCGCGCGGCTTCACCCGGCGGACGAAGCGATCCTTCCATAGCCGGTGCATGCCGCCCGACATGGCATCGTTCATCAGGTCGTATTTGGAGGCGACGTTGGTGAAGACCCCGCCGACACGGGCAGCCTTCTCGTCGCGGGGCACATCTTCATAGCCGAAGGAGACGGTATCGCTCATGGACTTGCCCTAGCCCGGCCTTGCTGGCGGGGCAAACGCTACCTAGCTGTTTGGGCGACGAAAGCCATTCAGAGGGACGATGCCCGAACTTCCCGAGGTCGAAACCACCGTGCGCGGCCTGACGCCGGTGCTGGCGGGCGAGCGGTTGACGCTGGTCGAGCCGCGCCGCGCCGACCTGCGTCGCCCGTTCCCCGCCGAGCTGCGCCAGCGGATGACGGGCGCGACGGTCACGGCGCTGGGGCGTCGCGCCAAATACGGCCTGATCGACACCGATCGGGGCGATACCATGGTCTTCCACCTGGGCATGTCGGGCCGCTGGCGGATCGATCCGGGCGAGCCGCTGGTCCATGACCATCTGCTGTTGGAGACGGGGGCGGGGCGGCGGCTGGCGCTGAACGATCCCCGGCGATTCGGTTTCATCGACCTGTGGCCGACCGCCCAGCTCGCGGGCTATCCGCCGTTCCTCGCCATGGGGCCCGAGCCGCTGGGCCCCGACTTCACCGCCGACTATCTGGCGACGGCGCTGGAGGGGCGCGCGGCCCCGATCAAGGCGATGCTGCTCGACCAGCGAATCGTCGCGGGCCTGGGCAATATCTATGTGTGCGAGGCGCTGCACATGGCGCGGATCACGCCGGGGCGCGCGGCCGGGCAGATTTCGCGGACGCGACTCGTGCGGCTGGTCGAGGCGATCCGGGCGGTGCTGGAGGCCGCGATCCTGGCGGGCGGGTCGTCGCTGCGCGATTATGTCCGCCCCGATGGCGAACTGGGCTATTTTTCGAAGGAGTGGCGGGTCTATGGTCGCGAGGGCGAGGCCTGCGAATGCGGGGCGATCGTCCGGCGCCGGACCGATTCGGGGCGGTCGACTTTCTGGTGTGCGACCTGCCAGCGGAGTTGACGACCGTCCCGCCAAGGTTTAAGGGGCGCGGCTTCAAAGCTGGTGCGTCGCGCCGCTATTCCTTTTGATCGAAATTTAGAGGTTTTCATGGCGAACACGCCGCAGGCCAAAAAGCGTATCCGTCGCAACGAACGTCGCGCCGTCATCAACGGCAACCGCGTCAGCCGCATCCGTACCTTCGTGAAGAAGGTCGAAGCCGCCCTGGCCGCCGGTGACAAGGAAACCGCGACGGTCGCTCTGGCCGCGGCGCAGCCCGAAATGGCGCGTGGCGTTGCCAAGGGTGTGCTGCACAAGAACACCGTGGCGCGCAAGTTCTCGCGCCTGACCAAGCGCATCGCCGCGCTGGCCTAAGCCTTTCAAAGCGACGAACGAAACCCGCCGGGGGCGGTCCCCCGGCGGGTTTTTTCGTGCGCCTGTCCCGGGTTAACGCATCGATTCCGTATCGGGCGGCGGGAACAAATCCGCGCTTTGCCGAACCCTAGGATTCTCCGCGATTCGACTAGATCGGGTCCGGGGAAGGCTTTCGTGCGCCTTGGTTAATTTATAATGATTTCAGTGGGTTGCGAGATAATTGAACGGGTTTCTGCGGGCTTTTGCCTGTCAATCCGGTTTATTTCAGATTTATGGCCGGACACGGTCTTGATCAGACCCCACCATGGCTCATAATCGGTATCCCAGCAGCGGCGTTACGTCGCCGCGTCATGGAAATAGCAAGGTGACAGGACCGGGCCGAATCCCCTCGATTCGCTCCAGGGATGTCCTGTCGCCAAGTGAAACAGGGTCGGCCGTCAGCGGCGGCCGGTGAGTATGGAGTGCGCGGGTGACGAATTGGCAGGCAACGCGACCGACGTCGGACCAGGCTCGTGCCTGGGCGCGCGTCCGCGCGAACCTGCGCGAATCGGCAGGGGCGCGGCTGTTCGACCAGTGGCTCAAGCCTATGGAGCTGATCGAGGGCGATGAGCCCGATACGGTCCGCCTGGCGCTTCCCTCGGCCTTTGCGACCAACTGGGTGCGCAGCCATTATGCGGACCGGCTCCATCTGGAATTCAAGGCGGTGCTGCCCGAGGTCCGCTCGGTCGTCATCGAAACCCGCGCCCCCAGCCGCACCGCACGGCTGACCAGCGCGGACACGCTCGACGTCGTGACCCCGCTGCGTGCGGTCGCCGCGCCGCGTGTCGAGGAGGCCGCGCCGTCCGCCGAGCAGCCGTCGCTGTTCGCGGTTCCGGCCGAGCCGGTGGCCGCGCCGCCTGCGCCGTCGCGGGCCCGCGCGCCGCGTGCGGCCCCCGCCGCCGCGCCGCATCCGGTCGCGCAGGAGGCCGCTCCCGCGACCACCGCCGCGCCGGCGATTCGGGTGACGAGCGACCGCCCGCCGCTCGACCCGCGCCTGACCTTCGACCGATTCGTGGTCGATTCGTCGAACCGGGTCGCGTTCAACGCCGCGCTGTCGCTGGCCGAACCGGGTCCGCCGCGGTTCAGCCCGCTCTTCCTCCATGGCGGCACCGGGCAGGGCAAGACCCACCTGATGCATGCCATCGCGCATGCCTTTCTCGAATCGCATCCCGAGGCGGTCGTGCTGTGCATGTCGGCCGAGCGGTTCATGTTCGATTTCGTCGCCGCGATGCGCGCGCGCGACACGCACAGCTTCAAGTCGCGGCTGCGCTCGGCCGACCTGCTGCTGATCGACGATCTCCAGTTCATCGCGGGCAAGGATTCGACGCAGGAGGAATTCTTCCACACCGTCAACGAGCTGGTCGGCGCGGGCAAGCGGCTGGTCATCTCGGCCGATCGTTCGCCCCAGTCGCTCGACGGGGTGGAGCCGCGCATTATCGGTCGCCTGGGCGCCGGGCTGGTTGCCGACATCAAGGCGCCCGACCTGACGCTGCGCCGCACGATCCTGAACCGCAAGGTCGCCGACCTGCCCGAGAATGTCCCGAACGACGTGCTCGACCTGCTCGCCTCGCGGATTCGCGGCAATATCCGCGAGCTGGAGGGCGCGCTGAACCGCGTCGTCGCCTATGCGCAGCTGACCGGCGACAAGATCGACCTGGAATTCGCGGTGGCGACGCTGGGCGAGGTGCTGCGCGGTGCCCAGCGGCGAATCACCATCGACGAGATCCAGAAGCTGGTGAGCCGCCATTTCGAGCTCAAGCCGCTCGACCTGGTCTCGGCCCGCCGCGCCCGCGCGATCGCGCGTCCGCGCCAGATCGCCATGTATCTCGCCAAGCGCCTGACCACCCGCTCGCTGCCCGAGATCGGCCGCAAGTTCGGCGGGCGCGACCATTCGACCGTGATCTATGCGGTGCGCAAGATCGAGGAACTGCGCGATACCGACCGCGATATCGACAATGCGGTGCGGGTGCTGATGAAGGAACTGGAGGGCTGAGGTTCCGCCGGGCGGGGTGGGGGCGTGGCCTTCGACTTCGCTCAGGCTGAACGGAGCGAGGGAAACAAGCCCTGTTCCAACAGCCGTTCAGCCTGAGCGAAGTCGAAGGCCACGCGCGTTCGCATCCCCAAGGTCCGTCAACACCCGATCCAACTCTGGTGCCCGCTTATAGCGGATCACCCGCTCCCCGGCGGGCTCCAGCACTTGCACGATCCCCGGCCGCACGGCGCGTCGCCATCGCCAGCCATATATCAGGAACGCCAGATCCAGCCGTTCGGGGCATCCGGGCGCGCTATCGGGCCGGACCTGCCCTCGATAGCGTGCCACGCGCCGCAGGATACGCGGCATGGTCACGCGGCGCGGCAGATCGAGCAGGATGATCCGATCCGCGCGCGCCAGTCGTTCGTCAATCGCAGGTCCATAGCGGGCATGGGAATAATTGCCGTCGATGACCCATCGGGGTTGCGCGGCGATCGCCGCCAGATCGGCGATGAACGCCTCCCTCGGCCGGGCGACCCAGCCGGGACCATGAAACAGCGCATCGGCGTGCCAGACGGGCAGGTCCAGGCGTTCGCCCAATTGCCGGGCCAGCGTCGACTTGCCGCTACCCGGCGGCCCCATCACCATGATGCGGGTGACGGGGCCGGGGGGCATCAGATTTGCAGGCCCATGGTCCGCTGCACGTCGAGCAGCATCGGCGCGGCCAGATCGCGCGCCTTCTCGGCGCCGCGTTCCAGAATGCGGCCCACCTCGCCGCGATCGTCGAGCAACCGGGTCAGCCGCTCGCGGATCGGGCCCAGCGTCGCGACCGCCAGGTCGGCCAGCTCGGGCTTGAACGCGCCGAAGCCCTGGCCCGCAAACTGCGCCAGCACATCGGCGGGCGCGCGGTCCGCCATCGCGGCATAGATGGTGATCAGGTTGCGCGCCTCGGGGCGGCCCTCCAGCCCCTCCAGCGTCTCGGGCAGGACGTCGGGGTCGGTCTTGGCCTTGCGGAATTTCTCGGCGATCTGGTCGTCGCTGTCGATCAGCTTGACCAGCGACATCTCCGACGGGTTGGACTTGGACATCTTGGCCGATCCGTCGCGCAGGGACATGATGCGCGGCGCGGCGGCGCTGATCAGCGGTTCGGGCAGGGTGAAGACCTCGCGGCCATAGTCGTTGTTGAACTTGGTCGCGATGTCGCGGGCCAGCTCCAGATGCTGCTTCTGGTCCTCGCCCACCGGCACATGGGTGGCGTTGTAGAGCAGCACGTCGGCGGCCATCAGCACCGGATAGTCGTACAGGCCGACGCTGGCGCCCTCGCGGTTCTTGCCCGCCTTGTCCTTGAACTGGGTCATGCGGTTCAGCCAGCCGACCCGCGCGACATTGTTGAGCAGCCAGCCCAGCTCGCTATGCGCGGGCACGCGGGTCTGGTTGAACAGGATCGAGCGTTCGGGATCGATCCCGGCCGCGATCAGCGTCGCGGTCATCTCGATCGTGTTGGCCGCCATCGCCTCGGGCGCGATCCACTCGGTCAGGCCGTGCAGGTCGGCGATGAAGTACATCGTCTCGCCGCCCTGGGCCTGGATCTGGTCCTGCATCGCCACCCACTGCTTCACGGCGCCCAGATAATTGCCGAGATGAAGGTTGCCTGTGGGCTTGATGCCGGAAACGACGCGCATGATGGTCCTCAACTGTTGCGGCGAACGAGCCGCTTGATGTCCGCGATCCGGAAAGCGCCGGTCGCGAAGGTGGCCATCGCATAGACCAGCATGCCGGTGGCGACCAGTAGGAGGAGCGCACCCCAGCGTTCGAGGTTGGAGCCGGTCACATAGGGCTGGAACTGCGTGTTGAGCAGCGCCATCGCCCCGCCCATCAGCAGCGCCGCGACCCCCATCCGCCACGCGCGGCGGCGCAGCTGCGCATCAGCGACGAAATGCCCACGCTTCGACAGGGTGCGATAGAGGAGCGCGACATTGACGGTCGAGGCGATCGCGGTGGCGAGCGGCGGGCCCATATGCTTGAGCGGCCAGATCAGGATCAGGTTCAGCACCAGATTGACCAGCATCGACTGGGTGGCGAAGCGCACCGGCGTACGGGTATCGGCGCGGGCGTAGAAGCCCGGCGTCAGCACCTTGACCAGAATATAGCTGGGCAGCCCGATCGAGAAGGCGGCCAGCGCCTGCGAGGTATAGAGGCTGTTGGTCGCGGTGAACTTGCCATGCTGGAACAGCGCGGCGGTGATCGGCTGGCCACAGACGATCAGCGCGACCGTGGCGGGCAGGGTGAGCAGCAGCGCCAGCTCCATGCCCCGGTTCTGCGTCTCCATCGCCTCGGCCTCCTTGCCCGCGCCCAGCAGGCGCGAGATGGTGGGCAGGAGCACGGTCCCCAGGCCGATGCCGATCAGCCCCAGCGGCAGCTGGTTCAGCCGGTCGGCGGCATAGATATAGGAGACGGAGCCTGCAGGCAGGAAGCGCGCGGCCAGCCCGGTCGAGATCAAGAGGTTGATCTGCACCGCGCCCGCCCCGGCGGCGGCGGGCAGGATCAGCTTCAGCAGCCGCTTGACGTCGTCGTTGATCGTCGGCCGCTTCAACCGCAACCGGACCCCGGCGCGGCGGCAGGCCCACCACAACCAGACGAATTGCAGGATGCCCGCGACCGACACCGCGATCGCCTGGTTGCGCGCGGTGGGCAGCGGATCATGCGCGTGGAACAGCAGAAGGGCCGCGATCAGCGTCAGGTTGAGCAGGATGGGGGCGGCCGCATTGACCCAGAAACGGTGCAGCGAATTGAGGATGCCGCCCAGCAGCGACACCAGGCTGATGAACAGCAGATAGGGAAAGGTCAGCCGGTTGAGCAGCACGATATAATCGAACTGCGCGGCCGTCCCGTCGCCATAGCCGAAGGTCTGGAGCCAGGTGACGGGCCAGGCCGCGACCTCGACGATCGCAGTCATCACGATCAGGACGGGCAACAGCACCGACAGCGCATTTTCGGCAAAGGCCAGCCCCAACGCCAGGCCGGAGCCTTCCGCGGCCTTGTCCCCCTCCGCCACCTTGCGGTTGAACATCGGGATGAAGGCAGCGGAAAAGGCGCCCTCGGCGAAGAGCGCGCGGAAGAGGTTGGGCAGGCGAAACGCGATCTGGAACGCGTCGGAGGCGAAGTTCGCGCCCACGAAGCGGAAGAACAGCGAGTCGCGAACCAGACCAAGCACGCGGCTGGCCAGAGTCAGCCCGCCGACCGAGCCCAGCGCCTTGGTCAGATTCATCGATCAGTCCGGATCAGGCGTGGCCGGTTTCCGGCGTGTTCGGCTGGGCCGTGCCCTGCGCCTCGGACTGCTGGACATAGAGCTGCGCGAAGTCGATCGGCTCCAGCATCAGCGGCGGGAAGCCGCCGTCGCGGACCGCATCGGCCAGCACGCGGCGCGCGAAGGGGAAGAGCAGGCGGGGCGCTTCGCCCAGCATGAAGGGCTGGATCTGGTCGACCGGCACGTTGCGGAAACCGAACAGGCCCGCATAGCTGAGGTCGACGATGAAGGCGGTCTTGCCCTCGGACTCGGCGCGCACCTCGATCTTCAGGACCAGTTCGTGCACTTCCTCGCCGACCTGCGACGCCGAGATGTTGAACTGCACGTCGATGCCGGGGGCGGCCTGCGCCTGGTAGATGCCCGGCGCGTTCGGGTTCTCGAACGACAGGTCCTTCACATATTGCGAGATCAGACCGGCGGCGGGACCGCCATCCTCACCCTCGGCGGTCGGCGCTTCGAAGCCCTGCGGCAAACCCTGTTCGTCCATCGTCAATACCTTCTAGCGTAGCATAAAGGGGAAAAGGGAACCGAAAGGGCGGGTTCGCGCGTTCGGCCCAATGGCCGCTTCGCGTAGCAGCGGGTCGACGGGGATTCAACCTTGGCCTCTTGCATGGGCCGTGCGGGTTTCCATTGTCGGGCCGCGCGCCTATATCGGCCCTATTAGTGAAAGGCGCCTGCGTTGTTATTCTACGTCGTTCTTCTCGCGATGGTCGCGCTCTTCCTCGCGCTGAGGCTGTACAGCGTGCTGGGCAAGCGCACCGGTCATGAACAGCAGCCGCTGGCGCGCAGCGCCGACGATCGGGCCCTGCCGGTCACGCTGCCCCGTGCGCCCGAACCGGCGCAGGCGGCGATGCCGGTGATGAACCGCAACATCGATCCGCGCGCCGAACAGGGCCTGCGCGCGGTGATCGCGGGCGAGTCCGGCTTCGACGTGGCGCAGTTCCTGAACGGCGCGCAGGCGGCCTATCGCATGACGCTGGAAGCCTTTTGGAAGGGCGACGAGGACGCGCTGGCCGATCTGGTCGAGGCCGATGTGCTGGGCGCCTTTGCCGAGGCGATCGAACAGCGGCGCGCGGCGGGCCAGACGCTCGACAACCGCCTGATCCGTATAGAGAGCGCCAAGATCGTCGACGCGCAGGTGCAGGGCCGCGATGCGCGCATCACCGTCCGCTTCGACGCCGATATCGCCGCGATCACGCGCGATGCCGACGGCAACGTCATTGCCGGTTCGCTGAGCGACGCGGTCGAGACGCACGACGTGTGGACCTTTGCCCGGACGCTCAAGAGCGGCGATCCGAACTGGAAGCTCATCGACACCGACGAAGCCTGACGCGGCCATATGGGGGACAGGAAAGCGGTGAGGGGGCTGAGGCTCGCGGCGACGGTCGCGCTATCGTTGAGCTTGGCGGCCTGTGCCGGACGGATCGTGCCGCCGGGCGCGGCGGGCGAGGCGCCGTCGCGCGGACATGGGGTTCGGCCCGAGCCCGTCCGGCCCCGTGCCGGTGGCGCGGCGGTTCAGCCGGGCGGTCCCAGCGTGTCGCGCGTGCCCAATGGTCCGGCCCGGATCGTGGGAGCGACGCCGCTGCCCGCCACCCCGGTCGTGCCCGTTGCGGGGGCGCTGAACGCGGCGCAGTCGGGTATCCTGGCCGGGCCACCCGTCGCCTCGCTTCCCATCACCGAGCCGCAGGCGGAGGCCGCGCGCGCCGCCTTTGCCTTGTCCTGCCCCGGACTGATGCGGCGCACCGATGCCAGTGGTCTGACGCAGGGCGCCGACTGGCAACCCGCCTGCCAGGCCGCCGCCAGCGTACCGCCTGGGCAGGCCCGCGACTTCTTCGCACGCTATTTCGAGGCGGTGCAGGTCAGCGACGGCAGCTCGCTCGCCACCGGCTATTACGAGCCCGAAATCGCCGGATCGCGCGATCGGCGCGCAGGGTATGACGTGCCCATCTATGCCCGGCCGCGCGACCTGATCGATGTCGATCTGGGGGCCTTCTCGACCGATTTGAAGGGCAAGAAGGTGCGCGGCAAGGTGCAGGGCAGCAACCTTGTTCCCTATGACGACCGCACCGCGATCGAGCAGGGATCGCTGGAGGGGCGTGCGCCGATCCTGGCCTGGGGTGCCGATCCGGTCGAGGTGTTCTTCCTTCAGATCCAGGGATCGGGGCGACTGCGCCAGCCCGACGGGTCGGTCATGCGGATCGGCTATGACAGCCAGAATGGCCGCGACTATACCGGCATCGGCGCGCTGATGAAGGCGCGCGGGCTGCTGGGGCCGGGGCAGACCTCGATGCAGGGCATCGTCGCATGGCTGCACGAGCATCCCGAGGAAGGCCGCGCGATCATGCGCGAGAATAAGAGCTTCGTCTTCTTCCGCGAGCTGAACGGCGCACCCCAGGGGGCGATGGGCTATGCCGTGACCGGACAGGTCAGCGCCGCCGCCGATCCGAAATTCGTGCCGCTGGGCGCGCCGGTCTTCCTGTCGATGGACCGGCAGGACGTGACCGGCCTGTGGGTCGTGCAGGACACCGGGGGGGCGATCAAGGGCTCCAACCGCTTCGACACCTTCTGGGGCGCGGGCGACACGGCGCGCAGCGTCGCGGGCGGCATGTCGGCGCGCGGCACCGCGTTCCTGCTGCTGCCGGTGGGCACGCTGGCGCGGGCGGGTTTGGCGAGCGGGAGCGGAACGCCCGGTGCGCCCCCTCAACGCTGACGAAGCGCAGCTCTGGGCGCGGGTGATGGAGACGGTGCGCCCGTTGCGCGCCGCCATCGTCCCCGCACGCCCCGCGCCGCCCCCGCCCAGCATGGAGGCGGTGTTCCAGGACACCCCCGGCGCGCCCAAGGTTCGCGTGAAGGGACGGGTGCCGCCGCTGCGCCAGCCCGCGCCGCCGCCCGCCGCGCCAAAGAAGGGGCCGGGCGAGACGCTGGACGGCGGTTGGGACAAGCGGCTGTCGCGGGGCAGCGTGATGCCCGATAGCTCGCTAGACCTGCATGGCCATACGCTGGCCTCGGCGCATGCGCTGCTCGACCAGGGGCTGGGCCGGGCGATCGCGCGGGGGGACCGGGTGCTGTTGCTCGTCACCGGCAAGCCGCCGCGCCCCGAAAGCGAACGGCCCCATGCGCGCGGTGCGATCCGTGCGGCGATCAGCGACTGGCTGGGGGCGTCGCGCCATGCCGATGCGATCGCGGCGATCCGGGGCGCCCATCCGCGCCATGGCGGGCTGGGCGCGCTCTATATTGTGTTCAGGCGCCCGCGCGAGCGATGACACTGGCATAGATTCGGGTCAGCGCGCGCAGGTCGTCGACCGCCACCGCTTCGTCGACCTTGTGCATCGTGGCGTTCAGCAGGCCGAACTCGACCGTCGGGCACAGCTTCGACAGGAAGCGCGCGTCGGAGGTGCCGCCGGTGGTCGACAGCTCCGGCTCGATCCCGGTCTCGGCACGGATGGCCTCGGCGATCATGGCGGAGAAGGAACCGGGCTGGGTCAGGAAGGCCTCGCCCGAGATGCGGCCGGTGACCTGCGCCGATGGGGCATGGGCGTGCGCGATTTCGGTAATGCGCGCCACCAGCGCCTCGCCGCTCTGTTCGTCGTTGAACCGGATCGACAGCCGCGCCTGGGCCGAGCCGGGAATGACGTTGGTCGCGGAATTGCCGACATGCAGGTCGGTGATCTCGATATTCGACGGCTGGAACCAGGCATTGCCGGTGTCTAGCGTGATCCCCTCGATCTCCGCCAGCATCGCGATCAGCGGGGTGATCGGATTGTCGGCCAGATGCGGATAGGCAACATGGCCCTGCCGGCCGGACACGGTGATCCAGATATTGACCGAGCCGCGCCGTCCGATCTTCATCATATCGCCCAGCCGCTGGGTCGAGGTCGGCTCACCGACCAGGCACAGATCGGGTGCGATGCCGCGCGCCGCCATCCGGTCGATCAGCGCGCGGGTGCCGTAGATGGCGGGGCCTTCCTCGTCGCCGGTGATGATCAGCGACAAAGGGATGGTCGCGGGGCAGGCGGCGACTGCTGCGACGAAGGCGGCGACCGCACCCTTCATGTCGACCGCGCCGCGCCCGAACAACAGCCCGTCGCGCACGTCCCCCGAAAAGGGCGAGCCCTGCCAGCCCTCGCCCGCGGGCACGACATCGACATGGCCCGCAAACGCCAGATGGGTGCCGCTGCCGCCGCGCGTCGCCAGCAGATTCTCGACCGGACCGTCGGGGGCCTCGCCCGCCACGAAGCGATCCACCGCAAAGCCGAGCGGGGTCAACGCTGCTTCCAGCACGTCGAACACGCTTCCCATCGCGGGCGTGACGCTGTCGGCGCGGATCAGCGCTTGGGCAAGGTCGAGAACATCGGTCATGCCCGGCGGCATAGGCACCGCATGGCCGCTCGGCAATTCCCCCTTTGAGGCAAAGCCCATGGGGAGCGGCTTGGACCCCTGCGCCGTCCGGCTTCGTTCTGTCCTCCGGACAACAGGAGCGATGCGATGAACGATCCCGATCATAAGGGGCACAAGGCGGGTGGACGATTGCTGATGTGGCTGGTGATCGCACTAGGGATTGCAGGAATCCTGCTCTACACCTTCAGCACGCGCGTCGCCGAACCGGCGGACGAACAGCGCGCGCCGCTGAACGAGGTGCGGCCGACCGCACGCTAGGTTCCGCCCTCCGTTCGCGCCCTGTCGAGGCGCGAGCGGAGGGGGCGGTCGTCACGCCACCGGCTGCTCGAACCGCTCGATCACCCATTCCTCTTCCTGCGCGGCGGCGATCCAGTCCTGCATGAAGGGATGGCGCAGCACCGCGTCCATATAGGGCACGGCGAAGCGCGCGACGGGCAGCTGATAGGTCACGATCCGGGTGACGACCGGTGCGAACATGATGTCGACCGCGCCGAACGCCCCGAACAGGAAGTCGCCCCCGCCGCCGAAGCGTGCGCGTGCCTGGGCCCATAGCTCCATGATGCGCTTCAGATCGACGATGACGTCCTCATCGGGCGTTTGCGCCGGGTAGACCTGGCGGATGTTCATGCTGTGCTTGCGGCGCAGCGCGACGAAGCTGGAATGCATCTCGGCCGCCATCGACCGCGCCATGGCGCGCGCGGCATCGTCCTGGGGCCAGAAACGGTCGCGGCCCACCTTGTCGGCCAGATAGTCGATGATCGCCAGGCTGTCCCACACGACCGCCTCGCCGTCCCACAGGATCGGCACCTTGCCCGAGGAGGGAGCGAACTCGGCACCCTCGCGGCGGCGGTCCCAATCCTCGTCATAGAGCGGCACGACCACTTCCTCGAACGCGATGCCCGACTGCCGACAGGCGAGCCAGCCGCGCAGCGACCAGGAGGAATAGGCCTTGTTACCGATGATCAGCTTCATGGACCAAGGCGTAACCGGCCCGACGCGACGCCGCAACCACACAAAAAAGCCCGCCCGGAGGGAACCGGACGGGCCTTTTCGTTTCGGCCGGGGCCGATCAGAAGCGGGCGGTGGCCGCCACGCGGAAGAAGCGCCCGATGATGCCCGAATAATAGGGCTGCACGCCCGTGGTGCCGACCGGCAGCGGGTAAGGCGGCCGGGCGTTGAACACATTGTCGACGATGAAGCGCAGGTTGAACTGCTCGTTCACCTTCATGCCGACCGTGGTGTTGAACACCATCCAGTCGCTGGCGCCCTTCACGTCGCGGGCATTGGCGGCCTCGTCCATGTCGAAGCGGACCTTGCCGGTATATTGCCCCTGGAACAGGACGTTGAAGTTGCGGCCCTCATAGGTGAGGTTCGCGGTGCCCGAATGGCGCGGATAGCCGATCTCACCCGCATTATGGTTGATGTCGCCGGTGCCGACCTGGGTCTGCAGCTTGTCGCGGTAGAAATAGTTGACCGACAGGCCGACGGTTCCCGCATCGGTCAACCCGACCCGGTCGAGCGGCAGGCGATAGGCGATGGTCGATTGCAGCCCGGCCGTTTCCAGCACGGCGGCGTTGTAATAGCCTTCGCGGATGGTCGTGATCTGCCCGTCGGCACCGCGATCCAGCAGGCCGCAGAACTGGTTGGGATAGCTCGACGAGTCGTAGCAGGCGTTCAGAATGTCCGTCCCGCCCAGCGAGGCGATGGCATCGTTCAGCTTGATGTTCACCCAATCGACCGCGATCGACAGGCCGGGGATGAAGCGCGGCTGCGCAATGGCACCGACGGTCCAGCTGTCCGCCTTCTCGTTGCGCAGATTCGGGTTGCCCGCGACCGTGACTGGGACGGTGAAGTCGCTGAAGTTCGATGTGAAGCTGTCCGGATTGATCCCGGCGGCGACGCAGTTTGCGCGACGGACGGCGGGATTGGGACCATTGCCGACATAGCGGGCATCACACGGATCACTGCCCGAATCGAATGCGCGCGAGGTCGGGTTGAACACTTCCGTGATCGCGGGCGAGCGGATCGAGCGGGTGAAGTTGCCGCGGAAGGTCAGCCCCTGGAAGAAGCCGACCCGGCCGCCGGCGGTCCAGGTCAGGTCGCCGCCCGACAGCGAGTTGTCGACATAGCGCGCCGCCCCGTCGAACTCGAGCGTCTTGAGCCAACGCAGCTCGTTCTTGCTCGACACGAAGGGGACGACCAACTCGCCGAACACCTCGTTGGTGTGGAACTTGCCACGGATCGGGTCGATCGGGATGATCCGGCCATATTGGACGCGGCTGCCGTCCGCCTGCGGCTCGCCATAATAATAGGTGCCGGGATCGAAGCGGGTCTTTTCCTCACGATGCTCGTAACCCAGCGACAGCGAGACGTCGTTGCCGAACAGCTGGAAGACCGGGCCGTTGATGTTGGCGTTGAGCACGATCTGCTCGTTGACCGAACGCGGCGTGGCGACCGCGAAGATATAGTCGCGCGCCGCCTGGCTGGCCTGGCCGATGCCGAAGATGTTGAGGGGCGTGCAGCTCTGGTTCGCGGTCGGGATGGTCGCGTTCACGACGCCGGGGCGGCAGGTGATGTTGCCCGACGCATCGCGCACCGCGTCGATCGCATTGGCGAAATTCTGCTGCACCAGCTCGTAATTGCGGCCGTCGGTCTGCGAACGGCCATAAACGCCCGAGGCTTCCCATTTGAAATCGCGGCCGAGCAGCGGCACCGTGCCGTCGAACCCGCCGACGAAGCGATAGGTCTCGACCTTCGCCTCGGCGCGGCCCGTGGTCAGGTCGGCCAGCGCGCGGCCCAGATAGAATTGGTTCTGTCCCGCGGGCAGGTTGGCGGCGATCGTCGCGCGGTCGGCGGCGGACAGGAACGGATTGTCCAGATTGACGATGATATTGCCGTCGGCGGTGCCCGCAGCGTCGAACAGCGCGGTGTTGTAATTCGGCTGGTCGATCAGGTTCACGCCCTTGCTGTGCGTGTACCAGGCTTCACCGAAGAAGCGGATGCGGTCGCTGATCTGATAGCTGGCCTGCGCGCTGGCGATATAGCGTTCGGAATTGGTCAGCAGATTGTTCTGGAGCGGCAGGTTGAAGCCGTTGCCGCCGCTGCTGATGTAACCCTGGCGCATCGGCGTGCCCAGGTCGAGCGGAACGAGCGTGCCGTCCGCGCCGAACTGGAGCAGCTGGCCCGCCGCGTTGCGGATGCCCGACCGGCGGGCGAGATAGTCGTCCGCACTGAACGGCACGCCGCCCACGGTGAATGCGCTGTAACGCTGCGACGGATAGAGGATGCGCTGGAACGGCGAGCTGGTATCGGTCGGCGTACCGAAGAAGCGGCCCTCGGCGGTCACTTCGCGATCGGCATAGGTCAGGCCGGTGACGCGGTTATACTCGCCCGAGATGGTGATGTTGCCGCGCCCGTCGGCGAAATTCTTGCCCGCCAGCACGCTCAGCCGCTGGTCGGGGGCGTCGCCGCGCTGTGAGACGCCCGCCTGGCCCTCGAGCTGAAGCCCCTCGTAATTGCGCTTCAGGATGATGTTGACGGTGCCCGCGATCGCATCCGAACCATAGATGGGCGCGCCGCCGATGGCGACGGTCTCGACCCGATCGACCAGCGTGGTCGGGATGTTGTTCAGATCGACCTGCGTACCGGCCGAGACGGGGCCGAAGATGCTGGCCGTGTTCGACGACACGAAGCGGCGGCCGTTGATCAGCACCAGCGTGCGCTGGGTGCCCAGACCGAAAAAGTCGACAAAGGTCTGCGCGGGGCCGAAGGACGACTGGGCGCCGACGCCGCTATTGCCCGGAGGGCCGAAGGCGGGGATCTCGCTCAGCACCTGGCCGACATTGGTATAGCCGCGATTTTCGATCTGCGCCGCGCCCACGACCTGGGTCGGCTGCAAGGTTTCGAACTCGGGGCGGGCGATGCGCGATCCGGTGACGACCACGTCCTGGCCGCCCGCCGCGTCCTGATCCGCCGGGCTATCCTGCGCGGTGGTGGTTTTCCGGCGCGCTGGGGGGCAGGGTCTGCGCGGCGGCGGGGGCCGCAAGCAGGGTGAGCAGCGCGACGGCGCTGACGTCGCGCAAGGCGCGCGAGCGGATATTCCGGGACATGATACGCTTTCCCCATTTTATGGTCTTGTTTTCATGGGGCTATTCCTGCGTATGACAGGAGGTCAATAAAAGCGTCATATTTGCTGACATTTGTCAGTCGTCGCTGCATTTTTGCAACAACATCAGTTAGTTCTTCTGGGGTCGATCGACATTCAGCGATGCCTTTCCTTCCCTCGCCCCTCGCAGAGGGGAGAGGGTTGCGCAGACTTGGTCTTTGCGAAAGCAAAGGCCTAGTCGGAGCTGGGTGAGGGGTGGGCGCTCGCTTGGCGAGCGCGCGAGCCTTTGGGCTCGCTCAACCCCTCACCCAAGCTGCGCTAGCCAGCAGGCTGGCAAGCTTCGCTAACCCTCTCCCCTGTCCAGGGGAGAGGGGAGGAAGAAGTAATGCTGAATGCCGATCCGACCTAGGTTCCGACATGTGGCCGGAATGTCATAGGACGAGACGGGAGCCCGCCGCCGCGCGGCCGGGCTCCCATGGCTGGTTCAGCCGATCGCTTCGAGTACGGCCGCGCGCAGCTCGGGAATGCCCAGCCCGCCCTCGCTGGAGGTGGCGAGGATCTCGGGATGCGCCGCGGCCCGCTTGCGAGCCTCCGCCTCGGTCCGCTCGACGACGGAGGCCAGTTCGCTCGCCTTCACCTTGTCAGCCTTGGTCAGGACGATGCGATAGCTGACTGCCGCGCGGTCGAGCATCTCCAGGATCTCGCGATCGACCTCCTTGATGCCGTGGCGTGAGTCGATCAGCACCAGCGCGCGCTTCAGCGCCTGCCGTCCGCGCAGGAAGTCGTTCACCAGGAACCGCCACTGCTTGACCATGTCCTTGGGCGCCTTGGCAAAGCCATAGCCCGGCATGTCGACCAGCCGCAGCGTCGGCGGCGTGCCGACGTCGAAGAAGTTCAACTCCTGCGTCCGGCCCGGCGTGTTCGAGGTGCGGGCCAGGCCGTTGCGGTTGGTCATCGCGTTGAGCAGCGACGACTTGCCGACATTGGACCGGCCTGCCACCGCGACTTCCGGCACGATCGGATCGGGCAGGAATTTCAGCGCGGGCGCGGACTTCAGGAACGAGACGGGACCGGCGAACAGCTTGCGTGCCGACTCGACCAGTTCCTCCGAAAAACCGGTCGGTTCTTCGGAGGGGAGGGGGGTGGGAAGCTCGCTCACTTGGCGACCGGCTGCTTCAGGCCCGGATGGCGGGCATAGAGCAGGCGCTGCTGCAGGATCGAGATGCAGTTGGTCGTGATCCAGTAGACCTGAAGGCCGACCGCGAACGGCGCCATCACGAACATCAGCACCCAGGGCAGGATCGCAAAGACCTGCTTTTGCGCGTCGTCCATCGGCTGCGGGTTCATCTTGAACTGGAAGTACATCGAGATGCCCAGCAGGATCGGCACCACGCCGATCGCGATGAAGTGCGGCGGCACGAAGGGCAGCAGGCCGAACAGGTTGACCGGGGTCAGCGGATCGGGCGCGGACAGATCCTTGATCCAGGCGACGAACGGCTGGTGCCGCATCTCGATCGTCAGCATCAGCACCTTGTAGAGCGCGTAGAAGATCGGGATCTGGATCAGCGTGGGCAGGCAGCCCGCCAGCGGATTGACCTTCTCCTGCTTGTAGAGGGCCATGACCTCCTGCTGCATCCGGACCTTGTCGTCCTTGAACCGCTCCTGCAGCGCCTTCATCTTGGGCTGCACCGCGCGCATCGCCGCCATCGAGGCGAACTGGCGCTGTGCGATCGGGAACATCAGCGCGCGGATGGTAACGGTCAGCAGGATGATCGCGACGCCGAAATTGCCGACCAGGTGGAACAGCCAGTCGAGATAGTAGAAGATCGGCTTTTCGAGGACGCGCAGATAGCCCCAGTCGAGCGCGTAATCGAGCTTCGTCGCGCCTTCCTTGTCGGTATAGCGGTCGAGCAGCGCGACTTCCTTGGCGCCAGCGAAGAAACGGGTCGTCTGGGTGATCTGCTTGCCCGGCGCCAGCGTTTGCGGCTGGAGCGTATAGTCGGCCTGATAGGTCTGGCCCGCGCCCGCGCGGAATTGGCCGTCAAAGGCCTTGGACTGGTCGGGGATCAGCGTCGCCAGCCAGTATTTGTCGGTAAAGCCCAGCCAGCCGCCGGTGGTGGTGAAGCGGGTGGGGGCCTTGTCCAGATCCTTCCAGTTGGGGCCGTAATGCGCGGTGCCGTCATTGACCGACATCGGGCCGACATGGATCGTCCAGGTGTCCGGATCGGCCGAGATGCCGCGATTGACATAGCCGTACGCCGCGACCGGCACGGCCGCGTTGCCGCCGTTCGCCACCGTCTGCTGGACGGTGAACATATAATCCTTGTCGACCGACAGGGTGATCTGGAAACGCTGGCCGGTCGCGTTGGCGGCGGTCAGCGTGACCGGCTGGCCGGGGCGCAGCACGGGCGCGCTGGCGGTCCAGACGGCGTCTGCTGCGGGCGGGTTCAGCCCGTCGGTGCGCCAGCCGAAACCGGCGAAATAGGCACCCTGCGCGCCGGCAGGCGACAACAGGCGGATCGGCGGCGAATCCTTGGCGACCGTTTCCTTATAGTCGAGCAGGACGAGGTCATCGATCCGCGCGCCCTTCAGGTTGATCGAGCCCTTCAGGCGCGGCGTGTCGATCGCCACGCGCGGGGTTTCGGCCAGCACGACGCGGCGGTCGCGAATCGCCGAGGGCGTCGTCGCGGTCGGATTGGCCGTCGAGTTGGCCACCGGCACCTGCTTGCCGTCGACGGTCTTCGTCGCGGGCGGGTTGCTCGGGAAGAACTTGTTCTGGATGAGCGGCCATCCGAACAGGATCAGCGCCGCGATCACCGCGAACACGACGAAATTCTTGCGGTCTTGGTTCACGTGGAAACCCCAGTTGTGACGCCAGTTACGTCAGGGGACCGGGTCGGGTCCGTGCCCGCCCCAGGGATGGCACCGCGCAATGCGCTTGAGCGCCAACCAGCCCCCTTTGACCGCGCCATAGCGGCCAATGGCCTGTATTGCATAGGCCGAACAGGATGGTTGATAGCGGCAAGTGGGCGGTAAAATGAGCGACGGGCCGAGTTGCCAGCCCCGCGCGATCAGAATCAAGGCCCGCGCGAACAGGGTCACGCGGGCTCCTGAGACGGTGTGGTGGGCTGGCGATGCGCGCCGCCGCGGGGGCTGCGCCCCTTGCCGCGACCATGATGCACGCGCGGTTCGCGCGGTTTCTGGTCGCCGCCGGTGTCGGGCGAGGCGGCGCGGGTCAGCGCCTTGGCCAGCTCGGCGGTGAGGGCGGCATAATCGCGCTCGATCCCGCCTTGCCGTCCGATCAGGACATGATCGGCGCCCGCAATGCCCTTTACCGGCAAAAGATCGCGCGCGAGCGCCCGCAACCGGCGTTTCATCCGGTTGCGAACGACCGCGTTGCCGATCTTCTTAGTGACGGTGAAGCCGACGCGAATCGTGGCCTCACCATCGTCACGCGGGCGAACCTGCAGCACGAAGCCGGGCATCGCCACGCGTCGCCCGCCATTGGCCGCGAGGAAATCGCGGCGGCGGGTCAGCGTCGTGATTACGCCGACAGCTTCTTGCGGCCGCGCGCGCGACGCGCCCGGATCACCGCACGGCCACCGGGGGTCGCCATCCGCGCACGGAAGCCGTGACGGCGAGCGCGCACCAGGTTGCTGGGCTGAAAGGTCCGCTTCATCGTTCATTCCTTGGATACGTCTGAATAAAAACGGCCGCCACGAGGACGGCCTTGGTGGCAAGCCGCTTACGCAAAGCGGGGTTTCAAGTCAATCCGCCGTACGCGATCCCCGTACGCCCGTCGCCCCTTGCGATCGGGCGGCATCCTTTGCAGGAAGCATAAGCGGGCAGGGGAGCGTCCGTACAGGGGGATTTGCATGGCGACGATCGTGTCCACGGTGGCCTATCTGGGGCTGGAGGCGCGTGCGGTCGAGGTGCAGGTCCAACTGATCGCCGGACTGCCCGCCTTCAACCTGGTGGGCCTGGCCGACAAGGCGGTAGGCGAAAGCCGCGAGCGGGTGCGCGCCGCGATCGCCGCGATGGGCCTGGCCCTGCCGCCCAAGCGGATCGCGGTGAACCTGTCGCCCGCCGACCTGCCCAAGGAAGGATCGCATTTCGACCTGCCGATTGCGCTCGCCCTGCTGGCGGCGATGGGGGTGATCGATGCCGAGCTGCTGGCCGATCATGTCGTGGTCGGCGAGCTGGCGCTGGACGGACGGATCGGGCCGTCGCCGGGGGTGTTGCTGGCCGCGCTCCATGCGGGGGCGCTCGACAAGGGGCTGATCTGTCCCGCCGCGCAAGGTGCCGAGGCGAGCTGGGCCGGGGGTGGGGCGGTGATCGCCGCGCCCGACCTGCTGTCGCTTATCAATCATTTGAAGGGGCATTCGCTGCTGCCCGTGCCGCAGGGCGGGACGGTCGAGGACGGCGTGCCCGGCCCCGACCTGTCGCAGGTGAAGGGCCAGGAAAACGCCCGCCGCGCGCTGGAGATCGCGGCGGCGGGCGGCCACAACCTGCTGATGAGCGGCCCGCCGGGGTCGGGCAAGTCGCTGATGGCGGCGTGCCTGCCCGGCATCCTGCCGCCGCTCGATGCGGCCGAGGCGCTGGAGGTTTCCATGGTCCAGTCGGTCGCCGGGACCTTGGCCGGAGGACGGCTGACCCGCACGCGTCCGTTCCGCGCTCCGCATCACTCGGCCTCGATGGCGGCGCTGACCGGCGGCGGGTTGAAGGCGAGGCCGGGCGAGGTGAGCCTGGCGCATCTGGGGGTCCTGTTCCTCGACGAACTGCCCGAATTTCAGCGCGCCGTGCTCGATTCGCTCCGCCAGCCGCTCGAGACGGGCACGGTCAGCATCGCGCGCGCCAACGCCCATGTGACCTTTCCGGCGCGGGTCCAGCTGGTCGCGGCGATGAACCCGTGTCGCTGCGGCCATCTGGGCGACGCGGCGCTCGCCTGCGCCCGCGCGCCGCGTTGTGCGGCGGATTATCAGGCCAAGATTTCCGGGCCGCTGCTCGACCGCATCGACCTGTCCGTCGAGGTCCAGCCGGTCCGCGCCATCGACCTGTTCGCCCCCGCCGCCGCCGAATCGTCCGCGATCGTCGCCCAAAGGGTCGCAGCCGCCCGCGCGCGCCAGACGCAGCGCTATCTCGACGCCCCGGTCACGGTCCGCACCAATGCCGAGGCCGATGGCGCCTGGCTCGAACGCTGGGCCACGCCGGACGACTCGGGCCGCGACCTGCTGGTCGAGGCGGCGGAGCGGATGCGCCTGACCGCGCGCGGCTATACCCGCGTCCTGCGCGTCGCCCGGACGATCGCCGACCTGGCGGGGGTGGAACAGGTGGGGCGCATCCATGTCGCCGAGGCGCTCAGCTATCGCCAGCGTCCGCCGGTGAATTAATCGGCCGGCGGCATAAGGGGCAAGATTGCCGACAATCCCCGCTTGCGCGACGCATCACCCTCGTCTAGCAGCACCCCTTCGCTGCCCCTGTGGCGAAATTGGTAGACGCATTCGACTCAAAATCGAACGCCGCAAGGCATGCTGGTTCGAGTCCGGCCAGGGGCACCACTTTCCCAAGTTTCTAAAGAAGCTTGGTATTTGCTGAAATCGCTGCTTGTGACGAGTGCCTGCTACGATCGTGGCGAGGCAGGGACGAGCCCGTACCTGCTCAAGCGTGATGATGGCTCCTGTTATTTCCGGCGGTCGATACCGTTAAAGTCAGGACTCGATCACAGCCAGAAGACGACGATGGCAGGTAAGGCGATGGAGGAAAAGGAGGCGGTGCCAGCGGTCCGGGCTGGAGGCGACGTTGGGAAGATACCGATCAAGACAGCCGCCGTATTCCCGCAAGGATGGTGAAGCGGGAAAGGCGATGAACTCGTCGATCGTGCTGCGGTCCGGCCACCGGCCGATCGTCGAACTTCGCCGCCACGTCTCCCGCCCGCACTTGTTCGGCGAAGGGCGGGAGAGGGCAAGCTCGAAACGCCAGTCAGACCCGCAGGGCGAGGCCCAGCATCGTCAGCGTTCCCGCCCCGCCGGACGGTTCTGCACGGACGCGCCCAGCGTCTCGTCATAGAAGTTCGCCAGATCGGTATGGAGCTGGTGCAAGGCGTCCGGGTTGAGATAGATCATGTGCCCCGAGGGATAGTATTTGAAGCTGACATTGCCGCGCAATTTCTTGTCCAGGAGCATGTGCGAAATGTCGTATTCGGTGGCGAAGAACGGCGTCGCCATGTCGTACCACCCGTTCAAGGACAGGACTTTGAGATAGGGGTTGGTGCGGATCGCGGCGGCGAGATCGACGGCGACATCGGGGTTGTTCATCGGATATCCCGATCCCGGCGCCTTATGCTTCCAGTTCCAGTCGAAATCCTTGAGACCATAGGTGCCGATGCGATAATCCAGCCCCGGCTTGTACTTCAGGTCGCGCTGCACATAGTCGCTGAACGTCGTGATGAACGCGCCGGAAATCGCGGTGTCCGAGGCGTCGAAATCGGGATTCTCGCCAGCGGAGTCCGCATCGACCCCCGTATAGCGGCTGTCGAACCGCCCCACCGTCAGCGCCTGGTCGCGCAGCAGTTCCTTCTGGAAACGGCCGAGATCGACGCGCAGCTTGGCGCGCTTGATGAAGGTCGCGGACAGGCCGGTATAGGCGGCCATCCGGGTGGCGATCGCATCCTCCTCCGCATCGGACAGATCCTGTCCCTTGCTGAGCGCCTGCGCATAGGGACCGGCGGCGAAGGCGCGTACCTCCTTCAGGAAGGCCGGAAGATCGGCGGGCTTGTTCGCGAGGCGATTGTGATACCATGCGGTCGCGGCATAGCTTGGCAGATAGCTGATATAGCTCTGGTCATAACCCTGCTGCTCGATGCCGTAGTTGAGGATCGACGAGAGCAGCACCACGCCGTTCAGCGCCATGCCCCGATCCTGCAACTGATAGGCGAGGGCCGCCGAGCGTGTCGTGCCATAGCTTTCGCCGAACAGGAATTTGGGGCTGGTCCAGCGGCCGTTCTTCGTCGTCCAGCGAAGGATCGTCTTGGCAAAGGCGTCGGCATCCTCGTCGACGCCCCAGAACTGCTTGCCCTTCGCATCGCCGAGCGGGCGTGAATAGCCGGCGCCGACCATGTCGATGAAGACGAGATCGGTCTTGTCGAGCAGCGTGTCCGGGTTGGGGCCAAAGCCATAGGGGGCGGGGCGGATATATTCGGGATTGGCGGTCTTCACCCGCACCGGCGCGAAAGACCCCATGTGCAGCCACACCGACGAGGAGCCGGGGCCGCCATTGTAGAAGAAGGTCACCGGCCGCGTGCCGGGCGCGGCGCCGTCGAGCGTATAGGCGACGTAGAAGACGCTGGCGGTCGGCTTGGCGTCGTCGTCCTTGATCGTGACCGTACCGGCCGTCGCATGATATTTGAGCGTGCGGCCATCGACGACGACGCTGTGCGCGGTCACGCTTTCCTGCTCCTTGGCGGGTGGCGCCACCCAGGCCTCGGCCAGATCCTGCGCCACCTTCTCGTCATGGATCGCAGCGGGAGACTTCCCGCCGGGCTGCGCGTCCTTGGGCGCATCCTGCGCCAAGGCGGGGGCTGCGATCGTCAGGGCGGTCAGGAGGGGGATCGTCAGAAGGCGCATGAGGCTATGAGTTCCTTTGATGAGGCTGAGGAAAGACGTGGAAGGCTAACCGGCGAAATGAACCACTCCGGCCATGGCGACGATGCCGCACAGGCTTGCCAGCCCGCTTGCCGCACCGGACCGCCCACACCGGCTGCGGGGCAGCAGTTCTGATGCGCCGATATAGAGAAAGCCACCGGCGAAGAGCGCGAGCAGCAGCGAGAAGCGTTCGAGATCGACGGGCACGGTCTGACCGATCGCGACACCGGCCAGCGGCGCAGCGGCATTGACGATGAGCCACCGATGCGTGCGTTCAGTCTTGCCCGCCAACGTGCTCAAGCCGACCATGTTGGCGCCATCGGCCATGTCATGCGCGAGCACCGCGATCGCGACCAGCCAGCCGGTTGCGCTCGAAAGCTGAAAGGCGATGCCGATGCCGAGGCCGTCCATCACGCTGTGCAGGATCAGGCTGATCCGCCCCGCCGCACCGGCGGCTGGCATCCGGTAAAGCAGGATATAGAGGGCTACGCCAGCCACCGTCGCACCGAAGACGATGTCGCCGCCGTGCACGCTTTCGCCACTTTCCAAGGCCTCGGGCAATAGATCGAGAAGGGCCAGCCCGATGACCATGCCGCCGGTCAGCCCAAACAACAGGTCGCGCCGCTGCCCCCAGCGCATCGCCAGCCTACCGCCGACATAGGTCGACAGGCTTGCCATCGCGCCGAGCAGGAAGGGCAGGGCCGTCACGGTCTCGGTTCAGACCAGAGCGGTGCGGAGCCGACATGCGCGAGGATGTGGCGGGGCGAGAATGTCTGACGCCCGTTCGGACAAGCGGGCAGGGGCGCTATGAGCATGGGCATAGGGTTACAGGGCCACGACGTAAACATTATACTATGTTATGAGATAACATAACTATATGGCATATGGTCGGCAACGTAAATAGGCTGGCGGACCTGGCGTCGCAGCCTGGCGGGCACCGCCAAGCCGCCCGATCGAAACCTGGCCCGACGGATACGCCAGCGCCAGCCTTTGTCCGTGGTCGGCGGGGGACCGCAATGGCCCCCGCCGATGCCGGTCGTCAGAACCGGAAATTTGCGCCGAAGCGGAACGTCCGGCCGACCGCGCCGATTTGCGTATAGGTCGGATTATAGTTGGTCGCGGCATAGTTGCCCGCGTTCAACGGCACCTTCTCGTCGGTCAGGTTGATGACGTTCATATAGAAGGTGAACTTGTCGTTGACCCGCACGCTGCCGACCAGGTCGACGTCGATGAAGCGGCGGACATGGCAGTTGAAGTTGGGGTCGGAACCGCCATAGGTGCTGCCGCCGTTGCAATCCATCGTGCCGAACTGGTCGAACCCGACCGCCTTGTAACCCGACACGTAATAGGTGGTCGCGGTCAGCGAATAGGGGCCGTAATCGACGCTGTTCTGCCAGTTGCCGCGCCATTGCGGCGTGCCCGCACCCGACGAGGTCACATAGGGCGACTGTGTGCCGACAAAGTCGGTATAGGGTTGGTCCGCGCTCGGCTTGAGCTGCCGATCAGCACGGCGGGCGCGGTGGTTCCCTGCAACAGGGCTGCGCGGATGACGGATACGCTGGTCATGTCTCGATACTCCACCCTTTTCCGTGACCTGTGGTCCCGGCAATATTTCGTAGGTGGACCTAGTATTGGTGGCGCATTCCGGCTGTAAATGACGCCAATATTTCATGATCCAAAAGTCGCGCGGATGTTGCGCCGCTGACACGGAATGTGAAATCTGCGTTATGTTGCGAATATCATTATGGGTTGAGCATATGTAGGTGGAAATACGACGCGTCCCTCTTGTGGCGCGTCTATGCTGCGGAGGCCGAGAGCGTCATCATGGCGATCGGTTCATAAAACTATTAGATTGGCGATGCTGGCAAGGCCGGTTTTTCCGTCCGCATGCCAGGAGGCCCGGAACGGCCCTTCACGTGCGAACTCTTCCGGGGTCTCACTTCGGGCTCTTCAAATGGTCGATAAGCGACCGGAGGGCGGCGGACACGTGCCGGTGCCCCGAATAATAAAGGAACAATTCGCTGAACTGCGCGCGATAGTCGGGCAGGCATCGGATCAGCCGTCCGCTGTCCAGATGGGCCCGCGCCCCCTCTTCGAAGACGAAGGCGAGGCCGGCGCCTTGCAGGGCGGCTTCGATCATGAGCGATTGATCGTTGAGGATCAGCGATCCCGTGACGTTCGTCTTGCTGATCTGGCCATTCCGCTCGAACATCCAGGGTGTCAAAACGCCGCTCGGCAGCCGGTACAGGATGCAGCGGTGGTGCGCGAGGTCGTCCGGGCTCATCGGCAGGTCTCGCCCGGCCAGATAGGCGGGTGAGGCAAGGACCGCGAAGTGGAACGCCTGGTTCAGTCGCACCGCGATCATGTCCTGCTGCATGGCGATGCCGAACCGGATACCGGCGTCGTAACCCTCGGCGACGATGTCGACCATCTGGTCGTTCGCATCGATCTCCACCGACAAGGCGGGATAGGTCGTGGCCAGCGCGGTGACCGCCCCGATTATGCTGGCGCTGACCGAACGGGGCACGGTGATGCGAAGCGATCCGTGCGGCTGGTCGCGAAAATCGTCGATCGCATCGACGGCATGGTCGAGGTCGCCCAATGCCTGCTTCGCACGGGAATGCAGCACGCGACCGGCCTCGGTGAGCGACACGCTGCGCGTGGTCCTGTTGAGCAGCCGAACCCCCAGCCGTTCCTCCAGCGTGCGGACTGCGTGGCTGAGCGTGGACCGGGTGACCCCGCGATCGAGCGCGGCCCGCTGGAAACTGAGCCGGTCGGCGACGGCCACGAACGCGGCGATGTCCTGAAGATGTCGGCCCATTGTTCGATCTCATTCACCAGCTCATTCGGGATTGTCCATCTAATCGTCGCAAGTCTTTGCGGCTAGAGATCGCATGTCAGGGGCAAGCAAGCGCCGGTCGGGGTGATCGAGCGGGATCAGGAGTCGTCTATGGCTGGCAGGAGTTCGTTGAGACGCGCTTGGCTTCCGCTGGTCGGCATCGCGACGATCGCCGGATCGCTGGGCGCGGCATTTGCCTGGAGCGCGGGACTGGTCGGCGACCGGATCACCACCTCGACCTTCCTGGCCGATACGCCAAAATCCTTTCCGGCGGGCTATCGCCGCGCGCATGGCAAGGGCATCTGCTTCGAGGGGTCTTCCGGGCGAGCGGGGCCGCCGCGTCGATTTCGACAGCGCGCGTGTTTTCCCAGGCGCAGACACCGGCGATCGGTCGTTTCTCGATCGGGACGGCCGATCCCTATGCGCCGGACAATTCGACGCGCACCGTCAGCATGGCCATGCTGATCGCCGCCGATGACGGTGAGCAATGGCGCATGAAAATGAACAATGAGCCGCTCTTCCCGACGCATGATGCGCAAGGCTTCCTCGCCCGGGTTGCGGCCTTTGCGCCCGATCCGGCAACCGGCCAGCCCGATCCGGCGAAGGTCGCTGCGTTCTACCGCGTCTATCCCGAAGCGCGCCGCGTCATCGAAGCGAAGGCCAAGGCGCCATGGCCCAGCAGCTTCGCGGGCGTGCATTATTATGCGATCCACGCCTATCTGTTCGTCGGCCCGGATGGGCGCCGCCAGCCGGTGCGATGGTGGTGGCGCCCGCATGCCGACTTCACCGGCTGGAGCGTCGAGGAGCGCGCCAAGGCCAATCGCGATCACCTGTTCAAGGATATTGCCGAGCGTTTGACGCACGGCCCGCTGCGCTGGGACCTCGTGCTGCAACTGGCCGAGCCGGGGGACCCCGTCGACGATCCGTCGCAGCCATGGCCCGCGACACGCAGGCAGATCGTCGGCGGCACCCTGGAGGTCACCCGCGTGGTCGATCAGGCCAAGGGGGCATGCCGGGACGTCAATTTCGATCCGACCCTGGTGCCGAAGGGTATGGCGCTCACCAACGATCCGGTGCTGGCCGCGCGCGGCGGGATCTACGCGCATTCCTATAATGCCCGGCTCCGTGAGATCGGCTATGGCCGCGCCACCGATGCGGTCGGCAGGAGGGAGGGCCGATGACGGACAGGAGGCATTTCAATCGGCTGGCGCGGGTGCTGCACTGGGCGATGGCGGCGGCGATCTTCGCCATGCTGTTCATCGGTGTCAGCATGACGACGTCGCTGACCTGGCGTCCGGCCCTGCTCGACCTTCACCAGCCGCTAGGGCTCGCCATCCTGCTGCTGGTTGTCGTCCGGCTGGCCAACCGGTTGCGTCACGGCGTACCGGCGCTACCGGCCGAGACACCCCGTTGGCAGGCGCTGGCGGCGCTGGGCAGCCACTGGATTCTGTATGGCCTGATGGTCCTGATCCCGCTCCTCGGCTGGGGAATGCGGTCGGCCGGGGGCTGGCCGGTCAGGATGACCAAGGGATGGAATGTGCCGCCGATCGCCCCGGTCGACCCGACGCTCTATGCCCTGTTGCGCGATGCCCATGGCATTCTGGCCTGGTTGCTGTTCGCCGTGGTGATCGGACATCTTTCGGCGGCTCTGCTGCACGGCTGGGTTTACCGCGACGGGGTGTTCTCCTCGATGGTGCGATCCCGTTAGGCGATCGGCCTGACGCCGTCGCGCGCGCATCCATAGCCTTCCTCAAACACCCTCCGGCCACCGCGCCGAACACCGACACAGTCGGAGAAAGAGAAGCGACCAATGGCCATTCTGTTGACGGGAAGCACCGGCCATACGGGTATGGACGTCGCTCGCATGCTTGCCTCGCAAGATGTTCCGGTAAGGGCTTTGACGCGTTCGCCCGACAAGGCCCGCTTCCCGGCCGGTGTGACGCCGGTACGGGGCGATCTGTCCGATATCGAGGTCATGCGGAGCGCGCTCGAAGGGGTCGAGACGCTTTTGCTGGTGGCGCCCAATGTTCCGGACGAACTGAACCAGACGCTGACGGCGCTCGCTCTGGCCCGGGACGCAGGCGTGCGCGGGATCGTCTATCTCTCGGTCTTCGAATGCGATCGTCATGCCGATGTTCCGCATTTCGCCTGCAAGGTCGCAGCGGAACGGATGATCGAACGATGCGATCTGCCCGCGACGATCCTGCGCTCCGCCTATTTCATGCAGAACGATCTGGAGCAGAAGGCGCCGCTGCTGGATCATGGGATTTATGGCATGCCGCTGGGCCATGTCGGCATTGCGGCCGTCGATACCCGCGACCTTGCCGAGATCGCGGCCAGGCAGCTCCTGCGGCGCCACGCGGCCCCGACTCCGCTGCCCAGGGACGGCTATAATGTCGTCGGTCCGGACGATCTGACGCCGGAGACGATCACGCGGATCTGGAGCGAAGCCCTTGGCCGTGCCGTGACCTATGCCGGTGACGATCTGGATGTGTTCCAGGAGCGACTCAGGTCGTTCGTGCCAGCGGGGTTCGCCTATGATCTGGCGCTGATGCTTCGCGCGTTCCAGCGTCATGGCGCCCGCGCCAGCGCGGAAGACCTTTCGACCATGACGACATTGCTGGGCCGCCCGCCGAGGCGCTATGCGGCGTTTGCTGCGGAGACCGCGGAGGCTTGGAAAAGCACGTCGACGCTCGCTCGACCTGATTGAAACAGGCCGCTCGCCGATGCCTCAGATATGGCTTTCCTCCGTCATTCTCTCCAGCGGGCGCTGACCATCATGTCGTCGAACAGATGCGCGCCCAGCATCGCCAAGGCGCTCCCCGCGCTGGCGCTCAGGAAGCCGGCGGTGGCCAGTTCGGCTGGCAGGAGATGCGCCGCCATCGCGGTCGAGGGGAGGGCGCAAAGCGTCCGGATCGCCAGATAGGCGAGCCCGCAGAGAATGGCTCCGAGAGCACGCAGGCCCAGATCGGCGCGTCGGGAGCGATGCCATTTTGCCATGCCACAATCCTTGTTGCGGCTGTCCACCTATCGGGCGCGGCATAGCATTTCGAGCGCGGTTTCGCCCTTTCGCATAGTGCGCGCATAGGGTTAGGGGCTATGCCTCCACCGCAGCACGGCAGGGAAGCGCGAGGCCTCCGTCCGCTACCCGCCCGGCGCCCACCGCCTCGCCGATCAGCAGCAGCGCGGGGTCCCTGTCGCCGATCGTGCGGGTCAGGAAGCCGAGCGCGTCGAGGCGGCCGGTGATCAGTCGCTCCGAGGGGAGCGAGACATTGACCGCGATCATCACCGGCGTCCCCGGCGCCATGCCCGCCGCTATCAGCTGTCGGGCGATTTCCGGCGCGGCGGCGCGGCCCATATAGACGGCCAGCGTCGCATCGGGAGCGGCCAGCGCCTGCCAGTCGAGCGAAAGCGGCTCGCCTTCGCGCAGATGCGCGGTCACCAGGGTCAGGCGGCGCGACAGGCCGCGCAGCGTCAGCGAGATCATGCCCGATGCCGCCGCCGCGCTGGCCGCGGTGATGCCGGGGCAGATCCGAACCGGGATACCGGCGGCGCGGCACGCGTCGATCTCCTCGGTCGAGCGGCCGAAGATCGACGGATCGCCGCCTTTCAACCGGACCACGCGCCGCCCTGCGCGTGCCGCCGCGACGATCATCGTGTCGATCGTCCCCTGATCCTTGGAATGACGGCCCGACCGCTTGCCGACGCTCGCCCGTTCGGCGGTGTCGGGGACGAGCGCCAGGATATCGGGTCCGACCAGCGCGTCGTAGAAGACGATGTCGGCGGCGGCGATCAGGCGTTCGGCCTTGCGGGTCAGCAGGTCGGGATCGCCAGGACCCGCACCGACCAGCCAGACCGAACCGGCGGGAAAATCATCCATGCGCATGGGCGGGCTCCTGGGCTTCGGTGAGCAGGCGGGCAAGGGCGGGGCGGCACGATCCGCAATTGGTGCCCGCGCCCAGCGCCGCGCCGATCGCGGCGACATCGGCCAGTTGCTGGTCGCGGATCGCGGCGACGATGGTCCGCACGCCGATATCGAAACAGGCGCAGACGATCGCGCCGCGATCGACCGAGGCGCCGGGCGCGCGACCTGCGAGGACGGTGGGCGCGACCTCGCTGGCGCTCAACTGCGCGATCAGCCAGTCGCGCGTCGGCAGTTCGCCGCGCTCGGTCAGGAACAGGGCGGCGGCGAGCCGATCCCCGGCGATCACCGCGACCCGGCGCGATCCCCGCGCGGGATCGGTGGCCTCGATCCGCTGCCCCTTGGGAAGCATCGTCTCCAGCACCACCGGGTCGCCATCGCCCGCCACTTCCCACAACCATCCGCCGGGAATGGCGACCCGCGTCGCCCAGAGGCAATCTGGCGTCGCGCTTGCCTCACCCGACAGGATGACGAAGCCGCGCCAGCGGGTTGCGACGGGGGTGATGCTGGCGGGGGTGCGCTTGAAGCCTGGCTGGCCCGAATAGGGGTCGGTCAGCGGGCGGGGAAGCAGTCCGGTGCGGCCCCCGGTCGCGGTCTGGTCGGTCCAGTGGATCGGGACGAACAGCTCGCCCGGCCGTTGCCCGGCGCTGACCGAGACGCGGTAGAGGCTCGTTCCCTGTGGTGTGCCGACCCGCGCCAGCCCGCCATCGGTCAGGTCCAGCCGCGCAGCGTCGTCGGGATGGACCTCGACCAGCGGTTCCTCGCGGTGGCGCGCCAGCTTGGGTGCCAGGCCGGTGCGGGTCATCGTGTGCCAGTGATCGCGGTAGCGGCCCGTGTTGAGCGTCATCGGCCAGTCGCGCAGCGGCTCGGGGAGCGTCTTCTGCGCAACGGGCACCAGCCGGGCGCGGCCGTCCGGCGTGGGGAAACGGCCATCGGCAAAGGGCACGCCGCCCCAGCGGAACGGCTGCATCGCGTCATAATCGGCATTGCCGCCGCTCGACCGGCCGGGCAGCGCGAACAGGCGTGAACCGTCGTTTTCATAATGGGATAGTCGGCAATGCTCGCGCCAGATCTCGGCCGGGCGGTCATAGGCGAAGGCGGTCTTCCACCCCATGCGGCGGCCGACTTCCTTGACGATCCACCAATCGGGCCGGGCCTCGCCGGGCAGAGGAAATAGCGCCCGCTGGCGGCTGATCGTGCGGTCGCTATTGGTGACGGTGCCGTCCTTTTCGCCCCAGGCGGCGGCGGGCAGGCGGACATGGGCGTTCACCGAGCTGTCGGTCTCGGCGATCACGTCGCTGACCACCACGAAGGGGCAGGCGGCCAGCGCCTGGCGCACCGACCCGGCATCGGGCATCGACACGGCGGGGTTGGTCGCCATGATCCATAGCGCCTTGATCCGGCCCTGGCCCAGTTCGCGGAACAGGTCGACCGCCTTCAGGCCCGGCTTGGGCGCGATGGCGGGGGAGGCCCAGAAACGCTGCACGCGGGCGCGGTTCTCGGGCGCGAAGTCCATATGCGCGGCCAGCGTCGAGGCGAGCCCGCCGACTTCCCGACCGCCCATCGCATTGGGCTGGCCGGTGATCGAGAAGGGGGCCGCGCCGGGCTTGCCGATCCGTCCCGTCGCGAGGTGCAGGTTGAGGATCGCGTTCACCTGATCGGTGCCCGTGACCGACTGGTTGATGCCCTGGCTGAACATCGTCACGGTGCGCGGCGTGGCGGCGAACAGCTCGTAGAAACGGCGCAGGTCGGCGGGCGCGACGTCGCAGGTCTTGGCGACCGACCACAGGTCACTGCCCGCTTCCAGCGCCGCCCAAAAATCCTCCGGCACCGCAACCGAGGCGGCGAGGAAGTCCGCGTCCACCACGCCCGCCGCGCGCGCCCAGGCGAGGGCGCCGTTCATCAGCGCCACGTCGCTGCCCGGCCGGATGGCGAGGTGCAGGTCGGCCTGCTCCGCCGTCTCGGTGCGGCGCGGGTCGATGACGACGAGCTTCGCGCCCGCATCGCACCGGGCGCGGATGCGCTGATAGACGATCGGATGGCACCAGGCGGTGTTGCTGCCGACCAGTATGATCAGGTCGGCGGCGTCGAGATCGTCATAGCTGGCGGGCACGATATCCTCGCCGAATGCGCGATTATGGCCCGCCACCGCGCTGGACATGCACAGCCGCGAATTGGTGTCGATATTGGCCGAGCCGATGAAGCCCTTCATCAGCTTGTTGGCGACGTAATAATCCTCGGTCAGCAACTGGCCCGAGACATAGAAGGCCACGCTGTCGGGGCCATGCTGCGCGATGGTGTCGCGAAAGCGTTTGGCGACGAGGTCCAGCGCCTTGTCCCAGCTCGCGCGGCGCTTGCCGATCATCGGGTGGAGCAGGCGACCCTCCAGGCCGACCGTCTCGCCCAGATGGGTGCCCTTGGAGCAGAGCTTGCCGCGATTGGCGGGATGGTCGGCATCGCCCTCGATCCGCACCTGCCGGTCGCCGGTCACGGTCGCGCGGATGCCGCAGCCGACGCCGCAATAGGCGCAGGTGGTTTTGATGGTCATTAGCCCTCTCCCCCTCGGGGAGAGGGTTGGGTGAGGGGCAGGGGCCTCGCAGAGGGGTGCGGCTCGGTGAGACACCCGCCCCTCACCCCGACCCTCTCCCCGAGGGGGAGAGGGAGGTGGATGCTGCTCACGCCGCCGCCTTCAGGGTGGAAGCGCGGCAGATCAGCACGCGGCCGCCGCTGATCTTCACCGGCACGGTCGGCGTGCAGCCCTTGTCCTCGCCCAGCGCCTCGCCGGTCGTCAGGCTGATCCGCCAATTGTGCAGCGGGCACGCCACCGCGCCGCCATGGACGATGCCCTGGCTCAGCCGCCCATGCTTGTGCGGGCAACGGTCGAGCAGCGCGAAGACGCTGTTCTCGCCGGTGCGGAAGACGGCGATGTCATCGCCACCCTCGACCTGCACCGTGCGGCTGCCGCGCAGGGGGATTTCCTCGACCCAGCCGATATCCAGCCACTCGCCCATCATGCCATTTCTCCCATCATTTCCCTGGCGGGCTGAAAGCGCGCCATCGGCGCATGGATCTCGCGTTCGGCCCCGGCGACCCGCGCCGCCCAGGGATCGTCTTGCGAGAAGCTCTGCGAGAAGAAGAAGCGGCGGGCGAGTTCGGCCCGCGCCTCCTCGTCGGGCAGCAGGCGCGACTGGATATAGGCCAGCCCGACCCGCTCGATCCACGGCGCGGTGCGCTCCAGATAGCGCGCCTCCTCGCGATAGAGCTGGATGAAGGCCGCGCACATCTCCATCGCCTCCGCCTCGGTCGCCACCTTGCAGAGCAGGTCGGTGGCGCGGACCTTGATCCCGCCATTGCCGCCGACGTGCAGCTCGTAACCGCTGTCGACGCAGACCACGCCGAAATCCTTGATCGTCGCCTCGGCACAGTTGCGCGGACAGCCCGACACCGCGATCTTGAACTTGTGCGGCATCCACGAGCCCCAGGTCGCCCGCTCCAGCTTGACGCCGAGGCCGGTCGAATCCTGCGTGCCGAAGCGGCACCATTCGGAGCCGACACAGGTCTTCACGGTACGGAGCGACTTGCCGTAGGCATGGCCCGACACCATCCCCGCCGCGTTCAAATCGGCCCAGACGGCGGGCAGATCCTCCTTCTTGATGCCGAAGATGTCGAGCCGCTGGCCGCCCGTCACCTTGACCATCGGCGCGTTGAACTTCTCGACCACATCGGCGATCGCGCGCAGCTCCTTGGGGCTGGTGATGCCGCCCCACATGCGCGGCACGACCGAATAGGTGCCGTCCTTCTGGATGTTGGCGTGCATCCGCTCGTTGACGAAGCGGCTCTGCTGATCATCGACATATTCGCCGGGCAGCGCGCAGAGCAGATAATAGTTGAGCGCGGGGCGGCACGACGAACAGCCATCGGGGGTCGACCAGTGCAGCTTCTGCATCACCTCGGGGATCGAGCGCATATTCTGCGCGACGATTTCGCGGCGGACATCGTCGTGACCGAAGCTGGTGCATTTGCACATCGTCTTCGGCCCCGCCTCGACCTCGCCGCCCAGGCGGATCGCCAACAGGCTCTCGACGATGCCGGTGCACGAGCCGCAGCTCGCCGACGCCTTGCAGCCCGAGCGGACCGCATCCAGGCTGTGCGCGCCACCGTCGATGCAGGCGAAGACCTTGCCCTTGGTCACGCCGTTGCAGCCGCAGATTTCCGCATCGTCGGAAAGCGCCGCAACGGCCGCCTTAGGGTCCGCGGAGGCGCCCCCCTGGGCAAAGGCCTGTCCGAAGATCAGCGCGTCGCGAATGTCGCCGACGCTCTCGCCCTTCTTGAGCAGGTCGAAATACCAGTTGCCGTCGGCGGTGTCGCCGTACAGCACCGCGCCGACGATCCGGTCGTCCTTGACCACCACCCGCTTGTAGATGCCACGCGCCGCGTCGCGCAGGACGATGTCCTCCGCCCCGTCGCCGCCGCCGAAATCGCCCGCCGAAAAGACGTCGAGCCCGGCGACCTTCAGCTTGGTCGCCGTCGCGGTGGGGCGATAGCCCGAGGGCGCGCCGGTCAGCGCATCGGCCAGGCTGCGGCACATGTCCCAGAGCGGTGCGACCAGGCCGTAAACCTGTCCGTCATGCTCGACACACTCGCCGACCGCCAGGATGCGCGGATCGGAGGTGACCATATGGTCGTCCACCTTGATCCCGCGCCCGACCTCAAGACCCGCCGCGCGGGCGAGCGCGACCGAGGGGCGGATGCCGACCGCCATCACGACCAGGTCAGCGGGGATTTCGCGCCCGTCCTTCAGGCGGATCGCCTCGACCTTGCCGTTGCCGACGATCTCGGCGGTGTCGGCGCCGGTCAGCACGGTCTGGCCGCGCGCCTCCAGCGCCTGTTTCAGCAGCCAGCCCGCCGCCTCGTCCAGCTGCCGCTCCATCAGCGTTGGCATCAGGTGGAGGACGGTGACTTTCATGCCCCGAAGCGACAGGCCATGCGCGGCCTCCAGACCGAGCAGGCCACCGCCGATCACCACCGCGCTGCCGCCCCGTTCGGCGGCGGCCAGCATATGCTCGACATCCTTCATGTCGCGGAAGCTGATGACGCCGGGCAGGTCGTGGCCGGGCACCGGGATGATGAACGGGTCGGAGCCGGTCGCGATCAGCAGCCGGTCATAGTCCAGCACCATGCCGCTCTTCGCGGTGACGGTCCGGCCCTCGCGATCGATCGCGGTGACAGGATCGCCGCTGACCAGAGTGATGCCGTTATCGGCATACCAGTCGAGCCCGTTGATGACGATCTCGTCGAACGTCTTTTCCCCCGCCAGCACGGGCGACAGCATGATCCGGTTGTAATTCACCAGCGGCTCGGCACCGAAGATGGTGATGCGGTAGCGGTTGGGATCGCGTGCCAGCAATTCCTCGACCGCACGGCATCCGGCCATGCCGTTGCCAATGACGATAAGGTGCTCGCGGGTATCGGTCGCCGCGACGACGGGGGTGTGTTCCATCAGATGGTCCAGTCCAGTTGGAGCCAGAATTTCTTGGTGTCCGTGCCGAAGCGATCCGCCTGGTAATCGGCGTAGCGCAGCGAGGCGGTGGTGCGGCCGACCTTGCCTTGCGCCAGCAGGTCGATCTCATTGCCGTAATGGCGGACCAGGCGGTCGCTCTCGAAACGGTGCCAGACGGCGGACAGGCTGACCGCCTTGACCGCACCGACCTGCTTCCAGCCCCAGCCGGTGCTGGCATAGAGGTCGCGGATGCCGTCGGGCGGGGTGGTGGTGAACTTGTCGGCCCAGCCCTGGAACTTGAAGATCGAGGACAAGGGCGTCTGGAAGCTGGTCAGTGCCTGGCCCCCCAACGGTCCCTTATCCGCGCCCAGCACTTCGTAACCGCCGCCCAGACGCGGGCCGTTCAGGTCCAGCGCGAGATCGGCCAGCCAGTAATCGGCCGCATAGCGGTTGGGATTGCGGTGATAGTCCGACTGGCGCGCCCAGCTCGTCTGATAGGACAGCTTGGCCTTGCCGATCGGCCGCATGCCCGAAAGGCGCGTGCCATAGGTCTGGCTGGACAGGCGAAAGCCCTGCACCGCCGCCTCATCCTCGTCGATCAGATAGGCAAAGCCGGTCAGCGTACCGATCGGCGAGGCCCAGCCCAGATTGGCGAGGACGGTGTTGCCGCCGACCGAGCGGGGCCGCACGCCGGTCCCGTCGATGCCCCAGACGGTGCGGACGCCCCAGACATAGCTGACATCCGCCTTCACACCCTTCACCGGCACGATCTCGGCGCGCACCGCGTCGAAGGTCTGGCCGTTGTTGCGGATCGCGGCCTGGCCGACGAAACGCTCGTCGTCCAGCGTGATGCGCTGCCGCCCGACGGTCAGGGTCAGCGGGGCCGACTTGTACTGCACCTGGGCGCGGTACAGGCCGATGCTCTGCGGATCGCCGATCAGCGGGCGGCTGGCATCGGGGTGCACGCCGTCGAAATAGTCGGGCACGATGGCCAGATTGCCCTGCGCCTCCGCCAGGGCCGACCAGCGGCCCGAGGTGGCGGCCACCCCGGTGCGGATGCGGGCGGTGACCGCATCCGAGGTCCGGGGCAGGCCGTCCTGGTCCACCTGCTCCCAGCGCAGCCGGGCATCGACGAGCGGCTTCAGCGTCACCGTCTGCGCGGCGGCCGGGGCCGCGATCAGGGCGGAGGCCGACAGGAGGAAGAGGGCGGGGCTGCGCATCGTCATCAGATCCGCACGCCTTCGGCCGCGCCCCAGGTCCGGCGCCACCGGCCCTTGACCGTCAGCAGCCCGGTCAGCGCGACCAGCGCCAGCGCGGCGAAGATCAGGAAGCCGCCGGAAAAGCTGCCGGTCCATTGCTTGGCCAGACCCAGCGAGGAGGCGAGGTAGAAGCCGCCAATGCCGCCCGCCATGCCGACCAGACCGGTCATCACGCCGATCTCGGCCGAGAAGCGCTGCGGCACGAGCTGGAACACCGAGCCGTTGCCGACGCCGAGCGCCAGCATCGACAGGACGAACAGCGCCAGCGAGGCCGCAAACCCGTCGACCATCGCCACGCCCGTCAGCGTCACGGCGGCGGCGGCGAACACCGCCATCAGCGCCTTCACGCCGCCGATCGCATCGGCCAGCGCCCCGCCCATCGGCCGCACCAGCGAGCCCGCAAAGACGCAGGCGGCGGTGGCATAGCCCGCCTGCACCGGGGTCAGGCCGAAGCGATCGGTGAAATAGATGGGCAGGCTGGCGGCGAGCCCGACGAACCCGCCAAAGGTGACGGCGTAGAAGCCCATCAGCCACCAGGCATCGGCCTGACGCAGCGGCGCCAGATATTCGACGAACCGGCGCGGCGGCGGCGCGCCGGGCGCGTCCTTGGCCATCACCATATAGACCAGGAAGACGATGCCCAGCGGAATGCAGGCCAGACCCAGCACCGCGTTCCAGCCGAACAGCTTGGCGAGCGCCGGGGCGAACAGCGCGGCGAGCACCGTACCCGAATTGCCCATGCCCGCCAGGCCCATGGCCTTGCCCTGATGCTCGGGCGGATACCAGCGGCTGGCGAGCGGCAGGGCGATCGCGAAGCTGGCGCCCGCAAAGCCCAGGATGACGCCCAGCGCCAGCGTGCCGCCGAAGCTGCTGACGCCCAGCGCCCAGGCGGAGAACAGGCCGGCGATCACGATGATCTGGCTGATCGCGCCTGCGCGCTTCGGCCCGATCCGGTCGACCAGCAGGCCGTTGACCACGCGCAGGATCGCGCCCGCCAGCGTCGGCACCGCGACCATCACGCCCTTTTGCGCCGGGGTGAGGGCGAGGGTGGCCGAAATCTGCGGCGCGAGCGGCCCGAGCAGCACCCAGACCATGAAGGCCAGATCGAAATACAGAAAGGCCGCGATCAGGGTCGGCGTATGTCCGCTTGACCAGAAGCCGCCGTCATCCGCTGCCTTTCCTGTCTTGCTGTCGTCCCAGAATGCCGTCGCCATCGTGCTTTCTCCCCCTGATCCGGGCCCAAACGGAAAAAGCCGCCAGGACGTGGACCCGTGGGTCACATCCTGGCGGCTTCGTTGCCTCCAAGCGGAACGCGCGCCTCAGCCCGCTTCCGCCAGCGTGCTACCCCGTCGTTGGAGCGGCATTCGCTGCTATCTCGTGCCCGACGCCATTGCCGGGCGAATGGAAAATTGCCTGATTCGCGGTCCCGGCGCAAGTCCCTTTCGCAATCGCAGCAATCGATCCTCCCTCGCGCCGGGAAGGGGCGTCAGGGCAATCCCGCCAGATACCCCGGAATGTCATCCGGATCGAAGGCGCGGCCGTCGAAGAAGCGGTCGCTGCCCAGCACCAGCCGTCCCTGCGTCGAGCCCGCGCCGATCGGCTCGACCAGCGCGCCCTCCAGCTTGGAGCTGGCGCCGGGCAGCGGCGCGCCTGATCCGGCCAGCGCGGCGCGGTAGAGATCGGAGCGGAACACGCCCTGCGCGGTCGCGGCATCCTGCGCGGAGAAGGGCAGCCCCTCCCACCGCACCATCTGGGCGTAGAGCCAGGCCGCCTGGCTGCGCCACGGGAAGTTCGCCGCCTCGCGATACTGGAACATGAAGTCGGGATAATGGACCGGCTCGCCGCCGGGCACGACGCGGATGCGGTCGGTGATCGCCCGCAGGACCGCATCGACCGGCGCGTCCAGATATTCGCGGCGCGACAGGATCGTCGCGCTCTGTTCGACCGTCTCGGGATCGACGAAATGCGCGGCCGCCGCGTGGAGCGCGCGGATCAGCCGGAGAACGCCGTCGCGGCGCTCCTCCGCCCGGTCGCCGCGCAGCGCCAGCACCTTCTCCACCCCGCGTCGCCAGATCTGCGCGGTGGCGAGGGCGATCCGGCCCACGCCGCGATCGACCGCGATCGAGTTCCACGGCTCGCCGACACAGATGCCGTCCACCTCTCCGGCGGCCAGCGCGTCGGCGGCGAAGGGCGGGCTGGTGACCAGGATCTCGACATCGGCGTCGGGCCGGATGCTGACCCCCGCCAGCCAGTAGCGCAGCATGTAATTATGGCTGGAATAGCGATGCACCACGCCGAAGCGAAGCGGCCTGCCCGCATCCCGGCGCTGTTCGGCCACGCCCTTCAGCGCCGCGCCGATCGCCACCGGATCGCCCAGAGTCTCGCCCAGGCCCACCGCCTCGCCCAGCGCGGTCGAAAAGGTGATCGCATTGCCGTTCAGGCCCAGCGCGAAGGGCACCGCCATCGGCACCGCCGGACGGTCGCGCCCCAAGGCGGTGGAGATGGCGAGCGGCGCGACCAGATGCGCGGCGTCGGTATGGCCATAGAGCAATCGGTCGCGCACCGCCGCCCAGGTCACGTCGCGGACCAGTTCGATCTCGACCGCCTCGGCCTCGGCAAAGCCCAGTTCGCGCGCCAGGATGGGCAGGGCGGCATCGACCAGCGGCAGAAAGCCGATACGGAACGTCTCGGCGGTCATGGCAGGTCTCCCATCAACTGCTCGCTGGTCACGATCGCCTCGGCCACGTCGGCGATGCGGCGGTTGGTGGTCATGGCATGGCTGCGCAGCAAGGCATAGGCGGCGGGTTCGTCCAGCCCGCGCCGCCGCATCAGGATCGCCTTGGCCCGGTCGATCACCTGCCGGTCGGCCAGCGCGGTCCGCGCCTCGGCCAATTCGGTCTGGAGCCGGGAAAAGGCCTGGAAGCGGCGGACGGCCAAGTCGAGGATCGGCTTGATCCGTTGCTTGGCCAGGCCGTCGACGACATAGGCGGACACGCCCGCATCGACCGCCGCCATCGTCGCCTCGGGCTCCGACTGGTCGACGAACATCGCGATCGGCCGGTCGAGCGCGCGCGACATGGCGAAGAAATCCTCCAGCACGTCGCGGCTGGGATTTTCCAGGTTGATCAGGACCACCTCGGGCGCGGCGCGTTCGACCTGCGCGGCCAGCGGCCCGCCGGGGTCGATCACCACCAGATCGGTCAGCCCAGCCTCGCGCAGCCCGTCCGAGATGATCGCCGCGCGCGTGCTGCTGGTATCGATAATCGCGATCCGCATGGCGGCTTAGTGCCGCGTCGCCGGGCTTGCGACAAGAGGGGCAGACGCGATCCCGCGGCTACGGGCGAAAGCCGCTTGCCATCGCATATGTCGGACTATATCGCTGTCATCAATAGCCGGACAAAATCATGGCTTTATCATAGGGAGGACGCCAAGCATCATGCGCCAGCCGCGCCGATTCCGGAGCCTGTGCGCCTTGCGTCCTGCGCTGCTGGGCATGGCCCTGCTTTCGATGCCCATCGATCCCGTTGCCGCACAGCACATGGCCCTGTCGGGCGATGTGGTGCCCGCCCATGATCCGGTCCTGATCCGCGAAGGCTTGGATTATCATAGCTATTCGACCGGGCAGCGGGGCCGGGTGCCGCTGGTCGCGCGGCGGTCCCGCGATTTGCGGCACTGGACCGCACTGCCATCGCCATTGGCCGCCATCCCCGACTGGGCGCTGGCGGCGGTGCCCGGCGCGCGCGAGATGTGGGCGCCCGACATTGCGCGGGTCGGGGGGCGCTATCGGCTTTATTACTCGGTGTCGCGTTTCGGCCAGCAGCAATCGGTGATCGGGCTGGCGACCTCTGCCACGCTCGATCCGGCGAGCCCGGCCTATAGCTGGCGCGACGAGGGGTCGGTCGTCGCGTCGAAGGCGGGCGACGCCTATAACGCGATCGATCCCGCCTTCGCCCGCGACCGGCAGGGGGGCGAGTGGCTGGCCTTTGGCAGCTTCTGGGGCGGCATCCAGCTGATCCGGATCGACCCGCACACCGGCAAGGCCATGCCCGGCGCGGTCCCGAAACCCATCGCACGACGTGGACCGGGCGAGGGGGCGGGCGGCGCGAATGCGATCGAGGCGCCGTTCATCGTCGATCATGGCGGCTGGTACTGGCTGATCGTCTCGTTCGACCTATGCTGTCGCGGCGTGAAGAGCAGCTATCATCTGGCCGTCGGGCGGTCGCGCGTGATCGAGGGGGCCCTATGTCGACCGTGCGGGGCGCGCGATGCTGGATGGCGGCGGGACGGTGCTGTTGCAGGCGGATGCGGCGGGGCGCGACCGGTTTCGCGGGCCGGGCCATGCCGGTGTCCTGCACGATCGCGGCGGCCGCGACTATCTGATCCATCATGCCTATGACGCGGCGGCGGGGGGAGCCCCTACGCTGCGCATCGCCCGGTTGCGCTGGGACGCGGCGGGCTGGCCCTTCATCGGAAAGGAAAACCCATGACCCAGATCGAGATGACCCGGCGCGCTCTGGTCGCGGGAGGCGCCGCGCTGGCCGCCGCGCCGCTTCTGGCGCGGGCCGGTGCCGCCGGGGGCGAGCGGGTGCGCAATCCGCTGATCCGCCAGCGCGCCGATGCGCAGATCGCGCTTCAGGACGATGGGCTCTACACCTTCATGGCCTCGGTCCCCGAATATGACCGGGTGGTGCTGCGTCGGGCAAAGACCATCGCCGGACTGGCGACCGCGCCCGAAACGGTGCTGTGGCGGCGGCCCGCATCGGGTCGGATGGCGGGGCATATCTGGGCGCCCGAAATCCATCGGATCGACGGCCGCTGGTATGTCTATGTCGCGGCGGGTGACGGCGGCGACGTGTTCCATATCCGCACCTATGTCCTGCAATGCGACGGAGCAGATCCGGTGATCGGCCGCTGGTCGGTGCTCGGCCAGCTGGAGACGCCGTGGGATACGTTCACGCTCGATTCGACCAGCTTCGTCCATCGCGGCACCCGCTATCTGGCCTGGGCGCAGAAGGAGCCGGGGATCGACACCAATTCCAACCTGTATCTGGCGCCGATGGCGACGCCGACCACGCTGGCGGCGCGGCCGACCCGGCTGACCGTGCCGACGCTGCCCTGGGAGATACAAGGGTTCAAGGTGGCCGAGGGACCTGCGCCGCTGATCCGCAACGGCCGCGTCTTCATGACCTATTCGGCCAGCGCCACCGATGCGCGCTATTGCATGGGCATGCTGACCGCGCGCGACGATGCCGACCTGATGGACCCCGCCGCCTGGACCAAGTCGCCCGAGCCGGTGTTCCGCACCGACGCCGCGCGCCACATCTACGGTCCCGGTCATAACAGCTTCACCGTCGACCGGGCGGGGGGCGATGTGCTTGTCTATCACGCGCGCGATTATGAGAAGATCAGCGGCGATCCTCTCTACGACCCCAATCGCGACACCCGCGTCCAGCGTTTCGGCTATCGCGCCGATGGGACGCCTGATTTCGGACGGCCGCTGGCCAATGGCCCGACCTTGGTATGATTCGGGTCATTAAGACCGACAAGTCAGGCTAGGCTCCGCCTCTCGGGGTTTCGCTCGGGCGGACTCAAACTTGCGGCGACGGATCAATCGCATGAGCGATTGTTCGCGCTAACATGCCGTTGCCCTCTTTGCGCCCTGGTGTTGCGAAAAATCAACGGACCAGATCGTCTTTCATAATTCGTTCATCCACGGCTTGACGATTGCGAAGGATAGTCAGACAAATGCTCCCGAAGGCGACACCGAAAACTCGGGTCCGATGAGGGGAGAGGTTATGAAGCATCACATTCTGCTGCTGTCGGTCGCACCGATCGCGCTGCTGGCGGCGCCCGCCCAGGCGCAGACCGCCGCGCCCGCGACCAAGGCCCAGACGACCGATCCCAACGTCCCGGTCGAGGCGCAGACCGCCGTCGGGATCGAGCAGGATCTTTCCGAAGTCCCCAATCGCAGCCCGGTCCAGGCCTCGACTACTGGCCTGGAGGACGATCAGGCCGATCCCCGCGACATCGTCGTCACCGGCTATCGCGCCAGCCTGGGCAGCGCGCAGGCGATCAAGCGCAACTCGGATGCGATCCTCGACGCCATCGTGGCGCAGGACATCGGCAAGTTGCCCGACAATACGGCGGCCGAATCGCTGGCGCGCGTGACCGGCATCCAGGTCAGCCGGTACAGCGACGAAGTGACCCAGGTGCTGGTCCGCGGCCTGCCCGACGTGGCGACGACCTTCAACGGCCGCGACATCTTCACTGCCGAGAATCGCCGCGCCGCACTCCAGGATTTTCCGTCGGGGGCTCTGGCGGGTCTGGAAGTATATAAGTCCGGCACGGCCGATCTGCTCGAGCCGGGACTGGCCGGCCTCATCAATGTGCGGTCGCGTCGCCCCTTCGACTTCGAAAAGGGTCTGACCATCGCGGGCGGCGTGCGCGGAACCTATAACGACCAGAGCAAGAAGTTCGACCCGCTGGGCAATCTGCAGATCAGCCAGCGTGCGGACACCGCGATCGGCGAAATCGGCTGGCTCATCAACGCCGCCTATACCCAGGCCCAGTATCGCAACGCGGTGCGCTGGGCCGATGGCTTCGTCACCAAGCCCAGCGACGGTACGACGATCAGCCCCAGCTCGGTCGGGCGGGCCTGGTCGATCCCGGCGGCGGTCGGCGTCTATAATGACGGCGGCAAGCGCTGGCGTCCGGCGATGAATGCCAGCGTTCAGTGGCGTCCGGCGCACAATCTGGAACTCTATTACGACTTCCTCTACCAGAGCTATCGCGGCGAGATCGGCAATGACTGGCTGCGCGTGCCGCTCGTCGACGGCAATCCGACGCTGAGCAATGTCGTCCTGCGGGAAGGCCAGCCGCTTCAGGTCGACAGCCTGACCAAGACCGGCGGCGTCCGGCCCGAAGCCTATCGCAGCACCGCCAAGGCCTATACCGACACCTATCAGGTGGCGGGCGGCGCCAAATGGGATATCGGCGACGCGCATCTGTCGACCGACCTGGCCTATACCACGTCGCAATATGGCAGCGACGAATGGAGCTTCGACAGCGCCTTTTCGCGCGCGCCGACCGCGGACGTGCGCTTCTTCGTCGAAAATGGTTCGTCCTTCAGCCTGCCCGGTTTCGATCCGGCCGATCCCAAAAACTATATCTGGCGCGGTTATTTCGAGAGCACCTATCGCGTGCAGGGCAAGGGGTGGCAGTGGCGCGCCGATCTCGATTACCAGACGAACCTGTCGCTGATCCCGAAATTGCAGTTGGGCGTGCGGTGGACGGACCGCGACGCCTCGCTGCGCCGGGGCAACCGCTATGCCTATACGGAATGGCTGGCCATCCCGCTGAACCAGACGCCGACCGGGGATCTGGCGCTGACCCAGAACGCCTTCCGGGGCAATCAGGGCTTTACCAGCTGGCTGATGCCGACGCGGGACGGGATCGCGGGCAATGCCCCGGCGCTGCGCCAATATGCCTTCGAGGCGTTGCAGCGGATCGTCGCGGGCAATCCGACCGACCAGGGCTATCGCGACGCGCTCAACCGCTTTGCCTCGCCCGAGGTGCAGCTCGATCCGCTGGCCACCTTCCTGGCGCGCGAGAAGACCTATGCCTTTTACGGCCAGGCGAAATATGAGTTCGACATCGGATCGGTCCGCTTCGACGGTCTGGTCGGCACGCGGGTGGTCAACACGGTCGGGCGGTATAGCGGTGTGTCCAGCGTGACCTTCAACGGCGTCACCCGTGCCGAGCCGCGCAACACCAAGGCCAATTATGTCGACATCCTGCCGAACATCAGTCTGCGCATTCGCCCGACGGAAAAGCTGCAGGTGCGTTTCGGCTGGACGATCACCCGTACCAAGCCCGAATTCAGCCAGCTGAACCCGGCCATCTATATCAGCCAGAATACCGCGACGCCGGTGCCCAACCCCGTGCCCGATACCCGCTTCGCGCCGGGGCTTCAGGGGCGGCCCGATGCCTATGGCGATGGCGGCAATCCGGGGCTTCAGCCGCTGACCTCGAAGAATTACGATGCGACGGTCGAATATTATTTCTCGCCCACCGCCTCGATTACCGCGGCCGTTTTCTACCGCGACCTGAAGGGCTTCATCAGCAACTATACGAACCGCACGATCGACCCCGTCTATGGCCTATTGGAGATCAGGCGGCCCGAAAATGCGGGCAAGGGACGTATCAAGGGCTTCGAACTGGGGGGGCAGACCTTCTTCGACTTCCTGCCGGGCCTGTGGAGCGGCTTTGGCGTGCAAGCCAACACCACCTATCTGCAAGGCGAACAGCAATATCCGGCCAATGTGTTCGCCAATGTCGGCGGCACGACGCCCCCGCCATTCGTCCCGATCCCCAACCTGTCGCGCTGGACCTACAATGTCGCGCTCTTCTATGAAAAGGGCGACGTGTCGACCCGCCTGTCGTGGAACAACCGCGATGCGTATCTGAACAGCAACTTCGTCAATGCGCAGGGCGTCTATAATGGCGAAGGGACGGTTCGCATCCAGCGCCTCGACTTCTCGTTCAACTACAACATCACCAAGGAAGTGACGATCGCGGTCGACGCGGCCAATCTTCTGGCGCAGCCGTTCAACAATTACGCGCAATATGGCGACGGCCTGGTCTATCCGCGCGATATTCGCGACGAAGGCCGCTATTATGGCGTAGGTGTCCGCTTCCGGTTCTGACGGTCGCCCCCTGGTGGACAGGCATGGAAAACCCCGCCGATCGGCCGATCGGCGGGGTTTTTTGTCATGTGGGAAGGATCATACCAGCGCGTTGCGGCGGATCAGTTCCTTGTACCAGCGCGCGGACAGCTTGGGGGTGCGCTTCTGGGTGGCGAAGTCGACATAGTGAATGCCGAACCGCTTGCCATAGCCGTCGGCCCATTCGAAATTGTCCATCAGGCTCCAGAGGAAATAGCCCTTGAGCGGGAATCCCTCGGCCGCCGCGCGGCGGAACTGGCCCAGATAGTTGCGCAGATACATGATCCGGTCGCCGTCATCGACCGTGCCGGAGCCGTTCAGCACGTCATCGGCCGAAGTGCCGTTTTCCGAGATGTAGATCGCCTTGGGCTTCCACAGCTCGCTGGCCGCGCGGACGCCCCAATAGGCGGCCTCGGGGCCGACATAGAGCCAGGGCGAGGCCATGCGCGGCGACTGGGGCAGATGGGGCAGGGGGACGTAGCCGCGCGGATCGCTCGCATCGGCCTTCACGAAGGTCGGCGTGTAGATGTTGAGCGCGACGAAATCGAGCGGGCTGCCGATCGCGGCCATGTCGCCCGCCTGCACCTTGGGCGCATCCGCCCCGGCTGAGGCGAGATAGCTGTCGATATAGCGGCCTTCCATGACGGCGGTCAGGAACATCGCATTCTCGTCGCGCATCGCCTTCTTGGTCGCCTCGATATGCTCGGGCGTCTCGATGACGGGGACGAAGATGCTGGCATTGTCGGCGATGCCGACCTCGGTCCCCGCCTTGGCATGGGCGCGGATCGCCTGCACGCCCAGGCCGTGCGCCAGGACCCCGTGATGGCGGACCTGGTTCACCTGTGCGGGGGGCAGCTTCAGGCCCGGTGCGTGGATTCCGACCATATGGCCCAGATCGGTGAAGCAGCGCAGCTCGTTGACCGTCATGAAACGGTGGACGCGGTCGGACAGCTTGCCCGCCATGAAGCCCGCATAATCGGCAAACGCCTTGGCCGTGTCGCGATTCTGCCAGCCGCCGGGCAGCGCCTGGGGCAGGTCCCAGTGGAACATGGTGACATTGGGCTGGATCCCCGCTGCCAGCAGCGCGTCGATGACGCGGTTATAATAGTCGAGGCCCTTCTGGTTGACCTTGCCGCGCCCCTCCGGGAAGATACGCGACCAGGCGATCGACATGCGATAGGCCTTCACGCCCAGATCGCTGAGCAGCGCGATATCGTCCTTGTAGCGGTGATAGCTGTCGCAGGCGACGTCGCCGGTGTCACCATTGGCGACCTTGCCCGGCGTGTGCGAGAACACGTCCCAGTTGGTCAGCCCGCGCCCATCCTCCTTGACCGCGCCCTCGATCTGATAGGCGGCGGTGGCGCAGCCCCAGAGGAAGTCCTTGGGAAAGCTCAGATCGGCGGTCTGCGCGGCGGCGCGTGCGGCGGCCAGCGTGCCGCCGCCGGTGGCGAGCGCGGCACCGCCCATCGCCATGCCGGTCTTCATGAAATCACGACGATCCATCGAATGTCCTTTTGTCCTGAAATCGAATTTTGCAGAAACTTGGTGAACCCGGGCTGTCAGCGTGCCGGGGCGGGCGGCCGGGTCAGGTCGCTGGCTAGCCAGACCAGCGGCGCGTTCCAGTTGATCGCGACCTCGTTATGCGCATAGGCGCGCGCATCGTCGATCCAGCAGCGCTGGCCCACGCAATGCCCCTTCATCGGCGCGGAGGCGGGTTCGGGAAAGACGGTGCTGTTGGCCCCGCCGCTCAGCACGCCGGGCGGCGGTCCGGGCATGCGGGCATCCATCTGATGCGCCCAGAAACGGTGATGCGGGTTCTTCATGGGCTTCCATCCGAAGCCGCTGACATAGCTCTGGTCGAGCGGATTGCGGCCCAGCACATAGTCCATCGTGTCGACCGCCGCGTCGCGGTAGCGGGCCTGCCCGGTGAAGCGCGCGGCCAGCGCCAGGATCATGCCTCGGCCCAGAATGCCGCTGTTCGATCCCCAGTGATAGGCGGTGTCGGCAAAGGGGATGTGATAGCCCGACCGCGCTTCCTCGGCCAGGAAGCGGTCGGCCAGTGCCACCAGCTTGGCGCGCGCGGCGGCGCGTTCGGCGGGGGCCACCCCGGTCGCGGTCGCCAGCGTGATCGTGCCCAGCGCGGCGGTGCTGCCCCAGCTCGGCTCGGCGGTCAGCGGCGCGGCATGGAGCGGCATCGCGTGCAGCGCCTCGGCCAGTTCGGGCACCCCGGTCGCGGCATAGAGTTCGGCGGTCGCCCAATAGAGTTCGTCGGACAGCTCGCCATCGCCGTAACCGCCGCTGCCGTTGAAGTCCTGCGCGGCATAGATGTCGGGATTGCGCCGCGCCGCGCGATACGCCTTGCCCGCCGCGACCAGGCAGCGTCTGGCGAAGGCGTCGTCGATCCCGCGCCAGATGCGCGCGCATTGCGCCGCCGTCGCCGCCAGGTTCAGCGTCGCGGCGGTGCTGGGCGGATAGAGCAGCCGCTCCTCATGATCGTCGGCGGGCGCGGTGGGCAGCGCCGTCCAGTTGCGGTCGGCGATCTTGTGATGTGCCATCCCGCCCGAATCGACCGGCGTCAGCTGCTTGACGCGCCCGGCCTGCCGCCCGACCGGCAGCGCCAGCGTCTGGCCGTCGGGCACCTGCATCGCCAGCAGGAAGCGCATTTCCCACGCCGTCTCGTCCAGCAGGTCGTTGATCCGGTTCCCGGCCTCGGGCAGCGCGGCGGCGCCATCGGGGAAGGGCGGCGACGCGGCATCGACCTCATAGAGATTTTGCAGCATCCACAGCGCGATGCCGCCATTGACGACATATTTGCCCTGGTCGCCCGCATCATACCATCCGCCGGTGACATCCAGCTTATAGGGGCAGCCCGGCCAGACGGTGCCCGCCAGATCCGCCCCCTTGAAGCAGGTCACGACTTCCTTCGTATGACCGGCGGCCCGCGCCCATTGCGGCCCGCCGGCGAAACGCGCCTCGATCGGCACGCCTGCGCGCTGCTGGTAGAAAAAGTTCAGTGCGGCGCGCGCCAGCGGGGCATAGACGCCTGCGTCGACGGTGAAGACGGGGCTGGTCCGCCCGTCCACCTGAAGCCGGTAGCGGCCCGGCGCGGCGAAGCGGCCGAAATCGATCTGGTGAACCGTGTCGCCCGAGGCGGCATCGGGGCCGAAGGGGGTGGTCCGCCCCTCCGCCACCGTCGCGCCGCTCTCGTTCAACAGCCGCCAGGGCAAGGGCTGCATGCCGTCATGCGCTAGGATGGCGCGCTTGGCGGTGTCGGGGCGAAAACCGATCTGGTTGAGATGGGGCCCCGGCGCGTCGGTCGCACCGATCGCGGCCAGCGCCAGCAGGGGAAGAACGAACCGCTTCACAAGATCACTCCCCGCGCCCGCCCGGTATCGGGGGCGGTGCGCGCAAAATCATAGCCGGTGTCGTCGGCCTTCGACGCCCCCGTCATGCCCGTCATCGCGGGGGCGAGCGGCGAGGGCGCGACCGCGCGCAGGAAATCGCCATGGCTGGGCAGCCGCGCCCCCGTCTCGGCATAGCCCTGATGCATCTGCGCCAGCGCCTGCGCCACCAGATTTTCGTCGAGCGCGTCGGCGGCGGGCTCCCACCCCTGCGGAACCAGCCCCTGGCCCAGGCAGACCGCGACCCAGCTGGGATTGCCGAACAAATCATAGCCTTCGCGGAACAGCCGCCCCTTGCCCGACCACAGCGCCATCTTGCGCGCCAGGCTGTCGGGCACGTCCATGGTGCGCACCCGGTCCCAGAAGGGCGTGTCGCCGCGCCGCGTCGCCTTATAGTGGAGGATGATGAAGTCGCGCACATCCTCGTACAGGTCGTGCATCTGGCGATTGAACTCGTCCCGCTCGGCCGGGTCGAAGCGGGCGTCGGGGAACAGCGCGATCAGCCGCTGGATCGCGGCCTGCACCAGATGGATGCTGGTCGATTCCAGCGGTTCCAGAAAGCCGCTCGACAGGCCCAGCGCCACGACGTTGCGGTTCCAGCTTTGCCGACGCCGCCCGGCGGTGAAGCGCAGCTGGCGCGGATCGCCCAGCAACTCCCCCTCCAGGCTGCCGAGCAGCTGCGCGCGCGCGGCATCGTCGTCCAGATATTCGCTGCAATAGACCAGGCCATTGCCCATCCGGTGCTGGAGCGGGATGCGCCATTGCCAGCCCGCCTGCCGCGCGGTCGCGCGGGTGAAGGGATCGGGTTCGCGCGGGTCGGGCAGCGCGCACGGGGCGGCGACCGCGCGGTCGCAGGGCAGCCACCGGGCATAGCTTTCATAGCCGGTGCCCAGCGCCTCCTCGATCAGCAGGCCACGAAAGCCCGAGCAGTCGATGAACAGGTCGCCCTCGACCCGGCGGCCATCGGCCAGCGTCACCGCCTCGACATAGCCATCCTCGGGGCGCAGCCCGACCGCCTCGATCCGCCCCTCGATCCGCGTCACCCCGCCACGCTCGGCATAGCCGCGCAGATAGCGGGCATAGAGCGAGGCGTCGAAGTGGAAGGCGTAGAACAGCTCGCGGATCGGCGAGCGCGCATCGGGTTTGGCGCGCCCGAACTTGCCCCCACGCGCCGCGACCGCGCTCATCGCCCAGTCGGCGATGTCGGGCAGGGCGGGCGTACGGCTCTTTTCGCGCAGCCAGAGCTGGTGGAAATGGACGCCCTGCAAATCCTGGCCATAGCGTCCGAAGGGGTGGAAATAGCGTTCGCCCCGCTCGCCCCAGTCGACGAACTCGATCCCCAGCTTGAACGTGCCGCCGGTCGCGGCGAGAAACTCATTCTCGTCCAGCCCCAGCATCTGGTTGAAGGTGATGATCGGCGGGATCGTCGCCTCGCCGACGCCGACCGTGCCGATCTCCTCGGACTCGATCAGCGTGACCTGGGTATAGCCGTTGTTGAGCAGCCGCGCGAAGGCGGCGGCGGCCATCCATCCGGCGGTGCCGCCGCCGACGATGACGACCCGGCGGATGCGGTGGTCATGCGATGTCGTCATCGGGCAAGGCGTCTCATCTGGGCGGCCCGCCATTCGGCATGGGCGGGAAGGCGGGGCAGGGCGGCGGCGATGGCGTTGGTGAAGCGGTCCATCATGCCCCGCAACTCGGCGAAGGTCATGGTCTCGGCCAGCGGATCGACGCGACGCGGCAGCACACCCTGACCCAGCAGGATCGCGGCCCAGCTGTCGCGCGCGAACGTCTCTTCCTCATAGAAGGGCAGGCGGCCGCGCTCGGCGAATTGCGCCAGCGTATGCGCCAGGCTGGCGGGCGGCTCGGCATGTGCCACCGCCTGCCACATCGGTTCGGGGCGGCGCGCGGTGCGGTAATGCGCGGCGAGGAAGTCGCGCACCCGCTCGGCCTCGGCCAGGGTCTGGCGGTTGAAATCCGCGCGCTCGACCGGCGCCATGTCCGCATCGGGCAGCATCGCGACCAGCCGGTCGATCGCGCTCAGCGCCAGATGGAGGTTGCACCATTCCAGCGGCTCGACCTGGGTGGCGGCATCGCCGATCGCGACGCAATTGCCGCGCCAGGGCTGGGGGCGGGTGCCGGGGTGGATCGTGACGGGCCGGTCCGGTGTCGCGCCGTCCCCCGCCAGCATCGCGGCGGCCTGCGCATCGGGCAGATGCGCCGAGGCATAGGCGATCCCGACCTGCTCGCCGCTCGACCAGTGCCATCCCGCCGCATGGGCGGTGACGGGGGTGAGCACCGGCGGCCCTTCGCCCCCCTGGCGGCTGCCGAGCAGCACCCGGTCGCAGGGCAGCCAGGCGCTCCAGTCCTGCCGCTCCGCGTCGATCGCGCCGCGCAGCCGCGCCGCCGGTCCGGTCGCGTCGACATACAGGTCGGCGGCCAGCGTCTCGCCGCCGGTCAGCCGGATGCCGGAGAGGAAGCCGCGCACGTCGCAGGCGGCCTCGGCGATCTCGCCGACGGTCTCGCGCACCCCGACATGCAGGGCGAAGGCGCGCATCATCGCGCGGTGCCGGTCCAGGTCGAGCGTCAGGCCATAGTCGTGTGCGGCGAACAGCGTGTCGGGCGTCGGCGGTACGAAGCGCCCCGCCCGCGCGGCTTGCGCGGCGGGGGAAAAGCCGTCGAACGGGGTGGTGCTGCCCTCGCGTGCCGCCCGCACCCAGTGGAGGTGGAAGGCGGCCGGACCGATGGCATGGCCATAGGAGCCATAGGCATGGACGTAATCGGGCAACCCCTCGGCCCAGCCCGCAAAGTGCGTGCCCAGCCGATAGCCCGCCCCGGCGCGCGTCACCCCGTCATCCTCGCCCAGCCCCAGATCGGCCTGGAAACCGGGAAGCGAGGGCAGGGTGCAGGCAATCCGGTCCGCCAGCGCATCGGGCGCGATCGCGGTGGCGAGCAGCGTGACGTCGAGGAACGGCGCGCGTCGCTTGAGCGCGGCGGCGGCGCACCAGCCGGTCAGCCCGCCGCCCGCGACCAGGACTCGCGTGATGGCGCGCGCCGTCATGCCGCCTCCACCATCGGGCAATAGCGTTGCAGGAAGGTGCGGTGATCGGGGCCGCGCGCCGACATCGGCATCGATCTCCGCCCGCAGGTCCGCGACCGCGCGGGTCAGTGCGTCGGCCCTCGCGACATCGGCGCGCGGGTCCCAGCCTTCGGGCAGGATGCCCTGGCCCAGATAGACCGCGATCCAGCTGGCATCCAGGAACACGCCCTCGCGATACTTCACCACCCGCGCCCGCCTGCGCCACAATTCCATCTTCTCGGCCAGGCTGTCCGGGATGGGCATGGTGCGGACATAGTTCCAGAAGGGGGAATCGTCGCGGGTCGTGGCGTGATAATGCAGGATCAGGAAATCGCGGATCCGGTCATATTCCAGGTCGATGATCCGGTTGAACTCGTCGCGGTCCGACGCGGCCATCCCGCGTTCGGGAAACAGCTCGATCAGCGCTGTGATCGCCTGCTGCACCAGATAGATGCTGGTCGATTCCAGCGGCTCCAGAAAGCCGCTGGCCAGCCCTATGGCCACGCAATTGCCGACCCAGCTCCGCCGCCGCCGCCCCGCCTTGAAGCGCAGGAGGCGCGGGCTGGCGAGCGGTTCGCCCTCCACCGCCTGCTCCAGCGCGCGCGACGCCTCGTCGTCGCCGATGAAGTCGCTGGCATAGACATAGCCATTGCCGGTGCGGTGCTGGAGCGGGATGCGCCAGCGCCATCCGGCGGGCATCGCAATTGCGCTGGTATAGGGGGTGACGGCGGTCTCGGTCTGGCACGGCATCGCCACCGCGCGGTCGGTCGGCAGCCATTTCGACCAGTCCTCGAACGGCTCCTCCAGCGTCTGCCCGAGCAGGAGCGAGCGGAAGCCCGAACAGTCGATGAAGAGGTCGCCTTCCACCCTCTCGCCATCCGCCAGCGTGACCGCGCGGATCAGGCCGCTCTCGCCGTCGCGCTCAACATCGACGACCATCCCTTCGGTCCGCACCGCGCCGGCCTCCTCGGCCAGTTGCCGCAGATAGGGGGCGAAGAGCAGCGCATCGAACTGATAGGCATAGCCGAAGGTCGAGGAGAGGTCCTCGCGATCCCGCCCCGGATGGTCAAACCGCCCCGCGCGCGCCAGGGCACAGGCATAGGACAGCCGGTCGAGCGGCGGCGGCGCGTGCCCCTCCCGCGCCAGCCGCGTCCAGTAATGGTGGAAGTCGATCGGGCCCGAACCGCGTCCGAAGGTGCCGAAGGGATGGATATAGCTATCCCCGATCCGGCCCCAGTCGCGAAACTCGATCCCCAGTTTGAACGTCGCGCGGGTGCGCGCCATGAAATCGGCCTCGGCGATGCCCAGTCGTTCGTTGAAGGCGCGGATATGGGGCAGGGTGGCCTCGCCGACGCCGACCACGCCGATCGCCTCGGATTCGATCAGCCGTACCGAACAGCGTCCTGAAACGAGACGCGTCAGCGCGGCGCCGGCCATCCACCCGGCGGTCCCGCCGCCCACGATGACGACCCGCAGCCGATCCGTTGTCACGCTACCATCCCCCCCCTTTTGGCCTCGATTCCCGTGCCAATTTTCCAAGTCATGCCGCGCCTTGGCCCTTGCCGCAATCCGTCGCAATGCGAAGCGTGGCAGGAATGTCGCACCTTGTCCCGGATCGGCCATTTTTAAGATCAGTATCTTGTTGTTTCGTGACTGGTAGCGCAATCATGTTGCGGTGAATCGCGGTAACAGTCGCGATCGCGACCTAGTCTGCGACGTCAATAGTGGCGCGCACAAAAGGGGGGGATGACCGTTATGCGCAGCTTTGCGCCGCTCACGTCCAATACCAATCGTTTTTCGCGCCTTCTGTTCGGGGCGTCCGCCGGTGCGCTGTGCATCGCCTCGCTGAGCGCGCCCGCCTTTGCGCAGGCCGCCGATCCGCAGGCTGCGGCCGGAGCGGACCAGTCCACCTCCTCGCCGACCGGATCGGTCGCGGGCCAGGGGACGGCCGGATCGGCGACGCCGCCGACCAGCGCCGCTGTCGGCACCGCCGGATCGCAGCCCGCCGCGGGCGATGAGGTCGGCAGCGAAAAGGAAGTCGTCGTCACCGGCATCCGCCAGAGCCTGGCGAACGCCCAGTCGATCAAGCGCAATTCCGACACCGTGGTCGACGCGATCACCGCCAGCGACATCGGCGCGCTGCCCGACCGTTCGGTGACCGAGGCGCTTCAGCGCGTGCCCGGCGTGTCGATCAGCCGCTTCGCCGCCGCCAACGATCCCGATCACTTCTCGGTCGAGGGTTCGGGCGTCGCGGTGCGCGGCCTGACCTTCGTCCGGTCCGAGTTCAACGGCCGCGACACCTTCTCGGCGGGTATCGGCGGGCAGGCGATCAACTTCTCCGACGTGCCTGCCGAACTGCTGGGCTCGGTCGAGGTGTACAAGAACGCCACCGCCGATCTGATCGAGGGCGGCCTGGCCGGTACGGTCAATCTGAACACCCGCAAGCCGTTCGACAACAAGGGTTTCCATATCGGCTTCACCGCCGAGGGCAATTATGGCGACTTCAAGAAGAAATGGTCGCCGACGGGCTCGCTGCTGGTCAGCAACACCTGGGATACCGGCATCGGCCGCTTCGGCCTGCTCGGCAACATCTCCTACTCGCGCGTTCGCAGCCGGGCGGACAGCATCCGCATCACCAATATCCAGACCCGCGACAACACGCTGGCGCTGGCGGCCAATTCGACCACCGCGCAGAATTGCCGCAACCCCTTGCCCGGCACGGTCGACCAGACGACGCTGCCGGTCGGCGGCACGACCGGGTTTGCGTGCGGTGCGGCCAGCACGCCGGGCGCGGACGGCTATCTCGACCCGGCATCGCTGCGCTACGCACCGATCGGCGGCCAGTTCGCGACGCAGGAATTCGATCGCAAGCGTGACGGCATCGCGCTGGCAGGCCAGTGGCAGAGCAATGACGAGCGCACCGTCCTGACCGCGCAGTTCCTGCGGACCCACACGGTCAACAACACGTCGGAGCGGACCTTCGAGACCGCGCCCGACCTGGCCGAGTACAACACCTACCCCGTCGGCTGTCTCCAGAACAATCTGGGCCCCAACAACGCGACGATCGCCCAGTGCCCGACCGGCACGACCAAGAACTATGTCTATGACGCCAACGGCCTGTTCCAGTCGGGGTACATCACCGCGCCGGGCAACGGGTATCGCGGCAATTGCAGCGGTCAGGCGACCTGCTGGGTTCCCACCGGCGGTACGCAGCAGTCACTGGCGCGCGGCATGACGCGGGACGAGAACACCGTCACCGATTTCGGCGTCAACCTGAAGACCCAGCTCGACGACCATTGGTCGGTCAATCTCGACGGTGACTATACCCGTGCGAAGAAGACCAACACCGATCTGCGCGTGTTCGGCTCGACCTTCGCCGACTCCGAACTCGACCTGTCGGGCAATCTGCCGGTCGTCATCCCGCACAAGCCGACGACGCTCCAGGCAAGCTGGGCGACGCCCAACCCGACCTTGAACCAGCAGAGCGATTCGCAATATTTCGCCAACCGCAACGTCCAGTTCTGGCGCGCGGCGATGGACCATCTCGAAGAGAGCGTGGGCCGCGAATATGCGTTCAAGGCCGATGTCGACTATAAGTTCGACGAAGGCAGCTTCTTCACCCGCGCGCGGTTCGGCGCACGCTATGCCGACCGCGCGTCGGAAGTGCGCTACACCACCTATAACTGGGGTGCGCTGTCGGAAGTCTGGTCGGGCAGCAACCCGGTGTCCTTCGCGCAGCAGCCGGGCCAGACCGAGCTCTATACCTTCCCGAACTTCTTCCGTGGTGCGACCAACGGTTCGCCGTCCGCCTATTATTATACCGGCAACATGACGGACGATTATCAGCAGGCGGCGGCCTATTTCCAGTCGATCGGCAATTTGTGGAAGTCGGCCAATGGTTCGACCGCCACGACCTGGTCGCCGCTGGCGCAGCGGGCGGGCGTCGTGTCGGGCACGCCGTATCTGCCGTCGGAAATCCAGCTGGTGAACCAGCAGGACAAGAACGCCTTTGCGCAGCTGAACTTCGCGACGCCGGGCGATCTGTTCCCGGGCGTTCGGATGAGCGGCAACATCGGCGTCCGCTATGTCCTGACCGACGTGACCTCGGCAGGCTCGATCGGTGCGCCGACCCGGCAGCAGACGGGCACGACCGACGAGTTCGAGGTCCGGTGCGCACCGCAGACCACGACGCAAAATGGCGTCAGCGTCACCGCCGTGCCGACGGGCATCTGCCAGCTCGGCAGGCCAGCCTATAACGCGATCCGGCAATTCTCGACCGGGGTCACGACGCCCGATACGGCGCGCAGCCAATATCATTACTGGCTGCCGAGCATGAACTTGAAGTTCGGGATCGGTCGCGACGTGGTGCTGCGTTTGGCGGCGTCGAAGGTGATGACGCGTCCGGACTTCGCGAATATCCGCAACTTCCTGCAACTCGGCTTTGATGCCAATGGCGGCCAGATCACCGCGACGGCGGGCAATCCCTATCTGAAGCCCGCCACCGCGTGGCAGTTCGACGCCACGGTGGAATGGTATTTCGCCCGTGTCGGCCAGCTGTCGTTGGACGTCTTCTACAAGTCGGTGAAGGACTTCTTCTACCAGTCGGTCACCACCCGCAACATCACCAGCAACGGCATCACCCAGTCGGTGCTGGTGCGCGGGCCGTCCAATTATGACGGCACGGGCAAGATAAAGGGCTTCGAGGCGGCGTATCAGCAGACCTTCGACTTCCTGCCGGGGCTGCTCGGCGGTCTGGGGGCGAGCGGCAGCTATACCTATATCGACAGCTCGGGCCTGCCCAACTCGTTCCTGAACGGCGGTGCTCCGGCGAACAATTCGAACATCAAGCCGGGCAATATTCCGCTGGAGGGGCTGTCGCGGCATACGGTCAACGCCGCGCTCTTCTATGAAAAGGGTCCGGTGTCACTGCGGGCGGCGTATAACTGGCGTTCGAAATATCTGCTGACCCCGGCGGATGTGATCTTTCCCTATACCTCCATCTATCAGGATGCAGGCGGGCAGCTCGACGCGTCGGCGTTCATCAACCTGAACAAATATCTGAAGATCGGCGTGCAGGGCGTGAACCTGGCCAATCAGGTCATCAAGACCGAGCAGGCCTATATCAGCGGTTCGACCGCTACGGCGCCGCGCTCGTACATCGTCAACGACCGCCGCTTCACCTTCGCGCTTCGCGGCACCTTCTGATCCGGAAGGTTCGGCCGGGGCCTTCGGGCTCCGGCCGGAGCGTGACGTGCGACCGCCCGCTTCCCATGGGGAGGCGGGCGGTCCTTTTTGGATGGGGGGTGGATTCCCGCCCCCTTTCAGCCCATCAGTTATGCGGCAATTTCGACCGATCGAACCCCGGCCCCAGATCGAGCAGGAAGGCCGGTCCGACCTCGATCACCTGCTTGGCCCCGGCCAGCTGGACCGAGATATTGGCCTTGCCCGCGGCATAGGCCTGGTTCGCGACGCCGGTGACATAATAGCGTTTCCAGGTCGATCCGACCCGAACCGGCTCGGTCGCGATCGGGGTGTAAGGCGGCTCGGAGCCGCCCATCCCCACCGGGATCGTCACCGGCGCGGCGTCGGTCGCATCGGGCGCGCGCAGGAAGACCATGACCAGCATCGTGTCGCCCGCCGCGATCGGCTTGACCGTCGGATAGGTGACGCCGCTGTCCCAGGGATTGGCCCCGGCGCGTGCGACCTTGATCTGGACCGCGGCCCCGCCCGGAACGTCCGTCGCGGGCACCTGCCTGGCGGTCTGGTTGGGGCCATAGGGATTCCACCCGATGCCCGGCGCGTTGACCGCCTTGTCGAAGATGCTGGGCTGCGCGGCGGCGCTGGGTGCGGCCTGTCCCGGCGCGGCGGGCAGCGTGGCCAACAGCATGGCAATAAGTCCGATCATGCTCCTTCTCCCCATTTTGGAACGGCCGGTCGTTCCGGTCCGTCGCCAAAATCGTATCGCGCCCGGTCCGTTTTCCTCAAGGGGAAACTCGCCGGGCGCGATCCCGTTACTGGCCGACGATCCTGACCAGCGGCGCCAGCGTCTGGCCGGTCGGCAGGCGGCCCCCGGCGGTCAACTGGCGGGTGGCGTCGTTCCAGCGCAGCGTGGCGCTGCGCCCGCCGCCGGTGCGATAGGCATTGGTGGTGCCGTCATCGTCATAAAGGGTGAAACTGGCATCGCGGCCCGGATAGACGCGAATGCTCTCCAGGGCTTGCGCGGTCGCGGTGCTCGGCACCTGGACGCCCATCGGCACGATCGACCCCGCCCGCACGAACAGCGGGATATGGTCGATCGGCGCCGCCGCCTCGATCCACTGGCCGCCCGTATAGCGCTTGTCGGTCCACCAGTCATACCAGTCAGTCCCGGCGGGCAGATAGACGCGGCGCGCCGTCTGCCCCTGTTCGGTGACGGGCGCGACCAGGAAGGCGGGGCCGAACATATATTCGTCGCCCAGCGTCTTCACGACCGGATCATTGGGAAAGTCCATGAACAGCGCGCGCATGAACGGCGCGCCGCTCTGGTTCGTCTGCCGCCCCAGCGCATAGATATAGGGGATCAGCGCATAGCGGAGCCGCAGGCTGCTCGCCAGGATCGGCTCGGCCGCCTTGCCATAGTCCCACAGCGCGGTGCCGGGCCGCTGGCCATGGATGCGCAGCGTCGGGGTGAAGGCGTTATACTGGAACCAGCGGACGAACAGCTCGGGATAATCGCGGTACGACGGCGCCATCGCGGTCGCGCCCGCCGGATCGACCAGCACCGGGGCCTGCGCCTCCGGCCCGCTCGGCCATTGCCAGCCGCCCGTGTCGCTCGACCAATAGGCGATGCCGCTGGCGGTCATGCCGAGCCCGGCGGGCACCTGCCGCTTCAGCGCTTCCCAGTTGGATTGCACGTCCGACGACCAGAACAAGCAGCCATTGGCCTGCGTCCCCAGATAGGCGGCGCGGCACAGGATGACGTTGCGCATGGTCGGCCGGTCGCGCGCCGACCCGTCCGCGACGCTGGCGGTGTGGAGCAGCGGATAGACGTTGCGATAGCGGTCGCCCGAGCCGATCGCGAAGAAATGCCCCTCCGGCACCAGATCGGGTTCGGTCTCGTCCAGCCAGGCATAGTCGAAGCCGTTCGAGAAGATATTGTCGCGGATCTTGCCCCAGAACCACTCGCGCGCCTCCGGATTGGTGCTGTCGATCAGCGCGCCCGCCCGGTCGGAGCGGATGGGCAGACCGTCGACCGGCTTGCCGTCCTTGTCCTTCATCAGCCAGCCCTTGGCCGCCAGCGTGTCGAACCAGCGGCTCTCGCGCTCGAAACGCGGCCAGATGCTGATGATGCTGCGCATGCCCATCGATTTCAGATGCGCGTTCATCCCCGCCGGATCGGGAAAGGCGGTGCGGTCGATGTCGAGCTGCCCCATCCGGGTCCAGTAGAACCAGTCGAGCACCATGATGTCGAGCGGCAGGCCCCGGCTGCGATAGCCGTCGGCGATCTCGGTCAGCTGGCCTTGCGTCTCATAGCGCGCCTTGCTCTGGATCAGGCCGAAGGCGGCCTTGGGCGGCAAGGGCGTCGCGCCGGTCAGCCGGGCGTAACCGGCATAGAGCTCGTCTGCCGTCCTGCCCGCGATGACAAAGAAGGATACCCGCTCGCCGACATTGGACTGGAACTTGGTCGCGTTCATCAGGCCGGGCGACACGGTCGCGGCCGAGGGATTGTCCCACAGGATCGCATAGCCCTTGTCCGTCACCATGAACGGCACGCAGACGGACTCGCCGCCGGGCCGGTCATAGTCGTGGCGGCAGTCGATCGTCCGGCCGCGCAGGTCGAGCACGCCGTCCTGATATTGGCCCAGCCCGTAATAATGGGTGTCGGGGGTGTCGGCGAAGTTCGCGCCCACCTTGAACGTCGCCTCGCCCGAGACGGTGTGCGGCGCCATCTCCCACCCGTTCATCCGGGTCAGCGGCTTGCCGTCGGCCCCGGCGAAGCTGATCGCTACAGGGGGCAGCGAGGGCGCGAAGTAGCGCTCCATCTGGCTGGGCGGCTTGGGCCAGGGCTGGGCGGCGACGGTGACGTTCAGCCCGGCCGAGGTGAAGATGTCGCCGCTGGTATCGGTGCGATGAGTCCAGCCGGTCGCATCGCTCCGGGCGGTGATGCCATAGCCGGGCTTGGCCTCCGCCAGCGTGCGGTCCATCGCGATGGTGACGCGCACGATGCCGGGGGCATAGGGTTCGACCGAAACCTGCGCGCCGTTGCGCTCGATCGTCGCCAGCGGATCGGCCGAGAGGGCGAGGGGGGCGCTGCCGCAGAGCAGCGCGGCGGCGGCGATCAGTCGCTTCGCCATTCGTCCGCGTCGGTCGCCCGGCGCCGTGGCGCGCGCTATGCTTCGCATGATCCTCATCCCCTTTAGAAACCCGATTATGTGACCGCTAACCCCTATCGCCCCGTCATGCGGCGGGGAAGTGGTTGATTTGCCCGGTCAGGCCATGAACGGGTCGCTCACCGTGGCGCGGTTCGCCTGGTCCTGCCGCCCGGCCAGGCGACGGCGATAGTCGGGTTGAGCCGCACGGGTCAGCATCATGTCGTACCAGCCCAGATCGGCGGCCAGCGACCAGCGATGCGCGCCGGGGGCCAGCGCCACGGTCCGCGTCTCGCCGCCCCCGGCCGTGGCGCGCACAATGCGAAGATCGGCGATCGCGGCGGGGACGGTCAGGTGCAGCATGTCCTCGGCGACCCGCCATTGCAGCGGCTGTGGCATCGCGCCCCGTCCCGCCAGATGCCGGTGGAACCCGCCCGGTCCCAGGATCCACAGGTCGTAGCGTCCCTCGGCATCCAGGTTCCAGCGATCCTCGATCCGGGTGCCGGCAGCCAGCGCATAGCGGCGCGGCACGCGGTCGAGCGCCAGCCGGTCATAGACATGGAAGACCGCGCCCGCGCCCTCCGCCTGGAACCGCAGGCCAAGGCCGTCGACCTCGACCATCTCCTGCACCTCGAGCCGATAGGGCAGGGGGCGGGCGCGGCGGAGGCCGGGCTCCTGGCGGGGCATGCCGGGCGCCATGGGTGCCTCTGGGCTGACCTGTCCCTTGATCGCGGCCGCCCGGATCGCCTCGCCGCGCGGATCGGGCAGGCGGGGTGCGGCATCCCCGCTCGCGGCAAAGTCGAACGCGCTGGTCAGGTCGCCGCAGATCGCGCGTCGCCAGGGTGAGATATTCGGCTCGTGAAAGCCGAAGCGCGTCTCAAGGAAGCGGATGACGCTGGTGTGGTCGAAGACCTGCGAGTTGACCCAGCCGCCCCGGCTCCAGGGCGACACGACATACATGGGCACGCGCGGTCCCAGGCCATAGGGGCGGCCGCGATAGGCGGGCTTGTCGACATCGGCATCTCCGGTCGAGGGCACGTCATGATATTCGCCCGCCAAGTCGACGGTCGATCCGCCGAGCGGACGGCCATCGGCCCCGCGCGACGGCGGCGCGGGCGGCGGGACATGGTCGAAAAAGCCGTCATTCTCGTCGAACATCACAAACAGAGTGGTCCGCGCCCAGACCTTGGGATCGGCGGTCAGCGCGTCGAGCAGTTCGGCGGTATAGGCCGCGCCCTGTGCCGGGCTTGAGGGGTTGGGATGTTCCGACCCGGCGGCGGTGGCGATGACATAGGACAGCTGCGGCAGCCGCCCGGCGAGCACATCGGCCTTGAGCACGTCCAGCCCGCGCGTAGTCAGCGCCCGGTCCTTCAGCGCCGGATCGCCGCGCCCGTGATGCGCCTCGCGAAAGGCCGCGAAACCGACCAGCGGATTGTCGGTGAAATTGTCCGCCATGTCCTGATAGATGCGCCAGTCCACGCCCGCCGCCTGCATCCGCTCGACCGTACTGGTCCAGCGATAAGGATCGGCCGCGCCGCCATCCTCGGCGAAGCTGTCATGCGAATTGCTGATCGCCGGGCCGCCCGCCTTGCCCGAAGGATCGTTGGTGCCGGTCCACAGGAACAGCCGGTTGGTGTTGGTCCCCGTCTGGATCGCACAGTGATAGGCGTCGCAAATGGTGAAGGCCTCGGCCAGCGCGAACTGGAAGGGGATGTCGGCGCGGGCATAATGGCCCATGGCGCGCTGCTTCTTGGCCTCGGGCCAATGCGCCATGCGCCCTTCGTCCCAGGCGGATTGCGCATCGGGCCAGGTGTGCGGGGTGCCCTCCATCCGCATCAGATCGAAATGGGCACGCGTGTCTAGCCGGAAGGGCGACACCAGACGCGGGCCGTCGGGGGCGGTGCGGTCCATCTGCTGCCAGACGGTGCGCGGCTCGCCGCCGGACGTGGTCGGGGCGAGCGGGATGGGGAAGCGGTCGCCAAAGCCGCGCACCCCGCGCATGGTGCCGAAATAATGATCGAAGCCGCGATTTTCCTGCATCAGGATGACGACATGCTCGACATCGCGGATGGTACCGGTGCGCCGGTCGGGGGCGATCGCGGCGGCGCGGGCGATGGCGGGGGGCAGGGCGCTGGCTCCGGCAAGCGCGGCACCGGCGGACAGGAGTGAGCGGCGGGAGAGTGTGACCATGTCCCGTCATGGCGGAAATCGTTGACGTTTCCATGACGCCATTTTCTTCCTCCCCTGCAAGGGGAGGTGGCGCGCGCAGCGCGTCGGAGGGGTGTCCCGCTACCGAGAGGGTGACACCCCTCCGTCAGGCCTGACGGCCTGCCACCTCCCCTTGCAGGGGAGGAATGAGGGGGCGAACTATACGCCGTCTATATGCGAAACCGGGCAATCGCCCTCGCATTGCTACGCCGCCCAGGCCTAATTGCCCGGCCCTGGAGGTCGCCCATTTCTTCGCGGCGGCCTGTCCATAGGGGCATATATGAAGACCATCACCATTTGCGCCGCCACGGCGCTGTTCGTGTTTCCGGCCGCCGCATCGGCGCAGACCGCCGAGACCGCGCCGCCGCCGCCCGTGACGGTCAGCGGTTCGGCCGCGATCGTCTCTGACTATCGGCTGCGCGGCATTTCGCAGTCGGACGAGCATATGGCGGTGCAGGGCGGCATCACGCTGACCCATGAGAGCGGCGCCTATGTCGGCACCTGGGCGTCGAACCTGGCGGGGTGGGGCACCTTCGGCGGCGCCAACATGGAGCTGGACCTGATCGGCGGGTACAAGACCCGGATCAGCCCGACCGGCACGCTCGACGTCGGCCTCACCTGGTACATGTATCCGGGCGGCGCGAACAAGACCGACTATGCCGAACCCTTCGCCAAGCTGTCGGGCACGACCGGCCCGGTCTCGCTGACCGCCGGTGTCGCCTATGCCCCCAAGCAGCAGGCGATCGGCAAATGGTATGATAACGGCGCGAGTGCGGCGGCGGGCGTCTATGACCATTCGGGCGCCAAGAGCGACAACCTGTATCTCTGGGGCGACGGCGCGGCGGCGATCCAGGGCACGCCGATCACCGCCAAGGCGCATATCGGCCATAGCTGGGGCATGAACGGCCTCGGCCCCAACGCCACCGCGCCGACACCGACTGGCGACTATTGGGACTGGTCGCTGGGCGCGGACACGACGTGGCGCAACCTGACGCTGGGGCTGGCCTGGGTCGACACCGACATTTCCGACCGCAAGGCCGCCTATCTGCGGCCGAGCTTCAGCAAGGGGCAGGACGGCACCGGCAATATCGCGGGCAGCACCTTCCTCGCCACCCTCACCGCCGCCTTCTGAGGAGCTGCGACATGGACGATCTGATCTGGTTGCTGGTCATGGCCGGGCTGGTGGCGGCGACGCTCGCCTATGGCCGCCTGTGCGACCACGCGTGAGGAGGGCCGAGCCATGACCCTCGACCTCTGGCTGGCGGCGCTGACCGCATTCGGCCTTCTCGTCTATCTGGTGGCGGTGCTGATCCGCCCCGAACGCTTCTGAAGGAGGCGGCATCATGACGCTTCAGGGATGGGCCCTGATTTTGGGCTTCGTCGCGATCCTGCTCGCGCTGACCAAGCCGGTCGGCGCATGGCTGTTCGCGCTGTACGAGGGGCGGCGCACGGCCCTCCACGCTGTGCTCGGTCCCGTCGAGCGCGGCTTCTACACGCTGTCGGGTATCGACCCGGAGGCGCAGCAGGGCTGGCGCCGCTATGCGCTGCACATGCTGATCTTCAACGTGGCGTTGATGGTCTTCACCTATGCGGTGCTGCGCCTGCAATTCTACCTGCCGGGCAATCCGCAGGGGCTGGCCGGGCTGACCCCGCATCTGGCGTTCAACACCGCGATCAGCTTCACCACCAACACCAACTGGCAAAGCTATGCGGGCGAGTCGACCATGTCGAACCTCAGTCAGATGCTCGGCCTGACCATCCACAACTTCATGTCGGCGGCGACCGGCATCGCGCTGGCTTTTGCGCTGTTCCGGGGCTTTGCGGGGCGCGAGACGAAGAATCTCGGCAATTTCTGGGCCGATGTGACGCGCATCACCCTGTATCTGCTGCTGCCGGTCAGCATCGTCTATGCGGTGTTCCTGATCGCCAGCGGCGTGCCACAGACCATGGCAGGCGTGGTCAATATCGACACGCTGGAGGGCGTGCGCCAGTCGATCCTGCTCGGCCCGGTGGCCAGCCAGGAAGCGATCAAGATGCTCGGCACCAATGGTGGCGGCTTCTTCAACGCCAATAGCGCGCATCCGTTCGAGAACCCGACCGCGCTCACCAATTTCGTCCAGATGCTGTCGATCTTCGTGATCGGCTTCGGCCTGACCTGGTGCTTCGGCAAGGCGGTCGGCAACACGCGGCAGGGCTGGGCGATCCTGGCCGCGATGGTCCTGCTGTTCCTGGGCGGCGCGACCGTGGCCTATTGGGCGGAAGCGGCGGGCAACCCCGTGCTGCACCAGCTGGTCGTCGCAGGGAGCAATATGGAGGGCAAGGAGGTCCGCTTCGGCGTCGCCGCGTCCGCCCTGTTCGCGGCTGTCACCACGGCGGCGTCGTGCGGCGCGGTCAATGCGATGCATGACAGCTTTACCGCACTTGGCGGCATGATCCCGCTGTTCAACATGCAGCTGGGCGAGGTCGTCATCGGCGGCGTGGGGGCAGGAATCTATGGCTTCCTGCTGTTCGCCATCCTGGCGGTGTTCGTCGCCGGCCTGATGGTCGGTCGCACGCCCGAATATGTCGGCAAGAAGATCGAAGCCCGAGAGGTGAAGCTCGCCGTCCTCGCCATCGCCGTCCTGCCGCTGTTCATCCTGGGGCTGACCGCGCTGTCCTGCGTCACGCAGGCGGGTCTTGCGGGGCCGCTCAACAAGGGGCCGCATGGGTTCGGCGAGATCCTCTATGCCTTCACCAGTGCGGTGGCGAACAACGGCTCGGCCTTTGCGGGCCTGACCGCCTCTACCCCCTGGTATGATGGCCTGCTGGGCGTCGCCATGTGGGTCGGCCGCTTCTTCATCATCGTGCCGATGCTCGCTATCGCGGGCAGCCTGGCGGCGAAGAAGCATGTCCCCGCCTCGGCCGGGTCCTTCCCGACCACGGGTGTGCTGTGGATCGGTCTGCTCGTCGGCATCGTGCTGGTGCTGGGCGGCCTGACCTTCCTGCCGAGCCTCGCCCTTGGTCCCATCGCCGATCATCTCGCGATGATCCGCGGTCAACTCTTCTGATCGGGAGCGCCATTCATGGCCAATTCCCCTACCAAGAGCCTGTTCACCGCCGAGCTCGTGCTCCCGGCGATCAAGGCCTCGTTCGTCAAACTCAATCCGCGCGAACTGATCCGCAACCCGGTGATGTTCGTGACCGCGGTGGTTGCCGCCCTGCTGACCGTCCTGCTCGTCGTCGGGCATGACGGGCTGACCACCGGCTTCAAGCTGCAACTGGTCGTCTGGCTGTGGCTGACCGTGTTGTTCGGCACCTTTGCCGAGGCGCTGGCGGAAGGCCGGGGCAAGGCACAGGCCGCGTCCCTGCGCGCCGCCAAGGCCGAGCTGACCGCCAAGCGGCTGACGAGCGCTGGCCAGGAGTGGGAGAATGTCCCCGCCAGCGCGCTGAAGATCGGCGACGTGGTGCTGGTCGAGACCGGCGACCTGATCCCCTCGGACGGCGAAGTCGTCGCGGGCGTGGCGAGCGTCAACGAAGCCGCGATCACCGGCGAGAGCGCGCCCGTCATCCGCGAGGCGGGCGGCGACCGTTCGGCGGTGACGGCGGGCACCCGCGTCATCTCCGACGAGATCCGCGTCAAGGTGACGGTCAATCCGGGTCAGGGTTTCCTCGACCGCATGATCGCGCTGGTCGAGGGCGCCGAGCGTCAGAAGACCCCGAACGAGGTGGCGCTGACCATATTGCTCGTCGGCCTGACCATCATCTTCCTGATCGCGGTCGGCACCATTCCGGGCTTCGCCTCCTATGCGGGCGGCAGCATCCCGGTGGCGATCCTGGCGGCGTTGCTCATCACCCTGATCCCGACGACCATCGCCGCGCTGCTGTCGGCGATCGGCATTGCGGGCATGGACCGTCTGGTCCGCTTCAACGTGCTCGCCAAGTCGGGCCGTGCGGTCGAGGCGGCGGGTGATGTCGACGTGCTGCTGCTCGACAAGACGGGCACCATCACCATCGGCGACCGTCAGGCGAGCGAGTTCCGTGCCGTCGGCGGCTCGGACGTGGATGCGCTGGCCGAGGCGGCGCTGATGGCCAGCCTGGCGGACGAAACGCCGGAAGGTCGCTCCATCGTCGTCCTGGCGCGCGAGCAGTTCAAGGTGTCGATCGCCAGCCTGCCTGCGGACGCCGAGATCATCCCCTTCACCGCCCAAACCCGTATCTCGGGCGTGCGGATCGGCGAGCGGCTGATCCAGAAGGGCGCGGTCGACTCGATCCTGCGCGCCCATCCGGGTGTGGGGGAGACGGCGGCGGCGACCCAGCTGCGTCGCATCACCGACGAGATCGCGCGCGCCGGTGGCACGCCTTTGGCGGTGGCGGAAAATGGTCGCCTGCTCGGCGCCATCTTCCTGAAGGACGTGGTCAAGGCGGGCATCCGCGAACGTTTCGGCGAGCTGCGCCGCATGGGCATCCGCACGGTGATGATCACCGGCGACAACCCCCTGACCGCCGCCGCCATCGCCGCCGAAGCGGGGGTGGACGACTTCCTCGCGCAGGCGACGCCCGAGGACAAGCTGGCGCTGATCCGTCAGGAACAGCAGGGCGGCAAGCTGGTCGCAATGTGCGGCGACGGCACCAACGATGCCCCGGCCCTGGCGCAGGCGGATGTCGGCGTCGCGATGAACACCGGGACCCAGGCTGCGCGCGAGGCGGGGAACATGGTCGACCTCGACAGCGACCCGACCAAGCTGATCGAGGTGGTCGGTCTCGGCAAGCAGTTGCTGATGACGCGCGGCGCGCTGACGACCTTCTCGGTCGCCAATGACGTGGCGAAGTATTTTGCGATCATCCCGGCGATGTTCGTGGCGCTCTATCCCGGCCTCGGCGTGCTGAATGTCATGGGTCTGGCGACGCCGCAATCGGCGATCCTGTCGGCGATCATCTTCAACGCGCTGATCATCCCGCTGCTCGTGCCGCTGGCGCTGAAGGGCGTCGCCTACAAGCCGATGGGGGCGGGGCCGCTGCTGGCGCGCAACCTCGCCATCTATGGCCTGGGCGGCCTGATCGCGCCGTTCGTCGGCATCAAGATCATCGACCTTGTGGTCGGTGGCCTGGGACTGGCGTGAGCTGAGGGCAAAAGCCCCTCCCCTTTCGGGGGAGGGGCTTGAGGAAGGAAGCATCATGAACACCGACATTACAACCGCATTACGGCCCGCGATCGTCATGACGATCCTGTTCGCGGTCCTGCTCGGATTGGTCTATCCTCTGGCGATGACCGGCATCGGACAGACGATCTTCCCGCATCAGGCCAGTGGCAGTTTGGTGCAGGTCGGGGGGCGCGTAATCGGCTCCGAAGTCGTCGGGCAGGCGTTCGTCAGCGACCGCTATTTCCAGACGCGTCCCTCGGCAGCGGGCAAGGGCTATGACGGGCTGGCCTCGTCGGGCTCGAACCTGGGGCCGACCTCGCAGGCGCTGGCCGACCGGGTGAAGGCCGAGGTCGCCAGGCGCCGGGCCGAAGGCGTGATGGGTGATATGCCCGCCGACCTCGTCACCGCCAGCGGATCGGGTCTCGACCCCGATCTGTCGCCCGAAGCCGCACTGGCGCAGGCCGCCCGCATCGCCCGTGTCCGCGGCCTGGGCGTCGAACAGGTCCGCGCGCTGGTCGTCGCCAGGACCGAGGACTCGGTGCTGGGCGACCCCCATGTCAACGTCCTCGCCCTCAACCGCGCGCTGGACGCCACGCCCGCGCGATGACGGCAGGCGAGCCGCGCCCCGACCCCGACGCCCTGCTGCGCGCCGCCGAGCGCGAGGGGCGCGGCCGCCTGAAAATCTTCCTCGGCGCAGCCCCCGGCGTCGGCAAGACGTTCGAGATGCTCTCCGAGGGCGCGGCACGACGCCGCGACGGCGTCGATGTCGTCGTCGCGGTGGTCGAGACGCACGGCCGGGTCGAGACCGAGGCGCTGGTGCGCGGGCAGGAGGTCATGCCCCGCCGCGCCGTGCCCTATGAGGGTCGGACGCTGCACGAGATGGACATCGATGCGGTCCTCGCCCGCGCGCCGCGCCTCGCGCTGGTCGATGAACTGGCGCATACCAATGCGCCGGGCAGTCGCCATCCCAAACGCTATCAGGATGTCGAGGAGCTGCTGGCGGCGGGGATCGACGTCTATTCCACCGTCAATATCCAGCACGTCGAAAGCCTGAACGACGTCGTCGCCAGCTTCACCCGCGTCCGGGTGCGCGAGACGGTGCCAGACCGCATCCTGGAGGCCGCCGAGATCGAGGTGGTCGACATTCCGCCCGACGAGCTGATCGAGCGGTTGAAGGCGGGCAAGGTCTATCTGCCGCAGGAAGCGACGCGGGCGCTGTCGCATTTCTTTTCCAAGTCGAACCTGTCGGCATTGCGCGAACTGGCGCTCCGGCGGGCGGCGCAGGCGGTTGATGCGCAGATGCTCGACCATGTCCGCAGCCTTGGCGTCGGCGGGCAATGGGCGGCGGGCGAGCGGCTGGTCGTCGCGGTCAGCGAGCTGCCCGGTGCCGACGAACTGGTCCGCGCCGCCAAGCGCGCGGCCGATGCGCTCCGCGCGCCCTGGACCGCCCTGTTCATCGACACGCCGCGCACCGCGACTTTGGGCGAGGCGCAGCATCGGCGGCTGGCCGCGACGATGACTTTGGCGACGCAACTCGGCGCGGCGGTCGCCACCGTGCCCGCGCCCAGCGTGGTCGAGGGCATCCGCGCCTTCCTGACCGATGCCCGCGCCACGCAGCTGGTCGTCGGCAAGGCCAAGCGCTCGCGCTGGTTCGAGCTGCGCCATGGCTCGGTCGTCGACCGGCTGGTGCGCGAGACGCCGGGCGTCACCGTCCATGTCCTGCCGGTCGGCGAGGTCCCGGTCGGGCGCGAGCGGACCCGGCGGCGCGGGCAATGGGGTTCGCCCACCGGCTATGGCCTGACGCTGCTCGGCGTGGCCTTGGTGACGGGCTTGGCGAGCGCGCTGTTCCATATCCTCAACCTGGGCAATGTCGCGCTGCTCTATCTGCTGCCCGTCATGGCGGCGGCGAGCCTTTACGGCCTGCGCACCGGGCTGTTCGCGGGGCTGGCATCGAGCCTCGCCTATAATTTCTTCTTCCTGCCCCCGGTGGGCACGCTGAGCGTCAGCAATCCTGAGAATGTCATTTCGATCTTCGTCCTGCTGGGCGTCGCGGTCGCGACCAGCCAGCTGACCTCGCGCGTGCGGGCGCAGGCCGACCTCGCGGCGGCGAGCGCGCGCGACAATGCGACGCTGGCGGGCTTCCTCCATCGGCTCAGCGGCCTTGCCGACCCGGCCGAGGCGGCGCGCGTGATCTGCGAAGACATCGCGCGGCTGTTCGAGGTGCAGGCGTTGCTGCTCACCCCGTCGCCCGCCGGTCTGGCGGTGCAGGCGGCGACCAAGCCCGATTACCGGCTGGAGACGATGGAAATGGCCGCCGCGCACTGGGCCTTCGACACCGGCACGCCGGCGGGCAAGGGGTCGGCGACGTTGGCCGCGTCCGAATGGCTGTTCCAGCCGCTCAAGGCGGGTAACCGGACGCTCGCCGTTCTCGGGCTGGCGCGTGAGGCGGGGGGCGAGCCGGTGCGCGCCGACCGCCTGCCGCTGCTGACCGGGCTGATCGACCAGGCGGCACTGGTCCTCGAACGGTTGCGGCTGGAGGCGGAGGTGCGCGATGTCGATGCGGTGCGTACCCGCGACCGGCTGCGGGCGGCGCTGCTGTCCTCGGTCAGCCATGATCTGCGCACGCCGCTGACCGCAGTGATGGCCGCCGCCGCGCAGTTGCGGCAGGGCGCGACGCCCGATCTGATCGCGACCATCGAGGGGGAGGCGGCGCGGCTCAACCGGTTCGTCGCCAACCTGCTCGACATGGCGCGCGTCGAGGCGGGGGCGCTGAAGCTGAGGATCGAGGCGATCGACCTGAGCGATGCGGTGACCGGCGCGGCGCACGACGTCCGCCGCGCGCTGGAGGGGCATGCCGTGCGGCTCGACGTGCCGCCCGACCTGCCGCTGGTGCGTGCCGATCCGCAATTGCTGCATCATTGCCTGCTCAACCTGCTCGACAATGCCGGGCGCTATGGCGATCCGGGGACCGAGATCGTGATCGAGGGGCGGCATCGCCACGGCAGCTTGCGCCTATCGGTGCTGGACCATGGCCCCGGCCTGCCGCCGGGCCGCGAGGCCGAAGTGTTCGAGACGTTCCGGCGACTGGAGGGCTCCGACCGGGTCGTCGGCGGCACCGGCCTGGGCCTCGCCATCGTCAAGGCCTTTGCGGAGGCGATGGGTCTGAGCGTAGAGGCGGGCAATCGCGACGATGAAAGCGGTGCGGCCTTCGCCCTGGTCTTTCCGCGCGACCTGATCATGCGCGACGGCGCGCCGGAGGGAATGGCCTGATGCCCGCGACGATATTGGTGGTGGACGACGAAGTCGCGATCCGTCGCCTGCTGCGCAACACGCTGGAGCAGGCGGGGCACAAGGTGGTCGAGGCGCGCGACGGCCGCGACGCGCTGGCACGCGCGGCGGCCGAGCATCCCGATGCGGTGCTGCTGGACCTGGGGCTGCCCGATCGCGACGGGCTGGGCCTGATCCCGCTGCTGCGTGCGGCAGAGCGGGTGGTGCTGGTCGTGTCTGCACGCGATGCGACCGAGGAGAAGGTCGCCGCGCTCGACCTGGGTGCGGACGATTATGTGACCAAGCCGTTCGACACCGACGAGCTGCTGGCGCGGCTGCGCGTCGCCCTCCGCCACGCCCGCGCGGCCGAGGCGGCGCCGACGATCGTGCGGACCGGCGACCTGGCGATCGATCTCGATCGTCGCTTGGTGACGCGCGGGGGTGAGGAACAGCATCTGACCCGCAAGGAATATGACGTGCTGGCGGTGCTGGCGCGCCATCCCGGCCGGGTGGTGACGCATGACCGGATCATTGACGCGGCCTGGGGCGGGGACGAGGATCCGCGCATCGACTATTTACGCATCGTCGTGCGCAACCTGCGCCAGAAGCTGGAAGCGCCGCAGCCGGTTGGGAGCGTCATCGCGAACGAACTGGGCGTGGGGTATCGGTTGCGGGTGGAGGGGTAGCTCCCTGTTCCCCGGCGAAGGCCGGAGCCCAGTTTCTACGAACAGCGTGGCGCGCCAGCCGATGCGGGGGAGGCTATAGCGACCGCGTCGTTGATGCCTCCCACGCATTGCCGTGTGCGCCACGGGCCGTACCGAAACTGGACCCCGGCCTCCGCCGGGGTACGAACGTAAGTCAGCCGACCTTCTCACCCGTCCGCAGCGTCAGCACTTCCACCCCGCTCTTCGTCACCGCGACCGTATGTTCGAACTGCGCCGACAGCTTCCCGTCGTCTGTCACGACCGTCCAGCCATCCTCGCCGGTCGACACCTTGTGCCTCCCCTGGTTGATCATCGGCTCGATGGTGAAGGTCATCCCCTCGCGCAGCACCGCGCCGGTTCCCGGCCGTCCGAAGTGCAGCACATTGGGTTCCTCGTGCATCTCGCGCCCGATGCCATGGCCGCAATAGTCGCGCACCACCGAATAGCCGTTCGCCTTGGCATGTTTCTCGATCGCCGCGCCGACATCGCCCAGCCGTGCGCCGGGCCGGACCTGGCGGATGCCCTTCCACATCGCCTCCTGCGCGACGCGGACCAGCCGCCTCGCGCCGGGCGCGACCTCGCCGACCATATAGGTCTTGCTGGAATCGGCGATGAAGCCGTTCTTTTCCAGCGTGATGTCCAGATTGACGATGTCGCCGTCGCGAACCACGTCGTCGGCGCTGGGCACGCCGTGGCAGACGACCTGGTTGATCGAGCTGTTGAGCACATAGGCAAAGCCATATTGCCCCTTGCTCGCGGGCCGGGCCGACAGGTCGTGGGTAATGAAATGCTCGACCCTATCGTTGATCGCCAGCGTCGACATGCCCGCCAGCGTCAGCCCGTCGAGCATCTCGAACACTTGGGCGAGCAGCCGTCCCGACACGCGCATCAGCGCCAGCTCGTCCGCCGTCTTGACCATGTCAGGCGACCATCGGCTGGGGCAGAGCGGCATCGGCGGCGGCCATCTGCGCCTTTACGATGTCATGGAAGCTGAGCGTCGGATTGGCCTCGGCCAGCATGCCCATCTTCATCCAGAATTCGGCCTGTGCGTTGATCGAGCGGCACATGACCGTGCTCGCGCGGCGGACCTCTTCATGGAGGTGATCGTCGATTTTGACTATGCCCATATACGAAGCATATACGGTTCATATATTGCTGACGCAACCGCGTTCAGTAACGCGCGGTCGGGCGGCTGAGGACGAAGCCCGCACAGCCCGCCATCGCCGCCCCGACCAGCAGCGCCAGCGGCCAGCGCGGGGCCGCCGTCAGCCAGAACAGGCCATAGCCCAGCGCCATGCCGCCGCACGCCATGGCCTTGCCCTTGACCCCGATCGCGCCGTCCCGTCGCCAGGCCCGCAGGGTCGGGCCGAAGCGCGGATGATCGAGCAGCCACGCCTCCAGCCGGGGCGACGAGCGCGCGAAGCAGCCCGCCGCCAGGATCAGGAAGATCGTCGTCGGCATCAGCGGCAGGATCGCCCCGATCACACCGAGCGCGACGAACAGCAATCCCAGGACAAGCCAGCCGAGCCGTATCATGGGTGATGCGTAGCGGGGGGCGAGCATGGGGGGAAGGGGACCCGCGCCCGTGACATGGCCTTGGGGGGAGGGCAGGCCGCAAAGCCCGCCCCGCCCATTATTCGCCCGCCACGCCCAGCTGCGACAGCATGAACGCCTGCCACTCGGCATTCTGGCGGATGCGCTCGAACCGCCCCGACTTGCCGCCATGCCCGGCCTCCATATTCACCCGGAACAGCAGCGGGTTGGCGTCGGTCTTCGTCGCGCGCAGCTTGGCGACCCATTTGGCCGGTTCGTAATATTGCACCTGGCTGTCCCACAGCCCGGTGCCGACATAGAGCGCCGGATAGGCCTTGGCCGCCACATTGTCATAGGGCGAATAGCTGAGCATGTAATCGTAAAAGGACTTGTTCGCCGGATTGCCCCACTCGTCATATTCGAAGGTCGTCAGCGGGATCGAGGCGTCGAGCATCGTCGTCACCACGTCGACAAAGGGCACCTGCGCGATGATGACATTGTAATCCTGCGGCGCCATGTTCGCGACCCCGCCCATCAGCAGGCCGCCCGCACTGCCGCCCATCGCCGCGACCCGGCCGGGCGCGGCATATTTCTGCGCCACGAGATAACGGGTGACGTCGATGAAGTCGGTGAAGCTGTTCTTCTTGTTCAGCAGATGGCCGTCATCATACCATCCGCGCCCCATTTCCTGCCCGCCGCGAATATGCGCGATGGCATAGACCACGCCGCGATCGAGCAGCCCGATCCGCCCCGGATCGACCCCCGGATCGGTCGAAATGCCATAGCTGCCATAGGCATATTGAAAGAGCGGCGCGGTGCCGTCGCGCTTCACGTCGCGGCGATAGACCAGTGAGACGGGCACGCGCGTTCCGTCGCGGGCCGGGGCCCAGACGCGTTCGGTGACGTAGCGGCTGGGATCATAGCCGGGCACCGGCGTCACCTTGAGCGTCCGGCGCTCGCCGGTGCGGGCATTGACCTCAAAGGTCGTGGTCGGCGTGACCAGCGAGCCATAGGTATAGCGGACCCAGGGCGTATCCGGCTCCTCGTTGGTCGACAGGCTCATGCGATAGGCGGGTTCGTCCGCCTTGACCGGGATCGACTTGCCCGCATCGGTCAGCAGGCGGATCATCCGGTTGCCGCCCTCGCGCTGGTCGATCGCGACGAACCCCTGGAACGGCTTGAAATCCTCAATGAACACGGTGTCGCTGCCGGGCACCAGATCGCGCCAGGCGGCGACCCCCTTGGCCATGTCGGCATCGGCCAGCGTCACGAGCTTGTAGTTCTTGGCCCCGCGATTGGTGCGGATGATCCAGCGATGGCCCAGATGGTCGGGGCTGTAGCGGAACTCGCGCTCGCGCGGGGCGATGACGGTAAAGCGGGTGGGTGCGGTCGCCGGCGCGCAGCGTTGCTCGTCGCTGACCGTGCTCTGGACGCCGATGCAGATATAGCGATCGTCGGTCGTCCGGCCGATGCCCATCTGGAAGGTATCGTCCTTCTCCTCATAGAGCATGCGGTCGTCGCCGACCGGCGTGCCCAGCCGATGCGCCATGACCCGATAGCCGCGCAGCGTCACCGGGTCCTTGGCGATATAGAGGATGGTGCGGTTGTCATCGGCCCAGATGATGTTGGGCTCGATATTGGTCACGGTGTCGGCAAGGATGCGGCCGGTCGCGATGTCCTTGACCTTCAAGACATATTGCCGCCGCCCGACCGTATCCTCGGCCCAGGCGACCATCTTGTTGTCCGGGCTGACCGACCAGTCGGACAGTGAGAAGAAATTGTGGCCCTTCGCCATGGCCGGCTGGTCGAAGAGAAGGGTGGCGGGGGCGCTCTGGCTGCCCTGCCGCCGTTCGATCAGCGGATAGTCGGCGCCGGTCACGAAGCGCGAGGAATACCAATAGCCGTTCTTGCGATACGGGACGCTGCTGTCGTCCTGTTTGATATGCGCGACCGTCTCGTCATAGAGCCGGGTCTGGAGCGGCTTGAGCCCGGCCAGCTGCGCATCGGCATAGGCGTTCTCGGCGTTGAGATAGGCGAGCATCTCCGGATTCTTGCGGGTGTCGTCGCGCAGCCAGTAATAATCATCCTCGCGCGCGCCGTTGGGCGAGGGCACCTGATAGGGCTTCTTCGCGGCGACGGGCGGGCGGACTGGAGCCTCCTGCGCCATGGCCGGGATCGCCAGCGCGACCAGACTTGCCGCCGCCATCCAACGCATCGTCATTCGCTTCCCCCCGATCGATCCATGGGGGGCAGGATGGCGGGGCCTGCGCGCCGGTGCAAGCCCGTCAGGGCGCCGCGATCCGGTGGACGATGGTGCGAATGGCCTCCCGGTCGAGCGGATCGCGATCGATGGAGTTGTGGATGCCGATCCCCTCGACCAGCGCATCCAGCGCGCGCGCGGTCAGCGGGTCGAAGAAACGCTCCAGCGCGGCGCGGCTGTTGTTCATCCACCCCTGCATCACGGTCGAGACCGAAGGGTGGCGCGCGGCAAAGGCATAGAGTTCATAGCTCAGCAGCAGCGTGCGCGGCTCCGCCCAGACCGACCCCGCGATGATGTCGATGATCGCCTCGCGCGCGCTGTCCGCATCGCTGGCCCGCGCCATATGCGCGGCGAAGGCGGCGGAGGAACGCTCGGCCAACTGGACGAAGGCGGTGGTCAGCAGCTCCTCCAGCGAGGCGAAATAATAGGTGACCGACCCCAGAGGCACCGCCGCCTTCGCCGCGATCCGGCGATGCGTGGTCCCCGGCACGCCCTGCTCGGCGACGACATCCAGCGTCGCGTCGATGATGCGTTGCCGCCGTTCGGGATCGTTCCGTCGTGCCTCGCCGCCTGCCACACCACACTCCCTGCCGCTCGATGGCGGGTCGTACACGGCTTGCCGCCGATGCGACAGGCACGCCGCGCGATCCTTTTCGGCCTGTCCCATGACTGGGGGCGAAGGCGGCGACCGTGACGCTTCGGCACGGGGAGGGGCCTGCTGCAAAGGTTTTTGTTAACCCGGCATGTCTATCGTTCCATGCCACTATGCGGGGGCATGGCGACGAATTCGAGAGACACAGGGAGTTTGCAATGAAGAACCTGCGGATCGGTACGAAGCTGATAAGCTGCTTCGCCGTCGTGCTGGTGGCCTTGCTGATCGTCGGCGGGCTTTCCATTCGCAATCAGAACGCCCTGAGCGCCAATGCCGCCGATATCGCCCAGCGGCTGGCGCGTCTCCAGAAGCTGACCCACAGCATCGATACGCAGACGTCGAACACCCGCGCCGAAGAAATGACCCATATCGTCAGCACCTCGCCCGAGGTGATGGACGCGCATGAAAAGGCGATGCGCAAGGCGGCCGACATCATCAACAAGTCGCTCGTGGAGGTCGCGTCGCTGGAACAGGACCCGACCGCGAAGGCCGCGATGCAGGACTTCGCCGCCGTCTGGCAACGCTATTTCGACCATGTCCCCGCCACGATCGCCCTGTCCCGCCAGGGTGAGGTCGCCGCGGCGCAGGCCAGCGCGCTGACCGAGGTCAAGGATTACGACGCGCAGAACGCCGCGCTCGGCCGGGCAGAGGACGCCTATACCGCCGCCATGGACGCGGCGCGTGCCAAGGCCGATTCGATCGCCTCGACCGGGCGACTGATTACCCTCGCGATGATCCTGGCCGCGGTGGCGCTGACGGTGGCGCTGCTCGTCCTGTTGATCCGCCAGATCGCCAAGCCGTTGGGCACGATGACCGAAGCGATGGGCCGACTGGCGGCGGGCGACATGCATGTGTCCGTCCCCGAAGCCGATCGCCGCGACGAGGTCGGCGATCTGGCCCAGGCGATGACCCGGTTCCGCGACCAGCTCGCGGCGGCGGAGCGGGCCAAGGCGGAGCAGACGACGCTGATCGTCGACAGCATTGGCCATGGCCTGTCCGAACTGGCGCGCGGCGACCTGCTGACCCGGATCGACACGCAGCTGACCGGCCCGTTCGCCAAGCTGAAGACCGACTTCAACGCCGCCGCCGAAGCCTTGCAGGACGCGCTGGGCCGGGTGTCGACCGCCGTGTCGGGCATCAACGGCGGCGCGAGCGAGATCCGCACCGCCTCCGACGACCTGTCGATGCGCACCGAGCAGCAGGCCGCGAGCCTGGAGGAAACCGCCTCGGCGATGGACGAGATCACCGCGACGATGCGCTCGACCGTCGAGCGGACCGCCAGCGCCAATGCGGCGGTGCGCAACGCGCGCGAGCTGGTCGAGAGGTCGGGGGGCATCGTCCGCAACGCGGTCGAGGCGATGAGCGGCATCGAGCGGCGGTCCAACGAAATCTCCGAGATCATCGGCGTGATCGACGGCATCGCCTTTCAGACCAATCTCCTCGCGCTGAACGCCGGTGTCGAAGCGGCGCGCGCGGGCGATGCGGGCAAGGGCTTCGCCGTCGTCGCATCGGAAGTCCGGGCGCTGGCGCAGCGTTCGGCCGACGCCGCCAAGGACGTCAAGGACCGGATCAGTGCTTCGTCCGAACAGGTGGCCGAGGGCGTCCGTCTGGTCGGCGAGACCGGGGACGCGCTGACCGGCATCATCGACCGGATCGTCGAGGTCAGCAGCCTGGTCGGCGAGATCGCCAGCGCGGCCGAACAGCAGGCGGCCGGGCTCCAGCAGGTCAATACTGCGGTCGGCGAGATGGACAGCGTGACCCAGCAGAATGCCGCGATGGTCGAGGAAGCGACCGCTGCCGCGCGCAGCCTGGCGGCGGAAGCCGACGGCCTGGCCAACCAGATCGCCCGTTTCCGCATCGGGATGCCCGCGCCCGCGCCGACCTCGCCGGTCCATGCGCTTCAGGACCGGGTGGCGACGGCGGCGCCGCGCATCCGCAGCAGCGCCCCGGCGCCGCGTGTCCAGGGCAATGTCGCGCTGGCCGACGATGACTGGGATGCCTTCTGATCCGTCCGTCTCGCTGCGGCGGCGCAGGAAGGCATGATGGGAAAAACGACATAGATTAGGCCGCTTCGTACCTTTCTTTACGCCGCAGAAACGATCCAGAAAAATTTCGGTGCGATGGGGCGCGTCGAAACGGAAAAGGGGGCCTTCGTGGCAGCGAAGCGGTTGGGATTTCGGGACGCGGTCGGCTGGCTGGCGCAGATCATGGGGCCGGACGCGGCCTATGTGCGGCTGGGCATGGTCTATACCATCGCGATCAGCCTGTTGGCGCTGGCCACGCCCATCTCGGTCCAGCTGCTGATCAACAGCGTGGCCAACACCGCGATGCCCGCCCCGCTCTGGGCGCTGTCGGGCGTGCTGCTGCTGTTGCTGTTGCTGGTCGCGGGGCTCAGCGCGCTTCGGGTGTGGATCATGGCCGCGTTCGAGCGCCGCCTGTTCTCGCGCGTGGTGGCCGAGGTCACGCTGCGCGCGGTGCATGCGCAGGACCCATTCTTCGCCGACGGCAATCGCGGCGACCTGTTCAATCGCTTCTTCGATCTGGTCGTCGTCCAGAAATCGGTGCCCAGCCTGGTGATCGGGGCGTTCACCATCATGTTGCAGGCGGTGATCGGACTGACGATCACCAGCTTCTACCACCCGGTCTTCCTGGCCTTCAACGCCGTGCTGGTGGCGGCGGTGCTGCTCGTCTGGCTGCTGTGGCGGCGCGGGGCGATCAGCGGCGCGGTCGCACTCAGCCATGCCAAGCACAATGCCGCGCGCTGGCTGGAGAGCGTCGGCGGATCGAACGGCTTCTACAAGTCGCTGCGCCACCTCGACTTCGCGATGGCGCGGTCGGAGGCGATGACCGCCAGCTATGTCGACACGCATCGCCGCTATTTCCGCTATCAGTTCGCGCAGACGATCGCGTTCCTGCTGATCTATGCCTTTGCCAGCGCCGGGTTGCTGCTGCTGGGCGGCATGCTGATCCTGCGCGGACAATTGTCGCTGGGCCAGCTGGTCGCCGCCGAGCTGATCCTGTCGGGCGTCTTCTACGGCATTTCGCAGCTCGGCTTGTATCTCGACACCTTCTACGACCTGGTCGCCAGTTCCGAGGAGCTGTCGCTGCTGTTTGCCATTCCGCAGGAGCCCAAGGTGCTGGGCGACAACGGTCCGCGCGACGGCGCGGTGAAGATGACCGATGTCCGGTTCGACCAGGCGCGGTACAATCTGACCCTGGCGGCGGGGGAGCAGCTCGTCACCGTCGCCGAACCCGGCGCAGAGCGGCGGCTGGCCATGTTGCTGAAACGGCACGTGGTGCCCGAGCGCGGGCTGGTGCGGATCGGCGGCACCGATTTGGGGTCGTTCGACATGTACCATCTGCGCTCGGACGTGACGGTGCTCGACCGTTCGACCATCGTCGAGGTCACGATCCGCGAATATCTGCGCTTGGCATCGGGCGAACGCGCCGAGGATGCGATGGCGGCGCTCGCCATGGTCGGGCTCGAGCGGCGTCTGGCCAGCCTGCCGCAGGGGCTGGACACCCTGCTCGGCTCGACCGGCTATCCGCTCAGCGTCGGGGAGACCATGGCGCTGAAGCTGGCCAATGCACTGCTCGTCCGGCCCCGGCTGTTGCTGCTCGGCCAGCTGTTCGACCTGTTGCCGCCGCAGCGGCTGCTGGCGGCGCTGCGCCTGCTGAAGACGCATGGCACCACCGTGTTGCTCTGCACCGGCCGACCCGAGGATCTGACGCTGGACGGGTATCTCTATCTGGGCCTGACCGAACAGCGGCGCTTTGACCATCTCGCCGATCTTCAGGCCGCTTATCGTCAGGAGGGTGGCGATGTCGCATCTGCCTGAGCATCTCGCGCATTTCCGCACCCTGGCCTCGCTGCGTCCGCCGCGCGTGGCGGTCGCCATCGCCTGGATCCTGACGGTCGGCATCGCGGTGGTGGTCTTCATCCTGTTCGCGGTGCCCTGGCTCCAGACCGCGCAGGGGCGGGGGCAGGTCGTGGCGCTCGACCCGGAGGACCGCGCGCAGGACGTGACCGCGCTGGTCCCCGGACGGGTCGAGCGCTGGTATGTCCAGGACGGCCAGCCGGTGAAGCGCGGCGACCCGATCGCGCGCATCGTCGATCTCGATCCCAATCTGCTGTCGCGCCTGGCCGCCGAGCGCGCGCAGGTCGAGGCGGAGATCGCCTCGGTCCGCCAGTCGCAGGCGGTGGCGCAGATCGACGTCAACCGCACCCGCCAGCTGTTCGCCGAAGGACTGGCCTCGCGGCGCGACTATGAACAGGCGCAGATCAAGGTGTCCGACTCTGGGGCCAAGCTGGCGGAGTCGCGCGCCAAGCTCAACCGGATCGACGTCCAGCTGAACCGCCAGTCGGCCCAGCTCGTCCGCGCCCCGCGCGACGGCCGTATCCAGAATCTGAACGCCACCGCCGGTGGTGCGCTGGTGTCCGCCGGGACGGCGCTGGCGGTGGTCGCGCCGGAACAGGTCGAACGCGCGGTCGAGCTGATGATCGACGGTCGCGACGTGCCGCTGTTGCGCCCCGGCCGCCCGGTGCGGCTGGAGTTCGAGGGGTGGCCCGCGATCCAGTTCAGCGGCTGGCCATCGGTCGCCTACGGCTTTTTCGACGGCCGCATCCGCAGCATCGACCCGACCGCCAACGCCCAGGGGCTGTTCCGCATCCTGGTCGAGCCGGTGCCGGGCAAGCCCGCCTGGCCCGAGCGGCGCTTCGTCCGGTTGGGCGGCAAGGTGCAGGGCTGGGTGCAGGGGGAGACGGTCAGCGTCGGCTATGAACTCTGGCGCCAGCTGAACGACTTCCCGCTGGAATTCGGCAAGGTCGCGACCGACAAGGCCACCGAGAAGGAGGACGACAAGAAGATCGCGGCCAAGGCGGGCAAGCCCAAATGATCCGGCCGCTGCTGATCCTGTCGATGCTCGCCGCGCCCGCTACGGCGCAGCGTATCCGGCCCAACCCCGTGCCGGTGCAGGCCACCGGCACGGGGCCGCTGACCCTGGACGAGGTGCTGCGCGCCTCCGCCCGCGCCGCGCCGCAGATCGTCGAGGCGCTGGCCAAGGTCCGCGCGGCCGAGGGGCGGGCCCTGACCGCGAACGGCGCGTTCGACACGGTGTTCGAGGCGGAGGGCCGGTCGCGCACGCTGGGCTATTATGACGGCACCGTCGCCTCGGCCACCGCGACCCGTCCGCTGGGCGACAATGGCGGCTATGTCTATGGTGGCTACCGCGTCAGCCGGGGTGATTTCCCGGTCTATGAGAACCAGAACTATACCAATCGCCTGGGCGAGGTGAAGGTCGGCGCGCTCTATTCGCTGCTGCGCGACCGGCTGGTGGACGAGCGTCGGACCCGCCGCACGCTGGCCTCGGGCGATATCGACATTGCGCGGTTCGAGCGCGAGGCGGTGGCGATCGGGGTGCAGCGGCGCGCGATCGACGCCTATCAGAATTGGGTGGCGGCGGGCCTGCGGCTGCGCGCCTATCGCGACCTGCTGGCGCTGTCCGAGAGCCGTCGCGGCGGCCTGGCCCGCCAGGTCCAGCTGGGCGCGCGGCCCGACATATTGCTGGCGGAGAACGACCAGAATCTCGTGCGCCGCCGGGCACTGGTGGTGCGGGCGGAAGGCGATTTCCAGGCGGCGGCCAATGCGCTGTCGCTCTATTTCCGCGACGCGGCGGGCGAGCCTCTGCTGGTCGGGCCGGACCGTCTGCCGCAAGGGGCCGAGGCACTGTCGGGGGTGGCGGCGGCCGCGCGCGCCGACTTCGCGCAGCAGCGGCCCGACATTCAGATGCTGCTGGCGCGGATCGACCAGGGGACGGCGCGGCTGGCGCTGGCGCAGAACGACCTGCGCCCCCGGCTCGACCTGCGGGGCGAGGCGGGCAAGGATATCGGCCCGGTCGGGCTGGGCGGGCCGTCGCGCACCCCACTGGAGGCGGCGGTCGGCTTTCGCTTTTCGCTGCCGCTCCAGAACCGCGCGGCCAAGGGTCGGATCGCGGAGGCACAGGCGGAGATGGACGCGCTGGCGGCGCGCAGCCGGTTCCTGCGCGACCAGATCGCGGTCGAGGTGGAGGGTATATTGATCGGCGTCGGCGCGGCCGAGAAGCTGGCCGGGATCGCCGACCAGGAACGGCAACTGGCCGAGCGGCTCGCGGCGGCCGAGCGGCGCCGCTTCGAACTGGGATCGAGCGACTTCTTCCTGGTCAACCAGCGCGAGGAAACCGCCAATGACGCCCGTGTCCGCCTGATCGACGCCCAGGCCCGGATCGCCGCCGCGCGCGCCGAACTGGCCAGCGCCACCGCCGATCGCGCCGCGCTGGGGCTCGACCCCTAGGTCGGATCGCCATTCAGGATTGCGTCTTCTTCCCTCTCCCCTGGACAGGGGAGAGGGTTGGCGAAGCTTGCCAGCCTGCTGGCTAGCGCAGCTTGGGTGAGGGGTTGAGCGAGCCCAAGGGCTCGCGCGCTCGCAAAGCGAGCGCCCACCCCTCACCCAGCTCCAACTAAGCCTTTGCTCTCGCAAAGGCCAAGTCTGCGCAACCCTTTCCCCTCTGCGAGGGGCGAGGGAAGGAAGGCGTCGCCCTTTGCCGGATGTGGCCGATATTCCTCAAACATTACAACATCCTGTTCATATGCGATTGACTCTCATTAGCCGACGCCATTAGACGCCCCCGAATTATCACGGAAGCGCCGTCAGGGCGGCGCGTACCAAGGGGCGGGAGACGTATGAAAATCTGTTTGGGTATCGGGTTGCTGCTGTCGGCGGCGACCTCGGCCGAGGCGGCCCAGGATAACAAGGGCGATGCGCTTCGCGATACCGACATCGTCGTGACCGCCACGGGGCAGACCCAGGCGACGTCGGGCACCAAGACCGCGACGCGCCTGATCGAAGTGCCGCAATCCATCTCGGTCATCACGCGCGAGGAACTCGACGTCCGCGCGGTGCACAGCGTGACCGAGGCGCTGGCCTATACCGCCGGGGTCCAGGCCGAGCAGGATGGCATCGACAGCCGCGCCGACAGCTTTTCGGTACGCGGCTTTTCGGCGGGCAGCTTCAGCGACAATCTGTTCCTCGACGGCATCCGGTTGCCCGCGGGCGGTCAATGGACGCGCACCGCCTTCGATCCCTTCGCGCTCCAGCAGATCGAGGTGCTGAAGGGCCCCTCGGCGGTGCTGTTCGGGCAGGTGGCGCCGGGCGGTATCGTCAATCTGGTGACGAAGCGGCCGACCGCGACCCCGCGCGGCGAGATCATGTTGCAGGGGGCCGGGTTCACCAGCCTCGGCAAGTGGCAGTATCAGGGCGCGGCGGATGTGTCGGGGCCGCTGACCGCCGATGGCACGGTCACCGCACGGCTGGTCGGGCTGGCGCGTTACGGCGATGCCCAGATCGATTCGATCAAGACGGGCCGCTATTACATCGCGCCCAGCCTGACCTGGGCGCCCGATGCGGCGACCAGCGTCACGCTGATGGCGCAATATCAGCGCGACGAGGGCGGATCGACCTTCCAGTTCCTGCCCGATATCGGATCGCGCCAGCCGGGCGCGGGCGGGCGCCATATCCGGCTGGACGCGTTTCTGGGCGAGCCGCAGTTCAACACCTATGACCGCAACCAGTATCTGCTCGGCTACGAACTGCGCCATGCCTTTTCCGATCGCTTCGAGCTGCGGCAAAATGGTCGCTACACCCGCGTCGAGACGCTGTTCGAGGGGACGGTGCTGCGCGGCGGCACCCTGTCCAACGGCAAGACGATCAACCGGCGCGCGGTGCGCGGCGTCGGCCATTCCGACGGCTATGGTCTCGATACCAAGCTGGAGGGTCGCATCGACACCGGTCGGCTGGCGCACCGGGTGCTGCTGGGCGTCGACATGCTCGACACCGAATGGCGGCACCTGCGCGACCTGTCGACCGACGTTCCGGCGATGCCCGACATCTTCAACCCCGTGTCGCAAGGGGTGGGGCGGATCCTCTCGACGCTCCGGCCGCAGGTCCATCTGAACGCGCGGCTGGAACAGGTCGGCGCCTATGGCCAGGATCAGCTCTCGCTCGGCCAGCTGCATGTCACCCTGGGCGCGCGTTACGACTGGGCCAAGAACCATCAGGTCAACGAACTGGCGACCGGCACCACCGATCCGGTGACGGTGACCAAGGCCGACAAGATGACGTGGCGCGCAGGGGCGACCTGGATCTCGCCCAGCGGCGTGGCGCCCTATGCCAGCTACTCGACCTCGTTCCAGCCGACGACCGGGCAATATTTCGACGGCACGCCGTTCAAGCCGACGACAGGCGACCAATATGAGGTCGGCGTGAAATACCAGCCGCAGGGCAGCAACGCGCTGCTCACCGCCGCGATGTACCAGCTGACCCAGAATAACCTCGCCAGCCCCGACCCGGACGAAAGCCATGTCTGCGCGGGCACGACCTGTCAGGTGCAGACCGGCCAGGGTCGCATCCGTGGCGTCGAGCTGGAGGGCAAGGCGACGCTGATCGGCGGCCTGAGCCTGATCGCGACCGGCACCTATATGGACAGCGAGATCACGCGCGGGGCAAAGGGGCAGCAGGGCAATCGGCTGACCCAGGTGCCCGACTGGATGGGGTCGCTGTTCGCCGATTATCGCTTTGCCGAGGGCGGGGCGCTGGGCGGCGTCGGCCTGGGCGGCGGGGTGCGCTATGTCGGCGTGTCCTATGGCGATACCGCCAACGCCTATCGCGTGCCGGGCTATACGCTGTACGACCTGTTCCTGCGCAAGGCCTTTGCCAGCGGTATCATCCTGTCGGTCAATGCGCGCAACCTGACCAACCGGCGCTATGTCGCCCTGTGCTCGTCGGCATCGGCCTGTTTCTACGGGTCGGGACGCACGCTGAACCTGCGGCTGCAATACCGGTGGTAAGCGCGTGGCTGGCGGGCCTGCTCGCGCTGGCGTCGCCGGTTGCGGCGGCGATGCCGGAGCCGCCCGCGGGACCGCCCTATACGCTGCCGCGCAGCGTCGAGCGGGTCGTCCATGCACCGGACGGAGAGGCGTATCGCCTCTTCGTCGCCTGGCCGGAGGCACCGCCGCCGCCCTCCGGCTATCCGGTGCTCTATGTGCTGGACGGCGAGGATAATTTCGCGATCGCGGCGCTGACCGCGCGTCGGCTGGCCGGGGCGGGCGCGCGCAGCGGCGTGGGGGAGGGCATCGTCGTCGGGATCGCGGCGGGCTCGCTCCAGCGTCGCGCCCGCGACTATACCCCCGCCACGCCCGGCTGGACGATCCCCGCGAACAGCCCCGGCAGTGGATGGCCGACCGGCGGGGCCGAGGCGTTTCTGGACCTCGTCGAGCGACAGGTGCAGCCGTTCGTCCGCCAGCATTGGCGGGTCGATCGATCGCGCGAGACGCTGCTCGGCCACAGCTTCGGCGGCCTGCTCGCGCTGCATGCCGCACTGACCCGTCCGGCGATGTTCGGCGGCGTCGTCGCGGTCAGCCCGTCGCTCTGGTTCGGCAACGGCCTGATCGCGCGTGAGGCCGCGACCGCCGGGGCCTCGCACCCTCGCATCCTGATCGCGGAGGGCGACGCGGCCGCGGCCCCTCCCGCCGAGCTGGCGCGGTCGCTCGATCGGGGCGGCGGCGCGGACCATGCCCGCTTCCTGCCGCTGCCGGGCCAGTCGCATGGAACGACGATGCTGGCGGCGATGGCACCGGCGATCCGCTTCGCCTTTGCACGGGCCGCGCCGTGATCGCGGCCTGGAGCGCCGCCTTCGCCATTATCGGCGGAGCTCTATGCCTTTATGTGGGCACGCCGCATCAGGCCCTGATCGCCGGTGGCGGGGCGCGGCGGTCCGGTCGGATCGCCGGGATCGTGCTGCTGGCGGTCGCGCTGGCGTTGCTGATGACCGTGCAGGGTCCGGCGACCGCCGTCTTCACCTGGATGACGGGGGCGATGCTGGTCTGGAGCATCGTCCCGGTGGCGGCACGCTGGTGGCGTTTCCGGCGGGAGGCGGCGCGATGAGCCGTCCGCTTCTCACCAGCCGCGACTGGTTCGGCAAGGTATCGGCCGCCGCCCTGCTGGGGCTGACGCTGGCCCTGGCGCTCACCTGTCTGTTCGCGGCGCTGTTCTCGACGGACGATGGCCCGTTCAGCGCGCAGAAACAGCTCGCCATGTGGCTGGTGTCGCCGATCTGGTGCCTGGTGCTGGGCCTTTGTTTCCTGTTCCGCAGCGGCGCGCGCGCATGGGGTTGGCTGGCGCTCGCCAATCTGATGGCCTGGGCGGCCTATATCGCCGCGCGCCTGCTTCTGGGGTGATCGCCGATGCGCACCGATATTCTGAAGACCTATAAGGATGTGCATAGCTGGGTCGGCATTATCGCCGGGCTGGCGCTGTTCATCGCCTTTTATGCCGGCGCGATCACGATGTTCGCCGAGCCGCTGAACCGATGGGCTTCCGCCCCCGCCAGCATCGCGCCGCCGCCGTCGCTGGATCGCACACCCGAGCTGATCGCCAAGGTGCTGCGCGCGCGGCCCGATGCGCGTGCCGCCTATACCGTCCATTTCGACACCGGCCCCGACATGCCCGCGCGGCTGAGCTGGACCACCGGCAACCGCCGCGCGCCGGGCCCGACCTTCCTCGCCGCGCTGACCCCGGAGGGCGCGTTGCAGGTGGTCCGGCAGGACGCCTCGCCGGTCGCGGAACTGGTCGACGTGCTGCACCAGCAGGTCGGCCTGCCGCTCGATCGCAGGACGGCGATGCCGATCATGGGGCTGGTCTCGCTGCTTTACGCCGTTGCCATCGTCTCGGGCGTCATCTGTCTGCTGCCCAGCCTGGCCAAGGACCTGTTCGCGCTGCGCTTCGGCAAGAATATCAAGCGAATGTGGCTCGACCTTCACAATCTGTTGGGTCTGTTCAGCCTGCCCTTCCATATCGTCATGGCCATCACCGCCGTCATCTTCGCATTTCACGACCAGATCTATGCCGCCCAGGGCGCGGTGTATCGGGTCGGCGCGGCGAGGGTCGAGCGGCGGGCCCCGCCGCCGCCCGGCCCGCCCGAGCCGCCCGCGCTCGAGGCGGTGCAGGGCACCTTGTCGCCCGTCGAACTGCAACGGCGGATCGCGGCACAGGCGCCCGGCTTCGCGCTGCGCTCGATCACCTATCGCCATGATGCCAAGGGGGGCGCCCAGGGCGATCTCACGGGCGTCGACCAACGCTATGGCATGCGCGCGCCCACCTATGGCCGGGCGGAGATCGACACCCGCACCGGTGCGATTACCGAGGCGGATTATATGCCGGGGCGGCAGGGGCCGTGGTTCGCGGCGGTCACCTCCTTCTTCGCGCTGCATTTCGGCAGCTTCGGCGGCGCGCCGGTGCGCTGGTCCTATTTCCTGCTGGGTCTTGCCGGTGCCTTCCTGTTCTACTCGGGCAATCTGCTGTGGATCGAGAGCCGCCGGCGCAAGGAGCGCAAGGCGGCTATGGTGGAGCAGACGCGCGCGACCCGCATCCTCGGCAGCCTGACCGTGGGCGTGCCGCTGGGCTGCGTCGCCGGGATCTCGCTGACGATCGCCGCCGCCAAGTGGCTGCCCGCCGACCGCGCCGATATCGGCGCATGGCATGGGCGCATCTATTATCTGGTGTTCGTCGCGGCGGTCGCCTGGGCGCTGATCCGCGGTGCGGCGCGCAGCGGATCGGAGTTGTTGTGGGTCGCCGCCGGCGCGACCGCCGCCATTCCGCTCACCACGCTCCTGTCCCCCATATTCGCACAGGGCTGGAGCCATCCCGGTGCGAGCCAGTTGGTCGACGGGGTCGCGACACTGGGGGCGATCGGCTTTGCCGTCATGGCGCGTGCCGCCCGGCGGCGTGCGGTGGCAGGGCCACGCGACAGCGTCTGGGCCGCACCGCGCATCGCCACGACATGACTCTTTGTTGATAATGACTATCAAATGCTATAATGACGGAGTCCCAGTAAGGCGTCGAAGGAACCCGGCATGAGCCCATGTCCGAAGCGAGCGGAAAGCCTCATGAACCCGCCAGCGCCGATGGGCGCGGCCCCCGATGCCGCCGGGCTTTTGACGGCCGCCGCGCGCTGCTGGCGCTATGCGCGTGACGGGGGCAGGCCGGTGCAACAGGCGTTGCACCGCATGCTGGCCCCGCATCGCTGCGAGATGCTGGCGCCGGTGTTCGACAGCTATCTGACCTTGTGCGAGGCCGCGCTCGGCCGCTGCATCGATGTGGGGGAGTGCGCGCGGTCGGACGACGAATGCCTGCTGCTCGGGCTGCTGGACGGATCGATGCGCCGCCGCGCCTGTATCGACTGCAACAAGGGCGCGGCCAGCGCGCTCGACTGCGCCATCTGTTCGACGCGCATCATGCTGGCGATGACGCTGGGCGCGCCGCGAGGATACGGACTCCAGTGACCGTCGCGCCCTGGGCGCCCGCGATGAACGGGGCGGCCAGGGGAGGGCGGGCTATGGAACGCCAAGCAGGCCGGAGGCGGGAACATCCTCGACCAGGCCCTGCAACCCGAAACAGTCCAGTCCCAGCGTCATCAGCGCCAGCGTGCCGCGCAGTTCGTCGGCGCTGACATCGCGGGTGATGAACACCAGCCGGGTGCGCCGGTCGTCGGACGGCCAGGCGTCCAGCACCACCGGCGGGTGGAAGACATGCTGCACGCCGTGGATCACCACCGGGTTCGGTTCGTCCTCCAGATTGACGATGCCCTTGATGCGCAGGATGTCCGGCCCCTTGAACATGGCCAGGACATCGAGCCAGCGCTCGAACGCATGCGCCTTCAACGGTTCGTCGAAGGTCAGGCAGGTGGCGCGGATGCGATCGTCATGCCGGTTCACGTCATGATGATGGTCATGGTCGTGATGGTCGTGATCGTGCCCGTGATGATGATGGTCGTGCCCATGATGGTGCGGATCGTCATAGGCCTCGGCCGCCAGCCAGCGGCGGACATCGTTGCTCTTGGTCTCGGGATTGTAGAGACCGGCGTCGAAGAGCACGTCCGGCGATACCGCGCCGTTGACCGCCACGATCAGCGGCGCGGCGGGGTTCAGCGCGCGCAGCCGCCCGGTCAGGGCCTGCTGGTCCTGCGGAGAGACGAGGTCGGTCTTGGTCAGGAGGATGCGGTCGGCGACGGCGGCCTGCTTGACCGCCTCTTCCTGCGCGTCGAGCGTCGCCATGCCGTTGACCGCATCGACCGTCGCGATCACGCCGTCGAGCCGGTAAAGCGTGCGCAGCCGATGGTCGGTCATCAGCGTGTGGAGGATCGGCGCGGGGTCGGCGAGGCCCGTGGTCTCGATCACCACCCGGTCGAACCAGCACAGGCCATCGCGGGCGAAGCGCCACGGCGCATCGCGCAGGGTGCGCGCCAGGTCGCCCCGGACGGTGCAGCACAGGCACCCGCCGATCATCTCGACCACCAGATCGTCATTCGACCGGGCGATGAGATCATGGTCCAGGCTGACCGCGCCGAACTCGTTGATGATGACCAGCGCGCGGCTCATCTGCGGCGCGCGCACCAGCTGGTTGAGCAGGGTCGTCTTGCCGCTGCCCAGAAAGCCGGTCAGCACCGAAACGGGGATCAGCGACTCGGGGCCGGAAAACAGCGCCGGATGCGACTCAGCCATGGGCGATCCTTCCCCGCCGAGCGAGGGCGCCGGAAAACGGCGCGATTGCCGGAGTACCGGCCTTGCGGATCATGTCTTCATCCTTGTCGGGGGTGAACGGGTCGGACTTCGCGCCGTCGTGGAAAAGCGTCATGCGGAACGGCTCAGCGAAGGACGGCGCAGGCGATGCGCGCGCCCGCGCCACCGATGGGCTGGGTCCGATAATCGTCCGGATCGGCGTGGATGACGAGCGCGGCGCCGTCGGCATCGTTCAGCGCGGGACGTCCGCCCGCGCCGGTCATCGATACCAGCGTGGAGTGCAGCTCGACGGTGGCGCTGCCGTCCGCCCGGACGAACAGGTTGGGCAGATCGCCCGCGTCATTGGCGCCCGGCACCAGGAAACCGTGCACGACCGGCTTGGCGGCATGGACATGGCCGCCCGCCGAGGTGAAGCCCGCGCTGGAACAATCGCCCTTCTCGTGGAAGTGCATGCCGTGCCATCCCGGCGGCAGGCCGGTCGCCTCGATCCGCAGGAGCACGCCCGACGCCGTATCCCGCACGCTGACGCTGCCATGGCGCGTGCCGTCGGCGGCGAGGATCGGGCTCGCCTGGGGTTCGGTCGCCGTGACCGGGGCGGTCAGCGTCAGCATGAGCGGCAGGGCGCAGACCAGCGATGCGTGGATCGGCAGGCGCGAAAGCGCGTGCGCGGCGGTCGCGATCCGGCTCATTCGGCCATTTCCAGCGCGCGCTCGCCCCAGGCCGGGAAGGGATCGCGCAGGCCCATCCACAGGTCGGGCGTGAACGCCTTGACCGGCAACAGGCAGGCGTCGAGCCGGGCGCGGATCCGCGCCTCGTCCATGCCGATGCCGATAAAGACCAGTTCCTGCCGCCGGTCGCCCCAGATTTCGTTCCAATGGCCCGCGACGAAACGCTCGAAACGGTCGTCGTCGGGCCATTGGTTGCGCGGGATGCTGGCCCACCAGCGGCCCAGGCGCGCGGTCATCGTCTGCGCGCCCGCGACCGCCAGTTCGCCGACCCAGTCGGGCCGGGTCGCCAGCCAGAAATGCCCCTTGGCCCGCACGACATGATCCAGTCCGCCATCGGTCAGGAAGCCATGGAACTTGACCGGATCGAATGGCGCGCGCGCGCGGTAGACGAAGCTCTCAATGCCATATTCCTCGGTTTCGGGGACATGGCTGGCATAGCCGTACAGCTCCTTCGCCCAGAGCGGATGCTGCGCGGCCTTTTCCTCGTCGAACAGGCCGGTGTCGAGAATGGCATCCAGCGGAACGCGCGCCTGGTCGCAGGCGATGATCCGGGCATCGGCATTCAGGCTGGCGACCAGCTTCTTGACGGTGGCGAGCTGTTCGGCGGACACCGACGACGCCTTGTTGACCACCACCACATCGGCGAACTCGATCTGTTCGACCAGCAGGCCGACCAGGCTGCGCGTGTCCTCCTCGCCCAGCGACTCGCCCCGATCGGCGAGGAAATCCTGGCTCGAATAGTCCTTCAGCAGATTGATGGCGTCGACCACCGTCACCATCGTGTCGAGCCGCGCGACATCGCCCAGCGACTGCCCCGCCTCATCGCGGAAGGAGAAGGTGGAGGCGACCGGCAAGGGCTCCGAGATGCCGGTGCTCTCGATCACCAGATGGTCGAACCGCCCGGCCTCGGCCAGCGCGCGCACCTCCTGCAACAGGTCATCGCGCAGCGTGCAGCAGATGCAGCCATTGGTCATCTCGACCAGCGTCTCCTCGCTGCGCGACAGCGTGGCATCGCCGCCGCGCACCAGATCGGCGTCGATATTCACCTCGGACATGTCGTTGACGATCACCGCCACGCGCCGCCCTTCGCGATTGGCCAGGATATGGTTGAGCAGCGTGGTCTTGCCCGCCCCCAGAAAGCCCGACAGGACGGTCACCGGCAGGCGGGCCTGCCCGGTCTCGACGATCGAAAATGCGCTGTTCATACCAAGCTCTCATCATTGATATGATGTATCATTACGTCATTGAGGCGTGGCAAGTCAAAGCGTTTGACCCAGGCCGCCGTCGCATGGGTGGCGATCGACCCTGCCGACGGGAAGGTGAGGGCGGGTAGGTCCGCCGCGGATCGCCGCCCCTGACGGGCGATCCGCAGGCCTCTCGGTCAGACGATGGTGCGTTTCAGCCGGATCAGCATGGGGTCGCCCTCGACCGGATGGGGCTCGAAACCCATTTCGCGTTCCAGGGTGATGGCGGACCGGTTGTCGCGATCCTCCAGCGCCTCGATCGTGCGATATCCCTTCTGCCTGGCATGGCCGACCAGATGGTCGAGCAGCGTCCAGCCGATGCCCTGCGCCTTTCGGTCATGCCGGATCGCGATCGCCGCCTCGGCCGATTTGGTCGCGGCGTCGCCCACCAGCATCGCCGCCGCGAGCACCGAGCCGTCATCGGCCAGGGCGATCAGGCTGGTGCTGGCGGCATCGTTGGCGCGGATCATCCCGGTCAGCCGCTCGTGACTGACCTGCCGAACGCTGGTCAGGAAGCGGAAGCGCAAATCCTCGGGCGAGACGCGCGCGAAGAATTCGGCCAGCGCGGCCTCGTCCTCCTCGCGCGTGGGACGAACGTGCAGCCGCACGCCATGGCGAGTGACGAGCAACTCGGTATCCGCGATCATCATCCTGTCCTCCTGACTGGGTGCCTTCATGGTCGGGGCGACCTTCGACATGGTCAAGATGGCCGCATCGTTCCCGTTTCCATGAAACGACGATGCCAGGACAACGCCTCGGCGGGCAGCGAGGGTGCATGAAGGCCATAGGAACCGCCCTCGGCCCGCAGCGCATAGTCGGCGAGCAGGGGGCGGTAATCGGGATGCGCGCAGCGTTCGATCACCGCCCGCGCGCGCTGGCGGGGCGACAGGCCGCGCAGGTCGGCCAGCCCCTGTTCGGTCACGATCACCTGCACGTCCTGCATGATGTGATCGACATGCGCCGCCTGCGGCACGATCGCGGAAATCTTGCCGCCCTTGGCGGTCGAGGGGGTCATGAAGATCGAGACATAGGCGTTGCGCGCGAAATCGCCCGATCCGCCGATGCCGTTCTGGATGCGCGATCCCATGACCAGCGTCGAGTTGACGTTGCCATAGATGTCCGCCTCGATCAGGCCGTTCATCGCGATGCACCCCAGGCGGCGGACCAGTTCGGGATGGTTGCTGATCTCCTGCGGGCGCAGGATCATGCGATCGCGATAGCCCGCCATGTTCGCGTTCAGCCGCGCCGCCGCCTGCGGGCTGAGCGAAAAGGCGGTGGCGGAGGCCATGCGCAGCTTGCCGGCGTCCAGCAGGTCGAGCATCCCGTCCTGGATCACCTCGGTATAGGCGGTCATCGGTTCGAAGGGCGTGTCGATCAGCCCCGACAGCACGGCATTGGCGATGTTGCCCACCCCCGACTGGATCGGCAGCAGCGCAGGGGGCAGGCGGCCGCGCGACACCTCATGGGCGAGGAACTCGATGATATGCCCGGCAATGGCGCGCGCGGTATCGTCGGGCGCGGCGAAGGGCAGGTTGCGGTCGGGCGCGTCCGTCTCGACCACGGCGACGATCTTGTCGGGATCGCAGGCCAGATAGGGCGTGCCGATGCGGTCGTCGGGCCGCACCAGCGGGATCGGCACGCGGTCGGGCGGCAGGCGGGTGCCGTAATAGATGTCGTGCATCCCCTCCAGCGCCGCATCCTGCCAGCGATTGACCTCCAGGATGACGCGCTTGGCGCGGTCGGCCCAGGTCTTGTTGTTGCCGACCGAGGAGGAGGGGATCAGCGAGCCGTCCGCGCGGATGCCCGACACCTCGATGATCGCGGTGTCGAGCGTGCCCAGCACCCCCTCCCACGCCATCGGCGCGACCTGGCTGAGATGCATGTCGAGATAGTCGATCTCGCCGCGATTGATCTTCTCGCGCGCGACCGGATCGCCGCTATAGGGCAGGCGCTGCGCGATGCCGTCGACTGCCGCCAGCGCGCCGTCCAGTTCGGGCCCGGTCGAGGCGCCGGTCCACAGGTTGACGCGGAAGGGCCGCCCCTCGGCATGCTCCGCCGCCATCCGCCGCGCCAGCGCCTGCGGCACGGCCTTGGGATAGCCCGATCCGGTGAAGCCGCTCGTCGCCACCGTCTCGCCGGGGCGGATCAGGGCGGCGGCGCTATCGGCATCGGTGATACGCGAACGAAGGGTCGGGCAGGCGATACGATCGGTCATTGTCACTCCCAAAGCGGCGGGCGGCGCCGAAACCGCCGCCCGCCCTGATGTCAGGCGGCGAGGTCGAGGACGATGCGGCCCTCGATCTGCCCTTGGCGCATCCGGTCGAACACGTGATTGACCTCGGTTAGCGGCGCGGTGGAAACCGTCGCCCTGACCTTGCCGTCCGCCGCGAAGTCCAGCGACTCCTGAAGGTCGAGCCGGGTTCCGACGATCGACCCGCGCACGGTGATGCCGTTCAGCACCAGACCGAAGATGTTGAGCGGGAAGTCGCCGGGCGGCAGGCCGTTGAGCGCCACCGTGCCGCCGCGCGCCATCATGCCCACGGCCTGCGCGAACGCCTTTTCGCTGACCGCCGTGACCAGCGCGCCTTGCGCCCCGCCGCCCGTCTCGCGCCTGATCGCCGCCGCCGGGTCCGCTTCCGTCCGCGCATTGACCGTGACCTTCGCGCCCAGACGGCGGGCCAGGTCCAGCTTGGCATCGTCGACATCGACCGCCGCGACGTTCAGCCCCATCGCGACGGCATATTGCACCGCCATATGGCCCAGGCCGCCGATGCCGGAGATGACGACCGTGTCGCCCGGCTTGGTGTCGGTCATCTTCAGCCCCTTATACACCGTGACCCCGGCGCACAGCACGGGCGCGATCTCGGTAAAGCCGATATTGGCGGGCAGGTGGCCGACGAAATTGGGGTCGGCGATGACATAATCGGCGAAACCGCCATTGACCGAATAGCCGGTGTTGAGCTGGCTTTCGCACAATGTCTCCCACCCGCCCAGGCAATGCACGCAGTGGCCGCAGGCGGTGTAGAGCCAGGGCACGCCGACCCGGTCGCCCTCCTTGATGTGCTTGACGCCCTTGCCGACCGCCGAGACATAGCCGACGCCCTCATGCCCCGGAATGAAGGGCGGGTTGGGCTTGACCGGCCAGTCGCCCTCGGCCGCGTGCAGATCGGTGTGACAGACGCCCGACGCCTGGATCGCGACCTGGATCATGCCGTCGCCGACTTCGGGAACGGGGACTTCATCGATGCTGAGCGGTTCGCCGAACGCACGGACGACCGCCGCCTTCATCGTCTTCGCCATGGTGTTTCTCCTGTCGAATGAGGATAGGCCGGGGATGGGCGCGGCGGCCGATCCCCGCCTTGACCGCGGTCAAAAGAAGCCGAGCTTCTTGGCCGAGTAGCTGACCAGCAGATTCTTGGTCTGCTGGTAGTGATCCAGCATCATCCGGTGCGTCTCGCGCCCGATGCCCGAGCGCTTATAGCCGCCGAACGCCGCATGGGCGGGATAGGCGTGATAGCAGTTGGTCCACACCCGCCCCGCCTGGATCGCGCGGCCCATGCGATAGGCGCGGGTGCCGTCGCGCGTCCACACGCCCGCGCCCAGGCCATAGAGCGTGTCGTTGGCGATGCGCAGCGCCTCCTCATCGTCCCTGAAGGTCGCGACCGAGACGACGGGGCCGAAAATCTCCTCCTGGAACACGCGCATCCGGTTGTTGCCGCTCAGCACCGTCGGCTTGACATAATAGCCCTCCAGCCCCTCGGGCCGGTTGCGCGTGCCGCCGGTCAGCACCTTCGCGCCCTCGTCGCGGCCGATGTCGAGATAGCCGAGGATCTTGTCCATCTGTTCCTGCGACGCCTGCGCCCCGACCATGGTGGCGGGGTCGAGCGGATCGCCCTGGATCATCGCCTCGACCCGCGCGACCGCCTTTTCCATGAAGCGGTCATAGATGGATTCGTGGACCAGCGCGCGGCTGGGGCAGGTGCAGACCTCGCCCTGGTTGAGCGCGAACATGGCGAAGCCCTCGATCGCCTTGTCCAGATAATCGTCATCCTCGGCCGCGACGTCGCCGAAGAAGATATTGGGGCTCTTGCCGCCCAGCTCCAGCGTCACCGGGATCAGGTTTTCCGACGCATAGGACATGATGAGCTGCCCGGTCGTCGTCTCGCCGGTAAAGGCGATCTTGGCGATGCGCGGGTTCTGCGCCAGCGGTTTGCCCGCCTCGACGCCATATCCGTTGACGATGTTGAGCACGCCCTCGGGCAGCAGGTCGGCGATCAGTTCGGCCAGTACCATGATCGACGCCGGGGTCTGTTCGGCGGGTTTCAGCACCACGCAATTGCCCGCCGCCAGCGCGGGCGCCAGCTTCCAGCAGGCCATCAGCAGCGGGAAGTTCCACGGGATGATCTGCCCGACGACGCCCAGCGGCTCGTGGAAATGATAGGCGACGGTGTCGTGGTCGATCTCCGAAATCCCGCCTTCCTGCGCGCGGATACATCCGGCGAAATAGCGGAAATGGTCGATCGCCAGCGGCAGGTCGGCGGCGGTCGTCTCGCGGATCGGCTTGCCATTGTCCCAGGTCTCGACGGTGGCGAGGCGGCCGAGATTCTCCTCCATCCGGTCGGCGATGCGGTGGAGGATCAGCGCCCGCTCGGCGACGCTGGTGCGGCCCCAGCCGTCCTTGGCCTTGTGCGCGGCGTCGAGCGCGAGTTCGATATCGGCCGCCTGGCTGCGCGCGACCTGGCAGATGACCTGTCCGTCGATCGGCGATCGGTTGTCGAACCAGCGTCCGTCGACCGGATCGACCCAGCGCCCGCCGATGAAATTGGCATAGCGTTCCTTGAACGGCGCGGTGCGGGCCTTGATGCTTTCCTGGATCGTCATGGAACCTCTCCTTGGTCTGTTATGACGCCAAGGCTCTGCCTGTGCGGTGCGCGGGGCAAGGTGATCCGCGACGAGATGCGCGGCGCCGATGGACTTTCCGTCGGCAAGGCGTAGCATGTGTCGCACGGCGCGACGCGAAAGCCGCGCCGGTGTCGCACTTTGCGACAGTCGGAGAAGGATGCGGCGATGGACGGCGCCGGGATAGAACAGGGCCGGCGAGCCTATTTCGACGAGGGGCAGCTGCCGCTCGAAAGCGTGCGCCAGCCGGTGCTGCGCTCCTGGCTGCGCTGCACCGACATGGGGCTGGCGCAGGGGCGGCTGCGCGACGGCGGGCCGCTGACCGAGGGCGAACTCCATGCCCTGCGCCAGCGTCGCGAGTCGCTGCGTCGCCTTTGCCGCCCCGAACTGGAGATGCTGGCGGGCGAGGCGCGCGACACGGGCAGCGTCGTGATCCTGGCGGATGCCGACGGCATGATCCTCGACACCATCGGCGACACCGGCTTCCTGTCGCGGGCGGCGCAGGTGGCGCTGCGGCCCGGCGTGTCCTGGACCGAGGCGAGCACCGGCACCAATGCGATCGGCACCGCCATCGCCGAGCGTCGCCCGATCGCGGTGCATGGCGGCGAGCATTTCTTCGCCGAACATGCGGTGCTGAGCTGCGCCGCGACGCCGATCCTCGATCCGCGCGGTGCGATCGTCGGGGCGCTCGACATTTCCGGCCCTTCGGTCAGCGGGCACGGGCATGCGCTCGGGCTGATCCGCCTGGCGGTCGACCAGATCGAGCACCGGCTGTTCCGCACCGGCTTTGCGGATTGCCGCGTGCTGCGCATGCATGACGATGCGGCGATGCTGGGCACGGCGCGAGAGGGGATATTGGTGTTTCGCGACGACCGGCTCGTCGCGGCCAACCGGCGCGGCCTGTCGCTGGTCGGGCGCAGCTGGGAGGCGCTGGACGACACCGCGCTCGGCGAGCTGGTCGACATGCGCGGCCAGGCGGCGAAGGGGCAGTTGCGCCTGGCCAATGGCGCGACGCTGATCGGCGGTTGGGATGCGGAGGCGCGAAGCGGCGGCATCGAGCTGTCGGTCGCGCGTCCTCTGGCGGATGACCGGGCGGAGGCGATCGACGCGGCGCTGGCGGCCCATGGCGGCAATGTCTCGGCGGCGGCGCGGCAACTGGGCGTCCACCGCAGCACGATCCACCGGCATCTCGCCCGCCAGCGTTGAAGGGGCCGGGCGCCCGCGTTTGACCATCGTCAATGTCGGCGACGCTGCCCTGCGTCACGAGGGCGACGAAGGAGACCCTGCGCGATGGACCGCAACCCGCTTCAAGGCAGCGTCGTGCCGTTCGCGCGTCGCTGGCACGTCATCCACGAAATCGACCTGGTCCGGCTGATCCAGGAACATCGCCGTCGCCTGGCCCTGTGCGACCAGGCGGAGGCGATCGCGGACGGCCTGCCGGAGCGGCCCGACGCGCCGATGACGGCGGCATTCCTGACGGCCTTGCAGGGGCTGGTGGCGAAGGGGGAGCGGGTCGATGGCGATTATCTGGCGGCGATGCTGCTCAACGGGCATGAAGATCCGCTCGCCTGGACGCTGCTCGACCATGTCCGGCATCGGCACATGGCGGACGGCGCGGCGGCGCGTGATCTGATCGAGGCTTTTGACGGTGCGGATGCCACCATGGGGCCCGAGGCGCTTGGCCATATGCTGCGCTGTTTCTTCACCGGGTGCCGCCGCGCGGTCGATTTCGAGCAGCTGACCATCATCGCCCTGGCCGGGCACCGCCTGACGCGCGAGGCCCGCGCGCTGCTGGTCGAGGCGCTGGCGGACAACGTCGCGGCCTGACCGCCTCTCAGGCCGCGGCGCGGGCGGCCAGGGCGTCGCGGTCGCTGATCGTGATGGCCCGGCCGCCGGGCAGGCCGATGATCCCGCTCTGCTTCATCCGGGTCAGCTGGCGGCTGACCGTCTCGATCGTCATGCCCAGCACGTCGGCGATCTGTCCGCGCGTCAGCGGCAGGTCGAAGGTGAGCGGCCCGTCGCGGCTGGCCCGGCACCCGCCGGCTCCGGCGCGCGCCGCCATGTCGAGCAGGAACCCGGCCAGCTTCTCCCCCGCCGACTGGCGCGCCAGCACCAGCATCCGCCCGCGCGCCTCGTTCAGCGACTCGAAGGTCCGCTGGAGCAACAGCCGCTCCATGCGCTGGTGATCCTCCAGCACCCGCTCGAAGGCGACACGCGGAAAGACGCAAAGCTCGGCATCGGTCAGCGCGGTCAGGGTGAAGTCGACATCGCCCGCATAGGGCTGTCCGAAGAAATCGGCCGGATAGAGCAGGCCGACCGTCTGTTCGCGCCCGTCGGCGGTGGCGGCGACCAGTTTCAGCACCCCCGACAGCAGGTTGCCGCAGAGCACTGCCTCGTCACCCGCCCAAGCGATGGTCTGGCCCCGCGCGACATGGCGGCGCTGGCCTATCGTGTTGAGCGCGATCAGCTCGCGATCGTCGAGGCTGCCGCACAGGGCCCGGTCGCGCACCGCGCAGTCGGCACAAACGTCGTTCGGGATCATGGCCTTGCCCGATAGCATGGCCATGATCCCTTGTCGTCGGACGGATTGTCCCATCCGTCAGTGTCGCGGCGACACATCCTCCTCCTGCGGCAAATGGAATTCATGCCACATGCCGTTGAGGATGCCGAAGCCGATGGCCAGGCCGAGGCCGAGGACCCAGGAGAAATACCACATGGACGGGGCCTTTCAGTAGAAGTCGGGGTTGGTGCGCACCGCATCCGCCGTCACGCGGCCGAACATCACCCGGTAGGCCCAGGCGGTGTAGGCCAGCACGATCGGCAGGAAGACGATGGTGACGAACAGCATGATGCCCAACGTCTTCTGCGTGGACGAGGCGTTCCAGACCGTCAGGCTGCTATGCGCGTCGATGCTGGAGGGCAGGATGAAGGGGAAGATCGAACAGCCGACCGTGGCGATGATGCCCGTCGCGGCCAGCGACGACCCGGCAAAGGCGACGCTCTCGCGCTTGGTCCTGATACCGATCAGGGCCAGCGCAGGCCCGGCAAAGCCCAGAATGGGCAGCGCCGTCATCCAGGGATAGGCGCCATAATTGTCCAGCCACGCGCCGCCCGCCGCTTCCGTCGTCATGTGCAGCGGATTGGACGGGCCGAGAGGATCGACCGTGCCGACGACATGATAGCCCATGCCGCCCCAGGCGACGAAGGCAAAACCGCCCGCGAACAGCAGGATCGCGGCGATCGCCGCCACCGTCCCGAACGTCCGGGCGCGGTCGTGGACCGGCCCGTGCTCGACCTTGATCGACAGCCACGCCGCGCCGTGCAGCACCAGCATCGCCACCGACAACAGCCCGCACAGCAGCGTGAACGGCGTGAACAGGCCCAGCAGCGTCCCGTCGTAAAAGGCGCGCAGATCGCTGTCGAGGCGGAAGGGCGCGCCCAGCAGGACGTTGCCGACCGCCACGCCGAAGACGAGCGCGGGCACCAGCCCGCCGACGAACAGCGCCCAGTCCCAGCGGGTGCGCCATGCCGGATCGGGTCGCTTGCTGCGATATTTGAACCCCACCGGCCGCAGGATCAGCGCGGCGAGGACCAGGAACATCGCCAGGTAGAAGCCCGAAAAGCTGACCGCATAGACGAAGGGCCAGGCGGCGAAGATCGCCCCGCCGCCCAGGATGAACCAGACCTGGTTTCCCTCCCAGGTCGGCCCGATGGAATTGATGACCATCCGCCGCTCGGCATCGTTCCGCGCGACGAAGGGCAGGAGGGCGGCGACCCCCAGGTCGAAGCCGTCGGTCAGCGCGAAGCCGATCAGCAATATACCCAGCAGCGCCCACCAGATCAGGCGCAACATCTCGTAATCGAACATATCCCAGTCCTTCGGCTCAGGCGGCAACGGGAATGGCGGCGGGGATCGGGCCGGGGCCGGGCTGGTCGTCCCGTTCCTCCGGCCCGTGCGCGATGGCGGCCAGGATCAGCCGGACCTCGATCACGGCCAGCACGCCGTACAGCGCGGTGAAGCCCGCCAGCGTGGTCCATAGCGCGCCGCGCGACAGCGAGCTGGTCGCGAGGAAGGTCGGCAGCACGCCCTCGATCGCCCAGGGCTGTCGCCCCAGTTCGGCGACCAGCCAGCCCAGCTCGATCGCCACCCAGGGCAACGGGATCGCCGCCACCGCCAGCTTGAGGAACCAGCGCGCATCCATGTGCATCCGCAGCGAACACAGGGCGAAGGCGGTCGCGAACAGCGCGATCATCGCAAAGCCGATCCCCGCCATGATGCGAAAGCTCCAGAAGAGCAGACCCACATCGGGCACCGTGTCCCATGCCGCCGCCTCGATCTGCTGCGGCGTCGCGCTGCGCGGATCGGCCATTTGCCGCTTGAGCAGCAGCGCATAGCCCAGGTCGCGCTTATGCGCCTCGAACCGCGCCCGCTGGGTCCGGTCCTGCGGATCGGTCTTCAGCCGCTGCACCGCGTCATAAGCGATCACGCCCGATGCGATCCGCTCCTGCGCCTTCAGCACCAGTTCGGACATGCCCGTCACCGTGCCGTCCAGGCTGCGCGTCGCGATCAGGCCCAGGACCCAGGGGATCTCGACCTTGTAGCGCGTCTCATGCGCCTTGATGTCGGGCAGGCCGAACAGCGTCAGCCCCGACGGGCCGGGTTCGGTGTGCCAGACCGCCTCGATCGCGGCGAGCTTCATCTTCTGGTTGTCGGTCAGCGCATAGCCGCTCTCGTCGCCCAGCACGACGACCGACAGCGAGGAGGCGAGGCCGAACGCCGCCGCCACCGTCATCGACCGGCGCGCCACGGACACGAACCGTCCCTTCAACAGCCAGAAGGCCGACACGCCCAGCACCACGACCGAGGCGCAGACATAGCCCGCGCTGACCGTATGGACGAACTTGGCCTGCGCCACCGGATTGAACAGCACCGCGCCGAAGTCCGCGACCTCCATCCGCATCGTGTTGGGATTGAAGGTCGCGCCGACCGGGTTCTGCATCCAGCCATTGGCGATGAGAATCCACAGCGCCGACAAATTGGTGCCCAGCGCCACCAGGAAGGTGACGATCAGATGGCCCAGCTTCGACAGCCGGTCCCAGCCGAAGAACATCAGCCCGACGAACGTCGCCTCCAGGAAGAAGGCCATCAGCCCCTCGATCGCCAGCGGCGCGCCGAAGATGTCGCCGACATAGTGCGAGAAATAGGACCAGTTGGTGCCGAACTGGAACTCCATGGTCAGCCCGGTGGCGACCCCCAGCACGAAGTTGATGCCGAAGATCTTGCCCCAGAAGCGCGTCGTCACCCGCCACACCGGGCGATTGGTCATGACATAGACCGATTCCATGATGACCAGCATCATCGACAGGCCCAGAGTCAGCGGCACGAACAGGAAATGATACAAGGCGGTGGCCGCGAATTGCAGCCGCGACAGGTCGACGACCCCGGGGTCCATGGCATGTCTCCATAAAAGGAGCCGCCCCCCGGCCCCTTGTCCGCGGATTCGCTACGCCCTGGCCCGACCCCCGACATTGACCGCGGTCAAAGACGCCCGCCCATGCCGCTGCGACGGTCGCGGCATGACGACGATCGCCCATGATGCCCCGACCGCCCGGATGCGGAGCCGCTGGTTGAAGGATGCGGCCGCGGGCCGTGACGGGACGCCGGGCCTGCTGCTCCTCGATACGCTGGCCGCCATCGGCTTTGCGGCCGGGATCGCGGGGGGCGTGGCGGCGGTGGCGAACCGGGGGGCGGTGCTGCCCTGGGCCCTGCTCGCGATCGGCATGGGGATGGCGCGCGGGTGGTTCGCGATGCTGGCCGTGCGACAGGGGGCCGCGCGGGCGGGACTGGTCAAGCGGGCGCAACGGCGGCGCGTCATTGCCGCCGCCCTGTTTCGGCAGGCGGGCATGCCGATGGACAGCGGCCAGCTGGCGACGCAGGCCGTGGATGCGGTCGAGGCGCTGGACGGGTTCGTCGCCCGTTTCCTGCCCGCACGCCGGGCCGCCGCCATCGCGCCGATCCTGGTCCTGGCCGCGACGGCCTGTGCCAGCCCGGTCGCGGCCGTCATTCTGGCGGCGACGCTGCTGCCCTTCGTCGCGGCGATGATCCTGGCGGGCGGCGCGGCGGCGGACGAGTCGCGGCGGCAGTTCCTTGCGCTGCATCGTCTGTCGGCGCGTTTCGCCGACCGGGTGCGCGCCTTGCCCGTCGTGCTGGCCTTCCGCGCCGAGACGCGCGAGACCCAGGCGATCGGCGCCGCCGCGCAGGAACTGGCGGAGCGGACCATGCGGGTCCTGCGGATCGCCTTCCTGTCGTCCGCCGCGCTGGAATTCTTCGCGGCGCTGTCGGTCGCGCTGGTCGCGGTCTATTGCGGTTTCTCGCTGCTCGGCCTGCTGCCCTTTGCGGCCCCCGAGACGCTGAGCTTGCCGCGCGCCTTCTTCGTGCTGGCCCTGGCGCCGGAATTCTATGCGCCGATGCGCCGCTTGGCTGCCGCCTATCATGACAAGCAAGGTGCGGAGACCGCCGCCGAGACGCTGATGCCGCTGGGCGGGCCGGCGCGCGTGGTTCCGGTCGCGGCGGCGGCTGGGGTGCTGACCTTGCGCGACGTCACGATCCATTATCCCGGCAGCGACGCGCCCGCCGTCTCGCGTCTTTCCCTGTCCGTCGGGGCCGGTGAGACGGTGGCGCTGCTGGGGCCGTCGGGCAGCGGCAAGACCAGCGTGCTGCATCTGTTGCTGGGCCTCGCGCCGCTATCGGCCGGAACGGTCGAGATGGGCGGCGTGGCCCTGACTTCGCTGGCGGGGCAGGCGAGCTGGGTCGGCCAGCATCCGTTGCTGATCGCGGGCACGATCCGCGAAAATCTGTTGCTGGCCCATCCCGAGGCCACGCCGCTGGCACTGCAACGGGCCGTCGTCGTGGCGGGGCTGATGCCGATGCTCCGCCGTCGTCCGGGCGGCCTGGATGCGCCGCTCGATGCGCGGGGAAGCGGTTTGTCGGGCGGCGAACGGCGGCGCATCGCCCTGGCCCGTGCTTTGTTGAACCCCGCGCCCTTCCTGTTGCTCGACGAGCCGACCGCGCATCTCGACGCGGTGGCCGAAGCCGCGCTGATCCGGACGATCGGCGGGGCGGCGCGTGGGCGCACGACGCTGATCGCCACCCATAGCCCCGCGCTCGCCGCCATCGCGACGCGCGTCATCCATCTGGGACCTGCCGCATGACTCTTCGCACATGGATCGCCGCCGAACGCCGGAACGAGCGTCGTCGTCTGTGGCGGGCGGGTGGCTGTGCCGCATCGGTGGCGGCCGCATCGGTGCTGCTGCTCGCGCTGTCGGGCTGGTTCCTGACCGCCGCCGCGCTGGCGGGCGGGGCCGGGATCGTGGCGGCGCAGGCGTTCAACTATATGCTGCCCTCCGCCGCGATCCGCCTGCTGGCGATCGTGCGGACCAGCGCGCGCTATGGCGAGCGGCTGGCTAGCCATGGCGCGGCGTTCGGTGCGCTCGCCCGGCTGCGGCCCGCGCTCTACCGCGCGATCACCGCCGCCCCGCCCCAGGTCGCGCTGGCGCTGGGACGGGGCGAGGCGACCGCGCGGCTGATCGGCGATGTCGATGCGGTGGAATGGCGCTTCGTCCGTCTGTCGGGGCCGTGGGGCGCCGTCGCGGCGGTCATGGCGGGCGCGGCGTTGACCCTGCTCGGCGGTTGGCCGGCGATGGTGGCGACGCTGGCCTGTGCCGGGGGCGTCCTGGCCCTGGCCCTTCATGGCGCGGGCCGGTTGGAGCAGCCCGGCCGCGCGGTGCAACGGGCCACGGGCGCGCTGCGCGAGGAGGTGGCGATGCTGGGAAGCGCGGCGGCGGAACTGCGCTGCTTCGCGCTGGAGGACTGGGCGGCCGCGCGCGTCGCGGCGGCGAGCGATCGCCTGGCCGAAGCGCAGATCCGGCAGGCCGCGGTCGCCGCGCGGTTCGAGGCGCTGCACGCGACCGGCGTGGCCGTGGCGGCGTCGTCGGCCCTGATGCTGTCGCTCGACGCCGGTGCGCCGGTCGCCGCGCTCGCGGCGCTGGCGGCGGCGATGACCGTCGACGGTCTCGCGCCGATCCTGCGGGCGTCGACCGAAAGGGGGCGGCTGCGTGAGGCGGAGGCGCGGCTGGATGCGGTCTTCGGTGCGGCGGCGGAACCGCGTCCCGCTGTCGGATCGCGCGGCCAGGCGATCCTCGTCCTCGATGGCGACCGGTTCATGCCGGGTAGCCGGATCGCACTGACCGGGCCATCGGGCTGCGGCAAGACGACGTTGGTCGAAGGCTTGCTGGGGCTGCGTCCGCTACGGTCCGGCCGGATCGGGATCGATGGCCGGGATGCGGCCGATCTGCCGCCCGCGACGCTGCGTGCGCTCTTCGCCTGGGCGCCGCAGGAGGCGATGCTGATCGCGGGCACGGTTCGCGACAATCTGCACATGGCCGACCCGCATGCGACCGAGGATCGCCTGTGGCAGGCGCTGGGCGACGCGGCGCTGGATGCGGTGGTGCGGGGCTTGCCGGACGGGCTCGACAGCTGGCTGGGCGACGATGGCGCGCGACTGTCGGGCGGAGAGCGTCGGCGGCTATCGCTGGCCCGCGCCTATCTGGGCGATGCGCCCTGGCTGTTGCTCGACGAACCGGGCGAGGGGCTGGACGCCGATGTCGCGGCGGAGGTCGCGCGTCGCCTTGCCGCCCGGCTGGAGCGGACCGGGCAGGGTATGATCCTCGTCAGCCATCGCCCCGTGCTGAGCGCGCTGTGCGAGCGGCAATGGGCGGCGGACGATGCGTCCCGCCGATCCGCCGCCTGAGCTAACCCGCGACGATGGCGAGGCGCGTCCGGTCGATCAGGCGCACGCCGCGCAGACCGCAAAGCTGGATCACCCCGTCATTCTGGAGGGCGGTCATGTGGCGGCTGACCGTCTCGACCGCCAGGCCCAGCGCCTCCGCCATCGCGCCGCGTGACAGGGGCAGGCGAAACATGCCGTCGCCCTCCGCCCCGCAGCGCCGCGCCATGTCGAGCAGCAGCGCGGCCACCCGTGCATCGGCGCGGGCGCGGGCCAGCATCGGCATCCAGCGCCGCACCTCGCCCAAGGTCGCCAGCGTCCGGCGCAGCAGCAGTCGCCCGGCGGCGGGATGGCGGACCAGCATCTCCTCCAGCGCCTGGCGCGGATAGACGCACAGATCGGCATCACCCAGCGCCGTGATCGCATCGGCGGACCGGTCGGCGAAGAGCGTGCCGACGAAATCGCCGGGATAGAGCAGGCCGACGATCTGGATGCCGCCATCCGCCTGCATGCGCGTCACCTTCAGCACGCCCGAGACGAGATGCGCGCAATGGCGCGCGGGATCGCCGATCCAGCCGAAAGCCTGCCCCGCACGCAGCCAACGGCGGTGACCGATATGATGGATCGCGGCCAGCGCGGCCTCGTCCAGACCGTCGCACAGCGCCATGCTCCGCCCGGCACAGGCCGCGCAGCGCGGCGGAAGGTCAGACAGCATGGCTGAAGCGGGTATCGTCCTCGTTGCGCCAGGCATCGATGGCCGCCGCGATGGTGCGAGCATAGGGCAGGGCCTCCGCCGCCAGCCGCAGGCACGCCCCGTCCCAGGCGATCAACCCGACCTGCTCGAACCGACCGAGCCGTTCGCGAATGGCGGTCCGCTCGGGCAGGCCATCGAGGTCCGCGACGCCGTGGCACAGCACGTCCGCAATCGCCCGAGCCCGGCGCTGTTCCAGGGCCCCGCGATGAAGGCCGCGCGTCGTCGCGAACCTACCCGCGCCGATCGCCTGATGCCATGCCCCCGCATTCTTGGCGTTCTGGAGCAGGCGGTCGGGAAAGGCGCTGATCGCGCTGGCGCCCAGGCCGATCACGATGTCGGCGGGATCGTCGGTAAAGCCCTGGAAATTGCGGCGCAGCCGTCCGTTCGCCGCCGCGCGCGCCAGCGGATCATGGCCTTGCGCGAAATGATCGAAGCCGATGGCGCGATAGCCTGCACGCGTCAGCCGGTCATGCGCCAGCGCCGCCTGGTCGAAACGCGCCGCCGCACCCGGAAGGGCCCGTGCGTCGATGCGGCGCTGGCGGGGGATCAGGTGCGGCACATGCGCATAGCCGAACACCGCCAACCGTTCCGGGGCCAGCGCGATGGCCTCCTCGAGCGTCGCGGCCAGCGTCGCATCGTCCTGGCCGGGCAGGCCGTACATCAGGTCGAAATTGATCGATCCGACTCCGGCGGCGCGCAACAGGGCGACCGCGCGGACGATCTGCTCGCGCGGCTGGACCCGACCGATCGCCGCCTGAAGTGCCGGGTCGAAGGTCTGCACCCCCAGGCTGGCCCGCGCGACGCCGGTTTCCGCGATGACGCTCGCCCAGTCCGCATCGAAACCGCGCGGATCGATCTCCAGCGACAGCGTCGCGCCCTGGCTGGAGAAGGCGGCGCGCAGATGGCCGACCAGCGCGGTGAAGGCGGCGGGCGGGATCGCATTGGGGCTTCCGCCACCAAAGGCGATCCGGGCGATCCGTCCGCGTCCCTTCAGCCTGGCGGCCACCAGATCAATCTCGGCGTGCAACCGCGCGAGATAGGCGTCCAGCCGCGCGGTCCGGTTCGCCGCCCCGGTGTTGCACCCGCAATACCAGCAGATCGCCCGGCAATAGGGGATGTGGAGATAGAGCGACACGATCTCGTCCGCCCCGACCGTGTCGAGCGCCGCCGCCATGTCGGCATGGCCCACATGGTCGCCGAACTCGGCGGCGGTGGGATAGCTGGTGTAGCGCGGCACGGGCCGGGCGAGCAGATCGGGATGATAGGGCCACATGCCCATGTCGTGCCCCGGCGGTGCGCGCATGCCTTTGACCGCCGTCAAACCGGCGCTTGTCGATGGTCAAGGCGGCGGGGCGGGGGTGCTCCTATTCCGACGCCCACAGCCTCGCAGGAGACATGGGATGACCGTCATCAGAACCGCCGCCACCCTCTTCGCGCTCGCCGCGACGGGAATCGGTACGTCGGCATGGGCGCAGGATAGCGGGGAACGCGACGCTCGGGTCGGGACTCGCGCCGGGGACGTGCTGCTCCGCGCCCGCGCCATCCTCGTCGCACCCAATGAGCGGTCGGGCAGCATCCTGCCCGCCTTCCCCGGAGAGCCGGTGAAGGTCGACGACCGCGTGATGCCGGAGGTCGACGCGACCTATATGGCGACCGACCATATCGGCGTCGAACTGATCGCCTCGACCACGAAGCATGCGATCGGCGGGGTGCGGGGCACGACCGGCGGTATCGGCAGGCTCGCCTCCACCTGGGTCCTGCCGCCGACCCTGACCGTCCAATATCACTTCACGCCGACCCGGCATGTCCGGCCCTATGTCGGTGCGGGCGTGAACTATACGATCTTCTGGAACGAGGCGGCTTCGGACGGGCTGGAAAGCGCGGTGGGGCCGACCAGGGTCCATCTGAAGGAAAGTGCAGGCTGGGCGGTGCAGGCGGGCGTCGATATGGACCTCACCCGCCGGGTCTTTCTGAACCTCGACGTCAAATATATCGATATCGACACCACCGCGCGGCTGGACAATGCTGCGCTGGGCCGCCAGCGGGTGAACGTCTCGCTGGACCCGCTGGTCTTCGGGGTCGGCCTGGGGCTGCGCCTGTGAGGATGGCCGGTCGGCGTCGAGGCCTATCGGCGGGCTGAGGGCGCGGGGCCGCGCCTGGTGTCGATCCATCGCACGAGCCCCGCGATCAGCGTACAGATCACGAGGGCGATCGACGTGCCCACGATCGTATCGACGGCGCGGGCCTGGGGCGCGCCCGCGCTTTGCAGGGGAAGAGCGATCTTGGCGATTACGACGAACAAGGGCGTCACGCATCCGACGAAGATGGTATAGTTGACCGCACGCAGCGCGATCGTCAGCGCGGCCAGCGGCAGCACCAGGGCCTCCAGCGCGACCGGGCCGTTGGCGTGGCCGATCAGGACCATCACGATCGCGGTCCCGATCAGCGTCCCCGCGATCCGCTCGACCGCGCGCCAGGACGAGGTGCGGATATTGACCGTGATGACGACCACCGCCGTCATCGTCGCCCATTGCGGATAGGCCAGCCCCAGGCCATGCGCCGCCAGGAAACAGGTAAACACCGCGACACCGGCGCTGGCGGCATGAAGCCGCGCCGACCGGGTCGAGGGAAGCTCGGGCGGGGCGGGGCGTGCCGCATCGCGGTCACGGTTTGGCCGCTCCAGCACATAGACGCTGCCGATCCGAAGCAGCAGCGCCAGGCCCCCACCGGCCAGGAACGCGATGCCGACCGCCATCGGGCCTGCCGCATCGACCGGCCATTCCGCCGCCACGACCACCACGACGCCCAGCAGCATGCCCACCGTGGCCATGCCATAGGACCGACCGGCGACAAAGGTGATCGCCGCGACCGCCACCGCCGCCAGCGTGGCGGTCAGCGGAAGGGCGGGATGCACCATGGCCGTCATGGCGGTCGCCAGCACCGCGCCGCCGATGACGAACAATGCCATGGCCCGCAGGCGCGACGCGGCATGGAGCCGATTGTCCGCCAAACAGGCCCAGAACGCCGCATAGGCCCCCCAGATATCCGCCGGGCGATGGGACGCCTGCGCCCACAGGATCATCGCCAGCACCGCGACGCTGCCCGATGCGCCCTCCAGCAGCGCGAACTCGCCCGCGCGGAACTGTATGCCACGACGCGCCAGCCCGGCGGCGAGGCGGCGGGCGATCGCCCGATCACGGGCAGGGACGGATGGGGGCGGCACGGGCACGACGGGCTCTTTGGATAACCGAGGGGAACACGCCCCGATAGCCGTTTTGCGGTCACGCCTGGAGCGACTTGTTGGCATGGGCGCTATTCCCTAAAGGAATGACATGGAGTTCCGAACGCTACGCGCCTTTGTCGAAGTGGTTCGCCAGGGCAGTTTTTCGCAGGCGGCCAGGACGATCTTCGCGACGCAGTCCACGGTCAGCAAGGCGGTCAAGCAGCTGGAGGACGAACTCGGCGCGCCGCTGTTCGACCGGATCGGCCCGCGCGTGAAGCTGACCACCTTTGGCGAGGCGCTGTATCCGCGCGCCGCGCGCCTGCTGGCGGAACGGAGCGACCTGCTCGTCGAACTGGACGAGATACGCGGATTGCAGCGGGGCAGCCTTCGGATCGGCTTGCCCCCGGTCGGCAGCGCGCGGATCTTCGCGCCGATGCTGGCCCGCTATCGCCGGACTTATCCGGGCATCGCCATCGAACTGCGCGAGCATGGCGGCGACCAGCTCCTCGACATGGTGCGCACCGGCGAGATCGAGCTGGCGGCGACGGTCGATCCCAGCGCGCCGGAATGGCATAGCCAGGAGGTCTGGCGCGATCCGGTGATGGCGGTGATGGCGCGCGATCATCCGCTGGCCAAGGCCGGATCGCTGTCGCTCGACGCCTTGCGCGACGAGCCGTTCATCCTGTTTTCCGACAGCTTCGTGCTGCATCGCATGGTGGTCGATGCGTGCCACCGCCATGGGTTCAAGCCGAATATCGCGGTCCAGAGCAGCGAGGTGGAATTCATCCTCGAACTGGCCGCGTCGGGGATCGGCATCGCCTTTCTGCCCCGGCTGCTGGTGGACCAGGTCGATGCGGAGCGTATCTGCGGCGTCCTGGTGACCGAACCCTATATCGAATGGCGGCTGGCGATGGTCTGGCGCAACGGCGCCTTCCTGTCGCACGCCGCGCGCGCCTGGTTGCAGATGGTGGCCGACCAGGCGGATTAGAGCGGTCAACCGGAGCGGCGATCCGTCTGGGCCAGTCGATTTGGGAATGGAGGCCAGTCGGAGCTTTCGTTTTTCGCAACCCGGCCCGTGGCCTATTTTCGTCGCTTACCGGGTCGGTGACCCGTCAAGCGAGGTCTTTCGATGATCATTTCCGCGCCCACGGATTTCCGCGAGGCGGCCCGGCGCCGCCTGCCGCGCTTCCTGTTCGACTATATCGATGGCGGTGCCGTCACCGAATCCACCATGGTCGGCAATGTCGACGCCCTGCAGCGGGTGGCGCTGCGCCAGCGGGTCCTCAAGGGCGCGGCGGACCCGTCGCTGGCGGTGACGGTGCTGGGCCAGCCATGGGCGATGCCGGTCGCGCTGGGGCCGGTCGGGGCGACGGGAATGTATGCCCGGCGCGGCGAGGTGCAGGCGGCGCGGGCGGCGGGCCTTGCGGGCATTCCCTATGCCCTCTCCACCGTCTCGGTCGCATCGATCGAGGAGGTGGCGCGCGACGCACCGGGGCAGCTCTGGTCGCAGCTCTATGTGCTCAAGGATCGCGGCTATATGCGCAACGCGCTCGACCGGGCCTGGGCGGCGGGGATGCGGACGCTGGTGTTCACCGTCGATATGCCGACGCCTGGCTCGCGCTATCGCGATCGGCGCTCCGGCATGGCCGGGCCCGCCGCGACGCTGCGCCAATATGCCCAGGCGCTCCGCCATCCGCGCTGGGCGGTCGATGTGGGATTGCGCGGCCGCCCGCTCTCCTTCGGCAATATCGAGGCCTATGTCGGCCATTCCATGAGCATGGCCGACTATACCGGCTTTCTGGCGCGCAACTTCGACCCCTCCATCCATTGGCGCGATCTGGAATGGGTGCGCCAGGACTGGAAGGGCGCGCTGATCCTCAAGGGCATTCTCGATCCCGACGACGCGCGCGAGGCGGTCCGTTTCGGGGCGGACGGGATCATCGTGTCCAACCATGGCGGGCGGCAGCTCGACGGGGCCATGCCCACCGCCACGGCGCTTCCCCCCATCGCCGATGCGGTCGCCGGAGCGATCGCGGTGCTGGCCGATTCCGGCGTGCGCTCGGGGATCGACGTGGTGCGCATGATGGCGCTGGGCGCGGATGCGGTGCTGCTCGGCCGGGCCTATATCTATGCGCTGGCGGCGCGGGGGCAGCGGGGGGTGAGCGAACTGCTCGACCTGATCGCGGCGGACATGCGGGTGACGATGACCCTGATCGGGGCCGACCGTCCCGGCGCGATCACCCGAGACAGTCTCGCCGGATTGCCGTCCTCGGTACAGGGCCGGTCGGAGGCACTCCGGGGCGGCGGGTGAAAGGCGGCCGCCTCAGGCCAAATGGCGGCGCTCCAGTCGGGTGACGTCGGGCGTCCCAAGCAGCGCCAGCGTCGTATCGACCTGCCGCCGCAGCATGGCGAGTACGGCATCGACGCCGCGCTCGCCATCCGCCGCCAGGGCATAGAGCAGCGGGCGGCCGACCAGCACGCCCCTGGCACCGGCAGCCATCGCCTTCACCACATCGGCACCGTCACGAACCCCGCTGTCCATCAGCACGGGCAGCCCGCACGCGTCCGCGACGGCGGGCAGAAGGTCGATGGGGGCGGGCGCGTCCTCCAGCTGGCGGCCGCCATGGTTGGAGACGACGACACCATCCACCCCCAGCCGTTCGCAATGCCGCGCATCCTCGGCGGAGACGATGCCCTTGACGATCAGCGTGCCGCGCCAGTCGTCGCGAAGCCGCGCCAGCGCCGTCCAGTCGAAGCTCGCATCCATCTGGCGCGCCATCAGCGCGGCCTGCGCCTCCACGTCCCCGTCACCGGCGACGACGAAATGGGCGAGTTGCGGAAAGCCCTGGCGCACCTGCCGGAGCGACCAGACCGGATGGCGGACGCCGTCCAGCAGGATGCGCGGCGTCATGCGCAGGGGAACGCCGAAGCCGTTGCGCCGGTCGCGCACCCGGTCGCCATTCACCGCGACATCGACGGTGAGGACCAGGGTCGTGCACCCCGCCTCGCGCGCGCGGGCCACCAGCCGATCCGCCAGCGCCCGCTGGACGACATAGAGCTGGAACCACAATTCCCCGTCCGAGGCGCGGCGCACCGCCTCGATCGTGCTGGTCGCGGCGGTGGACAGGCAGAAGGGGATGCCCGCCCGCGCCGCCGCCCGCGCCAGGATCAGGTCCCCCTGCGGCCGCACCACGCCGGTCAGGCCCATCGGCGCGACCGCGAACGGGCTTTCCCAGGGGCGGCCGAACGGCGCGATCGCCTGTCGACGCTGCGAGACATCGGTCAGGCGATCCGGCACCAGCCGGGTCCGCGCGAAAGCCTCGCGGTTGCGCGAAAGGCCGCGCTCGGAACCGGCGCCGCCCTCCAGATAGTCGAACACGATGCGCGGCAACCGGCGACGCGCGGCATCGCGATAATCGTCGAGCGTGATGAGCGCGCGAGTCATGTCAGTGATGGTCCAGCCACACGTCCAGCACGGCGCAGCGCCGTTCCTCACGCACGACCCGCAGCGCCTCGGCGATGGCATCGTCGATCTCCGCCGGGTCGCGAAGCTGTCGCCCCCATGCGCCGCCCGACGCGGCGGCGATGCCGACATAATCGGGGGCGGGGTCGAACGACGTGTCCAGATCGTCGGCATGCGCGGCATAGCCGTCAGGATGGACCGCCAGCGTCGACAGCTTGGGCGATTTCCAGCCGCGATTGTTGAAGACGATCTGCACGAACGGTGCGTCATAGCGGCGCGCCATCCAGTGCACCGAGCTGGGCACGGTGAACAGGAACGACCCGTCGCCGGTCAGCGCCACCACCGTCGCATCGGGCCTGGCCAGCCGGACGCCGATCGCCGCCCCGCCATTCCACCCCAGCGATCCGCCGCCGCTCGTGGAGATCGCCCCCGGCGTGTCGAGCCGCAGGTGATCGAACACCACGCCATAGTTGGAGATCGCCTCGTTGACGAAGAGCATGTCGTCGCTTTGCGCCGCCCGCAGGCGCGACACGAAATATTCCGGCGTGATGGTTCCCGCCGGAACCGCCTCGCGCGTTCGCAGCACCGCTTCGCGCGCCGCGTGGCGATCGGCATAATGCGCGCGCCGCTCCTCGATGCGCGCGGCGGGGAAGGGCCGCGCGGCGAGCCAGTCGTTCAGCTGGGCGAGCGCGGTCGCGGCATCGGTGCGGCACACCGCCTCCGCTCCGATCCGCCACAGCGGCATCTGTTCCTTCAGCGGGTCGACATCGATGTGGAAAATCCGCGCGGCATCGCCCGGCGCAGACACGGTCGGAATCCACGGCACGTCGCTGTCAATCACCAGCACCATATCCGCCGCGGCCAGATCGGCATTCTGCTGCGGCTGATTCCATTGGTTGCCGAGATAGAGCGGGTGGCCGTGCGGGAAGTTCATCGCATTGGGCACGGATTCGAGCACCCCGATCCCCAGCCGCTCGCACAGCGTCACCAGGGGCGCGACCGCCGCCGGATTGCGGCCCAGAAAGGACGTGACGACGAGCGGCCGTCGCGCTGTCAGCAGCGCCTCGCCGATCAGGGCGACCGTTTCGGGCGGCAGCGCGCCCGGCCCGATGCAGCGCCACGCCGCCGCCTCGTCGGGGGTCGGCGCGACCTCTTCCTCCATCACCTCGCGCGCGCCGATCAGATAGACGGGGCCTTTCGGATCGGAACCGGCGAACTGAAAGGCGCGGTGCACCAGTTCCTTGACGTTGCGCCCGGTGCGGATCTCGTTGTCATAGCGCATATAGCCGCGCACCAGTCCGCGCTGATCATGGACGTCCTGGATCCACTGGATGAACTCGTTGCGCGATCCCTTCAGCTCGCCATGCTGGGTGAAGGGGGACGCACCCGCGAAGATCAGCATCGGGGCGCGCCCCTTGGCGGCGTTGTGGACCGCGCCCGCCAGCGCCTGGGTCCCGCATTCGACATGCACCACCACCGCCTGCGCCACGCCGCTCGCCAGCCAGAAGCCGTGCGCGGCGCTCATGCCGACCATTTCATTGGGGCAGGTGACGATGCGCGGGATCGGCCGCCCGGCGGCGCGCGCCTCCGCGATCGCCTCGACCAGCGCGGGGTGATCGCTGCCGAGATTGGCGAAGACATGGGAGACGCCATGCTCGATCAGGGCATCGAGGAAGGCGCTGGAGGTGGTGTACATCGGGGGGCTGGGCCTTGTCGCATCGCCGGTCGCCCGGCGGGGGTCGTCGTCGGGGTAAGAGGCGGCGATCAGGGGATATAGTCGACCGCGCCGCGCCGGATCGTCACCCAATGCGTTGTGGTCATCTCCTCCACGATCCAGTCGCCGCCGAAACGGCCGATGCCGCTGTTCTTCTCGCCGCCGAACGGATTGAACGGCATGTCGGCGACGGTCATGTCGTTGACATGCGTCATCCCGACGTCGAGCCCATGGGCGAAGCGCAGCCCGCGCGCCTCGTCGCGGGTGAAGACCGCGCTGGACAGGCCCGCATCGGTGGCGTTGGCGAGTTCGAGCGCATGCGCCTCGTCCCGCGCACGGATGACGAAGGCGATCGGCGCGAACATCTCCGCCTGCGCCAGCGGATCGTCATTGTCGACATCCGCGAAGATGTGCGGCGGGACGACCGCGCCCGACGGCTCGCCACCCAGGACCAGGCGGAAGCGGGATTTGGCGGCGGCGAGGTGATCGAGGTTCGCGGCCAGTTGCTTCGCATTCATCGCCGGGCCGATCAGCGTGTCCGCCTCGGCCGGATCGCCATGTTTCAGCCGCGCGGCGCAGGCGGCGAACTTCTCGAGGAAGGCGTCGTGGACGCTGTCCTCCACGATCACGCGGTTGGTGCTCATGCAGATCTGGCCCTGGTGCAGGAACCGGCCGAAGGCCGCCGCCTGCGCCGCTTGGTCTAGGTCCGCATCGGCCAGCACCACGAACGGGTTGTTGCCGCCCAGCTCCAGCGCGACCCGCTTGATGACCGGGGCCTCGATGGCCAGCCTGCCGATGCGCCGCCCCACCCCGGTCGAGCCGGTGAAGGACAGGAAGCGCGGGACATCATGCGTGCAGAAGCCGTCGCCGATCACGCGCGAGCTGCCGGTGACGACGTTGAAGAGTCCGGGCGGCAGTCCCGCCTCTTCATAGATGCGCGCCAGCAGCAGGCCGCCGGTGACGGGGGTGTCCTCGGCCGGTTTGACGACCACGGCATTGCCCACCGCCAGCGCGGGCGCGATCGTGCGGTGCGACAGGTGGAGCGGGAAGTTCCACGGGCTGATCACGCCGACGACGCCGATGGGGCGGCGATAGACGCGGCTTTCGGTGTCGGGCAGGTCGATCGGCAGGATGCGGCCGTTGATGCGATAGGGGATCGACGCGGCCTCGTTCAGGCCGCCCATCACCGCCTGCCATTCGATCCCGGCCTTGATCCGGGTGGAGCCCGATTCAGCGACCAGCCAGTCGATGATCTCGTCGCGCCGGGCCTGGACGATATTCGCGACACGCCGGAACAGGTCGGCCCGGACCGCCGGAGGCGTTTGCGCCCATTCCCGCTGCGCCTTGGCGGCGGCCCGATAGGCGGCATCGACGTCGGAGAGGTCGGCGGCGCGCAGGCGGAGAAGGCACTCGCCCGAATAGGGGTTGCGGTCCTCCATGGTTTCCTCGCCCGAACCGGGCCGCCATGTCCCGTCGATATATTGCGCCTCGAAGCTGTAGCGGGTCATCCTCTCACTCCCTTTTTCCTTGTCGGTCCGTGCTATGCCGGTCGCGGGCCGGGCCTCAAACGGCGATGGCGGGCGTTTCGGGGCGGGCCGCCCCATGGCCGCGCCGCGGCGCGGTCTCGATCAGTGTGATGCTGGCGACCGCGCCCAGGACCAGAACGCCTGACACGGTGAGCAGCGTCGTCGGCAGCCCGGTGGTGACGGCGATGCGCCCGGCGATGCTCGGCGCGATGCCGCCGCCAAAGATCTCGCCCAGCCCCACCACCAATCCCATCGCGGTCGAGGACAGCGTATAGGGCACGGCCTCACCCGCCACCGGCCCCGCCAGCAGCGCGTTCGCGCCACAGCAGCAAAAGGCGGCGAGGAACAGCAGCGCGAACAGCGGCAGCGGCGTGTGCGCGGTCAGCACCAGCGCGGCGAGCGCCGCCGCGCCGCCGAGGAACGCGGCGACCAGCGCGGGGCGGCGACCGATCACGTCCGATATGCCGCACAGCGCGATCTGTCCGACGAAACCGCCAAAGCCCAGGCCCGACATCACCAGCCCCATTTGCGGACCATCCAGCCGCACGACATCGGTCAGGAACACCGGCGTCATCGCGCCGAGGACGAAGATCCCGCTCATCGAGCAGAAGATCGCCGGGATGGCGACCCGCACGTTGCGCCGCGCCAGCACGTCGCGCCACGATGCGCGGGGGGCGGGATCGGCCGTCACGGCGGGGCGGGCCGCGCGGGGAGGATCGCGCAGCACCACGAACATCGCGCCCGCCAGCACGAGGCCGGGCACCGCGACGATCTGGAACACGGCGCGCCACGACGGCACGATCGCAACCAGCTGCGTGGCGATGATCGGGCCGAGCGCCAGCCCGAACAGCGCGAACGCCCCCTGGATGATGCCGAGATTGAGCCCGCGCCGCTCCGGCCGCGACGCATCCAGCGCGGCGGCGTAGCTCGCGGGACAATAGGCCCCCTCCGCGACGCCCATCGCCAGCCTCGCGACCATCAGCATCGCCAGGCTGCCCGCCAGTCCGCTGACCCCCGACAGCAGCGAGAAGCCGATCACGGAGGCGATCACGATCCGGCGGCGGCCGATGCGGTCGGCCAGATTGCCCATTACGATCGCGAACACGCCCCATGACAGGCCGACCGCCGCGGCCAGGTTGCCGAGGTCCTGATAATCCAGCTTCAGGTCGCGCATGATCTGCGGCGCGAGCGGCATCACCAGCCAGCGATCGAGCCCGACCAGCCCGAACCCCAAGGCGAGCAGCGCGATCGCGCGAAACTCATAACGACGGTCGCCGCTCAGGGCGCCGCCATCGGCGGTGGGGGAGGGGGTCATAGTTCCTCCCACTTGCCAGCGTCGGGCACGGGGGCGCCGAACGGCTCCACCGGGCGGCGTGGCCGGGCGTTCAGCAGCAACCGCGTCGCATCGGCGCGGCAATAATGGCCGGTCGGATCGAGTGCGCTCTTGGCATGGACGATCGCGTCGAAATCGGCATCGGCATAGAGCAGCCCTTCCTCATCCTCCGGCATCGGCTCGGTCAGCGAGCGGCCATCGGGTCCGAAGATCATGGAATTGCCGCCGCCCTGCACCGCACCGGTCGCGTTGAGCAACGCCACCTTGTCGGGCGTGTCGCACAACGTGTCGTAGACGTCGGGCGACATCACGCCGGTCGCATGAAGGACGAAGCATCCGCCCTCCAGCGCATAGACGCGGCTGGCGGCCAGGTTCGCCTCCGCGCTCAGACCATAAGCGATGCCCTTGTAGAGCGTGAAGGACGGCCAGGAGGCGACATGGATCTGCTCGCCCTGCGCATAAAGGGCGAACTTGCTCAGCGGCTGGACATGCTCGGCGCAGCATAGCGCGCCCAGGCGACCGATGGCGGTGTCGACGACCTTCAGGTCGGACCCGTCGCCCTCGCCGAACACGGTGCGCTCGACATGGGTCGGCTTCAGCTTGCGCCGGTTGAACACTGTCGTGCCGGTGTCGTCGATCAGCATCTGGCTGATGTAGAGCGTGCTGTCGGCGCGCTCGACATAGCCGATGACGCAGTGGATGCCATGCCGCGCGGCGGCCTCGCGGATGCGGCCCAGTTCGGGGCCGTCGGCGGCCAGGGCGTTGCGGTGGTAGCGCGGCAGGAACTGCGCGCCCCATGCCGGTGCGCCTAGCCATATCCACCAGGGATAACCCGGTATCCAGATTTCCGGAAAGGCGATCAGCTTCGCGCCGTTCGCCGCCGCCTGGGCGATCAGGCCGATGGCCTTGTCGGTGGACGCCTGCGCGTCGAGATAGACTGGCGCCGCCTGTACGACGGCGAGCCGAACCATGGGCTTCGTCAACGCACTCTTCCCCCTCGCTGATATGGAATGAAGGCTAGCGGCGGCATCGAACCGCGCTTGCCGCCTGCGGCCCGAAAAATGGCCCGGACCGGCATGGCGCGCCGCCGCATGCGGGCTATTTCGCGGCGGGCGAGGCCGCCCGCCGATAGGGATGGAGCTTTTCGTAGAACGGCCCCACCGGCCAGATCGAGCGCCGGTCCTTGGGCGTGATCATGAAGCATTCGATGTCGAGGATGCGGCCGTCGACGATCTTGAAGATCTCATAGATCACGAAGGTGAAGGGCGCATCGGCCTTGGGGCCATTGTTGCTGCTGATGCCGGGCACCACGTCCAGATGGCTGATCCCGATGACCAGGCCGCGCGCGGTGTCGACGATCGGGAAGCGGCGTTCGCGAACCACCGGGATCCAGCCGAACTTGGTGACGCCGATGTCGCAACTGTCGGAGGTGATGACGTCGGGCCGGTTGGTATTGGTCGTCGGCGTCCCGTTTTCGGTCCGGTTGCAGTCGGGATGGAACGGCACGATCGTCGGATCATGTTCCTGGATCGACTGGAAATACAGGTTGGCGATGCGCCGCAGCTCGGCGGCGGGGACGCGTTCCTCCGGCGGCAGGACGTCGGACCAGATCGGCTTGGGGAAATGAACGCCGTCCGGGTTGAAGAGCAGGTCGTCCTTGCCCGCGGTCAGCTGCTCGACCTCGGTGATCCGGCCGTCGGCGACCTTCAGCCGGGCGACGTACAGCGCCTGCCCCGCGTCCTTGCGGCGGACGATGCCGAAGAAGATCGCCTGCCCGGCCTCCGGGTCGACGATCGTCGATCGGCCGGTGATGATCGTGGCGTCCTTCCACACGCCGTCGTCGAGCCGGCCGGGCCGGCCATTCTCATACACCATCGCGCCGGGGGCGAGGGGCAGGCGGGCGGCGTCATGCGCCTCCAGCGCCAGCAGATAGCGGTTCGTCATGTCGAGCAGGCACCCGCGATCGCAGCCCGAACGGGCGGCGGGCGCGGGGGATGCGGGCGTGCGGGGCGTGGCGGCAACGGGTGTCGCCACCGCCACCACCGCCGCAATGGCCGGGAACCATGGTTTCATCGAATGATCCTTTCTGGCGGAAGGAAAGGGGGCCGACGCGCGATCGGCCCCGATCCATCAGAATTTGCCGCGAATGCCGAAGGTGACGTAGCGTCCGACGACGTCGTGCAGGCTCTGGTTGGCCGGATAGGACAGGCCCGGCAGCGCGCTGGCGTAGAGCGGGGCCTGTCGATCGAACAGGTTGCGCACGTTGATGAAGGGCGAGAAGCGGCCGCTCTCGACATCGTAGCTGATGTTCAGATCGGTGTAGAACACGTTCGGCATCCGGTTGGACGCGTCGGCGATCACATAGCTGGCCCGCGTCGAGCGGTCATAGCGGCCGATCCAGCGTTCCTGCACGTTCAGGTTGAAGCCGCCGTTCGCGTAGTTCACCGACAGGTTGCCCCGCCATTTGGGATAACCCGCGCCGTTGCCGCCGACGGAGGTGTTCGCGGTGCCCGCCAGTTCCTCGGCCGGCTGCGTCGCGCTCGTCTGCAACCTGAGCACCGGGACATAGCTGGCGAAGGCGCGCAGGGCCAGTTGCCCCTGACCTACGCCGAAGGTGTAGGAGGATTCGAAATCGAACCCCCGCGTCCGCAGCGAGGCGCTGTTCAGCGGCGAAACCAGGATGGCCGTGGGGACGGTCGAGCCGGACGTACGGACGATCAGGTTGCACACCGGGGCGTTTCCACCGCTGGCCTGGCAATCGTCATAGGCCTGTTGCGCGTCCTGCACGGTGATCGCATCGCGCAGCTTCAGGTCGAAATAGTCGATGGCGAGGCGGGCGCCGGGCAGCCAGGAGGGCGAATAGACGAAGCCCGCACTGGTGGTCAGCCCCTTCTCGGGCTTGAGCGCGGCGTTGCCGCCCGAGATCGCCTGGGTGGGGAAATTGCCCACGCCGGGGATCGACAAGCCGAAGACGTTGATCGAGCGCGAGGCGAACAGGTCGTACAGGGTGGGCGCCCGGATGTCGCGCGAACGCGTCGCCCGGATGACCAGATCGTCGACCGGCTGATAGACCAGGCCCGCCTTCCACGTCGTCACGCCGCCGCTGGTGCTATAGTCGGTATAGCGGACCGCACCGTTCAGGTTGAGCGAACGGCCGAGCGCGCTGTCCTTGGCCAGCGGAATGTCGACCTCGCCGAACACCTCCTTGACGTCGTAACGGCCCTTGGCGCTGCCGACGTTCGTGAAGCTGTGGCCGAGCGTCCCGCTGGGCACGAAACGGATGCCGGTGAAGTCGGTCGCCACGCCGGGATCGGAATTGCTGGTCTCGACCAGCGACTGGCGCCGATATTCGCCGCCGACCGCCACCGACACGGGCCCCGCCCATGACGAGAAGGGCGAACCCGAGATCGAGCCGCTGACCACGTCCAGTTCGTTGACGACGCGGTAGCGCGAATAGTCGTTGACATAGGCGACCGCCGCGGCCGACGGCGAACCCTCTCCGAACAGGTTGAGCGGAACGCAGCCCGGATAGAGACCGGGATTGGTCAGGCTGACCCGGCAGACGATGTTGCCGCTGCCGTCCCTCACCGCGTCGAGCGCGGCGTAGAATTTCTGGTTGTTGACCTCCAGCCCCTTCACGTCGAGCTGGGTGCGGCCATGGGAATATGCCAGGTTCCAGCGATAATCGCCGAAGCGTCCGTCGACGCCCGCCGTGACATTGTAGCTGCGGTTGAACGCGTCGGACACGCGCTGGCCCAGATCGCGGCTATAGCGCGACATCGTGATCGGCGCGCCGCCCGACGCGGCGGTGAGCTGCGCCTGTTGCTGCGCCGACAGGAAGGCGTTGGTGGGCGAGAACAGGATGCTGCCGAAATGGAAGTCGGAGCCGTAATAGCCGATATTGCGCGAGTCGGCGTAGCTGCCCTGGACGAAGGCGTTGACGCCCGGCGCGACGTCCATCGACAGGCGCGCAAAGGCCTGGTTGGTCTTCAGGCTGCCGGTCAGGCCGAGCTGATCGAAATAGGCCCCGTCGCCGCCGATATTGATCGACGGATTGCCCGTCGCCGTCCCCCCGTTGAACGCGGTCAGCGCGCCGCCCGGCTGGAAGGCGAGGCCAAGCGCAGGCAACAGGCCGCCGAACGACGAGAAGCTCAGCCGGGTGTTGGCCGCGGTGACATAGGGATTGGCGGCGGTCCCGGCGCCGACCAGGCTGTAGAGATTGCCCGCATAGCGTCGGTCGTAGCGGCTGAAGATACCGGCCGAGTCGTAATGTTCGAAGCTCGCGATCAGGTGCGCCCGGTCGCCGAGCAGCCCCGTCCCGACCGCCACGCCCGCGCGCAGGCTGGGCGCGTCGCCGCGCGTCGAGACGCCCTTTTGCAGCGTGTATTTGACGCCCGTGAATGTCTTGTCGAGGACATAGTTGACCACGCCGCTGACCGCGTCCGAACCATAGGTCGCCGACGCACCGGCCGTGACCACGTCGACGCGCTGGACCAGCATCTGGGGCAGGGTGTTGACGTCGACGCTGCCGTCGAAGCTGGTCGGCGGCAACCGCCGCCCGTCGAACAGGATCAGCGCGCGCGCGGGCCCGATGCCGCGCAGGTTCAGATAGTTGCCGTTGCTGGGCGTGTTGGCGTTGGTCTGGCCATAGCTGGTCTGGCTGACCGAATTGCTGAACTGCGGCAGCTGGTTGAGCCCGTCGGCGATGTTGCTGGGCGCGGTGCGGGTCAGTTCGCCCGCGCTCAGGACGGTCACGGGGCTGGGCGACTTGCTGCCGTCGCGTACCACGCGCGATCCGGTGACGACGATGTCCTTCTGCCCATCGGCGCCGTCGTTCGCCGGGCTGGCCTGGGCCTCGATCCCGGTGGCGGTCGTGGGTGTCGCCTCCTGCGCTAGTGCCGCGTGCGGCAACGCCATCAGGGAAACACCGGCCAATAACATCGAACTATATTGCACGCGCATAACGCCCCCTTCCTATGAACCAGGACCTCCTGACGGCGCCGCTCGAGCCTCTTTCGGGCTGGATGTCGGCTTATGGTGCGAACCTGCAAAGCCCGACCCACAAGACGGATAGTCTGCGAGGACGATCGGAAAAACTTGTACGGGACGGCCTGTTTTCAGGTTTGGAGCGGCGCAGGACAGGGGGGCTGGCGTCCCTGGGGGCCGATCGGGGTGCTGGCGGTCGGGTCATGGAATAAGGGCTTGCGGCCGAACCGGTCCCTATGAGAGCATCGCTCCTTCAGCCCTCCGGCACACGAGGATGCATCGTGGACGTTGAAAGCATGAAGCGCAGGCAGGTCGATGCCGTCAGCTTTGCCGCTTGGCGGGAGACGGTGCGCGAACAGATCGTCGATCTCGATTGCGCGCGCGCGGACGACGGCCCGTTCCACGCCTCGATCAGCAGTTGCGACCTGTTGGGAACCCGCATCGCCAAGGTCGCCGCCGGGCGCCACCATGTCTCGCGCGATCGCCGCCGGATCGCATCCGACCATGACGAATATGTCCTGCTGACCGTGCTGGTCGAGGGCCGGGTGACGATCTGTCAGGGCAGCCGCGAGGCGCGTCTTCAGGTCGGCGACATGGCGATCTACGACAGCACGCGGCCCTATGATTTCTTCGTGGAGGAGCCGTTCGTCCAGACCGTCTTGCGGCTCAGCCGCAAGGACATGGCCCGCCAGATCCGCAGCCTGGATGATCTGACCGCTTGCCCCATCTCGGGCGCGCGGGGCACCGGACGGCTGGCGGCACGCTTTATCTGCGATCTCGAGGATCAGCTGGGCCATATCGATCCCCGCAGCGCGCCCGCGCTCCATGGTGCGCTGATCGATCTGGTCGGTGCGGCCTTCACCGAGCAGACCTCCGACCGGCGCCCGCCGCTGCGCGAACAGCGGCATGTGCTGATGACCCGTATCGTCCAGTTCGTCGACACGCATTTCTGCGAAGAGACGCTGACGTGCGAGCGCGTCGCGGAAACCTTCGGCTTGTCGGAGCGCTATCTGCGCAAGCTGTTCGCGGAAAGCGAACGGTCGCTGTCGGAACGGATCTGGCACCTCCGGCTGGAAAAGGCCAAGCGCGACCTTCGCGGCAATCTTGCCTATCGGTCGTCCGTCACGTCGGTCGCCTATGATTGCGGGTTCAAGGATCCCGCGCATTTCAGCCGCGCCTTCAAGGAGAAATACGGCATGACCCCGCGCGATTACGCACGGGGCTGACTTCCACTCCGCCGGAATGGCCGATGCCGCCTCCGGGCGTCAGTCGCCCGCCGCCTTGCGATAGGCGGTGGGAGACACGCCCGCATGGCGGCTGAAGAAGCGGGTGAAATAGGCCGGGTCGGAAAAGCCGATCGCATAGCCGACCTCCGCCACCGACATATTGGTATAGAGAAGCGCGCGCTTGGCATCGAGCATGGCGCGCTGGTCCAGCATCGCGGCGGGTGACAGCGCCGCGACCCGCGCGCAGGCGACGCGCAGGCGGCTTTCGCTGGTCCCCAACGCCTCGGCATAATCGGCGATCGGCTCGCGCAGGCGGAAACGCTCGTCGATCCTGGCGCGGAAGCGGGCGACCAGGCTGTGGTGATGGCCGGGGATGGCGGGGGCATGGTCGCGCATCCTGTCGAGCGAGCGCAGCGTCTCGACCAGGATTGTCAGCAACGCGGCATCGACCGCCGCGCGGTGCCCCGGTCCCGACCATAGCAGCTCGCGCATCAGCGTCGCGATCTGCGCGCCGATCCGGTCGGTCGGCATATCGTCCGAACCGATGACCCCGGCCTGTTCGAAGACGGCGGCGAGCCCCGGATAGCGGCTGTCGAGCAGCGTCAGATGCCGGACCGACAAGGTCACGACCGCGCCCGCCGACTCGTGATGCCAGTCGAAACCATGCACGATCCCCGCCGGTACGATCACCAGCGCGGGCGCGCTGACGGCCAGGCTCTTCGTCTCGGCGCGCATGGTGCCGCCGCCTTCTTCCAGCAGGAAGAGCTGGACCAGATCGGCATGGGCGTGCGGCAGAATCGTCCATTCATGCGGGCGCGAACGGCTGTCCAGCCGTTCGGCATGAACGAAGCCCTCCTCCACCGCGCGGTGCGGTTCGCCATAGAGATAGAAGCTGGGAATGGCCGCGGACACCATCCGGCCATGCTATTGCGCGGCAACCGGATCGTCCAACTTTTTGCGCGCCCCGTCCATCGTGCGCCGCCATCGCAAAGCGCATGATCGGCACAAGTCGGCGAACAGGCCGACAGTCGAGAGGATGGATATGAGGCACCGGACACAGGTGGCGATAATCGGGGCGGGACCGGCGGGCATGTTCCTGGCCCATCTGCTCCACGCCGAAGGGATCGACGCCGTCGTGATCGAGCGACGCGACCGTTCCTATGTTGAGGGACGGGTCCGCGCGGGCGTGCTGGAACAGGGGACGGTCGCGCTGATGCGGCGGCTGGGCCTGTCGGCGCGGCTGGAGCGCGAGGGGCTGGTCCATGGCGGCACCAATCTGGCGCTCGATGGCGAGGTCTTCCGCATCGACATGGCGGCGCTGACGGGCGGATCGACCGTCACCGTCTATGGCCAGCAGGAGGTGATGCGCGACCTGTTCGACGCCGCCGAGGATCGCGGCGTGTCGATCGTCTGGAACGCGGCGGACGTCGCCCTGTCCGGGCTGGACGGCGATCGGCCGAGCGTGACCTGGCGGCAGGATGGCGCGGAACACCGGCTCGATTGCGACTTCGTGGTCGGCTGCGACGGCTTTCACGGCATCAGTCGCGCGGCCATCCCGGCCGACGTCCTGCGGGTGTTCGAGCGGGTCTATCCCTTTGGCTGGCTGGGCGTGCTGGCCGATGTCCCGCCCGCCGATCACGAACTCATCTATGCCAATCACGAACGCGGCTTCGCGCTGGCGTCGATGCGCTCGTCGACGCGCAGCCGCTATTATGTCCAGTGTGCGCTGGACGAGGACCTGGCGCAATGGTCCGACGATCGCTTCTGGGACGAGCTTTGCGTCCGCCTCGGCCCGGACATGGCGGCCAGGGTGACGCGCGGACCCTGCTTCGAAAAGGCGATCGCGCCGCTTCGCTCGTTCGTCGCCGAGCCGATGCGCTGGGGGCGGCTGTTCCTGGCCGGGGACGCGGCGCATATCGTGCCGCCGACGGGGGCCAAGGGCATGAACCTGGCCGTGTCCGACGTGACGATGCTGGGTCGTGCGCTGACCGAACATTATCACGAACGGTCGGATGCGGGGATCGACCATTATTCGGCCCGTGCGCTGGCGCGGGTGTGGAAGGCGGAGCGCTTTTCCTGGTGGTTCACCTCGGTGACCCACCGTTTCCCGACGATGGATGGCTTCGACCGGCGCATCCAGATGGCCGAGCTGGAATATCTGCGCGGTTCGCCCGCCGCGCAGCGGACGCTCGCCGAGAATTATGTGGGCCTGCCCCTGGAGATGGCATGAAGAGCAAGATCTATGACAGCCCCGCGGCCGCGCTGGCTGGGCTGCTGTTCGACGGCATGACGATCATGTCGGGCGGTTTCGGCCTATCGGGCAATCCCGAAAGCCTGATCCCGGAGGTCCGCGCAAGCGGGGTGACGGGCCTGACCGTCATTTCCAACAATGCGGGCGCGGACGGGTTCGGCCTGTGGATGTTGCTGGAAAGCCGCCAGGTCGCCAAGATGATCTCGAGCTATGTCGGCGAGAACAAGCTGTTCGAGCAGCAATATCTGTCGGGCGATCTGGCGCTGGAACTGAACCCGCAAGGCACGCTGGCCGAGCGGATCCGGGCGGGCGGTGCGGGCATTCCGGCCTTCTACACCAAGACCGGCGTCGGTACGGTGGTGGCCGAGGGCAAGCCGGTCGAGACGTTCGACGGGCAGGATTATGTCCGCGAGACCTGGCTGCGCGCCGACCTGTCGATCATCAAGGCGTGGAAGGCGGACCCGGCGGGGAACCTCATGTTCCGCAAGACCGCGCGCAACTTCAACCCGAACATGGCGACCGCCGGCAAGGTGACCGTGGTCGAGGTGGAGGAGATCGTCGAAGCGGGTGCGCTCGACCCCGATTGCATCCACACGCCCGGCATCTTCGTCGACCGGATCGTCCGCTCGACCATCAACGAGAAGCGGATCGAGAAGCTGACGACCCGCGCACGGGAGGATGCGGCATGAGCTGGACCCGCGACGAAATGGCGGCGCGCGCCGCGCGCGAGCTTCAGGACGGATTCTACGTCAATCTCGGTATCGGCATCCCGACCCTGGTCGCCAACCATGTGCCCGCCGGGATCGACGTGACGCTTCAGTCGGAAAATGGCCTGCTGGGCATCGGGCCCTTCCCCTATGAGGGCGAGGCGGACCCCGACCTGATCAATGCGGGCAAGCAGACGGTGACCACGCTGCCGACCTCCAGCTTCTTTTCCAGCGCGGACAGCTTCGCGATGATCCGGGGCGGCCATATCGACATGGCGGTGCTGGGCGCGATGGAGGTGTCGGCCGGTGGCGACATCGCCAACTGGACGATACCGGGCAAGATGGTGAAGGGCATGGGCGGCGCGATGGACCTGGTCGCGGGCGTCAAGCGCATCGTCGTGGTGATGGACCATGCCAGCAAGTCCGGCACCCCCAAGATCCTGCCCGAATGCACCCTGCCGCTGACCGGCAAGGCCTGTGTCGACCTGATCGTCACCGACCTGTGCGTGATGGCGTGCGACAAGCCGGGGCTGCGGCTGATCGAACTGGCGCCCGGCGTGACGCTGGACGAGGTGCGCGCCAAGACGGGTGCGCCCTTCGCGGAGCAGCTGGCATGATCGGCTATACCAGGGATGATGCGGGCGCGCCGCCGCTGCTGGTGCCCGACTATCGCTCCACGGCGACGCGGGCGCCGCTTCGGCCGCCGATCGCGATCCCGCCGACGCTGACCGAGACGACCGGGCCTGGCGGCTGCTGGGACCGGCTGATGGGATCGGCGCTCGCCGACCTGACGAAGCAGCACAAGGCCGAGCCGCTGGGCCAGCGGATCATCGTCGCGGGCCGCGTGCTGGACGAACAGGGGCGCGCGGTGCCCGATACCGTCATGGAAATCTGGCAGGCCAATGCTGCCGGTCGCTATATCCATGCCAAGGACCAGTGGGACGCGCCGCACGACCCGAACTTCACCGGCGCGGGGCGGGTGGTGACCGATGCGGAGGGACGGTATCGCTTCGTCACGGTGCGACCCGGCGCCTATCCCTGGGGCAATCACCGCAATGCCTGGCGGCCCGCGCATATCCATCTCTCGCTGCTGGGCCCCGCCTTTGCGACGCGGCTGGTGACGCAACTCTATTTCCCCGACGACCCGCTGATCGAGATCGATCCGATCGCCAATGCGGTGCCCATGCCGTACCGCCAGCGGCTGGTCGCGCGGCTGGACATGGATGTCACCGAGCCCAACTGGGCGCTCGGCTATCGGTTCGACGTGGTGCTGAAGGGACGCGAGCAGACGCCCTTCGAGGAGGATCATCATGACCATTGATCCCGCCGACCTGCGCCCCCAGGCGCGCGCCGACAATCAGGACCCGGCGCTGTTCGGCCAGACGCCCAGCCAGACGGTCGGGCCGTTCTTCCACTACGGCCTGCCCTGGCGGGGCGGCGCGGACCTGGTCGGCCGGTCCGACATGGGCGCGCGGCCCGAACTGATGCCGGAGGCGCATTATGTGCTGAACCTCTCCTCGCCCACCGGCACGCCCGAGGGGCGGGTCATCGAGGTCACCGGCCGCGTGCTCGACGGACAGGGCGCCGTGGTGCCCGATGCGATGGTCGAGATATGGCAGGCCAATGCGGCGGGTCGCTATCGCAGCCTGGACGATGCCCGGCAGGAGGTGCCGATCGATCCGCATTTCGTCGGCTTCGGCCGGTCCGCGACCGATGAGGAGGGCCGCTTCCGTTTCCGCACGATCATGCCCGGCCGGGTGCCGGGACTGGCTGATGGCCTTCAGGCGCCGCATCTGGCCGTGTCGATCTTCGCGCGCGGGCTGCTCAGGCGGCTGGCGACCCGCCTCTATTTCGAGGGGGCGGACGGCAATGACACCGATCCGGTCCTCGCGCTCGTCCCGCCGGAGCGTCGCACCACGCTGATCGCGGTGCAGGGCGCGCCGGGCGTCTGGTCGCTCGACCTCGTCCTGCAGGGGGAACGCGAAACGGTGATGTTCGACCTGTGACCAGCCTGTTGCGCCTCCGCCCGGCCGCGACGCCGGAGATGATCGCGGTGTTCGACGATGCGGCGACCATCGCCCATGCCTGCGCCTTCGAGGTGGCGCTGGCACAGGCACAGGCCGCCCATGGGCTGATCCCGGCAGCGGTGGCGGAGGCCATCGCCAAGGGTGTCTCCCAGGTCCGGATCGATCCGGCCGAACTGGCCGAAGAGGCGGCGCTGGCCGGGACGCTGGCCATTCCGCTGGTAGCACAGCTGCGCGGTACGTTATCGGGCGAGGCCGCCAAGGCCCTGCATCACGGCGCGACCAGCCAGGATGCGGCGGACAGCGCGCTGATGATGCAGGTCCGCGCCGCGCTTCCCCTGGTCGCGCGCGATGCCCGCCGGGTGGTCGCGGCCTTGGCGGACCTCGCGGCGACTCATCGTGCGACCCCGGCGATCGGGCGCACGCTGCTTCAGGACGCGATCCCGGTCGCCTTTGGCCTGCGGCTGGCGCAGGCTGCGGCGGGGATCGCCGAGGCGCTCGATCAAGTGGAAGAGGCGGTGCAACGCCATGCCCTCATCCAGTTCGGCGGCGCGGCGGGAACGCGCGCCGGATCGGGCGGGCAGGGCGCGGCCATCGCGGCGCATATGGCGGATGCCCTCGGGTTGATGACGGGGGCGCCCTGGCATGCGCGCCGGACGGGAGTGGCGTCGATCGGCGCGGCGATCGGCATCCTGATCGGCACGCTGGGCAAGCTGGCCCGCGACGTGTCGCTGCTGGCGCAGAACGGCGTCGGCGAGGCGCGGGAGCCCGCGATCGCCGGACGCGGCGGTTCCTCGGCGATGGCGCACAAGCGCAATCCGACCGGCTGTCAGGTCGCGCTGTCCGCCGCGATCCGCGCGCCGGGCCTCGTCGCCGCGCTATTGGCGGGGATGCCGCAGGAACAGGAACGCGGGCTCGGCGGCTGGCAGGCGGAGGGTCCGGTCCTGGCCGAGCTGTTCCTGCTCGCCTCGGGCAGCGCCGCTGCGATGGCGGTGGTGGCCGAGGGGCTGGAGATCGACCGCGCGGCGGTGGCGCGCAATCTGGCCAGCGCGGGCATGGGCGACGACCTGGGCGAAAGCGCGGCCATCATCGCCGAATTGCTGGCTCCGGGACTGGAAGGGAACTGATATGGCGTTCACGACACGCGGCGGCACCCGCCTGCACTGGCGGCTGGAGGGCGCGGACGATCGTCCGGTGCTGGTGCTGCTCAACTCGATCGGTACGGATATCGGCCTTTGGGACCGGACCGTGCCGCTGCTGCTCCCCGCCTTTCGCCTGTTGCGCATCGATGCGCGCGGGCATGGCGGATCGGACGCGCCGGACGGTGACTATAGCCTGGCGATGCTGGCCGCCGATGTCGCCGCGATCATGGACGATGCGGGCGTCGGGACGGCGGCGGTGGTGGGCGTGTCGCTGGGCGGCATGGTCGCGATGCAACTGGCGCTCGACCACCCGGAACGGGTGTCGGCGCTGGCGCTGATCTGCACCTCGGCGACGATGGACCCGGCGGCGTGGAGCGCGCGGATCGACACGGTACGCACGCAGGGCACCGGTGCCATTGCCGAAATGGCGGTCGGGCGCTTCCTGTCGCCCGACTTTGCCGCGCAGCATCCCGAGATCGCCGAAACCTTGCGCGACGGCATCGCGCGGCAATCGGATGCCGGTTATGCCGGGGCGGGCGCGGCGATCCGCGACATGGCGCTGATCGAGCGGATTGCGGGGCTTGCCGTGCCGACCCTGGTCGTCACCGCGATGCGCGACGTCTCCACCCCCTATGCCGGGCATGGCGAGCATCTGGTCGCGACCATCCCCGGCGCGCGCCATGCCGGGGTCGAGGGGGCGCACCTGCCACCGATCGAGGCTCCCGCCGCGCTGGCCACCGCGCTGCGCCGCTTCCTGACCGCCGACGACGGGGTCGAGGCGGCGAGCGATACGCTGTTCGAGGCCGGGCTGATCAACCGCCGCCGGGTGCTGGGCGACGAATGGGTCGAACGCAGCCTGGCGAAGCGCACGCCCCTGACGGCCGATTTCCAGGCGATGATCACCCGGATCGCCTGGGGCGAGATCTGGGGTCGGCCGGGGCTGGACGATCGGACCCGCCGCCTGATCGTGCTGGCGATCACCTGCGCATTAGGGCGCTGGGAGGAATTCGCGCTGCATGTGCGCGCCGGGCTGACCCAGGGCGGCTTTACCCGCGACGAGCTGAAGGAAGTGCTGATGCAGGCCGCCATCTATGCGGGCGTACCCGCCGCCAATACCGGCTTTGCCGAGGCGCAGAAGATCATCGAAATGCTGGAACAGGACGCCTGATGCCCGACGCTTATATCTGCGATGCGATCCGCACCCCCATCGGCAAGCTGAACGGCGCGCTGGCGAGCGTTCGGGCCGACGACCTTGCCGCCATTCCCCTGCGCGCGCTGATGGAGCGCAACCGCCATGTCGACTGGCAGGGCGTCGACGACGTCCTTCTGGGTTGCGCCAACCAGGCGGGCGAGGACAATCGCAACGTCGCGCGCATGGCGGTGCTGCTCGCCGGTCTGCCGGAGACGGTGCCGGGCGGGACGGTCAACCGGCTGTGCGGATCGGGGCTGAACGCGGTCGGCATCGCGGCGCAGGCGATCCGCAGCGGCGATGCCGAACTCGTCATGGCCGGGGGTGTCGAGAGCATGACCCGCGCACCCTATGTCATGGGCAAGGCGGCGGGCCCCTTCGACCGGGCACAGCAGATCGAAGACACCACGCTCGGCTGGCGCTTCGTCAATCCGGCGATGAAGGCGGCGTATGGCGTCGACACCATGCCCCAGACGGCGGAAAACGTCGCCGACCAATGGCGGATCGGGCGCGAGGAGCAGGACGCCTTCGCGCTTGCCAGCCAGCAAAAGGCGGCGGCGGCGATCGCGAGCGGTCGCATGGCCGTGGAGATCGTGCCCGTCACCATCCCCCAGCGAAAGGGGGAGTCGATCGTCGTCACGCAGGACGAACACCCCCGCGCCACCAGCCTGGAGGCGCTGGCGAAGCTGAAACCCGTCGTCCGCGCCGACGGCACGGTGACGGCGGGCAATGCCTCGGGCCTCAACGACGGCGCGGCGGCGATGCTGGTCGCCTCGGAAGCGGCGGCGGCCCGCCACGGCCTGACGCCCCGCGCGCGCATCTTGGGGCTGGCATCGGCGGGTATCGCGCCACGGATCATGGGCGCAGGGCCGATCGAGGCGGCACGCAAGCTGTGTCGGAATACAGGCATAGGCCTGGACCAGCTCGACGTCATCGAACTCAACGAAGCCTTTGCCGCGCAGGCGATCGCGACCTTGCGCGACCTAGCCATCGCGCCCGACGATCCTCGCGTGAACCGCAATGGCGGTGCGATCGCGCTGGGCCATCCGCTCGGCATGTCGGGCGCGCGCATCGCGATGACGGCGGTGGAGGAACTGCATCGCACCGGCGGCCGCTATGCCATGGCCTTCATGTGCATCGGCGTGGGGCAGGGGATCGCCCTGATGATCGAGCGAGTCTGATCGAGGCCGCAACTACTATTAGGACATCGGCCCAGGGGCATCGATGGACCCGTTTTTGAAGAACACCGGACGATAGAGGAATATAGCGTGCGTCAACATCGCGTCGCCGTCGTGCAGGCTGGAACGACCCTGTTCGACACCCCCCATACGCTGGAGCGGATGGCCGCCCATTGCGAGGCCGCTAAACAGGACGGCGTCGAACTCGCGGTGTTTCCGGAAGCCTATATCGGCGGCTATCCCAAGGGCCTGGACTTCGGCGCGCGCATCGGATCGCGCACGGCCGAGGGGCGGGAGGATTATCTGCGCTACTGGCGCGCGGCGATCGAGATCGATGGGCCGGAGGTCCGTACGATCGGCGGCTTCGCGGCCGATATGAAGGCGAATCTGGTGACGGGCGTGATCGAGCGCGACGGCGCCACGCTCTATTGCACCGCGCTGTTCTTCGGGCCGGATGGGGCGCTGATCGGCAAGCATCGCAAGCTGATGCCGACCGCCAGCGAAAGGCTGGTCTGGGGGCAGGGCGACGGTTCGACGATCCCGGTCCTCCAGACGCCGGTCGGCCGGATCGGCTCGGCGATCTGCTGGGAGAATTACATGCCGCTGTTGCGCCAGTCGATGTACGCGCGGGGCGTCGAAATCTGGTGCGCGCCGACGGTGGACGAGCGTGACATCTGGCAGGCGTCGATGCGCCACATCGCCTATGAGGGACGCATGTTCCTGCTCAGCGCGTGCCAATATATGACCCGCGCCGACGCCCCTGCGGACTATGCGGCATTTGCCGGGGAGGACGCGACGGCGGAATTGATCAAGGGCGGCAGCATCATCGTCAATCCGATGGGCGAGATCGTGGCCGGGCCGCTTCACGGCCGCGAAGGCGTGCTGGCCGCGACGATCGACCTAGATGACGTCGTGCGCGGGCGATATGATCTCGACGTGGCCGGTCACTATTCCCGGCCGGATGTGTTCGCGCTGCGTGTCGATGCGACGCCCCGGTCGGCGCTCTCCGTGGAAGCGGAGGACGCCGCTCCGCCCGCATAAGGCATAGCGATGCCTTATCCTTCCCTCGCCCCTCGCAGAGGGGAGAGGGTTGCGCAGACTTGGCCTTTGCAAAAGCAAAGGCTTAGTCGGAGCTGGGTGAGGGGTGGGCGCTCGCGAAGCGAGCGCGCGAGCCTTTGGGCTCGCTCAACCCCTCACCCAAGCTGCGCTAGCCAGCAGGCTGGCAAGCTTCGCTAACCCTCTCCCCTGTCCAGGGGAGAGGGCAAGAAGAAGGCATCCCCGAATATCGATCGGCCTTAGTAGCCGACGGTGAAACGCCGCCGGATGTGGGCCGGAACCTCCAGTTCGTCGACGAGCGCGATCGCATAATCCTCGAACGAGATGCTGCTGCCGTTCGCGTTGGTCAGGAGCGCGTCGCCGCCGAGCCGGAACGTCCCGGTCCGCTCGCCGGGGGCGAAGACCGCCGAGGGCGACAGGAACGTCCAGTCGAGATCCGTCTCACCCCGCAGCTTGTCGAGAAAGGCCGCCCCGGCCAGCGCCTCGTCGCGATAGGCGGCGGGGAAATCGGGGCTGTCGATCAGGCGCTGGCCCGGCGCGACCTCCAGGCTGCCCGCGCCGCCGACGACCAGATAGCGGCGCACGCCGGATGCCTTCACCGCATCGATCAGTGCGTCGGGGCCGCTGGCGAGGAAATGGACCGAGCTGATGACCGCGTCATGGCCTCGCAGTACGTCGGCCAGCGCCGCGCCGTCGTGCAGGTCGACAGCGACTGCGCGAACACCCGGAGCGGTGGCGATTTTGGCGGTGTCGCGTGCGATCGCGGTCACCATGTGATTGCGGCGGACGAGTTCGGCAAGGATGCGCGAACCGGCATTGCCGGATGCGCCGATCAAGGCGATGTTCATGATGTTACGTCCCTTCTTGTGAAATTACGCCGCGCGGTCCAGCGCGGCCAGAGCGGTGAGCAGGCGATCGCCGCCCGCATAGATATCGTCCCCGCGAACGATGACGTGCCGACCGCCGACGATCGCGACCAGTTGCGGCACCCCGCTGATCCGCAGCGCCGCCATCGCCCGCTGCGTCTCGGCGATCCGGGCGTCGGTCCGGGCATGCAGGTCCGCGTCATGGCGCAGGCGATCGGCCAGCGCCGCGACGTCGAGCGCGATTCCCGCCTGGTCCGCCACCGATGCGGCGATCCGCGCCACCACCATTGCATCCGACGTATCCTCTCCGCCGACATAGCGAGCGATCTGCGCCTGATGCAGGAAGCGTGGCTCCAGGCCATGCTGCCACTCGCCCAGCGCCACCAGTGCGTGGGTCAGAGCGGAGGAATCGAACACGCCGCCGGGCGCCTGGAGGACGCGCTGGTGATAGGCTTCGCTGAACGGCTGGCCCGTCATACTCGCGATGCGCTGGTCGTTGTGCCAGGCATGATCCGCGATCGACGCGGTCGGCCGGGGCGCGGCGAACAGGCCGGACGGCATCATGTCCAGGCGGCCGCCCGCCTGCTCGGCGAGCGCGGCGAGCGCGGGCGCGCTGGCATAGCACCAGCCGCACAGCGGATCGAAGAAATAGCGGAACTGCATGTCGCCTATGCCGGTCATGGTCATCGTCCTGTGGCTCGGCAGCATGAGGCTGCCCGGTCGATGACGGAGATAGGCGGTTCGATGACCTGGATAAATCGGTACAAATCGTACACACTGTAAGTCCAAACAGGACAATCATACGATGGACGCCCCCAATCTCAATCGCCTCCGCTATTTCACCGCGACGGTGGAGACGGGCTCCTTCACCCGCGCGGCGGAGCGGCTGGGCGTCGCCAAGACGGTCGTCAGCCATCAGGTCGCCCGTCTGGAGGAGGAACTGCGTGTCGCGCTGCTCAAGCGCACCACGCGCAAGCTGCACCTGACCGATGCCGGGCGGCGCTTCCACGAACGCGCGATGGCGATCCTGCGCGATGCGGACGATGCGTTCGCCGAGGCGGCGCAGGGGGTGGAGACGCCGACCGGCACGCTGACGGTGACGGCGCCCAGCGATTATGGCCGGGCGGTGGTCGCGCCCGCCATGGCGGCATTCCTCGCGCGCTTTCCGGCTGTCCGGGCCGAGGTGACGTTCGACGACGCCGTCCTCGATCTGATCGATGCGGAGGTCGATGTCGCCATCCGGCTCGGCTGGTTGCCGGACAGCGGGTTGCAGATGCGTCGGCTGGGCAGCTTTCGCCAGTTGCTGGTCTGCACGCCCGACATGGCGCGCCGCGCGGTGGACGCCCTGTCGCCGGACGCGCTTGGGGCGATGCCGTGGATCGGCAACCGGCTGCTGCGGCATCCGCTCGACTGGACTTTTTCGCGCGAGGGGGAGGAGCGGCGCTGTACCGGGTCGCCCGTCGTCATGGCGGACAAGACGCCCGCCACCCATGCCTGTGTCCTGGCCGGGTGCGGGCTGGCCGTGCTGCCGGATTTCGTGGTCGCGGCGGACCTGGCGGCGGGGCGGCTCGTCCATCTGCTTCCCCAATGGTCGCTGCCAGACGGGGGCGTCCATGCGGTCTTCCCCGAGGCGCGGTTCCGGTCGGCGCGGGTGCGGCATTTCATCGACGTGCTCGCGGACATCGAGCGCAGGCGATCGGCCTAGTCCGGTTCAGCGGCCCGCAACGCGGAAAATGGCACGCAGCGGCGCCAGCATGTTGCGATGGTCGACACGGGCGCGTTCGGGCGTTTGTCCCAGCCGGGCCGACAGCCGCCGATGCGCCGTGCCGAGCGCGTGATAGGGGACCGACGGCAACAGATGATGCAGCGCGTGATAGCGAAGACCGACCGGCGCCCAGAGCGCGGGCAGTAGCGCGGGGGGCGGCACATTGACCGAATCCAGATATTGCGCGGTCAGGCTCATCGGCGTGCCCGCCTCATTCTCCCACAGATGCGCGACGAGCGTGCGGAACTGGTTGATGACCGCCAGGCCCGAGCCGAGGAGGAGCGCCAGCCCCGCCTGCGTCATGCCGACGGTCCCGGTGGCGACCAGCAGGATGACCGCGACGGCCCATGCGCTGGCCGCGATTTCGAGGCGGAGCCATTCGCGACGCGCCTGTCCTTGCGGCTCGGTCCGGCGAAAGGCCGGGTTGATCGCCAGCGCGGAATAGCGGGCGACGGTCGCCCGGCGCAGGCGGGCGCTGCCGATGCCGAGCGGCGCCAGCAGGCCGAAGCGGATCAGCAGGCCCAGCGGGGCCAACCCCGCCGCCATGAGGAAGAGGACCAGATGCTGCGGTCGCATCGACGCCAGCGGCAGATATTCCGGGTCGCGCGTCGTGCCATAGATGGGTCGGGCATGATGCCGGACATGGACGTCGTCATAGAGGAAGGACGGGGTCAGCAACGGAATGCCGAACAGGAGATTCCAGGCAGCCGTGAACCCCGGAAGCTGCGACCGGCGGAGATGCGCCAGTTCGTGGATGAAGCTGAGCCCGCGATAAAAGGCGAGCATGGCGACCACGCCCAGGACGATCGTCGCGCCGCCGAGCGGAAGCCGCATCATGCCCGCAAGGCTGGCATAGGCCACCATGGCGGTCAGCAGCAGGTCGGCCCAGTAGATGCGCGGATCGGGTCGCATGAGGTCGCGGCCGATCGCGGCGGCGGCCGCCAGCAATTCGCGGTCCTCGGGGCGCTGCGCCGTCGGGTCATCCATGAAGCGTCTTCCAGCGCGATACGAAGGCGGCCGCCCGGACGGCTACATCTTCGGCCGTGTCGCCGGGGCGGTAGAGCGCGCCGCCCAGCCCGAAGCCATCGGCACCCGCCGCGACATAAGGGGCGAGGTCCTCGGGCTCGATGCCACCCGTCGGACAGAGCGGAACGCCGGGGCCGATCACCGTGCGGAACGCCTTGACCGCGCTCGGCGGGATCATCTCCGCCGGATAGAGTTTCAGCCCGTCGGCCCCGGCATCCAGCGCCGCCAACGCCTCGGTGGGCGTGGCGACGCCGGGCAGGGTGACGAGTCCGCGCGCACAGGCGGCGGCGATCAGCGCGGGGTCGCCATGGGGCGTGACCATCAGGCGGCCCCCCGCCTCGATCAGCCGGTCGAGCTGGTCGATCCGGCGCACGGTCCCCGCGCCGACGATCGCGCCTTGTCCCCATCGCCCGGCCAGACGCGCGATGCTGTCGAACGGATCGGGCGAGGTGAGCGGCACCTCGATCAACCGGAAACCTGCCTCGACCAGCTCGTCGCCGACCGCCTCGACCTCCGTTGGCGTGATCCCGCGCAGGATCGCGACCAAGGGAAGGTCCGCCATGATGTCGGAAAAAAGAGTCTTCATGCCGCCATCCTCGCGTCGGTGGTCGGCCAGGTCGTATCGCCGGTCATGTCATGCGCTCCGTCGCAGCGTTCGGGATCAGGGGAGGAGCCAGTGGCGGATGATACTGGCGACGATGCCGAGCGTCAGCACGCTCGCCAGCCAGATCGCGGCCATCCAGCCGAGGCGGCGCCACAGCGGCGCGGGGGGCTGGCCGACCATCAGTGATAGCCCTCGGTGACGGTCTTCCCGCGAAAGACATAATAGGCCCATGCCGTGTAGGTGATGATGATCGGCAGGATGAAGACGGTGCCCACCAGCATGAAGATCTGGCTCTTCTCCGGTGCGGCGGTGTCCCAGATGGTCAGCGCGCGGGGCACGATATAGGGGAACATGCTGATCCCCAGGCCGACAAAGCCCAGCGCGAACAGGATGAGCGTGACCAGGAAGGGCAATGTCTCGCGACCGCGCTTCAGGCTCCAGAAGAAGATGAAGCCGAAGACGATCGTGGCCAGCGGCACCTGCGCGGTGAAGAGGACACCGGGCATCCGGAACCAGCGATGCCAATAGTCGATCGCCAGGAACGGCGTCGCGGCACTGACCGCCGCCATCGCGACGAGCGTCGCGATGCCGAGGCGGAACGCCATGCGCCGCGCATGGTCCTGAACGTCGCCATGCGTCTTGCCGATCAGCCAGCTCGCGCCCAGCAGGGCGTAACCGGCCAGCAGCGCGACGCCGGTCAACAGGCTGAACGGCGACAACCAGTCGAACGACCCGCCCGCATAGGCCCGGCCCGCGACCCGGATGCCCTGCAACACCGCGCCCAGCATCACGCCCTGGGCCAGCGTCGCCACCACCGAACCGCCGCAAAAGGCGACGTCCCAAAAGGCCCGGTGCCGGGGGTCGCGCCAACGAAACTCGAAGGCGACGCCGCGAAAGATCAGGCCGAGCACCATCGCGATGACGAGCGGATAGGTGGCGGGCAGGATGATCGCATAGGCCAGCGGGAAGGCCGCCATCAGGCCGCCGCCGCCCAGCACCAGCCAGGTTTCGTTCCCGTCCCAGACCGGCGCGATCGAGTTCATCGCCTGATCGCGCTCTTCGCCGACCTTCAGCGTCGGAAACAGGATGCCGATGCCCAGGTCGAAACCGTCCATGACGACATAGGCGAACACGGCGAAGGCGATGATGAACGCCCAGATGGTGGCGAGATCATAATCGTAGAACATCGCCGGTCACTCCTTGTCGAGCGCGGGGGCGGGGGTGATGCCCGCCGCGCGTTGCGGGGTGGAGGCGGGCTCGGTTTCGTGCGCCTCCGGCGGCTTGGCCATCAGGCGGAGCAGGTAATAGGTGCCCGCCCCGAAGACGACGAAATAGACGACCACGAAGGTCAGCAGCGACGTGGCGACCGCCGATGCCCTGAGCGGCGAATGCGACTGGGCGGTCAGCAGATAGCCATAGACGGTGAAGGGCTGGCGGCCGACCTCGGTCGTGATCCAGCCCGCGATCACCGCGACGAAGCCGGACGGCCCCATGGCGATCGCCAGGCGGTGCAGCGGCGTCCAGTCATAGAGCTTGCGACGGAACCGGGCCGCCAGGCTGGCCAGCCCCAGCAACAGCATGACCATGCCCAACCCGACCATCACGCGAAACGACCAGAACAGGATCGCCACGGGCGGTCTCGCGGTCGTCGGCGACGGTGTCCAGACCGGCGAGCGGCGCGTTCGGATCGTGCTTCAGGACGAGCGAGGACGCCTTGGGCACCTCTATCGCATAGTCGATATGCTTCGTGGCCGGGTTCGGAATGCCGAACAGGATCAGCGGCGCGCCGTCGGGATGGCTGTCATAATGACCCTCCATCGCCATGATCTTGGCCGGCTGATGCTCCAGCGTGTTCAGCCCGTGCGCGTCGCCCGCCAGGATCTGGGCGGGGGCGGCGATCGCGACCATCCACATTGCCATCGAGAACATCTTGCGCGCGCCCGGATTGGTCCGGTCCTTCAGCAGGTGCCACCCGCCCACCGCGCCAACGACGAGCGAGGTGGTGAGATAGGCGGCGATGACGACGTGCAGCAGGCGATAGGGGAAGCTGGGGTTGAAGATGATCGGAAGCCACGATCCGGCGGGAACGAACTGCCCCTGCGCGTTGATCGCGAACCCGGTCGGCGTGTGCATCCAGCTGTTGGTGCTGATGATCCAGGTGGCGGAGATGAAGGTGCCGAGCGCCACCATGCAGGTCGCGAAGAAATGGAGCCGCGGCCCGACCTTGGTGATGCCGAACAGCATGACGCCCAGGAACCCCGCCTCCAGGAAGAAGGCGGTCAGCACTTCATAGGCCATGAGCGGGCCGACGATGGGCCCCGCCTTTTCGGAGAAGACCGACCAGTTGGTGCCGAACTGGTAGGACATGACGATCCCCGACACCACGCCCATGCCGAAGGCCACGGCGAAGATCTTCAGCCAATAGCGATAGAGATTGGCATAGACGCCGCGTCCGGTCCGCAGCCAAAGCCCCTCCAGCACCATCAGGAAACTGGCCAGCCCGATCGAAAAGGCCGGGAATATGAAGTGGAAGGAAACCGTGAACGCGAATTGCGCACGGGCCAGTAACAGGGCTTGGTCACCCATGGCGAACTCCTTGTCTCGGGCGCGCCGTCGGGGCGCGTGACAACACGGCATGGCTTTCGCCACGCGGCAAAGAAAATGCGTCGGTGCGTTCGGTCCGGCGGACCGGATCGGATCAGATCAACTCAGATCAGCGATATCTTTCGCGTGGCGTCCGGCGCGATCATCGCACCGAGCAACCGCAAGCCCCGCTCCAGCCGATCATGGGACAGCATCCCGCCGATCGACACCCGCAGCGCCGACGACACCGCCGAACGATCGACCGCAAAGGCCTCGCCGGGAATGGCCGACAGGCCATGCGGGCGGACCGTCTGCGCGATCGATCCGGCGTCGGCATCGGCGGGCAGGGGAACCCATAGATGATAGCCTTCGTCCTGCATATGATAGCTCCCCTTGGGCAGGCATTTGCGCACCATCGCCTGGCGGGCCTGCGCCTCCCTTCGCACCGCCGCCACCAGGCGCGCGAAGGTGTCGCCGCCCACCCAGTCCGCGACCGCCGCGGCATTGAGGGGCGGGGCCATGATCGCGGTTTCGTGCATGTCCGCCGCCAGTCGCCAGGCCTTGGCGATGTCGGGCACATGCAGCCAGGCAACGCGCAGGCCCGGCGACAGGATTTTCGACACGCTGGCGATATGCCATGTCCGGTCGGGGGCGAAGGATGCGATCGGCGCGAGCGGCCGTTCCGGCAACAGTCCATAGGCGTCGTCCTCGATCACCATCAGTCCGTGCCGCTCCGCCACCTCGGCGATGGCGCGGCGACGATCCAGGCCCATCGTCGCGGTCGTCGGATTGTCGTTGGTCGGCACGATATAGACGGCGCGTATCGTCCCCGCGCGGCAGGCGGCGTCCAGCGCGTCCGGGACCATCCCCTGGGCATCCACCGAAACCGGCTGGAGCAGCACGCCGTAGCGCCGCGCCAGTGCCAGGAGGCCCGGATAGGCGAACGGCGCCACCGCCACGCGATCGCCCGCCACCAGCTCGGCCCCGAAAAACGCGTGCAGCGCCTGCTGGCCACCGGCGGCGAGCAGGACCATGTCCTCCTGCGTGGCGATGCCGCGCCGCCGCAGCAGCGCCGCCCCGGCTTCGCGCAGCGACGGCAGGCCGCCGGTCGGCTGATACTGGAACAGCGCGCCGCCGTCCGGCCCGCCGAGCAGGGCGGCGGTCGTTTGGCGAAAGGCATCGACCAGCTCTCCACCGGGGAGTTCGGGCGGCGCATTCATGCCCGGATCGATCCGCTCGACCAAAGGGGGGCGCGCCATGTCGGGTGCGGCGGATCGGACGGGCTGTTCGCGCACGAAGCTGCCCCGGCGGCCGTCCCCCTCGATCAGCCCGAGCCGCTGCGCTTCGCCATAGGCCCGCGTCACCGTCGTCAGGTCGACCCCCAGCGTCTCCGCCAGCGCGCGTTGCGGCGGCAGGCGGTCCCCCGATCCCAGCATTCCGGCCTCGATGTCGCGCGCCAGCGCGTCCGCAATCGCCAGATATTTGGGTCCGGATGACGAATCGATATCGGGTGTCCAGCTTTGCATGGGTGTTTTCTTATCCCTCGAACCATGCAATGTCCATGCATAATCCATGAGCTGGACATTTTGTCCTGTCAGTCGCGGTGCAGCTCGAACGCCTCACGGCCCGCCAGCGCGGCGCGAGCCATGGCGCCCCCGTCATGCACGGCCAGCGGCTCGCTATGCGGGTGCGCTTCCCACAGGGTTTCGTCGGCATAGCATCGCAGGGCACGTTCCAGCCGCTGGACCTTTGCGGCCATGCCGCAGAGCGCATGAAGCGCGACGCGGACTTCCGGGAAATCGTCTCCGCCGCCCGCCCGGATGATCCGCGCATCCTCGTGCCGACCGAGGCTTTCCAGCAGTTGCGCCGCCGCGCAGCGGGCATCCTCCCGCAATTCGCCGGTCACCCGGTCAGTCGCCGAAGCGGTTGTCATCCCGTCCATCCATCCGGTTCCAAAGCGCTTCGGTGCCTGCTTCCACCGACCGGTTCACATATTGCGATGCGACCAGCCACCCCTTGATCGGACGCAGCGGCAAGAGGCAGCCGAGCAGCATCAGCGGCATGGAGGTCAGCAGATGGACCCACCAGGGCGGGCTATAGGCGACCTGTATCCACACCACCACGAAGGTCAGCGGGAACGCGACGATGCACAGCGAGAAGAAGGCCGGCCCGTCATCAGGGGCGGCAAAGCGATAGTTCAGGCCGCAGCATTCGCATTGGGGCGCGAGCTTCAACCAGGACGCGAACATCCGGCCCTTGCCGCATCGGGGGCAAAGCCCCTTCCAGCCACTCTTCAAAATCCGGCGAAAGCCGTCGGAAAGGATATTTGCAGGCATAGGAGCACCATCGCATGGTCGTTTATCCATGCATAATGCATTATGTATGGTTTGTCGATTCTTATGTATGGCTGAATGGATTTCCCCCACGCCGACCGCAAGCCGCTCGCGTCATGTCGCCGACCGCCGGATCGGCCCCGCTGCCACTGTCATCTGCTGGCTGCGATCGAGGAGTCCGGACCCAAGGGGGCGAACTGGACCTGCATCCACTTGGCAACCGCCCCTTGAGATTATCGGGACGCCATCGCCAAGTGGGTGCAAATCATAAACCCTGGCCCTAACGCGCCGGCACGCCGACGATAATGGGTGCGGGGGTGCTCAGCGGCGGCGGTTCGCCTCCTCCTACAAAGCGGAACAATTCTGCCATCTTCTGCAATACCCGGAGGCCGCTGACCTGTTTCTGCGTATAGTTCGAAAGCTGGTTCTGCTTCGCTTGGAATAGCGCCTGCTGGCTATCGAGCAGATCGAACACGGACCGCTGACCGGATCGAAACTGTTCGCGGTAGAGCGTTACCACCTTTTGAGCAGCATCGATCTGTGACTCGATCGTGGCCATTTTCTCATTGGCTGCCTTGAGCGACTGGAAATCGACTCTCAGATCCTGTTCGACGTCACGCCGAACTTTCAGCAACTGGTAATCCGCCTCGCGCAGCCTTGCTTCGATCCTGCGTTTCAGCGCCATGTCCGCGCCGCCATTGAGCAGATTGTAGCTGATCGTGACGACGGCGCGAGCATCGTCGGCGCGTCCCGTACGGCCCATGACCTCGTAGCGATGGTTGCCCTGGAGATCGAGGCCGATGCGCGGGAAGAAATTGCCTTTTTGACTGGCAAGCTGACGCTCGATCGAGCGACGATCCTGGCTCGCCTGCGCCAGATCGGGGTTTCGCTGTTCGATCACATCGACGGCGGAATCGGGGTTGGGCGGCAGAGCTGAGTCAACGGGGGGCAGATCGGTCGCGCGGTCGGGAAGGCGCCCTGTCAAACGGCGATAGGCTTCGCGCTGCTGTTGAAGCTGACTCTGCGCGTCGAGCAGCAACTGTTGAAGATTGTCCTGTCGGACCTGTGCGCGGCTGACATCCGCGCTGGTCGTGAGCCCCAAATCCTTCTGCACCGCGATCATCTTGGACATTTTCGCTTGGGTCTCGATCTCCTCGCCGATCAAGTCGACAAGCTTCTGTTTTTCCAGAACGCCGAGATAGGCGGATGATATTTCGAACGATATCTGTTCGATCTTCTTGCGCGTGCCCCATCGCGCACTGGCATAAGCGGCGTTGGCACGCTTGATGTCATTGATGGTGACACCGAAGTCCCATAGGTTCTGATGAATAGTCAGCACGCCCTCGCGTCGCTGGAGCAGCGAGTCGCTGGCCGCATTCGGTTGGACATATTCGGGACCGCTGGCCAATGTCATATCGACCCGGGGAAGATATGCCGCGCGTGCTTCGTTCACGCCATATTTTGCGTCGTCCTGCTGCGCGAGGGCGATCTGGATATCCGGGTTCTGCTTGAGCGACGCGACGATGGCGTCACGGAGCGACTCCTTCGCCACGGCACTCGGCTGAGCATCAGGCTGAACGGTGGTCGTGGGGGCGGCGGCGGCGGCGCTGCGCCTCCCGCCTTGCTTATTCGGAGAGCGTGGCTCCGCGCCACCGGCCTGTGCGGCTATCGCAATTGCAACCCCAAGAACAAGCCCGTTCCCGGCATACCACGACGGCTTGGATTTATTCGTCATTGTCGCATTCCCCCCGGAAAGAAAGATTGGTGGATCATCGTTATTCGCGGAAAGCCCCATCCCGCACGCGGATCAGAGGCCCCAAAATATAGCTGAGCACCGTCTGGTGACCGGACCGGATGTCTACTTCTGCGGTCATGCCTGGCAGCACGGGCTTTGTTTTGTCGAACCGGCGCGTATCGGCGCGCAGTCGTACCCGGTAGTAAAGCTCGCCTTTGGGATCTTGCAGGGCGTCGGCGGAAATATCCTCGACCCTGGCATCGAGCCCGCCGAAGATGGTGGAATCATACGCGCTGATCTTCACCACCGCCGGTAGGCCAATCCAGATGTTGCCGCGGTCGCGCGGCGAAACGCGCGCTTCGATCATCACGGCGTCGTCGACGGGCACGATCTCGACAAGAGGCTCGCCCGGCTTGGCGATGCCGCCCAGGGTCTGGACAAGCAGCTTGTTGACATAGCCGTCGGTCGGGGCGCGAACCTCCTCGCGAAAATTGCGATCCTGAAAGGCGTTGAGCGCGTGCCCGGCCTTGGTCATTTCCAGTCTCAGGGTCGCGGCTTTTTCGCGGGTGTCGGACAGATATTTCGTCCAGGCTTCGCCGCGCTTCGCCGTCGCCTCCGCAAGCCCGGCCTGGGATTTGGGAATTGACGTGATCGTATCGGAGATACGGGTGCGGACCTGCTGCAATTCGCCCTGTTTCTCGAGCACGGCATTTTCCGACACCGCTTCGGATGCCAGGGCACGCCGCAGCCGCTCCAGTTGCGTTTCGACCGTGCTCTCTTCTTTGCGGAGGCTGGCCAGTCGCGCCGTGGAACTCGCGATGTCGGCACGGAAACCCTGGATTTGATGGTCGTATACGCTGATTTGCTGCTGAATATCGGCGCGCTGCGACGCAAAGAATGCCTCTTCCGACCGAGCGATATCAGGAGCCAGTCGTGCCAGTTCGGGCGGCGCAGTAAAATGATCTGCGCCGGATGCTTCGGCTTCAAGGCGAAGGATGCTGATATGTTTCGCTGCAACGTCGGTCTGTGCGTTGTCGAGTTCGGCGTTCGATTGCTGGTTGGATAGGCGCAGAAGGATATCGCCCTTGCGGACGCGTTGTCCTTCGCGAACCAGAATCTGCTTCACGATCCCGCCTTCCAAATGCTGGACCACTTGGTTTTGGATCGAAGGCAGGACGCGACCGGTGCCACGCGTGACCTTGTCGATCTGGAACAGCGCCGCCCATAGCAGGAGGCTCGCAAGAGCAACGGCCAGCACTTTCAAGATGTTGAAAGACTTGGAAGTTTCAATCCTTGCACTCCAAGGTTGAAGTCCGTCTATCCTTGTAAAATTTAGGTTTTCCTGCGTTAAGTCGCCATCGGCGCGGAATATCCTGCTGATAGAGCATGATAAACTAGTCAGAAATCGAGTCATGCGTCTTAGCATTGTTCGAATATGCCCTTGCGTTATCCTGTTTGCCTGTGATTTACGCTTAATATATAAAAAGAATGTAGATGTGGAGATGCAATGGGGGAATCGTGCTTGTTATGAGGAAGCGAAAGTCATACTTTCAAATGGTTATCGCGACTGTGATGCGGAGTCGCGTGAGCTTCCAGGGCACGAAACTTAACGGCGTTGTTGGGCTTGGACTGGTCGATGCAATTGTAAAAATTGCTGAAAATTCGGGTATTACTGTCGGTTCTGTCGATTTGAGCGCGTCACTGCCGATGAGCGGTGGTGATCTCGATGCCCGGTTCGCGCCGTTCGCATGCGCGCGCGTGGATCTGGACGCCAGATGGGAACGGCGCAACGTGCGGAAGCTGACCGAAGCGCATCTGCCTGCGGTGCTTTGCCTGATCGATGGCGGCTATCTGGTCGCCAGGGCGAGATCCAGCGTCGGAGAATTGACGATAATCGACGGTACGGGCGAACGGCTTGTCCCGATCGATGAGGTTGCCGCAGCGACCACCGATCAGATGCTGATCGTTGGCCATGTCGATTCCGTCAACGGTAGTTTGGCCTGCGACCAGCGTGAACGCATACGGGCCAATCCCCGCACTTGGCTGTTCTCATGTTTCCTTTCGGAACGGCGAAATTTTGCGCAATTGTTGCTGGCCGCGTTGCTGCTCAACATGTGTGCTTTCGCCATCCCATTGTATATGCGGGCCATTTACGATCGGGTGGTGCCGAACCTGGCCGTCGATACCCTGTGGGCGCTCTCTTTCGGCGCTCTGCTCATCCTGGTCTTCGAATGCCTGTTCAAGCAGACGCGGTCGGTTTTCATCGATGCGATCGGTCTGCGCGTCGGTCAGGGCATACAGCATCGCGCCATGGCCTCGGTGTTGCACGCGCGGATCGACAAGTCGAACTGGACCGTCGGAAGCCTGATGACGGCGCTTCGCGATATCGAATCGATGGCGATGCTTGCGCCGCATGCGGCGGCCACCTTCTGCGTGGAAATTCCCTTTTTCTTCGCCTTCCTTGCCCTGATTGCCATGATCGGCGGCTGGGTGGCGGTGGTGCCGCTATTCGGCGCTCTTGCGATGTCCCTGATCGGACTGGCTTCGGCCTATGGACTGAAGTTCGGCAGCCATCGGTCCAGCAAATTGGTGCAGGCGCGCAGTAACCTGGTCGCTGACGTCGTGGGCAGCCTGCATACGATCAAGAGCAATCAGGCCGAAGGGCGCTTTCTGCGCCGATGGGACATCCTCTCCGACCATGTCGGCATGAATGGCAAGGCCACCCGTCATTGGCAGGAGATTCCGGCGGTCGCCTCGGCCTTCATCGTTCAGGCGGTGACGATCGGGATCGTCGTCATCAGCATCTATCAAATCCGCGCCGGGGTGATGACGGCTGGTGCGCTGATCGCCTGCAACATGTTGGCGGGTCGCGCCATGGGCCTCGTCTCGTCGGCGATCGGGATCATCGGCAAGGGCTATCAGAGTCTGACGCAATTCGGGGCACTGGCCAATCTCCTGGCGCTCGAGCCAGAGGTCGAAACATCGGACATGGCAGTCAAAGCCCGTCCCTTTGTCGGGCAATTGGCCTTCGAGAATGCAGGCTATGCCTATCCCGATACAAGCGCGCCGGTTCTGCATGACATAAACCTGGAGATCGGGCCTGGCGAGAAGATCGGGATCATCGGGCTGGCCGGCTCCGGCAAATCCACGCTGCTCAAACTGCTTGGGGGCCTGGTCGCGCCCACCTCAGGCGCGTTCCTGATCGATGGTCATGCCGTAGAGCAATATGCGGCCTCTCTGCTGCGGGAAAACATCGCGTTCGCAACGCAGGATGCAACGCTTTTCGACGATACGATCTATGAGAATATCGTGCTGGGGCGTGCGGCTCCCGATCCGGCATTGCTGGAGCGGGCCCTGAAGACTTCGGGCGTCCATCAGTTCGTCATCCAGTCGAAGGAAGGCCTGAGCCGCACGGTCGGGGGCGGGGGCTGCCGGCTTTCCGGTGGTCAGCGCCAGGCGGTGGTGCTGGCGCGTGCCTTCATGCGCGACCCCCGCATCCTGTTGCTGGACGAACCCACCGCATCGATGGACATCGATGGGGAACAGGCCGTGATCCGCGGACTGCGGGAATTCAGCACCGACCGGACATTGGTCATCGCCACCCATCGGTTCGCCGTGCTCGACCTCGTGGACCGGGTGCTTTGGATGGAGAACGGACGCATCCTGGCCGATCAACCCAGGGACCAGCTTCTGGCGCACCTGCGCCAGCGTCAGACGGCACGCGCCGCGTGAAGGGCGCCATTCACGGGCAAGCAACCGGACAATCAGGGAAAGGGGTAACGTGGCAGGGGCATCTGAAGACGGCGAAGTCAATCACTGGCCGGCATTCGTGGACGTACTGACCGCGGTGATCATGGTCGTGACCTTTCTGCTGGTCATCATGAGTGCGGCGGTCATGGAACTGTCCAAGCGGACGGTTCAGGTCATGCAGCAGAAGATCAATGAGATGCAGCAGAGCAACGGGCAGCGGGCGGTGGCAGGGGAAACGGCACCGACGGCGAGCAATCCTGCGAACAAGGCGGCCAGCCGGGGTGTCGAGGGCATGCGGCCTGTCCAATCCCCGTCCGATGCGGCTTCGGGCAGTTCCATCGCGCAGCTCGGCTCTCCGCTGATGTCCGAAACCGCGACGAACGGGAAGGACCAGTTGTCCATCCTGACCCGGGATACGCCCGATACGATGCGGATCGCTGCCAAGTCGACGGAGCGGCCCAGCGAGACAAAGGGCATGCGCATCACCACCGCCTCAACGCTCCTGCGGGTCGACTTCGATCCGAACGCTGTTCGATACACCGATGAGGACGCGGCAAAGGTGCAGTCTTTCCTGAAAGGCGCGGCGCAGCCAGGCCGGAAATATGGGATCTGGTCCTTGGTCAGCAGTACCGGGGCGATCTCCGAGCCGATGCGGATCGCATATTATCGGGCGGCGGCGACCCGCAACCTACTGATCCAGGCCGGTATCAAGCCCGACGATATCGTCACGGAAACCCGCGTGGTGGACCCCAAGTCCGATGACGCGAACTCCGTCCGCATCGTCGTCAAGAATTGAGGGGCATGGCCATGAAACGCCAGATACGCGACGAACTCATCAAGATGTCGGCGGTCATGACGATCATGATCGGCGTCGGCGTCTATGCGCACGACTTCGTCATCGCGGGCATCAAGGCCAAGATGGCGCTGAACCTGTCGATATTTGCGCTGTTTTCCGTCGCTGCGATCATCGCCTTCCGCAACGTCCTGGCGCTGAGCAACGAAGTGCAGGCCCTGCGCGCGCTGCAACAGAGCAGCGCGATCCTGGAGGCGGACGACAGCGTCTACGAAACGCCCGCGAGCATCTTCCATGAGCCGCACCTGCTGGGACAGGGCTATCGCCTGATCGCGGAACAGCTCGCCAAGGACGGGGTCGTCAATCTGCCGTCCAAGGTGGCGGAATCGCTCGTCCACAGCGTCGACCAGCGCATCAACGAACAGAAGTCGGTCATTCTCTACTTCTCGGGCCTGATGGTCTTCATGGGCCTGATCGGCGCGTTCATGGGCCTGATGCATACTGTCGGGTCCGTGGGTGACCTGATCGGGGGTATGGATGTCTCCGGCACGGCGGGCGGCGACAGCTTCGGCAAGATGATCGAAGGCATGAAGGCCCCGCTGCGCGGTATGTCGGTGGGTTTCAGTTCTTCGCTCTTCGGCCTGTCCACATCGATGGTGCTTGGTGCGCTCGAGCGTTGCATGACCAAGGCGGCCAAGTCGCTGAGGGACGATTATGAGCATTGGCTGTCGAGCGTCACGACCCTCGAAGGTGCCACGGAAGTGGAGTCGCGAGGCGTAGTCGGGGCCGGCGCGCCTTCATTGGTGCGCGCGATGGACGTGGCGGCGCGCCAATTGTCGACCTTGCACCAGGCGGTGGAGCAGGGGCAGCGGAATGACCTCGGGATACAGGTGACATTGTCCCGTCTGCACGACGCCATGGCCGACCTGTCGAACATGGTGGCACGCGTTACCGACCCCACACCGCTGCTTCAGCCGATCGCCGATGTCGTGGCCGATCTGGGGCGGCACCAGGTTCGATTGGCGGCCGATATGGAATTGCTCTTCGCTGAGGTTCGGTTCGACCGCGCCCACTTGCATGACGTGATGACGTCGCTGCGCGAAATGGCCTGGCAGCAGCGTCATGCCGAGAATGAACGCGAGGATCGTATCGTCCGAACGCTCGACCAGATTCTCGCATGCGGGGAAGCTTTGCTCGATCGGGAACCCGTAACCCTGCAATGGCCGGTCATGAAGGACGATGCATCCACGCGCTTCGATGCGCGAATGCTGCATCATCGTCTTCTGGCGGCTTTTGGCAGACGCCGGGACGAAATCCGGACGAAGCGTGACTATCGCCGGTTCGCCATCGAGATCCGGGAGACGATGGAACGGCAATATCGTCTCCAAGAGGAATTGCAGCGGGAGGTCGCGCGGTTTCGGAATGCCGTCTCGGCCGACCGCGTCAAGGCGGCCACGCTTCTCGATGCGCTGGCGCAGGAGAGCGAACGTCTTTCCGCGCTGGCCGGGATGATCGAAGCCAGCGGAATGGCGGCGACCGTGCGGGGCGAGCTTGAGCATGCCCGTGCGCATATGAATGTTTTGACCGCACGTGCGGAGCGTCTGCGTGACGATATCACCGAGACGCGTATCAACGAAAATCTGGGGAAAAATTGATGGGCATGTCTCGCGCCAAGGCGGTCGTCTGGAAAGTCTTCCACCGGGATTATGCCGCCGCCCGATCTCAGCGTCGGCTCGAATGTCGGCTGGATGCCAGTCTGACACTGATCGAGAGCGGTATCGTTCTGAAAGGAAAGATACTGGATATCGCCAGCAAAGGGGCATTGTTTCGTCCGCCGCAAGTCTATCTACTCAATCGCGCGGGAGGCTTTGTGCGATTGTCAGTAGGAGAAAGTGTCGTGGAAGGTGTGATCGTCAACACCACGCCGCGCGGCTATGGCGTTCATTTCAGAGAGATGTTGTCACTCGACGCGATCATATCCTGATCCGAGTCGAAGGCGGCGTCTTATCCAAAAGCCTATTGCACTACACGGGCGGCATTGTCGGAATAATGACAAGCTCACCCGTTTTATTTGATATTTAACCTCAATCGGTCTGGCAGGTCAAAAATGGTTCAGGCGAACAAGGCAGCGCAGCAGGGCGCAGGCAAACCGGATAAGACCAACACGGCGTCGCAAACGGCGATGCCGGGTAACGGTGAAGCGGCGATGCTGGGCGATATCCCGTCCCTGGGTGCCTTGAAGGTCGTGCAAATGGGCCCCGATGGAAAGGCGCTTTTGGGAATTCCCTATGCGTCGTTCACGGCCCAGATCGCCGATGTCGATCTCATTCTGGTGTTCGCCGATGGTAGCCGGGTCGTCATTCCCGGCATGGCCCTGGCGACCTTCTCCGGGCAAACGCCGACCTTGGTCTTCAACGATAAGACGATCACGTCCGCGCAGGTCATCAATACCGTCGGCGAGATCAACGATAAGAGCGCGCTGATCAACGTCAGCCTCTCGTCGGATCAGGCCGATGAGAAGGCCGCAAAGCCGCACAAGGAACCGTCCGCCACCAAAGAGGATCAGGCGCAGTCTCAGGCTCAGTCCCAGATCCAGCCGCAGGATGCCACCCAGATCCAGCAGGCCGAAGTCCAGAAGCAGCAGCAACAACACAAGTCGGACGAGGATCGCCAACGGCTGACGCAGAAGATCAGCGATACCAACGCGTCTTCCTCGCCCCCACCCAGCAGCGGCAACCCGGCTGGTACCTCACAATCCAAAGACACGGTCGACAAGGGAACGGGCATAGGGCTGGGCAAGCTCGTGCCGACGCTGACCTTCACCCTGTACAATCAGGAGGGCGTCAAGACGACGTCGGAGAGCGGGGCGAACCACATCACCGGATCGACGGGCGCGGCCAGTTCGTCCACCGACAAATCCTATGGAGCGCAATCGGCGCGGGAGACGATTTCGGGAACCGGCAGCGACGACGTGATCGTCGTGGACAGTGCGGCGCAGGCGCCGTCCGGCGCCAGCTCGCGCACCCTGCATGTCGAGGCGATGGTGCCGGCGGGCAGTCTCGCCCTGCAGCAGGTGCTCGTCCCCACCCTGCCGGACGGCTATTCGGTCCAAAACGCGACCAAGACCGACAAGGGCTGGGTCATCTCGATCGACCAGGGCAATATCAAGGTCGTCACCTCGGGCGTCGACGCGACGGGCGCGACCGTGACCTATCCGTCGACGGAAACGCACTTCACCTTCGACGTTCAGCTGACCTACGTTCTGCCGAAACTCGGTACGCCGGTGGCATCCAGCGGATTCCAGAACGAATTCTTTCTGCCGATCGCGCTGGGCCTGTCCACGGGGGGAGCCGATTACACCTATTCCGTCGACGTTTCGACGCACTTCGGCATCCACATGGTGTCCGGCGAAGCCGACATGAAGGCGGTCGATCCAGTCACGGGCGCGCCGATCTATGTGCTGTTTTCGAACCCGCCGGGCAATATCGTCAACGCGGGCGACGGCAACGACCTGATCGTCGCGGGCGCGGGCGCGGACCAGATCGATGGCAATGGCGGCACCGACACGGTCAGCTACACCATGTCGAACGCCGCGGTGACGGTCGACCTGAAGGCGGGGACCGGCAAGGGCGGCTATGCCGAGGGCGACAGCTACACGTCGGTAGAGAATGTCATCGGCACCGCGTTCGACGACACGCTGACCGGCAGCGACGCCGACAACGTGCTGAAGGGCGGCGAGGGCGCGGACAAGATTGATGGCGGCGGCGGTTTCGACACCGTGTCCTATGCCGATGCCTTCGCCAACGAGAAGACCCCGCCCGCCGATAAGACCAAGGGGTTGGAAATCCACCTTGACGGCACCGCCAGCCATGGCGGCGATGCCGAGGGTGACATAATCGTCAACGTCGAGCATGTCATCGGCTCGGATCGCAACGACGCCCTCTATGGCGCGGCGGCCAACGACACGCTGGAGGGCGGCAAGGGCGATGACCTGCTGGTCGGTGGCGGCGGTGCCGACACGCTGACCGGCGGTGATGGTATCGATACCGCGAGCTACGCCACCGCGAGCGCGGGCGTGACGGCCTATCTGGACGGCACGCCGGGCAGGGGCGGCGACGCGGAAGGCGACAAGCTGTCGGGAATCGAGAACCTGGTCGGGTCCGCGTTCGACGACAATCTGTACGGCGATGCGGGCGACAATGTGCTGACCGGCGGGGCCGGGGCGGACCATGTCGACGGCGGCGCTGGCATCGACACCGTCAGCTTTGCCGATAGCAAGGTCGGCGTCAGCGTCTATCTCGACGGGCGGGTCAGCCATGGCGGCGATGCCGAGGGCGATACCTATGCCAATATCGAAATCCTGGTCGGCTCGGACCTGAACGATCGCCTGGTCGGCGATGCCGCCGACGATATTCTGAGCGGCGGCAAGGGCGACGACATTCTGGAAGGCGGGGCCGGGGCCGATACGCTGAAGGGCGGCGACGGTTTCGACATCGCCAGTTACGCTGGTGCGGCGTCTGGCGTGCAGGCATCGCTCAACGGATCGCCGATGACGGGCGATGCGGTGGGCGACACGTTCGTCTCGATCGAGGGACTTGAAGGCTCTGCCTTCGATGACGTGCTGACCGGTGACGACACGGCCAACACGCTGATCGGCGGCGCGGGCAACGACAATCTCGTTGGTGCGGGCGGTGCGGATGTGCTGGACGGCGGCGACGGGGTGGATACCGCCGACTATAGCGGCTCGCGGGCGGGCGTGACGGCCTATCTCGACGGAACGGCCGGTGTTGGCGGCGACGCCGACGGCGACAGGTTGCGCAACGTCGAGAATGTCACGGGTTCCGTCTTCAACGACGTTCTGACCGGCGACGCGGGCGCGAACCGCCTGAGCGGCGGGGCCGGTGACGACGTGCTGGTGGGCAGCGCGGGCGCCGATACGCTCGACGGCGGGGCGGGCCATGACATCGCCGACTATGCGAACAGCGCGGCGGGCGTGCAGGTCGCGCTCGACGGGTCCGTGTCCCATGGCGGCGATGCCGATGGGGATATGCTGACCGGCATCGAGGAAGTGCATGGTTCCGCATTCGACGATGTGCTGAAGGGCAGCGCCGGAGACGACGTGCTGGTCGGCGGTACGGGCGACGACATGCTGGTCGGCGGCCTGGGGGCCGACGTGCTGGACGGCGGCGACGGGTTCGACACCGCCGATTATTCGGACGCCTCGGCCGGCGTGAACGTCTATCTGGACGGCCGTGCCTCCACCGGCGAAGCGATGGGCGACCGGCTGATCAACATCGAGCGTGTGTTGGGCGGTCGATATGACGATCTGCTGGTCGGTAACGCGGGGGCGAACGACCTGGCGGGCGGTGATGGCGACGACGTCTTGGTGGGCGGCGCGGGCGCCGACACGCTGGAAGGCGGGGCGGGCGAGGATATCGCCGATTATTCCGCCTCCAGCGCCGGGGTGACGGTCGACCTGTCGACGGGGCAGGGGCATGGCGGGGACGCCGAGGGCGATCGCCTGAGCGGGATCGAGGACATCATCGGTTCCGCGTTCGACGACGTCCTGATCGGCGACGACCAGAACAACCGGTTCGTCGGCGGCACGGGCGCCGACCAGATGGTCGGCGGCGGCGGCATCGACACGGCGGATTTTTCCGGCTCGACGGCGGGCGTGTCCGTCTCGCTGGACGGCAGCGTCGGGCAGGGCGGCAGTGCGCAGGGCGACACATTGTCGGGCATCGAGAATCTGATCGGGTCCGACCTGGACGATCGCCTGGGCGGCGACGGCGGTGCCAACACGCTGACCGGCGGCAAGGGCGACGACGTGCTGACCGGGCGTGGCGGGGCCGACCAGCTGATCGGCGGCGCGGGCTTTGACACGGCGGATTATTCGGACTCGACGAGCGCGGTCGACATCGGGCTGGACGGTGGCGCCAACCATGGGCGGCGACGCCGAGGGTGACGCCTATGACAGCATCGAGGCACTGGTCGGTTCGGCATGGAATGATCGCCTGCGCGGTTCGGACCGCGCGGACGAGCTGCACGGTGGTGGCGGCGACGATATGCTGACGGGCTCGCTGGGCGCGGACATGATGGATGGCGGTGCCGGGTTCGATACCGCGGACTATCATGCGTCCTCCGCCGCGATTACCGTCGACCTGCAAGCGGGGACGGGCGCAGGCGGACTGGCGGGCGGCGATACGCTGATTTCGATCGAGCATGTCGTCGGCACCGACTTTAACGATATGGTGAAGGGCAGCGCCGCAGACGAGACGCTGGAGGGCGGTGCGGGAGACGATATGCTGTCCGGCGGCGGGGGTGCCGACACGCTGGACGGCGGCGCGGGCTTCGATACCGCCAGCTATGCCGATTCGAGCGCGGGCATCACGATGGCCATGGACGGCTCGGTCGGCAGCGGCGGTGACGCGCAGGGCGACCGGCTCGTCTCGATCGAACATGTCATCGGCTCCTCTTTCGACGATCGCATCACCGGCACGGCCGGGGCCGATACGATCGACGGCGGGGCGGGGGCCGACGAGCTGATCGGCAACGACGGCGACGATATCCTGTTGGGTGGCAGCGGCGACGACCGTCTGATGGGCGGCGCTGGCGCGGACACGCTGACCGGCGGCGAGGGCGACGACGATCTGGTCGGTGGCGAGGGCGCCGACGTGCTGACCGGCGGCAGCGGCAGCGACACTGCGGACTATGCCACGTCTGCGGCGGCGGTTCGGGTGAACCTGGCGACGGGCCTCGCCCATGGCGGCGACGCCGAAGGCGACACGCTGTCGGGGATCGAGAACCTGACCGGATCGGCGGGCAATGACGTGTTGACCGGCGATGGCGGCGCCAATGTCCTGACCGGCGGGGCGGGGGACGACCTGCTGACTGGCGGGGCGGGCTCGGACACGCTGGTGGGTGGCGACGGCATCGACACGGCCGATTATGCCGCCTCGTCCGCTGGCGTTGCGGTCGACCTGACGACCGGCTTCGCGCAATATGGCGATGCCGAGGGCGACCGACTGAGCGGGATCGAGAATGTCATCGGCACCGCCTTCGCCGATCGGCTCCGCGCGGCAGCGTCGGGCAGCAGCCTGACCGGCAGGGCCGGCAACGACGTGCTGATCGCGGGCGCGGGTGCCGATCGGCTGGATGGCGGCGCCGGTATCGATACCGCGAGCTTCGCCAATTCCGCGGCGGGCGTGACCGTCGACCTGAAGGCGGGCCGCGCGGATGGCGGCGATGCGACCGGCGATACGCTGACCAGCATCGAAAGCCTGATCGGATCGGCCCATGACGACGTGCTGACCGGCGGGGACGGCGGCGCGGTCATCGACGGCGGCGCGGGCGACGACGTCGTCACCGGCGGTGCGGGCGCGGACACCCTGATCGGCGGTTCGGGCGACGACTTTCTGGTGGGGGGCGCCGGGGCGGATAGCCTGCAGGGCGGCGCGGGCTTCGACACTGCGGACTATCGCGCATCGGGTGCGGGGGTGACGGTCGATCTGTCGGCGGGCACCGGCCGGGGCGGCGATGCCGAGAGCGACCGGCTGAGCGGCATCGAAGCCGTCCTGGGCAGCGCCTATGGCGATGTGCTGACCGGCAATGCCGGGGCCAATATGCTGGTTGGTGGCGCCGGCGACGACGTGCTGATCGGCGGCGCGGGGGCGGACGATCTGCAGGGCGGTGCGGGCATCGACGCCGCCGACTATAGCGCGTCGAGCGCGGCGGTGACGATCAACCTGACGACCGGCGTCAACAGCGGCGGCGATGCGCAGGGCGACGTGCTGGACAGCATCGAGCGCATCGTCGGGTCGACGTTCAACGACACGCTGACCGGATCGGACGCGGCCGACACGTTGCAGGGCGGCGCGGGCGACGACGTGCTGACCGGCGCCGCAGGCGCGGACGTGCTGGACGGCGGCGATGGCCGCGACACCGCCAGCTATGCGCAATCGGCCGATGGCGTGCGCGTCGACCTTGGCACCGGTGTCGGCCATGGCGGCGATGCCGAGGGCGACGTCCTGATCTCGATCGAGAATCTGACCGGGTCCGACAATGATGACGTGCTGATCGGCGATGCCGCGGCGAACACGCTGTCGGGCGGAGCGGGTAGCGATCGGCTCGATGGCGGAGCGGGCAATGACGTGCTGCGCGGCGGTTCGGGCGACGACGTGCTGGTCGGTGGCGCCGGTGCGGACGCGCTGCAGGGCGGTGACGGGGTCGACACCGCGGATTATTCGGCCTCCGGAGCGGGCGTGTCGGTCGATTTGTCGTCCGGTACGGCGTTGGGTGGCGATGCCGAGGGCGACACGCTGTCGGGCATCGAAGCCGTGGTGGGCAGCGCCCATGACGATGTGCTGGTCGGCGCGTCAGGCATCAACAGGCTGTCGGGTGGAGCGGGTAACGACGTCATTCGCGGCGGCGCAGGAGCGGACGTGCTCGACGGCGGCGTCGGCAACGATACGCTCGATTATACCACTTCCGCACAGGGGGTGACCGTCAACCTGGCCACCGGCGCGACAGCGGGCGGGGATGCGCAGGGCGATCAGATCAGCGGGTTCGAGAACGTCACCGGCGGCAGCGGCAACGACGTGCTGTCGGGCTCCAGCGGCGCGAACGTGCTGCGCGGCGGAATGGGCGACGACGTGCTGGCGGGCTTGGGCGGCGCGGACGTGCTGGATGGCGGCGACGGCAGCGACACGGTGGATTATTCCGCCTCGTCCGCTGGCGTGACGCTCGACCTTGCGGCGGGAACGGCAAGCGGCGGCGATGCGACGGGCGACGTGCTGGTGTCGATCGAGGATGCGATCGGCTCTGCGCATGACGACGTGATCCGCACGGCGGCAGCGGGGTCGGTGATCGTCGCGGGTGCCGGTAACGACGTGATCTATGCCGGGGCCGGTGCGGATACCATCGACGGCGGTGCGGGGAGCGATCGCATCGATTATTCCGCTTCCAGTGCGGGGGTCAGCGTCAGTCTGGCGACCGGCACGGGTACAGGTGGCGACGCGGCGGGGGATCGCATCTCCGGCGTCGAGGATGTCACCGGTTCGGCCTTTGCCGATCGGCTGACCGGTGATGCGGGCATCAACCATCTGGTCGGCGGCGCGGGCGACGATGTGCTGGTCGGCGGCGCGGGGGCCGACACGCTGGAAGGCGGCGTGGGCTTCGACACGATCGACTACAGCGCGTCGACGCAGGGCGTGACGCTGGATCTTGCGAGCGGTACGGGCCAGGGCGGCGATGCGGAGGGCGACAGCTTCTCGGGCATTGAGGCCGCGATCGGCAGCAACCAGGGCGATGTCTTCGTCGGCGACGCCAATGCGCATGTCCTGTCGGGACAGGGCGGCGACGACCGGCTGGAGGCGGGCGCGGGGGCGGAGAGCTTCGACGGCGGTTCGGGTACCGACACGGTCGACTATTCGCGCTCCACTGCGGCGGTGACGGTGGACCTTGCCGCGGGGACGGCGAGCGGGGGCTATGCCACCGGAGACGTGCTGCGCAGCGTCGAGGCGGTGGTCGGCAGCGGGTTCGACGACGTGCTGAGCGGTACGGCCGGGGCCAATACGCTGCTGGGCGGGGCCGGCAACGACGTCATCCGCGGCGGGGCCGGGGCGGACCAGCTCGATGGCGGCGACGGGATCGACACGCTCGATTATGCGACGTCGCAGAGCGGCGTGACGATCAATTTGACGACCAACACGGCGAGCGGCGGTGACGCGAGCGGCGACCAGATCGCGAATTTCGAGAATGTCACCGGCTCGACAATGGCTGATACGCTGACCGGCACCAGCGGTGCGAACACCCTTACGGGCGGTGCTGGCGACGACGTGCTGGCGGGTCTGGGCGGTGCCGACGTGCTGGACGGTGGCAACGGATTCGATACGGCGGACTATAGCGCCTCGGGCGCCAGCGTGACCGTGGACCTGTCGACCGGCACCGGGGCCGGTGGCGATGCGGCGGGCGATCGCCTGATCTCGATCGAAAAGGTCATTGGTTCCACCTTCAACGACCGGCTGGTCGGCGCCGCCGGTGCCGAGACGCTGCTGGGCGGCGCGGGCGACGATATCCTGGTCGGCAGCGACGGGGCGGACACGCTGTCGGGTGGCGACGGCAACGACACCGTCGATTATTCCGGCTCCGCCGCTGGCATCGTCGTCGGACTGGACGGATCGGTCGGGCATGGCGGTTACGCCGAAGGCGACGTGCTGCGCGATGTCGAGAATGTGATCGGCACCGCGCAGGCGGACACGATCACCGGCAATGGCGCCGCCAACACGCTGACCGGCGGTGCGGGCAACGACATGCTGGACGGCGGCGCGGGCAATGACGTGCTGGACGGCGGCATCGGCAACGACGTGCTGCGGGGCGGTGTCGGCGCGGATGTGTTGCGCGGCGGCGACGGCTTCGACACGATCGATTATGCGACCTCGGGCGCCGGGGTGACGATCGACCTGCAAACCGGCACCGCCAGCGGCGGCGACGCGACCGGGGACAGCTTCTCCAGCATCGAACGGGTCGTCGGCTCGGCCTATGACGACAGCCTGTCGGCGGCGGCAACGGGATCGACGCTGGACGGCAATGCCGGCGCGGACGTGCTCAGAGGCGATGTGGGCACCGACGTGCTGCGCGGCGGCGAGGGCGACGACCTGCTGGTCGGCAGCGGCGGCGCGGACGCCATGGACGGCGGCAGCGGCGTCGATACGGCGGACTATTCCGCCTCCACGGGGGCGGTGACGGTCGATCTGGCCGCAGGTACCGGCCGGGGGGGCGATGCCGATGGCGACACGCTGACCTCGATCGAGCGGGTCATCGGTTCGGCGGGCGACGACGTGCTGATGGGCGACGGCAATGCCAACACGCTGATCGGTGGCGCGGGCGACGATCTGCTCGCCGGTGGAGCCGGCGCCGACTTGCTGGACGGCGGGTCCGGGAGCGATACGGCGAATTACGCCGGGTCGGCGGCGGCGGTGACCGTCGATCTGACCAGCGGCACGGGCATCGGCGGTGATGCGCAGGGCGACACCTTGGTCCGCATTGAGAATCTGGTCGGCTCGTCGATGGCCGATACGTTGACCGGCGATGCGGGGGCGAACCGGCTGACCGGCGGTGCTGGCAACGACGTGCTGGCGGGCCTGGGCGGCGCGGACGTGCTGGACGGCGGTGGCGGCAACGACACGGCGGACTATAGCGCATCGGGTGCGGGCGTGACGGTCGATCTGCTTGCCGGGACGGCGCAGGGCGGCGACGCGCAGGGCGATGCGCTGGTCTCGATCGAGAATGCGATCGGCTCGGCCTATGCCGACGTGCTGACCGCGGCGGCGGCGGGCGGTCGGCTGACCGGCGGCGCGGGCGACGACCGGCTGGTGTCGGGCGCGGGCAGCGATACGCTGGACGGCGGCAGCGGCACGGACATCGCCGATTACGCCCGCTCGAGCGCGGGGGTGACGGTCAATCTGGCGACGGGCACCAATAGCGGCGGCGATGCGCAGGGCGACACGCTGGTATCGATCGAGCAGGTCGTCGGCTCCGATTTCGCCGACATTCTGACCGGCGACAGCGGTGCCAACATGCTCGTTGGCGGCGCGGGCGATGACATGCTGGAAGGCGGCGTGGGCGGGGACGTACTGGACGGCGGCGCGGGCAACGATACTGCGAGCTATGCCAATGCGACGGCGGGCGTGGCGGTCAGCCTTGCTTCGGGTCAGGGCAGCGCGGGCGAGGCCACCGGCGACGTGCTGGTCGATATCGAGAACCTGACCGGATCGCGCTACGCCGACACGCTGACCGGCGACGCGGGTGCCAACGTGCTGATGGGTGGTGCCGGCGACGACGTGCTGGCCGGCCTGGGCGGTGCGGACGTGCTGGATGGCGGCACCGGCAGCAATACGGCGGACTATTCGGCGTCCATGGCGGGTGTTCAGGTCAACCTGTCGACTGCGACGATCACCGCCAACCAGCTGACGGGCGGTGCGATCACGGCCGGTTCGGGGCAGGGCGGCGATGCGCAGGGCGACACGCTGCGCAATATCCGGAACGTCATCGGCACCGCGTTCAGCGACTATCTGATCGCAGGGGCGTCGGGTGGCCGTCTGTCCGCTGGCGGTGGGAATGACGTTCTGTTGGCGGCCGTCGGCGCGGACGTGCTGGACGGCGGTGACGGCAGCGACACCGCGAATTATTCGCTCTCCACGGCAGGGGTGGTGATCGATCTCTCGCTCGGCACCGCCAGCGGCGGCTATGCGGCGGGCGACACGCTGATCGCGATCGAGGCTCTGTACGGCTCGAATTTCGCAGACACGCTGACGGGCACATCGGGCAGCAACGATATCCGTGGCGCCGCTGGCGACGACGTGATCGAGGGGCTCGGTGGCGGCGATATGCTCGACGGCGGCGCGGGGATCGACACGGTGTCCTATGCCCGGTCGGGCGTCGGTGTCACCGTCGATATGGGCCTGGCCACCGCGCAGGTGTCCGCAGGCGATGCGTCGGGCGATATCCTCAGCGGGTTCGAGAAGGTGCTGGGCTCGGCCTATGCCGACCGGCTGACGGCGGCGGCGACGGGCAGCACGCTGATGGGCGGCGCGGGCAACGACACGCTGGTCGCAGGCGCCGGGGCTGACACGATCGACGGCGGCGCCGACAACGATACCATCGACTATTCCGGCTCGACGGCGGGCATAACGGTCGATCTGGCGACCCAGACGGCATCGGGCGGCGATGCGCAGGGCGACGTCATCACCAATGTCGAGAACGTCATCGGCACGGCCTATGCCGATACGCTGACCGGCGATGGCGGCGGCAACATCCTGCGCGGCGGCGCGGGCGACGACGTGCTGGCGGGTCTGGGCGGTGCGGACGTGCTGGACGGCGGCGACGGCACCGACATGGCGGATTACAGCGCCTCGGCCAATGGCGTCACCATCAACCTGACGGCTGGCACGGGGTCGGGCGGCGACGCCGATGGCGATACGCTGATCGCGATTGAGAACGTCACCGGCGGCAGCGGCAACGACGTGCTGACCGGTACGGCGGGCGTCAACCTGCTCAAGGGCGGCGGCGGAGACGATGTGCTGGCGGGCCTGGGCGGCGCGGACGTGCTGGATGGTGGCGCGGGCAGCAACACCGCCGACTATAGCGCCTCGGGTGCGGCGGTCTATGTCACGCTGGGTAATCTTCAGATCGCGACCCCGTTGGGGATGGTCACCAGTGCGGTGGGGCGTGGCGGCGATGCCGAGGGCGACACGCTGGCCAACATTCAGAACCTGATCGGATCGGCCTATAACGACATTCTCGCCGCGTCCGCAGGCGGAGGCAAGTTGCAGGGCGGCGGCGGCGGCGACAATCTGGTCGCCAATGTTGGTGCCGATCAGATCGACGGTGGCGCCGGCTTCGATTTCGTCAACTATGCATACAGCAACGGCGGCGTGACCGTGAACCTCACCACAGGTGTCGGGTCGGGCGGCTATGCGCAGGGCGATACCTATACCGGGCTCGAAGGCATCTACGCCTCCGGTAACGCCGACACATTGACCGGCACCGGCGGCGTCAACATCATTAAGGGCTTTGCCGGCAACGATATCATCGAGGGGCTGGGCGGCGCGGACACGCTCGATGGCGGGGACGGCATCGACACCGTGTCCTACGCCAATTCGGCGCAAGGCGTCACGGTCAACCTGAACCTGACCACGGCGCAGCTGTCGGGCGGGGACGCATCGGGCGATATCCTGAGCAATTTCGAGAATATCCTCGGTTCGGCGCAGGCGGACATCCTGACCGGCAATGCGGGTGCGAACACGCTGACCGGTGGCGCGGGCGACGACGTTCTGGAGGGCGGCGCAGACGCGGATACGCTGGACGGCGGCACGGGCAGCGACACGGCGAGCTATGCCGGGTCCGGCGCGGGCGTGACCGTCGATCTGAGGGTGGCGACGGCGCAAAGCTCCACGGGGGATGCGTCCGGCGACGTGCTGACCGGGATCGAGAACCTGACCGGCTCGGCGCTTGACGACATGCTGACCGGCAATAGTGGCAACAACGTCCTGCGCGGCGGTGCGGGGAACGACACGCTCGTGGGGCTGGGGGGAGACGACACGATCGACGGCGGCGACGGGACCGATACCATTACCTATGTCGCCTCGCTGACGGGTGTCACCGTCAACCTGACCACCAACGTCAATCTGGGCGGCGACGCGCAGGACGACCTGATCCAGAATGTCGAGAATGTCACCGGCTCCGCCTTTGACGACACGCTGACCGGCGACGCCAACGCCAACGCCCTGCTGGGTGGCGACGGTAACGACGTGCTGGCGGGCCTGGGCGGCGCCGATACGCTGGACGGCGGCGCGGGCAGCAACACGGCCGATTATTCCGCATCGGGTGCGGCGGTTTCGGTTAATCTGAGCCTGGTCAACGGCACCTATGCCAATGCCGGTCAGGGTGTCGGTGGCGATGCGCAGGGCGACACGCTGGTCAATATCCAGAACGTCATTGGTTCGGCGTTCAACGATTATCTCTACGCTACTGATTCGGGCGGCATGCTGACGGGCGGCGCGGGCGACGACGTCATGGTCGCAGGCGCGGGGAATGACGTCTTCGATGGCGGTGCGGGCAATGATCTGGTTAATTATATGCGGTCAAATGCGGCCGTTACGATCAACCTGACCACCAGAAGCGCATCCGGCGGCTATGCCACTGGCGACACGTTGACCGGTATCGAAAGCCTGCTCGGATCGACGTTCAACGACACGCTGACCGGCGATGCGAATAACAACAGGATCAGCGGCGACGCAGGCAACGACGTGATCGACGGCGGCGCGGGCGACGACATCCTCGACGGTGGCACTGGCACCGACACGCTGAGCTATGCCAGCGCGACCAGCGCCGTCCGGGTGACCGCGAACTATTGGGTGTGGGTAAATGGCGTCGGGCAGGCCGCGTCATACAACACCGTCGGCGCCGGCGCAGACATCACGAGCAGCTTCGAAATCCTGGTCGGTTCCGCATACAGCGACATTCTGAAGGGGACTCGGGAACTCTATGGGTTCCAGGCTGGCGCGGGCAACGACCTGATCTATGCGAACAACAACCAGAATACGAATCTGGATGGAGGCGCGGGGATCGACACCCTGAGCTATATCGAAACGAGTAACTGGGGCGGCGTCTCGGTCGACCTGTCCACCAACGGCAATAGCGCGACCAGGGCATGGGGCGGATGGGCCAATAACGATGTGATCGCGAATGTCGAAAACCTGATCGGGTCCAACTTCACCGACTATCTGGCGGGTGATGGCGGGGTGAATGCGCTGGACGGAGCGTCGGGCAACGACACGCTGGTCGGCGGCGGCGGCAACGACGTGCTGTTCGGCGGCGACGGGGACGACATCCTGATCGGCGGCACCGGAGCGGACGCCCTCATTGGTGGCAGGGGCACCGATACCGCGAGTTGGGCAGGGTCCAGCTCCGGCGTGAACGCGAGCCTCGCGACGGGCGTCGCGTCTGGCGGCGATGCGGGCACGCCCGGCGCGGCAACGCCCTATGCCAATGCCAGCCTGATCGCCGGCTGGAGCTTTTCGGAAGGATCGGGCAATACCGCCACCGCGATTGGCGGGACGCAGAGCATCGTGCTGAGCAACGCCAACTGGGTCGCCGACGATCATGGCGGCAAGGCGGTCGATTTCGCGGGGAACGGCAACAGCAATGCAAGGGTCGGCGCGCTGACCTTCGGTGATAGCTTCACGATCGCTACCAAGGTCAATTTCGATCAGCCTGCTGGCTCGAACGAGGGAATATTCCGCTTCGGGATCAGCAACTCCACCAATTCCGCCGGCCAGATCTTTCTCAGCCGCACCACGTCGGGGGGGCTGTACTATGAAATTCGTGACGGTGTGACGGGCGCCATCTACGGGGCGCAGACGGGCGGCGGTCTTACCGCCGCAGGCAATTGGTACGACGTGGCTGTCACCTATCAGGCGGGCCGCTTGACGATCTACCTGAACGGGGATGTGGTCGCCAGCGCAGATACCGGGGCCAAGCTGACGAACACCACCTACAATGACAACTATATCGGTCGGGATTATTCGAGCGCTCGCCCGCTCGATGGGAAGATGGACGATTTCGCCGTCTTCAACTCCGCACTGACCCAGGCGGAAATCCAGCAACTCGCGATGCAGACCAAGGGGCTGGAAGGTTCCGGCCTGGTGACCGACACGCTGTCGGGGATCGAGAACCTGACCGGCACCGATTATGCCGACACGCTGACCGGCGATGTCGGTAACAACGCGCTGGACGGCGGCCTGGGCAACGATACGCTTTCCGGCGGTGCGGGGGACGATGTCCTGATCGGTGGCATCGGCGCGGACCGGCTGGACGGCGGGGCGGGCTCCGACACCGCGTCCTATGCCGGGTCGACGGCGCCGGTCACTGTGAACCTCGCCACGGGCGCTGTCCTGGGCGGGGATGCGCAGGGCGATACGCTGATCAACATCGAGAATGTCACCGGGTCGGTCGGCAATGATACGCTGACCGGTGACGGCAACGCCAATGTCCTCACGGGTGGGCTGGGCAATGACACGATCGCCGGCGGCGATGGATACGACACCATCTATGGCGACGGGGCGACCTCTGCCGACCTACGGAACCTGATCACCTTTGGGAACCCGGCCAATCTGTTGGTGAATGGGGGTTTCGAAGCCTATACGGGCGCGGCGCGCAATTCCGCTACGTCCTTTACGGCTACCGCTGCGACGGGCTGGACCAGTCCGATCGGAAGGATCGACATATTCAGCAACTATACCAATTCCGATGGAACGCCGCAGAACCAGGCGATGCGCCTTCAGTCAGGTCAAGTCGCTGACGTTTGGCAGAACGTCACGACGACCGCCGGTGAAACCTACATCCTGAAGTTCGATCTGGGAAACTGGAACGGAGGCTCCGCCGGATCGATCAATGTGCTGTTCAACGGCACGGTCATCGATACGATCAATTCCATCGTGGCCGCCAATGGCTGGCAGAGCTTCGCCTATCTCGTCACCGGTACGGGGGGCAGCGACAAGATCGAATTTACCACCAATGGTAACGGCCTGCTGGTGGACAAGGTCGTTTTCGCGAACGCTGGCGGCAACGACACGCTATCGGGCGGCGGCGGCGGCGACGTCATCGATGGTGGGTTCGGCAACGACCGGATCGATGGCGGCGATGGAGACGACTCCATCATCGGCGGCACCGGCAACGACCGGATCGATGGCGGCGATGGGGACGACTCCATCATCGGCGGCACCGGCAATGACATGATCGACGGTGGTGCGGGCGACGATCGCCTGTATGGAGACTCGCTGCCACTGACATCGCTTGCGCCGGTCGAGACGTTCGAAGGCGGTCTCAATGGCTGGACCGGCGCGACGGTCACTGCCGCCGTGGATGGTAGCGGCAATTATCTGGGGCCGCTGGGCGGATCGGGTAACAATGCGATCGTTACCGAACAGATTTCGAAGACCTTCGCGATCAATAGCGGCGGTGCTCAGCAGGTAACGCTGACCTTCGACGCGCTTCGGATCGACTCGCTTGACGGAGGTGACAATCTCTCGGTCTATGTCAACGGCAAGGTCGTCGCGACGATCACGTCGACAGCCACGGTCTTGCCCAATGCGGGGGTGACCGCGACGTTGAGCAGTGGCGCGACCACGCGGATTTATTCCGCCGGCTGGGGCGGTGACACAGCCAACGATACGATCTACCAATTGACGGTGAGTGCGCCGATCGCGGCGGGGGATACATCCGTTCGCATCGGTTTCGGCAGCAACGCCAATTCCCCCATTAGCGATGAAAGCTGGGGCTTCGACAACATCCTCGTTCAGGTCGGGGGGGCGGGGGCCACCAACGCCGTCGGCGGCGACGATGTCATCCGGGGCGGTGCGGGTGACGACGTGATCGATGGCGGCGGCGGCACCGATACGGCGGTCTATTCGGGCAATCGTTCCGCTTATACGGTCACCTATTCGAGCTCGACGCAGACCTATACGATCAATGGGCCGGACGGAAACGACACCGTCACCAATGTCGAAAGGTTCCGATTCGACGACGGCACGCTAAGCGCGGCGCGGTTGATTGCAGGCATGACGATCACGCCGACCGGCACCATCGCCGAGAACAGCGCCGCCGGCACCGTCGCCGCGACGCTGGCGATGGCGGACGGCAACAGCGCGACCTATGCGATCACCGGGGGTCCCGATGCGGCGTCCTTCACGGTGTCGGGCAACACCATCGTCCTCGCCAACGGGGCGTCGCTGGATTACGAAGCAGGGGCGACCCGCAGCGTCCAGGTGACCGCGACCGATGCGGACGGATCGACCCATATCCAGACGGTGACCATCGCCGTCACCAACGTCAACGAACCGCCCGTCATCACCTCGCCAGCGACCCTCTCGATGGCGGAGAACGGAACGGTAGTGGGAACGCTGACCGCCAGCGATCCCGATGCGGGCACGACGCTGAACTGGGCGATCGCGGGCGGCGCCGATGCCAATCTTTTCACGATCAATCCCACCACGGGGGCGTTGACCTTCCGCACCGCGCCCGATTTCGAGGTCCCGCAGGATGCGGGCGGCGACAATGTCTATAACCTGACGGTGTCGGCGAGCGACGGCACCAACGTCACGACGCAGAACCTGGCCGTGACCCTCACCAACGTCAACGAGGCCCCGTCGCTGACGCTGAGCGGCGTCGGCACGGTGATGGAGAACCAGGTTGCGGCGACGGTGGCGACGTTCGTGGCCAGCGATCCCGATGCCGGGGATACGCTGACCTATACGCTGGGCGGTACGGATGCGGCGCTTTTCATGGTGGACGGCAATACCGTACGCCTGAAGGACGGCGTCAGCCTCGACTATGAGCAGGCGGCGACCCGCAGCCTGACGCTGACCGTGACGGACTCGCACGGTCTGTCGCAGACGCGGGCGCTGACCTTCAATGTCGGCGACGTCAACGAAGCGCCGGTGTTCACGACACCGACGACGGTATCGATGGCGGAGAACGGCATGGCGGTGCAGGTGGCGCATGCCAGCGACCCCGATGCGGGCGCGGTCGTCACCTATTTGCTGGGCGGCACCGACGTGGCATTGTTCGCGATCGATGCGCAGACCGGTGCGATCACCTTCCGCACCGCGCCCGACTTTGAGGCACCGCAGGATGCGGGCGGCGACAATGTCTACAATCTGACGGTGTCGGCGAGCGACGGCACCAACGTCACCACGCAGAACCTGGCCGTGACCCTCACCAACGTCAACGAGGCCCCGTCGCTGACGCTGAGCGGCGTCGGCACGGTGATGGAGAACCAGGTCGCGGCGACGGTGGCGACGTTCGTGGCCAGCGATCCCGATGCCGGGGATACGCTGACCTATACGCTGGGCGGTACGGATGCGGCGCTTTTCATGGTGGACGGCAATACCGTACGCCTGAAGGACGGCGTCAGCCTCGACTATGAGCAGGCGGCGACCCGCAGCCTGACGCTGACCGTGACGGACTCGCATGGCCTGTCGCAGACGCGGGCGCTGACCTTCAATGTCGGCGACGTCAACGAAGCGCCGGTGTTCACGACACCGACGACGGTATCGATGGCGGAGAACGGCATGGCGGTGCAGGTGGCGCATGCCAGCGACCCCGATGCGGGCGCGATCGTCACCTATTTGCTGGGCGGCACCGACGCGGCATTGTTCGCGATCGATGCGCAGACCGGCGCGATCACCTTCCGCACCGCGCCCGACTATGAGGCACCGCAGGATGCGGGCAGCGACAATGTCTATAACCTGACGGTCTCGGCGACGGACGGCACCAACGTCACCACGCAGAACCTTGCCGTCACCGTCACCAACGTCAACGAGGCGCCGTCGCTGACGCTGAGCGGCGTCGGCACGGTGATGGAGAACCAGGTCGCGGCGACGGTGGCGACGTTCGTGGCCAGCGATCCCGATGCCGGGGATACGCTGACCTATATGCTGGGCGGTACGGATGCGGCGCTTTTCGTGGTGGACGGCAATACCGTACGTCTGAAGGACGGCGTCAGCCTCGACTATGAGCAGGCGGCGACGCGCAGCCTGACGCTGACCGTGGCGGACTCGCACGGCCTGTCGCAGATGCGGGCGCTGACCTTCAATGTCGGCGACGTCAACGAAGCGCCGGTGTTCACGACACCGACGACGGTCTCAATGGCCGAGAACGGCATGGCGGTGCAGGTGGCGCATGCCAGCGACCCCGATGCGGGCGCGGTCCTCACCTATTCGCTGGGCGGCACCGACGCGGCATTGTTCGCGATCGATGCGCAGACCGGCGCGATTACCTTCCGCACCGCGCCCGACTTTGAGGCACCGCAGGATGCGGGCCGCGACAATGTGTACAACCTGACGGTGTCGGCGAGCGACGGCACCAACGTCGTGACGCAGAACGTGGCGGTGACGATAACCAATGTGAACGAGGCGCCCCAGATCACCTCCACCACGGCTGCTACCGTGGTGGAAGGTACGACGGCGGTCGCCACCGTGGCTGGTACGGACCCGGAAGGACAGACGCTGCGCTATGGCCTGTCCGGCACCGACGAGGCAAGGTTCACGATCGACCCGACGACGGGCGTGTTGCGGTTCATCGCGGCGCCCGATTTCGATCACCCGACGGACCTGGGCGGCAACAACCGCTATGACATCGTCGTTTCGGCCAGTGACGGCACCAATGTCACCACACAGGCGATGACCATCGACGTGGTGCGCGATCAGCGGCCGCCGACGATCACCTCGCCAGCGACGTTCACGATCGCCGAGAATGGGACCAGTGTCGCGACGGCCACCGCGAGCGATCCCAATGCGGGCGATACGATCAACTGGTCGATCGCGAGTGGAGCGGATGCGGCACGCTTTACGATCGACAGCAGCACGGGAGCTTTGCGCTTCGTCGCGGCACCGGATTACGACGCCCCCTCCGATGCGAATCGCGATAATCAGTATCAGGTCGTGTTGCGTGCGACGGACCAGACCGGGCTCTTCAGCGACAAGGCGGTCACCGTGACCGTGACCGATATCAACGAGGCTCCCGCTTTCGTGACGGGCGCAGCGCTCAGCGTGCCGGAAAACAGCACGGCGGTCGGGACGATCCTGGCCGTCGATCCAGAGCGTGGCGCGGTCAGCTATTCGATCGTCAATGGCGGTGATTCTGCCCTGTTCACGATCGACAGCCGGACAGGCGCCTTGTCGCTGGTGTCGCCACAGGACTATGAAACCGTCGGAGCGGTCCATTATCAAGTCACCATCGCGGCGTCCGATGGCACGCTGAATGCGACGCAGACCTTCGATGTGGCGATTACGAACGTCAATGAAGCGCCTGTGCTGACCCCGACCGCGACGGTGACGGTGGCGGAAAACCAGACGGCGGTGACGACGATCGTCGCGCATGATCCCGATGCGGGTGCGCAACTGGTCTACGCCATCGCAGGCGGTGCGGACGCCAATGTCTTCGCCATCGACTCGCGTACCGGCGTGCTCAGCTTCCGCAACGCCCCCGATTACGATGCCGGCCAGCATAGCTACGAGGTGAAGGTGCTCGCCTCCGATGGCTCGCTGGCGACGACGCAGACGCTGACGGTCAACGTCACCGACGTGGACGAAGCGCCTGTAATCACCTCGCCCAACAGCGCGAGCGTGGCGGAGAACGGCACCACGGTCATGACGATCGCGGCGCGCGATCCCGAAGGGCATGCGCTGCAATATTCCATCACGGGCGGGGCGGATCGGTCGCTGTTCTCGATCTCGTCCACCGGCGTTCTATCGTACAAGACCGCGCCGGATTACGAGACCGGCAGCCATCTGGACGAAGTGCAGGTGTCCGTATCGGACGGCACGCTAACCACCAGCCAGATGATCCGCGTTGCCGTCACCGACGTCAACGAGGCTCCGGTCATCACCTCCGGCGATTTCACGATCGACGAGAACCAGCTTGTGGTCGGAACGATCCAGGCGCGTGATCCAGAGGGCGCGTCGTTGATTTACGCGGTGGGCGGCGGCAATGACGGCGCGCTCTTCAATGTGGACTCCGCCACGGGGGCGATCAGTTTCCGTAACGCCCCCGACTTCGAGGCGCCCAGTGACGCTGATGGCAACAACATTTATGACGTCGATGTGCTGGTGTCGGACGGCACGCTGGTGACGATCCAGCATGCCCATGTCACCGTGCGTGACGTGCAAGGTGAGGTGGTCGTCGGCACCAGCGGCGACGATTTTATGAATGGCGGCGTCGGCAACGACAGCCTTTCGGGTTTGGGCGGAAACGATATCCTGATCGGCGGTGTCGGCGCGGACCGGCTCGATGGCGGAGATGGCAGCGACCAAGTAGATTACGGCCAGTCGTCCGCGGGCGTGACGGTCTATCTGGACGGAACACCGGGGGTCGGCGGCGATGCCCAGGGCGACGTGCTCGCGGGGATCGAGAACATAAACGGATCGTTGTACAACGACGTCCTGCTCGGCAGCAGCGGTAGCAACGTCATCGATGCTGGACCCGGAGACGATGTGCTGAACGGTCATGGCGGGGGCGACACGCTGATCGGCGGTACCGGTACCGATACCGTCAGTTACGCCGATGCCACGACCGGCATCGGGATGACGCTCGGCATGGGGCCGGGGCAGGGTGTCGGTACGAGCGGAGCCGCCAATGGCGACACGCTGAACGGTATCGAGCGGGTCATCGGGACGGATTATGACGACCAGTTCGTCCTCAGCCTGTCGGGAGGAATTTCGATCGACGGCGGGGCGGGGAACGACATGGTGACGCTTGCGCCCGGAAGCGGTTCAGTCACGAACACCGATCTCACCTCCGTGCTAAGCCATGTGGAAGAGATATCGTTCACGCAGAACAATGTCAGCGCGAACCTGACCGTGGATGCGGATTTCATTCGTGCCCTGGCTGGTGCAGGCAATAGTTCTCATTTGACGTTGCATACGGACGGGAACGACACCCTGACGATGGGCGGGAACGTGGTTCAGAACGGCAACGAATACACCTTCTATAGCGATAGCAGTCACCTGCATCAGATCGCATCCTTGACACTTGCGGGATAAATCGAATGCCTGTTGCTGCGCCAGCCGTCCGAAGCCTCGGCAATTCGCCGTGACGTTCGTCGTCAGCGGTCGTGTGCCGGGCGTCGACCGGTTCTATGATACGATACGCGGCACCACCGCTGTTCCGACGAAAACTTCGCCCGCCTATTATCCTGTGGTGCGATCCGCAGGACGAGGCGGGCGAGCGCTTCAGGAATCCTTATCCGGGATGCGGATATTCTGGGGCCAGGATCTTAGGTGGGGGGAAGCTGTTCGATCGCTGGAAGCCGAACAATCGGGGCGAGAAGAGCTTTGAAATAGAGGCTAGTATGGAGTTGCGTGGATTGCTGCTCATCCGTGATGGGATAGGCGTTTGTCGCAAGCCATATCCCTCTGACATATGCGGCGAGGAATGGCCGCCGAATGTGCCGTACCCGCTATTTTACACAAGGATGTCGGCCAGCAGGAGCTCGACCTGTGTGAGGTGTTCAACGTACTTTGCAGCATTGTGAAGACAATCGCCCCGTGGCGGTGGAGGCCCAACGATCTGCCGCCTGGGTAACGGTGTAACAACGCAGGTCTGGTTGACGGCCGGGGTCAAGCCGAAGAAGGCCTCGAAAATCCACATGGCCGTCACCTTGCCGGGTCATCTGCTGGCTGTCCTTATAGCGCGGCTTTGTCCGTCTGCCATAAGGTTGGGGCGAGCGGTGATTTGCATCGGCAACCCGCTTCACCGCCTCGTCGAAGACTATAAGCGTTACGCCGAAGCTTGCCGGACTGCATCATGATGAACCAGGCTGTCGCCCTCGCCGCAGATGCATAAAAACCTTCACGCCGAGTGGCATAATTCGGTCAGGATCAACCTGCTCTCGAACATGGCTAACGCGGGAATGTGAGACACAATGGCAGGCCCCGAAGCGAGAAATTTCGATAGATGAGGGGGCGCCTCGAGCCATCGCGGTCAGGCTGTTTTGAATGAACCAGACGATGTTGCTAATCACACCATGTCCGCAAAAAAAGCGCAGATTTCTGCCGCTCTTGTCTTTGAAATGGTGACCCCTACGGATAGAGAACAGCTTTAGCATAGCGTGCCAATTAGTCTCAATATATTGAGATATAACTGGGTTCTGTGCTGTAATTGTTCATAGCTGTTCCATTGCTATCCCTAGAATTGCAAACAATATGGGGGAGAGCAGGGGGTACAGGATTTGTAGGGAATCCTGACATGCGCTTGACTGTAATGAAGGTGAAGACCCTTGGGTCCGGGCGACACTTTGACGCACACGGGTTATGTCTTGTCGTGCGCCCAACGGGATCGCGATCCTGGGTGCTGCGGATGCAGTTCAAAGGTCACCGCCGGGATTTCGGCTTGGGGCCTGTTCACGATGTTTCGCTAGCCGAGGCGCGCTGCCGCGCAGCAGAACTGCGCAAGATGGTAAGGGCTGGCCTCGACCCCGTGAAGGAAAGGGGGCTGCGGCGCGCCAACGTCCCCACCTTCGAGATCGTAGCGCGGCGGTGCTATGAAGCCCTGAGCGGCGGCTGGAAGGATCGGCGGCATGCCTCTTGGCTGTCCAGCCTCGAGAACCATGTGTTTCCCGAGATCGGCACGAAGCGGATCGATGCGATCGGCACCAAGGAAGTGTTGCTGGTGCTCGAGCCGATCTGGCTGACGATCCCAGACACAGCCCGTCGGATCCTGCAGCGGATTGGGGCCATCCTCGATTTCGCGCACATCAAGGGGTACATCCCGGCCGAAGTGTCGCTGCGTTCGGTAACGCGAGGCCTGCCGAGGCAACAGCAGCAGGTAACCCACTGGGCAGCGATGGCCTACGCAGATGTCCCCGCCTTCTGGTCGCAGTTGGTGGCTGAAGCGAATAGCGTTGGCCGGGACGCCCTGAAGCTCACGATCCTCACTGCAGTGCGTTCGAATGAGGCGCGGCTCGCGACATGGCGTGAATTCGATTTCGACGGGGCGATATGGTCGATCCCGGCGTCGCGCATGAAGATGAAGCTACCACATCTCGTGCCGCTGTCTGAACCGGCGGTAGTACTCCTCCGTCGGCTAAAGGAGGAGCATGAAGCGCTCTGGCCCGGCTCGATCGATGATCAGTATCTTTTCAGTGCCCGAGGCACGGCACCGATCAGCGACGTTACGATGCTGAAGGCAATTCGCGACGCCAAGATCGGCACCATCACGGTTCACGGTTTCAGGAGCAGCTTTGCCGATTGGGCTGCCGAATGCACCAATGTCCCGAAGGAAGTGACCGAGAAGGCGTTGGCGCACCGGATCCCCAATGCAGTCGAAGCCGCTTATCGACGAACAGACTTCTTCGAAAAGCGCCGGGACCTAATGGCGAAGTGGGCGCAGCACGTATGCTCAGGGCAGGGGGTGACCGCGAAGAAGGTGATAGGACGACCTCGTAAAGCCACCATGCCCAGCGGTTAAAAGGGGTGGGCCGGAGCTGCCGTCGCTGGGCACGGCAGCCATCGACCACTTATGCCGTTCCGGCCAAGCCACGGGTACGACCGCTATCGCCGAAAAGGGCCAGTCATAGGTTCTCGACCAAAGGCCAGCTTCGCCCGGTCGAAAGCCATTCGTTGCACGCTCCTCCGCCCCGACTATGGCTGCTGCGGCACACCATTTGGCAGTCCCATTTCTCCATCTCTTGGGGACATTTTCGGGAAAGAGCAATTGGGAACAGATTTTGGGAAAACTGCCACCTACAGACGCGGGAAAGGCGCGCTGCGCTCGTCCTGTCCCGCTGGAGGTTCCCAATCGGGAAAGCAGCGGCGGTATGCTCACACCACCTCGTGCGGCTCGTCCACGTCTAACGGCTCAACCCGTGCCTTGAGCAGGTCGAAGGTGGCATGAGCAATATACAGGCTTCAGTGAGTGGCCTCGTTCCTGAGGGCAATGCGCTTTCGCGCTCCTCATCGGAACAGCTTACGCAACCGCTGCGACCGGAGCATGCGCAGGGTGTCAGAAGCGGGCACGCAAGGAGCCGATCACCGTTCGCGGCGCGCCGGGATAGTTCTCGAGGCGTTGCACAGCGGACTCAATGAAATAGCGATCGGTCAGGTTGCGGCCCGTGACGGACAGTTCCAGCCCGGTGCGCGGGATCGTATAGCTGACCGTCGCATCGTAGATCGTATAGCCGTCGACGAAGAAACTATTGTCGAGATCGCCGCTGCGCCGGCCAACGCGGGTCACGCCGCCAGCTACGGTCAATCCTTCGAGCGTCCCGCCAAGGACGTAGCTGCTCCACAACCGCCCCGACCAGCGTGGAACGTTGGTGAGGCGATTACCAACGGCGAAGGTCTCGTCCTCACTGATCGTCGCGTCGAGGTGACTGGCGCTGGCGATCACCTGCCAGCGCCGTGTCAGATGGCCCGCAAGGTCCAGTTCAGCGCCGCGGACATGCTGCTCGCCGGTCTGGATGGAGAAACCGGTATTGTCGGGATCGACGGTCGCTACATTGCGCTTGCGGATGTCGAACACGCTAACGGTGGCGGTCAGCCGGCCGCCCACGGGATCGAACTTGACCCCAGCTTCCCATTGCCGGCCCCGTTCGGGATCGAGGTAGCGGCCATCCGCCCGTTGACTCGTCTGTGGCTGGAAACTCTGCCCGAAACCGCCAAAGAACGAAACTGCGGCAACAGGCTGAAGCACGATGCCGCTGCGGAACGTCGTCGCGCCACTGTCGCGATTGGCACGCGTGGATGCGATCCGGTCGCTCTGGCGATCACGTACCTCGTCGTGGCGGACGCTGCCGAGCAGTTTCAGCCAGCTCGCCACCGTCAATTGATCCTGAAGATAGACGCTGTAGAGATCGGAGCGGCGCAGGAAGCGGGCGTTGGGCGTCACGCTGGGCGGGGTAGCCGTATAGACGGGTGCAAGGATGTCGATCGCGGCGATGTTCGCCCGGTCGTTGACGAAATCGAGCGTAGCGCGGCTGTAGTTAACCCCGGCCAGCACCGTGTGGCCAATGCGGGCGGTGGCGAAGCGTGCCAGTGCCTCACCGCGAATATCCGCGGTATCCAGCTGCTCGGTACGCACCGTCGCGCGCCGGCTCAACGTGCGACCGTTGCTGGCGAACGCGCGATTGTCGATCGCGTAATCGTCGTCGACGGTCGCCTCAACGTAACGCGCATTGAGCCGCAGTGTTAGCCAATCCGCCGCCTCATGGGCGACATCAAGCGACGCACGCGATCGATGCGCTTCCGTGCGCGACCAGGGTTCGGCCAGAAACCGGTCCCGCGGCAACGTGACACGGTTGTCGGCACCCACGACCAACCCGCGGTCGAACGGCCCGCGCTGGGTGGCATGATCGAGGTCGAGGTTGATGACGGTCGCCGCGCCCGGCGACCAGCGGGCGGACGCCGCGACGAACTGGCGTGTCGAGTCCACCGTTTCGGCCCCGCGAAACCCGCCAAGCGTCTGCGCCGCGCCGGTGACCCGTACCGCGAGCGTATCGGTGACCGGGCCGCTCGCCGTCGCCGACACCCGGGCGAAGTCGAAGCTGCCGCCTTGAAGCTCTATCTCAGCGGTAGCGCGGTCGGCCGGCCGCCGGGTCGTTATATTGATGACGCCGCCAGGATCGCCCTGACCATACATGACCGAGGCGGGGCCTTTCAGAACCTCGACCGACTGCACGTTGGCTAGATCGAGAAACACTTCCGACCGGTCCGACACGCGGTTGAGCAGCACACCGTCGATCGCGTACCGCGGTGTCGCGAAGCCCCGCACCTGGAAAATCTCACCCCGATTGCCTGCTGTTGTGGCTGGCTGCACGCTCGAAACATTGCCCAGCACGTCGGTGAGGCGGATGCTATTCTGATCCTCGATCACGCTGCGCGTAACGATTTGGATCGACTGCGGTATATCCCTGACAGGCGTAGAAGTACGGGTCGCCGCATCTGTATGGTCATCGGTGTAGGTCGATCGTTCACCGGTGACGATAATATCGCCCCGTTGCTGTTCGGGTTCTTCCGCCTTTGCCAGCACAGGCGACGAAATCAGTAGGCATGGCAATGCCACGCCAGCGAGCCAGCAAATCATGAGGTGCTCCCTGAGTACACCCGCTGCGGGGCCTTATTTGATACTGACACCGGTTAGCAATAAGCGATTCCTGATGCAATCGCTTGCATGGTTGCCATATATCTGCCGGAAGGCTGCAGCGGGGGCTGCCCGCGGGGGGGCAGCGTGATCGGAACCCTGTCTGCTGTCAGTGCCCCAGAGCCGACGGATTTCGAGGCTCGGGTTGGATGCGACGCTGTCGTCACCACCGCCGCGGCGTGGAGCAAAGACCGACGGTGGTCCTGAGCAGCCCAAGGGGCTTTCCAAGCGTATAGCCACAGGGGGCACTTGATGGCTCATGCCGCTCTTTTCGCGCCGCTATGGTTAAGCTGAAGGCTTCGTTCTCAGCTGTATTGGGTTCTGAGAAGCCTTTCCATTTCCCGAAGTTCGATCCCGATCGGCACGGTGGCCGGGCTTAACGTACGATTTTGACCATCCTCTCACCGGACACCTAATGGACTTTCCAGTCGAGAATGGCTCGCAGGCCCAGCATCACCACGCCCGGCGCATGACGCAGGCCCGATGGGCGATGGACATATTGGATATCGGGCTGAAGTGTCAGAAAACGCGCGACACGGTCGCTATAGGTCAGCTCGATCGTGCTTTCCGATCGCGTCAGAGGCGGTTTGTTGGGGGGATTGGCGCGACGATAGGCGCGGCTCAGGCCCGCGGTCGCCAGTCCGATCGAGACGAGCGACTCGGGACGTGAGGGCAGGACGCCTTGCCCGGTGACGCCAAGCTGTATCCCACCCGCAAACGGCGTCGTCAGCCCATCGGACACGCCCGCACGCAGAAAGGTGCGCCAATAGCCCATTTTGCTTGCGTGACCGATCACATCCTGCTCGATCAACCCGTACAGACCACGCGACGCGGCGGTATCGGGCGCAAGGGTGATGCCCGGCGGCAAGATCCGCTGCTGCCGGTTGCTGTAGGTCCAGCCGCCCAGCGTGATCGCCGTTCGCCCCTTGATGCCCGCCTCGGCAATGAACAGCGCTGATCGCGGGCCGCCTTTATCTGCCACGCCACGCGGGGCTCGGATGACGGCCGCCTGCACATAATAGTGCTTGTCCTCCAGACGGACGCGGATCGCTAGATCGGTCCGGGGAAAGATGGACGGCCCATTCGGTCCCGTCGCCGCCAGTTCCGACCCGATGCCGAAGGCGGGTGCGATCAGCGAGGCGGCCGAGGGATTGGCATAGAATTCGCTGTTCAGGTCGTACTTGCCAACCAGGATCGACCCACGCCCCCCGGAAAAGTGCTGTTGCACCCAGGCCTGGTAAAGGAGCAGGTCGGGACGGGCGACCTCGATATTGTCGACGCCTTGCAGCGTGCCCGCAATGTCGTTGGGCCGCGCACCGGCATTGCTCAGGGCGCCGACATAGGCGCTTGCCCCCTGCCAGCCCGCCGCACGTTCCAGGTCGAGTGATGCCATCAGGTCGACATTGTCGAGAAAGCGCGCGCCCCGCGCCCCATCGCCCGCCGCGACGCCGAAAAGGTCGGCCTTATAGAGCAGGTCGAGGCTGAAGGTGCTGGCCTGCTCCTGTTCGCCCTCGCTACCGGTTTCGGAGCGTGGTTCCGTCTCCTGCGCCAAGGCAGGCGACGGCAGCGCGGCCAGCATGGGCATTGCCATCAGCATGATCGATTGACGAAGCGTCATCGACGTAATCCCCTTTGCGGCCGGCAGGGCTAGAGCCATGGCTCCCGCCCGCACTCACGCGGCGACCGGCTGGCAGGCTGCGGCGGGATCGTCCGCCAGCGCGGCAATCGCCTCCATGTCGAGCAGCCCAACAAAGTCCTCCCCACGGCGAAGAACGCCGGACAGACGCCAGGGCCCGTGCTGCGGCACGATGGCGGGCACCTCCTGCCGGTCGGCATGCTCGTGACAGGCCACGTCGACGACCTGATCGACTAGCAAGCCCAGCCATGCGCCATCCCGCGCGGTTTGGACGATCAGGATGCGCGCATCGTCCCCGGCTCCCGCCATCGTGGTGGCGGCAAGGACGCGCAGGTCGAGCACCGCCACCGACTGCCTGCGCAGATGGATCAATCCCACCATCCAGTCGGGTGCGGAGGGCACGCGAAAGGCCGGACGTCGATCCAGGATCTCACGCACCTCCGTCACCGGCAGGGCGAACAGCGAACCACCGATCGCGAAGACGACCGCTTCGATTTGGCCGCTCATGCCGCGCGCTCGAACAGGCGGCCTTGCTCGTCCGGGTTGCCCGACGTCAGGTCGAGCGCAAGGCTCCGCGACGATGCAGACGGCTTGATCGCCTTTGCGCTACGAGACTTGCCGGACGTGTTAGCGGCAGTCCGTTGCGCCGGGCGACGAGCACCATGATCCCGCCCCGCCTCATCAATATGGAAATAGGAAATGCTGGATTGCAACTGGCCAGCGTTCTCCGCGAGTTGTTCGGATGTCGCCGACATCTCTTCCGCGGCGTTAGCATTCTGCTGCGTGACCTGATCGAGCTGCTGGATCGCCTGATTGATCTGGACGGCGCCGATATCCTGCTCGCGGCAGGCGGCGCTGATCTCGGCAACCAGCTCGGCGGTACGGCGGATGTCGGGCACCAGCTTGACCAGCATCTCGCCCGCCTGGGTGGCGGCACCGACGGTATCGGACGACATACCGCTGATTTCCGCAGCGGCCGTCTGGCTGCGCTCGGCGAGCTTGCGGACTTCCGCCGCAACCACCGCAAAGCCACGGCCATGTTCACCGGCCCGCGCCGCTTCCACTGCCGCGTTCAACGCCAGCAGGTCGGTCTGACGCGCGATTTCCTGCACGATGCCGATCTTCTCAGCGATAGTGCGCATCGCGATCACGGCCTTCTGCACCGCCTGACCGCTCACTTCCGCGTCCTGCGACGACTGGCGGGCGATCTTCTCGGTCTGGGTCGCGTTGTCGGCGTTCTGTTTTATGTTGGCGGCCATCTGCTCCATCGACGCCGAAGCCTCTTCCGCAGCGGCGGCCTGTTCGGTCGCACCCTGGCTCACCTGCTCGGACGAGGACGACAGCTGCTGGCTGCCAGCGGCTACGCTGGAGGCCGCTTCCGTTGCTTCGCCGACCACGGTGCGCAGCCGCTCAACCATCGCGACCAGCGCATGGCCCAGCTTGTCCTGGTCAGATAGCGGCTGATGCTCGACCGTTAGATCGCCCTGCGCAATTTGATCCGCCAGCGTGGCAGAGGCGCGCAGATTGTCGGTCATGTTATTCACGACATCTACCAGGTCACGGATCTCGTCGTTGCTTGGGATCTCAATATTCTGATCGAGATCGCCTGCCGCCACGGCGCGAAGGGCAGCAGAAACACGGCCCAGACCGCGCGAGACGATCCTGCTGATCCACAAGGCACCCCCCATGGCGATCAGGAAGGCCGCAGCAGCCACGGCCAACAACGTCGTGCGCGATTGCGCATACAGCGCATCGCCGGCCTCATCCGCCTTCGTCAATTCCAACCGCTGGCGCTCCACGATCTTATCAACCGTATCGCCGATCCGCACGGCCGCCTTGTTGGCGGCACCCAGCGAAATGATCGATGCTTCTGCGTTGCGATTGGCGAGCGCCAGTTCGACGGCCTTGTCGGCGATTGACTTATACTCCGCCCAGCCGCGTTGCGCGTCGGCATACATCTCGCGATCGATTTCGTCCTCCGTGCGAGAAACTTCGTCGATCAGCCGATCGGCGCGGGCACGTTGCCGGCGCAGTTCCGTATGTTGCTTGGCCATGAAGTCTGTGTCGTCGCTCATCGTGAGATTCTTTTGCGCCACGATCGACGACGTCATGGCATCGTTGAATTGCTGCATACGGTCCAGCGAGGCGACCGGATCATCCACCATGTTGCTCTGGGCCGTGTTCAGGGTCGACAAGCGGTTCACGCTGAACCCCACGATGACCGCCAGCATGGCCAGGACGATCGCGAATGTCGCGACCAGCTTCACTTTGATCGTGGCTCGCATGCTTCTGCTCCCTGTTCACCTAATATATGCCATGTGCGATCAAAAATGATGCAAAGTCAGTGTGATGACTTTGTCGAATGGCAATGGCACGTGATAAATTCAGCAAGGCTCTCTCGATCCTTGGCCAGATTGGTAGATTACAAAAATTTAATTTATGATTGGCTGGATGAGAGTGTTTTGTTAACCAGATCGCATCTTCGTCTGTGAAACTTCTTAAATTAAGCGCCAACATCCTGAATTTTTGGAAAAATAGCCACCGCCACTCTGCGCGCAGGTAGCTGGAAAAAAAGTTCAACGTGCGGTCTTTGATTTGATTCCAAGCCAACATGACAGATGTGTCATTCTACCGACGTCGCTCACTGGCCAATCTACCGGCAGGCGATTCGAACCATCGTTACGATGGCTGCCGCAATGCCGATTGCGGAAGTGAGGGGGGGGCGCATAGGCCGTAGCGGGTATAGATACGTCGCCCGTCATAGGCCGTATCGACATTAGGATTTCCAAACGGAGGTGAACGCTGTTTCACAGTCATCCGTGTTGAGGCGCGGAGCGGGCGGTCGTGATCACGCGGCACGAGTTGAGCGAGGCGCTACGGTTACGGATTGCATCGCTAGTTCCGGGCAAGGCGGCTGATCCTGGCTGGCTGGATGGGGGCAGGCTTGGGCGAGCGGATCGGTTTGTCGGATCAGGAATGGTCGCTGACCGGGTCACTGCTATTGGCCGAGCGCGGACGAGGCTGTCGTCCCGCTGGTGACAGCCGGCCTTCTTTGAAGGCATAATGTGGATCACGCGGGCAGGGGAGCAGTGGCGGTATCTGCCGGAGGCATATGGCAAGTGGAACAGCGACTTCCGACGCTATGGTTCTGTAAGCCCCCCCATTTTTTACATGCTTTGGCTCATTTGCCGTCGCAACGGAAAGCGGCCAAGTCGCGCCAGCAGCAGCGCGCCATCCCAAAATACCATCCCAATGGGAATAGTAGGCCGCTTCCACTGGTTCCGGTATGGTGCCGTCGCTTATCTTCGATTCCGGGACCGCGATCTATCTATGATAGGTGCCCGTAATCCGAGCCGTAGCGATCGTATTGGCGCGGATCATGAAGCCAGCCAGCGCATTGCTGGCGCCGAATGGCAGATCGAGCTTGTCGACCCCCAGTGCGTGGACCGTCACGACATAGCGATGCACCTCGCCGGGGGGCGGGCACGCTCCGCCGAACCCGATCGTGCCGTAGTCGTTGCGCAGTTCCGTCGCGCCGTGCAGCGCGTCCGCCTTGCCGCTCACGTTCGCTGGCAGGCGCTGCACCGACGCTGGCAGGTTGACGACAGTCCAGTGCCACCAGCCCGATCCGGTTGGCGCATCAGGATCGTAGACCGTCACGGCGAAGCTCTTGGTCCCCGACGGGGCGTTGCTCCATGCGAGGGCGGGCGACTGGTTGCCGCCTGAGCAGCCGAAACCCTCAAATACCTGCGCGGGCGCCAGCATCGCACCTTCCGCGATCGACGGGCTGGTCAGGCGGAAGGGTTCAGCGGCCAGTGCCGGCGCAGAGAGGGTGGCAAGCGGCAGAAGCAGGGCAAGGCGCATGACGGGTCCGATCATGGGAGTGGATGCCCACTTGTACTGCGGATCACCGCGCAGGACCGTCGGCAGACGCTCGAAAACTGTCGGGAAACGCTCAGATAGCGCGGTTACGGATAGCGCGGGGCGGATGGCCGAAACGACCCCTGAATGCTTCGGTGAAGTGGGAAGGCGTCAGAAAGCCGCACTCCAGTGCGATCCGCGACACCGGATCGGCGCTGGTCTGCAGCATCAGCAACCCGCGTTCGAGCCGTGCGTTGCGCAGCACCACCGAGAAGCGCAGCCCGGCGTGACCCAACCACCGGCGGAACGTCGCCTCGCTCATTGCCAGGGCGGTCGCGACTTCAGCGGCGCGCCATGGATGCGCCAGATCGGCATCGATCAGCGCGCGCAGCCGCTGGAGCGGCCCATCGCTGGCGTAGGGTAGATGCACGCCCTTGTCGTGCAACCATACCAGCGGTTCGATCGCCCGGTGTCGGCGAATGGCAGCGGGCAGGGTGTCGTTGCTGAGGGTGTCGGCCAGATGGTCGAAGACCGCGGCTGCCTCGGGATCGCCTGCAAGCACCTGCGGGACGCCTCCGCCCTGCGAGCGAGCCGCCGCATCACCGAACACCAATGCAATAAGTTCAGGCGGATAGAACAACCCCTCCGCGCGGTAGTGCTTGTCCCGCGTCGGCCTGTTTTCCATCGTCACCAGAGCGCCGGCGGGAAAGGCCACGACATCCCCTGGTCTGGCCAGGATCGAGCCGAACGCTGGATGATGGATCTGCTTTTCGCCCGATTGCACCAGGCAGACGAACGCACGCGAGATGAAGACGTCGTCCATCGGCATGGCAGTTGCCTGGCCGATCGTCACGGCCACCACCTCTTCCGCCCCCACCATCCGCATTCGCAAATTTGCCCCACCAGGTTAGTTCGATTCGGCGTGACCTCGGCTCTCCTTCGCTGTCCAGAAGTTTCTTGAAACGCGATCGTCGTGGATAGTCTTGCTCCGTCCGACGTCACTCGATCGAGGCGTCTCAACGATCAGGGTTAGCAAGACGGCACCGATCGGCCGTGTCTCGATCATACCGCGACGATTCGTTAGGCGATCCCCGGTGGGAGCCAGTTGCGGCATGCGGTGGCGACCGCCGCATCCTGTTGTCCCGAACAGCTTTTCTTTCCGGCGGTCCGCAGCCGCGCCAGCGTCGCGCTACCGTTCTGTTCGGTGCCCCACGCGACCAGTGCCTTGCCCAGCTTTTCCAGCCGCGTCCGGGTTCGTTGCCGGTATCCTTCGGGTTGGCTGGCCAGTTCGCTAATGACCGCGCCGGACGCCTTTTCGATCGCGGCATGGTCGGTGGGCGTGAGGCGCAGCAGTCCCTCGACATAGGTCACCCCCCATTGCACCCGACTAGCCGGGCCTTCGGACGTTTCGTAGCCACGCCGCAGCCAGTCGATCGCCTGCCGCCGGTCGCCGCGCGCCTCGGCCAGTTCGGCGAGCGCTGGCATGTAGTAATAAGGTGTGCGCGACCGTTTGAGTTCGGCTTCCAGCAACCGTTGCGCCCCGGCCGCATCGCCGGCATCGGCCAGCAAGTGCGCCGCGCCACTGATGACTGCCTGCCGTTCATAGGGGCTGGTGACGCTGCGGTCGGCCCATGCAACCCTTTCGCGCACTTTGGCCAGCAACGCGGCGGCCGGTGGGGCGGCGGGGCCGGCGCGATCGCGGTACAGCGCGACCGCCGCGTCGACCGATGCAAGCCGCTCCGACGCGACAAGCCGGGTGTCCACGAACAGGGCGTCCAGTGCCCCGACGATCGCTTCGCCGATCCGCTGCCGATCCGCTCCTCCGCCAGGAACCGCACCGTTGACGAGTTTCACCGCGCCATAGGATAGCGAGGCGCGGTTGGCCCGGACCTCTGCGGGATCGGCGAGTACCGTCGTCAGGGCGTGGCGCAACCGGCTGCTCTCTGCGGGAGACAAAAGCGGGGCGGTATCGGGGCGGACGGTTTGCGCCTGTAAGAGGAACTGGCGTTGCAACCGGACATCAGGGGCGGCGGCCGCCAACGCGGCCAGCGTCGCCGCCGCAGTGGCAGATCGGCTCGGGTCGTGCCACCCCCCATATCCTGCGAGCAACGCCCAATCGTCGTTCGACAGCGATTGCCTGGACCGGACACGCTGCAGCAGCGTATCGACATTGCCGGTGCCGCGATGGACCGCATCCAGTGCCGACGCGACCTGTGCGCTATCGCCGGTGCCCGACAGCCGCGTCACTTCGCTCCGATCGGGACGCAGCAGTATTAGTGTCGGATAGCCGGTGACGCCGAACCGTTCGCCCCATGCCTGCGCTCCGGGCGTATCGCCGTCCAGATAGACGGGGATGACGTCGCGTGTCCTGCTGATGAAGTCTGGGTTGCGGAACAATCCGGCCTTTAACTGATTGCAAGGCGGACACCACACCGCCCCCCAATAGAGCAGCACCGGCTTGTTCTGTTCGCTCGCCTCCGCAAACGCATCTGCGACGTCGCCGTGGCGCCACGCGATCTCGGTGGCGGCGGTGGCTGTCTTCGGTGGTGGGGACGACCGGTCCTCTTCGCCACAACCCGAAAGCACGAGCAGCGCGGCGGCGGTAAGATACGTCCAGTAGCGCGGGGACATGCGGGCCTCCTTGTCATGCCGGGTCATAGCGAAACCTTCAGGTCGATGCTGGCGGTGCGCGGTTGCCCCGGCGACAGCGAATAGCAGCAGGTGCTGGTACCGCTGTTCCAGTAGCGGGTGTCGAACAGGTTCTGAACCTGTCCGCGCAGCGTAAGTTCGCGCCCGCCGAGCTGGAAGCGATAGTCGCCGCCCAACGTCGCCAGCCAGACCCCGGGGGTATAGACGGTCCAGTCGCGGGGCTGGTTGTTGAAGATTGCGGCCTTGCCCTGATAGCGGACCAGCGCCCTGAGGCCGACGCCGGCCAAGAAGGCGGGGTCGTAGGATGCATCGAACACCGCCGTTACCCGCGCGACGCCGTGCAGTTGCCGTCCGACCAGCCAGCGATTGGTGGCCCGTTCATGCGTGCCGTCGACGAAGGTCGTCGATGCGCCGAGGGATACGGTGGGGACGGGCACGACCCGCGCCGACACCTCGATCCCCTGATAGCGTTCGATGCCGTCCTGCACGAGCCGGTTGTCGTCGGTAACGAAGTTCGCCCCGCGGTCGAGCCGGAACAGCGCGACGGCGCCGGAGAACCGGTCCCATTCCCATTTGGCGCCGACTTCATACTGGCGACTGGCCAGCGCGGGCAGGATGTCGCCGACATTGTCGTACAGGTTGCTGACGATCGTCCCTTCGGACAGCGCCTGGATATAGCTGCCGTAGAAGGTCAGCGCCGAACTGGGGCGATAGAGCAGTGCGAAGGTCGGCGTGACGCCGTCGGTGCGATAGTCGCTGGTACGTTGCTGGCTGCGCCACGCCCATGCACGCGAATGATAGTCGGTGTAGCGCGCGCCGGCGATGACCGACACCGTGTCGGCGATGGTGATCGTGTCGCTGACGAACGCCGATTTCTCCTCGTTCCAGCCCAGCGGCCGGATTTCGAGGTCGCGGCGATCGTCATAGGTCCAGCGGGCGAGGACGGGGCGGAAGATGTTGCTGCCCGCCTGAAAGGTCGCAAGATTTTCGGCATGACGGCCGAGGCTGTCGCGCCAGTCGAGCCCGAGGTTGAGCTGGTGCGCGAGGCCGAAGGTAGCGAACTTCCCCTCGACGAACACCGAACCCAGTCGGTTGCGATAAACGTTGCGCCCGTTGAACAGGCGCAGCGAATAATCCCCCGCCTGGTTGAGCAGCATGATGCGTTCATAGGGCAGCCGGTGGTCGTTGCCGACCTGTCCGCCGGTCAGCCGGACATACCAGTCGGGGTTGACCTGCCACGTCAGGCTGGTGATCGCGGAATACAGGCGCCCGTCGGTATAGGTATCGCGCGAGGCGAAGCGCGTCCGCCCGCTGACCGGGGCAGGCACCACCCGGTCGCGATAGGTCGGCACCGCCGGGTTGGCATTGCCGCCGACCACGAAGCTGGGTTCGGCGCCGTCGATCTGGTTCCGTTGATAAAACGCATCGGTGCGCCAAGCGATATCGGGCGAGAGGTCGACGCGCAGCCCGATCGCCGCGCCCTGACGCAAAATCTCACTGTCCGCATAGGTCCGGCCGAACTCCTGGACCGCGTTTAGCCGGAACCCGACTGGCCCGACCGTGTCGCCGATATCGACATGCTGCCGGAACAGCGCCGCCGACTGCCACCCAACGCTGATATTTGCGAGCAGCGTCTCGGTCGGCTTCTTGGTGACGAAATTGATGACGCCGCCGGGGGCGGCATAGCCATAGATGAAGCTGCCGGCACCCTTGAGCAACTGCACCTGTTCGAGGAATTCGGGTGGGGTGTCGGCGCCCTGCGAGTCCCGCAGCGGTACGCCGTTGTAGAGTTGGGTCCGTACCGCCGCGCCGCGTACCGTCACCCATTGCGAATGGATATTGTAGCGGCTGCCGCCGTCGCGGGTCACGCTGGCATCACCGACGAAATAGTCGGCGGTGGTCAGCGCGCGCAGTTTCTCGATATCGTCGCTGTCGACGCTGGTGATCGAGAACGGCGTTTCGAGGTTCGAGCGGGTGCCGAGCGCGCCGCCGCTGATTTCCTTCTGCTGCTTGCGGCCGTTAACGACGATGTCGCTGTCGGGACTTTCCTTCGCTTCCTCCGTCTTCGCGGCGTCGGTGCGCGGCGGTGTGCCATCGAGCGGTTCGGCAAAGGCGGACGGTGCGGCTAGGAATGCGGTCGCCGCCAGCAAAAAGGCGCAGTTCTTCATGATTCCCCCCAAGGATAAGATGTGATGTCGGCACCGTCTGCGGTGCAGATCGCGGACGTGCGCCGCGCCGGCGCTTCAGCGCGCCGCGGTAGCCATCTGCGATTCGTACCGGCCGCGTACGATCCGGCCGGCGATCGACTGCGGATCGCGCAACAGGTTGTAGATCGGGCAGGACGCCTCGACTGCGTCGCGCAATCCATCGATCCGCGCGGCCGGTTCGGGCGATGCGATCGCCACAGTATAGGCGATGTCGCGGAACCGGGCCGCCGTCGCCCCGTCGCCGCGCGGCGGCAGGACCGCGCGGGTGCGCACTTCCAGGCCATCCAGCACGATGTTGCGTTTCGCGGCCTCGATCTCGAAGATATGGGTCATGCAGGTCGCGAGCACGCCGACCAGATGCTCTTCGACCGTCGGGGCGAGGCCGTTACCCGCGCGGTCCGCCCGGCTGTCGTGCAGGATATGGTAATTGCCCTTGCCGGTCCGGGTGGTGCGCAGGCCGCTGTGCGGTTCGATACGGGCATGGGCGCGCAGCCCGGTCGGCGGCGCGGCGGTGCCGGCGGCGGAGGCCTGCGCCAGTCGCGCGATCGCCTGGCGCTTTTCGACCAGGAAATCGCGCAGTCCGGGCGGCGCACCGGCATCGGGTTGCGCCGCGCTGACGGTCAATCCGACCGGACCGTGGGCGATCGCCTGCGGATCGCGCACGGCGGCCAGCACCGGCGATGCGCGTTCAACATCCTGCCGCAGCGATTCGAGGTCGGCGTCGCTGGCCGACGACGCGATATAGGCGGTGTAGGCAAGGTTGCGGGGATAGGACACCTTGCGCGTGCGGGCGATTTCGGGGGCGTCTGGGTGACTGGTCAGGACGATGTCGATCGCGTCGACGGGCAGCTTGCGCCGTGCTGCCTGGGTCGCGAATTCGTCGGCCAGCGCGCTGGCCAACACCGCCGCGAACGTGTCCCACGATCCCGCGCCCAGATCATAGCCGGCATAGCCGCGGTCGCTATCACTCAAATACTGGAAATCGCCGATCCGCAGGCGTCGTACGCCCGAACGGCTTTCCGCCGTGGCCCGCGTTTCGATGACCTGCTCCACATCGGGGCTTGCCTGCGCCGCACGTCGGCGGGCCAGCACCTGCTCGAGCGACGGGTCGGCGTCCGGTTCGGACGCGAACGTCGGCGACGGGACGGTTGCCAGCATGGCGATACCCGCCAGCACGGCGATCGCACCCCGATGCGAACGTCGTTCGTGTCGTACGGCGCGCGGCCGCAATCGGTTCGGCATGACCCGTTCCCCCTATGATTCTGATCTGGCGCGGCGGCCCTCTCCCCGGACCGATGCATGACCGTCGCGGCCCCGTCTGAGTGCCTCGCGAACCAGGCAAGCTTAGGTCGCCGGCCGGCTTCCCGGAACAAATCATATCTATCAAGTAGGAATAAAAGGGATTGCTGTCACTCGGCCGGTTTCGAGCGGATATGGCTCACCCGTTGTGGGGTAGAGTAAGCCTCTTCATGGAGGGGCTGTTGCACGCTTGCGGTAGAGAGCCGACGCGACTGTGTCCGGCTTCATCGGAGCCGGAGTCATACTTGGCGCGGCGGAATCGATCGGGACACCGGCTGCGGTCAAGTCCGCTGCCACCTATTCGAACAGAAGGACCGGCCAATCGCGCTCGGCATCGGTGATACCGCGCCTAATATTGGTGCGCTCATCACCCCGCTGGCGATCCCGGCGCTCGCGGTCGCATTCGGGTGGCAGGCGGCGTTCCTCGTCGCAGGCGCGCTGGGGTTGGTGTGGGTGGCGGCGTGGTTGACCGTCAAACTGCCGCCGCCGCTCCCCGACGGCGAAGGATCGACGCGGATAGGGGCGTTCGCCACCCTCTGGGCCAAGCGCCTCGGTGCCACGGTGACCGGGACCTTGGGATCGGACACCAAGGCCGCGATCGCAATCTCGCATGGGCTCGATCCGGTGATCTTCGGGCGTGACGCTGACTTCGCGGCCGAAGTGCCCATCATGCAAAGCGCGTCGCCGCCATAGAGGGTGCCGCAATGGTTGGTCTGGTTCGGGAAGATCATGTCGACCATTCGCAACGGCTGCGCCGCATCTCTCGGAACCGTCTCACCAATCGGGGGCAGAGGGTCTTCGCTTCCGACGGCAATGAGCGTGAACCGACCACGGGTACATAGCCGTCGTAGGCCTGATACCGGTGCCTCCGCGATCAGTTCGACCTCGACGTCGAGCGATTTCCGGCCGCCCCCACGACACGGCCCGTCACCTCCACCATGTCTCCGATCTTGGCTGGCGCTGCGAAATCAATTTTTTTCCGACAACGCGGTGACGAAGGCAGCACGGCCGTGACGAGACGCTGCAAGGAAGGCGATTTTGTCCATGTGCTCCAAAGCCACCCCACCGAATAATGTACCGTGGTGATTAGCATCGCCGGGAAAGACCATGTCGATCAGCTGGATGGGGGTGCTGCGGTATTCCTGTGACATCCTGATCCTCAATCATTCGCGAGGGCATCCAGACGCCAGCGGCCAACGGGAGAGGTGTACCTCTTCCCGCAGCAACGCAGCGGCCAGACCGGGCACCCCGCCGGTGGTCGCTATGGCGTCGAAGGCAGGTCTCCTGGCTTGCAGGTCGTCATGAAACCCCGGCCTTCCCGGCACCCAGGCGCCAGTGACACACGAGGGCATTTCTATTCGCCGCTTACAGTTGCGGGGGCAGCATCGGCATCGAACCGATTTCCCGTCTTAGGCTTCGGCCATCCGGCGAAGGAACCTTGACCGTGCCGGGGTCGCAGAAAACGTCCCTTCAGGTCAAGATCAGGGGGCCGACAGCGCATGGCGTGACCGACGTCACACGATCACGACGGCGCCTCGAACGGGATCAAGATATAAAGATATCTTTATATGGTCGTTGACTCCATCGGACTGATGGTGTTCAACGACTATGTCGAGGTTCCCCATCCCAGGCGTGGCGATGGGGCTAAGACGGGAAGCCGGTGGTGTCCTTTGGGGCAGAATCCGGCGCTGCCCCCGCAACTGTAAGCGGCGAGTGGCGGCTCCATTTCGTGTCACTGGGTTCCCGCAAGGAGCCTGGGAAGGCCGGAGCCACCGCGTTGACCCGTGAGCCAGGAGACCTGCCTTCGACGCCATAACGTTCCTCGGACGGGGGTTCCTCCGGTGGATCGCGCTTGATGCGACGGTCCGTGGCTTGCCGCCATCCGGGCCTGTTCACGCCTCGCGCGCTTTCGCCTGACCTCCCGCCCGCAAAACCTGGGTGAGTCATGACGAATAGCGGGTTCACATTCTCGATCAGCCATATCCCGTTCGACGAGGATTATCGTCCCGCCGACAACACGCGCATCACCACCAACTTCGCCAATCTCGCGCGTGGGGACAGCCGCCAGAAGAATCTGCGCAACACGCTGGTGATGATCGACCACCGCTTCAACGCGCTGATGCACTGGGATAACCCCAGGGGCGATCGCTATACGCTGGAGCTGACAATCGTCTCGGCCGCGCTCACGCTCGGGGACGGCGCGGACGACGAAGCGTTTCCGCTGATCGAAATCCTGCACACCACCGTGACCGACCGGATCAGCGGCGAGCGCAGCGATGGCATGATCGGCAACAACTTCTCGTCCTATATTCGCGATTACGACTTCAGCGTCGTCCTGCCCGATCACCTGAAGGCCGGGGGTGGCGGCGCGCCGGAGGGGTTCGGCGATCTGCATGGCAACCTGTTCAAGCATTTCCTTGGATCGAGCGCCTACCGCGACCACTTCCGCAAACCCCCGGTCATCTGCCTCAGCGTATCGAGCAAGGGGGTCTATCGCCGGACCGCCAACGTACACCCGATCCTGGGCGTCGAGTATCGCAACGACAAATTCTCATCCACGGATCAGTATTTTGCGAAGATGGGCATGAAGGTGCGATATTTCATGCCGCCACACAGCGTCGCGCCGTTCGCCTTCTACCACATCGGCGATCTGGTCAGCGACTACACCAACCTCGAACTCGCCAGCACCATCGCGACGATGGAGACGTTCCAGAAGATCTATCGCCCGGAAATCTACAACGCGAACTCGGTCGCGGCGGAGCATTATCAGCCGAGCCTGAGGTATCAGGACTATTCGCTGACCCGCATCGTCTACGATCGCGAGGAACGCAGCCGCCTCGCCGTCGAGCAGGGCAAATTCGCCGAAGAGCATTTCATCAAGCCGCATTGGCCCGCGCTTCAGCGCTGGTCCGCGACCTGCGGACTCTGATCCCTACCCACACGACAGGTATTTGCATCATGACGACATTGTTGCCGACGACGACCGCAGGCAGTCTGCCCAAGCCATTCTGGCTGGCCCAGCCTGAGACCCTGTGGTCGCCGTGGAAGCTGGAGGGCGAGGAACTGGTCGCGGGCAAGCAGGATGCGCTGCGCCTGGCAGTCGACGATCAGCGGCAGGCCGGCATCGACATCCTGGGGGACGGCGAGCAGACCCGCCAACACTTCGTCACGACGTTCATCGAGCATCTGGACGGCGTCGATTTCGAGAAGCGCGAGACGGTGCGCATCCGCAACCGCTATGACGCCAGCGTGCCGACGGTCGTCGGCGCCGTCTCGCGGCCGACGTCGGTGTTCGTCGATGACGCCCGTTTCCTGCGCGCCCAGACCGATCAGCCGATCAAGTGGACGCTGCCCGGGCCGATGACGATGATCGACACCCTGTACGACGCCCATTACCAGAGCCGGCAGAAGCTGGCATGGGAGTTCGCCCGCATCCTCAATGCGGAAGCCCGCGAGCTGGAAGCGGCTGGCGTCGACATCATCCAGTTCGACGAACCCGCCTTCAACGTATTCTTCGACGAAGCGAACGACTGGGGCATCGCCACGCTGGAGCGCGCGGCCGAAGGGCTGAAGGCCGAGACCGCTGTCCACATCTGCTATGGCTATGGCATCAAGGCCAATACCGACTGGAAGAAGACTCTGGGTTCCGAATGGCGCCAGTATGAGGAGACCTTCCCCAACCTCCAGAGGTCGAAGATTGATATCATCTCGCTCGAATGCCAGAACTCGCACGTGCCGATGGACCTGATCGAACTGATCCGGGGCAAGAAGGTGATGGTTGGTGCGATCGACGTCGCGACGGACACGATCGAGACACCGGAACAGGTCGCCGACACGCTGCGCAAAGCGCTGCGCTTCGTCGATGCCGACAAGCTCTTGCCCGCGACCAATTGCGGGATGGCGCCGCTGGCGCGCAACGTCGCACGGGGCAAGCTGAAGGCGCTGGGTGCTGGCGCGGAAATCGTACGTCGAGAGATACTCAGCTGATCACGGCGGTTGGATCGCCAGCGCGGGATGGGTCCCAGGCTGGCGAGAAGCGCCTACCTGTGGCACCTGCAAGATTGCCCATAGCTGCCCTATCGGGCGATCGACATTGGCGGACAATCACCTACCACTTTGTCCCAAAACACCTATCAAACAGGATGTTGGGGCACTGGATAAACTCCCATTTCACCATCCCAACAGGAATGCCTCTGCTATGCTGGCCGCCGCTCCAATGAAAAGCACCGGTAGGCCGGATCACCCTCAAAGCGGCTTCCTGGCGACGCCATTCTCGTCAAAATTGTCGTCGTCGAGCCAGGCCTTGAAACGATCACGTTGTGCAGGCCACTCAGGCGCCAGGAGGGAGAACCATGCGGTATCACGACGACGGCCCTTCACGATCCCGTCGCACCGCCATGTCCCTTCATGGGTGAAACCGAAGCGGCTGGCAGCGCGGATAGACGCTGCGTTCAGGGCGTTGCAGCGCCAGACGACCCGGTGATAGCCGAGCGCGTAGGCATGGTTCATCATCAGGAATATTGCTTCGGTCGCGGCGCGGGTGCGTTGCAGGACGGGTGAGAACCAGATGCTGCCGATCTCGATGGCAGCATCGTCCGGCGCGATATCACAGAAGGAGGCCCAGCCCGCAGCCGTTCCGCTGGCTCGCGGGATCACGGCGAAGAAGGGTTGCCGGCCGATCCCGGACAATCCCGCGACATGCGCGGCGAACGCCTCCTCCGTCGCGAACGGCCCATAGCGCAGATAGGTGAAGGAGCGATCCGCTCCTTGCGCGACACGCCAGAGATCGGCCGCGTGCGCCATCCCGAGCGGTTCGAGCGTAACGGCGCGACCGGCATGGATATCGAACCCCGGCAATGGCGGAGCCGCACCGGTGACGACGGCACCGAGCGGCAGGTCGTCGGTCCGATCCGGCGCGGGGCCGGCGGTCACCGCAGCCGCCCCGATGCGAGCAGGGCGGACAGGCCTGCGGGGAAAGCGATATCCCCGCCCAGTTCGGGGGCGGGTTCGGGTGCGGCGAAGGTGCTGCGGATCGGCAACACCCCGGCCCAGACCGGGTGCGCTGCCTCGTCACCGTCACTGGGCGGCTCGGCCCGTGCCTTCACGCTGGCTTCCTCAATATCGAGGTACAGGACACTGGTTGCCTTCAGTTCCTGCGTGGTCATCGGCCGCAATGTCTCCCAGCGACCAGGGAACAAGCCGTCGGTGAACCGCCGCAGCGCGTCGGCGATCGCGTCGGGTTCCTCGACGACCCGCGCGATGCCAAAGACCATCGCCGAGCGGTAGTTGACCGAATGATTAAACGCCGACCGCGCCAGCACATAGCCGTCCATATGGCTGACGGTCAGGCAGACGCGCTGTCCCTCGGCCTGACGCAGGAAGCGGCTGGCCGCCGAGCCGTGCCAATAGATCCGCTCCCCCTCGCGCCAGTGGATGGTCGGCGTGACATAGGGCTCGCCATCGATGACATAGCCGACATGGCAAAGCGGCGCGGCGTCGAGCACCGCATGGACCGTGCCGGTGGCATAGTCCGCGCGGCGATGCCCACGCCGCACCCGGCTGCGTTCGGTGATCGGATAGGCGTCCTTGTCGGATGAATGATCGGTCGGTGTCATGTGGCCCCCTTGCCTGTTGCGGGGCCGCCATGTCAGGAAAGCGGATTGCTGCATAATGCCACTTGCGCAAAGATCGGCAGTCCAGTTGAAAGGGACATGGCCGCCACACATCCTGCCACCTGGATCCTGATCGATCGCCGCGCCGGGTATCTCGAACGACAGATCCATGACGCCATCCGCGACCGGGTTTTGGCGGGGCAGCTCGTGGCAGGCGAGCGCCTGCCGTCCTCTCGCGCGCTGGCGGCGATGCTGGGGGTGGCGCGATCGACGGTCGTGGCGGGCTATGAGCTGCTGCGTGCCGAGGGCTTCGTGACCGGGCGGGCGGGGTCGGCGATGCGGGTGGCCGACCTGCCGCCGGCTCCCGACGGTGCACGTGCAGCGCCGCTGCCGCGATTATCACCGCCGGAACCGGAGCCGGAACGGTTCCTCCCGTTCCGGCCGGGCCTGCCCGATCTCGACAGTTTCCCGCACGAGGTCTGGTCCCGCTGCCTCAGCGCCCGTGCGCGCCATCTGCATATCCATGACCTCGGCTACCGCGATGAGAACGGCCTGCCGGCACTGCGGCAAGCAATCGTCGATCATGTCACGCGGGCGCGGGCCGTGCTGGCCGACCCCGAGCAGGTCATCATCATGCCGTCGACCGCGGCCATCCTGGCGCTGCTCGCGCGGGTGCTGCTGCCAGCTCCCGGCCGGACCGTCTGGCTGGAAGAACCGGGATATCGCACCGCCCACGACATCTTTGTCGCGGCAGGCGCCGCGATCGTGCCGCGTCCCTGCGATGCGGAGGGCATGACTATCGGGCATAACGATCCGGCACCGTCGATCATCTACGTCACGCCGTCACACCAATATCCGACCGGCGTGGCGATGAGCCTGACGCGCCGCATCGCCCTTCTGCACTTCGCCGCTGCACAGGATGCCGTCATCATCGAGGACGATTACGACAGCGAGTTCCACTATGCGTCCCGTCCGCTCGCGGCGTTGCAGGGGATCGATCGCGCGGATCGCGTGGCCTATGTCGGCACCTTCTCCAAGGTGCTCGCGCCCGGCCTGCGCATTGCCTATGCGGTGCTGCCGGCGTGGCTGCTTGCGCAGGTACGGCCTATCCTGCGGCGCGAGGGCGGGTCGGTGCCGATCCATGTCCAAGCGGCGATGGCCGATTTCCTGAACGCCGGACATCTCCGCGCGCACGTCCGGACGATGCAGCGCGTCTATGCCGAACGGATGACGGCGCTTTGCGATGCGTTAGCCACCGTCGCCGGAGATATGCTCTGTGTCGAGCCAGCCGCGGGCGGGCTGCAACTGCCCGTCTGGTTCCGCGACCAGCGTATCGACGATCGCAAGGTCGCCCATGCGCTTCAGAACCGGGGGATCGGCGCGATGCCGCTTTCGCCCTTCCATGCGGCCATGCCGCGCAACGGCCTGCTCTTCGGGATTGGGGGTGCGACGGATCGGAATATCGCGCGCCTCTCGAACGTCATTGAGCGCAACTGGCCATTTTATCGCATTTCGACGTCTTGAACGCCGATCCGGTCGTTCTCGAGACCGCAGCGATTCCGAGAACGGTCGTGCCGTCTCGCTGACCGTTCCCAATCGGGAAGGTTGGGAGGGCCTATCAGAGCCGCGGATCAAGGTATGCCAGGATCGGTGGGGTGTGGTTGTCCGGGACCACCGGGGTCCGTCTGCAACGTAGATTCTAGACGTCGCTTTTGCGATGATATATCGTACCATATATGTTGGAGGCTCGGGGGGAAAGCGTTGATAGCGAATCTGTTACGGTGGTGATTGGTGCCGCCTTGTCGATGCTGCCCGGCGCCGCGCTGGCGCAGATCGCTGAGGACCAGCAGACGAACCCGAATGATATCGTCGTGACGGCGACGCGGACCGAGAAGCCGATTATCGACGTAGCTGCGGCGATCACCGTTGTCGACAATGACGAATTGCGCAGACGCGGCCTGACGATCGGGAGTGATGAGTTCCGCGGCATTCCCAGCATCTTCTTTCGCCGCACGGATGGCGATGCAGAGGATGATTTGCAGTTCTCGTTCCGAGGCGTGACCGGTAGTGCCGGAGGGGATACGTTCCTGGCACTGATCGACGGCATACCATTCGTCGGTCCGGATGAGCAGGTGTTGCTCAACCAGATCCCCTACGGGGCGATCGGCCGTACCGAGATCATACGTGGACCTGTATCCGCACTGTACGGGCGCGGGGCGACGGCCGGCGCGGTCAATTACATCACGCACAGCCCGGGCGTCGACAGCACGACTGCTTCGCTGACTGCCGGGACGTACGACTATTTTCGCGGGGAAGCGACCTTCGAGCGGAAGATGTTCGGCGATGGGGGTGGGGTACTCCTGTCCGGCTTTTACGAAGATGACGGCGGATGGCGGGAAAACTCCCATCGAAAGCTGCTGAACCTATTCGGCAAGGTCGTCGTGCCGATCGGCTCGGACACCACCCTGACGGCCTATGGCAACTCTTTCAGTCGAAAGGTCGAAGTGCCGAGCAACATTCCCCTGCTCGGCGACGGGACCCGTGTCGCCGTTGCAGGAGGCCGTCGGGGCTACATCGGTTACTTGCCGAACGACCTGGAGACCAAGGGAGGGATCGGCGCTCTCAGGCTAAGGCACAGCTTCGGGAGCGATGTCGAGCTTGTGCTGACCGGGCAGCATCGACGGTTCGACCGGAACAACAGCTTCAATCTGTACGTCAGTGGCAGCGTCGATCCGCGGGCGGAAGCCTATGCGGTCAACGGCTTTGCGCGGCGTGACGAGAGCAATGTCTGGATAGGCGATGCGCAAATTACGGCTCGCTTGGGCGCTCACACGATCGTGGCCGGTGGCAATGTCGAGCATGCCCGGATGGACGAACGCGACTTCTGGTCCGGCGAATATGGATTCACGCCGCAATGCCGGTTCCGCTTCTTTCAGATCGATATCAGTTACGCGACCGGAGCTGTACTGAACGCAGATGCGCCCTGCTTCCAGCGCGATTTTCTCCTTACCGACGGGACGGTGCGAAACCGCTTCTGGGGTGCATATTTTCAGGACGAATGGGCCGCGAGCGATCGGCTGACCGTGACTCTCGGCCTGCGATATGATGACTTCCGCCGGCGCGCGGTCTTCCGCCCCATCCCGGCGGCCTTCAATGCGGGTGGCCGGCTGTCGGCATCGGAGAATGCCTTTTCGCCCAAGGCGAGCGTCGCCTATCGTCTGGGTGAGCGTGACGGAACACGCGGCACGGTTTATGCCTCTTACGGGCGAGGCTTCAGCTCCAACTTCGGACCGCTCTTCTACTTCGATCCGGCCTTGTATCAACTCGACCTCAAACCGATGACGATCGACAGCTACGAGGTCGGCTACAAGGGCAAGACGGGCTCCGGCATCCTTGCCTGGGAAGCGGCGCTGTTCCGCTACGATCAGCGCAACCGGCTTGTCACCACCACGAACCCGGACCCGAACGCTCCATCGACCCTTCTAACGACCGGGCAACGCTACCGCAGTCAGGGGGTCGAGCTTTCCGCCGTCGTGCGCCCGGCCTTCGGCACCAGCGTTTCCGTCAACTACTCTTATGTGGATGCGGTGTGGCAGGAATACCGGGTGCCCGGTGCGACCAGCGAGGTCGACCTGACCGGTGATCGCCCCGTCGGCGTTCCGACCCACATCTTCAACTTCAGCGCGCAACGGCGGTTCGCGTCGTGGTTGAACGGTCGCGCGGACCTCTACGTCTATGGCGATTACCCGATCACGGGCGACAATCGCGTCGAGAAGGGCGGCTATGAACTGCTGAACCTCAGCGCGACGACAACCTTGCCTACGCGCTTGCCACTGGCACTCGATCTGGCGGTGACGAACGTCCTCGATCGCGACATCTACTCCTACTTCGGGACGGACACACAGCCGACCTATGCGACGCCGTCGGCCCCGCGCCAGTTCCGGGCAACAATAAGGGCGAGCTTCTGATGCGTTGGCTGTTCCCGCTCCTGATCGTTCTTCTTGCCGGGTGCGGCAAGCAGGCGACCGATACACCCGCCATCGGTCGCCCGATTCCGGTCCCGCACACCCGAACCTTCAGCGTGGTCGAACGGAACGGCTACAGAGTGGTCGATCTGCACGCCAACATCGTCACTTGGGGTGGGGCCGCAAACGGCCCGGAGCAGCGGGTGCGCGTTGTGCTCGTGCCCCGAAGCATCAAAGCGCCCGCACTGACCGGCGATCTCGCGGGTGCGGTCGTGGTGCGCACACCGGTGAAGCGTATCGCAGTCAATTATGGAGGCAGTGAAGCGCTGCTGAGCGCCATCGGGGCGGCGGACCGACTGGTCGCGGTGGGCGGCACGAAGTCTTACGACGATTCGATCCGCAGGCGGGTGAAAAATCGAGAAATCGGCCAGATCGGCTATGGGTGGCACTCGCCTCCCAATCTCGACGTCTTGCTTGCGGCCAAGCCCGATGTCTTCCTCATGACGATCGGTGATCCGGCACATGCGGATGCCATGCGCCGCGCGATCGCGATGGGCATACCCGTTGTCCCCGTCTTCATGGCCAACGAGTCGGATTATCTCGGCCCCGTGCAATATGCGCGGCTGTTCGGCATGCTGACCTGACGGGAGCAGCAGGGCGAGCGGTTTGCCGCCATGGTCCAGAATGGCGTCGATCAGATCAGGCGGGCCGTGGCTCGCTTGCCCCGGCGCAGCGTGCTCTCCGCCTGGTGGATGAATGGCGACACTTGGATGGTGACGGTTCGCGGGGCCGCCAATCGCCTGCTCGAAGATGCGGGCGGCATCAACGTTATGCGTCGCCCCGACGACCTCCGCTTGGACGACACGATGCAAATGGCATCCGAAACGTTGCTGACGGAAGGCGGCAACGCCGAGTGCTGGCTGTGGCGGGATCCGATCTCAAAGCGGTTCGGGGACCAACGGTTCCTCGCGCATATGCGTGCCTGGCGTGACGGGTGCGTGTTTGCAGCCGACGGCAGGGTGAAGCCGGAGGCGGACGCATTCGATCTGTTCGAGACGGCGGCGTTGCGTCCCGACCTGCTGCTCCGCGACTATGCGCGGATGCTGCACCCCGAACTGCGCAGCTGGCCCGCGAACTGGGTGCGGCAGGATCAGCGGGTGGGGAACAGCGCGGGGGTTGGCCATGGATCGTAGTCTGACCGGCGCCGGCGCGCTGCTTTTCGGCATCCTGATCGTCGCTGGCGCGTCCCTCAGCTATGGTCAGGTCATCCTCTCGCCGCATGAGGTCATCGGCGCGATAACGGGATTCGGGGATCCCACCGTTTCCGAGATCGTCTGGGCGATCCGCCTGCCCCGTGTCGTGACCGCCGTCGTGGCGGGCGGCGCGCTGGGCGTTGCCGGTACGTTGATGCAGGCGCTGTTCCGCAATCCGATGGCGGATGCCTGGTCGCTGGGGCTTGTGGCGGGCGGACAGCTCGGTGTCGGACTCGCCGTCGCGGGTGCGGCCTTCGCCGGTCCGGCGGCACTTACTGCGCTGACCTCCTTTGCAGGACTGAGCCTCACGCTCGGCGCGGTTATCGGTGTCGCGGTCACCGCCGCTGCGATGGCCGCGCTCGCCCGCCGTGTCGGCAACATCACGCTCCTTGTCGTCGGCCTAATGCTGGGCTTCACCGCGCAAGGGCTGGTCAGCGTAATACTGCACTTCGCCAGCCGGGTCGGGGGGCGCGTATTCTCGGGTTGGGATGACGGGACGTTCGCGGCGGCGACCACCGCCGACCTGCCATGGTTGATGCTGCCGGTCGCTGGCGGACTGGCGCTGGCGGTCCTGAACGCGAAGGGGCTGACGGCACTGCTCCTCGGCGAAACCTATGCCACAAGCCTCGGCACGAATGTGCCGCGCCTGCGCCGGATGACCTTGGCAGCGACGGTGCTGCTCGCCGCGCCGGTGACGGCCCTGTGCGGGCCGGTCACCTTCGTGGGGCTCATCGTTCCACATCTGGCCCGCTGGCTGGCGCGTACCGCACGTATCCTGCCGCTGATCCCCCTGGCGGCACTTGCCGGCGCGCTTCTGGCGCTCGGAGCCGACTTCATCGTGCATCTGCCGTGGGAACAGCATTTCCTGCACCTCAACGCGGTGCTGGCGCTGGTAGGAGCGCCGGTGGTGATCGCGCTTCTCGTGTTCGCCCCGGCAATGCGGAGCAGCGGCTGATGCTTGGTCTGGACAATTTGAGCGTCGGTTATGCTGGCCCGCGCGGCACCGTACTTGCCGATCTTGCATTGGAGGCGCCGGCAGGCAGCTTCGTCTGCGTGCTCGGCCGCAACGGTGCTGGCAAGTCGACGCTTATGCGGACGATTGCCGGCCTGCAGGATGCGCGCGGCGGTCGCGCGATTCTGGGCGACGAGGATATCGCCGCGATGCGGCCGCAGGCCCGCGCGCGGGCCATCGCGGTGGTCCTGACGGAGCGCGTGTCGAGCCCGGGGCTCACCGTCGCCGACGTCGTTTCGATGGGACGCCAACCGTTCACCGGCTGGCAGGGACGGCTCTCAGCGGCCGATGATGCGCGGGTGACTGAGGCGCTTGCCCAAGCCGGTGCCTCGTCCTTCGCAGCTCGACCGTTCGACGGCCTTTCCGATGGCGAGCGGCAGCGGGTGATGATCGCGCGCGCCATCGCTCAGGCACCGCGCCTGATGGTGCTGGACGAGATCACCGCCTTTCTCGACCTGCCCGGGCGGGTCGAGGCGATGGCGCTGCTCCGCGCACACGCCCATGCCACCGGCACGACCGTGCTGCTCTCCAGCCACGATCTCGACCTGTCGCTTCAGCTTGCCGACGCGATATGGCTGCTCGATGGCGACGGCGGGCTGGTCGTGGGATCGGCAGCCGACCTGATCGCGGCGGGCCATGTCGGTCGCGCGTTCGACACGGACGCCGTTCGCTTTTCGCCAGAGCGCGGGCGGTTCGAGCTGGTTCGATGACCGCGCTTGGCCCCGGCCTTTGGCTCCTTGCGCAAGCGGCAGCGGGCCAGGCACCGCCGATAGCGCCTGCCGCGCCGCTGCCCCCGGTCCAGACGACGCCCGCGCCGCCGGCGGTGCCGCAGGGCCGGGCGGAGGAGAACGCCGTACGTCAGGCGGAGGATGCGTTCGGCACCACGATCGGGCGCGAGACGATCGGCATCTACAGCAGCGACAGCGTGCGCGGCTTCTCGCCCATCGCCGCCGGCAACGCGCGGATCGACGGCCTCTACTACGACCAGGCGACCCCGCCGAACCCGCGCATCCGCCGCTCCACCAGCATCAAGGTCGGATTGTCGGCGCAGGGTTATCTGTTCCCCGCACCGACCGGTGTCGTCGACTACGCCCTACGTCGCCCTGGCACCGAGGCGCTACTGTCAACCACGGTCGGCCTCAACAGCCTGGGCGACAAGAGCCTGGAGTTCGATGCCGAGCTGCCGCTCGTCGGCGACACATTGTCGCTCGGCGCGGGCCTCGGCCTCTACGATCATGTCTTCAACAACGGCGCCACCAGTCGTCAGCATGTTGAGGGGCTGACGCTGCGCTGGCGGCCCCGCCCGGGCATCGAGCTGCTACCGTTCTGGGGCCGCTCGTACATCGCCGACAGCCAGATCGGTCCGCTGCTCACCACGGCCGGGCCCTATCTGCCGCCACGGATCCGGCGCGGCATCCTTTACGGGCCCGCCTGGGCGGATTATTCCGGCCCATCGGAAACGGCCGGGATCACCGGAAGTGCGGCGCTGGCCGGCGGCTGGAAGATCGAGGGCGGCCTGTTCCGCTCGCTGTCCGCCAGCAAGGAAGACATCTTCACCTTCCTCGACGCAATCACGCCGAACGGCCGTGCCCGCTACATCGCCTTTTCCGACCCGCCCTATCGCCGCGTGTCGGTGTCGGGCGAGCTACGCGTGACCCGCACGATCGCCGATGGCCCGCGCGTTCATAATATCAGCCTGTCCGCCCGCGGTCGCGCCCGCGACGAGCGCGTCGGCGGCTCCGCCTTCCTCGATTTCGGCGACGTGCGGTTGGGCGATCCGCTCGATTTTGCCGAGCCGCCGATCGCCTATGGCGCGTATAGCCGGGATCGGGTGCGGCAGTGGTTCGGCGGCTTCGCCTATACCGGGCGCTGGCGCGGCGTCGGCGAACTCAGCGCCGGGCTGTCCAGAACCGACTACGCCAAGCGCTTCCGCCGTCCAGACCAGCCCGTCTTGGAAACACGGGACCGGCCCTGGCTCTATAACGTGGCCGGAGCAATCTATGCCGGGGAGCGCGTCGCCTTCTACGCCGGCTATACGCGAGGGCTGGAAGAAACCGGCCTGCCGCCGCAGAATGCCGTCAACCGCAACCAGCCGCTGCCCGCCATCCTGACCAGCCAACGCGATGCGGGCGTGCGCTGGACCATCGCGGGCGACGTGAAGCTGGTCGCGGGCGTGTTCGACGTGCGCAAGCCCTATCTCAGCCTTGATCCGATCGGTCTCTTCACGCGGCTCGGCGACACCCGCAACCGAGGCGTAGAAGCATCGCTGTCGGGGACGCCGTTGCGCGGCCTCAGCATGGCGCTGGGTGGCGTGTTCCTCGATCCGCAGGTGACCGGCGAGGCGCGGACGTCGGGACAGACCGGCAAGCGCCCCGTCGGCGTGCCGTTGCGATCGGTCGATCTCAATCTCGACTGGCGTCTTCCGGGCTTCGAGGCGCTGTCGATCGATCTAGGCGTCGGGCATCAGGGACGTGTCGCCTCCACGGTCAACAACGACCTGTTCATTCCCGCGCGCACGCTGGTGGATATTGGCAGCCGCTACCGCTTCACGATTGGCAAGAAACGCGCGACGCTGCGCGTGTCCCTCAGCAATCTCTTCAATGTCTATGCCTGGGATTATTACGGCCCGTCGACCTTCGACTACGTCCCGCAGCGGCTCGCGACCGCCTACCTTGCCGTCGACTTCTGAGGTGCACCGCATCATGATACCGCATCGATACTTCGCGCTCGGCATGATTGCCGGCATCGGTGTCACTTTCTGCCTCAGCGCAGCGGTGCCGCCGGCGCCGCTGCGCCCGGTCGAGGTGACGCTGCACCGCTTCGATCGAAAGCTGGGCAGCGACGCCGCCTTCCGCGAGTGGATCGATTATCTTCGCAGCCATCATCGCGAAGCGGTCGCGACGCTGGGGCGCGAGCGAATCTATTTCGAAGCGATGTTCACCGCGCCGGACGAGCCGCATCGTCTATACTGGCTTGAAGTCAAAGGGACTGGCGGCAAGCCGGTCGAAAGCTCCAACCATGAACTCGATCGTCGCCACATCGCGTATATGGGTGCGGTTCTAGTCAAAGGATCGCACGTGCGGATGCAGACCGAGAACGTGCTAGCGCCAGACTTCATCGTCCGCGCCGTTGCAACCTGCACCGCAACGAGCGATGATGCAGAGCGTAAGCCGCAGTGCCGATAGAGGCGCGCTCGGGTGGTCTGGGCGGACGACCGCCCTCTTTATTCTCTCATGCGATCCTCAGCATGAGTTTTGAGAACACTTTCACTTCCCCAAAATACCATCCCAATGGGAACGCCTGCGCCGTCTCGCTGGCCGTTCCCAATCGGGAAGCCGGGTGCCCGTGCCGCTACAAGCGAAACAGGTTCAGCCCCTCTATGATTTCGGCCTTCGTCTGTTGCGTGATCTGCCTGCCCTTCTCCGCACCGGCGCGCAGTATATCCATGATGGTGTCGGGATCGGCGGCAAGCGCCGCTCGCCGCTCGCGGATTGGGGTGACGATCGCCTGAAGGATGCCGGTGAGACGACGCTTCAGCACCATGTCGCCCAAGCCGCCGTGTCGGTATTCCGCCTTCAATTGGGCGACCACTTCCAAGTCCACGTCGAACGCATCGAGGTAGGTGAAGACCACGTTGCCCTCCACCTGCCCCGGATCGGATGCCCGAAGGTGGTTCGGGTCCGTATACATGCGCTGAACCGCCGCCGCGATCTCGGCATCCGTGGCCGATAGCGGAATGGCGTTGCCCTGCGACTTGCTCATCTTCGCCTTGCCGTCCACGCCGGGCAACCGCCCCGTCGTTGGGATCAGCGCCTGTGCCTCGGGGAGAAGCGCCCGTCCGATCTGGCGGTTGAGACGGCGGACAAGCTCGTTGGTCTGCTCGATGATCGGCGCCTGATCCTCCCCGACCGGGACCACGGTAGCCTTGAAGGCGGTGATGTCGGCCGCCTGCGCCGCAGGGTAGCAGAGGAAGCCAGCAGGAATGTCTCGGCCGAAGCCGCGCGCCTGTATCTCATCTTTGATGGTCGGATTGCGTTCAAGGCGTGCGACCGACACGAAGTTGAGGTATAGAAGCGTCAGTTCGGCCAGCGCCGGCATTGCGGATTGCAGGCAGATCGTGGACAACGACGGATCGATGCCCACCGCGAGGTAATCGGTTGCGACTTCCAACACGTTGCGGCGAACCTTGCCAGGATTATCGGCATTATCGGTCAGTGCTTGGGAGTCAGCGAGCAGCACATATTGCTGGTGCGTATGTTGAAGCTCCACACGGTTGCGGAGCGAACCGATATAGTGACCGAGGTGTAGTGCACCGGTCGTGCGGTCGCCGGTCAGGATCACCGGGCGCGAAGAAGATGGCATTGAGGCAACTCTCCAAAGGTTGCCGCTGCTATCGTCGGGATTGTTGTGACCGGGCCGCCGAGAGCAGCGGCCGGGTCAAAGGTATATGACAGGCCGCGCTTAGATCGCGGGCCACCAGCGTTGCGAGTTGATCGTCATCGGGCTTGTCATGCCAACCCAATAGCGGATCAGCGCACCCGGCGGAAGCGGCCAATCTTTTCGCTACGTGCGGGTTTTGAGAAGCGATCTACGTTCCCGATATTCGATCCCAATGGGAATGTCCCAGCCGTCTTGCCCAACCTTCCCACTCGGGACGGCCGGAACCGCTCCGAGTGGGGGCCTTCAGATCAAAGTGGCTTTAACGCCAACGTCGAAAGGAAGGTCGGCAGATACTGGTCGATGACGAAGCGCGGGGCCGATGCACGGGCCTCCGCAAATCCTGAGATTCTGAAACCTGCCTCGGTCTGGCCGCCAATCTGATCGGTCAGGCTATGGCCGTAGACCTGAACCGCGCCGGGTTTGTCGGAGGCCCCAACTCCTGAGAGGAAGGGGCTATGACGAGCAAGACGACGAACAAGTTTTCGCCTGAGGTGCGCGCGCGTGCGGTGCGGATGGTGCTGGACCATGAGAAGGATCACCCGTCGCGCTGGGCAGCGGTGGTATCGATCGCGGCGAAGATCGGATGTGCAGGCCAGACGCTGCACGAGTGGGTGAAGAAGGCCGAGATCGACAGTGGCGCCCGCGCCGGGGTGCCGAGCGATGTTGCCGCCCGGATGAAGGCGCTGGAACGCGAGAACCGCGAGCTGCGCCAGGCCAACGAGATCCTGCGTAAGGCGTCGGCGTATTTTGCGATGGCGGAGCTCGACCGCCGAGTGAAGTGATGGTGTCGTTCATCGACGCGCATCGCAAGGCGTACGGGGTCGAGCCGATCTGCCGGGTCCTGCCGATCGCCCCGTCCACCTATCATGCTCATGCAGCCAGGAGGATTGAGCCGACCAGACGGTCGGCTCGGGTTCGGCGTGACGATGCGCTCGGACCGGAGGTGCGCCGCGTGTTCGAGGAGAACTTCCGCGTCTACGGCGTGCGCAAGGTCTGGCGGCAACTGCGACGCGAAGGGTTCGACGTCGCTCGCTGCACTGTTGCCCGCCTGATGCGGGCGATGGGTCTGGCCGGCGTGATGCGCGGCAAGCCGGTGCGCACCACTGTCGGCGACAGGACGGCCCTATGCCCGCTCGACCGGGTGAACCGGCAGTTCCGCGCGCCAGCACCGAACATGCTGTGGGTATCGGACTTCACCTACGTCGCGACCTGGGCGGGGTTCGTCTACGTGGCGTTCGTCATCGACACCTACGCCCGCCGGATCGTTGGCTGGCGCGCCAGTCGGAGCGCACATGCCGGCTTCGTCTTGGATGCGCTCGAGCAGGCGCTACATGACCGACGGCCGATGCGGGGTGGCGGCCTCGTCCACCATTCCGACCGCGGCAGCCAGTACGTGTCCATCAAGTACACCGAGCGCCTGGCCGAAGCGGGCATCGAGCCGTCAGTCGGCAGCGTCGGCGACAGCTATGACAACGCTTTGGCGGAAACCATCAACGGCCTCTACAAGGCCGAGGTGATCTACCGCCGCGGGCCGTGGCGAAGCTTCGAGGCGGTCGAGTACGCCACGCTGGAATGGGTGGACTGGTTCAATCATCGCCGGCTGCTCGAGCCTATCGGCAACATTCCGCCCGCCGAGGCCGAAGAGCAATACTATGCTGCCGCGAACATCGTCGATATGTCAGCGTGACTCACATCCAACGGCCTCCGGCAAACCCGGCGCGGTTCAACCGCCGTCTCGACCGGGAGGTATGGAACGAAGCTCAGTTGCAAGCTTCGCTCCTCGCCCTTCTGGAGCAGCCCCGCTTTCATGTTCTTGCGGCGCCTCACCGTTATTCGGTCTCTGCGCAACTCCCGGATAGCCCAGTTGCTTGAGGGCGTCTAAAATCGCAGAGGCTCCTGCCGTTGGAATCGTCACCCCGGCATCGAACGAACCAAGAGAGGAACTCAACTCTCGATCAGTCTCAATTAGTTCGGCTTCAACGTCGGGGAACGCTGCCGCCAGCACAAGAAGATCTTCGAGCCCGAGCAGGATGACGCCGGCATCGCTGGCATGTGAGATTGGTAGATTATCTCTCCGCCCATTCGTTACAACAATCGCGTTATCAGCGGCGAACGCGTACTGAGCGCGTTTTGCAATCTTGAAGGCTGTAGCAAGCTGGCCGGGGGCGGGCGTTCGTGATCGGTAGAGCTTTACCTCCACGACGCTTCGTACATCACCAGCAGTGAGCAGCATGTCGACTTCCGCAACAGACCCACGCCCGCGTTGAACAGCTATGCGTCTCTCAACTCCGAGCCCATTTCGTTCAAATACCCGGGCTACTAGTTCCTCAAAATGCTCATAGCGGCGCAGATTAGCTCTTTCCTCGCTATGCACGGGCCCTCCTTCGATCACTACCCGTCTCTTGCCTCGACAGGCACTCGCCGTCCAGCACCGCCTCGGCGCTCACATGAATGAGCAACCGAAGTTAATGCGGGGCTGACATGTTGTGAATGACCGTTTCTGGGTCGAAGCGTTCTGCGTCACGGATACAACGTCAGTATCGCCACGATCGCCTTTTGCTAGATTGCTGTAATGAAGCGCTGGACTACGCGATCCCAATCCACCTCTGGATAGTTAATCTTTTTGATGGCGTCGCGTAGCACCTGCATATCCGCGCCGCGCCCGTAGTGCGTGCTGACTGATCCGTTGGCATGACCGAATAACAGGTCGACGATTTCGGCGGGAGCCTTGCCCCGAATTGCCCGTTTGCCGGTGTGGCGGAACGAGTAGAAGACCAGTTCTGGATCGGATAACCCGATACTATCCAGGAAGTCGTTCATCACCCGCGAAAGGCGCTGTGTCCGGCTGCCATATTTGTTGGTGTCCAATTCCGGAAACAGCCATTCGGCATTCTCATTCCTTCGCTTGGCCACCAGATCGAGGAAGCCCGCCTTTATGAGGATGGGGTGCAGTGGGATATCGCGTTTGGCACTCGCCGTCTTCATCCGCTTGGCTGGGCCTTCCTGTTCCTCGCGGATACGCAGGCGATCTGGCTCGATCGCGATGTAGGGAATGCCGTCGTAGATCCTGACGTTACCTAGACGCAGCTTGCCCAGTTCCTCCAGCCGGCATCCGGTGAAGGGAGCCAAGAGCAAAGTCCAGGCCAAGGTGCTGGGTGCAACACCGCTCTTATTCGGAAGCTCTGCACTGAAGATTTTGACAAGATCCTGCGGTTCGAACGGCAGGCGAGGGTCTTCGATCTCGTTTTTTGGGAGCGACTTGACAGTCTTTGCTACGTTCTCGGTTATGACTTCGAGTTCTTCGACGGCATGATCGAGCATCACGCGGATGGCGGACAGCGCCTTGTTGACCGTTGCGGGCGCGAGTAATTTCAGCCCCTGCGCCTTGGCGAGTTCTACCTGCTCGAGCAGCGGAAGCGCGGTGATCGCCTTGCCCGCGCGCGACGGCAACGCCGCGCACGTCCGGCGATAGGTGCGGACCATCGACGCGGTGATGGTATCGACGGGCGGATCATTGTGCAGGCGGGCGAACCGAGCAATCGCGGTACGCCATTCGTCGACGAGCTTGGGCTCGCGGGGCTGGGACACAGCCCAATCCTCGAAGACCTTGGTAATGGTCGGTGCCGGAGCGTTCGACGAGGTTTCTGCCGACTGTAGGGCTTCGGCCGTGTGATGAGTACTTGGCACCACGCCGAACGGAATTGCGGATGGCAGGATGCGCGTGCGGGCCGGATCGATCTTCGGCGTGCAGGCCTCGCAAAGTCTGTCAAGAAAGGCTTGGCCGATCGCCTCGTAGAGCGCTGGCTCGACTGGTTGGGCGATGCCGCTGTTGAACGCGATCGCGAGGATGGCCCAGTCGATCGGATCCAGCGACGGGAGACTGGAAATCCGCCGTAGCGTTTCAAGCCAAGGCAGCGGGCTGAAGTCCGGCACTGCCTCCAGCATCGTCTTGCGGTCGCCGAAGTTTTGGAGGTCAGGCCGTTCCGGCGGGCTGCCGAAGTCATAGCGCGAACCGGGGTCATGGTCGGTTAGGCCGTAGGCGTGTTGGAAAGCACCAAATTCGAGCGATGCGAGCTTCTGGGCGATGCCTTGCAGTTGCTGGTCGCTGACGCCGTCAAGATAGGCGTCGACCATGGATCGCGCCGATCTAAGCTGCTGACTGGCAAGGCTGCGCCGCGCTGCCGCAAGCTTCTGGTCGTAAACGACGGCGTGCGGATGGTAGCGCTGGCGAGCTTCATCCGGATCGCGCGTATCGAGGGTCCGCTTATACTCGCGTGACGCGCCGTCGAAGAACGGCCGAAGCGCCTCGGGAATGACCCGACGGAAATAGAAAATACCAGTGCGAGGATCTTTGAACGGAGCAGCCATGCGGATCACTTTGTACGCATCCTTTGTACACAAGGATGGGTAAAGCGTCCATGAAGACCACATACACCGCGCAAATCCGCCATTTTAGCGGGCGCTGGTGACCCCTACGGGAATCGAACCCGTGTTTCAGCCGTGAAAGGGCCGCGTCCTAACCGCTAGACGAAGGGGCCGCCGGGTGGCGTGGAGGGGCCTCTAAGGGAGGTTGTGGAATCGGTCAACAACTTTTTTCAGTCGGCCCATGCGGCGTCCTCGATATGGAGTTCGGCGACGTCGCGGCCCGACCAGTCGTCGACCTTGGCGCGGCCTGCCAACCACAGGCGGCGCGTGCTGCCGGCCCCCAGCAAGGCCTGTCCCAGCGCGGTGTCGGCCTGGCGGAAGGCCATCGCCTTCAGGCTGCGGCCGTCCGCGCCCGCGACGATGGCGCGGACATGGTTGGTGCCGACCAGATCGGCGCGGATCACGCGGAAGGGGCCGGCGGCGATGCGCGGGGCGGGCCAGCCCATGCCGTAAGGGCCGCCCGCCTCCATCGCGCCGACCAAAGCGGGATTGACCCCGCCGGGGGCCAGCACGGCGTCGACCAGCAGCGCGCGGCCTGCGCTGGCGCGGACCACCGCTTCGGCCAGGCGCTCCTCCAGAAATTCGGCGAACTCGGCGATCCGATCCGCTTCCACGGTCAGGCCCGCCGCCATGGCATGGCCCCCTCCGGCGATCAGCACGCCCTGTTCCCTGGCGGACAATATGGCGGCGCCCAGATCGACCCCGGCGATCGAGCGGCCCGATCCCTTGCCGATCCCATGCTCGTCGATCGCGATGACGATGGCGGGGCGGTCGAGCTTTTCCTTCAGCCGCCCCGCGACGATGCCAATGACGCCGGGATGCCAGCCCGCACCGGAGACGACCACGACCTGCCGCGCGCGGTCGACAATGGTCTCGGCGGTGGCCTGAACCCCGGCCTCGATCGCGCGGCGCTCGTCATTGAAATGGTTGAGCTCCTCGGCGATGGCGCGCGCCTCGGCAGGGTCCTCGGTGGTAAGCAGCCGCACTCCCAGATCGGCGCGGCCCACCCGTCCGCCCGCATTGATGCGCGGACCCAGCGCAAAGCCGAGGTCGGAACAGGTCGGGGCGCGGGTCAGCCGTGCCGCCTCGGTCAGCGCGGCCAGGCCGATATTGCGCCGCTGCGCCATCACCTTCAGCCCCTGGGCGACGAAGGCGCGGTTGAGGCCGCGCAAGGGGGCCACATCGGCCACCGTGCCCAGCGCGACGAGGTCGAGCAGATCGAGCAGCCGCGGCTCGGCCCGGTCGGCGAAGAAGCCGCGGGTGCGAAGCGTCCGGATCAGCGCCGCGCCCAGCAGGAAGCAGACGCCGACTGCCGCCAGATGGCCGTGCGCGGCGCCCTCGGTCTCGTCCAGCCGGTTGGGGTTCACCACCGCATGGGCACGGGGCAGCTCGGTGGCGCATTTATGGTGGTCGACCACCAGTATCTCGATCCCGGCAGCCTGGGCGGCGGCGAGCGGCTCGAACGCCTGCGCGCCGCAATCGACGGTGACGATCAGGTTCGCGCCCTCCGCCTGGAGGCGCAGCAGCGCCGCCTCGGTCGGGCCATAGCCTTCGCTGAGACGGTCGGGGATATAGGCGCGGGGCGCCAGGCCGAGGTCGCGCAGCAGGCGGACCATCACCGCCGCCGAGGTCGCTCCGTCCACGTCATAATCGCCAAAGATGGCGACCGCCTCTCGCGCCATCACCGCATCGGCCAGGCGCGCGGCGGCGCGGTCCATGTCGCGGAAGATCGAGGGATCGGGCATGAACCCCCGGATCGAAGGTGTGCGATGCTCCTCGACCGCATCGGGCGGGCAGCCGCGCGCGAGCAGCAGCTGCGCGACCAAATCGTCATGGCCCAGCCCGTCGCGCGCATCGGCGGCCAGGGCACGCCAGCGCCAGGGCTGGCCGAGAATCGATTGGCCGATGCCGAGGACTTCGGTCATGGGCGAGCGGCGAAAGCGGAGAACGTCACGCGAACGCCATGCCATGCCGCGCGGAGTCGCGACAAGGGGGGATGGGGCGGGGGGATGGGGGAGGGCAGGGGCCGCTGGGTCAGCTGACCCAGTTGCCCTCGCGAAACCATTTGGTGATGACGTATTTGACGCCCTCGACCACCGGCATTCCTTCGTGCAGGGTCATCTCGTTGGGGCTGCCGTCCCGCTTCATGTTGTTCCAGGCGAGCAGCAGGCCCCGGCGCGGCGCGACGCGGATGCCCGCCTGCGGAAACCAGGTTGCGCCGCCCTCCGGCACGTCGTTGAGATAGATCATCGCGGTCCAGGTGCGCTGGCCGCCATGGACCCGGACCTTTTCCCAATAGCTTTCGCTTTCGTGGAAATAGTCGTGATGCGCGCGGAACTGCTGGCCGGGGGCATAACGCTGGCCCTGCATCGTCTCGCCCTGTTCGGGGGCGATGCCGAGCAGATCGGCGATCGATTCGTCGATCGGCTGCACATCGGGGGACCAGCGATTCATGTCGCAGCTTTCCGAGGTGCGGAATCCGTAATCGGGCCGGTCGGACAACAGGGTCGAGGGCCGACGATTGGAATCGATCATCGCGATCAGCGCGTCGCACTGGGCGGGCGTGAGGAAGTCATGCTGATAATAGATTTGCGCGGTGTCGGTCACCACGCGCTGGACCGCGGGGTTGGCGTCCAGCCGTTCGGGCACGCTGACCCCGAAGCGGGCGCGGACGGGGGAGGCGGCGGGATTGCCCTTCGGCTTCCTCGAAAACAACGACATGCCCCGGATGTGCGACGATGGGCCGCCAAAGACAAGAGGCTGGAGACGGAGGGGGCGTGTGCACCCCCTCCGTCCCGCCATTACCAGAAGATGTCGTAGACGATGTCGACCACCAGCCCGCTGCGCAGGTCGACCAGCACCGCATCGTTGTAATAGCGGACCCAGCGATACGAGCCGTAAGCGGGCGGCAGACGATAGGCATAGGGATCGTCCAGCCAATAGCTCTGGCCGAAATACATCGGCTCCAGGATCACGCCACTGGAGAAACGCTGATAGCCATAGCCGCCATAGGGCGAATAATAGCGGGGCAGGTGATAGGCGCCGCGATTGAGCGAGCGCCAGCCCAGCCAGTCATAGCGGCGGTCGCGACGCCAGCTGCGGTTCCACTGATCGGCCCAGGCGCGCCGTTCGGCAAAGCCGTAATTCTGGTCGTTCTGGTCCCGCCAGTCGCCGAAGCTGCGGCCCCAGCGATCGCGATCCTCGCGCCGACGCCGTTCCTCGTCGCGCAAGCGCTGGTTCTGCGCCTGGTCCCGCCATTCCCTCTGACGCCATTCCTGCTGCCGGCGGTCGTCGTCCGGCGTCCGCCAGCCCGCCGGGTCGCGCGGTCGGTCACCGCGCCAGTCGCCGCGATCGGGGCGCGGCCGGTCCGGGCCGGGTCCGTCGGGGCCGGGGCGGTCATAGTTGCGTGGTCCGCCATCGGGGCCGCCGGGGCGGCCGGGCGCGGGGCTGGGTTCGGGACGCTGCGGGCGCGGCGCCTCGGCATGGTCCGGGCGGAAGGCCGGGCGGTTCTCGGGAAAGGCTTCGCGGTCGTGGAAGATCGGCCGCCCCTCGCTGCGCTCCAGCCGACCGGCCGGGCCGCCCGGATTGCCCGGACCGGGGGCGGGACCGGGGCCGCCGGGGCGCGGTCCGCCCTCGGGACGGCCGCGCGGGCCATCCATGATCATCGCCTGCGCGCTGACCATCGCGGGGGCCATGCCCGCCGCCATCGCCGCCGTCGCCAGCAAGCCCGCCATCCAGTTCCTGCTCATCGCTCGCATCCCCATCCGTCGGCGCACGAGCCGACCCCGATCATGCGATGCACCTTGCCCCATGGCCGTTGAGCGGATGCTGAACCCGTCCGTCAGCATTGTGAAAGAATTGGGTCATGGCGTGTCATGAACGCCCGCAGGCGCAAGGAGCGCGGGAACGGCACGCGCGGCGTCGGCGGGATCGGTGCCGGGCAGGGGGGCGGCGGGGATCGTCTCCTCGCCCCGCGCGGCACGGGCTGCGCGCTGGATCGCCTCGACCAGCCGGGGATAGACGCCGCAGCGACACAAATTGGTGATCTGCGCGCGGATCGTCGCTTCGGAAGGGGCGGGATCGCGGCGGAGCAGCACGGCGGCGGCCATTACCAGGCCGGGGATGCAAAAGCCGCACTGGCTGACATTGGCGGCCAGGAACGCCTGCTGCACGGGGTGCGATCGGTCGCGCGATAGCCCCTCGATCGTGGTGACGACGCTGCCCTCGATCCGGCCGATGGGGATCTGGCAACTGCGCACCGCCCGCCCGTCCAGATCGACCGTGCACGCGCCGCAATCGCCCGTGCCGCAGCCATATTTGGTGCCGGTCAGGTTGGACGCGTCGCGCAGCGCCCAGAGCAGCGGCGTGTCCGGGGGCAGGCGATAGCGGACGGGCTGGTTGTTGACGGTCAGGCTGGTCATCGGGGGCGAGGCATAGGCGATCGACCAGCCCCGCTCAATCGAGGCGGGTCACGTCGTCGGCCGGTCGCGTCCCAGCAGCGGCGCGGCGCGGTCGAGCATCAGGTCGGCGTCGGAAAAGCGGATCGGGGTGCGGACGCCGGGAACGGTGGAGCCGTCGGGCCGCTGCGGATGGATGGCCAGTCCGCGTGCGACGACCTGCGGATCGGCAAAAGCCTGTTCCACCGTATTGATCGGCCCGGCGGGCACGCCCTCCGCCGCCAGCCGGGCGAGCAGCGTGTCGCGCGGCCAGACCCGCGTCGCCGCTTCGATCATCGGGGTCAGCGTGTCGCGATGCTCGCAGCGCAAGGCGTTGGTCGCGAAGCGGGGATCGTCGCCATCGATGCCGACCAGTGCGGCGAAGCGCCGGAACTGCGTGTCATTGCCGACCGCCAGGATGAACCAGCCGTCGCTGGCGGGAAAGGCGGCATAGGGCACGATATTGGGATGCGCATTGCCCAACCGGGTCGGCGTCGTGCCCGAGGCGAGATAGTTCATCGCCTGGTTGGCGAGCACCCCGGTCATCGTGTCGAGCAGCGCCATGTCGATCCGCTGCCCACGGCCCGTGCGCTCCCGCATGTGCAGCGCCGCCTGGATCGCGATCACGGCATAGAGCCCGGTCATGATGTCGGCGAGCGCCACGCCGATCTTCTGCGGCGGACCGTCGGGCTCGCCGGTCAGGTCCATGATCCCGCTCATGCCCTGGACGATGAAGTCATAGCCCGCGCGCGGGGCATAGGGGCCGTCCTGCCCGAAGCCGGTGATCGAGCAATAGATCAGGCGCGGGTTGATCGCCGACAGGCTGTCATGGTCGAGGCCGTAGCGGGCGAGACCGCCCAGCTTGAAATTCTCGATCACCACATCGGCATCGGCGACCAGGTCGCGGACGATCCGCTGCCCCTCCGGCGTCGCGAAGTCGGCGACGACCGAGGATTTGCCGCGATTGGCGGCGTGGAAATAGGCCGCGTCGCGGCTGCCGTCCGGGTTGGCGATGAAGGGCGGGCCCCAGCGGCGGGTGTCGTCGCCCTCGGGGCTCTCGACCTTGACGACCTGCGCGCCAAGGTCGGCCAGCACCTGCCCCGCCCAGGGACCGGCAAGGATGCGGGCCAACTCGACGACCTTCAGTCCGGTCAGGGGTGGGGGATTTGCCATCCTCAATCCTCCCCATCGCAAGAGGGGGAGGGGGACCGCGCCCGTAGGGCGTGGTGGCGGGGCAGGGGCATCAGCCCCTCCACCATCCTTCGGATGGTTCCCCTCCCCAGGCCAAGCTTGGGGAGGAATGGGGACGGGATCAAAATGCCGCGATCCCGGTGATGGCGCGGCCCAGGATCAGCGCGTGGACGTCATGCGCGCCTTCATAGGTGTTGACCGTCTCCAGGTTCAGCATATGGCGCATCACCTGATACTCGCCCGAAATGCCGTTGCCGCCATGCATGTCGCGCGACGCCCGCGCGATGTCGAGCGCCTTGCCGACATTGTTGCGCTTGACGATCGAGATCATCTCGGGCGCGAACCGGCCCTCGTCCATCAGCCGCCCGACGCGCAGCGAGGCTTGCAGACCCAGCGCGATCTCGGTCTCCATATCGGCCAGCTTCTTCTGATAGAGCTGCGTCGCCGCCAGCGGCCGCCCGAACTGCTTGCGGTCCAGGCCATATTGGCGCGCGGCGTGGAAGCAGAACTCCGCCGCCCCCATCGCGCCCCAGCTGATTCCGTAGCGCGCGCGGTTAAGGCAGCCGAACGGGCCCTTCAGCCCCTCGACATGCGGCAGCAGCGCGTCCTCGCCCACTGCCACCTCGTCCATCATCACCATGCCGGTGATCGAGGCGCGCAGGGACAGCTTGTTGTCGATCTTGGGCGCCGACAGCCCCTTCATGCCCTTTTCCAGCACGAAGCCCCGGATCGCGCCGCCATGCGCATCCGACTTGGCCCAGATCACGAAGACATCGGCGATCGGCGAATTGGAGATCCAGGTCTTGGCACCCGATAGGACATAGCCGCCATCGACCTTCTTCGCGGTGGTGCGCATGCCGCCGGGATCGGAGCCCGCATCGGGTTCGGTCAGCCCGAAACAGCCGATACACTCGCCGCTCGCCAGCTTGGGCAGATAGCGGCTTTTCTGTTCGTCCGAGCCATAGGCATGGATCGGATACATGACGAGGCTCGACTGCACGCTCATCATCGAGCGATAGCCGCTGTCGATCCGCTCCACCTCGCGCGCGATCAGGCCATAGGCGACATAGGATGCGCCGACGCCGCCGAATTCCTCCGGGATGGTGGGGCCGAGCAGCCCGAGTTCGCCCATCTCGCGAAAGATCGCGGGATCGGTATGCTCGTTGGCGAAGGCGTCGATGATGCGCGGCGCCAGCCGGTCGTCGGCATAGGCGCGCGCGGTGTCGCGGATCATCCGCTCGTCATCGGTCAGCTGGTCGTCGAGCAGCAACGGATCCGCCCAGTCGAACTTGCCCATTCGGGACATGTCTTCTCTCCTTATCCCCCGCTTCTCCCGAAGGCGGCCTGGTTTGTCCACCCCCGGCGGGGGCGGGCGGCGACATGAAAAAGGGCCCCTCCCGCCGGAACGGGAAGGGCCCAGGTCTGAACGCTCGAGGGGGCGTCAGAGCTTGAAGCTGAGCGTCGCGCGCAGATCGCGACCGGCCAGCGGCGCGAAGTCCTTCAGCACGCTGGCATGGCGGCGCGCATCGACGTCGAAGATGTTGTTGGCCGACAGGGTCAGCGTCGTCGGGTTCACCGCGCCCCAGGGCTTGAGCTGGACCGAGGCGTTGACCAGCGTGAAGCCGTTGGTCGGCGTCTCCAGCCCCAGCACGCGGCTCTGGCGGAAGCTGCGCTCCACCTCGACGCGGGCGTTCACCCGGTCCGACTGCGCTTCCAGCCCGCCGAGCAGCCGCAGCGGCGGGATGCGTGGGGCGGGGCCGGTGTTCAGGATCTGCGCATGGACATAGTCGCCCAGCAGGTCGGCGTTGATCGCATAGGTGCCGATCGTCGCGAGGCGAACCGAACCCTCTGCCTCGATCCCGTAATAGCGGGCATCGGCCTGCGCATATTGGAAGCAGGGCAGGTCGACGGTGCGGCCCGAAGGCGCCGCCGCCGCCACGCAGGGGGTCTGGGTGACCAGCGCGTCATAGATATAGTTGGAGAAGCGGTTGTAATAGGCCGAGGCGTCGAAGCTATAACCCTCGCCATGGCCGTGGACGGTCGCCTCGATGCCCCAGCTCGCTTCCTTCTTGAAATTGGGGTTGCCCAGCTCATAGGCCTCGGTCCCGGCGTGCGGGCCGTTGGCGAACAGTTCCTCGGCCGACGGCGCGCGTTCGGTGCGCGACAGGTTCAGGCCCGCACGCCAGTCGGGCGCGAAGCCGTAGCTGGCACCGACCGAGCCCGAAAAGGCGTCGAAGCTGCGCTGGCCCCGGAAGAAGCGGTTGTCGGCGACGGCGGTGCGCGCGGTCAGCGAGGTATGCTCGTAACGGGCGCCCGCCTCCATCTTGAAGGCGCCGCGATCCAGCTGTTGCAGGGTGAACAGGCCGACCTGCGCGGTGTTGTTGCGCGGCAGGAACGCCTCGTCGCCGCGCACGTCGAAGTCGCGGTTGAAGAACTGGACGCCCGACGCACCCTGCCAGCCGTCGCGCTTCGACTGGACCAGCTCGAGGCGGCTCTCGATACCCTTGTTGTAGAAGGCGGTGCCGATACCGCCATCTTCCTCCAGCTCGTAATGGCGATATTGCGCCGCGCCCGCGCGCAGGCGGATGCGGTCGAGGAAGCCGCCGCCCGTCTCGATCTCGCCGCGCAGGTCGAGGCGGTTCTGGACGAGGCTGAGACGCGGCGCCTCGGGCTTTTCGCCGCCGGGGGTGAGGGTATAGCGGATCGGCACGCCGTACAGGCTGTCATAATGGCTATAGGCGATGCCCAGCGAGCCCGTATCGGTGATCAGCGCGCCGCCGACCCCCGCCGTCCAGGTTTCGCTGGCGGTGTTGGGCAGGCGACCGCTAAGATTGGCGAGCCGGGCGAAGTTGAGCGGGTCGCGGGGCGCCTGTGCCGCCGCCGCCTGCGCCTCGGCGCGGGCGCGCGGAGACAGGACATAGCCGCCGATCTTCAGATTGTCGGTCTTCAGATACGAACCGTCCGCGTGCACCACGAACTGCTTGCCGACCGCGACATCGGTCGCGCCCGCCACCGACCGTTCGGTTGCGGCCGAGCCATAGGTCGCCATGCCCGACAGGCGATAGCCATTTTCGGGCACGGTGCGCGGGATGCGGGTGTCGATGACGTTGACCACGCCGCCCACCGCCGACGATCCGAACAGCAGCGCGGAGGGGCCGCGCAGCACCTCGATCCGCTCGGCGAGCAGCGGGTTGATGACGACGGCATGGTCGACACTGGTGTTCGACACGTCGATCGATCCGATGCCGTCGGTCAGCACGCGGATACGCTCGCCCTGGAAGCCGCGCAGCACCGGGCGCGAGGCGTTGGGGCCGAACGAGGTGGCCGACACGCCCGGCTGACGGGCCAGCGTCTCGCCGATGGTCGGCCGGATCGAGCGTTGCAGTTCTTCGCCCGTCACGATCGAGGTGCCCGACAGCACGTCCGCTTCCGACTGCTGGACCGGCGCGGTCACCACGATCTCGCGGCCGCGATTGGTCGGCTGGCCTGCGGTCTGCGCGGCGGCGGGAAGGGCGAACAGGGCGGCGACGGCGGTGGCCGACAGGCCGGACAGCAGGACGGACTTGGGCAAGGACAGGGCTCCGATGATTGGCGAAGCCCCGTCGGTAGCGTAGTGTTACAACATATCAACAGAAAAATGACCGACCGTTCATCCGTTTGCCGCATCCGCACAGGTCAGGACGCGCAGCAGCCACCCCTCCGCCGCCGGTTCGACCGCCAGATCGGCGACGATATCGCGACCCAGCGGAATATCCGCCTCCGCCAGATCGGCCAGCCAGGCGGCCAGGGCCGGGGAAGAGGGCGCGGCCAGCGACAGGGTCGCCACCGATCCGCTGAATGTCGCCGACGACCAGGGCTCGACCGCCTGGACCGCGATCGTGACCATACAGCCCGCCTGCGCGGCATGGGCGGCAAGGACGCGGGCCAGCCTTTCGCCGCGATCGGCGGGACGCGGACGGCTGCGGCACAGACCGGCGGAGCGGCGGGCGGGGTCCGACCAGGCGAGCGCGGTCATGCGCGATGCTCCGCGATGAAGCTGCGGACGCGCTGGACCATCTCCGGCCCCGGCTCTCGCCCGCGCCGCAGGTCGCCCACCAGTCGCGGGTCGTTGACCGCCATGCGGCCGAACTTGGTTTCCGGCATGTGGCTGGCCTTTAGATAGCGTTCGATCAACCCCAGCAATTCCATGGACGTTCTCCCATTGTCCGAATCTCCGTCGTTCTTGTTCTGTTCTAATTTCCAACTTGTCTAGGAAAAATCCTATGCCTATATCGGAGGCCATGTCGGGATCGGAGATCAGGGCCACGCTTCAGGCGCTGGCGGAGCAGGCGGGCGTCAGCCTGGCCGCGCTGTCGCGCATGCTGGGGCGCAACGAGGCCTATCTCCACCAGTTCGTCCATCGCGGGTCGCCGCGCATGCTGGCCGAGGGCGATCGCCGTCAGCTGGCCGAATTCTTCGGCATCCCGGAAACGCGGCTGGGCGCGTCGGTGGAGGCGGGGCCGATGCTGGTGCGGCGGCTCGCGGTGGCGGCCTCGGCGGGGCCGGGGGCGACCGTGGATGACGAGGTGATGATCGGGGTCGAGGCGCTCGATCGCCAGTTGGCGCGGCGGCTGGGGCTGCACGAGGGCGCCGCTTCGGTCATCCGGGTGCGGGGCGACTCGATGGCGCCGGGGCTGATGGACGGCGATCACCTGGTCGTCGATCAGCAGGATGTCCGCCCGCCCGCGCGGGGCGGCCTCTATATCATCCGCATCGGCGAGGTGCTGATGGTCAAGCGCGTCCGTGCCGGGCCCGAGGGGCTGGTCGCCTCAAGCGACAATCCCGCCGCGCCGCCGGTCCCGCAGGGGCCGATCACGGTGATCGGGCGGGTGGTGTGGCAGATGCGCCTGCCCAGCTGACGGGCTCAGCGGCTCCGCCACCAGAGTAGCAGCGCGACGAGGATGCCGACCCCCAGTCCGGCCAGCACGCCCAGCGTCACCTGTCCCGTCGCCAGCCCGGCCAGGATGCCGCCCACCACGCCGACCGCGATGAAGAACCCGCCCGCGGGCGCGGACGGCCGCGACGCGCGGGGCGGGGACGGCGGGGCGGAAGGGCGCTGGGGATCGGTCATGGCGACCGTCCTCGCACGATGCGCCGGGCGAGGCCAGCCGTCCCGCGACGGGGCGCGCGGCACAGGCCAAGGGGACTGGCGAAAAACGGAAATCCGGATTAGGGACGGCAGCGAAACGGCACGGTTCAGGAGTGTATATGCCCGATCGCGGCGGCGGCTTTCAGGTTCCTCCCTTCGTCACCGACACCGATGTGGCGACTGCGGCGGAGATGATGGAGACGTTCGGCGAATCGGCGGGCGGAGAAGCGGCCGCGCGCGCGGGGCGTAGCCGCGACCTGGGCAACCACATCCATTTCTGCCGCTGGCGCCAGATCGAGCGCCTGATCGGCCTGTTGTCCAGCGAAGAGGCGTTCGGCACCGTGCATTGATGCGGGCCGGGCGGCACGCGGACCATGGCGCGCGACGTCCGGCGCGGCAAATCTGTTCAACCGAGCGTGCCGGGGGGTGTCGCTGCCGCTCCGTCGCGGCTAGGGACTGGGCCATGATGGTCCGCGTCGGGCGGCCGCGCCGCTCGGTCGCCATCCTTTGTATTGCCATGGAAATGGGCGGAATCGCCTGGACGGGCCAGGCGCGTGCCCAGACGGTCCCGGTCGGGGCCAACCCCGCATCGTCCTCGACCGCGCCCGCCGCGCAGACGAGGCCCGATGCCATCGATCCGACGATGCTCGACCCGTCCGCGCCGCTTGCGCCGCTGCCCGAGATCGGGGTGGCCTGGCCCGACCTGTCGACCGCGCCGGGCGATCCGTCCGCGACGATCGCGGCGACGGTCGATGCGGCGGCGGAGCGGCGTTATCGCTGGCGGGTCGAGGGGATCGACGACGCGGGGGACCTGCTCCGCAAGCGGTTCGACGAGCTGTCCAGCCTCCACACCAATGACGGCGATCCCGCCAACGCCGCGCAGCTCGACCGCCGCGCGCGCGAGGATGCCGCGCTGCTGACCAATTTGCTGTGCGGCGCGGGCTATTATGATGCGCAGGTCGCGACGCGGATCGAACCCGGCGAGGTGCCGACCGTGCTGCTGCAGGCGACACCGGGCAATCTGTACCGTTTCGCCGGGGTGACGCTCGACGGGGTGCAGAAGGCGGGGGACAAGGCCGCGCCGCTGACGCAGGCGTTCGGCATCAAGCCGGGCGATCCGGTCGACGCCGATACCATCGTCGCGGGCGAGGCGGCCCTGAAGGCGGCGGTGGGCGAGGCGGGCTTTCCCTTCGCCAAGGTCGGCGATCCGCAGATCGTGGTCGATCGCGCCGCACGCACCGCGACGCTGGACCTGTCGATCGCACCGGGCACGCCGCGCCGTTACGGGCGGATCGTCACGACCAGCGACCGGCTGTTCGACGCCGAGCATGTCCAGGACATTGCGCGCTTCCGCCCCGGCGATCCCTATGACTCGGCCGGGCTGGACGATCTGCGCCGCGCGTTGGTGCAGACGGGGCTCGTCTCCTCGGTCCAGGTCAAGCCGGTGCCCGGCGACACGCCCGAGACGGTCAATGTCGCGGTCACGCTGGAACCCGCGCCGTCGCATACCATCGCGGGCGAGCTGGGCTATGGCACCGGCGAGGGCGCGCGCGCGGCGATCAACTGGACCGATCGCAACCTCTTCCCGCCCGAGGGCGCGCTGACCCTGCGCAGCGTGCTGGGCACGCGCGAGCAGCTCGGCTCGGTGGTGTTCCGGCGCAACAACTTCAACGGCCGCGACCGGGTGCTGACCGCGCAGTTCGCCGCCGCGCATCTGCTGCGCGACGCCTATGAGGCCAAGACGCTGTCGCTGTCGGCCAGCCTGGAGCGGCAGACCAACATCTTCTTCCAGAAGACCTGGACCTGGTCGCTGGGTGCCGAGCTGTTGACCTCGGACGAGCGCGACGTGATCGAGTCGACCGGCCAGCCGCGCCGACGGACCTTCTTCATCGGCGCGTTGCCGACCAGCCTCAACTATGACGGATCGGACGATCTACTGAACCCGACGCGCGGCTTTCGGCTGGGCGGGCGGCTGAGCCCCGAATTGTCGTTGCAGGGGGCGGCGTTCGGCTATGCGCGGACGCAGGTCGATGCCAGCATCTATCGCCCGCTCGGCGACCGGGTGGTGCTGGCGGCGCGCACCCGGCTGGGGACGATCCTGGGGGCGCCGCGTGACCAGATCGCGCCGTCGCGGCGTTTCTACGCGGGCGGCGGCGCGTCGGTACGCGGCTATGGCTTTCAGGCCATCGGGCCGCGCGATGCCAATAACGACCCGATTGGCGGGCGCAGCTTGGCGGAGTTTTCGATCGAGGCGCGGGTCAAGGCGTTCGGCAATTTCGGCATCGTGCCCTTTCTCGACGCGGGCAACATCGCGACCTCGCCGCTGCCGCGCCTGACCGGGCTGCGCTTCGGCACCGGGTTGGGGGTGCGCTATTACTCCAATTTCGGACCGATCCGCCTTGATCTCGGCACGCCGCTCAACCCGCAAAAGGGGGATAGCCGGGTCGCCGTCTATGTCTCGCTGGGGCAGGCATTTTGAACGAGGGGGAGGATCTGCCCGACGATCCGCCGGTGACCGCGCGCCGGTTCCGCTGGGGTCGGGCGCTGGCGATCCTGATGGCGCTGGTGCTGGCCACGATCGGCGCCGCGCTGATGATCGTCGATACCGCGATCGGTCATCGCTGGGTCGCCGACCGGATTGCTGCGATCCGCACCCCGACCGGCCTGCGCTTCTCGATCGGGCGGATCGAAGGGTCGCTCTATTCGGACATGCGGCTGGTCGATCTGCGCGTCTATGATCTGGACGGGCTGCTGGTCCGGGTACCGCGGGCGCGGCTGGACTGGCGGCCGTTGAACTGGGCGCGGGGGGCGCTCGACATCCGCGCGGTCGAAGCGCCGCTGGCCACGCTCTATCATGGGCCGCACACCCGCCGCACCGGGCGCGACACGCCGATCCTGCCCGATTTCGATATCCGCATCGACCGGCTCCACCTCGACCGGCTGGTCCTCGCGCCCGCCGTGCTGGGGCGTCGGCGGGTGGCGCGGATCGATGGGCGCGCGGACATTCGCGACGGCCGGGCGCTCGTCGCGCTCGACGGCGCGGTGGCGGGCAGCGACCGGCTTCGCTTGCGGCTGGACGCGCAGCCCGACCGCGACCGGTTCGACCTGGCGGTTCAGGCGCGGGGGCGTGCCGGGGGCGTGTTGTCGCGTCTGTCGGGCACGCGCGCGCCGGTGTCGCTCGACGTCGCGGGCAAGGGCAGCTGGACCCGCTGGGACGGGCGCGCGCACGGCCTGATCGCGCAGCGGCGCGCGGCCGACCTGACGCTGTCGGCGCGGGCGGGGCGCTATGCTCTATCGGGCTATCTCACCCCCTCGCTGATCCTGCGCGGGCGGTTGCAGCGCCTGACCGCGCCGCGCGTGACGCTGGCCGGGCAAGCCGATTTCGCCGAGCGCCGCCTGACCGGCGCACTGGCGCTGCGCTCGGCCGCCTTGCGGGCGCGGGCGGCGGGGACGGTCGATCTGGGCGGCAACCGTTTCGACGGCCTGCGGGTGGAGGCGCGCCTGCTCCGGCCCGAAGCACTGTTCGCCAATATGCGCGGACAGGCGATCGCGCTGCGCCTGCGGCTGGACGGCGCGTTCGACCGGGCGGCCTTCGATTATCGGCTGGCGGCGACCCGCTTCTCGTTCGATCGCACGGGGTTCGACGGCGCGCTGGCCGAGGGGCGGGGGCGGTTGAGCGGCGGCTGGCCGCTGACCCTGCCGGTCCGGTTCACCGCCGCGCGGGTGACGGGGGTCGGAGAGGCGGCGGGCGGCATATTGCGCCGCCTGTCGGTGGCGGGCGACCTGCGCATCACGCCGCGGGCGATCGTCGGACAGGGGCTCGCGCTGCGCTCGGACAGGCTGGCGGGGCGGCTGGGCCTGCGGATCGACCTGACCAACGGCCGCTACGATGTCGCGCTGGACGGCGCGCTCCAGCGTTATCTGATCCCCGGCCTGGGCATCGTCGATGTCCGGTCCAAACTGACCGCCGTGCCGGGCGCGGGCGGCCATGGCACGCGCATCGTCGGGCGCGGCGAGGCGCAGGTCCGACGCCTAGACAACAGCTTCCTGCGTTCGCTGGCGGGCGGATTGCCGCGCCTGACCACCGATCTGGAGCGCGGGCCGGACGGCGTCTTCCATTTCCATCGGCTGGTGCTGACCGGCCCGGATATCCGGCTGACCGGCGAGGCGATCCGCCGGACCGACGGCAGCTTCCGCTTCGTCGGGGGCGGGCGGCAGCGCAGCTATGGCCCGGTGCAGATGACGCTGGACGGGCGGATCGACCGGCCGACGCTGGACCTGATCCTCGCCCAGCCCAATGCCGCGCTGGGTCTTGCCAATGTCCGCGCGCATCTCGACCCCACCGACCAGGGCTTTGCGGTCCGCGCCGATGGCGGATCGCGCCTGGGTCCGTTCCGCCTGACCGGCGCGATCCTGCTGCCGCGCGGGCAGGATGCGGTGATCCAGTTCCAGCCGCTGGAGGTTGCCGGTGCCAGGGCGACCGGCGCGCTGACCGTGGCGCAGGGCGGCTTTGTCGGACAGCTGGGCGTGGCGGGCGGCGGGCTGTCGGGCGAATTGCTGTTCCGGCCCGCCAATGGCGTGCAGCGCATCGAGACCCATCTGGCGGCGCGACAGGCGCAGATCGCGGGCGTGGCGGTCCGTCAGGGGCGGCTCGACCTGATCGCGTTGCTCGATCCCGCCGGGGCCTCGGTCGAGGCGTCGGCGCGTGCGCAGGGAGTGCGGCACGGTGCCTTCCACATCGCGCAGATGACCGGCACCGCGCGGCTGCGTGGCGGGACGGGTGAGGTGCGGGTCGGCATTTCGGGGTCGCGCGGTCGCGCCTTCGCGATCCAGACCGTGACGCAGGTGACGCCGGGGCGGCTGTCGATGACCGCGCAGGGCACGCTCGACCGGCGTCCGCTGCAATTCCTGTCGCCCGCCGTGGTCACGCGCGAGGGCGACAGTTGGACCCTGGCACCGACGCGGCTGGCCTTTGCGGGGGGCGAGGCGAAGCTGGCCGGGCGGCTCGACGCCGATGGCGTGGAGGTACAGGCGGGGCTGTCCCGGATGCCGCTGGCCGTGCTCGACATCGGTTATCCGGGCCTTGGGCTGGGGGGCAGCGCCAGCGGGACGCTGACCCTCCGCCGGGCGGGCGGGGCGCCGACCGGCAAGGTCGACCTGACCATTCGCGGGCTGACGCGCGCGGGACTGGTGCTCAATTCCCGGCCGATCGACATGGGGGTGGCGGGGGTGTTGTCCGCCGACCGGCTGGGCGTGCGCGCGGTCATGGCATCGGGCGGGCGGATCGTCGGGCGCGGCCAGGCGCTGCTGGTGCCCGCCGGACAGGGCGATTGGGCCAGCCGGATGCAGACCGGGCAGCTGATCGCGCAGCTACGCTATGCCGGGCCCGCCGATACGCTGTGGCGGCTGACCGGGGTCGAGCTGTTCGATCTGTCGGGGCCGGTGGCGATCGGCGCGGATGTCGGTGGCTCGCTCCGCCAGCCGGTCATCCGGGGGGCGGTGCGCGCGACCGGCGCGCGGATCGAAAGCGCGACGACCGGCACCGTCCTGACCGACGTCCAGGCCAGCGGCCGGTTCGGCGGATCGCGGCTGGTGATCGACCGTTTCGCCGCGCAGGCGGGGCGCGAGGGACGGGTCAGCGGCAGCGGCCAGTTCGACTTCGCCGCCGCCCATGGCATCGGGCTGGACCTCTCGCTCCAGGCCAGCCGCGCGGCGATGATCGCGCGCGACGACATCTCCGCGACGGTGACCGGGCCACTGACCTTCCATTCGGACGGGACGGGCGGCACGATCGCGGGCGATGTGGTGCTCGACAGCAGCCGTTATCGCCTGGGCCGCGCCTCCGCCGCGACGGCGGTGCCGCAGCTCAACATCCGCGAGATCAACGTTCCCGGCGGCGGCGAGGAGGATGATGCTCCGCGCAAGCCCTGGACGTTGGCCGTCCGCGCGCGCGCCTCGGGTGGGTTGATCGTCTCCGGGCTGGGTCTCAACAGCGAATGGTCGGCGGACCTGAAGATCGGCGGCACGCCCGACAATCCCGCGATCACCGGACAGGCGACGCTGATCCGCGGCGATTACGAGTTTGCGGGCCGCGAGTTCGATCTGGCGCGCGGCATCATCCGCTTCGGCGGCGAGGTGCCCGCCAACCCCGCGCTCGACATCGCCGCCAGTGCCAATGTCCAGGGGCTGAGCGCCTCGATCCGCGTCACCGGCACCGCGCTGAAGCCCGAGATCGGCTTTTCCAGCACCCCCGCGCTTCCCAATGACGAGCTGTTGTCGCGCCTGTTGTTCGGCACCTCGATCGCCAAGCTGTCCGCGCCCGAGGCGTTGCAGCTGGCCGCCGCCGTCGCCGCGCTTCAGGATGGCGGGGGCGGGCTGAACCCGATCAACGCGGTGCGCCGGGCGGCGGGGCTCGACCGGCTGCGCGTGCTGCCCGCCGATGTGCAGCTGGGGCGCGGCACGTCGGTGGCGGCGGGCAAATATATCACCCGGCGCCTCTATGCCGAGATCGTGACCGACGGTCAGGGCTATTCCGCGACCCAGGTCGAGTTCCAGGTCACCCGCTGGCTGTCGTTGCTCTCCAGCATTTCGACGCTGGGGCGGCAGAGCCTGAACGTGCGCATCTCGAAGGATTATTGAGGCGTTGCGCTTGCCACCATGTCGAACAGGAGCCTGAACCCCATGGAAAAGACCGCGTTCATCGACAAGACCGGCGGCCCCGAGGTGATCCGGTGGCGCGAGCACGAACTGCCCCCGCCCGGCCCCGGCGAGGTTCGCATGCGTCACCATGCGGTGGGCCTGAACTATATCGACACCTATCACCGCAGCGGGCTCTATCCCATCGACCTGCCGGGCGGGCTGGGCTCGGAGGCGGCGGGCGTGGTCGAGGCGCTGGGCGAGGGCGTAACTGATTTCGCGGTGGGCGACCGCGTCGGCGTGTTCGGCCCGGCGCGCGGTGCCTATGCGACGGCCCGCAATGTCGCGGCCGATCTGCTGGTGCCCTTGCCCGACAAGGTGGATGATCGCACGGCCGCAGCGATCCTGCTCAAGGGCGCGACGACCGCGTTCCTGATCGAGGATTGCGCCGCCGTCCAGCCGGGTTGGCCCGTGCTGGTCCATGCGGCGGCGGGCGGGGTCGGGCATCTGGCGGTCGGCTGGCTGAAGGCGATCGGCGCGACCGTCATCGCCACGGTGGGCAGCGAGGCGAAGGCCGAAAAGGCGCGCGCGGCCGGGGCCGATCACGTCATCCTGAACCGGACCGAGGATGTCGCCGCCCGGGTTCGCGAGATCACGCAGGGCCAGGGCGTGCCGGTGGCGCTGGACGGTGTGGGCAAGGCGACCTGGGGCGCCTCGCTCGACAGCATGGCGCGGCGCGGGCTGGTGGTCAGCTTCGGCAATGCCTCGGGGCCGGTCGACGGGGTCCATCTGGGCCTATTGGCGGCCAAGGGCTCGTTGTTCGTCACGCGGCCGACGCTGTTCGACTATGCGGTGACCGCCGGGGACAAGCGGCGGCTGATCGCGCGGGTCTTCGCGATGCTGGAGAAGGGCGCGATCACGCCCGAGATCGGCCAGAGCTTCGCGCTGACCGACGCGGCCGATGCGCACCGCGCGATCGAGGCGGGCGAGACGGTGGGCAGCACGGTGCTGATCCCCTGACCAAAGTCGAAGCGCCAGGAATATTCCTCGTCCGACATTCCCGTTAAGCTGGCTGAAATCGCCCATCGGAGATCCATATGATCGCGCTCCTCCCGCTCGCCCTGCTGGCCATTCAGGCCGCGCCCCCCACGCCGACGGCACCGGCCACGATCGAAGCCCCCAAGCCCGTCATGGTCCGGGTCGCGATGCAGACCAGTCTGGGGCCGGTCGTCCTCGACCTCGATCGCACCCATGCGCCGATCACCACCGCCAATTTCCTGCGCTATGTCGACCAGCACCGGCTGGACGGCGTGACCTTCTATCGCTCGGTCCGCGTCGCGCCCGATTTCGGCTTCGTCCAGTTCGGCATCCAGAACGAGCCCAAGCGCATCCTGCCCCCGATCGCGCATGAGCCGACGACGAAGACCGGCCTGAAGCATCTGGACGGCACCATCTCGATCGCGCGGCTGGCGCCGGGCAGCGCGCGGGGCGACTTCACCATCATGGTGGGCGCGCAGCCCTCGCTCGATGCCGATCCCTCCAAGCCCGGCGACAATCTGGGCTATGCCGCCTTTGGTCATGTGGTCGAGGGGATGGACGTGATCCACAAGATCCTCGACGCGCAGACCGACGCCGCCAAGGGGCCGTTCAAGGGCGAGATGCTGGCGGCACCGGTCAAGATCCTGTCGGCGAAGCGGGTGTCGGTGACGCCGTGAGCGACAGGCTGCTGATCATCGGCACGGTGCGGTTGCCGCCGGACAATCTGGACGCCGCCCGCCCCGTCATGCGCCGCATGGTCGAGGCCAGCCGCGCCGAGCCGGGATGCCTGGAATATGGCTATGCCGAGGACGTGCTCGACCCCGGCCTCATCCATGTGAAGGAGATATGGCTCGATCAGGCGGCGCTGGATGCGCATTTCGCGTCGCCGCATATCGCCGAATGGCGGGCGGCATGGCCGGCATTGGGCATCGGCGAGCGCGATCTGCGGGTCTATACGGTCGGGGAAGCCCGCCCTGTGTGATGCTCGGACCGACATTCGATCCGCTTATTCTTCCCTCTGCCCTCGCTGATTCCAAAGTGGACAATGCCCCTGAAGGGCAGGGGGCGGGTGCTTATGTCATCCTGCTCTATCGGCGGACGACGGGAAGTGCCGTCTTTCCGCCAGTCGGAGAGCCTTGACGTCATCCGTTTCGCACCGGCGCGGATCGGCGGCCGCCCTCCCAAAAAGAAGGCGATTATGTAATTTGCAAACAAGTGTAACGCGTCAGTGATCGCCGCTCTCAAATAGCTCTTGTCCATAAGGCAAGTGGACGCCGAGCCGCTCGCGACAACACTCCGCATGACAGGGCCACGACTGATCGCCCTCGCCTTTGGTAAAAATGGCGAGAGTGCATGGGTCTAACCCAACCTCGGCGACAGGCTCGCCGCAGAAACAGCAAATGCCGTCAATCATTCGGCATCTCCGACGAGGGCTCGTTTGCAAGGTATATAATCGCCAAAAGAAAAGGGGCCTTGCGGCCCCTTTCCCCGTAGTGACATCGTGCAGGGGCTGGATCAGCCGCTGTAGTACATGTCGTATTCGACCGGGCTGGGGGTCATTTCCCAGCGCATCACTTCGCTCATCTTCAGCTCGATATAGCTTTCGATCTGGTCCTTGGTGAACACGTCGCCCTTCAGCAGGAAGTCGTGATCGGCGGCCAGCGAGTCGAGCGCTTCGCGGAGCGAACCGGCGACCGTGGGGACCTGGGCCAGCTCGGCGGGCGGCAGGTCGTACAGGTTCTTGTCCATCGCCTCGCCCGGATGGATCTTGTTCTGGATGCCGTCCAGACCCGCCATCAGCAGCGCCGCATAGGCGAGATACGGGTTCGCCAGCGCGTCGGGGAAGCGCACTTCGACGCGCTTCGACTTCGGCCCGGTGCCGTAGGGGATGCGGCACGAGGCCGAACGGTTGCGCGCCGAATAGGCGAGCAGCACCGGCGCTTCGTAACCCGGCACCAGGCGCTTGTAGCTGTTGGTGGTCGGGTTGGTGAAGGCGTTCACCGCCTTGGCGTGCTTGATGATGCCGCCGATGAAGTACAGGCACATTTCCGACAGACCCGCATAGCCGTTGCCGGCGAACAGCGGGTTCTTGCCTTCCCAGATCGAGAAGTGGGTGTGCATGCCCGAGCCGTTATCTTCCTTGATCGGCTTGGGCATGAAGGTCGCGGTCTTGCCGTAGGCATGGGCGACCTGGTGCACGACATACTTGTAGATCTGCATGCGGTCGGCGGTCTGGGTCAGCGTGCCGAAGGTCAGGCCCAGCTCGTGCTGCGCGGCGGCGACCTCGTGGTGGTGCTTGTCGCAGGGCAGGCCCATTTCGAGCATGGTGGTGACCATCTCGCCGCGGATGTCGACCGCCGAGTCGACCGGCGCGACGGGGAAATAGCCGCCCTTGGCGCGCGGACGGTGGCCGAGATTGCCGCCCTCATATTCGCGGCCGGTGTTGGTCGGCAGCTCGATATCGTCAATCTTGAAGTAGGAGGACGAATAGTTCGTGTCGAACTGCACGTCGTCGAACATGAAGAATTCGGCTTCCGGGCCGACATAGACGGTGTCGCCGATGCCGGTGGTCTTCACGAACGCCTCGGCGCGCTTGGCGGTCGAGCGCGGATCGCGGGCGTACAGCTCGCCGGTCGACGGCTCGACGATGTCGCAGAACACGATCAGCATCGGGGTGGCCGAGAACGGATCGGTGTACACGGCGTCGAGGTCGGGCTTGAGGACCATGTCCGACTCGTTGATCGCCTTCCAGCCCTCGATCGAGGAGCCGTCGAACATCAGGCCGTCGGTCAGCTCATCCTCACCCAGGATCGAGGCGACCATGGTCAGGTGCTGCCACTTGCCCTTGGGATCGGTGAAGCGCAGGTCGATCCACTCGATCTCTTCGTCCTTGATCTTCTTCAGGATGTCGCTGGCCGTATTCGCCATGTGCCGTTCTCTCTCTGCTTGGCCGCCCTCCGGCGAAAGGCCGGGGCCGGTGATACGTGTTTAGCCGGGCCGAATGTCAGCCCGGTGACGGATGAGTGTCGGGTGCGTCAGATCGCCGCGTCGTCGCGCTCGCCCGTGCGGATGCGCAGCGCCGTTTCGACCGGGATCACGAAAATCTTGCCGTCGCCGATCCGGCCGGTCTGCGCGGCGGCGGCGATCGCCTCCACCACGCGCTCGGCCAGACCGTCCTCGACGACCACCTCCAGCTTTACCTTCGGCAGGAAGTCGACGACATATTCGGCACCGCGATAGAGCTCGGTATGTCCCTTCTGGCGGCCGAAACCCTTCGCCTCGGTGACGGTGATGCCGGACACGCCGATTTCGTGCAGCGCCTCCTTCACCTCATCGAGCTTGAACGGCTTGATGATCGCCTCAATCTTTTTCACGAGCCTGACTGTCCCCGATGATGTTCGAACCCTCGCCCGATCTTACGCGTTGCAGAGATCGTGCCAACTGGCTTCCCCTCGTGAGAGGGTAAGAAAATGGTCAGATTTGCGCCCGAAAAGCGGGCATAAGGATGGATGCTGCTCAAATAATGGGCAGCGATCACAGGATACCCCGCACGGCTTCGGGCGGACGGCCGATGACCACGCCCTTGGGCGTCTCGACCAGCGGCCGCTCGATCAGGATGGGATTGGTAGCCATCGCGGCCAGCACGGTGGCGTCGTCCGCCTGTGCGAGCGCCTTCGCTTCGGCCTCGGCCTTGCGAAGCCCGTCGCGGGGCGCCAGGCCAGCCTTGGCATAGAGGCGCGCGAGTTCTTCGACGGAAGGCGGCGACTTGAGATATTCGACCACCGTCACATCGGCACCGGCGTCGTTCAGCAGGGCCAGCGCCTCGCGCGATTTGGAGCATCGCGGATTGTGATAGATGGTCGCCCGAATGGCCATGAGCGGCTTATGCGCTCCGCAGCGGTGAAAGCCAAGGCTCTCGTGACCGGAAAGAGCGGGACGGGCAAGGGGCCCGACCCGCTCGGAAATCCGTTTAGTGCTTGGCGGCGACCGGCATCCGCTTGAGCGCGCGGGCGACGGCGGTGGTGAAATGGTCGCCGGGTCGGGCCTTGCACTGGTCGACGACGACGGGCACGATGTTCTCGACCCCGTCGATGGTATAGGTCGGATGGGGCTTGCCCTTGGGGCCATAGTTCGCCGCATAGACGATCGCCTGCGGACGGAAGCTTTCATCCAGCAGGCCGAAGTCGTGACACGACACGGTTTCCAGCTTCTTGCCGGACTTGAGCACTTCGATCACGCGTACGCTGCCGTTCTTGCCGGGCACATGCGCCTGTTCATAGACGCGCTGCGCCATGCCGGCCGATGGAAGCGCGACGATGGCGAGGGCGACCAAGGCGGGGAGGGGACGGAGAAGTTTCATCTGCGATACTCCTTTCATCAAAGGCACCGCAGAAATGCCGATTGCACAGGCCATATTCCACCAGTGAAAAACTGTTCATTAGTGCTTCATTGATCGGGAAAACAAAAAGGGCGCCCGGTCCCGTGACCGAGCGCCCCTGATCGAACATGGAATGGAAAGGGGTCAGGCCTGCTTGGCCAGCCACTCCTCCAGCCACTTGATCGTATAGTCGCCCTTCTGGAATTCGGGATCGTCCAGTAGCGACTGGTGGAGCGGGATGGTGGTCTTCATCCCCTCGATCACGAACTCCTCCAGCGCCCGGCGCAGGCGGCGGAGCGCGCCTTCGCGGGTCGTGCCGTACACGATCAGCTTGGCGATCATGCTGTCGTAATAGGGCGGGACCTTATAGCCCTGATACAGCCCGCTATCGACGCGGACATGCATGCCGCCCGGCGCGTGATACATCTTCACCGTGCCCGGCGAGGGGGCGAAGGTGCGCGGATCTTCCGCGTTGATGCGGCATTCGATGGCGTGGCCACGGAACTGCACGTCTTCCTGGCGCAGCGTCAGCGGATGCCCCTCGGCGACGCGGATCTGCTCGCGCACCAGGTCCAGCCCGGTGATCATCTCGGTCACCGGATGCTCGACCTGTAGGCGGGTGTTCATTTCGATGAAATAGAACTCGCCATTTTCCCACAGGAACTCGATCGTGCCCGCCCCGCGATAGCCCATATCGGCCATCGCCTTGGCGACCACGCCGCCCATGCGCGCGCGCTCCTCGGCCGAGATGATCGGCGAGGGGGCTTCCTCCAGCACCTTCTGGTGGCGGCGCTGGAGCGAGCAGTCGCGCTCGCCCAGATGGATCGCATTGCCGTTGCCGTCGCCGAACACCTGGAATTCGATATGCCGGGGGTTGCCCAGATATTTTTCCATATAGACGGTGGCGTCGCCGAACGCGGCCTTCGCCTCGGTGCCCGCCTGCTGCATCAGCGTTTCGAGATGCTCCTCGGAGGGCACGACCTTCATGCCGCGACCGCCGCCGCCGCTGGCCGCCTTGATGATCACCGGATAGCCGATCTCGGCCGCGAGGGCCTTGGCCGTATCCAGATCCGAGATCGCGCCGTCCGAACCGGGGACGAGCGGCAGGCCGAGCGCACCCGCTGTCCGCTTGGCCTCCACCTTGTCGCCCATCACCCGGATATGCTCGGGCTTGGGGCCGACGAAGATCAGACCGTGCGCCTCGACGATCTCGGCGAACTTGGCGTTCTCGGACAGGAAGCCATAGCCGGGGTGGATCGCATCCGCGCCCGAGATCTCGGCGGCCGAGATGATGTTCGGGATGTTGAGATAGCTGTCCGTCGCCGCGGGCGGGCCGATGCACACCGCCTGGTCGGCGAGGCGCACATGCATGGCATCGGCGTCGGCCGTGGAGTGCACGGCGACGGTCTCGATCCCCATCTCGTGACAGGCGCGGTGGATGCGAAGCGCAATCTCACCGCGATTGGCGATCAGGAGTTTCTTGATCTGCGCCAAGGCGGCTTACTCGACGACGACCAGGGGCTGGTCGAACTCGACCGGCTGGCCGTTCTCGACCAGGACGGCGGTGACGGTGCCCGCCGACGTCGCGGTGATCGGGTTCATCACCTTCATGGCTTCCACGATCAGCAGCGTGTCGCCCGCGGCGACCTTCTGCCCGACCGAGGCGAAGGGCTTGGCGCCCGGCTCGGCCGACAGATAGACGGTGCCGACCATCGGCGACTTCACCGCATTGGCCGAGACGGCCGGGGCCGAGGCGCCGACCTCTGCGGGTGCGGCGGCGACGACGGGCGCGGCAGCCGGGGCAGCGACGGGCGCGGGCGCCGGCGCATAGCCCATCTGGGCGACGGCCGCGGCCTTGCGCGCGACGCGGATCTTGCGGTCGCCATGCTCGACCTCGATCTCGGTCAGGGCGGTGGCGTCGAGCAGCTCGGCGAGCTGACGGACGAGGTCGACATCGACCTTCATCGCTTGTTCAGTCTTTTCGGTCATGGGACGCGCTCCTGTCAGAACCGGGCCGCGGCTTCAAGCGCGAGCAGATAGGATTGCGCGCCAAAACCCGCGATTGTGCCTTTTGCGGCACGCCCGATGAAGCTCTCATGACGGAATGGCTCCCGTGCATGAGGGTTGGATAGGTGAACCTCGATCACCGGGGTCGTCACCGACTTGATCGCGTCATGGATCGCGATCGACGTATGGGTAAAGCCCCCGGCATTGAGCAGCACGGCCTTGGCCTCATAGGCCTGGGCCTCGTGCAGCCAGTCGATCAGATGGCCTTCATGATTGGACTGGCGCATGTCGATCGCCAGATCGAGCTCGCGCGCCCGATCCTCCAGCATCCCCGCAATATCGTCCAGCGTGTCATGGCCATAGATATGCGGCTCGCGCAGGCCGAGCAGGTTCAGGTTCGGCCCGTTGAGGACATAAACGGTCGCGGACATCCGCACTCCCATGGTTGCGGCTCGGAATGGCCGGGCCTAGATCGAGGGCCTTCCTTAACCGCATGCCCTATCCCACGTCGAGCGGGCAGCGACTTGCATGGTAAGTGACACAGATATGCCCCATACCGATGGAACCGTGACGATCACCGTGAATGGCGAGCATAAGCGGGTAAAGGCAGGCCTGTCGCTGGCCGATCTGGCGGGTCAGCTGGGGCTGGTGCCCGAAAAGGTGGCGGTGGAGCGCAATCTGGAGGTCGTGCCGCGCTCGACGCTGGCGCAGGTCGAGGTCGAGGATGGCGACGAGATCGAGATCGTGCACTTCGTCGGCGGCGGCGATCACGTCGCGCCGGTCGTGGACGATGATTCGTGGGAAGTCGCGGGGCAGCGTTTCCGCTCGCGCCTGATCGTCGGCACCGGCAAGTATAAGGATTTTGCGCAGAATGCGGCGGCGGTCGAAGCCTCGGGCGCGGAGATCGTCACCGTGGCGGTGCGCCGGGTCAACGTGTCGGATCGCAATGCGCCGATGCTGACCGACTTCATCGACCCGAAGAAGATCACCTATCTGCCCAACACGGCGGGCTGCTTCACCGCCGAAGACGCGATCCGCACGCTGCGGCTGGCGCGCGAGGCGGGCGGCTGGGACCTGGTCAAGCTGGAGGTGCTGGGCGAGGCGCGGACGCTCTACCCGGACATGGTCGAGACGCTGCGCGCGACCGAGATCCTGGCCAAGGAAGGCTTCAAGCCGATGGTGTACTGCGTCGACGATCCCATTGCGGCCCGACGGCTGGAGGATGTCGGCGCGGTGGCGATCATGCCGCTGGGCGCACCGATCGGCTCGGGGCTGGGCATCCAGAACAAGGTGACGATCCGCCTGATCGTCGAAGGGGCCAAGGTTCCGGTGCTGGTCGATGCCGGGGTCGGCACCGCGTCCGAGGCGTCGGTGGCGATGGAACTGGGCTGCGACGGCGTGCTGATGAACACGGCGATCGCGGAGGCCAAGGACCCGGTGCTGATGGCCCGCGCGATGAAGGCAGCCGTCGAGGCGGGGCGCATGGCCTACCGCGCCGGACGGATGGGGCAGCGCCGCTATGCCGATCCCTCGAGCCCGCTCGCCGGGCTTATCTGACATTAATTTCAGGGAACTTGCCGCGTAACAAAGGGTTCTATCTCCGAGTGTTCAACGGGATGTGGCAATCCCCAGTAAATGGAGGCCCCGATGGGTGAGCTGACCGACAAGATCAAGGGCAACGTCAACGAACTGGTTGGCAAGGCCAAGGAAGCTCTGGGCGAGCACAACCATGACGCCGATCTGAAGGCGGAGGGTCAGGCCCAGCAGGTCGAAGGCAAGGGCCAGCCGGTCAAGGGATCGGTGAAGGGCGCGCTTGGCGACAACATCTGATCCTGCTATTCGCTTCTGACTAAAGCAATCAGCAACGAAACTCACCGCCTCGGCTCACGCCGGGGCGGTTTTGTTTTGCCTGGGGGCGATCGGGTGAAGTCCGGCAGGCCGTGGCGGCGTTGCTTGGATCGTCTTGCGGGTGTCGGAATGGGACTTTTGCGTCCTTTGCTTCCTGCCCCGGCGAGAACCGGGGCGGAAGGCAAATGACACCCGACCTAGCGCCCGGCGATTCGCGACAGGGTGGTGGCGGGTGTGATGATCTCGATATCGGTCTTCAGATGGAGCAGCCGCACACCCGGCTCCGCCATCGCGCGCGACAGGGCGGGGACGAAATCCTCGGTTCGGGTCGCCGCTTCGCTCCAGCAGCCATAGGCACGGGCAAGCGCGGCGAAGTCGGGATTGCCGAGCCGGGTTCCCGCCACGCGGCCGGGATATTCGCGCTCCTGATGCATCCGGATCGTGCCATAGCCGCCATTGTCGACCACGATCACCAGCATCGACACGCCATGCTGGACGGCGGTCGCCAGTTCCTGTCCGTTCATCAGGAAACAGCCATCGCCCGCCAGTGCGACGACCGTCCGGTCCGGGTGGCGCAGCCCGGCGGCGGTGGCGGCGGGCACGCCATAGCCCATCGCGCCGCAGGTCGGGGCAAGCTGGCACCCCGGCTCGTAGCGCCAATAGCGATGCCACCAGCCCGAATAATTGCCCGCGCCGTTGCAGAGGATCGAGTCGGCGGGAAGCGCCTCGCGCATCGCCGCGACGCACTGGCCTAGGTCGAGCGTCACGCCCTCGCGCGGAGCCGGGTCGGACCAGGCGCGATAGGCGGCATGGGCTTCGGCCCCGGAGGGATGCGGCGTGGCGGCCTGCGTCGCCAGCAATTCCAGCATGCCCAGCGCGCGGTCCACGTCGCAGCACAGGGCCAGATCGGTGCGATAGATGCTGTGCAGTTCCTCCGGGTCGGGATGGATATGGACCAAAACCTGCCCCGGATGGTCCGGGGCGATCAGGCTATAGCCATCGGTCGTCGCTTCCCCCAGCCGCGCGCCCAGCACGATCAGCAGATCGGCCGCCTTCACCCGCGCGACCAGCGCGGGATTGGGACCATAGCCCAGATTGCCCGCATAGACCGGGCAGGTCGCCGACACCGCATCCTGACGCCGGAAGGCCGCGACCAGCGGAATGCCGGCCGCCTCGCCCCATGATCCGGCCAGCGCCACCGCGTCGTCATTCCAGTGCGCGCCGCCGATGATCGCCACCGGGCGCTCGGCCTTTTCGATCAACGCCTGCACGGCCATGACGTCCTCGATCCGCACATCCTGCGACGGGCGTTCGATACGGGGGCGGGCATGGCCTTCGACCAGGTCGCACAGCATGTCCTCGGGCAGCGCCAGCACGACCGGGCCGGGCCGTCCGCTCATCGCGGTGGCATAGGCGCGGGCGACATATTCGGGGATGCGCGCGGCATCGTCTATCCGCGCGGTCCATTTGGCCAGCGGCGCGAACATCGCCTGGAAATCGACCTCCTGAAATGCCTCGCGGTCGCGGGTGCCCCGGTCGACATCGCCGATGAACAGGATCATCGGCTGCGAATCCTGCCGTGCGACATGGACGCCGATCGCCGCATTGGTCGCCCCCGGTCCGCGCGTCACGAATGCGATGCCCGGCCGTCCGGTCAGAGTGCCGTCGGCGCACGCCATGAAGGTCACGCCGCCCTCCTGCCGACAGGTCACGAGGTCGATCGCGGGCGTATCGTGCAGCGCGTCGAGCACCGCCAGGAAGCTCTCGCCCGGCACGGTGAAGATACGGTCGCACCCCTGTTCGAGAAGCGCATCGACAAGCAGGCGTCCGCCGGTGATCTGGGTCATGGCGCCCAGCCTAGACCCGCTGCTTCGCAAAGCGCAAACGCCGGGTTGACCGGGCTCCATCGCTCCGCCTAACGCTCCGTCCATCATAGGGAGGACGCCCATGCAGAAGCTTTATCGCGACGCGGCCCACGCGCTCGACGGCTTGTTGTTCGACGGCATGACGATCTGTGCGGGCGGCTTTGGCCTGTGCGGCATCCCGGAGCGGCTGATCGACGCGATCCAGGCGGCGGGGACCAAGGACCTGACCATCGCCAGCAACAATGCCGGGATCGACGGCGTGGGACTGGGCAAGCTGCTCCGCTCGCATCAGGTCAGGAAGATGATTTCCTCCTATGTCGGCGAGAACAAGGAGTTCGAGCGGCAATATCTCAGCGGCGAGCTGGAGGTCGAATTCTGTCCGCAGGGCACGCTCGCCGAACGGTGCCGGGCGGGGGGCGCGGGCATCCCCGGCTTCTATACCAAGACCGGCGTCGGCACGAAGGTGGCCGAGGGCAAGGAAGTGAAGAGCTTCGACGGTGAGGACTATATCCTCGAACGCGGCATTCGCGCCGACCTGTCGATCATCAAGGGGTGGAAGGCCGACGAGGCCGGGAACCTGATCTTCCGCAAGACCGCGCGCAACTTCAACCAGCCGATGGCGACGGCGGGCAAGGTGTGCGTCGCCGAGGTCGAGGAGGTGGTGCCGGTGGGCAGCCTCGATCCCGACCAGATCCATCTGCCGGGCATCTATGTGAAGCGGATGATCGTCGGCGCGCCCTACGACAAGAAGATCGAGTTTCGGACGGTCCGCGAGCGGGCTTGATGGTTGGGCAGGCCCCTCCCGCCTGCGGGAGGGGAGCGTATCTGGCGGAGGGGTAGTTCATGAAACGTCTGATGTTGAACCGTGCCGGTCGTCCCGCAACCTCTCCCCTCCCGCAAGCGGGAGGGGGTGGGGGAGGGCTCCTCGGCTTGAAGCTGGCCCTGACCCTCGCCGCCGCCCTGTCCCTGTCCGGCTGCGTCGTCGCGGTCGGCAACACCAGTCCCGCCCCTCCAGCCCCGGCGGCGAACCCCAAGCTCGCCGGGATGCAATATCTCTACGGCTCGGCCGAGGCGGACGCGATCTCGCGCCAGGCGTGGAACGCGCTCGTCATCTATGCCGCCGACCAGATCCGCCGCCCCCCGCGCGACAGCGTGGTGCTCCAGGAGGGTGCGACCCTCGACGATCCCCGGTTCCTGTCCTGTGCGGGCAAGCGCCCGGCGGCGGTGTTCGATGTCGACGAAACCGTCCTCCTGAACCTGGGTTTCGAGCAGGACGATCTGACCGGCCGCGCCGACCGCGCCTTTCCCGGCCGCTGGAGCGCCTGGGAGAAAAGCGATGGCCGCGCCGTCCTGCCGACCCCCCGGCGCGACGGCGGCGATTGCCGATCTGCGTGCGATGGGCGTGACCGTGATCTTCAACACCAACCGCGACGATGCGGCGGGCGCGGCGCGCGCGATCGATGCGGCGGGGCTGGGCCCGGCGGTGCATGGCGATACGCTGTTCGTGCGGACCGATACCGATACCGGCGACGGCAAGGACGCCCGGCGTCGACGGATCGCCGAACGCTATTGCGTGATCGCGATGGGCGGCGATCAACTGGGCGATTTCAGCGACTTGTTCAACGAAGCTGGCAGCGTGGCCCAGCGTCGCGCCCGTGCGGACGCCCCGCGCATCGCCGCCTTGTGGGGGCGCGGCTGGTTCGTCTTCCCGAACCCCGTCTATGGCAAGGCGCTGAAGGGTAGCGCCGACGACATCTTCCCCGCCGACCGGCGGTGGCACCCGATGGGAGAATAGTGATGGCCTGGACCCGCGACGAAATGGCTGCCCGTGCGGCCAAGGAACTGAAGGACGGCTTCTACGTCAATCTGGGCATCGGCATCCCGACACTGGTGGCCAATCACATCCCGCAAGGCGTTGAAGTCACGCTGCAATCCGAAAACGGGATGCTGGGCATCGGCCCCTTTCCCTATGACGATGAGGTCGACCCGGACCTGATCAACGCGGGCAAGCAGACGATCAGCGAGCTACCGCACTCGGTTTATTTCTCGTCCGCCGACAGCTTCGCGATGATCCGCGGCGGGCATATCGATCTGACCGTGCTGGGCGCGATGGAAGTATCGGAAGGCGGCGACATCGCCAACTGGATGATCCCCGGCAAGATGATCAAGGGCATGGGCGGCGCGATGGACCTGGTCGCGGGCGTCAAGAAGATCATCGTCGTCATGGAGCATAACGCCAAGGACGGCAGCCCGAAATTCATCCCCGCCTGCACCCTGCCGCTGACCGGGCGCAATGTGGTGGACATGATCGTCACCGATCTGGCCGTCTTCCAGCGGCCCGACCATGACAGCGCCTTCCGCCTGATCGAGTGCGCGCCGGGTGTCACGGCGGACGAGATCGCGGCGAAGACGACGGCGAAGTTCGAACGCTGAACGCGATGGCCTATAAGCTGATCACCGCGAACCGGAATTATTCGAGCTGGTCGCTGCGACCCTGGCTGCTGATGAAGGCGCTGGGGATCGGCTTTGCCGACCGCGTCGAGCCGTTCGCGGCGGCGGAGAACTACGAGGCGTTCCGGGCCTTTTCGCCGACCGGGCAGGTGCCGGTGCTGATCGATGGCGAGCGGACCGTGTGGGATTCGCTGGGCATCGCGCTCTATCTCACCGAGCGGCATCCCGGCGTCTGGCCCGAGGACGAGGCGGCGCGCGCTTGGGCGATGTGCGCGGTGGTCGAGATGCATGGCGGCTTCGGCGCGCTGCGGGCCGAGCGGACGATGAATGTCGGGGTGCGCGTAGACGCCAGGCCGCCATCGGCCCGACTCGATCGCGACGTCGCGCGGTTGATCGAATTATGGGGCGAGGGGCTTTCGCGTTTTGGTGGCCCCTGGCTGGCTGGCGAGCGGTTTTCGGCGGTAGACGCCTTCTATGCGCCCGTGGCGTTCCGGGTGCGAACTTATGGGATCGATGTCGGCGCGGTGGGGGCCGCTTGGGTCGAGACGGTACTGGCGCATCCGGCGATGCGCGACTGGGAGGCGCAGGCGCTGGCGGAGACGTGGCGGGACCCGGATCATGAGATCGAACTGGCCGAGTGCGGGGGTGTGACGGCGGATTATCGCGCGCAAGGATAGGGGGTGGGCTACGGGAATCCGCACCCAAAGCGAAATAACATTGCGCCACACCTTTGCGTCGCGCATCTTTTCGGATAACAGCGCCCGCATCATGGCCCAACGACCCCAGACTCTGTACGAGAAGATCTGGGCCGCGCACGTTGTCGAACGGCGGCCCGATGGCACCTGCCTCATCTATATCGACCGCCACCTCGTCCATGAGGTGACGAGCCCGCAGGCCTTTGAGGGGCTACGCGCGGCCGGTCGCAAGGTCCGCCGTCCCGAACTGACGCTGGCGGTGCCCGACCATAATCTGCCGACCACCCCGCGGCTGGACGCGGCGGGACGGCTGCTGCCCATCGCCGATCCCGAAAGCGCGCAGCAGCTCGACGCCTTGCGCCGGAACACCGCCGAATTCGGCGTCGACTATATCGATGCGACGGCGGCGGCGCAGGGCATCGTCCATGTCGTCGGCCCCGAACAGGGCTTCACCCTGCCGGGCACGACGCTGGTCTGCGGCGACAGCCACACCTCGGCGCATGGCGCGCTGGGCGCGCTGGCCTTCGGCATCGGCACGTCGGAGGTCGAGCATGTGCTGGCGACCCAGACGCTGCTCCTGTCGCCGTCCAAGACGATGGAGGTCCGCGTCGACGGCGTGCTGGGCCATGGCGTGTCGGCCAAGGACGTAGTGCTCGCGATCATCGGCAAGATCGGCGCGGCGGGCGGCACCGGCCATGTCATCGAATTCACCGGCAGCGTGATCCGCAACCTGTCGGTCGAGGGGCGCCTGACCATCGCCAACATGTCGATCGAGGGCGGCGCGCGCGCCGGCCTGATCGCGCCGGACGAGACGACCTTCGCCTATCTGAAGGGGCGCCCCATGGCACCGCAGGGCGCGGACTGGGACAAGGCGGTCGCTTGGTGGCGGACGCTGCCCAGCGATCCGGGCGCGGTGTACGACAAGGTCGTGACGCTCGATGCCGCCGACATCGCCCCCAATCTGACCTGGGGCACCAGCCCCGAGGATGTGGTGCCGATCACTGGCGTGGTCCCCGATCCCGACAGCTTCGCCGACCCGTCCAAGCGGGCGGCGGCGCGCAAGTCGCTGGACTATATGGGGCTGGAGCCGGGCACCGCGATGCAGGACGTGGCGATCCAGCATGTCTTCATCGGCAGCTGCACCAACAGCCGGATCGAGGATCTGCGCGCAGCCGCCGCCGTGGCGCGCGACCGCCGCGTGGCGGACGGCGTGCGCGCGCTGGTCGTGCCGGGATCGGGCTTGGTCAAGCGTCAGGCCGAGGCCGAGGGGCTGGACCGCGTCTTCGTCCAGGCGGGCTTCGAATGGCGTGAGCCGGGCTGTTCGATGTGCCTGGCGATGAACCCCGACAAGGTGCCGCCGGGCGAGCGTTGCGCCTCGACCTCCAACCGCAATTTCGTCGGGCGGCAGGGGCCGGGGGCGCGGACGCATCTGCTTTCCCCGGCGATGGCCGCCGCAGCGGCCGTGACCGGGCGCCTTTCCGATGTTAGAGCGTTGATGCCGCACGAGGACGGTGAAGAGAACAGGGGAGTGACGGCAGCATGAAACATGTACTGGTGATGCTGGTGACCGGCGCGGTGCTGTGCGGCGCGGCCGCCTATGCCGCCGGGGTGGCCTCCAAGCCCGCCACCGCCGAACAACGCCGCTGACGCCCGGCCCCGCATGCGTTGCGGGGCGGGACCGGCGATGAACAGGACTATCGCATGAATCCGGTTACGACCGTATCCGGCACCGCCTATCCCTGGGGTGCCAAGAATATCGACACCGACGTCATCATCCCGGCGCACTGGTTGAAGACGATCAGCCGGGCGGGGCTGGGGCGCGGCGCGTTCGAGACGGTGCGCGCGCAGCCCGGCAATATCTTCGACGATCCGCGCTATGCCGGAGCGCCGATCCTGATCGCGGGCGACAATTTCGGGTGCGGCTCCAGCCGCGAACACGCCGCCTGGGCGCTGGCCGACATGGGCATCCGCGCGGTCATCGCACCCAGCTTCTCCGACATCTTCTCGGGCAATGCGTTCAAGAACGGCATCGTCCCCGTCGTCCTGCCGCAGGAAGCGGTCGACCGGCTGGTCGAGGTGGCGCAGGATCAGCCCATCACGGTCGATCTGGAAACCATGAGCGTCACCACGCCGTTTCAGGATCGCTTTCCCTTCGAACTGGATCCGTTCCGCCGCGAATGCCTGATGAACGGCCTCGACGAGATCGGCCTCACCCTGGCGCGGGACAGCGCGATCGACGCGTTCGAGGGCGAAATGGCGCAGGGACGCCCCTGGATCGAGGGGCGTCGCCGTTTGCCGCCCGCAGCGACGCCGATCGCCTGAGGCGCATGCCGCGACCCTCGCGGGTCGTGGCGTCGCCTGATGACGGGTCGGTCAGGCCAGCGCGAGTATGACGGCGGCGATGGCCGCCCATAGCGCCAAGGCGCCGATCATGCCGTTGATGATCCCCTCGATCGCCGGGGCGTTGGGGTATGCGGCAACGGGCGGCCGGGACAGGGGCGCGCGCATCGGACTCTCCTCATCCTAGGCGTCGCGATCCGGGTTCGGAGGCGATCGCCGATCTTCGTCGGAGGCGACTGCTTGGGCGTCGCCATCCTTATGTTTATGTGTCATGAACATTACGCACGAACGGGCGCGGCTGTTCCTCGGTTCGGCGCGACAATCGGGGGCCGTTTCGGATCGGTTGCGCGTCGGCGCGGCGGTGCCTATCTCGGGGACTTGGATCAGTGCCCCGAGGGGCAGGGGGATGGCGGACCGATGGACAGTTTTGACGAACGCAGGCGCGGGTTGGAGGCCGGGTTCGTGGCGGATCAGGAGATGATGTTCCGAATCACCGCGCGCCGCAACCGCCTGGTCGCGCAATGGGCGGCGGAGCGGATGAAGCTGACGCCCGCCGAGACCGACGCCTATGCCAAGGCGGTGGTCCAGGCCGATTTCGAGGAAGCCGGTGACGAGGACGTGATCCGCAAGCTGCTGGGCGACCTGACCGCCGCCGGGATCGATGTCGAGGAAGCCGAGGTCCGCCGCGCGCTGGACGAACAGCAGGTCGAGGCGCGCCGCCAATTGATGGAAAGCCGCTGACATGCCGATGGCCGCCGACGATATCGCCGCGATGATCCGCACCGCCATTCCCGATGCCGAGGTCCAGATCACCGATCTGGCCGGGGACGGCGACCATTATGCCGCGCATGTCGTGGCCGCCAGCTTTGCGGGGATGAGCCGGGTCGCGCGCACCCGCGCCGTCTACGCCGCGCTGGGCGGGCGCATGGGGGGCGAACTCCACGCACTGCAACTGACCACTGCGGTTCCGGCGGGTGCCGAACCGACCGCCTGACCCTTTTCGATTTCATTCAGGAACGACCGATATGACCGATGACACGAATGCGCGGATCGATGCGCTGGTAAAGGACAATGCCGTCCTGCTGTTCATGAAGGGCACGCCCCTTTTCCCGCAATGCGGCTTTTCCAGCCGCGCGGTGGCGATCCTCAACCATCTCGACGTGCCGTTCGAAAGCGTCGACGTGCTCCAGGACCAGGGCATCCGCCAGGGGATCAAGGCCTATTCGGACTGGCCGACCATTCCCCAGCTGTACGTCAAGGGCGAGTTCGTCGGCGGTTCGGACATCATGATGGAGATGTACGAAAGCGGCGAACTGGCCGAGCTGGTCCAGGACGTGAAGTCGGCCTGATCGCCGACCTTTACGGGCGCAAGAAGAGGAGGCCGGGTTTCGATCCGGCCTCTTTTTTTGTGTTCGTCCTGCGAGGGGAAGTGGCGATCGCCCGGACCCAGGGCGGATCGCCATTCAACGATGCCGTGCCTCCCCTCGCCCCTCGCAGAGGGGAGAGGGTTGCGCAGACTTGGCCTTTGCGAAAGCAAAGGCTTAGTCGGAGCTGGGTGAGGGGTAGGCGCTCGCTCCGCGAGCGCGCGAGCCTTTGGGCTCGCTCAACCCCTCACCCAAGCTGCGCTAGCCAGCAGGCTGGCAAGCTTCGCTAACCCTCTCCCCTGTCCAGGGGAGAGGGGAAAAAGAAGCAATCCTGAATTTGGACCCCATTGACTACACCTGTAATCGGCGTACGATTACGAGCGTAGTCAATGAAGGGGCGAGTCGATGGCCGAGCGTATCAGCGATGCCGAACATGCGGTGATGGAGGTTCTGTGGGAGGACTCGCCGCTGACCGCGCAGGATGTTGCCGAGCGGGTCGATCCCGAACGCGGCTGGACCACCAACACCGTCAAGACGCTGCTCGGCCGTCTTCTGGCCAAGGAGGCGATCGCGCATGAGGAGCAGGGGCGGCGCTATCTCTATCGCCCGCTGGTGGCGCGTGACGATTATGTCGTGGGCGAGTCCCGCCGCCTGATCGACCGGCTGTTCGGCGGCCGCCTGACCCCGCTCGTCGCGCATCTGGCCGAGCGCGACGAGCTGACCGCGCAGGATATTTCCGAGATCGAGGCGCTGCTCAAGGAGCTGAAGGCGTGAGCGGCGCGCAACTGGGCTGGGCGGTGGAGGCGATGATCGCCTCTGCCCTGCTGATGGCGCTGGTGCTGCTGGCGCGGGGCCATGTCCGCCGGGCCTTCGGGCCGCAGGTCGCCTATGCGCTCTGGGCGTTGCCGCTGCTCCGGTTGGTCCTGCCTCCGTTGCCGCGCGGCCTGTCCGAGCAGGCGACACCGCCGCTCGCGGCGGCCAGCGAACGCTTCACCGCCTATGTCATGGTGCCGATGGCCGAGCAACTGCCCGCGCCGCTCGCCGCGCCCAGCCTCTGGCCGATGGTGGCGCAGGCGGTGGCACTGGTCTGGATCGTCGGTGCGGGGGGCTTTCTGGGGTTCCAGCTGCTGCGCCATTGGCGGTTCCGCACGCGGCTGCTCGCCACGGCGGAGACGCTGGACGCGGTCAAGGGCGTGCGCGTGGTCGCCAGCGACGGCGCGCCGGGGCCGCTCGCCTTCGGGATCTGGCACCGCTATGTCGCCTTTCCGCGCGATTTCGCCGAGCGTTACGACGCCGACGAGCGCGACCTGGCACTGGCGCATGAGCTGGGCCACCATGCGCGCGGCGATCTGATCGCCAACTGGATCGCGCTGGGCGTGCTGGCGCTCCACTGGTTCAACCCGCTGGCGTGGCGGGCCTTCCACGCCTTTCGTGCCGATCAGGAACTGGCCAATGACGCGCGTGTCCTGAAGGGGCGTAGCCGCGCCGACCGGCATGTTTATGCCTGCGCCATCGTGAAGGCCGCGCATGGCCGCGCGCTGTCGGGCGCCTGTCACCTGCACACCATCGAGGATCTGAAAGGGAGGCTGAAGATGTTGACGACTTCTCCGACTTCGCGTCGCCAGCTGGTGGCGGGCGGGGCGAGCGTATCGCTGCTGGTGCTGGCCGGGCTGGGCCTGACGGCGTCGGGCACCCCGGCGGCGGCGGCACTGACCGAGCGGGTCGAGCGGACCATCGGCGTCGACCTGACCAGCACGGCGGCGGTCCTGCCCGCGGTCGCCCAGACGGCACCCGAATTGTCCGACCCGCCCACCGCGCCGTCCGCGCCGATCGTCCCGGTCGTGACCGCCAAGCCCGCAGTCGCCATCGCGGCGACCCCGCCCGCGCCGCCCGCCATTCCCGCCGTGCCGGCAACCCCGCCGGCCGTCGAAGCGCCCGCCGCGCCCCAGGCCCCGGCCGTGCCGCGCATCCGCGTCGTCACCTTGCGCAACGGGCACAAGGTCCGGATTTTCGACCGCAACGCTGTCGTCCCGATGGTGCCGATGCCCCCGATGCCGATCGTCCAGTCGCGCAGCTGCGGCACGAGCGGCAGCGACAGCCGGACCAGCTATACCACCGTCGAGGGCGAGACCCGGCGGCAGGTCACGATTATCTGCACCGACCGGATCGAGCAATCCGCGCGCCTGGCGTCGCTGTCCGCCCTGAACGCCCAGCGTTCGGCCCAGACCAACATGCGGATCGCGCTCGCCAGCATCGAGAGCGCCCGCGCGTCGATCAATCGTGACCGCAACCTGTCCGAGGACGCCCGGCGCGATGCCCTGAAGGGGCTGAACGAGGCGACGGCGGAGCTGAAGGCCGAAATGGCGAACCGCGACGCGGATTGATCCGCCCCGACTTTACCCCCCTCGACCCCTGTGCCCGGTCAATGGGTACAGGGGTTGCTCTTTATCGGCGGCTTGCCCACATGATGTGGGATGGCTGAGCACCCGACCGGCATTCCGATCCTGCTTGAGCCGCTGGTCTCCCGCGTGCTCGCTCCCAATCCTTCACCCTTCACCTATACGGGGACGCAGACGCATATCGTCGGCGACCGCGACGTGGCGGTGATCGATCCCGGCCCCGACGACCCCGCCCATCTCGATGTCCTGTTGCAAGCGATCGCCGGGCGTCCGGTCGCCGCGATCCTGATCACCCATCACCACCGCGATCACAGCCCGGCCAGCCGCCCGCTCGCTCGCGCGACGGGGGCGCCCGTCGTCGGCGCCGCGCCCTTCGCGCCCGATTACGAAGGCGGCCGGTCCGATGCCGCGTTCGACCGCGACTATGCCCCCGACCGGGTGCTGGCCGAGGGGGAGGGGATGTCGGGCGATGGCTGGACGCTGACCGCCCTGGCGACGCCGGGCCATACTTCCAACCATCTCGCCTTCGCACTGCCCGAGACCAAGGCGCTGTTCTCCGGCGATCACGTCATGGGCTGGTCGACCAGCATCGTGTCGCCCCCCGATGGCGACATGGGCGCCTATATGGCCAGCCTCGAAAAGCTGATGGAGCGCGACGACCGCGTCTATTATCCGGGGCATGGCGAGGCGGTGGACAATCCGCAGCGTCTGGTGCGCGGGATGCTGGGCCATCGCAAGCAGCGCGAAGGGCAGATATTGCGCCTGCTGGGCGGCGGCGATCCGCTCGACACAGCCGCGATGACCGCGCGCATGTATGTCGGGCTGAATCCCAAATTGCTACCCGCGGCGGAACGCTCGGTGCTGGCGCATCTTTACGATCTGCGAATGCGGGGACTGGTCCGCGAGGAGGGAGCATCATGGACGATCGCGGCGTGACCCCGCCGGTCGATACGCGGAGCGGCGGCTTCGGCCTGTTCATGGCCAAGGCGGCGGGCGTCCTCGTTCTGCTGGTCCTGGCCGGGCTGATCGCGGCCTGGGGGGTACAGCGCTATGTCGCCGACCGGCTGACCCCCGATCCCACCACCATCGCGCGCGCCAGCCTGGAGGGCCTGCGCGAGCAGAACCGGCTGTCGGCCTTTGCCGCCCGCTATGTCGCCGTCGTCACCTCGCGCCAGTCGCAACTGGGCTTTTCGACCGAACGGACGCTCATCATGCCGGGCATGGTCCGTTACGAGGTCGATCTGGGCAAGCTGCGCCAGCAGGATGTCCGCTGGGATGCGGGTGACCATGTGCTGACCGTCACCCTGCCGCCGCTTGAGATCGACGGGCCGCAGGTCGATATGGCGGCGATCCGCGAATATGGCTCGGGCGGGGTGCTGACCACCTTTACCGATGCCGAGCAGCGGCTGGATGCCGCCAACCGTACCGCCGGACAGGTCGAACTGATGCGACAGGCGCGAGGCCCCGCACCGATGAAGCTGGCGCGCGACGCCACCCGCCGCGCGGTCGAACGCAGCTTCGCGATGCCGCTGCGCGCCGCCGGGGTCGATGCGACCGTCAAGGTCCGCTACGCCGACGAGGCCGGGGACGACGAACGCTGGGACACGACCCGGACGGTTCAGGAGGTTCTGGGCAACGGCGGATGACGTGCCCGATTGTCGGCGCACCGCCTTGCGCTTAGGGGAGGGAACATGACCATCCAGACGAATCTGACGGGCCTCGACCTGCGCGCCGAGATCGACCGGCTCCGCAAGGAACGCAACGCCGTCATCCTCGCCCATTATTACCAGAAGCCCGAGATTCAGGACCTAGCCGATTTCGTCGGCGACAGCCTGGACCTCAGCCGCAAGGCGCAGGCGACCGACGCGGACGTCATCGCCTTTTGCGGCGTGCGCTTCATGGCGGAGACGGCCAAGATCCTGTCGCCCGACAAGATCGTCGTGCTGCCCGACATGGCGGCCGGATGCAGCCTGGAGGACAGCTGTCCCCCCGAACAGTTCGCCGAGTTCCGCGCCCAGCATCCGGATCACATCGCGCTGACCTATATCAACTGCTCGACCGAGGTGAAGGCGCTGTCCGACATCATCGTGACGTCGTCCTCCGCCGAGCAGATCCTGGCGCAGATCGACCCGGCGCAGAAGATCATCTTCGGCCCCGACCGCAACCTGGGCGGCTATCTGGCGCGCAAGACGGGGCGCGACATGCTGCTCTGGCCGGGCGTGTGCATCGTGCACGAGGCGTTCAGCGAAACCGAACTGCTGAAGCTGCGCACGCAGTACCCCGATGCGCCGATCGCCGCGCATCCCGAATGCCCCGCCGTCATCCTGGATCACGCCGATTATGTCGGCTCGACGCGCGGCATCCTGGAATTCGCGCAAGGTATCACCGGCGACACGCTGATCGTCGCGACCGAGCCGCACATCATCCACCAGATGCAGAAGGCGATGCCGGGCAAGACCTTCATCGGCGCCCCGGGCGCGGACGGCAACTGCAACTGCAACATCTGCCCGTACATGGCGCTGAACACGATGGAGAAGCTGTACCTCGCGCTCCGCGACCTGACCCCGCGCGTCGAAATCGAGGAGGGGCTGCGGCTCCAGGCCAAGAAGAGCCTCGACGCGATGCTGACGCTGGCGAGCGGGACGGTCGGCAAGGGCGATCTGGGTCCGCGTTCGTGATCGAGGGCTTCGACCTCGACGGCTTCGTCACTGCGACGCTGGCCGAGGATATGGGGCCGGGCGGCGACATCACCTCCGCCGCGGTGATCCCGGCGAGCGCGCGGTTCGTGGGGACGATGGCCAGCCGCGATGCGATCACCGTCGCCGGGCTGCCCATTGCCGAGGCGTTCTTCCGCCGCCTCGACCCCGAAGTCGCGATCGAGCGGCTGGTCGAGGACGGCGCGGCCGTCGCGCCGGGCACCGCGTTGCTGCGCCTGTCGGGACAGGCCCGTGCGATGCTGACCGCCGAGCGGTCCGCGCTCAACACCGTCCAGCACCTGTCGGGCATCGCAACGATGACGGCGGCCTATGTCGCGGCCATGGCGGGGACGGGGGCGACGCTGCTCGACACGCGCAAGACCATCCCCGGCCTGCGCCCGCTGGAGAAATACGCCACCCGCATGGGCGGCGCGCAGAACCACCGCATGGGCCTGTGGGATGCGGCGATGATCAAGGACAATCACGTCGCGGTCGCGGGCGGCATCGGCCCGGCGGTCGCGGCGGCTAGGGCGGCGGGGATCGCGCGGATCATCGTCGAGGTCGATACGCTCGACCAGATCGAACCGGCCCTCGCGGCAGGCGCGACGCACCTGCTGCTCGACAATATGGGCCCGGCGATGCTGGCCGAGGGCGTTGCCAAGGTCGCGGGCCGCGTACCCACCGAGGCATCGGGCGGCGTCCGTCTGGACACGATCCGCGCGCTGGCGGAGACGGGCGTGACCTATGTCAGCGTCGGTCGCTTGACCCAGTCCGCCCCGGCGGCGGATATCGGGCTGGATTTCGCCGCGGCCTGAGCCGTGGCCTGAAGAGGGGAAAGGTCTTGCGACCCAAATCGGTGATCCTGGGCGAGCGGCTGTCGTTGCTCGCCATCCTGTTGCTGGTGGTGCTGGCGGCGCTGGGCTGGAACGATACGGTGGCGCAGGCGGGGGTCGGCATCGCGATCTTCGCCAATGTCCTGCTGATCGGCCTGTTCCTGCTGGCGACGCTGTGGACCACCCGTCTGGCGAGCCGGATCGGGCTGGGCCTGCTGATCGTGATGACCGTGCTCAACCTGCTGGGCTTTCTGTACCAGGTGTCGGTCGGTGCGCTGGCCGAGGGGATGTTCGGCGTGCTGACGGCGGTGCAGGCGGCGGCGTCTCTGGTCGCGGTGGTGATGCTGCTGCGGCCCAATGCGCTGGCCTGGTATCGCGCCAAGGCGGAGGAGAACGAAGCATGAAGACGATCCTGATCGGGCTGGCGATGTTGGCCGCGCCACAGATGCTGTCGGCGCAGACGCTGCAATGCACCGCCCCCTCGGGGCCGCAGCGCATCCGCCCCGACCTGCCCAGCGCCAGCCAGCCGACCCGCGTGCTGCCCATCGGCAGCTATACGCTGGCGATCACCTGGAGCCCGCAATATTGCCGCGATCCGAAGGGCGACAGCCGCTTCCAGTGCGGCACGGGCAACCGTTTCGGCTTCACGCTGCACGGCCTGTGGCCGGATGGCGAGGAGAAAGAGTGGCCGCAATATTGCCGCCCGACCGCGATCCTGCCCCAGGCGGTGGTCCGCCGTCACATCTGCGCTACCCCCTCGGCGCAGCTGATGCAGCATGAATGGGCCAAGCATGGCACCTGCATGGCGGGCTACAGCCCGGCGCGTTATTTCCAGCAGTCCAATGCGCTCTATCACGGCCTGCGCTTCCCGGACATGATGGCGCTGTCGCGTCAGGGCAATCTGACCGCCGGTGACGTCGCGACGGCGGTGGCAGCCGCGAACCGGGGCATGACCGCGGACATGATGCGCGTCACCGCGACCCGCGAGGGCTGGCTGGACGAAATCTGGATCTGCCTGAACAAGGCGTTCCGCTATACCCGCTGCCCCGCGCATCAGGGCGGCCTGCAACCCGGTGCCCCGATCAAGATCTGGCGCGGTCAGCGCTGAAGGCTGGCTTATCCCTCCACCGTCACGGTGGAGGGATGATGCTTGTCGAGATGCTTGCGGATGATCCGCAGGTTGCGCGTGTTGGACCGGAACAGCACGTCCGCCGCATCCCCGATCAGCGGCACGAAGCCCAGCACCGCGTCGAACCCGACATTGGCCATCATCCGCGCCATCTGGAACCGCGACAGGCCCAGATTGCGCGCTTCCCAGATGATGTAGCTGCCCAGCGCGGCGGCGGCGATGTCGCCTATCACGGGCACCAGCCCCAGCATCACGTCGAGGCCGATCGGCCGATTGATCCCCGGCAGCACGACGACGCGCTCCAACAGCCTTTCCATCGCCTCGATCCGTTGGCGACTGGCGGTGATCCCCTTGTCCAGGGGAAGGTTTTCGAAGATCGAGGAATCGATGGGAGACGCTTTGGCCATGCCCCTCAATTGGGGTCGGCGCGCAGGCGGTTCAATGGATGCCAGGCGCGGCTATTGGCCTGGAACTGGCGCAGTCGGCCGCTGACCAGCGACCAGCGCAGCGGACGGGCCAGCGGGATATAGGGCGTATCGGCGTTGAGCGCGGCATCGGCGGCGGCGATCGCCGCGCTGCGGGCGGCCAGAGTGGGCGCGAGCCGGGCCTGCTCGATGGCCGCACGGGCGGCATCGCCGCACGGCGCGCAGGCGGTGGCGAGATACCAGCGCGCGCTGTCGAAGGGGGCGACCGCATCGATCAGCCTGAGGTCGGCGGGCGCGTCCAGCGTCACGCGCTCGGGCACGATGCCGATCGACAGCAGCGTCGCGCCGACCTGTCCGTACAGCATGTTCGCCCCCGGCCCTTGCGGTAGGGCGATGCGCAGGTGCACCGGCTGTCCCCAGGCCGCGACACGGGCGCGGGCGGCGGCGCGGCGTTCGTCCAGCGTCAGCAGCGCCCAGCCGGGGATTTGCGGCGGCGCGTCCGAATCCAGCGTATCGGGCAGCAGGCGGTCGCTGGCCTCCCAATTGGGCGCGATCGCCCCGAGCAAGGCGGCCCGGTCGAACACGGCCGACAGCGCCTGGCGGTTCGCCGCATCCCCCAGAAACCCGTCCCGGCTGGCGATGGCGAAGCCGAACAGCCCGGCGGCAGGGTCGACCCGCACCGCCGCCGGGGCGATATTCACCAGATCGAGCAGCGGCCAATTCTCGAACCGCCCGCCCAGCATCAGATCGGACGCGCCGCGCGAAAAGCGAAGAATGCCCCGTGCGGCGCTTTCGCCGATCAGGCGGACATCGTCCTCCGGCGCGGGAGTCGCATCGTCTTCAGGCTCGGCGCGGCGAGGGTCGGGGATCAGGCGGAGCAGGGGCGGCGGCCCGGCGCGGACGATGCGGAACGGCCCCGTGCCATGACGCGCGCGGTCGATGATCGCCATTTCGGGCTGGGCGAAGAGTTTGAGCAGATCGGGGCGCGGACGCGACAGCCGGACCTCGATGACTTGCGGCGTCATCACGACGATCTCGTCGATGGCGGTCAGGAACGGCGCAAGCGGATTGCCCGAGCCGGGCGTGATCAGACGGCGCAAGATCGGTACGACCTGTTCGGCGGTGACCGGCGACCCGTCATTCCAGGTCGCCTCGCGCAACCGGAAGATATAGCTGCCGCCCTCGTCGATGACGATCCAGCGCTCGGCCAGCCCCGGCTCGATCTGCCCATTGGCGTCGAACCGCACGAGTCCCTGCGCCAGGGAGTCACGCAGCAGCCGATGCGGCATGTCGCCGCCGCTGGCGTTGGCCGGGTCGCGTTTCTGCGGCGTTTTGTCGGGGGAGGGCCGAACCGCACTGACGATAACCGCGCCCGTATCGGCCCGCCGCTCGCATGCCGAGGTGGCAAGCAGCGCGCCGGTCAAAAGGATGGTGCGGACGGCGGGACTCGAACCCGCACTCCATAGGAAGCCGATTTTAAGTCGGCAGCGTCTACCGATTTCGCCACGTCCGCGCACGGGCACAGGAAGAGACGAGGTTGTCGCCCACGTCAAGCATGGACCGATCATCGGGGAGCAGGAACTTCACCCGATCCGATCGGCCCGCCCCGTGGTGGCAAGAAGGCTCAGGCCCCCTCGACGTTCAGGCGGGCGCGCATTTCCTTGCCGGGCTTGAAATAGGGGACGCGCTTGGCGTCGACATCGACGGTTTCGCCGGTCCGGGGATTGCGGCCGGTGCGGGCGCTGCGCGCGCGGGTAGAAAAGGCACCGAAACCACGAAGTTCGACACGACCGTTATCGGCCAGCCGCTTGGTAATCTCATCGAAGAAGATGGTTACGATCAACTCGACTTCGCGCGGGTTCAGCCCCGGATTGTGTTGACCGATTTTTTGTACCAGTTCCGAACGGATCATCGTCTTGTCCCAAGCTACAGACGCGCCGTTCCTAACCTGTGTTTCTCGCTGCTGAAAGCGATTTTATTATACGATTAAGCGACGGACTGGTTCCATTGCGTGCGAAACCGGGACACATCCGGCAAAGCGGATGCGTCCCGGCCTTACGGCTTACTTCTGGCCGCGCGCCTTCAGCGCTTCGCCCAGGATGTCGCCCAGCGACGCGCCCGAGTCGGACGAACCGTACTGCGCCACCGCCTGCTTCTCTTCGGCGATCTGCATCGCCTTGACCGAGAAGGTCGGCTTCTTCGAACGATCGAAGCCGGTGACCATCGCGTCGAACTTCTGGCCGACCTGGAAGCGCTCGGGGCGCTGCTCGTCACGGTCGCGACCCAGATCGGTGCGCTTGATGAAGCCGGTCGCACCATCGTCGCCCGCCTGGACTTCCAGCCCTGCGTCGCGGACTTCAAGGACGGTCACGGTGACGACCTGGTTCTTGTTCAGGCGATCGCCAGCCGCAGCCACGCCGCCAGCGACGGGGCCGCCGCGCTCGAGCTGCTTCATGCCGAGCGAGATGCGCTCCTTCTCGGGGTCGATGTCCAAGACCACGGCCTGAACGACTTCGCCCTTGCGGTGCAGGTTGAGGGCGTCCTCACCCGACACGCCCCAGGCGATGTCCGACATGTGGACCATGCCGTCGACATCGTTGTCCAGGCCGATGAACAGGCCGAACTCGGTCGCATTCTTGACTTCGCCCTCGACGGTCGAGCCGATCGGATGAGCGGCGGCGAACGCCTCCCACGGATTGGCCTGAGCTTGCTTGAGGCCGAGCGAGATGCGGCGCTTTTCCTGATCGACCTCGAGGACGACCACATCGACTTCCTGCGAGGTCGACACGATCTTGCCCGGATGGACGTTCTTCTTGGTCCAGGACATTTCCGACACGTGGACCAGGCCTTCGATGCCCGGCTCCAGCTCGACGAATGCACCATATTCGGTGATGTTCGTGACGCGGCCCGACAGCTTGGCTCCGACCGGGTACTTGGCGCCGGCGCCATCCCACGGATCGCTCTCGAGCTGCTTCATGCCGAGCGAGATGCGCTGCGTGTCCTTGTTGATGCGGATGATCTGGACGCGCACGGTGTCGCCGATCGCGATCATCTCCGACGGATGATTGACGCGCTTGTACGACAGGTCGGTGACGTGCAGCAGGCCGTCGATGCCGCCCAGGTCGACGAACGCACCGTAATCGGTGATGTTCTTGACGACGCCGTCGATGACCTGACCCTCGGCCAGGCTCTGGATCAGGCCCGAACGCTGCTCGGCGCGGGTCTCTTCCAGGACCGCGCGACGCGAAACGACGATGTTGCCGCGCTTGCGGTCCATCTTCAGGATCTGGAACGGCTGCGGGATGTCCATCAGCGGGGTGACGTCGCGGACGGGGCGGATGTCGACCTGCGAGCCGGGCAGGAACGCCACGGCGCCGTTCAGGTCGACGGTGAAGCCACCCTTCACGCGGCCGAAGATCACGCCTTCGACGCGGGCCGACTTCGAGAATTCGAGCTCCAGCTTGTCCCAGGCGGCCTCGCGGCGCGCGCGGTCGCGGCTGAGCATCGCTTCGCCGTGCATGTTCTCGACGCGGTCGACATAGACCTCGACCTCGTCACCGACCTTCAGGTCGGCCTTCTGGCCGGGGGCAGCGAATTCGCGGAGGGGCACACGGCCTTCCGACTTCAGACCGACGTCGATGACGGCCATGTCGTTTTCGATCGCGGTGACGGTGCCATGCACGACGCGACCCTCGAAGCTGTCGGCACCGCCGAACATGTCATCGAGCATCGCCGCGAAATCGTCGCGCGTGGGCTGGGGGTTGGTTGCCATAAAAGGGTTAGGTTCCTGAGAGTTTTTCGCCTCCGGTCGGGGATTCGGCCCCGGCGTTCGACGATGGCCGCGCCGACCCCATGTCGACGCCACCAGGCCCGAAGATGTGACTGAAACACGGAAAAGCGGCGGTCCGCGACAAATGCGGAAAGGACGCTGAGGGCAAGGCCCTGCGTCAGCCTCTCCGCGGAACAGGGTCCGCGAGCGCGGGTGCTTTAGCCGAAAATGGGGTTTTGTGCAAGGTGAGGGGGCGGCTATTCCTCCCCTGCAAGGGGAGGGGAACCAGCGAAGCTGGTGGAGGGGTGTCCCGCTATCGAGAGGGCGACACCCCTCCGTCGCGCTCCGCGCCACCTCCCCTTGCAGGGGAGGAATATCAGGGGCGCCCCTTGGCCGCGACCTGGGCGTCGACGAACTGGATCGCGCGGGCGACCGCCGCGTCGATGGTCAGGCTGGAGGTATCCAGCGCCGCCGCATCCGCCGCCTGGGTGAGGGGGGCCGTCGCCCGGCCGCTGTCGCGCTCGTCGCGGGCGCGGATGTCGGCCAGCACCTGTTCGAAGCTCGCGGTCGAGCCGTTGGCGGCCAGCTCGTTATGCCGCCGCCGCGCGCGGACCTGCGGGCTGGCCTTCACGAACAGCTTGGCGTCGGCGTCGGGGGCGATGACCGTGCCGATATCGCGTCCGTCGAGGATCGCGCCGCCCGGCTGGTTGGCGAAGCGCTTCTGCCGCTGGAGCAGCGCGGCGCGGACCAGCGGATGCGCCGACACGACCGAGGCGAGCTTGCCCGTCTCGTCATCGCGCAAGGCCGGATCGGCGAGCAGGCTGTCGTCGAAGCTGCACGCCGCGACCGCATCGGCCTCGCGCGTCGGGTCGAGGTGCATCGCGCGCACCGTCGCCGCCACGGCGCGGTAGAGCAGCCCGGTGTCGAGATGGGGCAGCCCGTAATGCTTCGCCAGCGCGCGGGCGATGGTGCCCTTGCCGCTGGCCGCCGGTCCGTCGACCGCGATGATCATGCCAGCGCCCCCAGCGACTCCAGCGTGTCGAAGAAGACGGGATAGCTGGTCGCGACGGGCGCTGCATCGTCCAGCGTGATCGGATCACGGGCGTTCAGCGCCGCGATGGTCATGCTCATGGCGATCCGGTGGTCGAGCAGCGTCGCGATGGTCGCGCCGCCGGGGATCGGATCGCCGCCGGTGCCGGTCACGGCCATGCCGTCCTCATATTCCTCGCAACGGACACCGCACGCGCCAAGCGCGTCGGCCATGGCGGTGATGCGATCCGACTCCTTGACGCGCAGTTCCTCCGCGCCGCGTGCGATGGTCGTGCCGGTCGCGAAGGCGGCGGCGACGAACAGCACGGGATATTCGTCGATCATGCTGGGCGTCAGCTCGGGCGGAACCTCGATCGCCGTCAGGGGGGCATGGCGGACGCGCAGGTCAGCCACGGGCTCGCCGCCGACGATGCGCGCGTCCAGCTCGGTGATGTCCGCGCCCATCATCTTGAGCGCCGCGATGATGCCGGTCCGGGTCGGGTTCATGCCGACATTGGTGATCGTCACGTCCGCGCCCGGCACGATCGACCCCGCGACCAGCCAGAAGGCGGCGGAAGACGGATCGCCCGGCACGACGATGTCCTGCGGCTTCAGCTCGGCTTGCCCGCGAATCGTGATGATCCGCCCCTCGGGGGAGGGGGTGACGGTCAGCTCGGCGCCGAAGCCCGCCAGCATCCGCTCGCTATGGTCGCGGGTCGCGATCGGCTCGATCACCGTCGTTTCGCCCGGCGTGTTGAGCCCCGCGAGCAGGATCGCCGACTTCACCTGGGCCGAGGCGACGGGCAGGGTGTAGCGGATGGGCACCGCCGGGCTGATTCCCCGGACCATCAGGGGCAGGCGGCCGCCCGGCGTGTCCTGGAACTGCGCACCCATCTGCGACAGCGGATCGATGACGCGGCCCATCGGGCGCTTGGACAAAGAGGCGTCGCCGGTGAAGGTGGCGGTGATCGGATGGCTGGCGACCAGACCCATCAGCAGGCGCGTCGAGGTGCCCGAATTGCCCATGTCGAGCGCGGTCTCGGGCTGGAGCAGCCCGCCGACGCCGACGCCGTGGATCACCCACACCCCGTCATCCTGCCGGACGATGTCGGCGCCCATCGCGCGCATCGCGCTGGCGGTGGCGAGCACGTCCTCGCCCTCCAGCAGGCCCCGGACCCGGCTTTGCCCGACCGCGAGCGCGGAGAGCATCAGCGAGCGGTGGCTGATCGATTTGTCGCCCGGAACGGCGATGGTGCCGCGAAGGGCGGCGGCGGCTCGCACGGTGCGAGGCTGGGGAAGAGTGTGCGCCATAGATGGCGCGGGCTTTTGACAGGGGCCTTGCGCTGTGGCAAGGCGCGCCCACTTTTCGCTCCGGCGGAAAACCCAATCCGAAAGGTATGAACGGCATGATCAAGCCGGAATGGGGCACGAAGCGTACGTGCCCGAAATGCGCGACGCGCTTTTACGACCTCGAAAAGGACGACCCCGTGACCTGCATCAATTGCGGGACGCAGTGGGAGCCCGAGCCCATCCTGAAGTCGAAGCAGCCCCTGCCGTTCGAGCAGGTCAAGGCCGAGAACAAGGAAGCCGACAGCGATCTGGCGGGCGGTGACGACGAGGATCTGGACATCACCGGTGAGGACGAAGAGCCCTCGCCCGACGATGAAGTCGATCTGGGCGGCGACGACGATCTGGGCGTCGAGACGTCCAGCGAGGACGACGAACACTGAGTCGTTCGACGGGGTTCGGCAGGGACCTGAAAAAAGTACTTGCCGAGCCCCGGCGGCCCCGCTAGTGGGCTGCCTCCACAGCGGAACGGGGCCGTAGCTCAGCTGGGAGAGCGTCGCAATGGCATTGCGAAGGTCAGGGGTTCGATCCCCCTCGGCTCCACCATTCCGCAGGAACGTCGGCAGCTAAGCTGCTGACAGGCTGACCCGCATCCCGCCGGGCCATGCCGACACCGATGGGGCCGTAGCTCAGCTGGGAGAGCGTCGCAATGGCATTGCGAAGGTCAGGGGTTCGATCCCCCTCGGCTCCACCATCCTTTGACATCGCTGACAGCGTCCACCGCCCTGGTCGTCCATGGGTGGTTTTTCGCGTTGTGCGTCGCGCGCCGGGCAAGTCGCGCAGGAGCGCGTCTGCTCGGGCGAAGGCGAGGGAATAGGCTTCGCCAGGCGGCAAAGGCTGCCCATGCGCTTCGACTTCGTTCAGCCCGAACGGGTGGGGGACATGGCGGCGGTCGCAACATTCCCCGGTGAATGGAAAACGCGCCGTCAGGCCCGATCAGACCGCCGCCAGCCGCCGCTGCATCCGGTGAACGGGGTTGGCGGCGTCGCCGGTCATGTCGGTCAGCCGGAAACGGGCGACTTCGCGGGCCAGCGTCTCGGCCTCCAGCGCCAGCTTGCGCGCGGACGAGGTGGCCTGTTCGACCATCGCGGCATTGCGCTGGGTCACGCCGTCCATTTCGGATACCGCGGTGTTGACCTGTTGCAGCCCGATCGACTGTTGCCCGGCCGAGGCCGCGATCTGCGACACCAGTTCGCTGATCTCGCCGATCCGTCCGATGATTCGCTGCAGCGCCTCGCCAGCCTCGTTGACCAGTTCGACGCCCGTACCGACCTGGTCGGAGGAGGCCAGAATGCGCGTCTTGACGTCCTTGGCCGCCTCGGCGGACCGCTGGGCCAGCGCGCGGACCTCGGACGCGACGACGGCAAAGCCCTTGCCCGCCTCGCCCGCGCGCGCCGCCTCGACCCCTGCGTTCAGCGCCAGCAGGTTGGTCTGGAACGAGATGCCGTCGATGACGCTGATGATCTCGCTGATTTCGGACGAGGCGCGCTCGATCCCGCCCATCGCCTCGACCGCGCGGCGGACAATCTGGCCCGATTCCTCGGCTTCCTGACGCGCCTCGCCGACGATCCGGTTGGCGCGCGAGGCGCCGTCGGCGGTCTGGCGGACCGTGGTGGTGATCTGCTGCATCGCCGCCGCCGTTTCCTCCAGCGAGGCGGCCTGCTGCTTGGTGCGGTCGGACAGGTCGTCCGAGGCCAGCCGGATGTCACCCGACCCGATGCGGATTTCCTCGCCCGACTGGGTCACCACGCCCAGCGTTGCGCACATCTGGGTGCGCATCGCCTCGAAACTGTCGGCCAGCGCCTGATATTCGGTCGGCAGCCCGTCGAGCGAGGCGGTCAGGTCGCCCTTGGCCATCCGGTCGAACACCGCGCCGCAGCGTTCGATGACGGCTCGGCGCCCGGCCTGTTCGGCCTCGAAATAGGCGGCCAGCGCGATATCCATGTCGATCAGCGAAGCCTTGACCAGCGCGGTCGCCGCCCGGGCGCGCCGCCGCGCGCCGAAAGGCCAGAGCAGCCGCCCGAGGATCAGCTTGGGCAGGACATATTCCAGCATCCGCGCATAGCCGCTGATATACCAGGTCGGCGCCAGCCCGATCCGGGCATGGACCTGCCCGATATGGGTCGAGGAGGCAGCATAGTCGCGGTCGAGCGGGCGCGAGAACAGCTTGCGCCAATGCTCCATCTGCTTGTCGCGGGCGTGGTCCATCCGTGCCTGCGACGCGAACAGCCCCCGGATCTGCGACGTGTTGGCGATGTGACGGTACAGCGCGGTCAGCGCCGCGGGGGCGTGCCGTTCGATCGCGCGCTTGACCATCGGGAAGGTGGCATAGCTTTGCGCGTCATAGTCGAACGCCGCCAGCCTCTGCTCAAAATCAATATGTTCCGATCCGCTCACGGCCCATCCTCCATGCCACGCCTTGTTATGGCAAAGAGGGTTAAGAAGCCGTGGCGGTTACCGATGGGGCACAATTTTTTCCCGCAACCCACGTCGGTTACGCGATCGGCCCCGAAACGGGCCGGGCCGCCTGCGCGAACCCGGCCCCTGGGCTCAGGCGGCCAGCCCGTGATGGCGCAGCAGCGCATCCGGCTCCGGCGCGCGGCCCCGGAAAGCGCGGAAATTCTCGGCGGCGGGACGACTCGCCCCGCGCGCCAGCACCTCGCGGCGGAACCGGTCGCCCGCCACCTGGCCCTCCTCGGCAAAGGCGGCAAAGGCGTCGGCCGACAGCAGCTCGGCCCAGAGATAGCTGTAATAGCCCGCCGCATAGCCGCCCGCGAAGATATGGGCGAAGCTGTGCGGGAAGCGATTCCATTCGGGCGGGCGAATCACCGCTACCTCATCGCGCACCGCGTTCAGCACGGCCATGACCCGGCCGCCCTGCGCCGGGTCGAAGTCGCGATGCAGCCGCAGGTCGAAGGTCGCGAACTCGATCTGACGCAGCAGGAACAGCCCGGCCTGGAACCGCCGCGCCGCCAGCATCTTTGCGAACAGGTCGTCGGGCAGCGGCTCGCCGGTTTCGACATGCGCGGACAGCTGGGTCAGCGTGTCGCGGTCCCAGGCGAAATTCTCCATGAACTGGCTGGGCAGCTCGACCGCATCCCATTCCACGCTGGAAATCCCGCCGATCGAGGGCAGGTCGACCTCGGTCAGCAGGTGGTGGAGCACATGGCCGAATTCGTGGAGCAGCGTGACCACATCGCCATGCGCCAGCAGCGCGGGCGTATCGCCCGTCGCGGGCGGGAAGTTGCAGGTCAGATAGGCGATCGGCCGATGGAAACGATCGGCATCGCGGAAGCGCGGACGGCACACGTCCATCCAGGCACCGCCGCGCTTGCCCGCGCGTGCGTGGAAATCGCAATAGACGCCCGCGACGATCTCGCCGCTCGCATCCTGCACGTCATAATAGCGGACATCGGCATTCCACACCGACACGCCCGGCCGTTCGACCAGGCGGATGCCGTAGAGCCGCTCGATCAGCGCGGTCGTGCCCTCCATGACGCGGGGCAGGGGGAAATAGGCGCGAATCGCCTCGCGGTCGACGCCGAAGCGCTCGCGGCGCATATGCTCGGCGACATAGCCGGTGTCCCAGGGCTCCAGCTTGGCGATGCCGAACGTCTCGGCGGCATAGGTGCTCGCCTCGGCCAGTTCGCGCTCCGCCAGCGGACGCGCGCGGGCGGCCAAGTCGGACAGGAAGGCCAGCGCCTCGTCGGCCGACTGCGCCATCTTGGTCTCGACCGAACGCGCGGCGGCGTCGGAGAAGCCCAGCAGCCGGGCGGCCTCATGGCGCAGCGCCAGGATGCGGTCGATCCGGGCGCTGTTGTCGTGCGCGGGATCGGCGGCCTGGTCGGAAGCGCGGGTGGCATAGGCCTTGGCGACGCGGGCGCGCAGGTCGCGATTGTCGGCCTGGGTCAGGATCGCCTGAACGCTGGGTTCGCGCAGCGTGACGAGCCAGCCGTCCAGCTCCTTCTCGGCGGCATAGGCAGCCAGGATCGCCTTGGCATTGTCGGTCAGGCCCGACAGCAGCGCCTCGTCGGTGACGTGCTCGCCCCAGGCCTCGCTCGAATCGAGCACGGCATTGCCGAACTCGGTGGTCAGCTTGTTCAGCTCGACCCCGATCTCGCGGAACCGCGCCTTGGCCGCATCGTCCAGCCCGACGCCCGACAAAGTGAAGTCACGGCGCGCCAGCACGACCGCGCGGGCTTCGGTCTCGGTCAGCGGCGCGAGGTCGACCCGGTTGAACGCGGCGAACAGGCGCGGGTCCTGTCCGGCCTCCAGCCCATATTCGGCGAGCATCGCCTGCGCCTCGGCATAGGCGGCGCGCAGTTCGGGGGTGTCGGCGACCGAATGAAGATGCCCCGCAGGCGACCAGCCGCGCGCTATCGCGAACCCCGCGCGCTCGCTGGCCAGCACGACATCGGCGAAATCGCTGGCGTTGGATCCGCCGATACGGTCGGCGGCGGCGCGGGCATCGGCGATCAGCGCCTGGGCGGCGGGCACCAGATGCTCGGGCCGGACGGCGGCGAAATCGGGAAGGTCGGTATCGGCGAGAAGCGGATTGATGGTCATTCGGCGTCCTTGAGCAACATCGTGCGAAGCGACATCTCGGCAGCGTCGACGCTTTCGGCAAGCCCCTGATGCGCCAACCAGCGCGGATCATGGTGGCAATCGGCATAGCGCGCGCCATGGTCGCAGATCAGCGTGGCGATCGATCCGGCTCGTCCGGCGGCGGTCATGTCCAGCGCCAGCAGCGCGGCGGCGACGAAGTTCGCGCCCGTCGACGGCCCCACCGGCCGCCCCAGGCACTCGCCCGCGATCCGCATCCCCGCGATCGACACGGCATCGGGCAGCTTCATCATCCGGTCGATCGCACCGGGCAGGAAGGACGGCTCGACACGAGGGCGGCCGACCCCCTCGATCCGCGACGGGGCGGGGCAGCGCGCGGTGGGATCGTCGTCGCGATAGCCCTGGAAAAAGGCGCTATGCTCGACATCGGCAACACAAAGCCGGGTGGGAAGCCCGCGATAGCGACAATGCCGCCCGATCGTGGCGGCGGTCCCGCCAGTGCCCGCGCCCACCACGATCCATTCGGGAACGGCATGCGGCTCGCCCGCCATCTGGGTCAGGATCGCCGAGGCGATATTGTCGCAGCGCCAGTCGGTCGCGGGCGCGGCATTGGTGAACTGGTCGAGATAGACGCCGCCCAGCGCATCGGCTAGGTCGCGCGCCTCGTCATACAGGCGGTGCGGCTCGACCAGATGGCATTGGCCGCCCTGCGCCTGGATCGCGGCGATCTTGGCCCCCGAGGTACTGGCGGGCATGACGGCGTGGAAGGGCAGGCCGAGCAGCCGCGCGAAATAGGCTTCCGACACCGCCGTCGATCCCGACGATGCCTCGACCAGCGGGCGACCCGCGCGAATGACGCCCGCGACGATCCCGCCGATGAACAGCGACCGCGCCAGCCGGTGCTTCAGGCTGCCCGTCGGATGCGCCGACTCGTCCTTCAGATACAGGTCGACATGGGGTGCCGAGGGAAGGGTGACGGCCAGCAGCGGCGTCTCTGGGCAACGGCGCCGATCCCGGTCGAGCACCGCCAGCGCGGCGTCGACGAAACGCCGGTCGACCGGCTTCTCCGTGACGGCGATGCCCAGCGCATCGACTGCGCCCTGGATCGCATCCTGATCGGTGGCGGGGCGGGGGGGCGCGGTCATCAACATGGCATATTTTCCTTCATTGCTGGAAAGGATATGCGGTTCTTATCGCGAAATCATACCAAAGTTGGCGGTTCATTCCGTGTTTGGTGTGACAAAATCCCATATGAGGGCCATATGATCGATAGAATTGACACTGCCATCCTCGCCCAGCTCCAGGCGGATGCCAGCCTGTCGGTCGCCGAAGTGGCCGCACGGGTGAATCTTTCGCAAAATGCCTGCTGGCGGCGCATCCGGCGGCTGGAGGAGGAGGGGATCATCCTCGGCCGGGTGGCGCTGCTCGATCCGGAAAAGCTGGATGCGGGGATGACCGTCTTCGTCAGCGTTCGCACCGCCGAGCATTCCGCCGCCTGGCTCGATGATTTCGCCAAGGCCGTGAACGACATGCCCGAGGTCGTCGAGTTCTACCGCATGGCGGGGGAGATCGATTATCTGCTCAAGATCCGCGTGGCCGACATCAAATCCTATGACCGGGTCTATAAGCGCCTCATCGAACGCGTCCGCCTGGTCGATGTCAGCGCCGCCTTCGCGATGGAGGAGATCAAGCACAGCACCGCGATCCCGCTGCCCCAGCCGTCCCGATGATATGGATTGCATTTTGTGCAACTGCATTTGTTGAGGTTGCAATTGCGTCAATCGCTGCTGCGATGCACAAGGGACGGGCCTTTCAGGCATCCTCTCCTAAAAACTTTCCGGCCGGTCGCAAGACCGGCCTTTTTTTTGGCCGCGCTTTCCCCTACGGAATGAAGGCGTCGTCGGCCAACGAAGACAGAATCATAAACGGGAGTGGAAGCCGCCGGTAAGACCGGCATCGGCTGGACGACCGGGATGGGGGTTGAGCGTATCGGCCATCGCTCCCCCCATTTTCCTTTGCGGCATCGCCCCCACGCGCTTGGCAGCGACAGCCTTCATGACCTATCTGGCGCGCAAGGCCGTGCCGGTCCGTTGAGACAGCCGGTGCTCGACCGCCATTTCAGGGAGCGCCGACGATGCAGCGCCTTTTTTCCATCTTCGAACCCTTTGTGCTCAGCCTGTTGGGCACCGTCCTGCTGGCGACGATCCTGCCCGCGCGCGGGGCGTTCGCCGTCTATGCGGGCTATATGGCGGATGCGGGGATCGTCCTTCTGTTCTTCCTGCACGGTGCCAAGCTGTCGCGCGACGCGATCTGGCAAGGGCTGCGCAACTGGCCGCTCCATCTGGCGGTGCTGGCGTCGACCTTCATCCTGTTTCCGCTGCTCGGCCTTGCCCTGTCGCATCTGCCCGGCGTCGATCCGTCGCTGGCGACCGGCATCCTGTTCCTGACCCTGCTGCCGTCGACGGTGCAATCCTCGATCGCCTTCACCGCGATCGCACGCGGCAATGTCGCGGCGGCGATCTGTAGTGCCTCCTTCTCCAATCTGCTGGGCATCGTGCTGACCCCGGCCCTGGTGGCCTTGCTGATGAAGGTCGATGGCGGGGGCGGCGTCTCGCTGGCGTCGATCGAGGGCATCCTGCTGCAATTGCTGGCGCCGTTCGTCATCGGCCATCTGCTGCGCCCATGGATTGGCGGGTTCGTGGCCCGTCGCAAGTCGCTGCTGACCATCGTCGATCGCGGCTCGATCCTGCTCGTCGTCTATACGGCCTTTGGCGCGGCTGTGGTCGAGGGGCTGTGGTCGCGCGTGTCGCCCGCCGATC